>CALRUM020000004.1:0-236546 GCA_943371375.1 Asaia bogorensis
ATCGCTTCGGCTGGCGCCAGCCGGACCGTTGCCAGGATGGCGTTCAGTGTGCCGAGCACCGCCGTGAGCACGGTGATGCCGATGCTGACGACCAGCAGCCACGGTGCCACGCGGTGCTCAAAGCTCGGGAAATGGAAAAACTCGGCGTACAGCCCGGTGAACAGCGTGCCCAGCCCATGCCCCAGGGCCACGCCCAGTACCAGGCCCAGCGTCACAATCACCAGCACCAGCTTGAGGTAATGCAGGGCAATCGTGCGGTTGGGGTAGCCCAGCGCCTTCAGCGCCGCGATCTGTTCGCGCTGCGTGGCCACCAGCCGCGACACCACCACGTTGAGCAGAAAAGCCGCCACGCCCAGAAAGATGGCGGGCAGCACGGTGCCCAGGACGCGCTGCTCCTTGATCTCGTTGTCGAGCATCGCATGCGAGGACTGGTCGCTCCGTCCATGGGCCTCGCGACCGCCATAACGCGAGAGTTGTGCCGACAGCCGGTCTATCACCTCGCGCTCTGACGCGCCAGGCGCCAGTTTGACCGCAATCCGGTTGAAAGCGCCGTCCATGTCGTAGGCGGCGGCCAGGACATCGCGCGGCACCCAGAACACGCCGAAGCCACGCAGGTCCGGCATGCCCTGCAGGCCGGCGAAGATGAACTCGGGCGAGAGCGCAATGCCGGTGATTTCCAGCGTGCGGCGTTTGCCGTTGATCAGGGCCGAAATCCGTGCGCCCGGAACCAGTCCGCGCGTATCGGCAAACGCTGCCGACACCAGCGCCGGGATCGCCTGACCGGTGAGCCCGGCGGCCTCCAGCGCGCGGCCATTGCGCACGCTCACCCGGTTCATGCGCGCCGGAGCCTGCGGGTTGATACCAATCAGCTGCCCGATCACCGGGTCTGCCAGCCCAGGCAGTTCGATGCGAACGATCTGCTCCAGGGTGGTCTGCACGTCGGCCACACCTGGCGTGGCGAGCAAGGTGCCGGCCAGGGCATTGGGCGCCCGTTTGACGCTGGCGAACACCTCGGCGAAACGGCCGCTGGCATAGAAACGGTCGCGCGCCAGAGCCAGCGAATCCACTGCCGACAAGGTGGTGATGAAGCCGCCTACGCCGCTGGCCACCACCAGGGCGATGGTCAGCGCCTGGCTCCACATCAGCCGCAGGTCGCGCAGCAGTTTGCGGTCCAGCGCTTTCACCAGCTGAGCTCCGAGGGACTGATCTTGTGGCTGTTGATCTCAATTTTCTGAATCCGCCCGTCCGCAAGGTAGATCACCCGGTCGGCCATGCCCGCAATCGCCGCGTTGTGTGTGATGACCACGGCCGTCGTGCCGAGTTCGGCATTGATCTTCGCAATCACTTCGAGCACCAGCTTGCCGGTCAGGTAGTCGAGCGCGCCGGTGGGTTCGTCGCACAGCAGAACGTCGGGCCGCTTGACAATGGCCCGCGCAATCGCCACCCGCTGCTGCTCTCCGCCCGACAGTTGCGCCGGAAAATGGTCGCGCCGCGGCGTCAGGCCGACCAGCTCAATGGCTTCGTCCACCGGCATCGGGTTGTTGGCAATGTCGGTGACCAGCGCCAGGTTCTCACGCACCGTCAGGCTGGGAATCAGGTTGTAGAACTGGAACACAAAACCGACGTGCTCACGCCGGTAGGTGGTCAGTTCGCTGTCACTGGCGCCGGTCAGTGCATGGTCTGCAAAGCGGACCTCGCCGCTGCTCGGTACATCGAGCCCGCCCAGGATGTTGAGCAATGTGGATTTGCCGCTGCCGGATGCGCCCAGCAACACCACAAACTCGCCGCCGCGCACTTCAAGGTCCACATCGCGCAGCGCGTGCACCTCGACATCGCCGCTGCGGTAGACCTTGGCCAGGCCGCGGGCGGAAAACACCACCGCGCCCGCAGAAGTGGCCGGCGCGACCGCAGGGGTCACAGGGCTGCCGTTCATCAGGCCCCCCGTTCGCCGCGGCATCGCCTGAAGCGCAGTGTCGAGGGTCGGGTGGAGCTGTAGGTTTCCATGGCTGGGTGTGTGTGCAGTGTCATTTTGTCGGGCGCCAGCGCCGGTCTGCTTGATCTAGAGCAATTGCCGCACCTTCCCCGCCGCTAAGCTGCTTCTGGCATGCGGAACCCCTGCGTGTATGCAAGGATTTTCATGAGCGTACGCAATCTCGAAGCCCTGTTCCAGCCGGCCTCGGTCGCCGTGATTGGCGCTTCGGACCGGGAAGGCAGTGTGGGCGCTGTGGTGCTGCGCAACCTCACACTTGGCGGGTTCAAGGGTCCGATCTGGCCTGTCAATCACCGCCAGGCGCAGGTGGGCGGCCGACCGGCGTGGCCCGATGTCGCCTCGCTGCCGCAGGCGCCCGACCTCGCGGTGATCTGTACCCCCGCAGCGATGCTGCCCGAACTGATGGACGCCCTGGGCCGCAAGGGATGCAGGGCCGCCATCGTGCTGAGCGCGGGGCTGAAGCAGCCGGGCGTGGACGGCGGCCCTTCGCTGGAGCAGGCCATGCTCGATGCAGCACGTCCCTGGCTGCTGCGCATCCTCGGGCCGAACTGCATCGGTGCGCTGGTTCCGGGTGTGGGCCTGAATGCCAGTTTTGCGCCGGGCAACGCCCTTCCCGGAGGCCTGGCTTTTGTGACGCAGTCGGGCGCCCTGGCGACCGCCATGCTGGACTGGGCCAACACGCGGGGCATCGGGTTTTCCCATTTCATTTCGCTGGGCGACAGCGCGGATGTGGATTTCGGCGATGTGATCGATTACCTGGCCAGCGATCCCGCCACCCGGGCCATCCTGATCTACATGGAGTCCGTCAAGGCGGCGCGCAAGTTCATGTCGGCGGCGCGGGCGGCGGCACGCAACAAGCCGGTGATCGTCGTCAAGGCCGGGCGCGCCCCGGACGGTGCCCGGGCGGCGGCCTCGCACACCGGTGCGCTGGCGGGCTCCGATGTGGTGTTTGATGCCGCAGTACGGCGCGCCGGCATGTTGCGCGTGGATACGCTGGAGGCCTTGTTCGACGCGGCCGAAACCCTGACGCACGTGAAAGGCTGGCACGGCGAGCGGCTGGCGGTCCTGACCAACGGCGGTGGCGCCGGGGTGCTGGCCGCCGATGCCCTGGCGCTGGGCGGCGGCACGCTGGCGCTGCTGGACGACGCGACACGGGAGGCGCTGAACCAGTGCCTGCCGCCCACCTGGTCGCGTGGCAACCCGATCGACATCGTCGGTGACGCACCCGTCAGCCGTTATGCGGACAGTCTGCGGGTGCTGCTGGCGGCACCCGAGGTTGACGGTGTGCTGTTCATCCATGCGCCCACAGCCATTGTTCCGGCCGACCAGATTGCAGCGGCCTGCCTGCCCTTGATACAGGCCTGCGCAAAACCGGTGCTGACCTGCTGGCTGGGCGGTGCGGCGGTGGCGGCGGCGCGGCGCGCCAGCGCCGGCGCCGGCATTGCCAGCTACAACACGCCGGAACGCGCTGCGGCAGCATGGCTGCAACTGGCGACCTACGCGCGCAACCAGCAGGCCTTGCAACAGCTTGCGGCCTCCACGCTGGAGGACTTCACGCCGGACCGGCAACTGGCCCAGTCGCTGCTTGAGGAGGCGCTGCGGGAAGACCGCGAATGGCTGGGTGACGCGCAGGCCCAGGCGCTGCTGCGAGCCTATGGCATTCCCACGGTGGAAACCGTCAGGACCCGCGACGTCGAGGAGGCGATCGCTGCGGCTGAAAGAATCGGCTATCCGGTGGCGCTGAAGATCATTTCACCCCAGGTCATCCACAAGTCCGACGTCGGCGGTGTGGCGCTCAATCTGCGCTCTGCCGAAGAACTCCGGCGCGCGGCCGGGAAAATGCAGCTGCAGGTGAGCGGGCTGCTGCCCAAGGCGCAGATACTCGGCTTCACGGTGCAGGCGATGGCTGAGCGACCCGGGGCGCACGAACTGATTGTCGGCATCGCCTCGGACCCCGTGTTCGGGCCGGTGCTGCTGCTCGGTGAGGGCGGCGTGGCCGTTGAACTGCACAAAAACCATGTGGTGGCGCTGCCACCGCTGAACACCCGCCTGGCACAGGACATGCTCACCGGCAGCCGGCTGTCGCTGCTGCTGGCGGGCTACCGCGGGCGCCCGCCCGCTGATGAGGCGGCACTGCTGGCCACGCTGCTGAAAGTGTCGCAGATGGCCTGCGACCTGGCCTGGCTGGCCGAACTCGACATCAATCCCCTGCTGGTCGACGAACATGGCGTGCTGGCACTGGACGCGCGGGTCCGGTTGCGCCCGGTCCCGGCCGGCGAGCGCAGCCGGCTGGCGATCCGGCCCTACCCGCAGGCGCTGGAGCAGCAGGTGCAGATCAGGGGCCAGGACCTGCTGCTGCGTCCGATCCGCCCCGAGGATGGCCAGCGCCTGAAGGCCTTTTATGCCGGGGCGTCGCCCGCCGACATGCGGCTGCGCTTTTTCATGTCGCGGCGCGAGGTGCCGCATTCCGAGCTGGCGCGCTACAGCCAGATCGACTATGACCGCGAGATGACCTTTGTCGCGATACTGCCGCAGGCGGGCGGCGAGCCGGTCATGGTGGCCGAAGCGCGGGCTGTCTGCGACCCTGACAACCGGGTGGCGGAATTTGCCATCCAGGTGGCCACCGGCTGGCAAGGGCGCGGGCTGGGACGCCAGCTCATGGACAAGCTGATTCGCTACCTGCGCGAGCGCGGTACCGCCGAGGTCGTGGGTCAGTGCCTGCCGGAGAACGCCGGTATGGCTGCGCTGGCGCGGCAGGCCGGTTTTGAGGTCGCGGTCGATGCCTCCCGGAGCACCGTGTCCCTGCGCCTTTCCTTGCGTTGAATGCTTTTTGAACCAGGAGAAAACCTTGTCCCTGTATCACCTGATTCTTGTGCCCGTCGACGGCAGCCCGAGCTCTGACAAGGCGCTGGACGAAGCGATTCGCCTGGCCCGGAGTATGGGCGCCCGGCTCAGGCTGCTTCATGTGGTCGATGAGCTGGACCATGTCAGCGGTTTTGAATCGGCCGCCAGCTATGTCCATGAAATCATCCCGCTGATGCGGGAGGCCGGCGAAAAACTGCTGGCGCAAGGCAAGCGCAAGGCTCAAGACCAGGGCGTGTCCGCCGACAGTGTGCTGGTGGTGGAGGGGCCGGGCCGCATTTGCGAGCATGTCGCCGGGCAGGCGAGCCTGGCGAAGGCCGACCTGATTGTGCTGGGCTCCCATGGCCGGCGCGGGGTGGCACGCTGGCTGCTGGGCAGCGACGCCGAGCAGATCGTGCGGACCGCGCCGGTTCCGGTGCTGGTGGTGCGCGGCAGCGCGGAGGCCGACGGGCAGCAGCCCTAGTTGCAACCCTGCTGGTTGACGATGGACTGCAGGGCGGCGGTGTCGAGGATACGCAGCTGGCGCTGGCGGACCGCAATGAGGCCATCATCGGCAAATTTCGAGAAGGTGCGGCTCACGGTTTCAAGTTTCATGCCCAGGTAACTGCCGATTTCCTCGCGGGTCATGCGCAAAACCAGCTCCGATGCCGAGAACCCGCGCGCCTGCAGCCGCTGCGCCAGATTCAGCAGGAAGGCGGCCACCCGTTCTTCCGCCCGCATGCTGCCCAGCAGCAGCATGACGCCGTGCTCGCGCACGATCTCCCGGCTCATGATGCGGTGCACGTGGTGCTGCAGGCCGCTGATCTCGCGGGCGAGTTCCCCAATGCGGTCGAAAGGCATGACGCAGACCTCGGCGTCCTCGAGTGCGACCGCATCGCAGGTATGGCGGTCATTGACGATACCGTCCAGGCCGATGATTTCCCCGGCCATCTGAAAGCCGGTGACCTGGTCGCGCCCGTCCCCGGAGGTGACGCAGGTCTTGAAGAAGCCGGTGCGGATGGCAAACAGCGACTCGAAGGCTTCGCCGTTGCGAAACAGCGTGGTGCCGCGTTTGACCTTGCGGCGTGTGGCCACCACCTCGTCGATGCGGGCCAGCTCCTGCGGACTCACCCCCACGGGCATGCACAGCTCACGCAGGTTGCAGTTGGAACACGCCACTTTCATGCTCTGCGCATTCACGGCGTGCAGGTGCGCCGCCGGCAGCAGGCTCACGCTGTGCCTGGGCTGCGCGGATGGCGCGGGGGGAGGGGCTTCCTTCATGGCGATGCCTTTTCTGATCTGGATCAAATTGTCTGGCGCCGCTGTGGGGGGGCGCTTGATCCAGATCAAGCGCCCCCGGGGGTGAGCGCTGCACAGTCGGACACCACCCACGAGAACCCTGCGATGACCTCTGTAATGCCCGACCTGCTGCAACGATTTGACGTCCCCGGGCCCCGCTACACGTCCTACCCGACTGCGGACCGTTTTGTCGAGGCTTTCAGCGCGGCCGACTATGGCCAGGCCCTGGTCCAGCGGCGCGAGGGGCCGTCCGTGCTGGCCTTGCCGCTGTCGGTCTATGTGCACATTCCGTTCTGCGAATCACTTTGTTATTACTGCGCCTGCAACAAGATCATCACCAAGCACCACAGCCGGGCAGCGAGCTACCTGCGCTACCTGGGTCGCGAGATTGACCTGCACACGGCCCAGCTCGGCACGGGACAGACCGTGACCCAGCTGCATCTGGGCGGTGGCACGCCCACCTTCCTGTCTGACGAGGAATTGCGCGAGCTGATGGCCATGCTGCGGCGCAGCTTTACCCTGGCGCCGGGTGGCGAATACTCGATCGAAATTGACCCCAGGACGGTGGACGCCACGCGCCTGCGCGCCCTGGCCGAACTCGGCTTCAACCGCCTGAGCTTCGGGGTGCAGGATTTCGATCCGGAGGTGCAGAAAGCCGTGCACCGCATCCAGCCGTTTGAACAGGTCAGCACCCTCATGGCACAGGCGCGTGAGATCGGTTTCGACTCGATCAACATGGACCTGATCTACGGCCTGCCGCGCCAGACGCCCGAGTCGTTTGCCCGCACCCTGGCCCAGGTGGTGCAGTTGCGGCCGGACCGCATTGCGCTGTACGCCTACGCCCACCTGCCCGAGCGTTTCAAACCGCAGCGGCGTATTGTGTCTGCGGATCTGCCGGGTGGCGCGGCCAAAGTGGCCATGTTGTCCGAGTCGCTGGCGGCTTTTCAGGCGGCAGGTTATGTCTACATCGGCATGGACCACTTTGCCCTGCCCAATGATGCGCTGGCCGTGGCCAAGCGCCAGGGCCGCCTGCATCGCAACTTCCAGGGCTACAGCACGCAGCCCGACTGCGACCTGATTGGCCTGGGCGTCTCGGCCATTGGCCGCATAGGCGCGACCTACAGCCAGAACGCGAAAACGATGGAAGAGTATTGCGACCACCTGGATCAGGGGCGGCTTCCGGTCGTGCGCGGGCTGGCCCTGAGCCGTGACGACCTTGCGCGCCGCGCCGTGATCATGGCGCTGATGTGCCAGGGGCAGGTGCTGTTTGAATCGATTGAGCTGGCCTGGCTGCTTGATTTCCGCAGCTACTTTGCCAGCGAACTCAAGCAGCTCGCTGAACTTGCCGAAGCGGGTCTGCTGGTGCTTGACGGCGCCGGTATCCAGGTGACGGCCCAGGGCTGGTTTTTTGTCCGGGCCGTGGCCATGGTGTTTGACCGCTACCTGCAGGCCGACCGCAACCGCGCGAAATTCTCGCGCATCATCTGAAAGATGCGCCCGGCATGTCCACCACGCTGGCCGTGACCGCCCTGTTGATGGGGCTGGCCGGCGGGCCGCATTGTGCGGCCATGTGTGGCGCTGCCTGTGCCGGTATTTCGCGTCTGGGTCCGCGCCAGGGCAGGGGCTCGTCGTCGCGTGCGCTCTGGAGTTTTCAGGCCGGGCGCCTGGCGGGTTATTCGCTGGCCGGTGCAGCAGCAGCGCTGGCGGTGCAAAGCCTGGCCTGGTTGACGGCCAGCACCGCCGCCTTGCGGCCGGCGTGGACGTTTTTTCATTTGCTGGTGTTGCTTTGGGGACTGATGTTGCTGGCCCAGGCGCGCCAGCCGGACTGGGTCAGTGCGGCGGGCCGTTCGGTCTGGGCGCGCATCCGCCCCCTGGCCAGCGCGCGCGGCGGGGTTTTTGCCACCGGCGCCCTGTGGGCATTCATGCCCTGTGGCCTGCTTTATTCGGCGCTGCTGGTGGCTTCGCTCAGCGGCGGGCCGCTGCAGGGGGCCTTGTCGATGGCGCTTTTTGCCGCCGGCAGCAGTATTTCGCTGATGCTGGTGCCGCTGCTCTACGACAAGCTGCGCGGGCGCGGCAACCAGCTGCGCCAGGACTGGGGCACGCGCGCGGCCGGTGGCCTGTTGATACTGGCGGCGGCCTGGGCGCTGTGGGCCGATGCTTTTCACCGTTTTGCCGAGTGGTGCGGCCTGGCCTGACGGGCCGTGTTGCCGTCAGCGCAGGTGGACGGTTTCCAGGTAAGAAGGCATGTGGCAGGGCCAGTGCAGTTCACGCTCGATCCGCTGGCGCATCGCGTCGGCTGCCGCAGGCTCGCCGTGGGTGATGAAGGTCTGCTTCGGTGGTGCCTTGAAGCCCTGAAGCCAGGTCACAATTTCCGCTGCATCGGCATGCGCCGAGAGGTCATCGAGCATCGCCACCTCGGCGCGTATCGGCACGTCTTCGCCATGGATGCGCACACTGGGCGAACCACCTGCAATGGTGGCGCCGCGTGTGCCGCCAGCCTGGTAACCGGCGAACAAAATCGTGTTGCGCTTGTTAGGTGCAAAGGCCTTGAGGTGGTGCACCACCCGGCCACCGGTGGCCATGCCGCTGGCGGCAACAATCACCATGGGGCCGTGGCGCGCATTGAGCAAGCGGGACTCTTCGGGTGATTGCACGATGTGCGCGCTGTGCGCCATGGCCTCGCATTCGGCGGGCGTCAGCCGCAGCTCGGATTTGTGCTTGAGGTAGACCTGCATGGCGCTGGCGGCCATCGGGCTGTTCAGATAAACCGGCAAATCCGCAATCACGCCCTGGGCCTTGAGCAACTGGATGCAGTGCAACAGGCTTTGCGCCCGTCCCACCGCAAAAGCCGGTATCAGCACCACACCACCGCGTGCGGCGGTGCGGTTGATCACCTTGCCCAGTTCCAGCAGCGGGTCGGTGTTTTTGTGCAGGCGATCGCCGTAGGTGGATTCGACCACCAGGTAGTCGGCGCCGTCCATCGCCGTCGGCGCTTTCAGAACCAGGTCATTGGGCCGGCCGATGTCGCCGGAAAACAGGATGGAGCGTGATCCGTCGTCCAGCCGCACAAAGGACGAGCCCGACATGTGGCCCGACGGTGTCAGGCTGGCATGTATGCCGCTTGCAGGCTGCCAGCTTTTGCCATAGGGCTGGGGGTGGAACAACTTCAGGCATTGCAGTGCGTCGTCGCGGGTGTACAGCGGCAGCGCCTCCTTGTGTTTGGACAGCTTGTGGCGGTTGGCAAAGTCGGCCTCTTCTTCCTGCAGGTGTCCGCAGTCCGGCAGCAGGATGCGGCACAGGTCATAGGTGGCGGGGGAACAGAACACCTTGCCGCGAAAACCCTGGCGTGCCAGCAGCGGCAGGTAGCCGCTGTGGTCGATGTGGGCGTGGGTCAGGATCACCGCGTCGATCGAGGCCGGAACCACAGGCGGCGGCGCCCAGTTGCGCAGGCGCAGCAGTTTGTAGCCCTGAAACAGGCCGCAATCGACCAGTACTTTGGCCTTGTCCTGTGTGACGAGGTATTTGGAGCCGGTGACGGTGTCGGTCGCACCCAGGAATTGGAGTTTCATGTGGTCAGTCTAAAAAGTGCCGGCGCGGCGCCGTTTGCGCTGGATCAAGTCGGCTCGAGACCTTGTGCCAAAGCCGTACGCGCTGCGGCCAGATCCCAGCCTGCCCAACCGCAGCTTTTGAACAGCACCGGCCCGCGCGGCGCCTGGATGCCCTGGCGAATCACATCGGCGAGCGTGGCAAAGCGGCTCACATCGAGTCCGGCCTGCAGCAGATCACCGGCCTCATGAAACGCATCCGCGGTGTCCACAAACACCGATCCCCTGTCTGCCACATGGCGGCACAAGTCCGCGCCCAGCTCCACCATCGCCGGCGTGAAGGCACCGACTGCGGCGACAAAGGCATCCGGGCGCGGCAGAGCGTCCAGCACCACGCCGCTGGCCGGTGTGCAGGTCAGCACCAGCGGGCAATCGGCCAGCGCCGCGTTGGCGTCTTTGACCACACTGGCCTGCAGGCCCAGGGACAGCGCGTGTTGCGCCAGGGCCTGTGCGCTGGCCGCGCTGCGCGATGCAATCATCACCTGCCGGATGGCCAGGCCGCCGGCAAAGGCTTCGAGGTGAGCCCGGCCCTGCACACCGGCGCCGACAATCAGCAGCGGCCCCTGCGGCCGGGGCGCCAGGCGCTGCGCCGCCAGCAGCGAAACCGCTGCGGTGCGCCGCGCGGTGACGGTCGGGCCGTCGAGGATCAGCCGGCGCTCCCCGCTGGCAATGTCAAACACCACCACATCGCCCTGTATGGTCGGCAGCCGCTGGCCGCGGTGCAGCTTTCCGGCATTGGCCGGCGTGAAGGAGATCAGCTTGGTGATGGCCACCTCCCTGTCCATGGCCGGCATCACAAACAGGCTGCCGCCGCCGGCCAGCGGCTGTACCAGCCGCTGCGGCACTTCGGCGAGCTCATCGGCCAGCAGCCTGACGATGGCCTCCAGCAATGCCGGGTAGGGCAGGCGCTGCGCCGTCTGCAAGGGGGTCAGCAAACTTGTGGATTCAGTCATGGCCGCATGTTGCCTGAAACGGTTTTATCCTACATGCGCTCAGGCAATGCACTGCGTTGTAAGCGCAGGCAGCGTTACTAGCATGGAGGCATCAGCAACCAGGAGCCTTCGCCATGTTTTCCACCCACCTGCCCCGTATCCACAGCGTACCGCGTGAGTACATCTATTTTGGTGCTGGCGTGGTGCTGGTGATCAGCCTGCTGATCGCTATTGCGTCGGTGGCCAGCGGCGAGGTGCACAAGGCGGCCCTGCGGGACACTGCGCTGGCTTCGCAGCGCAGCGCGGCGGCCTACTGCGTGGAGACCCGGCGCGGTGCCGAGCTCAACAGCTGCCTGAAGCAGGCCTGGCGCGATTCCAGTGACGAGCCGGTTCAGGTGGCCGCCAACAGCAAGCTGCCATCCGCAACGCTGGCTGCTGAAGCCAGCGGTTTTGGGCGCCATGCAGGCGGCGCCAATGTATCCGCGCAAGGCTTCATGCAGGCTTCGTTCGGCCAGCTGCGCTAGTCCGGGTCCTTGCCGCTGACTGCAAACCGCGCGTATGCTGCTGTGAGCGCGCAACCGGCAAAGCGGGCAAACCTGATGCGGCGGGCAGCGGGTAGCATAGGGGCTTATGAAGTTGGCCCGCCTGTTTCAACCGCGCAATCCCCTGTTCTGGATGGCCATGGTGCTCAACGCCCTGTCGGCCGCACTGGCCTGGATTGTTCACAACCGGGCGCTGGACAGCTGGGCCCTGCTGATCGTGGGTATTTTTGCACTCGGAAACGCGCTGATCGGAAGCTGGCTGATGTGGCGGCTGCTCCGCGATGAACCGCCTGCCCATCCCCTTAACTGACGGCGCCCGCGCCGTAAGCCGCATCGCGCTGCGTGCCCAGCGCCGTCCGTGTGGCGATGTACAGGCCTTTTGTCAGGTCCTCCAGCGCCATGGCCGGGTGGCCCTGGCCGGCCAGATACGGCACGTGGATAAATCCGCCCCGCGTTCTGCGGAATGCGGGCTGTGTGGCGAGCTCGTGCATCAGTCCATAGAAAACATGGTTGCAGACAAAGGTGCCTGCGGTTTGCGAGACTTCCGCCGCCAGGCCTGCGCCTTGCAGTGCCTGCAGCATGGCCTTGATCGGCAAGCTGCTGAAGTAGGCGGCCGGCGCACCGGCCACGACCGGGGTATCGACCGGCTGCGCGGCGGCGTTGTCGGCGATGCGCGCATCGTTGACATTGATCGCCACGCGCTCCAGCGACAGGGCGGCGCGGCCGCCGGCCTGACCGACACAAATCACCAGGGCCGGCTGGTGCACTTGCATCAGGCGCGCCAGTTCCAGCAGGGACGCTCCAAACACCGTGGGCAACTGGGCGGCCACCACCCTGTGATTCGCCACACGCCTGCCGTGCAGCGGCTGGACAGCGAGCCAGCTCGGGTTGAGGCTTTCGCCGCCAAAAGCGTCGAAACCTGTGAGCAGAACCCGGGGCAGGTCGGAAGATGCTGAACCAGTGGCCATGGCCGTATTGTGCGGTCGGCAGCGCCCCACCCCAATTTCAGGCCCCGGGCCGGCACGCGCCATCTGGCGCGCCGGTGTCCGGTGACCTTAGCGAAAGTCCATCATGAAATGGGAAGGCAACCGCGAATCTGACAATGTGGAAGACCGCCGCAGCGGCGGGGGTGGCGCCGGGCTGGGCGGATTGTTCGGCGGGCGCAGCATAGGCATAGGCACCATTGTGGTGGCGCTGGTGGGGGGCTGGATCTTCGGCATCAACCCGCTGACGATTCTGGGCGCGCTCAGCGGCGGCGCCCCGCCTGTGCAGGTGCAGCAGGGGCCGGCGCAGCGGCCGCCGGCTGATGACCGCATGGCGGCCTTTGTGTCCACCGTGCTCGCCGACACCGAAGATGTCTGGAAAGCCGTGTTCTCCCGTGGCGGCAGCAGCTACCAGGAGCCACGCCTGGTGCTGTTTCGCGGCGCCACGGCCACCGCCTGCGGCCAGGGGCAGTCGGCCATGGGGCCGTTTTATTGCCCGGCCGACCAGAAGGTCTATATCGATCTGGGTTTTTACGAAACCCTGCAAAAAAAGCTGGGCGCGCCCGGCGACTTTGCCCAGGCTTATGTGATTGCGCATGAGGTCGGCCACCATGTACAAAACCTCATGGGCATCACCGGCAAGATGGAGCAAATGCGTGGCCGAGCCAGCAAAGCCGAGTACAACGCCATGAGTGTCAGGCTGGAGCTGCAGGCCGACTGTTTTGCCGGCGTCTGGGCCAACCATGCGCAACGCGCCCGCAGCATCCTGGAGCAGGGGGATGTCGAAGAGGCGATGAACGCGGCCGCCAAAATCGGCGACGACGCCTTGCAGGGCGGGCGCAGCGGCGCGATTGTTCCCGAGAGTTTTACCCATGGCAGCAGCGCGCAGCGGGTGCGCTGGTTCAACACCGGCCTGCAGCAGGGCAGCGTCAAGGCCTGCGACACCTTCAGCGCCAGGAATTTATAACAAAAACGGCTGTAGCCCTTTGCTGGTGAGCATAATCAGCTATTAAATTAATAGCAAAAGTGGTCGGGACCCTGGCCTGCCCGGTCTTGCCGCAGCGAGGCGGGAGGGCCCCGAAAGCCTGTCACAGGCCAGTCACTCCCAAAATGCGACAATAGCAGGCTAAATGACCTCTTCCTTTTCGAACCTTTCGCTGGCAGAACCGCTGGCACGCGCCGTGGCCGAAATGGGCTACGAAACCATGACACCTATCCAGGAGCAGGCCATCCCGGTCGTGCTGCAGGGCAAGGATGTGATGGGTGCGGCCCAGACCGGCACCGGCAAAACCGCTGCTTTTGCCTTGCCGCTGCTGCAGCGCATGATGAAACACGAGAACCCGTCCACTTCGCCGGCGCGCCATCCGGTGCGTGCGCTGGTGCTGCTGCCCACGCGTGAACTGGCGGTCCAGGTGGCCGAGCAGGTCGAGCTGTATGCCAAATACACCAATCTGCGCAGCACCGTGGTGTTTGGCGGCATGGACATGAAGCCGCAGACGGCCGAGCTCAAAAAAGGCGTGGAAGTGCTGGTGGCCACACCGGGCCGCCTGCTGGACCATATCGAGGCCAAAAACACGGTGCTCAACCAGGTCGAGTACGTGGTGCTCGACGAGGCCGACCGCATGCTGGACATCGGCTTTTTGCCGGATCTGCAGCGCATCCTCAGTTATTTGCCCAAACAGCGCATCACCCTGCTGTTTTCCGCCACCTTCTCGCCCGAGATCAAACGCCTGGCGTCGAGCTACCTGCAGGACCCGGTGACGATTGAAGTGGCGCGCTCGAATGCCACCGCCTCCACGGTGGAGCAGCATTTTTATGCGGTCAATGCCGACGACAAACGCCGCGCCCTGCACCAGATTCTGAAAACACGCGGCATCAAGCAGGCCTTTGTGTTTGTCAACAGCAAGCTCGGTTGTGCGCGGCTGGCACGCTCGCTCGAGCGCGAAGGCCTGAAAACCACCGCGCTGCACGGCGACAAAAGCCAGGACGAACGCCTGAAGGCACTCGACGCCTTCAAAAAAGGCGAAGTGGATCTGCTGGTGTGCACCGATGTGGCCGCGCGCGGCCTGGACATCAAGGATGTGCCGGCGGTGTTCAACTTTGATGTGCCCTTCAATGCTGAAGACTATGTGCACCGCATAGGCCGCACCGGCCGTGCGGGCGCGTCCGGCCTGGCGGTCAGTTTTGCCGCCAGCAGCGACCAGCGCCTGGTGGCGGACATCGAAAAACTCATCAAGACAAAAATCGAACTCGAGCCGATGGAGTTCGAGGAAGACCAGCCGCGCAGGGACCAGGGCCGTATCAACGACGGCCGCCGCATGTACCGCGACAGTGGCGACCAGGCGGTGCGCGATGCAGAAGATGCACCGCAGCAGGTCAGGCCGGAGCGGCGCGAGCGCCGTGAAGCGCCGCCGCAGCGCCAGTCGCAGTCGCGCGATCCGTTTTTTGACAAACCGTATGAATCCACCCTGGCGGCTGATACCCAGCCCGCCTGGGAAGCCAGCGCCAAGGGCGGTGCCGCGCGCAGCAGCGTGTCGGCCAACATCAAGCCGAAGAAAAAAGTCGCCGCGCTGTTCAAGACCGGCGAATAAAAGCGCCGTCGGTCAGCGCCTACTGCTGCCGGCGCCAGCGTCCGATGCCCGGCTGGCCCGGCCCGGCCTAAGCTGCAGGCCATGATCACCCAGTACCACGCACTGCGGCAGGCCTACCGGAAGTCTTCCGTTCCCGCACTGATCCGGCCCGCACGCCGCGCCATCGCGCTGTGGATGGACGCCGACGGCTTGCGCATGAGTGCCGCCATGTCTTTCTACGGCATCCTGAGCCTGGCGCCGCTGCTGGTGCTGCTGGTGGCGGTGCTGGGCTGGTGGCTGGACCGCAGCTACATCGAGACCGGACTGATACAGCAGATAGGCGGCGTGATCGGTGAGCAGGGGGCCGGGCTGATCAAACAGGCGCTGGCCAGTGCACAGGAACCCGCCGACGGCCTGCTCGCCTCCCTGATTGCTTTTGTGCTGCTGCTGTCGGGTGCCACCGGCGTGTTTGCCGAATTGCAGGATGCGTTTGAGCGGCTCTGGCGCCATGACACCGGCGTCGCGCCGCAGCAAAAGTGGTGGTACAGCGCATCGCTGCGCCTGCGCGGCATTGCCTACATCCTGGCCTTCGGCTTTTTGCTGATGGTGTCGCTGGCGATTTCGGCCCTCCTGAATTTTTTCACCAGCTGGGCCGGGGCCTACATGCCGCTGGAACGCATTGCAGTGGCCGTCAACGAGCTGGTCTCCATGGGGTTTTCCGCCGCCTTGTTTGTCGCGCTGATGCGCATGAGCGCCGGCCCCAAACCGGCGCTGCGTTACCTCGTCATGGGCGGCATCGCCGGCGGCATTTTGTTTGCGCTGGGCAAATACCTGATGGCGATTTACCTGTCCACGGCGGCGGTGGTGTCGGCTTACGGCGCCGCCGGCTCGCTGGTGGTGCTGTTGATGTGGATTTACTTTTCGTCGGCGGTGTTGCTGCTGTCAGCCAGTGTGGCGCGGGCGCTCAGTGACGAGGCGACGCTGCGGGCGCCGAAACCGGCCGTCCTGGACCAAGGCCCGGTTGCTACATAATTGATAGCTGCCTGCGCAGGTGGCCAAAGGGCTGCAGGCCAAAAAGACCTGGTGTTTTGGGCTAGCCCGGTGATTGTGAGGCGGCACAGGGCACGGTGAGCAGCGCATAGTCACCCGGGGTGTGGCCGAGCCGGGCCGCACTCAGGCAGCCGCCCCAGACGCAACCGGTGTCCAGCGGCAAGGTGTTGCTCAGCAAGCCGGGGCCTGCCGCTGCGGCATCCGCCCCCAGGGTGGACCAGTGGCCAAAGGCCACCGGCGTAGCGGCGGTTTTGCGCCCCGGCACTTCAAACCACGGCAGATAACCGGGCAAGGCGGTCTGCGTGCCGCCGGTGCTGGCAAACTCCATGACGCCATCCGCCGTGCAATAGCGCATACGTGTCAGGGCGTTGACGATCACCCGCAGGCGTTCCGCGCCGCTCAGGCTGTCCTGCCACTGCAGCGGTGTGTTGCCATACATGCCAGCCAGAAATTCCCCCAGGTCCGGCCCGCGCAAGGCGCGTTCCACCTCGGCCGCCAGCGCCATGGTTTGTGCGGTGCTCCATTGCGGCAACACGCCGGCATGCACCATCAGCCAGCCGTGGGCCTGGATGGCCATCTGCCGGTGCCGCAGCCAGTCCAGCAGCTGCGCGCAGTCGGGTGCGTCCAGCACCTGCTGCACGGTGTCGCCGCGGTGCGGCTTGCGCAGCCCGTGGGCAATGCCCAGCAGGTTCAGGTCGTGGTTGCCGAGCAGGCACTGCGCGGCGTCGCCCAGGCTGCCCAGGCTGCGCAACACGGCCAGCGAGTCCGGCCCCCGGTTCACCAGGTCGCCCAGCAGGTAAAGCGTGTCGCGGCTCGGCGAAAAATCAATCTTGTGCAGCAGGCGCTGCAGCGGCTCATAACAACCCTGCAGGTCACCAATCAAGTAAAGTGCCATGTGTTCATTCTGCCTGCGGATCCATGGATTTCATCCTCATCGCCTTTCTGACCCTGCTCAACGGCGTTTTTGCCATGTCCGAGCTGGCGCTGGCCTCCAGCCGCAAGGCCAGGCTCAACGCCATGGCCGAGTCGGGCGACAAGGGTGCGCAGGCAGCGCTGACGCTGCTGGAGAACCCGACGCAGTTTCTGTCTTCGGTGCAGGTCGGCATCACCTCGATTGGCATGCTCAACGGCATCATTGGCGAGGCGGCTTTCAGCGCCGGCCTGGCCAGCTGGATACAAAGCTGGGGCGCACCGCCGCGCGCCGCTGAAATTTCTGCCACCGCGCTGGTGGTGACCATCATCACCTTCATCACGATTGTGTTTGGCGAGCTGGTGCCCAAACGCATAGGCCAGCTGTACCCCGAGACCGTCTCGCGCCTGGTGTCGCGGCCCATGATGTGGGTGGCCACCGGCGCCAAGCCCTTTGTGCGGCTGCTGTCTTTCAGCACGCATGCGGTGCTCAAGCTGCTGCGTGTGGATACCGCCGGCGACCGCACCGTGACCGACGAGGAAATTGCCGCCAGCCTGGAAGAAGGGGTGGACGCCGGGCTGATCGAGGAACACGAGCACCAGATGGTGCAAAACGTTTTTTTGCTTGATGACCGCCTGCTGACCTCGCTGATGCTGCCGCGTTCGGAGATCGAATGGATAGACGCCTCAGACACGGTGGCGCAGGCGATTGACAAGGCCGGCGCGACCGGGCACTCCTGGTACCCGGTGTGCCGCGGCAGCCTGGACGATGTGGTGGGCGTGGTCAACATCGCCAAATTGCTGGCGTTGCGCGGGCGGATACAGCCGGTGGGCGAGGGCACCGGTACCGGCAGCACACCGACCCTGGCAGACCGGATTGATGCCTATGCCATCCCGGCGGTGTTTGTGCCTGAGACCCTGACCGGCATGGAGCTGCTGGAGCAGTTTCGCACCCAGTCCACCCGCATGGTGTTTGTGGTCGATGAATACGGCGTGGTGCAGGGCCTGATGACCCCCCTGGACATGCTGGAGGCCATCACCGGCGAGCTGCAGCCCGGCGCCCAGGTGGATGCCTGGGCCACGCGCCGTGCCGATGGCAGCTGGCTGATTGACGGCGTGATGCCGGTGTCTGAACTCAAGGCCAGGCTGGACATCAAGGACCTGCCCGACGAAGAGCGCGGGCGTTACAACACGGTGGCGGGGCTGCTGCAAAGCGTTTCAGGTCGTCTGCTGGCCACCGGCGAAGAGGTGGAGGCGTCTGGCTGGCGCTTTGAAGTGCTGGACCTCGATGGCAAACGCATCGACAAGGTGCTGGCCAGCAAGCTGGCCGGCCCGCGTCACACCAAACCGGCGGCTTAGGGCGAATGGCACTTGCTTAAGCCGCGAATACCGGGAAACCTGTCAGCTGGGGGCGTGAATGACGACTGATTTGTCATTGCGGGCTTGACCCGCAATCCATGTGTCGCGGGCTGGCGCGGTGGAACAGGCAGCATGGAGCCCGGCTCGGGCCTGCCCCGGACTTGATCCGGGGGCCGGGATGACAGACTTTTGGTTCTATAAGTGCCGTTCGGCTCAAGGCCGGCTGGCTGGCGCGCTGCCTGCGGCGGGCCTGACCGCCGGTGCCACCGTGATCAGCACATCGTTGGCGCCAAAACTGCCGGCCTGCATCTGCACATTGGCAATGCGGTCTGCCTTGGTGAAGGTCAGCAGGCTCAGTTTGGAAAACGAGCTCGATGTCAGCGTCCAGCCGGCGCCCGGCAAGCCGTCGCGAAACCAGGCAAACACCTGCTGCGGCTCGCCCGACACCACCACACTGAGCCGTCCCGTCCAGGCCGTGCCCGAGCCCATGACCAGCGAGTCCTGCTGCTTGATCACCGCGCCCTGGGGCAGGGGGACATCCCCGGCGATCTGTTTGGCCGTGGCTTCGGTCACCGTGCTGTCGGCGCCCAGCTGGACATTGCCCGTGGAAGCGCAGCCAAAGGTGACCAGGGCGACGGACAAGACAAGGAAGATCTTGAAAGAGCTCATGAAACAAACCTTTGAAAAAATGGCAGCCGGCCATGAACCAGGGGCTGTATGCAGACAGGCAGAAAGATTGTAACGGCGTGTTTGGCAAGGACGTGCGAGCCGGCCATGAAGCGCTTTGCGACCACCGGCAGCCCTCCGCAGGCAAGCCCGCCGGCAGGAGACCGGCAATTTTGTATCATGGGGCGCAACACAAGGACAAACACCGCTTTGAACCAGATCAAATCCCACCGCCATGCGTAACGACCCGGAACGTCTGCGGACACTTAAAAACCTCGCGCTGCTGGATACGGCGACGGAAGTGGTCTACGACGACCTGACCCGCATGCTGGCCAAAGCCTTCGATGTACCGATTGCCATGGTGAACCTGCTGGACGCGGACCGCGACTGGTTCAAATCATGCATAGGTGTCTCCCTCACGGAGTCACCGGCCGAGACCTCCTTCTGCGAAATTTTCTTTCACTGCGATGACGACTTCCTCGTGATCCCGGACACCACTGCCGACACCCGGTTTGCCGACCATCCGCTGGTGACAAACCCGCCCTTCATCCGGTTTTATGCCTCTGCGCGGCTGGCTTTTGACGGGCATACCGTGGGCACGCTGTGTATCTATGACGTCAAAGCGAAGCAGGTGTCAAAGGAGCAGCTGGAGATACTGGGCGCGATGCGCCTGGCGGCCATGGAAACGCTGGCCCTGCGCGCGCGCGGCCTTTAGCGGGTCGGCGTCTGCATGAGGTACCGGCGTATGACCGCTGCGGACTTTGGCTCTTGTCTGTTGATGCCAGTCTGGCGTCTGCCAACCCTAGGGGTCAAAGCAGCCCGCGGCCAGCGAGCTTGGTCATCCATGCGGTGACGCCTGTTAAAATTCAGGCGGGTGTCAGCGCATTCGCGCCAGGGCAGGTATGCGTCGGTCGGGCCGCCACGCGGAGTACCTGTGCCCATGCCTTCGACCCCTGAGACCATCCAGGTGATTGCCGCCGTTATTTTTGCGGTGGCCCTGCTTCACACCTTTGCCGCCAAACAGTTCGAGCGGCTGTCCCGGCGCTTTCCCCGCCATGCCGGCCTGTTCCATCTGCTCGGTGAGGTCGAAGTTGTTTTCGGCTTCTGGGCGATTGTTCTGGTGCTGACCATGGCGCTGCTGCTGGGCGGCAGCGATGCGCTGGCCTATGCCGAGTCGCGCAATTACACCGAGCCGCTGTTCGTTTTTGTCGTGATGGTGATTGCGGCATCGCGGCCGGTGCTGCGCGCGGTGATGGCCTCGGTCAACACCCTGGCCCATTACATCCCGGTGCCCACAACCATCGCCACCGCCTGGCTGGGGCTGGCCGCGGTGCCGCTGCTGGGATCGCTGATCACCGAGCCGGCCGCCATGACGATTGCCGCGCTGCTGCTGGCGCCGCAGATCTTTCGCAGTGCCGTGCCCGAAGGCGTGAAGTACTTTGCGCTAGGCGTGCTGTTTGTGAATATCTCGATAGGCGGCACGCTGACGGCCTATGCCGCGCCACCAGTGCTGATGGTGGCGGCTGCCTGGCAGTGGGACAGTGCCTTCATGGCGGCGACCTTTGGCTGGAAGGCCGCCGTCGCCGTGGTGATCAATGCCACGGCTGCCACCTTTGTGCTGCGCAAACATCTGCTGGCACCGCAGACACAAGCGGACGGCGGGCAAGCCCTGCCTGTGTCGGTGGTGGCGGTGCACATGGCCCTGCTCGCGGCGGTGGTGCTGATGGCGCATCACCCCGTCGCTTTTCTCGCGATCTTCCTGCTGTTCCTCGGTTTCACCCAGGCCTATGAGAGGCACCAGAGCCCGCTGATCCTCAAGGAGGCGCTGCTGGTCGGCTTCTTCCTTGCCGGGCTGGTGGTGCTGGGTGGCATGCAGGCCTGGTGGCTGCAGCCGATTGTGGCCAGCCTGAAACCGCTGGCGCTGTTTTTGGGTTCACTGGGCCTGACTGCCATCACCGACAATGCCGCGCTGACTTACCTCGGCTCGCTGATAGCAGGCATTTCCGATGAGTCCAAATACCTGCTGGTCGCTGGCGCGGTGGCCGGCGGTGGCCTGACCGTGATTGCCAATGCCCCGAATCCGGCCGGTGTGGCCCTGCTCAAACGCGGCTTTGCCGACGAAACCGTCGGCGCCGGCGGCCTGCTGCTCGGCGCGCTGGGGCCGACGGCGGTGGCGGCCGCGGCGTTTCTGTTTCTGTAGCAGACCGGGGCAAACCAGCGTGGCGAATGCTATTTTATTAATAGCTGCTTGCGCCCGGCTGGTCTGGGTGAAAGCCCTGTTTTCCTGATCAACCCGGCCAGGGGCTGAGTACTGCTGTGGCGCCCTTGCAGTGCTCCGGCATGCTTGACTTTGCAGGGCGGCATGGGTAGAAACGCTGGCAGTTGATTTCCCAACGCAGAAGCGGACACTGCCATGCCAAAAATCACCCAGTCGGACATCTGGAAAGTGCCGGGCCCCGCAGGCCCCATCCTCGAACGCGCCGGGTTTCACCCTTCGCACGGGCTGGCGATCCAGTCGGTTGCCAATGACTTTGAACGCATCGTGATCTCGCGCTGCGCCACGCCGGCCGGCATCCAGCTGCTGGACGAAGGTTATTCATCCAAGGGTTTCGGCATCAAGGCCAAAAGCTGCGACTGGGGGCCTTTCACCGGCTTTGCGATGTCGGACATCCAGTACTCCAAGTTTGGCGACGGCAACTCCATCGCTGCCTACAACAAGCAGAAGAACTTTTTTGACCACGCGCGCAGCGACACCGGCTTCCAGGCCAGCGACGCCGGCGGCCGCGCGGCGCAGGCCGGACTGCGGCACTCGTCGATGGCCGCGTCCGACGTGCTCAAGCTGTCCAAGGCGCGGCTGGACTACCTCAAGCGCTACAACGTGATCCACTTCGATCAGGTGCGCGACGGCGCGCGTATCGAATGCGACTCGCCCTTCGGCCGCCTGATGTTCATCGTGGTGGACCTGAAGACCGGCAGCTCGGCGACCTGGGGCATCCTGCACCGCAACAACTTCCAGCTCGGGGCGCAGGTGGTGACGCTGGCCGACGGCGGCCAGTGGAGCCTGGTGCGCGGCATGGCCAACACCGCGCCCGGCGGCAGCCCGGTGGACCCGAACCGCCGCTGCTGCACCGGCGACTACGATTTGTGGGGCGTGTTTCCCAAGCGCAACTCCAGCGTGGCCAGCACACGTTCACTCGCGCAACACGGCATGGACCGGCAGATGCAGGTGTTCTCGGCGGCCATGCCCGGTGTGCAGCAGGGCATCAAGGCGCGTATCGGCCAGCTCCAGCGCGCCACCATGGGCCAGGCCGTGGCGCGCACCCACCATGTGTACGGCAAGTACACCGAAGACCGCGAAAAGGGCAACATCTCCGGCTTGACCCTGCACACCGCCCGCGAGATGAACCGCCGCATCCGCGCCAACGGCTACAAGGGCGGCGACATGTTCCACCACAACGACGACCTCGGCAACCCCTTCCGCAGCGACGTCGAGGAAGACCTGATCGCCTTCGTGCCCGGCGAGATGGTCCCGCACTTCATCGAGTCCACCAAAACCGGCAAAGGTGCCCACGGCCACATCGGCTGGAACGCCTGGGTCAAGCGTTATGAGGCGGACTATGTGGTGTATGACAATGCGGCGATTCACCGGGCGCGTTGATCCGGGGCTGGGGCCTGATTTTCAAGCGGCGGACGAAACCTTGGCGGTCAGTCCGATGCCCAAGGCCTGCATGACGGCCAGGGCTGTTTTCAGGGTGGGGTTGCCGTTCTTGCTGAAAGGGCGGTAAAGCTGTTCGCGCGAAAGCCCGGTTTGCCAACCATCGGCTGGTCGTGAACCCACCTTTCATCCGGTTTTATGTCTTTGCGCGGCTGGTTTTTGACGGGCGTACCGTTGGCACGCTGTGTGTCCATGACGTCAAAACGGAGCAGGTTTCTGCGGAGCAGCTGGAGATACCGGGCGCGCTGTGCCTGGCGGCCCTGCGAACGCGCGGCGGCTGAACGGGGATATGCACTGCGCGTGCGCCACCTCACTGCGGGAGGTGTTGTGTACCGGGTGTGATCGCGTGATTCGCGCGGCCTATGCACCAGGCAATCAGGTCAGCGAGCTCGGTGGACTTGTCAAAGACGGCATTGGCGCCCAGCAGGCGGCAATGCGTCACCAGGGAGGAAATCGGGTGGTTGGTCATGACCACCACATCCTGGTGCAGAGGATGTTTGCGGCAGTGCCGCAGCACACCGGCGCCCGTGCCTTCACGCAGAAACAGATCCACCAGGGCGATGTCCCAGCCGGACGGGTTGCGCTCCAGCCAGTCTTTGGCCTCGGCTTCGGTTTCAGCGGCCCCCACCCAATCGATGCTGATTTCTCTGGAGAGCGTGTCCACCAGATGTTGTTTCATCGAGTCGTCATCCTCTACCAGATACACCCGCAGCGCCATATCCGCTCTCCTGCACACTTGCCTGCATTGAAGTGCGCCCAGCATAGTTGTGTTCACCAAGCTGGGCCGTAGGTGTTGACCGTGCCTGGCGTCGGACACGGCCTACAGCGCCGGGCAGGGACATGAGGCTTCGCCGTGGAGGCTGCTTGTCCGGACGATGACACGGGCAATGGCCCCATCGACCGGAGATTCCTGCGTGAATCCGGAAGACGGGTTGGAAGCGGGCCGGGGCTGCCTGCCTTCACCTATGATGGAAGCGGCCATTCTGGCCGTTTTAATCAACCAATAATATCGAGGGAGAGGTCCAATGAACAAGTTGCTTGCAAGCTTGGGGTGTGCGCTGATTTCATTTGTTTCTTTGAACGCATTGGCAGTCACAGCCGACCCCAAAGCACCGATGGTGTGCAACGCGGCAGAAACCGCCAAGGTCTGCCGGGACTATGATCCCAAAAAGGAGCTGGTGCTTAAAGGACCAGCCCAGGACAAATTCAGTGCGGCCCTTGATACATGCGCTGGAGCGGATGCCAATAACTTTTCGTCGAAGCGCTACAGCGACTGCCAGGATGATCCCGAGATCACAAAACTTCGCGCTGCCGCGAATGCTGCAGACAACGTGCTTCGGGCAAATCATGCATTCATGCGAAGCCGTTGCGATGCAGGCTGGGCCAAGGGGCGAGTTTGCGGACCATCCGTTGACAAGCAAGTCACATCGGCGCAGCCCGGTGCGGGGGCCAGCAAGTCGGGGTCCGCATCGAATCCCACACTGACCCGCGTCGAGAGTAACAACAAGCCCTCAGCTGAACAGATCGCAGCCACTCGCAAGGCGGCCGAAGCCAATCGCAAGCGCAAAGCCGAAGAAGCTGCCGACATCAAAGCCAAACAGGCTGCAGGCAAGGCCAAGGCCCAGGAACGGGAAGAACTGGCTCGCGCCAGCTGCATGAAGCCAGGAGGTCGCGGTCAGTGCGCCTGCATGCGCTTTTTCCCGGAGGACAAGGGCAAGGGAAATGCTTGCGGCAAGTAAGGGCGCAGTAAAAAGCCCCTGACCATGACAGCCAGGGGCGTTTCATTTGGTGCCGGAGAGATGAATCGAACACCCGACCTTCTCATTACGAATGAGCTGCTCTACCGACTGAGCTACACCGGCTTGGTGTGTGGTTTGAAGCCCGCGATTATAGCCCGGCGGCTTTACCGGCGTGGTAGCCGGTAACCCGTTCCACCTCGTTTTTCGAGCCCAGCATCACACTCACGCGTTCGTGCAGTTTGCCGGGCTGGATGTCCAGGATGCGCTGCTTGCCGTTGGTGGCGGCGCCGCCGGCCTGCTCGATCAGCCAGCTCATGGGGTTGGCTTCGTACATCAGGCGCAGCTTGCCGGCCTTGTCGGGTTCGCGCTTGTCCCAGGGGTACAAAAAGATGCCGCCACGGCACAGGATGCGGTGCACGTCGGCCACCATGGCGGCCACCCAGCGCATGTTGAAGTTCTTGCCGCGCGGGCCGTCCTTGCCTTGCAGGCATTCGTCGATGTAACGTTTGACCGGTTCGTCCCAGTGCCGCATATTGCTCATGTTGATCGCGAACTCCTGCGTATCCGCCGGAATCTGCACGTTCTCCTCGATCAGCACAAACGAGCCCTGCTCGCGGTCCAGCGTGAACATGGCCACGCCGTCGCCCACCGTCAGCACCAGCGTGGTTTGCGGGCCGTAAATGCAGTAGCCGGCGGCCACCTGTTTGTTGCCGGCCTGCAGGAAGTCGGACTCGTCCACACCGCGGTCGCCTTCGGGCATTTTCAGCACGCTGAAGATGGTGCCTATGCTGACATTGATGTCGATGTTGCTGGAGCCGTCGAGCGGGTCGAACAGCAGCAGGTATTCACCTTGCGGGTAGCGGTGCGGCACCACATAAATGCCTTCCATCTCCTCGCTGGCCATGCCGGCCAGGTGGCCGCCCCATTCGTTGGCCTCGATCAGCACCTCGTTGGCGATGATGTCGAGTTTTTTCTGGACCTCGCCCTGCACGTTTTCACTGCCGGCGCTGCCCATGACGCTGCCTAGCGCGCCTTTGTTGACCGCCTGGCTGATGCTTTTACAGGCGCGGGCGACGACCTCCAGCAACAGGCGCAGCTGCGAAGGGATGTGACCGTCGATGCGCTGTTGCTCAACGAGGTATCGGGTGAGGGAGATTTTCTGGGACATGGGGGTAGCTCCTCGGGTTGTCATCCCGGACTTGATCCGGGATCCAGGTTAGTGTGCCGGCATGGATTGCGGGTCAGGCCCGCAATGACATGCATGTTCAATCAGCCAGTGCGCGTGTCACGACCTCGTGTGTGTCCTTGCTCAGGTCGGACTTCGCGGCGACGCGGGCAATGGCTTCCCGTGCGGCGCTGCGGTAGGGCTCGGCCAGCTTGCTCCAGCGGTCCAGCGCGCGCGCCAGCCGGGCCGCGACTTGCGGGTTGATGGCGTCGAGCTCAATCACGCGTTCACTCCAGAAGACGTAGCCGGCCGCATCCGCGCGGTGGAAAGCCGCCGGGTTGCCCTGGCAGTAGGTGCTGACCACGCTGCGTGCGCGGTTCGGGTTGCGCAGGCTGAAGTCGGCGTGTTTCATCAGCTGTTTCACCGCCGGCAGCACATTGCCGCTGCGGTCCGGCGCGCTGGTTTGCAGGCTGAACCATTTGTCGATGACCAGTGCTTCGTCCCTGAACATCGCATGAAAACTCTGCAGGGCCTGCGCGGCCAGCGTATGGCCGCTGGAGACCAGCGCCGCCAGCGCATTGAAGCGGTCGGTCATGTTGCCGGCGTCCTTGAAGCGCTGCAGGGTTTTGCCTGGCCAGACCATATCCCCCGTCACGCTGGCAGCCAGGCACAGGTGAGAAAGCGCCATGCCGGCCAGCGCACGCCGGCCTGAGGACAGCGGGTCTGGCGTGTAGGCGCCGTTGTCCTGGTTCGCTTCGTAAGCCAGCACCCAGTCCGCGGCCAGCTCTGTGGCCAGTTGCAGGCGCATGGCTTCGCGCACCGCGTGGATGCGCTGCGGGTCCACCACGGCCAGCTGCTCGGCGATATAGGTTTCGCCCGGCAGGGTCAGCACCAGCTCCTTGAAGGCGGCATCCAGCGTGGCGTCGCGCAGCACGCTGCGCATGGCTTCCAGATAAGCACCATTGAGGGGTTTGGCCCCGGCCGGGTCTGCGTCAGCAGCTATGGATTCAATAGCGCTGCGCACCGCCAGCCGTTGCCCGGCCTCCCAGCGGTTGAAGGGGTCGCTGTCGCTGGCCAGCAGCTGCAGCAGCTGGGTATCGCTGTAGTCAAATTCCAGCACCACCGGTGCGCTGAAACCGCGCAGTATGGACGGCACGGGTTCCGCATCCAGGTTGACAAAGGTCAGGCTCTGGCTGGCCTCGGTCAGCACAAAGGTGCGTGGCGCGGCGACCGGCGCGGCTTCGCCAGCGAGCTGCAGCGGCAGGTCGGCGCCGTCGGCGCCGAGCAGACCCAGGCCCACCGGAATCACAAACGGCTGCTTGCCGGTCTGACCCGGTGTCGTGGCGCAGCTTTGCGCCAGGGTCAGGGTGTAGCTGCGGGCTGCTGCGTCGTAAACCCCCGTGCCAGACACGCGCGGCGTGCCGGCCTGGCTGTACCAGCGCTTGAATTGCGGCAGCAGGCGTGCCAGGTCGGAGGCCGGGTTGGCGTCGGCAATCGCCTGGGCAAAATCGTCGCAGGTCACGGCCTGGCCGTCGTGGCGTTCAAAGTACAGCTTCATGCCTTTGGCAAAACCGTCGCGGCCCACCAGGGTCTGCATCATGCGCACCACCTCGGCACCTTTTTCGTAGATCGTGACGGTGTAGAAGTTGCTGATCTCGATATAACTGTCAGGCCGCACCGGGTGCGCCATCGGGCCGGCGTCTTCCGGAAACTGCGCGGTGCGCAGCACCCGCACATCCTCGATGCGCTTGACGGCGCGGGCCGAAGCTTCGTGGCACAGGTCCTGTGAAAATTCCTGGTCGCGGAACACGGTCAGGCCCTCTTTCAGGCTCAGCTGGAACCAGTCGCGGCAGGTGATGCGGTTGCCGGTCCAGTTGTGGAAGTACTCGTGGCCGACCACACTTTCAATGTTCGAGTAGTCGGTGTCGGTGGCCGTCGCCTGATTCGCCAGCACGTACTTGGTGTTGAAGATGTTCAGGCCCTTGTTTTCCATCGCGCCCATGTTGAAGTCGCTGGTGGCGACGATCATGAAACGCTCCAGGTCCAGCGAGAGGCCAAAACGCGCTTCGTCCCAGGCCACCGAATACATCAGCGAGTTCATCGCGTGTTCGGTTTTGTCCAGGTCACCGGGCCGCACATACACCTGCAGCAAGTGGTCTTTGCCGGCGCGCGAGGTGATGCGCTGCTCGCGCGCGACCAGCTGGCCGGCCACCAGGGCAAACAGGTAGGCAGGTTTTTTGTGCGGGTCCACCCATTTGGCGAAATGCCGGCCGCCCTCAAGTTCACCTTGCTCGACCAGGTTGCCGTTGGACAGCAGCACCGGGTAGGCGGCCTTGTCGGCACGCAGCGTCACCGTGTAGCTGGCCATCACGTCAGGGCGGTCCAGGAAGTAGGTGATGCGCCTGAAACCTTCGGCCTCGCACTGCGTGAAGAAAGACTGGTTGCTGACGTACAGGCCCATCAGCTTGGTGTTTTTGGCCGGCGCGCAGGTGGTGAAAATTTCCAGCTCAAAAGCGTCTGGCAGGTTGTCCAGCACCAGTTTGTCGCCGTCCATGCGGAAGGAAGCGCCCTGGCCATTGACCAGCACGCGGGCCAGATTGAGCTCTTCGCCATCGAGCTTGAGCGGCTGCGCGGGCATATCGGGGTTGCGCCGCAGCGTCATTTTGTTGAGCACGCGCGTTTTGGCCGGGTCCAGGTCAAATGACAGATCGACAGTGTCAATCCAGTAGGCGGGTGCGATGTAGTCGGCACGGTGTATGGCCGTGGCTTGTCCTTCACGCAGCATGGCGGGTTCCTGAAAAGTGGGGGTGAGGGGCGCGCGAGAACATCAGACGCCCTGCTTCAGCGAAGCTTCGATGAACGGGTCGAGATCGCCGTCCAGCACTTTCTGTGTGGCCGAGGTCTCGTAGTTGGTGCGCAAATCCTTGATGCGGCTCTGGTCCAGCACATAACTGCGTATCTGGTGGCCCCAGCCGACGTCGGTTTTGGTGTCTTCCAGTTTCTGCTGCGCTTCCTGTTGCTTGCGCAATTCGAAGTCGTACAGCCGCGAGCGCAGGCGCTTCCACGCCACATCACGGTTGCTGTGCTGGCTGCGGCCGTCCTGGCACTGCACCACAATGCCGGTCGGAATGTGCGTCAGGCGCACGGCCGAGTCGGTCTTGTTGATGTGCTGGCCACCGGCTCCGCTGGCGCGGAAGGTGTCCACGCGCACATCCGAGGGGTTGATGTCGATCTCTATCGAGTCGTCGATCTCGGGATACACAAACACCGAGGCAAACGAGGTATGGCGTCCGCCCGAGGAGTCGAACGGCGACTTGCGCACCAGGCGGTGCACACCGGTTTCGGTGCGCAGCAGGCCAAAGGCGTATTCGCCCTCGATCTTGATGGTGGCGCCCTTGATGCCTGCCGTGTCGCCGGCGGTTTCGTCTTCAATCTGCGTCTTGAAGCCCTTGCGTTCGGCGTATTTGAGGTACTGGCGCAGCAGCATGCTGGCCCAGTCGCAGGCTTCGGTGCCACCGGCGCCGGCCTGTATGTCCAGAAAGGCGTTGAGCGGATCGGCCGGGTTGTTGAACATCCGGCGGAATTCCATCTTTTCGACTTCCAGCGCCACCTTGGCGGCTTCGCCTTCAATCGACACCATGCCGGCGTCGTCGCCCTCGGCTTTCGACATTTCGAACAACTCGCTGTTGTCGGCCAGCTCGGCGCTCAGGCGGTCTATCACATGCACCACGTCTTCGAGCGACTTCTTTTCGCGGCCCAGCTCCTGGGCGCGTTTCGGGTTGTCCCAGACTTTCGGGTCTTCGAGTGCGGCGTTGACCTCGTTTAACTTGCGTTCTTTGGCAGGGTAGTCAAAGATACCCCCGAAGCTCGTTGACCCGGTTGCTCAGGTCGGCGAGCTGGTTGCCAATGATGTTGATGTGTTCTGCGTCCATGGGGAAAGTCCTGTCGTGATCGGGGTTCAATCCCCTATTTTCTCACGGACGGCAGGGGCCCCGGGGCGCGCGGTTCAGTCCGGGTCGGCGGCGGGCGGAATCAAAGGCAGCGTGACCTGGAAAACCGAGCCTTCGCCCGGCACGCTCTGGACGCTGATCAGGCCGCCATGCGCCTCCACCAGCTGGCGCGTGATGTACAGGCCCAGGCCCAGGCCACCGGTGCCGTCGTTGCCGGTGACACGCTCGAATTGTTCAAAAATGCGCTGCTGCGCTGCCTCGGGAATGCCCATGCCCTGGTCGCGCACGTCCATGCGCACGCTGCCGGGCAGCAGGTGCAGGGAGATGTCCACCGGCTTGCCCCTGCCATAACGCAGGGCGTTGGTCAGCAGGTTGACGACCACCTGCTCAATCCGGAATTCGTCCCACAGGCCGGTCACCGGCGGATGTGCCTGCAGGGTGACGGCTGTGGCCGCGTCGGAGGCCTGGTGTGACAGGTTGTTTACCACCCGGGCCAGCAGCGCCGTCAGCTCGACCTGCGTCGGCCGGATCGACAGCCGGTTGCTGCGCACGCGCGAGGCGTCCAGCATGTCGTCAATCAGCCGCACCATGCTCTGGATCTGGCGCTGGTCCTTGACCACCATGGTTTCCAGGTAAGCGGTGTCAAAAATATGCGCCTGACCCCGTGCCAGCTGGATTTTGCGCAGTTGCGTTTCCAGAAACAGGGTGTTCAGCGGTGTGCGCAGCTCGTGTGCGGCCATGGACATGAAGTCATCACGCATGCGCAGCGCGTTGCGAAGTTCGCCCTCGGTGGCTTGCAGCTGGGTCATCAGGACTTGCTGCTCCTGCCGGCTTTTCTCCAGCGCCTGAACCTGCCGGCGGGACTCGCGCCGCTGGCGGTAAAGCTCGACAAAAATATTGACTTTGCCCCTGACGGCTGCGATGTCCAGCGGCTTGTACAAAAAGTCCACCGCGCCGGTTTCGTAACCGGTGAAAGCGTAGTTGGACTCCTTGCCAGCCGCGCTGACAAAAATAATCGGAATCTGCCGGGTTTTTTCGGTGCTGCGCATCAGCCTGGCGAGCTCAAACCCGTTCATGCCGGGCATCTGCACATCCAGAATGGCCAGCGCAAATTCGTGCTGCAGCAACAGGTCCAGCGCGTCTTCACCGCGTGAGGCCTGGAAAATGGTGCGGTCGCTCTGGCGGATCAGCGCATTCAGGGCCAGCAGGTTTTCTGACAAGTCATCAACGATCAGAATGCGCGCGGTATCTTCGTCGGCACCGGGGCCTGGCACGGTCGCCGTGGACAGGCGGGAATCGGGCTGCAGGTGGTGGGCTTCGAGAGCAATTTTGGCCAGGGTCATGGGTGTTGCGTGGCCCCTGGGGCCGAAGTCGGGGTGAGAAGGTTCATGGTCATTTTCACCCAAGGGTGCGATTTGACAGGTGGACCGTCTGTGCGGTAACACACATAAGGGGGGTAAAGCGGCGGCCTGGCGTCATGGCTGGTCGAGTTCGAGCAGCAAGTCACGGATGCCCGCGAGCTTGAGAATGAAATCGGGCTTGAGACTGCGGATTGCCGCCTCTGGCATGGTGGGCGCCTCCGCTTCGGCGGGGTCCTGCACCACGGTCAGGCCGCCTTGCTGCTGGATGCGGGCCATTCCCGCGGCGCCGTCCTTGTTGGCGCCTGTCAACAAAATGCCCGCCAGGGCTGCGCCGTAAACATCCGCTGCAGATTCCATCAGGATGTCGATGGCAGGGCGCGAGTAATGCACGGGTTCTTCGCTGCTGAGTGAAAAAGTGCGGTCCATTTCCACCGACAGGTGATAACCGGGGCCCGCAAAATACAGCGTGCCGGGCGTGACGGGCTCCTTGTCGGCCGCCTCGCGCACCGCAATCGGCAAGCGGTATTGAAAAATTTCGGCCAGTTGACTCTCGCGATCCTCAGGCAGATGCAGCACCACAATCACGCACAGGCGAAGGCTGCGTGGCAAACGCGACAATACGGTCAGCAGCGCCTGCACCCCCCCGGCGGAAGCGCCTATGACGACCGCTTCAATCGGCTGCGTGGTGGTGTGGGAGGGCATGATGATCAGGTCGGCCCGGGCTGAAGTTTGCGGAAAATCCGGGCAGGCTTGTCGAGCACTTCAAAATGAGCGGCGTAGCCTGAAAACTGTATGCTTTCCTTGCTGCCCAAAGCCAAAAAGCCGCGGTGGCTCAAGGACTCATGAAACAGCCCGAGGGCGCGGTCCTGCAGGGGCCGGTTGAAATAAATCAGCACATTGCGGCAAAGCACCAGCTGGGTTTCGGAAAACACGCTGTCGGTGGCCAGGCTGTGGTCCGAAAAACTGACGTTTTCCCGGAGCGATGGGTCAAAAATGGCGGCGTCGTAAGCCGCGCTGTAGTAGTCGGAAAATGCCTGCTTGCCGCCCGCCTGCTGGTAGTTGGCCGTGTGCCCCTTGATGCTGCCCAGTGTGAAAATGCCGCGCCTGGCCTTGTCCAGCGCCGCTGGATTGATGTCGGTGGCGTAGATCAGCGACTTTTCCAGCAGACCCTCCTCACGCAGCAAAATCGCCAGCGAAAACACCTCTTCACCCGTGCTGCAACCGGCAATCCAGATCTTGAGCGACGGGTAGGTGTGCAGCACCGGCACGACCTTCTGGCGCAGCGCCAGAAAAAACCCGGGGTCGCGAAACATCTCGCTGACCGGGATGGTCAGGTACTGCAGCAACTCCATGAAAAGTGTGGCGTCTTTCAGCACCAGGGTCTGCAATGCCGCCACCGTCGGGCATTCGAAGTGGGCCATCGCCTGCAGCAGGCGGCGTTTTTGCGACGCACCCGAATAGTCCCTGAAGTCGTAACTGTAATGGCGGTAAATCGCCTCCATCAGCGAATGCAGCTCAGACTCACTGACGCTGGCCCGGGAGTGGGGCAGCGCGCCTCGTATCGCTCCGGTCGAGGCGTTTTTTGCCGGCATGCTCAGACCCGTTCCACGTTCGGTATCCAGACGCGCAACAGGGAAAACAGGCGGTCCAGGTCAATCGGCTTGGCGAGGTAGTCGTTGGTGCCGGCCTTGAGGCACTGCTCCTGGTCGTCCTTCATGGCTTTTGCAGTGACGGCGATGATGGGCAGCTTCTGGAAACGCGGGTCCTGCCGGATGCGGCGCGTGGCTTCCAGGCCATCCATGCCCGGCATCATGACGTCCATCAGCACCAGGTCAATGCTTTCGACCTCATCGAGTTTGCTGATGGCCTCAAAACCGTTGCGGCCGATCTCGACCAGCATGCCTTTTTGCTCCAGCGCGCTGGTCAGCGCAAAAATGTTGCGCACATCGTCGTCCACCAGCAGGATGCGGCGGCCTTCAAACACCCGGTCACGGCTGCGCGCGGCCTTGAGCATGACCTGGCGCTCAGCCGACAGGTCGGCTTCCACCTTGTGCAAAAACAGGGTCACTTCATCGAGCAGGCGTTCGGGTGAGCGGGCGCCCTTGATGATGATGGAGCGTGAGTACTTCAGCAGGTCGGCTTCCTCCTGGCGGGTAAGGTTGCGGCCGGTGTAAACAATCACCGGCGGGAAGGAGGAAATCTCTTCGGTGGCCATGCGCTGCAGCAGCTCGTAGCCCTGGATGTCGGGCAGCTTCAGGTCAATGATCATGCAGTCGTAGATGGTGTTTGCCAGAAGCACCAGCGCTTCCTCGCCGGATTCCACTGCCGTGATCTCCACATCGTCGTCACCGATCAGGCTGGTCACACTGGCGCGCTGCAAGGCATCGTCTTCCACCAGCAACACACGTTTGACCTTTTGCGTGAGTTTGTCTTCCAGTTTTTTGAAGACCGCCTTGAGTTGCTCGCGGGTGGTGGGCTTGATCGCATAACCGATGGCGCCCATCTGCAGGGCCGGCTCGCGCGGCTCTTCACCCGACACCACATGCACCGGCAGGTGGCGGGTCAGCGGGTTGTGTTTGAGCTGTTCCAGCACCGACAGGCCGTTGCGGTCGGGCAGGCCCATGTCCAGCAGAATGGCGGCCGGCAAAAACTGTGTGGCCAGCATGATGCCGTGTTCCGCGCTGTGCGCCACCAGACAGTCGTAACCGAGTTCGTGCGCCAGGTCGTACAGGATTTGTGCAAAGGTCGGGTCGTCCTCGATCACCAGCACCAGCCGGCTGGTCAGCGGCTTGTGTCTGTCGTCGGGGAACACCGGCACAGGCGCTGCGGGCTCCGCGGCGGCGGATCTGCTGCTGGCGACAGCGGCAGTTCTTGCGGGCTGCGCGGCAGCAGCGGGCGGCCTGGAGGGCAGCACCTGGGCTGGCGTCCAGTGGGTCGGCAGCAACAGCGTGAAGCAGCTGCCCTTGCCTTCGTCGCTGGCCAGTGTGATGGCACCGCCCAGCAAACTGCTGAGGTCGCGCGAAATCGACAGGCCCAGGCCGGTGCCGCCATAACGGCGGCTGGTCGTGCCATCGGCCTGGTGGAAGGCTTCGAAAATAATACCCTGCTGGTCGGGGCGTATGCCTATGCCCGAGTCCTGCACCGCAAAAGCAATCTGCCCGTCAGCCTGCTGCGAAACGGTCAGGCTGACCCGGCCTGCGTCGGTGAACTTGATCGCGTTGGACAGCAGGTTTTTCAGGATCTGCTCAACCCGCTGGCGGTCGCTGACCAGGGTGACGGGCGTGCCGGGGCTGATCCGGATATCGAATTTGAGCTTCTTCTGGTTGGCCATGGGCTCAAAGGTGTTTTTCAGCGCGTTCACCAGATGGCCCAGCACAATGTCTTCCGGCGTCAGCTCCAGTTTTCCGGCTTCGACCTTGGAGATGTCGAGAATGTCATTGATCAGGTTCAGCAGGTCGTTGCCGGCAGAGTAGATCGACTGTGAAAACCGGACCTGCTCTTCGTTGAGATTGCCTTTGGGGTTGTCTGCCAGCAGCTTGGCGAGGATCAGTGAGCTGTTCAGCGGTGTGCGCAGCTCGTGCGACATGTTGGCCAGAAACTCTGACTTGTAACGGCTGGCCCGGCTGAGTTCTTCTGCGCGTTCTTCCAGCAGGGTTTGCGCCTGATTGAGGGCCCCGTTCTTCTGGTCCAGTGAGGTGGCCAGTTCGGACAGCTGCTCGTTGGTCTGCTCCAGCTCGGCCTGCTGGTTCTCCAGATTGACCTGGTATTCCTTGAGCACGCGCGATTTTTCTTCCAGCTCGTCGTTGACCGTGCGCAGCTCTTCCTGCTGCGACTGCAGGTCTTCATTGAGCCGCTGGCTTTCGGCCAGCACGTCCTGCAGCCGCTTGCGGTACAGCGCCGCGTGGATGGAGTTGCCGATGTTGTTGGCAATCATGTTGACAAACTCGAGGTCGCGCGCACCCAGGGCGCGCAGAAAACCAAGCTCGACCACGCCATTGACCTGGCCGTCGTTGTGCACCGGCACCAGCAACACATGGCGCGGTGCGCCCTTGCCGAGCCCGGAGACGATGTTCAGGTAGTTTTCGGGCAAATCATCAAGCTGCATCACGCGGTTGGCAAGCGCCGCCTGGCCCACCATGCCTTCGGCACTGTAAAAGCGCTGTCCGCGGGCCTCGTTCTCAGCGCTGAAGCCGTAGACCGCCACGCGCCGCAGATCGCCATTGTCTTCACGCACATACAGGGCCGCCACCGCCACATCCAGGTAACGCGCGACAAACTCCAGAACGCTGCGGCTCAATGATTCCAGCGCCTGTTGCCCAATGGTGTGTTCGGCCAGTTGCCGCTGGCCCGTGCGCAGCCAGAGCTGCTGGTCCAGCAGCAGTGCGGTGGCGGCCTGTTTTTTCTCTGCGGTGCCGTAGGAGTCCGACAAACGTTGCAGCTCACGGTGACCGAGCAGGGCCAGCAGCCCGCTCATGCCCAGGCTGAAGAGCAGGTAGGCCGCCATGCCCCAGGCGGTGTTGTTGCGGGCCTGCGCATTGCGTTCCTGCAGCAGGCGCTCTTCAATGCCGATGAACTCGGCAAACTCGCGCCGGATTTCGTCGGTCAGGCTTTTGCCGCCTGCGGAGCGCACAGGCGCCTGGTAGTCCAGGTCCTTGCGCCGCAAATCCACAATGTTTTGTGCAAATTCGTTCCACTGGGTTTGCAGGGCGGCAATACGCCTGAGCCGGTTGACCTGTGACTGGTTGTTGCGCACCAGTTCGGTCAGCGTGGCGGTTTCCGCGGCAATACGCGGCTTGCCGATCTCAAACGGCTGCAGCAGCGGCTCTTCACCCGTGACCAGGAAGCCGTACATGCTGGCTTCCATGTCGGCGCCCAGCTTGGCGATCTGGTTGCCGCTGCTGATGGCGCGTTCTGCCTGCTCAACCCCACCCAGCGCGGACAGCAGGTAGAAGATGAGGCTGACAAAAACAGCGGCGCTGAAGGTGCCCACCGCCAGCGGCAGGCTGACGTTGCGCGTCAGGGTGCGGCGCAGGTGGTCCTGCGGAAAATGGACTGGCTCGGTCATCGTGGTTTCCCCGCGCCGAGCGCTGCAAAGCTTCAAGTATGCGCCTTTGCGGGCGCCCTTTGTGTGCGCTGGCGTACTTAAGTCAGAAAGCCGGTGATCAGCCGGGCCAGTGCTTCGGGCTGGTCATGGTGCAACATGTGGCCGGCGTCCTGAACCACGGCGGTGCTGAGCTGTGGCACGGATTTCAGGCGTTCATGGTATTCGGCCAGTGTGTATTTGCCCTGCCACCATTTGCCCAGGGAATCGTCCGAGGCTTCAATCGCCAGTGTGGGGGCGCTGATGCGCTGGTAGATCTCCAGCACTTCATCGACGCGGTAAAGCTGGGCATTGACGATTTTGTGGGCGGCATCGCCCAGAATGTTCCACTGGCCCTGCGCGTCCGGCGCAGCCCAGTGCCGCGCCAGCCAGTCGGCCTTGTCCTGCGAGAGCCGGGGGTTGGTGCGCATCAGGCGCCTGGCCACGCCATCCACATCGTTATACGGTTTGAGCGCCATTTCGCCCTTGTGCAGGCTTTTGAGCTCGTCCATCCATTTGGCAAAACGCCCGGAGGCCTGGCTGGGCCGCGTCGCCGGCATGCCGAAACCTTCCAGGTTGACGAGTTTGCGAATGCGCTCCGGCCGCACGCCGGCGTACAACATGGCCACATTGCCGCCCATGCTGTGGCCCACCAGGTCCACCGCCTGGCCGGGGGCGTAGTGGTCCAGCAGGAAATCCAGGTCGGCCAGGTAGTCGGGGTACCAGAAGTTGTCCGCCCCGTTGGCGCCGGTTTTTCCGTAACCACGCCAGTCCGGTGCGATGATGCTGCGACCCCGCGCAAAAGTATCGGGCAAGGCATCGACCACAAACTGGTAGGAAGCGGCCACGTCCATCCAGCCGTGCACCAGCACCAGGGGTGGCAGGCTGCCTTGGGTCTCGCCCCAGTGAAGCACGTGGTAGTTGATGCCGCGTATAGGGACAAACTCGCTGCGGGGAGGGCGGTTTTCTTTGTACATTGAGGCCCATCATAAGGAGACTTGATTTGAAACGCAGTCAAGACAGGGACATGGAGCTGACGCAGCCGCAGGACCGCTACGCCGAACTGCACAGCGGCTTTCGCTGGCAGGTGGACCGGTATTTCAACATCGCCGAGGTCTGCTGCCGCCGCTGGGCCAAGGCCGATGGTGCCAAAAATGCTATCAAAAGAGTAGCTGTTCGCGCACACCAGGAAAGGGCTGAGACCACTTTTTACACCTATGTCCAGTTGCAGCAGGCTGCCGACGCCCTGAGCCATGTGCTGACCGGCCTGGGCGTGCAGCGCGGTGACCGTGTGGCCATCGTGATGCCGCAGCGTTTTGAAACGGCGGTGGCCTATATGGCGGTGTTCCAGATGGGTGCGGTCGCCATGCCGCTGTCCATGCTGTTTGGCCCCGAGGCGCTGGCCTACCGCTTGCAGGACAGCGCGGCGGTGCTGGCGATTGGTGATGAAAGCTCCATCACCAGTCTCCAGGCCGTTCGGGCCAGCTGCCCGGCGCTGCGCACGTTGATTGCCGCGGGCGATGCCGCAGGCCAGGGCGACATCGACTACACATCGGCGCTGGCCGGCCAGCAGCGCGCCTTTACCGCGGTGAAGACCAAAGCCGATGAAGCCGCCATCCTTATTTACACCAGCGGCACCACAGGCCCACCCAAGGGCGCCTTGCTGGCGCACCGCGCGCTGATCGGCAATTTGCCGGGTTTTGTCTGCAGCCAGAACTGGTTTGGCTTCAAGCCGTTCGAGGACCACGAAACTCCCTCCCCCGCGCGGGGGAGGGCCGGGGAGGGGGCGAGCACATACAGGGCAAAGCCCAGTCTGCCGGAGCCAGAAACGCAAAGCGTCTTCTGGTCTCCGGCGGACTGGGCGTGGACGGGCGGCTTGATGGACGCGCTGTTGCCCACGCTGTACTTTGGCCGGCCCATTGTGGCCTTCAACGGCCGCTTCAGCCCCGAGCTGGCTTTTGCGCTGATGCAGGAGCAGGGTGTGACCCATACCTTTCTCTTTCCCACCGCGCTCAAAGCCATGATGAAGGCCTTTCCGCAGCCGCGCCAGCAGTTCCAGCTGCAGCTGCGGGCCATGATGAGTGCCGGGGAGGCCGTCGGTGACGCGGTGTTTGCCTGGTGCCGCGATCAACTCGGGATCACCGTCAACGAGATGTTTGGCCAGACCGAGATCAACTACGTGGTTGGCAATTGTTCTGCGCTGTGGCCCGCCAGGCCGGGCAGCATGGGCAAGGCTTATCCGGGCCACCGGGTGGCGGTGATCGACGACGAGGGGCTTGAATGCGCTGTGGGTGTGCCCGGTGATGTGGCGGTGAATCGTTTTGACATCCACGGCGACCCGGACCCCATCTTTTTTCTGGGTTACTGGAAAAAGGAAGCCGCCACCGAGGCCAAGTTCACCGGGGACTGGTGCCGCACCGGTGACCTGGCCACGCGTGATGCGGACGGTTACCTCTGGTACGAAGGCCGTGCCGACGACGTTTTCAAGGCTGCCGGCTACCGCATCGGCCCTGGCGAAATCGAGAACTGCCTGGTCAAACACCCCGCGGTGGCGAATGCCGCCGTGGTACCCAAACCGCACCGCGAGCGCGGCGCAGTGGTCAAGGCCTATGTTGTGCTGGCGCCTGAGGTCATGGCTGCCCGTGCACTTCTGGCGGGAGCTACCGGCCTGTTTGACATCAAGCTGGTGGGGGAACTGCAAGCCCATGTCAGGGTGCTGCTGGCGCCTTACGAATACCCCAAGGAGATTGAGTTCATTGATGCCCTGCCCATGACCACCACCGGCAAGGTGCAGCGGCGGGTTCTGCGCTTGCAGGAAGAGGAGCGCTTCCGCCAGGCAGGCTGAGCAGCAGGTCTCCATGAAAAAAAAGCACCCGGAAGGGTGCTTTTTTATCTTGACCAGCGGGGGCCGCGGCTCTGGCTTTGCCAGGCCGCAGGCGCCGTCCCCTGGAAGGGGAGAGGGTGCCAGTGCAGTGAGCACCGATAGGGGTGAACTTAGCCCCGCGGCAGCTGGACGGTGAAGCAGGTGCCTGCGGCTGCGCTGGAAGTGAGGTTCAGGCTGCCACCGTGGGCGCGCACAATTTCCCGGCAGATGAACAGGCCCAGGCCCAGCCCGGTATCACGGTGCTCGCCCTTGCCGGAGACCATGCCGCGGACCAGTGGCTTGAAGATGTGCTGCTGCTCCTGCAGCGGAATCGGTGGGCCGAAGTTGTGCACTGAAAATGCCACGCCGTCTGCGTTTTCCCACAGGCGAACCGTCACCGCTCCGTCTGGCGCGCCATGGGTCAGGGCATTGGCCAGCAGGTTGGACAGCAGTTGCCCCATGCGACCCTCGTCCCAGAAGCCGTTGAAGTCGCCGCTACTTTCCAGACTCAGCAGGCTGCGCGGATAACGCACGCGGGTCTCTGCCAGCACCTTGCCGAACTGGCTGGCCAGGTCGCCGGGCACCGGCCTGATCGGCATCATGCCCTCGGACTGCACCCGCGTGAAATCGACCACCCGTTCGATCACGCTGTTGATTCGGACCACGCTGTTGATGATGGTTTCCGCTGCGCTGGCGGCCAGCTTGCCAGAGCGCACCAGATACTGCGCCGACATGGAGATGGTGCCCAGCGGATTGCGGATGTCATGGCCGAGGATGCCGATGAACAGGTCGGTTGATTTTCTGGTCTGGTCGGTATAACGCGCCACCGATTCGGCAATCGCCTGGTCCATCGCTTCATTGAAGCGGATCAGGTCACGCATGTCGTTGCGGTGATCCTGTCCGCCGCCCGCGCCGGTCCAGAGCCGCACGACGCTGGCCCGCAGGGCGCGGTACTCGGTGATCATGGCGTCGATGGCAAAGCCGGAGACCATGCGTGTGTCGGCGTGGGTCTCGGCCGCTGTCTCGAGCTCTCCCTGCGGCTTGCTGCTTTCGCCCCGGGATTTTTCTTCCTGTGCGGCAGCGGTCTGGGGTTGTTCCAGATCATTGGCAATGGCCGCGATGATTTCGCCCGCGTGATCGCGCAAGGCCTTCTGATCCATCATGCTGCCGTCGTGCACCACCGTGGCGGCGAATTCGTCCCAGGCGATGAGGATTTCTTCCGCGTTCGACCGGAGAAATTTGGAAAGTCGCATGCTTGAACCTCTGTGTTGCGGGAACCCTTGTCGGGCCATGGCCGTTGCCCTGCGTGCTGACGCAGCGTGGAATGAAAAAAACCCTCCAGGGGTCTGGAGGGTTTTTTTGCAGCCTGGGCGCGTGTTCAGCGTGCAGCGGCCTGTACCGGCTCTGCCACGTAGATTTCAACGCGGCGGTTTTTGTCGCGGCCGGCGGCAGTGTTGTTGTCAGCGACAGGCTGGCGTGAGCCGGCGCCATCGGTACCGACACGGTTGGCGGCGACGCCGCGGGCCACCAGGTAGTTGCGCGTGCTGTTGGCCCGGTCCATGGACAGCGGGTTGTTGATCGCATCGCTGCCGGTGCTGTCGGTGTGGCCGATGATGGTCACGGTGGTGATCGGGTTCTGGTTCAGGCTGGTAGCGAACTGGTTCAGGATGGGCGCGAAGCTGCTGTTGATCTCGGAACGGCCGGTCGCAAACGAGATGTCCGAAGGAATGTCGAGCTTGAGGCGGTTGTCGGCAGTCTGGGTCACGGCGACACCGGTACCGACGGTGGCTTGCTCCATGGCAGCTTTTTGCTGCTGCATGCGCTGCGACCACAGGTAACCGCCGCCAGCACCCACGGCGCCGCCAAGCACTGCACCAGTGGCAGCACCTTTGGAGCCACCGGTGGCAGCGCCGATCACGGCGCCTGCAACAGCACCTATGCCGGCACCTTTGGCCGTGCCTTGCTGGGTTTCACTCATGTTGGCGCAGCCGGTCAGGACAAAGACGGCGAGGGCGAGGGATGTGAGGACTGTTTTCATGGGGATTCTCCGGAAAGGTTGTGGGTGAGGGTTTGGGGTAAAGCTGTTGTGGCTTGATCCTAGCGGCGCATTGGTGTGGCATTTGTAAGCCAAGTGCCCGAGTCCCTGCCCGCCAGCAGGCCCAGCTTGAAGCCCGTAAACTAGCTGCTGGTTCGGGCCGTGGGTCCGGCACCAACCGTCATTCCTCCTGACCTGACCCGTCATCCCTTCAATTTTTCCTGAAATACATGAACACAGTACAACTTGGCAGCAGCGACCTGCAGGTCACCCCTGTTTGCCTGGGCACCATGACTTTTGGCGAACAGGTGGACGAAGCCGGCGCCCACGCCATTCTGGATCGCTCGCTCGAGCGCGGCGTTAATTTTCTCGACGCGGCAGAAATGTATTCGGTACCTGCGCGGGCTGAAACCTTTGGCGCGACCGAAACCATCATAGGCAACTGGTTGGCCAAACGCCCCGGAGCGCGCGGCAAGCTGGTGCTGGCCACCAAGGTGGCCGGCCCCGCGCGTGGCATGCCCTGGATACGCCAGGGCAGCCCCGACCTGACGGCCGCCGACATTGAAGGCGCCTGCAACGACAGCCTGAAACGCCTGCAAACCGATGTGATTGACCTGTACCAGATCCACTGGCCGGCGCGTAATGTGCCGATGTTTGGCATGGCGTATTTCGACCCCACCAAGGACAAGGTGGTTTCTTCGATTCATCAGCAGCTCGACGCGCTGGCAGGCCTGGTCAAGGCCGGCAAGATCAGGGCCATAGGCCTGTCCAACGAAACGCCGTATGGGGTGCATGAATTTGTGCGCCTGGCCGAACAACATGGCCTGCCGAAAGTGGCGACGGTGCAAAACCCGTTTTGCCTGATCAACCGCACGCTGGAAAACGGCCTGGACGAAAGTTTGCACCGCCTGGGCGTGTCGCTGCTGGCCTATTCGCCGCTGGGTTTTGGCCTGCTGACCGGCAAATACGACGAGAGTGGAACCACCGGCCCGGATGCGCCGGCCGGAGCACGCATCGCCAAATTCGAAACGGTGCGCAAACAGCGCTGGGGCCGGCCGGAAGCCCTGGCCGCCGCACGCCGCTACAACGCTCTGGCGCGTGAACATGGCTTGAGCCCCACGCAACTGGCCCTGGCCTTTTGTTACACCAAGTGGCAAGTGGCCAGCACCATCATTGGTGTCACGTCGGTGGCGCAACTCGATGAAAACATGGACGCCTGGGGCACGCAACTTTCGCCCGAACTGCTGGCCGCCATCGATGCGATCCGCTGGGAACTGCGCGACCCGGCGCTTTAAAGGCTTCGACAAGCTCAGCCTGAATGGCGGACCATGGCAAAAAAGGACCACGTCTCGGAAACGCCTGCGACGCAAATGCTCAAGGCCAACAAGGTGGCTTTCACCGAACATCCCTACGAGTACCTGGAGCACGGCGGCGCGCAACACAGTGCCGGGGTGCTGGGGTTGGACCCCTTCACCGTGGTCAAGACCCTGGTGATGCAGGACCAGGATGGCAAACCCCTGCTGGTGCTGATGCACGGCAATCGCAAAGTCTCAACGAAGAATCTGGCGCGCCAGATCGGCGCCAAGTCGGTGGAGCCCTGCGCGCCGGAAGTGGCGCAGCGCCACAGCGGCTACCTGGTCGGTGGCACCTCGCCGTTCGGCACGCGCCGGGCCATGCCGGTGTACATCGAGGCGGGCATTCTGGACCTGCCGGCAATTGCCATCAACGGTGGCCGGCGCGGTTACCTGGTGGGCATCGCGCCGCAGGTGTGTGTGGACCTGCTGGGTGCAAAATCGGTCCACTGCGCGCTGGCTGATTAAAAAATACCGGAGAACACATGGACTACCTTTATTCCGCCCTTGCCGTCGTGGCGGCCTACCTGATCGGCTCGTTGTCGTTTGCGGTCATCGTCAGCCGGTTGATGGGGCTCAGCGATCCGCGCAGTTACGGCAGCAAAAACCCGGGTGCCACCAACGTGCTGCGTTCCGGCAACAAGGCTGCGGCCGTGCTGACGCTGCTGCTCGATGGTGTGAAGGGCTGGGTGCCGATGGCGCTCGTGATGTGGTTGGGCAAGGACTACGGCATGGGCCAGGGCACACTGGCTGCCGTCGGGCTGGCGGCATTTTTAGGCCATCTGTACCCGGTGTTTTTTGGTTTTCAGGGCGGCAAAGGCGTGGCGACCGCAGCCGGCGTGTTGTTTGGCGTGCACTGGGCGCTGGGCCTGGCGACACTGGCCACCTGGATCATCGTGGCTTTTTTCTCGCGCTACTCGTCGCTGGCCGCGCTGGCCTGCGCACTGTTTGCACCCTGGTATTACCTGATCGGCGACCGTTCGTTCTGGAATGTGGACAAGGTGATGGCCGTGGCGATTGTGGCCATGAGTGCGTTTCTGGTCTACCGTCACCGCGAGAACATCAACAAGCTGCTCAAGGGGACCGAGTCCAGACTCGGGGGCAAAAAGAAAGGCCCGTGACGCTATATATTTGATAGCTGCTGGCGCATGCCTGGTAAGGGCGGCAGGCCTTGTTTCCTAAAATCGTTTGATCAGCGTCATCTGGTCGTTTTCGCGGATCATCTGGAAGCGGGTCAGAAAGCTGTTGCCCAGCAGCAAAAATGGCATGTCGCGCACCGCCACGATGGCCGCGACGTTGTATATCTCCACATCACCCACCCGGACCGAGTTCAGGGTGGTGCGCCAGCCGGGAATCACACCGTTGGCGGTGCTCATCTGAATACGTTGCCCTGATTTGTAGTCCACGCCCAGCCTTTCGGCTTCGTCGGCCGTCATGGAGACAGCGGTGGCACCGGTGTCGACCATGAACTGCACGGTCTTGCCGTTGATCTGGCCCTGTGTCATGAAGTGTCCGCCGGTTCCGGCTGTCAGGACAATCCGGTTGCTCTGGGTGGCGCCGCGACCGCTGGCCCCGCCAGCCCCGACACTGACAGGCGCATCTCCGACGCGCAGGCTGTGGCGCCTGCCATTGATCTCCAGCACCGCCTGGTCTGCCGAAGTGGAAATCACCTTGACGTCAAGATGTGTTTCACCGGCCGCCACGGACTTCGGCGGGGCGCCGTTGACCACCAGCAATGCCTTGTTGCCCAACATGCCGGCCAGGGCCACGCTTTGTGCCTGCGCCATGCTGCTCAGGCCCGCCAGCGCAGTAACCCACAGGCAGTGGCGCGCGCGTGGTCTCCATCCCTTACCAGCCGGGGCCGCGGAACCGGCTTCGCCGGGCCGCAGGCGCAGCGCCCCCTCGGGGGGCAGCGAACCACACGCAGTGGGGAGCGTGGGGGCCACGTGCCTAGTCCCGGAAGTTGTTGAAGCTCAGCGGCATGTCCGGCAGTTCGGCCTTGATCATGGCCATGGCGGCCTGCAGGTCGTCGCGTTTGGCGCCAGTGACACGCACCGCATCACCCTGGATGGCGGCCTGCACCTTGACCTTGCTGCCCTTGATCAGTTGCGAGATTTTTTTTGCCTGCTCGGTTTCTATGCCGTTGCGCACCTTGGTCACCTGTTTGACCTTGTCGCCGCCGATTTTTTCGACCTTGCCGACATCGAGAAAACGCACATCGACGCCGCTTTTGCTCATCTTGTTGCGCAGGATGTCGTTGATCTGGTCGATCTGGAAATCGCTGTCACCGATCAGCGTGACTTCCTTGTCCTTGAGTTCGATCGCGGCGGAGGTTCCCTTGAAGTCAAAGCGGGTGCCGATTTCCTTGCCGGTGTTTTCCACGGCGTTTTTCACCTTGACCATATCGGCTTCGAGGATGGTGTCAAAAGAGGGCATGGTTTCAGGCTTCCGGGGCTTGTGGTGCAGGGGTGTAGCGGTGCGACAATCCTGCGATGTTAGTCGAGAAAAACGTTCCCCTGCAGTTTTCCAACAGCTTTGGCATCATGGCCAAGGCCCTGGCGCTGGTGCGCATCCGCAGCGAGGCGGATGTGGCCGCCGTGCTGGCCGATCCGGCGCTGCAAGCGGCCCCGAAATTTGTGCTTGGAGGGGGCAGCAACATCGTGATCACCGGCGATGTCAAGCCGCTGGTGCTCAAGGTCGAGATCATGGGAAAACGGCTGGCTGGCGAGACCGCCAAAGCCTGGATTGTCGAGGCGGGCGCCGGGGAAAACTGGCATGACATCGTCAGCTGGACGGTGCACAGCGGCTACCCCGGCCTGGAAAACCTGGCACTGATTCCCGGCACCGTGGGCGGCTCGCCGGTGCAAAACATAGGCGCTTACGGCGTGGAGTTGCAGGACCGTTTTGATTCGCTGGACGCGATGGATCTGAGCACCGGAAAAGGTTTCACGCTGGACGCCGCGCAGTGCGCTTTTGGCTACCGCGATTCGGTCTTCAAACACGGCAGTACCGGCCGTGACGGCAGCCCGCGTTTGGGCCTGGCCGGCAAAGCCCTGATCACCCGCGTGCGGTTTGCCCTGCCCAAGGCCTGGAAGCCCGTGCTCGGTTATGCCGACATCGAGAAAAAAATGGCGCAGTCCGCCACCACCGAGCCCGATGCGCTGCAGATTTATGAGTGGATTTGCGAGATCCGCAAAGCCAAATTGCCAGACCCCAAGCTGCTCGGCAACGCCGGCAGCTTCTTCAAAAACCCCACGGTCACGCCCGAGCAGTGCGCCGACATCATTCAGCGCGAACCGAAAATCGTGCATTACCACCTCGACGACGGCTCGGTCAAACTCGCTGCCGGCTGGCTCATCGATGCCTGCGGCTGGAAGGGCAAGACGATAGGCAACGCCGGTGTTTATGAACGCCAGGCCCTGGTGCTGGTCAACCGCGGCGGCAGCGCCAGCCCGGTGACCGGCGGCGAGGTCATGACCCTGGCCAAGGCGATACAGACCAGTGTCTACGAACGTTTCGGCATCCTGCTGGAGCCGGAGCCGGTGGTGGTCTAAGGGCCTCGCCGGCCGAAATTGCTATTTTATTGATAGCTGCTTGCGCCCGTCAAATAAGGGCTGAAGCCACATTTCCCTTGAGGGATGTGGCTCACCCCTGAGGTCCAGGCGCTTTTATTCGCTTTTTCCGCCCAGGCGTGGCAGCGAGTCGCCTTCACCGAGCGACAGCAGGCCGGCCTGGGTGTAAATCGCCAGCTTGTCGCGCGTGTCGATGATGTCCAGGTTGCGCATGGTCAGCTGGCCGATGCGGTCCAGCGGGGTGAAGGCGCCTTCGACTTTTTCCATGCTGAGCCGCTCGGGCTTGTAGGTCAGGTTGGCAGAGACGGTGTTCAGGATCGAATAGTCGTTGCCGCGGCGCAATTCAATCGTCACTTCGCCGGTGATGGCACGTGCGACCCAGCGCTGGGCGGTTTCGCGCAGCATGATGGCCTGCGAATCAAACCAGCGGCCCTGGTACAGCAGGCGACCGAGCTTGCGGCCGTTGTCGCGGTATTGCTCAATGGTGTCTTCGTTGTGGATGCCGGTGATCAGGCGTTCGTAGGCGATGAACAGCAGCGCCAGGCCCGGGGCCTCGTAGATGCCGCGGCTTTTCGCCTCGATGATGCGGTTTTCGATCTGGTCACTCATGCCCAGGCCGTGGCGCCCGCCTATGCGGTTGGCTTCGAGGATCAGCTCGACCAGGTCCTCATAGGTCTTGCCGTTGAGGGCGACCGGCCGGCCTTCTTCAAAACGCACGGTGACTTCCTCGCGCTTGACCTCGACCTCGTCCTTCCAGAAGGCCACACCCATGATGGGCTGGACAATTTTCATGCCGCTGTCGAGGTTTTCCAGGTCTTTCGCCTCATGTGTGGCGCCCAGCATGTTGGAGTCGGTCGAGTAGGCTTTTTCAGCCGACATCTTGTAGCCAAAGCCGGCTGCGGTCATGAAGGCCGACATCTCGGCGCGGCCGCCAAGCTCGTCGATGAAAAGCTGGTCCAGCCAGGGTTTGTAGATTTTCAGGTCGGGGTTGGTCAGCAGGCCGTAGCGGTAAAAACGCTCGATGTCGTTGCCCTTGTAGGTGCTGCCGTCGCCCCAGATGTTGACATCGTCCTGTTTCATCGCCGAGACCAGCATGGTGCCGGTCACGGCACGACCCAGCGGCGTGGTGTTGAAGTAGGTCACACCGGCGGTGGAGATGTGAAAGGCGCCACACTGCAGCGCCGCAATGCCTTCGGCGGCCAGCTGTTTGCGGCAATCGATGAGGCGGGCCTTTTCAGCGCCGTACTGCATGGCCTTGCGCGGAATTTCCTCGTAGTCCGGCTCATCGGGCTGGCCGAGGTTGGCGGTGTAGGCGTAGGGAATCGCGCCCTTGAGTTTCATCCAGTGCAGGGCGGCGCTGGTGTCGAGGCCGCCGGAGAAGGCGATGCCGACTTTTTGGCCGGCGGGAAGGCTTTGAAGAATGGTGCTCATGGCGATGGGTTCCCGGATCAACCGAAATGGCAGATGTAGTGGTAGGCCGACTCGACCCGGATGTCGAAGCTCGAGTTGCCCGGCACGCTGAATTTTTCTCCGGGCAATGACTTCAGCCAGGCCTGGCTGCCGGCCAGTTTGTACTCGCAGGAGCCGGCGACACATTCCATGATTTCCGGGGCACCGGTGTTAAAGGTCAGCGTTGAAGGCAGCACCACACCGACGGACTTTTTGCTGCCGTCGGCAAAAGTGATGCCGTGGCTGACACATTTGCCGTCGAAATAGACGTTGGCCTGGGTGGTGACGCTGATGTTGGCGATGTGGTCGGTGATCATGGGGGTGGGCAAATGTCGGGGGTGGGCCGCCAGCGCGGCAGGGCTGCAAAACCGCTGATTTTAGGTCACGCGGCCCGCAGCAGCCTTTGGTCCCCTGAATCCGTTTGCCAGTTTCCGGCGTATCGCCAATGCAGGACAATGCTGTCCATGAATGCAGAAAGCCCGGATACCGAATTGATCGCGCTTCTTGACCGCGTGGCACTGGCCGACGAATCGGCGCTCAAAGAGCTGTACGAGATGACCTCGTCCAAACTTTATGGCGTGGCGGTGCGGGTGGTCAGCAACAAGAGCTGGGCCGAAGACGTGTTGCAGGAGGCCTTCATCAATATCTGGCGCATAGCGGGTGATTACAAGGCCAGCCTGTCGCCGCCCATGGCCTGGATGTGTTTGATTGTGCGCAGCCGGGGGCTGGATTTTCTGCGGCGCCGCACCTCGGACCGGGCCGACGCGGTGCAGGAGCTCGACGATGTGCTGTCCGACACGCTGGAAGGTGATTCGGCCAACCCCATGGACACCGCGCTGGCCGGCGAGCAGGCCTGGGCGCTGCACCAGTGCCTGAGCCAGCTCGACAACAAGCAGCGCGAGGTGGTGAGTCTGGCCTACCTGCGCGATCTGAGCCATGGCGAACTGGCCGAGCAGCTGAAGTTGCCGCTGGGCACCGTCAAGACCTGGATACGCCGCGGCCTGGAGCAGTTGCGTGGCTGCATGGCCCGTTTTGCATGAAATACATGGATTGGATTTTGTTTGTTCCCGCCCCTGGTGACGGGAAACTTCTGGAAGAAGGCCGTTTATGAATATCACGCGCAACCCCTCGCTGGTCGAGCAGCTGGCTGCCAGCTATGCGCTCGGCACGCTGCGCGGCGGCGCCCGCCGCCGGTTTGAAGCGCTGGCGCGCACCCACGCTTCCGTGCGTGCGGCCGCGCTGATCTGGCAAGGCCGCCTGGCTTCGGTGTCCGAACTGCAGCCGCAGGAAGCGCCCAGTGCCGCGGTCTGGAAGCGTATTGAAAACCTGGTCCGCGCCGGCAAAGAGGCGCAGGCCATGCAGGCCGCACGGCAGGCGCCTGCAGCGGTGTCTGCTGCCGGCTGGTGGGCCAGCCTTGGTTTGTGGCGCGGCGTTTCTGCCGCTGGCGCCATGGCGGCCGTGGTGGCGGTGGTCACGGGCCTGAACCTCAACACCCAGCTCAACGGCCAGGTGCAATCGCTGAGCGCCCAACTGGCCGCAACACCTGAAATCCGCTACGTGGCGGTGCTGGCGGACGACAAATCCGCGCCTTCGGTGCTGGTGACCTACGACCCCAAACACAGCCAGCTGCAGCTCAAACATGTGGGCGGATTCCATGCGGCGCCGGACAAGTCGCTGCAGCTCTGGGCCTTGCCACAGGGTGGCGGCGCCAAGTCGCTGGGGGTGCTCGGTGAAGGCACGGTGGTGCGTTTGCCGGCCGGCAGCGATGCGGTGAACCAGGTGCCGGCGCTGGCCATCAGCCTGGAGGCCAAGGGCGGTGTTGCGCCTGGCAGCGGACCGAACGGGCCGGTGTTGTTCAAGGGTGCGCTGCTGCAGACCGCGCTGTAAAGACATGCCTTGAACCGGCATTAAAAAAGGGGCTCCTGAGCCCCTTTTTGCATGCGGTCAACTTAGCGCCAGTGGCGGTGACCGTGTCCGTGGCCGTATCCGCCCCGGCTGTAACCGAAGTTCAGCGACACACCTACCGGCGGGTAATACGGCCGCGAGTAATAACCGGGATAGGTCAACACAGGCGCAATCACCTGGGGCTGTACATAGACCGGCTGCTGGGGATAAACCGGTTGGGCGTACCCGGTCTGCGGATAGGGCTGGGCAAATCCAGGCTGGACCGAAGTCTGCGGCTGCATGGCGCCCACCGGTGTGGCCTGCAGCCGCACGTAAGGGCCGGGGTCATTGGCCATCTGCACCGTGTGTTGCCGGTCGGCGTATTCATAGACCACGTTGTAGTGCGAGGTGCGATTTTCGTAAGAAACCTGGGTGCCGCACTGCTGCACGTTTTGCACCTGCTGCCGGTTGCCCTCGATGTTGTTGCCTATCATGGCGCCGCCGACCAGGCCAATCACGGTGGCCAGCGCACGGCCACCGCCGTCGCCAATCGCGTTGCCCATGGCGCCACCGGCCAGCGCACCCATGACGGCACCGGCGCCAGAGCCAGGCGCCTCGGTGATCATGGGCTGGGTGCTGCACACCTGGCGCGGCACGCTGACCTGCTGCACCACAGGTGTGCTGGAGATCACCCGCGCCAGGATGTCCATGGCCGAAGCGTTGACGGCAAACAGGCCGGAAGCGGCGGCAAGGGCCGATAAAACAAGTGTATTTTTCATGATGAGAATTCCTTTTCAGCCGGCTGGATAAGCCCTTGTGGGGATGGCCAAAGTGGCAGCTCCCAGTTTAATGTTTCAGAGCTGTTCTGGTGCACACAAGTTCGGTAAATCACTGTAAAGCTGGGCGGGGGCGGCCCGGCTTTACACAGCGCTGGCGCGGCTGTTACAAGCGGGCTGCCCAGCCGGCCGGGTCAAACCCGACGGTGGTGGAGCCGGCCCCGGGGCCCCATTCGATCACCGGGCGTTTGATGATGCTGGGCTGGGCCTGCATCAGGGCCATGGCGCTGGCCGCGTCCTGGATGCCGGCCTGGGCTGCCGCGTCGAGCTTGCGCCAGGTGGTGCCTTGCCGGTTCAGCAGTTTTTCCCAGCCCACGGCTTTCTCCCAGTCGGCCAGCCGGTCGGCCGGGACGCCGAGTTTTTTGAAATCGTGAAATTGATAAGCCAGGCCCTGGGTTGCCAGCCAGGTGCGGGCTTTTTTGACGGTGTCGCAGTTGGCAATGCCGTAAACAATGATCATCCGGGCATTTTCGCATGGCCAGGTGAAAGATTGGCCTTGCGCCCTTTGCGGGTGAGCGGCGCCAGCTATGGATTTGATAGCTTGTGATGTTGACACGCCGGCCCCGGGCGCTGCGGCACAAGCGGCGACAATACGGCCCTGTATGGACAAACCTGACACCCTTGACGACTGGCTCGCGCACTGCGAGCGCCTGCACCCCACAACGATTGAGCTGGGCCTGGCCAGGGTGCGGGGCGTCGCGCAGCGCATGGGGCTGCGCTTTGACTGCCCGGTGATCACCGTGGCGGGCACCAACGGCAAAGGCTCGAGCTGCGCCATGCTGGAGGCCATCCTGGGCCAGGCCGGTTACCGCACCGGCGTCTACACCTCGCCGCATCTGGTGCATTTTGAAGAGCGCTGCCGCATTCGCGGCGAGATGGTCCAGGCCGCTGCGCTGCTGCCGCATTTCGCCCGGGTGGAGACGCTGCGCGGCGAGACCTCGCTGACTTATTTCGAGTTCACCATGCTGGCCATTTTCAGCCTGCTGGCCGAGTCCGGCCTGGACGTGGTGATTCTGGAAGTCGGTGTAGGCGGCCGGCTCGATTCGGTCAACATCATCGATGCCGATTGCGCGCTGATCACCAGCATAGACATTGACCACACCGAGCTGCTGGGCAAAGACCGCGAAAGCATTGGTTTTGAAAAAGCCGGCATCATGCGCACCGGCCGGCCGGCGGTGATCAGCGACCCGGTGCCGCCGCAAAGTGTGCTCAAGCACGCCGCAGAAGTGGGCGCTGACCTGTGGCGCCTGGGTCAGGATTTCAACTTCTCCGGCGACAAGCAGCAGTGGGCCTGGGCGGGTCGCGGCCGGCGTTATGCCGGTCTGGCCTATCCGGCGCTGCGCGGCGCCAACCAGCTGGTCAATGCCGCTGGCGTGCTGGCGGCGCTGACGGCCGTGCGCGAGCGCCTGCCGGTGACGGCCCAGTCGGTGCGCAACGGCCTGGCCATGGTGGAGCTGCCGGGGCGTTTTCAGATCGTTTCGGGCCAGCCCATGCTGGTGCTCGATGTGGCGCACAACCCGCATTCGGTCGCTGCCCTGGCCGAAAACCTCGATGCCATGGGTTTTTACCCCTGTACCCACGGTGTGTTTGGCGCCATGGCCGACAAGGACCTGGCGCACATGCTGGCGCGCATGGGGCCGCTGGTGGACCGCTGGTATTTCACCGACCTGCCGACAGCCCGCGCCGCCAAAGCCGGCGACTTGCAGGCCAGCTGGCAGGCGGCCAACACCCGCCGCGATGCCAGCGCCAGCGTCTGGGGCGACCCGGCTCAGGCGCTGCGCGCGGCGGTCGCCGCCGCAGACCCCGCTGATAGAATTGTGGTGTTCGGATCGTTCTACACCGTGGGAGGGGTGTTGAAAGACGGTTTGCCCCGGCTTTTTGCCCCGCACGCTGCGCCAGCTCCCTCATCAACCGAGACCTAGTCAACGCCATGGCCTTTTTCAACTTTCGCCGGGGCCAACCCGCTGCTGCCGCCGCCGGATCGGGTGCCCAGCCCGAGAGCGTGGACGTCATGCGCAAACGCGCCAAACACCGCCTGATTGGCGCTGCGGTGCTGGTGTTGGCGGGCGTGATCGGTTTTCCGCTGCTGTTTGACACCCAGCCGCGGCCGGTGGCAGTGGACATCCCGATTGAAATACCTTCCAAAGCCGCCGTCAAACCGCTGGCCATGCCGGGACCGGTGGCCGCACCTGCGCCAGCAGCCAGTGGCCCTGCAGCCGCCAAATCCAGCGTGGCGGCCCCGGCCAGCCTCACGCCCCGCGAAGAAATTGTGATCGATAAAAAGGCCGCAGCCCAGGCTGCACCAGCGTCAGCAGCTATCAAAACAGAAGCAAAAGCAGAAGCAAAAACAGAACCTGCTGCTGCGCCCAAGGCATTGGCCAAGGCGCCGGCGGCCTCTGCTGCGAGCGACGATGGCGCCCGGGCCAGGGCGCTGCTGGACGGCAAGGCCAGCAAAGCCGCCGCAGCGGCAAGCGATACCAAAGCGCTGCCTGCCAAGCCAGCTGTTGCCGAGGCCGAAGGACGTTATGCGGTCCAGGTCGGTGCTTTTGCCGAGGCCGACAAGGTCAGGGAAGCGCGTCAGAAGCTCGAGAAAGCCGGCCTGAAAACCTATATCACAGTGGTGGACACCAAGGAGGGCAAGCGTACCCGCGTAAGGGCCGGCCCTTTTGCCAGCAAGGCCGAGGCCGACAAGGCTGCCAGCAAGATCAAAAGCCTTGATTTGCCGGCTGCTGTCCTGACCTTGTAATTGCCGGCAGCGCTGTGCTTGTTGCTGACTGGGCTTTTCTGGGGGTTTTGGCGCTGTCGATGGTCATAGGCGCCTGGCGCGGGCTGGTATATGAGGTGTTCTCGGTGCTGGGTTGGGCGCTGTCGTTTTACCTGGCCCAATGGTTCGCCCCGGATGTGGCTTCGCGTCTGCCTTTGCAGGGGGCTTCAGAGCCGGTGCGTTACGCGGCCGCCTTTGTGCTGGTGTTTGTGGTCGCCGTGTTGCTGGCCGGTCTGGTGGCGGTGCTGTTCAAGAAAATGGTGGAAGCCATAGGGCTGCGGCCTGTGGACCGCACACTGGGTGCAGCGTTTGGCCTGGTGCGCGGGGTCATCCTGCTGCTGGCTTTGACGGTGGTGGTCAACATGACGGCCTTTAAAAGCAGCATCTGGTGGCAGCAGTCCCGCGGCGCCGAGGTGTTGACGGCAGCGCTCAAGGGCCTGAAGCCGGTGTTGCCGGAGCAGTTTGCGAAGTACCTGGTCACGGAATGACGAATTGATGAACGGAAATTTATGTGCGGAATAGTTGGTGTTGTCAGCAACGCCCCGGTGAACCAGCTGATTTACGACGGCCTGCTGCTGCTGCAGCACCGTGGCCAGGACGCGGCGGGCATCGTCACGCAGCAGGGCCGCAAGTTTTTCATGCACAAGGCCAAGGGCATGGTGCGCGACGTGTTTCGCACCCGCAACATGCGTGCGCTGCCCGGCAATGTGGGCCTGGGCCAGGTGCGTTACCCGACGGCCGGCAATGCCTACAGTGAAGACGAGGCCCAGCCGTTTTACGTCAACGCGCCGTTTGGCCTGGTGCTGTCGCACAACGGCAACCTGACGAATGCGGCGGCGCTCAAGGCCGAGCTGTTCACCACCGATCACCGCCACATCAACACCGACAGCGATTCGGAAGTGTTGCTCAATGTGCTGGCGCACGAGCTGGAAAAAACCACACGCGGCCTGCCGCTCAAACCGGCCGACGTGTTTGCGGCGGTGCGCGGCGTGCACAAACGGGTACAGGGCTCTTACGCGGTGGTGGCGCTGATTGCCGGCCACGGCTTGCTGGCTTTTCGCGACCCCTACGGCATTCGCCCGCTGTGCCTGGGCCGGGGCCAGAACGAAAGCGGCAGCACCGTCATGGTGGCCAGCGAGTCGGTGGCGCTTGAAGGCACGTCGCACCAGTTTGAGCGCGATATCGCGCCGGGTGAAGCGGTGTTTGTCGATATGGACGGCAAGGTACATGCCGAGCAGTGCGCAGCCAGCCCGCAGCTCATGCCCTGCATTTTCGAGTTTGTCTATCTGGCGCGGCCGGACTCGGTGCTCGACGGCATCTCGGTGTACCAGGCGCGCCTGAACCTCGGCGAAACACTGGCCAAACGTGTGGTGTCCACCGTGCCACCGAATGAAATCGACGTGATCATCCCGATTCCGGAGTCGAGCCGCCCGAGCGCGACCCAGCTCGCGCATCTGCTGGGCATTCCCTACCGCGAAGGTTTTGTCAAAAACCGCTATGTGGGCCGCACCTTCATCATGCCGGGCCAGGGCGTGCGCAAAAAATCGGTGCGCCAGAAACTCAATGTGATTGCCAGCGAGTTCAAGGGCCGCAATGTGCTGCTGGTGGACGACTCGATTGTGCGTGGCACGACCAGCCGCGAAATTGTGCAGATGGCGCGTGATGCGGGTGCCAAAAAGGTCTACCTCGCCAGCGCTGCGCCGCCTGTGCGTTACCCCAATGTCTACGGCATCGACATGCCGACGGCCGACGAACTGGTGGCGCACGACCGCACGGTCGAGGAAATCCGCATCGCGATCGGTTGCGACGCGCTGATTTACCAGGACGTGGAAGGCATGAAACGCGCCATCGGTTCCCTCAACGGCAAGCTCGATGGTTTTGACGCCTCCTGCTTTGACGGCGTCTACATCACCGGTGGCATCACGCCCGAAAGCATTGCCAAAATGAACGAGCAGCGGGTGGACAGCAGCGAGGAGGGCGAGGTCGATGTCTCACGCCTGGCGCTGCCCAATCCGCAGGAAGCCTAAACGTGACGCAGAAAAAATTGCCCGACAATCTGCACCGCGACACGCTGGCCGTGCGCGTGGCGCTGGACCGCAGCCAGCATGGCGAAAACTCCGAAGCGCTGTACTTGAGTAGCGGTTTTGTGCAGCCCGATGCCGAAACCTCGGCGCGGCGTTTTGCCGGCACCGAAGACGGCTACACCTACGGACGCACGTCCAACCCGACGGTCACCAGCTTCGAGCGCCGCCTGGCTGCCATGGAAGGCACCGAGGCCGCGATAGGCGCTTCCACCGGCATGGGCGCCATCCTCATGATGTGTATGGGCCTGCTCAAGGCTGGCGACCATGTGGTGTGTTCGCGCTCCATGTTCGGCTCGACGATTGCGCTGATAGGCCGCGAGTTCGGCAAGTTCGGCGTAGCGACCAGCTTTGTGTCGCAAACCGATGTGGCCGAGTGGAAGGCCGCACTGCGCCCGACCACCAGGCTGCTGTTTGCCGAGACGCCGACGAATCCGCTGACCGAAGTCTGCGACATCGCCGCGCTGGCGGATCTGGCGCACAGCGTTGGCGCGCTGCTGGCCGTGGACAACTGCTTTTGTTCGCCGGCGCTGCAGCGGCCCATAGAGTTTGGCGCCGACCTGGTCATGCATTCGGGCACCAAATACCTGGACGGCCAGGGCAGGGTGATGGCCGGCGCTTTGTGCGGCCCGAAAAATCTCATCGTTGACGTGTTTGGTCCGGTGGTGCGCACCGCCGGCATGACGCTGGCGCCTTTCAACGCCTGGGTGGTGCTCAAGGGGCTGGAGACCCTGGGCATTCGCATGCAGGCCCAGTCGGCCAATGCGCTGGCGGTGGCGAAATGGCTGGAGCAGCAGCCGCAGGTGGCGCGGGTGTATTACCCCGGTCTTGAATCACACCCGCAACATGAGCTGGCGATGCGCCAGCAGTCCGGCCTGGGCGGCGCGGTCTTGTCCTTCGACCTGCGCGGCGATGACGTGCAGGCCGCGCGCAACAATGCCTTCCATGTGATCAACAGCACACAGGTCATCAGCATCGCCACCAATCTCGGCGACACCAAAACCATCATCAGCCACCCCGGCACCACCTCGCACGGGCGCCTGACCGAAGAGCAGCGCCAGGCCGCCGGCATCGGCCAGGGCCTGATCCGGCTGGCGGTCGGGCTCGACCATATTGACGACATCAAGGCCGACCTGTTGCGTGGCCTGGACAGCCTGGCATGACCCTCAAGACACGTACCCGCTTCGCACCTTCTCCCACCGGTTTCATTCACCTCGGCAACATCCGCTCGGCGTTGTACCCGTGGGCTTTTGCACGCTCCAGCGGCGGGGACTTCATCCTGCGCATCGAGGACACCGATGTCGAGCGCTCCTCGCAGGAAGCCGTCGATGTGATCATCGAAGGCATGCGCTGGCTGGGTCTGGACTATGACGAAGGCCCGGTTTACCAGATGCAGCGCATGGCGCGTTACAAGGCAGTGCTGGCACAGATGGTGTCCGATGGCCTGGTGTATCCCTGCTACATGAGCGTGGCCGAACTCGATGCGCTGCGCGAGCAGCAGATGGCTGACAAGCAGAAGCCGCGTTACGACGGCACCTGGCGGCCCGAGCCCGGCAAGACCCTGCCGGCCATTCCTGCAGGTGTTCAGCCCGTGCTGCGCTTCAAAAATCCGCAAGGTGGCGCCGTGGTCTGGGACGACAAGGTCAAGGGCCGCATAGAGATCAGCAATGACGAACTCGACGACCTGGTGATTGCGCGGCCCGACGGCACGCCGACCTACAACTTCTGCGTCGTGGTCGACGACATGGACATGGGCATCACACATGTGATACGCGGCGACGACCACGTCAACAACACGCCGCGCCAGATCAACATCCTGCGCGCACTCGGCAAAGAGGTGCCGGTGTATGCGCATCTGCCTACCGTGCTCAATGAGCAGGGCGAGAAGATGAGCAAGCGCAACGGCGCCAAGGCCGTCACGCAGTACGCCAAAGAGGGCTATCTGCCCGATGCCATGGTCAACTACCTGGCGCGCCTGGGCTGGAGCCATGGCGACGACGAAATTTTCAGCCGCGAACAGTTTTTGCAGTGGTTCAACCTCGATCATCTCGGCAAAAGCGCCGCGCAGTTTGACGAGGCCAAGCTGCGCTGGGTCAACGCCCAGCACATGAAAGCTTTGGCCGACGACAAACTGGCAGAACATGTGGCGCCTTTCCTCAGCGCACAAGCTTTGTCCGCGCTCGATGCCACGCGGCGCGTGGCGGCCTGCGCCTTGCTCAAGGACCGCTGCAGCACACTGGTGGAGCTGGCCGAATGGATGGCCGTGCTGGTCACGGACGAGTTGCCCAGTGCCGAAGACATCAGGGCCCAGGTGCCGCCCGAGGTCCAGCCCGCGCTTGAGCAGCTGGCAGCCTTGCTGGCGGCTTGCGAATGGACCAAAGCGGGCATTGCCGCGGCCATCAAGCAGGTGCTCGCAGACACCGGCCTGAAGATGCCGCAACTGGCCATGCCGGTGCGCGTCTTGATTGCGGGCAGGCCGCAAACCCCGTCGCTGGACGCCTTTGTGGCTTTGATGGACCGCGAAAACGTCATCAGCCGGCTGGCGCGCTTGAAAGCGCTTTGATTTTCGGGCTATAATTCAAGGCTCGACGAATGCAGGCAAACCTGCATACATGGTTGACACGGGGGTATAGCTCAGCTGGGAGAGCGCTTGCATGGCATGCAAGAGGTCAGCGGTTCGATCCCGCTTACCTCCACCATCAACTGTCGGGAAGTTTAGAGAAGTTTTTTTGGCGGGCCTGTGTGTCAAAACAAAAGCCCGCCACCGGAAGTTCCAAGGTTTTGACCCCATCGTCTAGAGGCCTAGGACACTACCCTTTCACGGTAGGTACCGGGGTTCGAATCCCCGTGGGGTCGCCAGCATTCATCACACCAGCGGTGTGGTGCCCAAGGCGCAAGGCGGTAGCACTTGGCTCGCAAGAGTGAACGCTATCTACCAGGAGCGGTAGTTCAGTTGGTTAGAATACCGGCCTGTCACGCCGGGGGTCGCGGGTTCGAGTCCCGTCCGCTCCGCCAGAATTCTGGATCATGTCCAGTGCACAAAGCCACCCTCGGGTGGCTTTTTTGTGGCCCGCTCAAACGAGCAGGCGGCATGCCTCAACCTTCGCGCAACTGCTTTTTTAATGCCATTTTTTCCGCACGCCGTGTCGCCGCCTCCGGTTTTTGGTGCGAACCTGCCTTGCGCTGCAGGGCCGGTGCGACCAGCGGGTTGCGCGGCTTGGCGGCCGTCAGCTTGAGCTTGAATTTGCGCGCGGAACTCATGGACCGATTTTAAGCAGCCCGGTGGACAAGGCCGTGCCGCAGACAATCACGACAGCGCACAGCAGCATCCACAGCGTCACTGCCTCAGCCAGAAACACCGCGCCGTAAAACACCGCAAACACCGGCACCACAAAAGTCACGGCCAGCGCGCGCGCCGGCCCGGCGGACGCAATCAGGCGAAAGTACAGGATGTAGGCGATCGCCGTGCAGAGTATGCCGACAGCCAGCAGGGCCAGCCAGGCGCTGGGGCCGGGCATGCGCTCTGGCCACAGGTACAGCGCGGGCAGGGACAGGCCCAGCGTGGCACCGATCTGGCTGCCGGTCGCGGTCACCAGCGGGCTCAAGCCGGTCAGGTGACGTTTGGTGTAGCTGGCCGACAGGGCGTAACAGACACAGGCAAACAGGCAGGCCAGCACAGCCCAACCGGGCGCCACGCCCGAGGCATCGGGCTTGAAGCTGGCCTTGTCCCAGGCCAGCATGGCGACGCCGGCAAAACCGATCAGCAGGCCCAGCACACGCGAGCCGGTAGGGCGGTCCTTCAGCCAGAACCAGGCGACGATGGCGCCGAACATCGGCACGGTCGCGTTCAGGATGGCCGACAGGCCGGTGGTGATGGACAGCAGCGCAAACGCAAAACACGCAAACGGAATGCCCGAGTTGAACAGGCCGACCAGAAACACCCGGCGCCAGTTTTTCATCAACTCGCCGCCCAGGCCGCGCAGCAGTACCAGCGGCAGCAAAAAGGCGGCGGCAATGCCCACGCGCACGGCGGCGGTCGGCAGAGGCCCGAAATCCAGCACGGCAAAACGTGTGAACAGAAAGGACGAGCCCCAGATGGCTGCCAGCAATATGAAGTCGCTGAGCCAGGCCTTGCTCTTCAACGCGGGTAACACAACACTCACCGCGCGCCCTCCAGGGCCACACCCTCGAGCTGGAGCAGGGCGCTTTTGCGCTCCAGGCCGCCTGCATAACCGGTCAGCGCCCCGCCGGCGCCCATCACGCGGTGACAGGGCACGATGATGCTGACCGGATTCCGGCCCACCGCCGCGCCGACTGCGCGCACGGCGGCCGGTTTGCCTATGCGCTGGCTGACCTCGCCATAACTCGCGGTGCCGCCCTGCGGAATCTTCAGCAGCGCCTGCCAGACCGATTGCTGGAAAGCCGTGCCGTAAGTCAGGTCCAGCGGAACATCAAAACTGCTGCGCTGGCCCGAAAAATACTCGGTCAGTTGGGCGATGACTTTTTGAAGCACCGGGTGCCCGGGCTCGGTGGGCCACACCACGGGGCCAGTCAATTCCGCCGGCAAGTGGCGCTGCCCGTCAAACCAGAGCCCTGCCAGGCCCTTGTCGGTCGCGGCAATAATCATTTTTCCGAGCGGGCTCTGGAAGCTGGTCTGAACCATGGAGGGGTCGAATTTCATGCGCTCACCTTTGAAGGGTTGTGTTTGTTTTTTCCGCCAAGGCCTGCCGCGATCATTCACTGGGCATGGTCGCGCTGCTGCGTCTGACCGTCCAATGAAATCGGGGGGCTGTATTCATTCGAGAACTGCATAAATCACCACCTGGCTCTCAGCCCGGCTGCTGCATCGCGCCGCTCCAGGCGCGAATCACGGCGTAACTGCGCCAGGGCTTCCAGGCCAGCGATGCCTGCTCGGCTTCTTTGGCCGGGTTTTTCAGGCCCAACACGCCGAGTGCCTTGTGCAACGCCACGTCGCCCGCCGGAAAGGCGTCGGGCCAGCGCAGCGCCCGCATGGCGATGTATTGTGCGGTCCAGTCGCCAATGCCGGGCAGTTCTTTCAACGCGGCGACCGTGGCATTCACATCCGCACCGCCATGGAGTTGCACCCGCTTCTCAGCCACGGCTTTGGCAATACCGACAATCGCCGCCTGCCGCTGCCGGACGATGCCGAGCTGGCCCAGCACATCGCCGCTGGCCTGCGCCAGCACGGCAGGCGCAGGAAACAGCCGCTTCAGTTCCGGCCACGGTGTGCTGATCGGCTCGCCGAGTTTGTCCACCATGCGCTGGGCCAGCGTGCGTGCGGCGGCCACGGTGATCTGCTGGCCCAGCACGGCACGCACGGCCAGCTCGTAGCCGTCCATGGCACCGGGCACACGCAGGCCATCACCGGCCGGAAAGCTGGCATGTAAGGCGCTGTTGATGGCCTGCGGGTCGGCATCGAGGTCCAGCATGGCGCGCAAGCGGCGTATCACCAGCGGCAGTACCTCGCGCAGGGAGTCGCTGATGCGCAGCAGCACATGGCTGCGGCTTTCGTCAAAGCTCGCGTGTATCCAGCCGGTATGGGTTTTGCCGCCGGCAGCTATGCGCAAAGTGCGGGCTATCTCCCTGCTGCCGGCGCCGTCCGCCACCCATTCAATGGCGTGGATCTGGCGTTTGCGGAAAAACCCCAGCATCGCGGCCACATCGTAGGGCGGGCGGTAACCGAGTTTGACGGTGATGCCGCCGTCCGAAGGCGCTGCCCCCTGGCGCCGCAGCTGCGTCGGGTTCAGCCCGTAGTGGCCGACAAAAGCGGCATTGAAGCGGCGCAAGCTGGCAAAACCGCTGATCAGCGCGACCTGGGTGACCGGCAGGCGCGTGTCGGCCAGCAACTGTTTGGCGGTCAGCAGGCGGCGTGTTTGCAGGTACTGCAGGGGCGAGACGCCAAACTGGGCTTCAAAAATGCGCCGCACATGGCGGTCGCTGACACCCAGTTTTGAGGCCAGATTTTCCACTGTGGGTGCCTGCTCAGTCCAGCTCTCCGGTTCGTCCAGCAGGCGTGCCGCCTGGTGCGCCAGGATGTAGCTGGCGTCCTGGATGGACCAGGCCACCGACTGCGGCGCCAGCTCGGGCCGGCAGCGCAGGCAGGGCCGGAAGCCGGCGTTTTCGGCCTGCGTCGCATGGCCAAAAAAGCGGCAGTTTTCGCGCTTCGGGGTTTTGACGCTGCAGACCGGGCGGCAGTAAATGCCGGTGGACGTGACGCCGGTGAAAAAACGCCCGTCAAAACGCGCATCACGCGTTTTCAGCGCGAGGTAACAGGCGTCGTCGGCCAGCGGGGCGGTGCTCGGGTTCATGGCTTCATGATACGCGGCGGGCGGCTTGCGACTGGCCGTTTCCGGACATGTCCCGCCTGGCCCTGGCGCCTACAATCGAGCAATTTTTCACAACGCCCGGGAACCCCCTGCCATGCAGCTTGACGCATCGATTTTCAAGGCCTACGACATACGCGGCGTGGTGCCCGCCACCGTCAATGCATCCGTCGCCGAAGCGCTGGGCCGCGCTTTTGGCAGCGCCGCACTGGCGCAGGGTGAGCGCACCGTGGCTGTGGGTCGCGACGGGCGCCTCAGCGGGCCGGCCCTCAGCGCCGCGCTGATCCAGGGCCTGGTGGCCAGCGGGGTGGATGTGATCGACATCGGCATGGCCACCACACCCATGCTTTATTTTGCCGCCAGCACCTTGGCCAGCTCGGGCATACAGATCACCGGCAGCCACAACCCCAAGGACTACAACGGCTTCAAGATGGTGCTGGCCGGGCGCGCGATTTTTGGCGACGACATTCAGGCGCTGCGCAAAAGCATGGAAGCCCAAGACTGGGCCACACCCGCGCGGGCCGGACGCATCACGCTTGTCAATGTGCTGGCGCCTTACCGCGACCGCATCGTGGCTGACATCAAGCTCACGCGGCCCATGAAAATTGTCATCGACTCGGGCAACGGCATTGCCGGTGCGTCGGCGCCGGGCATCTTCCGCGCGCTCGGTTGTGAGGTGACCGAGCTGTTCAGCGAAGTGGACGGCGATTTTCCCAATCACCACCCGGACCCGAGCAAACCCGAAAACCTCAAGGACCTGATCACTGCGCTGCAAGCGGGCGACGCCGAGCTGGGCCTGGCTTTTGACGGCGACGGTGACCGGCTGGGCATCGTCACGCGCGGCGGACAGAACATTTACCCGGACCGCCAGATGATGCTGTTTGCGCGTGATGTGTTGTCGCGCGTGCCCGGCGGCACCATTTTGTATGACGTGAAATGTTCGCAGCGCCTGGCGCCCGAGATCGAGGCCGCAGGCGGCGTGCCCCTGATGTTCAAGACCGGCCACTCGCTGATCAAGGCGAAGATGAAAGAAATCAACTCGCCGCTGGGCGGCGAGATGAGCGGCCACATCTTTTTCAAGGAGCGCTGGTTTGGTTTTGACGACGGCACCTATGCCGGCGCGCGCCTGCTGGAGATTGTGAGCCGCTCGCCCGATGCCGGTGCGCTGCTCAACGGCCTGCCCACCAGCTTCAGCACGCCAGAGCTCAATGTGGCCTGCCGCGAGGGGGAGCCCCACACCGTGGTCGCCCAGCTGGTGGACCAGGCGATGGACGCCCTGCGGGGCGTGGGGCCTTCCGCAGGCAACACCCTGCGCGACGCCATCACCGCCGGCGCCAAAATTTCCACCATTGACGGCCTGCGCATCGACTGGGCAGACGGCTTTGGCCTGATACGCGCTTCCAACACCACGCCGGTGCTGGTGCTGCGTTTTGAGGGCCACACCGAGGCCGCGCTGCAGCGCATTGAGGGCGACATGCTGGCCCTGCTGCGCAGCGTCAAGCCCGATGCCAGCGTTTCGGCTGCTGTTCACTAATGCCCCCACGCTTGTCACTGCGTGTACTTCGCTGCCCCCCGAGGGGGCGCTGCGCCTGCGGGCCGGCGGAGCCGGACCCGCGGCCCCGACTGGTCTGAAGAAGCTCGGGCTGGCATGTTGTGAAAATACTTCTGGTCAAACTCTCGTCGCTCGGTGACGTGGTGCATACCCTGCCCGTGGTGCAGGACATCCTGGCGGCACGGCCAGACGCGCAGATCGACTGGGTCGTCGAGTCATCGTTTGCGCCGCTGCTGGCGCCATTGCTGGGCTCTGGCCTGCGCCGCGTCATCCCCTGCCAGCTGCGGCGCTGGCGCAAATCGCCATTCAGTGCGGCCACGCGGACCGAGTGGCGAGCCTTCAAGCAGGCGCTGCAGGTGCAGCCTTACGACGCGGTGATGGACCTGCAGGGCCTGAGCAAGTCGGCGCTGCTGGCCTGGCTGGCGCGCCTGGCGCCCGGCGGCAAGCACTACGCCATGGCGAATCAGACCGAGGGCTCGGGCTATGAGGCGCCGACGCGCTGGCTGGCCGACGTGGCGATAAGGCTGGAGCCACACATCCACGCCGTGCAGCGCGGGCGCGAACTGGCGGCACGGGCACTGGGCTACACACCTGCGGCGCTGCCGGACTATGGATTGAATCGGCTTCCAGCCCTTTCAGGGCGTGCACAGGCAGCTCCTGAAATCATAGCGTTGGTGCACGGCAGCTCACGCACCGACAAGTTGTGGCCGCAGGAAAACTGGGTGGCGCTGGGCCGGCAACTGATGGCACAGGGCTATCACATAGCCTTGCCGCATGGCAGCGACGCCGAACTGGCCACCAGCCAGGCGATCGCCGCCGCCCTCAACGCTGCAGGCGACAGGGATGAAGCCCGCGCCACGGTCTGGCCGCGCTTGCCGTTGGACGAACTCACGCATGAGCTCGCGTGTTGTGCCGGCGTGATCGGCGTGGACAGCGGCCTGAGCCACATCGCTGTGGCCCTCGATCTGCCGCATGTGCAGATTTACAACTTTGACACCGCCTGGCGTACCGGGCCGCTGCCTGCCGCAGCAGGCGGCAAGTCCGCCCACCAGCTCAGCGTCTTCGCGCAGCCGACGCCATCGGTGCAGGCGGTGTGGGACGCCTGGCTGGTTTGCCGGCCCAGGCTGCAGCCGCTGCCATGATGGACACTTTTATACGCAAGCTGTATTCGCTGCTGATGTGGGCGGCCCAGCCTTTCCTGCGGCGCAAGCTGCTGCGGCGCGGCCAGGCGGAGCCGGGTTACCTCGAAGCGGTGGATGAGCGTTTTGGTGTTTACACCCAGGCGCTGGAGACGCGCAGCGAGCTGGTCTGGATACACGCGGTCTCGCTCGGTGAAACCCGCACCGCCGCGATTTTGCTCAGCGCGCTGCGCGCGCAGTGGCCGGGACTGCGGGTGCTGCTGACCCATGGCACGGCCACCGGCCGCGCTGAAGGCGCCAGCCTGCTGCGCGAAGGCGATGTGCAGGTCTGGCAGCCCTGGGACAGCGAGGCCGCAGTCGCGCGGTTTTTTACCCACTTCAAGCCGCGCCTGGGCCTGCTGCTGGAAACCGAAGTCTGGCCCAACACCGTGGCCTGTGCCAGTGCGCGTGGTGTGCCGCTGGTGCTGGTCAATGCACGCCTGTCGGACAAGTCGCTGCAGCAGGCGCTGCGCATGGCGCCGCTGTCCAAACCGGCTTACGCGGCGCTGGCAGCCGTTTATGCGCAAAGTGAGGTTGATGCCGACCGGCTGCGCCTGCTGGGTGCGGCGGTGCAGGGTGTTTTTGGCAACCTCAAATTTGACGCCACGCCGGATGCGGCGCAACAGGTACCGGGCAAACAGTGGCGCCAGGCGCTGGGCCGGCCGGTGCTGATGCTGGCCAGCTCGCGCGAGGGTGAGGAAGAAAGTTTCCTCCAGCAAATTCGGGCTCTGGCCCTTTCCAGCAGCGCGCAGGCAGCTACTGAAAAGATAGCACCCGGGGGCGCGGCCGCAGCGCCGTCTGCTGCGGATTTCCAGGTCCTGATCGTGCCGCGCCATCCGCAGCGTTTTGACGAGGTGTGCGCCCTGGTGGAACAACACGGCCTGTCGGTGTCGCGCCGCTCCGCATGGGGCGATACGCCGCAGCCGGCCGATGTCTGGCTCGGCGACTCTCTCGGCGAGATGGCGCTGTATTACGCCATGAGTGATGTGGCCTTGCTGGGCGGCAGCTTTGCGCCGCTGGGCGGCCAGAACCTGATTGAAGCGGCGGCCGGTGGTTGCCCCGTCATCATGGGGCCGCATACTTTCAATTTTTCCGAGGTGGCCGAGCTGGCCGAAGCGGCGGGTGCAGCGCGCCGGGTGCAGGACATGGCCGAAGCCGTGCGCAGCGCCCGCGCCATGTTGAGCCGGCCAACGGCCCAACACGCAGCAGCCGGGGCAGGCCTGCGTTTTGCGGCGCAGCACCGGGGTGCGGCTGCCAGCACGGTGCAGGCGCTGGCCCGGTGGTTAAAGTCCTGAAGTTGTGGGCCGGAGGCGAAAGTCCGGGTTCATGGGTCAACAAAGAGGAGTACATATATGCCTTGTTTCTGGATTACCTTGTTGGCCCTGGGCCTGTGGGTGCCAGCCCAGGCCCAGGTTTACAAGTGGGTGGATGAAAAAGGCGTGACCCAGTATGGGCAGAAGCCGCCGGCCGACAACAGGGGGCAAAAAATGAAGCTGCCCGATACGCCGCCGCCGGCCGCACGCGGTGCTGCCCCCGCCAAAGACCCGCTGGCCACGGTGCGCGAGCAGGACACCGAGTTCAAGCGGCGCCAGATTGCCAGGCAGGCGGCAGAAACCAAAGCTTTCGAGGAAGCCGCCAACCGAAACCAGTGGTGCATTGAGGCCAGGGACGACCTGGAGAGAAAGCGCCATGCACGCATTTACGATTTGAACGACAAGGGCGAGCGTGTTTACAAAAGTGATGCGGCCCGGGACGCTTATGTCGCCAGCATAGAGGCCAGCTACAAACAACATTGCAGATAGTGCGGCACTTCAGCAGGAGACGGACCTGAATGGCAGAAGCCCTGGTCAAGCAATACGGCGCTGATGTGCCGCGTGCGATTGCGCGCATGATCACTGCCGCGCACCCGCAGTTTGAATCGCGCAAATTTCTCGCCGATGTGCTCAGGGGTTACGACGCGCTGGCCCTGATGCCGCGCGGCAAACACATCGCGCAGGCCCTGCAGCGGCATTTGCCGCAGCACTACCCCGAGGCGGTTGACATTTTGCTGGCCTCGCTGGACCAGCCGCATGGCCGGCCTGCCGGCCTCAGCATGGCGTCCTTTCTGTACCTGCCGCACACCCTGTTTGTGGCGCAGTTCGGCCTGGACCATTTTGAAGAGTCGATGCGTGCGCAACATGCGCTGACGCAACGTTTCACGGCCGAGTTCAGCATCCGCGCTTTTCTGCAAAAGCATGAAGCCGCCACGCTGGCCCGTTTCAAACAATGGGCCACAGACCCGAGTGAACATGTGCGGCGCCTGGTGTCCGAAGGCAGCCGTCCACGCCTGCCCTGGGCCAGCCGCCTGCCGGCCTTCCAGAAAAACCCGGCGCCGGTACTGGCGCTGCTGGAACTGCTGAAAGACGATCCGGCGCTGTATGTGCGCCGCTCGGTCGCCAACAACCTCAACGACATCGGCAAGGACCACCCGGAGCTGCTGGCCAAAACCGCGAAGCAATGGCTCAAGGGCGCCAGCGACAATCGCCGCTGGATCGTCCAGCACGCGCTGCGCTCAGCCGTCAAACGCGGCGAGGCCGGGGCTCTCGACGTGCTGGGTTTTGGCAAAAGCGCAGAGGTTGAAGTGTCGAACGCGCGCATCACGCCCAAACATGTGGTGATGGGTGAGAAGGTCAACATCGCGTTTGACGTTTCCAGCACCAGCAACAAGCCGCAACAGGTGCTGGTGGACTTCTGCATCCACTACGTCAAGGCCAGCGGCAAAACCAGTGCCAAGGTCTTCAAGCTCAAGGTGCTGGACCTGGCGCCCAGGGAAACCGTGCGATTGAGCAAGACGGTATCGACTGCAGAGATGACGACGCGCAAGCACCATGCGGGCAAGCACCGCGTCGATGTGCTGTTCAATGGGCAGGCGAGGGCGCTGGGGAAGTTTGAATTGGTAGCTGACGCTTGAGTAATTGAGCTGGCTATTGTCGATAGCAAACCAGGAACCGTGGCAATTTTTGCCGTTCACGCTGGCCGAACTAAGCAGTGTCACGACGCTTGGCAACAGGCGCATGCTCCGCCATCAGCTCCGCAACCCACTCAATAAACACGCGCAGCTTCGCACTGACATGTCGGTTAGGCGCAAACGCGATGTACAGCGGCATCGGGTCCATTTGCCAGCTTTCAAGCAGCGGCACCAGCTCGCCGTTAGACAGGTGCGCTTTCGCCATGTAGTGCGGCAGCCAGAGTATGCCCAGCCCGGCCAGGCCGGCTGCGAGGTAAGCATTGCCGTCATCGACTGACAGTGCGTAACGTCCTTGCACCTGGATACTTTCGCCACCGAAGCGCATGGTGTACGCCAGGGCCTTGGCGGTGCGCGCCCACAGAAAACCCACGATGCGGTGATGTGTGTCCTCCAGCTCGCGTGGGTGCGCGGGCGTGCCGGCAAGTTGCAGGTAAGCAGGCGCCGCATAAACCCCAAGCTGCAGGTCTCCGACATGCCGGGCCATCAGTGACAGGTCGGTGAGTTCGCCGCCGCGCACGACACAGTCCACCTTGTCGCTGATGATGTCCACCATGCGGTCGCTGACCCCCATGTCGATCTGGATATCGGGGTACTGCGCAAAAAACGCCGGCAAGGCCGGCACCAGGATCAAACGGGCCAGCGGGCTGGGCACATCGACCCGCAGCCGGCCCCGGGGCAGTGCAGCGGCGCTGGACAGACTGGTTTCGGCGTCGTCCACATCGGCCAGCACGCGTAACACACGTTCGTAATAGGCGGCGCCATCGGCCGTCACGTTGACTTTGCGGGTCGTGCGATTGAGCAGCCTGACGCGCAGCCGCGTTTCCAGTTGCTGCACCAGTTGGGTCACGCTGGTTTTGCTCATGTGGAGGGTGTTGGCCGCCTTGGTGAAGCTGCCTGTTTCCACCACACGGGCAAAGGCCTGCATGGCATCAAAACGGTCCATTTGTGCTTCCGGTATGTGGATGATTGTTTGGATTTTACAAACAGTGATGGTCAGGCTTGCCTGTTTATCCGGGAAGCGAGGGCTTCTAAAGTTGCTTCATCCTTAACCCCGGGGCCGGCTGCGGCCCCCTGAAATGGAGCACTTCTATGAACCATGCAAAACGCGACGTCGTATTTCCGCCAGGGCGCCAGGCGCTTTATGAACGCAACCGCTATTCGCCGGCGGTGCGGTCCAACGGTTTTGTGTTTGTTTCAGGGCAGGTGGGCAGCCGTGAGGACGGATCGCCTGAGCCGGACCTGGAGGCGCAGGTGCGGCTGGCCTTCGACAACCTGAACGCCGTCCTGAAAGCGGCAGGCTGCACGTTTGACGATGTGGTGGATGTGACAGTTTTCATCGTCGACCCTGAAGCCAATTTTGAAACCGTCTGGAAAGTTCTGCCGGACTACTGGGGCGACGCGCCACATCCCACGTTGACAGGGGTGGGGGTGACGTGGCTCTATGGCTTTCAGTTCGAGATCAAGGTGATCGCGAAGCTGCCCTGATGACAGGCGGAGAAGTGGGTGATGGCTGAAATTGTCATTGCGGACCCGATCCGCAATCCATGCATCGCGAGGCCCTGCGCAGGAAGATACGGCATGGATCCCGGCTCAAGGCCGGGATGACAGCCTTTTTGGCTAAGTGCCATTCGGCTGGAGCGCCAAGGACCCGCTGGCTCCGAACTACTGCGTCAACAGTGAGTTGATCAGCAACAAATCTTCCGGCGTCAGTGTGCCGTTGGCCTGGCGCAGGCGCAGGCCGCCTATCAGCACGTTGTAGCGGGCCTGTGCCAGGTCGCGCTTGGTCTGGAACAGCTGGCTTTGGGCGTTGAGCACGTCGATGTTGATGCGCACACCGACCTGGTAACCGAGCTTGTTGGCATCCAGCGCGCTCTGGCTCGACGCCTCGGCGGCTTCCAGCGCCTTGACCTGGCCTTGCCCGGACAACACACCGAAGTAGGCGGTACGCGTGCTTTGCGCCACGGTGCGTTTGGCGCCTTCCAGGTCGGAGCGGGCCTTGTCTTCAAGCGACAGGGTTTCGCGAATGCGGTTTTGTGTGGCAAAGCCGGCAAACAGCGGCAGGTTCAGCGCCAGGCCCACGGTGCTGCTGTTGCTGCGCGTGTCCAGCGGGCTGGTGGCGCTGCCCTGCGGGTTGCGCTGCTTGCCGTAACTCGCGGTCAGGTCCAGCGTGGGTTTGTGGCCGGCTTCGGCCTTGTCCACTTCGAGCTTGGCGACTTCCAGGTTGGCCTGCGCCTGGCGCACGGCCGGGTGTACGGCTTCCGACTGCTGAACCCAGGTGTTCACGTCAGCCGGTACCAGCGGCGGCAGCGCCACGGGAACCAGCAGGCCTTTGGGGTTGGTTTCGGTTTTTCCGACCAGCTGGTCGAGTGCAATTTTCTTGACGCGCAAATCGTTCTCGGCCGCGATCTCCTGGGCCACCACCAGGTCAAAACGCGCTTGTGCTTCGCGCGAGTCGGTGATGGTGGAGGTGCCGACTTCAAAATTGCGTTTGGCCGATGCCAGCTGTTCGCCCACGGCGGCTTTCTGGGCGCGCACAAAAGCCAGCGTGTCCTGTGCGGCCAGCACGTCAAAGTAGATCTGGCTGGTGCGCACAATCAGGTCCTGCTCGGCCGCTTCGAGCTGGGCCCTGGTCAACTCGACCTGGCGTTTGCCTTGCTCATAAGTGGCCCAGTTGCCGGGCCGGTACAGCGGCTGAGAGGCATTGACGCTGGCGCTTTGTGTGTTGAAGCTGCGGTCCACCACCGGGTTGGTGTTTTCAAAGTTGGTGCGGTTCACGCCCGCAGACAGTCCGGCGGTCGGCAGGATGCCGGCTTTGGCCTGGTCGGCCCTGGCCAGGTTGGCGTCGTACTGGGACCGCGCCGACTGGTAGGTGGCGTCGTATTCGCGCGCCGAGCGGTACAGCTCCACCAGGTTCTGCGCCTGCGCGGCAGGCGCCCAGCCCGCCAGCACGGCGCTGAGCACAAGAGCCAGTGGCAACAAGGCCGGTTGTTTCAATAGCGTTGTCATGCGTGTCCTGATGAAGGTAAAAATCAGAGAAAGTGGGGGGCCAATAAATCAGTACTGCGGCACCGAGGCATCACGCTGCTCGGTCCAGGCCTGGATGCCGCCCTGCAGATTGACCACCTGGGTAAAACCGTTTTGCGCGAGAAAGTTGGCGACCTGCATGCTGCGCGCACCGTGATGGCACAGGCAGGCCACGGGCTGGTCCGGCGGCAACTCTTCTTTCAGCTCTTCGATCCGGGGGGGGATGTCCCGCATCGGAATATGCACAAAGGTAAAACCGTCCACCTTCACAGAGGCTGTTTGCAGCTCCCAGGGCTCACGCACGTCCAGCACGATGGGCGCGGGTGCGCCAGCCGGAAGGCTGGCGAGCCACGCGGCAAAGTCGGCAGGGGCGAGCTGGGGAATCATCAGAACGGCCTGTTTTTAAAAGCTGAATTTCGAAGGCTCGGGGAAGTTGAGCAGGCGCGGCGCCACCGTGTCCCAGCCCTGCGTGGTGCGGAAGGCGGCTTCACCGACGCGGGTCACCAGGGTGGCGCGCATCATGGGTTCAAAACCGACGATGGCGCTGAGCCGGCCGCCGATTTTCAGCATGGCCAGCAGCGCGGGCGGCACCTCGGCCACCGAGCCGCTGAGCACAATCACGTCAAAAGGACCGCTCAGGGGGTCGTTGCTGGAAACCGCCTGGCCCAGTCTGGCCGCACCGTCGCCGGTGCGGACTTCGGCGTTGTACACGCCGGACTTTTTCAGGTTGTCGCGCGCCAGCTGGGCCAGATCGGCATCAATCTCGAGGGTGATGACCTGTTGCGCCCGGTGCGCCAGCAGGGCGGCCATGTAGCCCGAGCCGGCGCCTATCTCCAGCACCTTTTCATGTTTCTGCACCGCCAGGTCCTGCAGCATGCGCGCTTCCACCTTGGGTGCCAGCATGCACTGGCCCGGTTTGGTGCCCAGCGGAATTTCCATGTCGGCAAAGGCCAGGGCCTTGCGCGCGGCCGGCACAAAATCCTCGCGCCTGACCAGGGCCAGCAGGGACAGCACCTGGCTGTCCAGCACTTCCCAGGGGCGGATTTGCTGTTCAATCATGTTGAAGCGGGCTTGTTCGTAGTTCATGGTGTGGCCTGTAGAAAGCTGTGAGGTGATTCGGGTAAACCCGTTATTTTAGTTGGGGGGCAGGCACAGGGGCCGGCTGCGCGCGCCGGCTGCTGAAGCGGCGTTTGACCCATTGCGCCAGATCGTCCAGATAACAATAAGTCACGGGCACCACGACCAGCGTCAGCAGCGAGGAGGTGATGACACCGCCTATGACGGCCTGGCCCATGGGCGCGCGTTGCTCCGAGCCCTCGGTCAGCGCAAACGCCAGCGGCACCATGCCAAAAATCATCGCCAGCGTGGTCATCAAAATCGGGCGCAGCCGGACCCGGGCCGCCATGAGCAGGGCCTCGCTGCGCTCCATGCCTTCGTCGCGCATGCGGATCGCAAAGTCCACCAGCAAAATCGCGTTTTTGGTGACCAGGCCCATCAGCATCACCACACCAATGATGGAAAACATCGACAGCGTGGAGCGGAACAGCAGCAGGGCCAGCACCACACCAATCAGCGTCAGCGGCAGCGAGGTCATCAGCGCCATCGGCTGCAGAAAACTCTTGAACTGGCTGGCCAGGATCATGTAGATGAACAAAATCGCCAGCACCAATGCCGATATGGCGTAACCAAAGGACTCGGCCATGTTTTTGGTGGAGCCGCCAAACTGGTAGCGGTAACCCGGCGGAAAGTTGATGCTGTCCAGTGCCTTGCGGATGTCGCCCGACACCTCGCCGGCCGAGCGGTTGTACACATTGGCGTTGATCGCGACTTCACGCGTCAGGTCGCGCCGGTTGATCTGGTTCGGCCCTGTGGTTTCCCGGACCGTCGCCACCTGGCTCAAACGCACGTTGCGGGCCGAGCCGTCGGCATTGCTGCCTATGACGGTGCTGATGAAGGGCAGGCGCTCCAGGTCTTGCGGTGCATTGCGGGCGTCGGGCGCCAGGCGCACATTGACGTCATAGGTCTGGTCGTCGGGTGCGCGCCAGTTGCCCACCGTCTGCCCGGCCACCAGGGTGCGCAGCGAGGCGGCAATCTGCGCCACCGACAGGCCCATGTCGGACGCGGCGTCGCGTTTGACATCCACCTGTATCGTCGGCTTGTCGGCCTTCAGGCTGGAGTCCAGGTCCACCAGTCCGGGGATGCCGGCGATCTTGTCCATCACCAGGCGCGTGAGGCGCTCCAGCTCGCGCAGGTCGGCGCCCTGCAGCGAAAACTCCACCTGTTTGTTGCCGCCCACCGCGTCGAGCAGGCCGACATGGGTGACGGTGATGCCGGGCACCTGCTTGAGCCGCTCGCGCAGCACGCCGGACATCTCGTCCACGTTGCGGCTTCTGGCCTTGCGGTCCACCAGCCGCACGTAAATGCCGGCGTACATCTTGCCCTGGGCGTTGCCGGTGTTGATGGTGGCCAGGGTGTACCTGACCTCCGGAAACTCGCGCAATATGGTTTCGACCTGTCTGGTTTTGGCTTCGGTCGCTTCCAGCGAGGAACCGACCGGCGTGTAGAAGTTGAGCGAGGTTTCGGAAAAATCGGCCTTGGGCACAAACTCGGTACCGAGCAGCGGCACCATGAAAATGCTGGTGACAAAAATCGCCAGCGCCAGCCCGACGGTGGCCAGTTTGTGCACCAGCGACCAGCGCAGGATGCGCTGGTAGGTCTCGGCCAGCGAGTCGGTGGCGCGCTCAAACCAGCCCGTCACGCGGCCTATGGTCTTGTCGTAAAAAGTCACAGGCGCATGGTGTTTGCCGTGCGCTTCAATGCTCGGGTCGTGCCAGATGCTGGAGAGCATGGGGTCCAGCGTGAAGCTGACAAACATCGAGATCAGCACCGCCGCCACGATGGTGATGCCGAACTCATGGAAAAACTTGCCAATGATGCCGCCCATGAAACCAATCGGCAAAAACACCGCCACGATGGAAAACGTGGTGGCCAGCACCGCCAGGCCAATCTCCTGCGTGCCGTCGAGTGAGGCCTGGTAAGCGGTTTTCCCCATCTGCACATGGCGCACGATGTTCTCGCGCACCACAATCGCATCGTCAATCAGCAGGCCCACACACAGGCTCAGCGCCATCAGGGTGATCATGTTGATGGTGAAACCAAACAGGTTCATGAACAGAAAGGTGCCGATGATGGAGATCGGCAGGGTCAGCCCGGTGATCACGGTGGAGCGCCAGGAGTTCAGGAACAGGAAAACAATCAGTATGGTCAGCAGCGCGCCTTCAATCAGCGTGCGCCGCACGTTTTCCACCGCCACACGGATGGGCCGCGAGCCGTCGCCGATCTGCTCCAGCCGCGTGCCTGCCGGCAGTTGCGCCTGCAATTCCTTGATGGCCTTGTTCAGGCCGTCGACCACCGCGATGGTGTTTTCGCCCTGGGCCTTTTGCACCGTCAGCAGCAGGGTGCGCTGGCCGTTGTACAGCGCCAGGCTGTCGATCTCCTGCGAGCCGTCGCGTATGCTGGCCACCTGATCGACAGTGACCGCCGCGCCGCCGCCCGCGCCACTCTTGCGCGCCACAATGATCTTGCCAAAGTCTTCCGGCCGCTTCATGCGGGCATCAATCTTGACGATGCGTTCCTGCGCCAGCGAGCGTATGGCGCCCACCGGCAAGTCCTGGTTTTCGTTGCGCACCGCGCTGGCCACCTGGTCGGCGCTGATGCCCAGCGCCTCCATGGCCTGCGGATTGAGGTAGATGTTGATCTCGCGCTTGCTGCCGCCCACCAGGCTGACCGAGCCGACGCCGCGCACGTTTTCCAGGCGCTTTTTCAGCACCTGGTCGGCCCAGTTGGTCAGTTCAACGGCTGTGGGGGTGACGGCCTTGCTGTCCACCGCTGCCGGCAACACCGCCACCGACCAGATGGCGCGATTCGCCGGGTCGAAGCGCAGCACACGCGGCTCCTTGACCTCGTCGCGCAGCAAGGGGCGCAGCGAGGCGATTTTTTCGCGCACGTCTTCTGCCGCCTTGCGGCCGTCAATGTGCAGCTGGAACTCGATGATGACGACCGACTGGCCTTCGTAGCTGCGCGAGGTCAGGGCGTTGATGCCGGCAATCGAGTTGACGCCTTCCTCGACTTTTTTGGTGACTTCGCTTTCCACAATCTCGGGCGAAGCGCCCGGGTATTCGGTGGTGACCACCACCACCGGAAAATCAATGTTCGGAAACTGGTCCACCTGCAGGCGCTGGTAGGAAAACAGGCCCAGCACCACGATGGCCAGCATGACCATGGTCGCGAAGACCGGATTTTTCAGGCTGACCTGGGTGAACCACATACAGCTGGGGGCTCAGGGCGCCGGCTTGGCTGCCGATGCGGCTGGCGCTGCGGCAGCGGCGCCCTGGGTGAACTTCACCGCCGTGCCCTCGCGCAGCGCGCCGACGGCGCCGGCAATCAGCAGCGTATTTTCGGCCAGCCCCTTGACGGCCACCATGGTTTCGCTGCCGGCTGCGCTGTGGCCGCGCACCCCTGTTTCAACCGCCTTGTGTGCCACCTGGTTGTTTTCCACCACCTGCACATACGGGGCCGGCTTGTCGGTGCGCACGGCACTGAGCGGCACCGCCAGACTGGATACACGCGTGGTGCCCAGCGCGCCCTGCGCAAACAGGCCCTGCCGCAGTCCGGTGGCGCTGCTGTTGTCCACGCTCAGGTAGACCAGCACGCTGCGGCTGCCGCCCTGGGCGCTGGGGTTGATACGCGCCACCGTGGCATTGACGGTTTGTGTGCTGCCTTCAATTTGCAGCACGGCGGTCTGGCCCGGCCGCACGGCCAGGGCGTCGGCCGCGCTCAGGCTGGCTTCGAGTTCGAGCCGGCTCAGGTCCACCACTTCCAGCACCCTGGCGTCTATGCCGACCCGTTCGCCCGGTTGCGCCAGGCGCTGTGCGATCTGGCCCGAGAGCGGGGCGCGCAGCACCGTGTCGTCGAGCGATTTTTTGGCCACATCGGCCGCGGCCAGCGCCGCCTTGTGGGTGGATTGGGCGGCGTGCAGATTGGCCAGCGAGGTGTCGAGCGCGGTTTTGGAAATAAAGCCCTGGTCCACCAGCGCCTTGTTGTTGTCGTACTGGCGCTGCACCACTTCGGTTTGCGCCCTGGCCGAGTCGGCCTGCTCCTGTGCCTGCCGCACGCGCGACTGGTATTCGCTGGCATCGATACGCGCCAGCACCTGACCGGCCTTGACAAAATCGCCCTCGCGCACCGTCAGGCCCTGCAATTCGCCGGCCACCCTGGCTTTGACAAAAGCCGAGTTGACGGCCTTGAGCGAGCCCGACACCGGCAGGCCCTGGCTCAGCTCCACGGTTTTGACCGGCAACACATCGGTGGCGGCCAGCTCGACCACGGTTTGCGCCTTGGCAGCGCCGGCGGCGGCCAGCGCCTGTTGCTGGTTCTTGCGCGCCGACAGGGCGCCGACCACCGCAGTGGCGAGCAGCAGCAGCACCACGGCAACGACGACCCATTTGATCCAGGGTTTCATTTTTTGGCTTTCGCGGAAGGGGGAACGCTGCACATGCCGTGAAGAATAGTGTCAATCTGCGCGGCCAGGTATTTGCCCGCGTTGTCGGTCAGGGAAGCGTCCGCACAGGTACCGGTGGAGTGTTTGGCAAGGATCAGGAAGATCATCGGTGCAATCACGCTGTAAATCGCGTAGTCCAGGTTCATGGGCCGGAACTCACCGCGGTCCATGCCGCGCTGCATGATGCGGCGTATCAGCGCCTGCCCCGGCTGAATGACCTCCTGCTGGTAGAAGGCCGCAATGTCGGGAAAGTTGCCGGCTTCGCTCATCATCAGCTTGGTGATGCCGGAAGCCCGCGTGGTGCCCACGCGCTCCCACCAGACCGTCATGCAATAAGCCAGCATCTCGGAGGCCGTGCCTTCAAAGGCCTCAAATTCGTCGTTCCACTCCTTGAAACGGCCCGAGATGTTTTCCCGCACCACCGCCTTGAGAAGCTCTTCCTTGCTTTGAAAATACAGGAACAGCGTGCCCTTGGACACCCCGGCGCGGGCCGCCACTTCTTCGGCGCGGGTGCCGGCAAAGCCTTTTTCGACAAACAGGTCCAGGGCCGCGTCCAGCAATTCCCCCGGCCGGGCCTCTTTGCGCCGCTCGCGTTTGCCCGCCAGGGTGGCGCTTTGTTCAGAGATGAATTTGGAGATGGACATTTTTACTGACTGACTGGTTAGTAATGTAGCGACTCGCCTGCTGGCCGTCAAGCCGGGACCCGCTGGCATCGGCCAGGCCGGGTAAAGCTCAGGTAAAGCGCTGGGCCAGCAAGGCCAGCCATTCCTTGAGCACGGCCCGCGAGCTGTCCATGCCATCGCTGGACGGCAGCCATTCGAGCACGCTATTGCGGTGGGGCACGATAAAACCCGTGGGCGCGGCGCTCACGCTGAAGCCGGCAGCTTCAAACGCCCGCACCGATCGCGGCATGTGCCAGGCATGGGTCACCAGCACAATCCGCTGAATACCGTCCTTGAGCAGCAGAGGGCGCAGCAGGCGCGCGTTTTCGGCGGTGTCGCGCGACTGGCTGTCTATCCACTTCAGGGCCAGCCCGTAGTCCTGCAAGGCCGCGCGGCGCGCCACTTCACCTTCGGACAGGGTTTGCGCCTGGGCAGCGCCCCAGCCCAGGCCGCCGGCAAAAGCCACCGGCAGCCCGCTTTGCCGGGCCAGCCAGGCGCCGTAACGCAGGCGCATGGCCGCTGCCGCCGAGGCCTGTGGCTCGCCATATTCAGGTGCCAGCGGGTGCACGCCGCCGCCCAGCACCACAATCGCCTGGGCGCCGCTGGTCTTGAGCGCGGCCGGCGGCATGGGCGGGTATTGCGGCAGGAGGTTCAGCGCCAGCCACACCGCCACCGCGTGGCAACTGAGCAGCCACAGCAGGGCTGTGGCCAGAAAAGCCAGCGTCAGCCCAGCTGCCTTTTTCCGGACGGCCAGCAAAAGCCCGAGCCCCAGCAGCAGCAGCGGCGCGGCGGGCGGCAACACCAGGGTGCCGAGAATGGGCTTGAGTTCGCCAAGGGACATCATGGCCATATGCTCTTGAATTGATAGCTGCTTGTGCTCGCCCAACAAGGGCTGGGCTCCGATTTGATGCTGAACGATGCGCAGCTTGCCGCGACCCGCCGGGCGCGTCGCGAACAAGGGTTTTGATCCTGCGTGGCGTGGGTCAAGGCATTTTCCCGGATGATGGGCATTTGATTGCTGGACTAAAAAGGACAACGGATGGAACAGGACAAGTTTACGGGCGCGGGGCAACAGACCATCGCGCTGGGCGGCGGCTGCTTCTGGTGCACCGAAGCGGTGTTTGTGCAGGTGCGCGGCATTCTGGATGTGGAGTCGGGCTACAGCAACGGCCACGTCAACCGGCCCAGCTACGAACAGGTGTGTACCGGGACCACCGGCCACAACGAGGTGGTCAAGCTGGTGTACGACCCGGCGCAAATCAGCCTGCGCGCGATTCTGGAAATTTTCTTTGTCATCCACGACCCGACCACGCTGAACCGCCAGGGCAACGACAGCGGCACGCAATACCGCAGCGGCATCTATTACTCGACGCCAGAGCAACAGCAGGTGGCTGAAGACATGGTCAATGCGCTGAACCGCGACAAGCTCTTCGGCAAGCCGGTGGTGACCGAGGTGCTGCCCCTGTCCAACTACTCTGCGGCCGAGGAATACCACCAGGACTTTTTCGAGAAAAACCCGAACCAGGGCTATTGCATGGCGGTGGCCGGGCCCAAGGTCGCCAAATTCCGCAAGACTTTTTCGGAATACGCCAAGGGCTGAGGCGTCACCCCGGACGGAACCTGTCCCGGACGCGATCCGGGAATCCGGGATCCATGACCCCGTTCCACGCCCGGCGCCCCATGCCGGGTGGGTAGCCGCCTCGTTCTGGTGCGATTGCGGCCGGCCGGCGCGGGTACAGGCCCCAGGTCAGTGCCGCTTCAAATGTCCTATTGACAGAACAATAGGACTGTTCATACGATGCGCCCATGGTTGCCACCCTGCCCATGACCAAGTACCACCAGATTTACCTGGTGTTGCGCGAGCAGTTGCATGAGGGCCGGTTTTCCGGCGGCTTGCCGGGCGAGCTCAGTCTGATGCAGCAGTTTGGTGTGGCGCGTGTGACGGTGCGCCGTGCGCTGGAGCAACTGGCCGCGGAAGGGCTGATCTCGCGCGAGCCGGGACGCGGTACCCGCGCTCTCGACCCGATGGCGTCCCCGGCGGCGCCACGCAGTGCGGTGGGGCAACGCGCGCAGCTCACGGGGCTGCTGGAAAACCTGGTCAGCATGGGGCTGAAAACCTCGGTCAATGTGCTGGAAGTGGAAATGGTCACGGCCTCTGCCAACGTCGCCAGCGCCTTGCAGCTCCAGCCAGGTGATCCGGTGCAAAAAGCGGTGCGGGTGCGCAGCACGCGCGAAGGCCCGCTGTCGCACATCACAACTTATGTGCCGGCAGACATTGGCCGGCAGTTCGGGCGGCGCGAGCTGGCCAAAAAACCGATTCTTGTTTTGCTCGAAGAGTCCGGCGTGACCGTGGGCCGTGCGCACCAGACCATTTCGGCCCGGCTGGCTGATGTGGCGGTGGCCCGGCACCTCGATGTGGCGGTGGGCTCGGCCCTGCTGGCGGTGCGCCGCCTGATTTACGACGACAAGGACAGGCCCATCCAGTGGCTGCATGGCCTGTACCGTCCGGACCGCTACGAGTACGAAATGCAGCTCTCACGCGTTGGCAGCATCGATGCCAAGGTGTGGGTCAGCAAAGAGTTGTCTGCCCAGTTTCAGTAAGTTTTCACCCCCGCCATCATCCCCATTACCCCCATCCACCAGGAGAAAGCCATGCGTACACGTCGCCACTTCATGTCCCAATCTGCTGCCGCTGCTTCGGCGCTGGCCTTTCCCCTGGTCGGGGGCGCGCAGCCCAAAACCATCAAGGTTGGTGTGCTGCACCCGGTGACCGGCGCGCTGGCCTACTCCGGCCAGCAGTGCCGCGAAGGCGCACTGATGGCGATCGAAGACATCAACAAGGCCGGTGGCATCAAGGCCATGGGCGGCGCGAAGCTGGAGGCATTGCTCGGTGATGCCCAGTCGCAGCCGCAGGCCGGTGCGGCCGAGGTCGAGAAGATGAACGAAGCCGGCGTCTCTGCCGTGGTCGGTGCATTTGCCTCCGCGATTTGCCTGGCGACCACGCAGACCGCGGCCAAATACGGCTTGCCGCACATCGTGGACATCGGCGTGGCGGACCAGATTGTCGAACGCGGTCTGAAAAACACCTTCCGCTTCGGCCCCGGCTACCGCAAGTGTGCGGAAGTGGCCGTGGCCAACCTGCATGCGCTGAACACCGCAGCGGGCAAGCCGGCAAAAACCGTGATGATTGTTCATGAAGAGTCGCTGTTCGGAACCGGCACGGCAGCCCTGCTGGCGCGTGAGCTGCCAGGCTACGGCTACGAGGTCAAGGAAGTCATCAAACACGCCAACCCGACGCGCGACTTCAACAACATCGTCCTGCGCATGAAGGCGGTGAACCCCGACATCGTGATCCCGGCCAACTACTACAACGAATACGCCTTGCTGGTGCGCACCATGCAGCAGCAAAAGGTCACGCCCAAGGCGATTTATTCGGTGCTGGGCGGCGCCGCTTCCAGCTACAAGTTTGTCAAGGAGTTCCCGGATGCGGCCAACGGCATCATCGACTGCAACCACTGGTTCAACCCCAAGGACAAACGTTCGGCCGCGCTGAAGAAGCGGGTCGAGGCCAAGGGCCTGTTTTTCAGCTACGAAATCTTCAACACCTACACGGCCACCATGCTGCTGGCCGACGCGATCGAGCGCGCCAAGTCCGGCGAACGTGCGGCCATCATTGACGCGCTGGAGAAATCGACCTTCGCCGACCACTTCATGCCTTATGGCCCGACCAGGTTTGTCAACGGCCAGAACACCGGTGCGCAGCCGCTGATGACGCAGGTGGTCAAGAACGACATCAAGGTCATCGTGCCGCGCGACTACCGCGAGACCGAGCCGGTGTTCCCGCTCAAGGCCTGAAGCTGCCGCTGACCGGATGTTCGATTCATCCATTCTTTTTCCCTCGCTGCTCAACGGCATCACCACCGGGGCGGTGTATGCCCTGATCGCCCTGGGCCTGACGCTGATCTACGGCGTGCTGCACATCATCAACTTTGCCCATGGGGCTTCGCTGATGGTGGCGCTGTATGCCGTGTACCTGCTCAAGCAGCACTGGGGGATAGACCCGTACCTGGCGCTGCCGCTGGTGGTGCCCGGCATGTTTGTGCTCGGTTATGCCTTGCAGCGCCTGATCATCAACCGCTCCAGCCACGGCAAGGACGAAAACATCCTGCTGGTGACGCTGGGCATTTCCATCGTGCTGGAAAACGCTGCCCTGTTGCTGTTCAAGTCCGACACCCGCACCATAGACACGGCCTACACCCTGAGCACAGTCGCCATAGGCCCGGCCATGATTGCCCTGCCCAAGCTGGTGGCCTTTGCCGGTGCGCTGGTGGTCTCCGGCCTGTTGCTGTGGATTGTCGGCAGGACCGACCTGGGCCGGGCCATACGCGCGGTCGCAAAGGAAAAACACGGCGCCAAGCTGATGGGCATCGATGTGGACCATGTGTACGCCATGAGTTTTGGCATAGGCCTGGCCTGCCTGGGCGCGGCCGCCTGTTTTCTGCTGCCGGCTTATTACGTCAACCCGCAGGTCGGCAGCGGCTTTGTGCTGGTGGCTTTCACGGTGGTGGTGCTGGGCGGCATGGGCAGTTTTGGCGGCGCCTTGCTCGGCGGCCTGCTGATTGGTGTGGTGGAGTCGCTGGGCGGCCTGTACCTCGGTGAGTCGCTGGGCCAGATCGGCATTTTTGCCATCTTCATCGCGGTGCTGCTGTTTCGCCCGCAAGGCCTGTTTGGAGCCCGGACATGAAGGGCGGCTTCAAGGACCTGGTGGCCATCGCCGTGTTTGTAGGCCTGGTGGCCGCCATCCCGCTGATGACGGATTCCGGCGTGGTGCTGAATTTCGTGATGATGGCGCTGTATGCGGCCTTGCTGGGCCAGGCCTGGAACATTCTGGGCGGCTTTGGCGGCCAGTTTTCTTTTGGCCATGCGCTGTTTTTTGGCACCGGTGCTTACCTGCAGGCCATGGCCCAGTTGCATGGCGGACTCAACGCCTGGCTGGCCCTGGCGCTGGCGGTGGCTGGCAGCGCCGGCATGGGCGCGCTGGTGGGCGCGCTGTCCTTTCGCTACGGGCTCAAGGGTTCCTACTTTGCGCTGGTGACGCTGGCTTTTGCCGAGGTGTTCCGCATCCTGGCGCTGTCGGTGCCGTTCACCGGCGCTGGCGTGGGCCTGATGCTGCCGCTGCAGGAATCGTTTGCCAACATGCAGTTCGGCTCACGCAAGGGTTTTGTGTATCTGGTGCTGGGGTTTGTGGCGGCTGCGCTGCTGGTGACCTGGTGGCTGAAAAATTCTCGTTTTGGCGCCTACCTGCAGGCGGTGCGCGACAACGAAGACGCTGCGCGCGCCATCGGTGTCAACCCCTTTGGCGTGAAGCTGGGCGCGATTGCCTTGTCGGCCGGTTTCATGGGGGCGGGTGGCGCTTTTTATGTGCAGGTGTTCCAGTACATCGATCCCGGCATTGCCTACGGCCCCGCTGTGTCGGTGGAAGCGCTGGTCGCTGCCATTGTGGGCGGCATGGGCACCTTGTGGGGGCCGCTGCTGGGCGCGCTGGTGCTGCATCTGCTGGCCGACCTCACGCGCAACCTGTTTGGCCAGTTGCCCGGCATCAACATGGTGATTTATGGTGTGGTGCTGGTGCTGATCGTGATGTTTCTGCCGCGTGGCATTGCGGGCCTGGGCGCCACGGCGACGGCACTGTGGCGCGGGCGCCGGCAAAAACCCGGGGACCGGCATGGCTGAGCCGCTGCTGTCCATCCAGGGCCTGTCCAAATCCTTCGGTGGCCTGAAGGCGGTGCAAAACGTCAGCTTGGACGTGTCCGCAGGCAGCCTGACCGCGCTGATAGGCCCCAACGGTGCCGGCAAAACCACGCTGTTTGCGCTGATGTCCGGCTTTCTGACGCCCGACAGCGGCAGGGTGCTGTTTGACGGGCAGGACATCACAGGCCGGGCACCGCACCTGAACGCCCGCCTGGGCATGACACGCACCTTCCAGATCGTGCAGCCCTTTGCCACACAGACGGTGCGCGACAACATCGCAGTGGGGGTGCACCTGCACCTCAAAGACAGACGCGCTGCGCTGGCGCAGGCCGAAGAAGTGGCCGCCCGTGTGGGCCTGACCGCGCTGCTGGACAAGCCGGCTTCGGACCTCACGGTGGCGGGCCGCAAGCGGCTGGAGCTCGCGCGTGCGCTGGCCACGCGACCGCGCCTGCTGCTGCTCGATGAGGTGCTGGCGGGCCTGAACCCGCAGGAGATCACCGAGATGATTCCGGTCGTGCGCGGCATCGTGCAAAGCGGCGTGACCGTGCTGATGATTGAACATGTGATGCAGGCGGTGATGAACCTGGCAGAGCATGTCTGGGTGCTGGCCCAGGGCCAGCTGATCGCCCAGGGTTCGCCGGCAGTGGTCACCGCCGATGAAAAAGTGGTGGAAGCCTACCTCGGTCATGGCACGGCCGCGCGCCTGCGTGCCGCTGCGCTGGTACAGCCCTCATGACAGCGCTGCTTGCCATCAGCGGCCTGCGTGGCGGTTACGGCCAGGTGGAGGTCTTGCGCGGTGTGGACCTGAGGGTAGAGCCCGGTGAAATGGTGGCGCTGCTGGGCAGCAACGGCGCCGGCAAGTCCACCCTGAACAATGTGGTCAGCGGCATTTACCCGGCCTGGGCCGGCTCGGTGGTGTTCGACGGACAGGATCTGAGCCGTGCGCATTACCGCGAGGTGGTCAAGGCTGGTTTGATTCAGGTGCCCGAGGGGCGCAAGGTGTTTCCGAATCTCAGCGTGCTGGAAAACCTCGAACTCGGCTCCTTTGCCCGGGCGCGTGAACGCCGGGCCCTCAATCTGGAAAAGGTGTTCGGCATTTTTCCGCGGCTCAGGGAGCGGCTGCAGCAGCTGGCCGGCACCATGAGCGGCGGTGAGCAGCAGATGCTGGCGATTGGCCGTGGCCTGATGGCCGAACCGCGGCTGCTGATCCTCGATGAACCTTCGCTGGGCTTGTCGCCGCTGCTGGTGGACGAGATGTTCAGCCTGATACGCCGCTTGCGCGACGACGGCCTGGCCGTGCTGCTGGTCGAGCAAAACGTCGGCCAGTCGCTGGAAATCGCCGACCGGGCTTACGTCATGGAAAACGGCAGCATCCGCTTTTCGGGCAAACCGGCCGACCTGCTGGGCAGCGACGAGTTGCGCCGTGCCTACCTGGGGCTTTGATAGCTGATGCCGGTTCTGGAGAACAAACATGAAACGCCGTGACATCTTGTGCTCTGCCGCCGCACTGCTGGCGACCAAGGCCCACACGCAAGCCCTGCCCACACGCATTCTGGTCGGCGCTCCGGCCGGCGGCTCGACCGACACGCTGGCCAGAACCATCGCCGCCGAACTCGGCCGGCTGCTGGGCCGCACCGTCATTGTTGAAAACCGGCCGGGTGCGGGCGGCAACATCGCGGCCGATGCCGTGGCCAAGGCAGCGCCCGACGGCAACACGCTGTTGATGAGTTTCACCAGCCACGCCATCAACGCGTCGCTGTATCCGGTGCTGCCTTTTGATCCGGTGCGGGACTTCACGGCGCTGACCTGCGTGGCCACCTCGCCTTCGGTGCTGGTGGCGCATCCCTCGGTGCCGGCCAAAGATGTGCGCGATCTGATTGCGCTGGCCAAAGCGCAGCCGGGCAAGCTGAACCTCGCGATAGGCGCAGTCGGCTCGTCGCTGCATCTGGCCGGCGACGCCTTCAAGATGCAGGCGGGCATTTTTATTGTCAACATTCCCTATCGTGGCACCGCACCGGCCATTGCCGACGTGCTGGCCGGCCAGGTCGAGCTGATGTTTGCCAATCTGGGCAATGCGCAGGCCCAGGTGCGCGCCGGCAAGCTCAGGGCGCTCGGTGTGACAAGTGCCAAACGCCTGCCGCAGTTTCCCGATGTGCCGGCGATTGCCGAGGTGTTGCCCGGCTACGAGTCCAGCGCCTGGTTCGGTCTTTTCGGACCGGCCCGCATGGAGCCAGGCCTGACACGCAGGATCAGCGATGCCGCGCGCCAGGCGATTGCTTCGCCCGATGTGCGCAAGCGCCTCGAAAGCGAAGGCTCGGTGCCGGTCGGCAACAGCCCGGAGGAGTTTGGCCGCTTCGTGCAGTCAGAGATCACGCGCTGGGCCAGGGTGGTGAAGTTTTCGGGGGCCAGGCCAGAATGAAAACGCCCGCAGCCGGCGCCCAGACCCTGGCGCAAAAACTCATCGCGCGCGCAGCCGGTGTGGCGTCCGTGCAGCCCGGTGAAATTGTCACCTGCCAGGTCGACATGGCCATGTTCCATGATTCGTCGGGTCCGCGCCGGCTCAAACCCATGCTGGAAGCGCTGGGCGCGCAGATCTGGGACAAGTCGCGTGTGGTGCTGGTGATGGACCACTACGTGCCGGAGCGCGACGACGAGTCGCGCCAGATTGTGCGCATCGCGCGCGACTGGGCGCGCGCGCAGGACCTGCCGCATGTGTACGACAGCCAGGGCATTTGCCATGTGGTGGTGGCGCAGCAGGGCCACATCCGCCCCGGCCTGTTTTGTGTGGGCGGCGACTCGCATTCACCCACGGGCGGGGCTTTTGGCGCTTATATGTTCGGCATAGGCAGTACCGAGATGCTGGGTGTGCTGGTGACCGGCCAGATCTGGCTGCGTGTGCCGCGCACCATCCGCATGTTGTGGGACGGACGGTTGGCTCCCGGGGTCTGCGCCAAGGACATGATGCTGCACATGATTGCCCGCTTCGGCATGAACGGCGGCCAGTACCAGGCGGTGGAATTTTGCGGCTCCGCCGTGCAGGCGCTGGCCATGAACGAACGCATGACGCTGTCCAACATGAGTGCCGAGCTGGGCGCGCAGGCCGGTCTGATTGCGCCCGACGCCAGCACCCTGGCCTGGCTGGCTGCGCAGGCGGCGCAAGCCGCAGGCATGAAGGAAAAAGCGGCTCTGGCCCAGCAAGGACGGGCGCAGGCAGCTATCGAATCCATAGCAGATGTGGAGCACTGGCAGACCGATGCCGCAGCCATCGACGGCCCCGACTGCAGCACCCACCGTTTCGACGCCAGCACGCTGGAGCCCGTGGTGGCCGCACCGCACAGCCCGGCCAACGCCCAGGCGGTGTCGGTGTTTGCCGGTACCGCCATAGACGTGGCTTACATCGGCGCCTGCACCGGCGCCAAGCTTGACGACCTGCGTGCCGCTGCGCAGGTCTTGCGCGGCCGGCGCGTGGCCGCAGGCGTGCGGCTGATGGTGGCGCCCGCCAGTCTGCGCGACCAGGAAGCAGCGCGCGCGGAGGGGGTGTTGCAAATCCTGCAGGACGCCGGTGCCGAGCTGTTTCCGACGGCCTGCGGCGCCTGCGCCGGTTATGGCGACACGCTGGGCGACAACAGCACGGTGATCTCCAGCACCGCGCGCAACTTCAAGGGCCGCATGGGTTCGGCCACCGCGCAGGTGTATCTCGGCTCGCCTTACACCGTGGCCGCGTCGGCGCTGCACGGCCGCATCACCGACCCGCGCGGGGAGCTGGCATGAATACGCCGAGACCGCTGGCCGGCCAGGGCGCGCGTGTTTGGCGCCTGGGTGCTGATGTGGACACCGATGCGCTGGCCCCCGGCCATGCGATGAAACACGGCGTGGACACCATCGCGCGTTATTGCCTGGAGCAGCTGCGGCCGGATTTTGCGACTGGCGTACGCGCCGGTGACGTGCTGGTGGCTGGCCCCAACTTCGGCATTGGCTCCTCGCGCGAGCAGGCGGCGTCTGTGCTGGTGGCCCTCGGCGTGGCCGCAGTGATTGCTCCTTCCTACAGCGGCCTGTATTTTCGCAACGCCTTCAATGTCGGCCTGCTGTTGCTGACCTGCGCGCAGGCCGAAGTGCTGCAGGAGGGCGAGCGGATTGCCTTCGACGCGCGTGCCGGCCGCATCACGCGGGCCGATGGCCAGACGCTCACTGCCGAGCCGATTCCCGATTTTCTGCTCGCCATGGCCGGTGCCGGCGGGCTGCTGGCCCAGCTTCAACAATCTTTCATCCCAAGGACATCCCCATGAGCGTCTCCGCCCGCAAACCCATTTACGACCTGCTGATCAAAAACGTCCGGGTGGTCAGGCCCCACGGCAACGTGGTGCACACCTCCGACATCGCCATCCAGGGCGGCAAGATTGCCAAAGTGGCGCCCGCCATCGACGTGGCCCTGGCCAAACAGCTGCACGACGGGCTGGGCCGGCTCGCTTTTCCGGGCGTGGTCGATGCCCACATGCACAGCGGCATTTATTCGCCGCTGGAAGAAGACGCGATCAGCGAGAGCAAGGCGGCAGCCATGGGCGGGGTGACCTCGAGCCTGAACTACTTTCGCACCGGCCAGTACTACCTCAACAAGGGCGGGCCTTACAGGAAGTTTTACCCCGAGGTGCTCAAACTCTCGAAAGGGCGTTTTCATGTGGACTACGGTTTTCACCTGGCGCCCATGGACGGCACCCACATCAAGGAAATCCCCGAGCTGATCGAAAAGTTCGGCGTCTCGAGCTTCAAGATATTCATGTTCTACGGCTCACACGGCCTGCACGGCGCCTCGAATTCACAAAAAGACTTTCTGATGATTGGCGAGGAAGACCGCTACGACTACGCCCACTTTGAATTTGTCATGCGCGGCGTGCAGGCCGCACGTGAGCAAATGCCCGAGCGTGCCAAACAGATCTCGTTGTCCCTGCACTGCGAAACCGCCGAGGTGATGACGGCCTATACCAAGATTGTCGAGAAGGACAAGTCGCTCAAAGGCCTGGCCGCCTACAGCGCCTCGCGGCCCCAGCACTCCGAAGGCCTGGCGGTGTTCATCGCCAGCTACCTCGCGCACGAAACCGCACTGCCCAACATCAACCTGCTGCACCTGTCCTCGCGCAAGGCCGTGCAGGCCGCGATGATGATGGCCGAGACCTTTCCGCACATCGACTTCAAGCGTGAGGTCACGATCGGCCACCTGATGCTGGACATCCACAGCAAGGCGGCCGAACTGGCCAAGGTGAATCCGCCGATCCGGCCGCGTGAAGATGTCGAATTTTTGTGGGACGCGCTGCTGGCCGGCGAGCTCGACTGGGTGGTGTCCGACCATGCCTGTTGCCGCCACGAAATGAAATTGCCCAAGCAGTACGGGGGCAACTATTTTGGGAAAATCTGGATGGCCAAGAGCGGTTTTGGCGGCACCGAATACCTGCTGCCTTCGCTGATCAGCGAAGGCACACGCCGCGGCATGAGTTACAACCACATGGCCAGGGTCACGAGCTGGAACCCGGCCCAGCGTTACGGCCTGAACCGCAAGGGCGACATCGCTGAAGGTTTTGATGCCGACCTGGCGCTGGTGGACCCGGGCAAGACCTGGACCATCTCCGCCAAAAACTCACCATCGACCCAGGGTTACACGCCGTTCGAGGGGCTGGAACTCTCGGCCCGGGTGGAAGAAACCTTTTTGCGCGGCCAGTTGATTTACCAGGACGGCCAGGTCATAGGCAAGCCGCGCGGCGAATACCTGTTCCGGCCCACGGCCTGAGGGGCCATGGTGGCGAAAACCCACGCAAGCGCAGCACCCGTGATTTGCAGCGGCTCGCCGCCCGGCGCGGTGCAGGTGCCGGTGGCGATTGTCGGCGGCGGTGCCTGCGGACTGACGGCTGCGCTGGTGCTGGCCGGTGCAGGCATTGACTGTGTGGTGCTGGAGCGCGATGCCGCGCCAGCAGGCTCCACCGCGCTGTCCTCGGGCTTTGTCCCGGCGCCCGGCACACGGGTGCAAAAGGCACGCGGCATCAGCGACAGCGCGGCACAGTTTGCAGCTGACATCCAGGCCAAGGCCAAAGGCAGGGCTGCGCCGCAGCTGGTGCAGGCTTACGCGCAAGCCATAGGCCCGGCACTGGACCTGCTGGAAGAAAAACATGGCCTGCAGTTTGAATTGCTTGAAGGCTTTTTGTACCCCGGGCACAGTGCGCTGCGCATGCATGCGGTGCCCGAAAAAACCGGCGCGGCTCTGATGACACGGCTGCAGCGTGCCGCCGATGCTGCCGGCGTGCCGGTGTTGACCAGCGCCCTGGTCTGCGAGTTGTGGGTGGGCAAGAACGGTGCCCTGACCGGCCTCGGTTACCTGCGCCCCGACGGCACGCTGGAGCGCCTGGCTTGCGCGGTGCTGCTGCTGGCCTGCAACGGCTTTGGCGGTAACCCGGCGCTGGTGCGCGAGTTGCTGCCCGAGATGCGTGACGCGATTTTTGCCGGCCACACCGGCAACGACGGCAGCGCCATCGCCTGGGGCCGCGCGCTCGGTGCGCGTCTGGCCGACCTCGGTGCTTACCAGGGCCACGGCTCCTGGGTGGTGCCGCAAGGCATTCTGATGAGCTGGGCCGTCATGGTGGAGGGCGGCATGCAGCTCAACGCCCGGGGCCAGCGTTTTCACGACGAGACCCAGGGCTACTCCGAGGCGGCGGTTGCGGTGCTGGCCCAGCCCGGCGGTGTGGCTTGGAATGTGTTTGACGAACGCCTGCTGGCGCTGGCGCGCAGTTTCCCCGATTTTTGTGTGGCTGAAGAAGCCGGAGCGCTGCACCGCGCTGATGACCGCGCTGCGCTGGCAGGGCTTATTGGCTGCGCAGAAGCGGATTTGTCGCCGGACCTGGCACGCCTGGCCGCGCCTTATTTTGCGGTGCGGGTCACCGGTGCGCTGTTTCATACCCAGGGCGGGCTTGATGTGGATGCGAAGTGCCGCGTGCTGCGCGAGGACGGCCAGGTATTTGCCAACCTGCTGGCGGCAGGCGGCGCGGCGCGCGGCGTCTCGGGCAACGCCGTCTGGGGCTATTTGTCGGGCAATGGCCTGCTCAGCGCCATGGCCGGCGGTTACATTGCCGCGCAGACCGCCCAGGCCCTTCTGGAGAACACGCCATGACAATGCCTTCCTTCAAACAGCGCCTGGCGCAAGACCGCGTCTTGCTGGCGCCCGGGGTGTACGACGCGCTGAGTGCGCTGGTGGCCGGGCAGGCCGGCTTTGAGGCGCTGTACCTGTCGGGCGCGTCCATTGCCTACACACGGCTGGGCCGCTCCGACGTGGGCCTGACCACCTACAGCGAAGTGGCCGACACCCTGGCGCGCATCACCGAGCGGGTCAGCCTGCCGGTCATCGTGGACGCCGATACCGGCTTTGGCAATGCACTCAATGTCATGCGCACGGTCAGGGGTCTGGAGCGGGCCGGTGCGGCCATGGTCCAGCTGGAAGACCAGGGTTTCCCCAAACGTTGCGGCCACCTGGACGGCAAATCCGTCATTCCGGTGCAGGAGATGGTGGGCAAACTCAAGGCCGCCCTGGACGCGCGCAGCAGCGGGCAGACGCTGATTCTGGCGCGCACCGATGCGCTGGCGGTTGAAGGGCTGGGCGCTGCGCTGGAACGCGCCGAACGGTATGTTGAATGTGGCGTGGATGCGCTGTTCATCGAAGCCTTGCGCACGCCGGAGCAGATGGATGCAGCCTGTACACGTTTCGGCCAGCGCATCCCCTTGTTGGCCAACATGGTGGAGGGCGGGAAGACGCCGGTGCAAAGCGCCGTCGAGCTGGGCGCGCGCGGTTTTCGCATCGTCATCTTCCCCGGCGGAACAGCCAGGGCGGTGACGCACACCTTGCAGGGCTATTACGCGAGCCTGCACCAGCACCAGACCACCGCGCCGTGGCACAAGCAGATGCTGGATTTTGACGGACTCAATGCCGTCATCGGAACGGACGAGCTGTTGGCGGAAGGCAAGCGTTACGAATAGCAAGGTTGCCGCGACGTATGGTTTGTCATCCCGGACGTGATCCGGGATCCATGACCCCGTTTTACGCCCGGCGCCGCGCCATGTAAAACCACTCCTGACCCGGCTCGGCGCGCGGATTCGGAAACACCACAAAGCCGTCGTGTGGCGCCTTCACCTCGGCGCCGCTGTGGCGCGTGCCAATCAGCTCGCCAGTTTTCACCGCGTCAAAACTGCGCCACTCGCGGGCAAAGCTGTCGCCGGCGTGTTCACGGTCCGTCACATCGACCAGGCGCAGGATTTCGCGCTCTGGGGGTGTGGCTTCCAGCGGCCCTGAAACCATGTTTAGCAGCGCCAGCGTCTGCAAAATCGCATGGCGCGCGACCTGAACCCCCTGTGGGTCCTCATGCTGGCCACACTCCAGCGTCACGCCGTAACCGCCGCGCGAGCGCATGTATTCGGTCGTGCCGACGCCGTAGTTCGGATTCGTTACCAGGGTCTGCGCGCGCACCGTGCCGGCCGTGGCGGGCGCCGCAGCGCGCCGCGACACACCACGTGCATAAGTGTCCAGCCAGCCTTCCACAATGCGTGGCGCACCGGTGCACAGGGCCAGCTGCATTTCTGCTGCGGCGTGGCTAAAGGGCTCCAGCGTGCCGCTGTTGTCCTGCGGGCCAATCATCACAAATGGCGCGCCGCCGGTGTGAAAAGAGTGCAGGTCCAGCAACACGTCATGCGCATCCAGCAACGGGCACAACACATTGGCAATGCGGTCTTCAAAATCCTGCGGAATCGCACTCGGCGCCATGTTGCGGTTCAGGTTGCGCTCGCCGGTGCGCTGCTTGAGCTGGTAAGCCAGCGGGTTGGTGACAGGCACAAAAGTCACCGTGCCGCGTTCGATGCCAAGCTGGCCGCTGTTTATCTCCTGCAGCAGCTGCGTGATGGCCTGGGTGCCGCAGACCTCGTTGCCATGCACCGCACCCAGGATCAGCAGCTTGGGACCGGGGGCCAGGCCGTGGCAGGTGTGGGTGCGCAGATGCGTGGGACGGGGAGGGGATGCTTTGCTTGGGATGGGATCCGTCATGGTGCTCTGTTTATACAGCGCTTCGTGAAGGGCTGTGCGGTCTGGGACTCATTGTTGTCTCCTGTATTTGCAGGAGGTCAAACGTGCATCTTCGCGTCTATGATTCGCATATGGTTTGTGCGGGACAAATCAATTTCAAACAAGTCTTATCAGCGTCTCGCGCGACTTCTGGCAGCGTTCTCTTCAACCTCAGAGCACACCACTGATGACCCGCGTTCTCGTCCCTGTTGTCCTCTTTGTCATCAGTGCGTCGTTGTCCGTCATGTCACTGACCGCCGCCTGGATTTCAGCCGTCTTAGGGCTCTGCTTATGCGTTTATTCGCTGCTGCGGAGGCGTCGCGCAGCAGCCGCTACCGAATCATCGGGACCTGATGCGGTTGCGGCTTCGCGCAGCATGTACGCTGGCGTGGCGCTCCTGGCAGCGCCAGTCTTCACGGTACTGCTCGTGATGGCAGCCATGTCTGGCCTGTTTGGACGCAGCTGAGGGCCAACGTCAAGCGTCATGAGTTTTCTGCTTAGGTTTGCAGCACCCGTATTCCGCGCCTGCCTCCACCGTCGCAACGCAAGGCGCACATAAACCACCCGTCGCAGACCAAAAAAACGTTTGCTGCCAGCGCTGGTCAGCGGTCGATTCCCGGTAATAATGCAACCAGATTGCGTTATTACAAACCGTCCCATGTCCGCGAACCTTCCCGACAAAAACACTGCAGCCGATCCGATCGACGCCCTGCTGTCCGCGCACGGCCTGCGGCGCACGGCGGCTACGCGCCGGGTGCTGGGCTGGCTGCTGGCGCATGCGGACACAAGTTACACCCATGCGCAGTTGCAGGCCGCCCTGGTGGGCGAGGGCGACGCCGCTGAGGGCGCTCCGCTGGACCGCGTCACGCTGTATCGCCTGATCGACCGGCTCACGCAGGTCGGTCTGCTGCTGTGCCGGGTCGATGCCAGCCGGGTGCGGCGTTACCAGGCCATGCCGGCCGGTGTCCACGCCATGCCGCACTTTGAATGCCAGAGCTGCCACCGCGACAGCCCGCTGGAGACCGCCTTGCAGTCCAGCGCGGACGACCTGGAGCGGGCCGCGCAATCGGCGCTGGATGCGCTCAAGGCACTCGGTTATCAGGGCATGAGCCTGGACTTCGCGGTGCGGGGTGTGTGCGCCGACTGCGCCAGCACCGGTACCACGGTGAAAGGGCTGCCGGCATGATCAGCAGCCGGCAACTGGCCTACCAGTACCCGGGCGGCGCCGAGATACGATTTGACGACATGGCAGTGCCGCAGGGCGGGGTGGTGTTGCTGCGCGGCGCCTCGGGCTCGGGCAAATCGACCTGGCTGGCGCTGGCCGCTGGCTTGCTGGCGCCGACGGCGGGCGACATCAGCGTAGCCGGGCAATCCATGGCCACACTCGGCAAGGTTGCGGGCGATGCCTGGCGCGCCAGAACGATTGGGTTTTTGCCGCAGAAATTGCACTTGAGCGAAGCGCTGACGGTGCATGCGAATCTGGCGCTGGCGCAGTGGGCGGCCGGGCAGGCGCAGGACGACGGCCGCATCCGAGAAGCGCTGGCGGCGCTGGGGGTGGCCGAGCTGGCCGCACGCAAGCCCAACCAGCTTTCTGGCGGCCAGGCCCAGCGGGTGGCGCTGGCGCGGGCCGTGCTGCTGCAACCGAAGGTGATTCTGGCCGACGAGCCGACCGCCAGCCTGGACGACGAGGCCGCGCAGCAGGCCGTGCAACTGCTGCAGGCGACCGCCACCCGTTGCGGCGCCACACTGGTGATCGCCACGCACGATGCACGCGTGGCCACCAGTCTTGATGGTCAAATCGGCTTTTTGCCCTTATTCCTTGTGCGTAACCAGCCTGAACCTGGCAACCACAGTTGACCGCTATTGATCGCTGGCTGAACCTCATGAACAGGTACCTACCCACTCACGCACGCGCTCACTTTTTGGGTGACAGCGCTACGCACCCGATTGAGCTGCCCTGGCGCGCGCTGGCGGCGTTGCTCCTTCTTGCGGGCATGAGCCCGCCGCGTCGTCGCGCCTTGCCAGCCCACCCCATGCCAGCCCACTCGGGCGCGTCCAACTGTGGTTGCCAGGTTTGAAAACCATAGCAATCGCCTGGCACTTTCTCTGGTCGCGGCCGCTGGCGGCGGGCCTGAACCTGTTGCTGCTGAGCCTGGGGCTGGCCTCGCTGAGTTTTGTGCTGCTGGTCAGCCACCAGATCACACGGGCTTTTGAGCGCGACCTGGCCGGCATCGATGTGGTGGTGGGCGCCAAGGGCAGCCCCATGCAGCTGATTCTGTCGGGTGTGTTTCACCTCGACGTGCCGACCGGCAATGTGCCCCTGGCCGCCGTCAAGGCGCTCGCGCAGCATCCGCAGGTGGCCAAACTGATTCCCCTGAGCCTCGGTGACAGCTACAGCGGCTTTCGCATCGTCGGCAGCACGCCGGACTACATCGCGCATTACGACGCGCGTTTTGCGCAGGGCGGCATCTGGGCGGCGCCGCTGCAGGCGGTGCTGGGTGCGCAGGTGGCGGCGCAGACCGGGCTCAAGGTGGGCGAGCGTTTTGTCGGCAGCCACGGCCTGGGCAGCGGCGGTGCCAGCCACGGCCAGGCGCCGTATGTGGTCAGCGGCGTGCTGGCCGCCAGCGGCTCGGTGCTGGACCGGCTGGTGCTGACCGCGCAGGAGTCGGTCTGGCAGGTGCACGAAAAAATGCATGAGGGCGACAGCGCGCTCGACGCCGAAGACCGCCAGGCGCTGGAGGCCGAACGTGAAGTCACGCTGGCGCTGATTCAATACCGCACGCCGCTGGCGGCCGTGACTTTCCCGCGTTTTGTGAACAGCACGACCGAGATGCAGGCCGCCGCACCGGCGCTGGAAATCACCCGGCTGCTGCGGCTGATTGGCGTCGGCACCGATGTGTTGCGCGCGCTGGCCGGTGTGTTGCTGCTGACGGCCGCCCTGAGCGTTTTCATCGCGCTGTGGAGCGCGGTGCGCGAGCGCCGCGCCGACCTGGCGCTGCTGCGTTTGCTGGGTGCACCGCCGCGCAAGGTCGCGGCTTTGCTGTTGTGCGAGGCGCTGTGGCTGGCGCTGCTGGCTGCGGTGATCGGTGTGCTGGCGGGCCAGGGGCTGATGGCGCTGCTGGGCTGGCTGCTGCAGCTGGAAAAATCAGTCCTGATCGGCACGATCGCGTGGCCGGTTGGCTTGTGGGGTGTGCCGGTACTGGCTGTGGGCGTGGCGCTGTTGTCGGCGCTGCTGCCCGCGTATGAGGCCTACCGGGTCAGTGTGTTTGAACTTTTACAATCGAGGTGAACCGACATGGTCAAAACATTCATGAAAAAAATGCTTCCAGCCCTTGCTGGACTTGCGCTGACAGCTACGTTTTCGATAGCGCATGCGCAACACAAGGACGCAGAAACCAAAGAGGACATCCAGCGCCATCGAGCCATGGCGGCCGCGCATGAGGCGGCTGCGAAGTGCCTGGAGTCGGGCAAGAAGGAAGACATCTGCATGAAAGACCTGCAGGCCTCTTGCAAAGGCCTGGCCGTGGGTAAATACTGCGGCATGAAACACGCGCATTGAGTCTGGTTTGTCATTGCGGGCAGAGCCTGTCCCGGACTTGATCCGGGAATCCGCAATCCATGGATCCCGGATCGAGTCCGGGATGACAGACCAGGGGATTTTGTCCCTGACCCCAGTTTCCGGAGTACCCATGAACAGTTCTGCGTTCACCGCTTTCAGGAATTCGCCCTTGCTGCTGGCCCTGCTGCTTGCGGCCAGCCTGGCACACGCCCAGCTGAGTTCGCCGCTTCCGCCGGGCAGCAGCAAGCCCGCTGCGGGCAAAGCGGCCCCTGCACCGCTTGGCAGCATCGATCTGCCGGCCGGGCAGGGCGCCGGTGTGCACGGTGCCAACAGCCCTTTTGCGCCGCTGGCGCCCAGGACGGACGTGTTGCCCTGGTCGGTGCTGACCGACGTCAAAACAAAAAACGAGAAGAACCGCATCCTGCCGGTGTTTACCGCGGGCCAACTCGGCATGAACGACAAGACCCAGCGCATCCAGGGTTTCATGATGCCGCTGGAGCCGGGCAAGAAGCAGCGCCATTTCCTGCTGTCGTCGGTGCCGCTGAGTTGCTCGTTCTGCGTGCCCGGCGGGCCGGAGAGCATGGTCGAGGTCAAGACAAAAACCCCGGTGGAGTACAGCATGGAGCCGGTGGTGGTCGAGGGCAAGCTGCAGGTGCTGCATGACGACCCCTATGGCCTGTATTACCGCATCAACGATGCGGTGACGGTGAAGTAAAAAGGCATGCTGATCCGGCGCATGGCATTGCGGGCGGCCTGGGGCTATCTGGCCCTGGTGCTGCTGCTCGCGCCCATGCTGGGCCTGATGCACGGGCTGACCCACGGCGCGATGGATTCTCACCATGCGGCGCCGGCGCATCTGCTTGAAGACCATGAGACCGGCCAAGCCCACGGCTGGCTGGCCGATGTTTTTTCTGCCCATGCCGACGAGTCGGACTGCCGCGTTTACGACCAGCTGGGCCACGCGGATGCAGTGGTGATCGCACCCCCGGCGGCCTTGCCCATGGCCCTGTCGGCTTTTGTTTTTCTTTTTCTCGAGGGCGAAGTACGCGCCCGATGGGCCGCGCTTTTTGAAGCGCGCGGTCCGCCCCTGACTCGCTGAATCCCCCAAGTTGTCGAGTACGGCCAGACGGCCGCTGCCCGGCGTTTGCTGTTTCCGATTCATCGAGTCACCATGAAAAAATCATTCCCCCGCAGTGCCGTCGGCACGGCTACCTTGTCCCTGCTCGCCCTGGCCAGCACCAGTGCGCTGGCGCAGGCCCCCACCCCCACGCTCAAAGAGATCACTGTGACCGGCAACCCGCTGGGCGCCACGGAGTTGATCACACCCGCCACCCAGTACTCCGGCGATGGCTTGCTGCTGCGCGCCAAAACGACGCTGGGTGAAACACTGGACGGCACGCCTGGTGTCAGCAGCACCTATTTCGGCCCGAACGCCAGCCGGCCCATCATCCGCGGCCTCGATGGCGACCGCATCCGCATCCTGGCCAACGGTGGCGGCTCGCTCGACGTGTCCAGCCTCAGTTATGACCACGCGGTGACCAGCGACCCGACAAGCATGGAGCGTATTGAGGTCTTGCGTGGTCCGGGCGCGCTGCTCTACGGCGGCAGCGCGGTCGGTGGTGTGGTCAATGTGATCGACAACCGCATTCCGCGTGAGCCGCAGTTTGATGAAAACGGTGGCATCAGCGGCAAAGTCAATCTGAATGCGGCCAGCGGCAACTCGGAGCGCGGCAAAGGCCTGTTGTTCGAAGGCGGCAACCAGCGCTACAGCCTGCATGTCGATGCCTTTGAGCGCCAGACCAGCGATGTGCGGGTGCCGCGCGACCTGGCCTGCAGCAAAACCGCAGTCACCACCAACGCCAGGCGCATCTGCAATTCAGCCAGCGATGTCAGCGGCGGTGCTGTCGGCGGCTCGGTATTTTTTGACAACGGTTACCTTGGTGCATCGGCCAGCAACTACCGCAGCACCTACGGCACGGTGGCGGAGGACAGGGTCACGATTGGCATGAAGTCCGAGCGTTATGCGCTGGAAGGCGAAATCCGCCATCTCGACGGCCCGCTGCAAAGCATCAAGGCGCAATACAGCCAGACCGACTACCGGCACACCGAGTTTGAAGGGACGCGGCCCGGCACGGTGTTTACCAACAAGGGCAGTGACTTCAGGCTGGAAGCGCGCCACGCCAAAGTCGGCAACATCGACGGTGTGCTGGGCCTGCAAACCGAATCGAACCGCTTTTCTGCGGTGGGCACAGAGGCTTTTGCGCCCTTCAGCAAAACCGCGCAGTCGGCGCTGTTTGCTTACGAAGAGTGGGGGGCGGGCTGGGGCAAACTGAGTCTGGGCGGGCGTCTGGAGTCTGTCAGCGTCGAGTCTTTTGGCAACCCGCGTGTGGCGCGTTTCACGCCCGCCAAAAAAGACTTCAAGCCCGGCAGTTACGCGCTGGGGGCGCTGTGGAACGCCGCGCCGGGCTGGCAACTGACCAGCAACCTGGCCTACACGGAACGCGCGCCCAAAGACTACGAGCTGTTTGCCGATGGCCCTCACATCGCCACTGCCTCCTATGAGGTCGGCAATGCGAACCTCGCCAAAGAGCAGTCCAGCAACCTGGACTTGGGCGCGGCCTGGAAGTCGGGCGGCCACAGCTTCAAGCTCAGCCCCTACTTCAGCCGTTTCCGCAATTACATCGCGCTCAATCAGAGCACCGGTGTGACGCGTAATGCCGAGGACGGCGCCGTCGACCCGGTGGAAGATGCGGGCAACCCGGGCTTTACCGCATCGGGCGCCGAGTTCAATGCGCTGGCTGAATTCCGCTACCAGCAGGTGAGGGCACGCTTCACCGGCATCGAGGCCAGCGGCAACATCCGTTTGCTGGAGGGCGCTTCGACGGTGGACCTGGCATTGCGCGGCGATCTTGTGCGTGCGACCAACCTGAGCAACGGCCAGCCCCTGCCGCGTATCGCGCCCTGGCGCGTCGGTGCCTCCTTGTTGTGGGCCAGCGGGCCCTGGGGTGCGAGTCTGGGCGTTGACCACCTGGCCGCGCAAAAGCGCGTGCCGGCCCCGCCAGTGGGTGCGACGCCGGCTTACACGCTGTGGAATGCGGCTTCGTCTTACCGCGTGAAGGCAGGGGCGGCATCGCTGCTCTGGTACGCCCGGCTCGACAACATCACCGACAAGCTGGCCTACAGTGCGACCTCGGTGTTGACGAGTACGGCTTTCCCGAAAGCGCCTTTGCCGGGGCGTAGTTTGAAGGTTGGGTTGCAGGCAAGTTTTTAGTTGCATCACGCTGCGTCCCCGGTTTGCTTGAGACAGTAGGAGCGACTCCCCACTCCCACCCCTAACCCCTCCCTCGCCCCGCTGGGCGATGGAGGGGAACCTCATTTGGCCGCGTGTGCTGCGCTCGCGTGCAAACATGACGGCCAACCGAATTGGCCCTGACGCGCTATGCGCGTCAGGGCTCCCCGCATCCGAACCCGCATTCGTCCCCCAACCCGTCGGGCTGGGCCGAGGAGCGCAGCCGAAAACGGATCAGGGCGAGCGATTGTCTGAGCGAAGCGAGTTCGAGCTCGACCCCGTTTTCGGCGAGCACCGCAGGTTGCCCGTAGCGAAGCGAAGGGACCCAGACCATCGGATCGCCTTTCTTTTCCTTAGGTTTCTTTGGCGAAGCAAAGAAAAGTAAGTCGCCCGCCGGGGCGAGACCCGGCTTGCAGGCAGACCTCAAGGCACGAGGAAAGCGAACATGGATCCCGGATCAAGTCCGGGATGACAAGCGGGGAGTCACTGCTGCTGATCGGTCGGCCGGCACGACACGTCAGTCATCCCCGCAGTGTTTGCGCTGAATCAGCACAAGCGCAAGTCCTTCCCGGATAATGGTTTTCAAACCTCAGGAGACGCCCGTGACGGATGCCGCCCAGCCTCTAGCCTCCCTCAAGGCCGACTTGAGCCCGTCCAGCAGCCTGCTGAGCAACCTGCGCCAGGAGCTGATGCGGCACCCGCCGTTTGCGCAGATGCAGGCCGGCGAGGTCGATTTTTTTCTGAGCCATTCCCGCCAGAACTACTTTGCACCCGGCGAGATGTTGATCGGACCGGAAAACGGCGTGGTCGAGCAGCTGTTTTTCATACGCCAGGGTGCGGTGATTGGCGAGCGCGGCCTGGCCGAACTTTCGGGCGGCGCGTTTCACTATGAGCCGGGCGAACTCTTTCCCGTCAGTGCTGCGGTGGCGCAGCGCGCGGTGACGGCCAGCTACCGCGCGGTGGCCGACACCTTTGTGCTGGCCTTGCCGCTGCAGGCCATGCAGACGCTGGCCGTGCTGAGCCCGCCATTTGCCGATTTTCTGAACCGGCGCATCCTGAAGTTTCTGGACCTGTCGCGGCGCGCGCTGCAGGTGGCTTATGCCTCGCAGGCCCTGGCCGAGCAGTCGCTGGAGACGCCGCTGGCTGAGGTGGGGCACCAGGCGCCGGTCAGCTGCCTGCCCGGCACGCCGCTGCGCGACGCGCTGACGCAGATGCACCAGCAGCGCATAGGCTCCATGCTGGTCACCGATGCAGCCCTGCGGCCCCTGGGTATCCTGACACGCTACGACATTCTGGGCCGGGTCACGCTGGCGGGGCTGCCGCTGGAGACTCCGATTGCCGAGGTGATGGCGCAGCCGGTGCACACCCTCACACACCAGCACACCGCGCTTGATGCGGCGCTGCTGATGAGCCGGCACGGCATCCGCCATGTACCGGTCACGCGCGACGGTGTGGCCATTGGCATGGTGTCCGAGCGCGACCTGTTTGCGATGCAGCGCCTGAGCCTCAAGCAGGTCAGCACCTCGATCCGTTCGGCGGCCGATGTGGACACTTTGACGCTGGTGGCGCAGGACATACGCCGTTTTGCCCACAGCCTGCTGGGCCAGGGGGTACATGCGCGCCAGCTCACCACCTTGATCAGCCACCTCAACGATGTGCTGACCTTGCGCCTGCTGGAAGTCAAGGCGCAGGCGCACGGCATGGACTTGAGCCGGATGTGCTGGCTGGCCCTGGGTTCGGAAGGGCGCAGCGAACAGACGATTGCCACCGACCAGGACAACGCGCTGATCCTGCCCGACAACAGCACGCCAGAGCAGCATGCGGCAGCGCTGCGATTTGCGCACGATGTCAATCTGGCGCTGGATGCCTGCGGTTACCCGCTGTGCCGCGGCGGCATCATGGCCGGCGAGCCGGCCTGTTGCCTCACGCTGCGCGAGTGGCGCGAACGTTTTGCCCACTGGATAGAACATGGTGCGCCGCATGACCTGCTCAATGCCAGCATTTATTTTGACTTTCGCGCGCTGGCCGGGGACAACGCGCTGGCACACGAGCTGCGGCAGGAAGTGACCGAGGCGGCGCGCCGGGCACCGCGCTTCATCAAGCAACTGGCCGTCAATGCCCTGCTGCGCAGCGCGCCGCTGAACTGGACCGGCAGCCTGGCGGTGGATGAGGCCGGCCTGATAGACCTGAAGTTGCAGGGGGCGGCGATTTTTGTCGATGTGGCGCGTATTTATTCACTGAACCACGGCCTCACCGCAACCGGCACCCGCGAAAGGCTGGAGGCCGTGGGCCCGCTGCTGGGGCTGGCCGCGCCCGAGTATCAGGCCTGGGTCAGCGGCTTTGAGTTTTTGCAGACGCTGCGCCTGCGCATACAGCTCGAAGGCACGGCAGCGCCACAGCAGCCCAACCACCTGAAGGTGGCCAGCCTGAACGATATCGACAGGCGCATTCTGCGCGAATCGTTTCGCGTGGCGCGTTCACTGCAGCAGCGCCTGCAACTGGACTTTGACCGATGAGCTGGGCCGGCTGGTTGCAACAACGCCTGGGCAGGCTGCACGCTGTGGACGAGGCGCGCTGGGTGGTGCTGGACGTGGAGACTACCGGGCTGGACCCGCAGCGCGACCAGTTGCTGGCGATTGCGGCGATTGCCGTCCAGGTGGACTGGCCGCGCCAGCACATCGCGATCACGCCGGGCGACAGTTTTGAAGTGGTGCTGCGCCAGTCTGCTGTCGGTTCGAGCAAGGACAACATCCTGCTGCACGGCATCGGTCTGCAGCGCCAGCGTGAGGGGGTGCCCCCGGGGGACGGCCTGCAGGCTTTTGCGCGCTTTGTGGGCAACTCGCCGCTGCTGGCTTTTCATGCGCCCTTTGACCAGGCCATGATAGGGCGGCAGGCCAAAACCCATCTGGGCGCCGACCTGCCGAACCGCTGGGTCGATATCGAGGCGCTGTGTGCGGTGACGCATGAAAAGGTCAAGGCCCGCGCGCTCGACGAATGGCTGGCCCACTTCGGCATTGTCTGCAGTGTCAGGCACCAGGCGGCGGCCGACACGCTGGCCGAGTGTGAACTGCTGCTGCGCATCTGGCCGCAGATGGTGCGGCAATGCAGCCACTGGCGCGATGTGGAAAAGCTGGCGGCACGCCAGCGCTGGATCGCCCGGGCCTGATCCCACCGTCGCGCCAGCGCCGGCAGTATGTGTATCACTGGGATGGGGTGACAGGGGAACGCCTGTGTGTCAGGAGTGGTTCGCGCGTCGGATCTCCTCCCGGAGCTCCTTCACGAATGCGTCGGCAAGCTGCAGGCGCGGCCCGGAGTCAGGAAAAATGATCGCGTAGCCGGAGGTGAACGTCTCCTTGATCGGCCTTATCGCAACCTGCGGCCCTGTAAATGGTGTGGCCGTCAATCTCCCGACCAGCGTAATTCCCGCGCCGGCGGCCACCAGTGCGCAGGCGATGGTTGAACTCGGTGTCTCGAGCACCACGTTGGGCTCTACACCAAGGCTAGCGAGCACGTCGTCGATCTGGTGCCGCACAAAGCTCTGCCGGGCCAGTAACACCATGCGCTCACCGTCGAGATCCTTTAGCGAAATCATGCTTTTGCCGGCCAGGCGATGGGCTGCAGGAATCACGGCTACAAACGGCAGGGGCTCCATGGGTTCGATCGTGATGGCGGACCGGAACAAGGGCAGCTCCACGATTCCAACGTCCAGTTGCCTCGTTGACACCCGCTCGGCGATCTGCCGGGAGGGCAGACTTTCGACGAAGACAGAGACCTTGGGGCGCGAGGACAGGAAGCGGGCGATGCCTTGCGGGACCAGCCACTGCGACAAGGCAGGCAATGACCCGATACGCAAGGCACCGGCGCGCTGGAACCGGATGTCCTGAGCAATCTCTGCGATGCGGTCGAGACTGCCGTACAGCGGCTCGATCTCCCGATAAAGTGCCTCCGCCTCGGGCGTCGGTACCAGGCGACGACCATGTCGTTCAAAGAGCTTGTAGCCGATTCGCAGTTCCAGCAGGCCGATGGACCGGCTGACCCCGGGTTGCGTGATGTTCATCAAACGTGCAGCCCCGATGACGGTGCCCACAAGCATCACCGACCGGAAGGCTTCGATCTGTCCCATATTGAGTGAGGATTTCATACATAACATTTAAGCATAAGTTGCTGCAGTAATTTGATTATTCCGAACAGGATCGCGTGACTACAATTTGTGTAACCTTAGGTTCGACGCGGTCACTTGCACCCTTTGGTGGTCTTCTTCCCAGCAAACTTCCCTTTGAGGAGATATTGATGCGCAAATACCTTATTGTCATGAGTTCATTGGCATTGGCGTCCGTTTTCAGCGCCCACGCCCTCGAAACGATCTACGTGGGTGGATCGGGTGGATCGACGGAGTTGCTCTTCAAGGAAAAGATCATTCCTGCTTTCGAAGCGAAGACTGGCGCCAAGGTGGTCTATGTTCCGGGTAACTCCACCGACATCCTCGCCAAGTTGCAGGCGCAAAAAGGCAAGCAGGAGATATCCGTCGCGCTGATGGATGACGGCCCGATGTATCAGGGCGTTGGCCAGGGGCTTTGCGCCAAGGTGGAGCAAACTGGCTCCATCAAGGAGCTTTATCCGAATGCGCGAATGCTGGGTGACAGCTCCGTGGGCATTGGCTTCATCGCCACCGGTCTGGCCTACAACAAGGAGGTTTTCGCCAGGAACGGCTGGAAGGCACCGACCTCATGGCTGGACCTGACTGATCCCAAGTACAAGCAAAAGGTGGTGATCCCTCCCATCACCAACGGCTATGGCTTGTTGACACTTGTCATGATGTCCAGGCTCAATGGTGGCAGCGAAGCGGTGATGAATCCCGGTTTTGACGCCATGACCAAGAAGGTCGCTCCCAATGTGCTGGCCTGGGAGCCATCCCCCGGCAAGATGGCGCAGATGCTGCAGACCGGTGAGGCGGCACTTGTGGTGTGGGGAAATGGCCGCGTGCAGGCGGTGGTGGATCAGGGCGCACCGGTGGAGTTCGTCTACCCGAAGGAAGGCGCGGTCGTGATCATGGTCGCCGGTTGCGTGGTCGAAGGTGCACCACAGGCCAAGCTCGGGCAGCAGTTCCTGCAACACGTGGTCTCCGCCGACATGCAGGCGCTCTTGGCCAGTTCGCAAGGCTGGGGTCCGGTCAACAAGACAGCCAAGCTCGCTCCTGACGTGATGAAGAGGGTGGTGTACGGGCCGGAAAAGGTCAACGCGCTGATATCGCCCAACTACCTGGTGATCAACGCCAAGCGCGCTGAGTGGACCAACCGCTGGAATCGCGCGGTCGAACGCTGAGCGTTTTCACGGGACACACGCCATGAGCTTTATGGAACTGAAGGGCCTGTCCAAGCGCTACGACGACGTGGTGGTGGTGGCTGAATGTGATCTTTCTGTAGCCCAGGGGGAATTTGTCTGCCTGCTCGGGCCTTCGGGCTGCGGCAAGACCACGACGCTACAGATGGTGGCGGGCTTCGTACAGCCCACGAGTGGCCGCATCCTGCTCAATGGTGCAGATATCACGGATGTCAAACCGAACCAGCGCGGCCTTGGCATCGTGTTTCAGAGTTACGCGCTTTTTCCACACATGACGGTGGCCGACAACGTGGCGTTCGGCCTGGAGATGCAGGGTGTTGCCTCGGGTGAACGAAAAAAGCGTGTTACCAGCACGCTGGAACTCGTCCATCTCGGCCCGATGGCCAGTCGCTACCCGCGCGAGCTTTCGGGTGGCCAGCGCCAGCGCGTGGCGCTGGCGCGCGCTCTGGCCATCCAGCCGCCTGTGCTGTTGCTGGATGAGCCGATGGGCGCGCTCGATGCCAAGCTGCGCGAGGAGATGCAGATCGAGTTGCGCGCGTTGCAACACCGTGTGGGCGTCACCACCATCATGGTGACGCATGACCAGGCGGAGGCCATGACACTGGCCGACCGGGTCGTGTTGATGAACAAGGGTTGTATCGAGCAGGTTGGCCGGCCCTTTGAGATGTATGAACGGCCCAATGGACGTTTTTCGTCCACTTTCCTCGGCAAGGCGAATGTTTTTGAAGTGGCGCGCTCACACGCCGGGTCTTGCGTTGAGGTGCAAGGCTACCGTCTGCCCACCAGCGACCTGGAGCATGTTGGTGCGCTCGAGTACATCGTCCGACCCGAAAAAATCGAGTTCTCGGCCGCGGAAGATGCGTTGATCACCGGCCGTGTTAGCGCGCGGGTATTTCTGGGTAATCACTGGCTGTTCCAGATTGAGACCCCATTGGGCACTCTACAGCTCACCCATGCCAATACCGGCCTGCCGCTGGCCGCCGAAGGTGACGAAGTTGGTTTGCGCTGGTCGCCAGAGAACGCCCGCCTGGTGCCGCGTGCCGGGGTAGCGACATGACATCGAAGCGCAACCAGCTGCCCTACTGGCTGACGGCACCTGGCGTGTTGATGATGCTGGCTTTCGTCGCTGTGCCCCTGGTGATCACGCTCTCGCTGAGCCTGTACCCCTTTCTTCCTGGAGGCGGTGTTGGCGAACAGTTGACGATCGCCAACTATGCCGATGTGGCCCAGGACGAGTACTTTCATGCCATCTTTGCACGTACCTTCGGCATGGCCATCCTCGTCACGCTGATCTGCATCGCGATCGGTGTTCCGGAAGCTTATATATTGAGCCGGCTTTCTGCCCGGTGGCGTGCGGTGTCCATCGTGATTGTGCTGGGCCCTATGCTGATCTCGGTGGTGGTGCGGACTCTGGGCTGGGCCGTTTTGCTCGGCAATGAGGGGGTGATCAACAAGCTTTTGCTGGCCAGCGGTTTGGTGAACGAACCCGTCAAGATGATGTTCACATTCACCGGTGTGGTGGTTGCACTGGTGCATGTTCTGGTTCCCTTCATGGTCCTCGCCGTGTGGGCCTCCCTGCAAAAGCTCGACGCCACCACGGAACAGGCGGCTCAATCGCTGGGGGCAGGACTGCCGACGGTGTTGCGCCGCATTGTTTTCCCGCAGGTGATCCCCGGCGTGCTCTCCGGCAGCCTCATCGTTTTTGCACTGGCTGCCAGCGCCTTTGCCACACCGTCCATCATCGGTGGCCGTCGTTTGAAGGTGGTGCCAACCACCATCTACGATGAGTTCCTGGGCAATCTGAACTGGCCCCTGGGCGCCGCGCTTGCCGTGGTGCTGGTGGTCATCGTTCTGGCGGTTTCGATCGGCATGAACCGCTTCGTCGAGCGTCGTTACAAGCAGGTGTTCCTGTGAAGCGCGCGCCCATCCTGCTGCTGGTGTTTCACTGCTTGTTTGCCGCCTTCATGTTGGCGCCACTGCTGATGGTGGTCCTTGTGTCGTTTACGGACAAGGGCTACATTGCCATGCCATTTGACGGTGCGTCATGGCGCTGGTACCTCGCCATCCTGAAGGACGACGACTTTATGAGCGCCTTCTACCGCAGTCTGGCCCTGGCAGCCACTGCTGCAACGCTGGCCACGCTGCTTGCCGTACCGGCGGGCATGGCCATCGCGTGGCACCGTTTCCCCGGCCGTGAAGCGATTCTTGGCTTGCTGCTGTCGCCGCTGATGGTTCCGCATGTTGTGCTGGGCATTGCGCTGTTGCGCTTTCTCACCCAGCTCGGTGCCTCCGGATCCATGTGGGGGCTGGCCGCAGCCCATACCGTGCTCGTGCTGCCCTACGTGCTGCGCCTGGTGGTCGCGGCAGCAACCGGTTTTGACCGCGGCGTGGCCCAGGCTGCCGAGTCGCTGGGTGCCTCGGCGTGGACAGTGTTTCGCCGCATCGAACTGCCGCTGATCCTGCCTGGCGTCGCGGGCGGTTGGCTCATCGCCTTCATCAACAGCTTCGACGAGCTGACGATGTCCATTTTTGTCGCCTCGGCCAGCACACAGACCCTCCCGGTCAAGATGTACAACCACATTGCCCACACGATTGACCCACTTCTGGCTTCAGTCTCCACCGTCCTGATCGCGCTGACCCTGGTGCTGATGATTGTGCTGGACCGCTTCTATGGCCTGGATCGCATCCTTGCGGGCAAACCATGACGGCGGTTCGCGAGGCGGATACCCTGGTGCTGGGGGGAGGGGTGGTGGGCATGGCCATCGCCTATGGTTTGGCCACAGCGGGCGAACGGGTGCGGCTGCTCGATGAGGGCGACGACGCCTTTCGCGCTGCGCGGGGAAATTTTGGCCTGGTCTGGGTGCAAGGCAAGGGGCTGGAGAATCTCGACTATGCGCGCTGGACCATGGCCGCTGCCAGGCACTGGCCGGTTTTCGCCCAGGAGCTGGCGGCACTGACCGGCATTGATGTCGGCCTGTCGCAGATCGGCGGCTTGATGATCTGTCTGGACGACGCTGAACTTGCCGCGCGCGGCGCACGCCTTGACGCGCTGAGGCAGGCGCTGGGCGTGGATTACCCCTATGCGGTGCTTGGCCCCGCCGGATTGCGCGAAGTCTCACCCTGGGTCGGTCCTGACGTGGCCGGAGCGGTGTTCAGTCCGCTCGACGGCCATGTCAACCCGCTGCGCCTGCTGCGCGCACTGGTGGAAGGTTTTCAACTCCGCGGCGGAAAGATGGTGACGGGTGTCCATGTGGATCGCATTGAACACAAGGCCGGTGCGTTCCACGTGTGGGCGGGTGGTGTCGAACATGTGGCCGGCCGTGTGGTGCTGGCTGCAGGTCTGGGCAACCGGGTGCTGGCACCGCTGGTCAGGCTGCAAGCGCCCGTCAGACCGAACCGGGGTCAGATATTGGTCAGCGAGCGGGTCCAGCCCTTTCTTCGCCACCCGACGGGTTCTGTCCGCCAGACCGATGAGGGCGTGGTGCAAATTGGCGACTCGCACGAGGACGTTGGCTTTGATGACGGGACCAGTCTGGCGACGCTGTCCGGTCTTGCCCAACGCGCCGTTCGCTGTTTCCCCGTTCTGTCCAAGGTCAATGTCGTGCGTACGTGGGGCGCGCTGCGGGTCCTGACTCCTGATGGCTTCCCGATCTACCAGGCATCCAGCGATTGCCCGGGGGCGTTTGTCGTCACCTGCCACAGCGGCATCACGCTGGCGTCCATGCATGCGGGACCACTTGTGACCTGGATACGCGGCGGCGCCGAGCCCACGCACATCGGGACTTTCAAATCGGAGCGTTTTGATGTTTAGGTCGATGTTGCTTCCTGCAAACGAACAGGCTATTGAGGTTGATATTTTTGTCGAGGGACAACGCGTGCCGGCCCGCCAGGGCGAGACGCTGGCGATGGCACTGCTCAGCGCCGGGGTGGTGCCGTTCCGGCATACACCGGTGTCGGGCCAGCCGCGGGCGCCGCTTTGCCTCATGGGCGTATGCTTTGACTGCCTGGTCGAGGTCGACGGTGCACAGAACCTGCAGTCGTGCATGGTCCAGGTGCGCGCCGGCATGCAGGTGCGCCTGCCCCATGGGGCGCGTACGGCCGGAGTCCCGCAATGAATGCGTCAACGCATGACCTTGTTGTCATCGGCGCCGGTCCAGCTGGCATGTCGGCTGCGCTGACCGCTGCGTCGCACGGACTGAAGACGCTGTTGCTCGACGAGCAGCTTCGCCCCGGCGGACAGATCTACCGCAACATCACCGCCGTCCCCCCGTCGGTGGCGGCCTTGCTTGGCCCGGACTACCGCCACGGAGAGCTCATCACGGACCGGCTCGCGCGTTCGGGTGTTGAACTGCGCTTTGGCGCGATGGTGTGGGACGTTGCGCGCGACCTCACTGTGACCGCGCAGCAGGACGGCCAGTCGTTCCGGGTGCGTGCGCCCCAGCTGATTGCTGCTACCGGCGCTATGGAGCGGGCCTCGCCGATACCGGGCTGGACACTTCCCGGGGTTCTCAATGCCGGGGCGGCCCAAATTGCCTTGAAGAGCGCCAGCGCCGTGCCTGCCGGCCGCGTGGTGCTTGCCGGAGGCGGGCCCTTGCTGCTGCTGGTCGCCTGCCAGTTGCTCGACGCCGGCGTGTCGCTGGCCGGCATTGTCGAGACATCAGCGCGAGGCAACCTGTGGCGTGCGCTGCGCCACCTGCCGGCGGCGCTCGGCGCACCGGCCTATCTGGCAAAAGGGGTGCGCATGTTGTGGCGCCTTCATCGGGCTGGCGTCCCGATGTTTTCTGCGGCAACTTCCCTGCGCGTCGAAGGCAGCGAGCGGGTCCAGGCGCTGGTATTCAGCGCTGGCGGCAGGGAACATCGCCTGGACGCCGAGGTCGTGCTGCTGCATCACGGGGTGGTGCCGAATACCCAGCTCAGCCGTTTGCTGCGAGTTGACCATGACTGGGACCCTGTTCAGCTGGCCTGGCGTCCACGCGTTGACGCCTGGGGTGAAACGTCCCTCTCCGGTTTTCGCATTGCGGGTGATGGGGCGTCCATCGCCGGCGCGCTGGCGGCCGAACCCCATGGCGCGCTCGCGGCTTTGGGGGCAGCACAGGCTCTGGGGCGATTAAGTGCGGACGACTGTGAACTTCGGGCCGCGGTCGTACGCCGCCCGCTGGCGCAACAGTTGCGCATCCGGCCCTTTCTTGACATGCTGTACCGGCCGCCGGAGTGGGTATCCGATCCGACCGACGAGACTGTGGTTTGTCGCTGTGAAGAGGTGACAGCCGGTCGCATCCGCGAGATGGCTCGCCTGGGCTGCCAGGGTCCGAACCAGACCAAGTTTTTCAGTCGCTGCGGCATGGGACCGTGCCAGGGCCGGATGTGCGGGCTGGCGGTGACCCAGATTCTTTCCCGGGAGCTCGGCAAGCCGCCGGCCGAGGTGGGCGCGTATCACATCCGGGCGCCCTTGAAGCCGGTGCCGCTGGCATCCATTGCGGCACTGGCTGACACGGCCGCCATCCAAACCCCTGAACCCATGGAAACGACATGAACGATATAGACCGCAGGTATGCCAATGCACGCATGAGCAAGATCGTGCGCCACGGTGGCTTGGTGTACCTGTGCGGCCAGACCGCCAGCGGGGGCGCCAATGCCAGCGCGGACATCACCGCCCAGACCCATGAAACCCTGTCGCGCGTCGACGTTTTATTGGCAGAGGCGGGCAGTGACCGCAAGCGGATCCTTTCAGCCACCATCTATTTGCGGGACATGAGCGACTTCGCCGCGATGAATGTGGTCTGGGAATCATGGCTTGCCCCGGGTACGGCGCCGGCGAGAACCGCGGTGGAAGCGCGACTCGCATCGGAAAGCCTGTTGTTCGAAGTGACCATCACTGCTGCGCTGGCTTGAGCCGGAGCTTCTGGCGTATGCAAGTTTCCCAGACCATCGGGCCCAGAGCAGGTGCTGGCACCAGGGCCCAACAACCACTATTGGAGACGTTGATGAAACCCATCGTCAAACTGGCAATGCCCATGGTCCTGGGCTGCGCGGCTCTCGCGGCCACCCCGGTGCAAGCGACGCAAATTGTTGTAGGTCAGGTCGCTCCGCTGACTGGACCTGAAGCCAGCCAGGGGCGCGCTTACGCCGCGGGCATGCAATTGTTTTTTAACGGCGTGAATAAGTCGGGCGGTGTCAACGGCCATACCTTTGCTTTGGTGAGCAGGGATGACGGTGGACGGCCTGAAGATACGGTCGCCTTGACCCGCCAGTTGCTCGCTGAAAACCAACCCATGGTGCTGGCGGGCTACTTTGGCAGCCGCAATCTCTCCGCGCTGGCCAATGCCGGAATCCTGGAGAAGGAAAAACTCGCCCTGGTGGGTTACCGCTCCGGGGATGTCCGCGCTGAAAGCCCTTTGCTGTACAACGTCCGTGCGAGCCTTCGTGATGAGCTCGGCAAGATCACCGAGCACCTGGCGACACTGGGCGTTACTCGCCTGGGGCTGCTGTACGAGGAGGGCCCAGGTGCAGCTGCGCTCATTGCCGCGACAGATGCAGCCGCCAGCAAGGGCAAGGCGAGCATCGTGTCGAAAGCTTCCTATGAACCAGGCAGCACGCGTGTGGCGGATGCGATTGACGCCTTCATCAAGGCCAGGCCGCAGGCGATCATTCTGGTGTGCAGCGGCGCAGCGGGCGCGCGCTTTATCGAGCGCTATCGCGCTGATGGCGGCGCCGCGCAGATTTTTGTGCATTCCGGGGCTGACATGGAACGCCTGGCCAAGCAGATCGCGCAAGACCGTCTGGCCTTCGTCTCGACCGTGATGCAGGGGGTGGCCATTGCGCAGGTCGTGCCGAATCCCTTCCATGTGTCTGGCCTGGCCAAAGAGCTCAGGGAGGCGGCTGCCAAAGGCGGCCAACCGGATGTGCCGGTGGGTTACGTGATGATGGAAGGGTACATCGCGGCGAAGGTCATCGTCGAAGCCGTGCGGCGCCAGGGCCCGCGCCCGGCCCGGGAAGGCATGGCGGCGGCGCTGGAGGGCATGGACAACCTCAATCTGGGCGGCTATGTGCTCAGCTTCCGGCCTGGAATGAAAAGCGGCTCAAAGTCCGTGGAGCTGACGATCATCAGCGGTACCGGCCAGATTCGTCAGTGAACGCTGCCTGCCATGGCCCTCTGCGACGAAGTCCCGGCCCCGGGAAGCAGCGCAGTCAACGCTGCGTGAGGCCGGGTGCTGTGCGCCAACTTCGGCCAGGTCTGTCCGGAACCGCGTGTCCAGAGGATTTGCATGATCACCCTTTCCGATATTGAAAGCGCTGCGGCGCGGCTTGAAGGCCACCTGCTCGACACCCCGTGTGTCGAGTCCCGCACACTGTCCCAAATCACCGGGGCAAAGATTTTCCTGAAGTTCGAGAACCTTCAGTACACGGCCTCCTTCAAGGAGCGCGGCGCCTGCAACAAGCTGTCGCAACTCACCGCTGCCGAGCGTCGGCAGGGCGTCATCGCGATGAGCGCCGGCAACCATGCGCAGGGGGTTGCTTATCACGCGCAGCGGCTGGGCATTCGTTCCGTCATTGTGATGCCGGGCTTCACGCCGGGGGTGAAGGTCGAGCGCACCCGCGGTTTTGGCGCAGAGGTGGTTCTGCACGGTGAGACGCTGGATGAATCGCGGGCCCATGCGCTGGCGTTGGCGGAGCGCGAGGGCCTGGTATTTGTACATCCTTACGACGACGAAGCCATCGTCGCCGGCCAGGGTACGGTCGGCCTGGAAATGCTGCGCGCCGTGCCCGGACTGGACACCTTGGTGATTGCAGTCGGTGGCGGCGGCCTGATCGCCGGAATGGCAATTGCCGCCAAGGCGCTCAAACCGGGCATCGAGATCGTTGGCGTGCAGACCTCTCGATTCCCGGCAATGGTGAATGCCATCAAGGGCACCAGGCATGTGCAGGGCATCAGCAGTATTGCAGAAGGTATTGCCGTCGGCACACCTGGCGTGATCCCCAGCGCCATCGTCCGCCAACTGGTTGACGATATGGTGCTGGTGGAGGAAGGCGACATCGAGCAGGCGATGGTCATGTTGCTCGAGATTGAAAAAACGCTGGTCGAAGGCGCAGGCGCTGCCGGCCTCGCCGCGCTGCTGAAGTACCCGGCGCGCTTCAAAGGGCGCACGGTCGGTCTGGTGTTATGCGGCGGCAATATTGACCCGCTGCTGCTGGCGGCCATTGTCGAGCGCGGCATGGTGCGCGCCGGGCGGCTGGCGCGAATCAGGGTGAGCGTTCGCGACATCCCCGGATCACTCGCCAGAATCACCGCTACCGTGGCCAGCGCCGGCGCCAATATTGATGAAGTGCACCACCAGCGCGCCTTCACCATGCTGGCGGCGCAGAACGTCGAGGTCGAACTGGTTGTCCAGACGCGGGGCCGGGCGCACATTGAGCAGGTGCTGGTCGCCGTCCGTGCAGCCGGATTTGAGGCTGTGGAGCAACTCTGAGCAGCGAAACTTTGCAGGCAGGATTGCCCCAGGTAATTCGTGCCTCGCACACACTGGGACTGACGGTCGAGGCGAGCGATGCGAAAGGGTCACGCGGCGGGCGCCAGCGCTGGATCGCGCGCGCTTGAGGGTTTGAGCGGGTATCCCGTAGCTATATCATTGATAGCTGCTTGCGTATATACAGCAAGGGCCACAGGCCAACAGGCCTGATCATGTTGGTTCGCAGGGCCCCGGCCAGAACACCGCACCCAGAAAGCAACCATGTCATTTTTACAGACCCTTCCCGTCCCGCTGCAGACCATAGGCTTGCTGCTGCTGTCCAACGTGTTCATGACCTTTGCCTGGTATGGACACCTGAAAAACCTGGCGACCGCGCCCTGGTACATCGCCGCTTTGGTGAGCTGGGGCATCGCGCTGTTTGAATATCTGCTGCAGGTGCCGGGCAACCGCATTGGCTTCACGCTGTACAACATCGGGCAACTGAAGATCATGCAGGAGGTCATCACCCTGGCGGTATTTGTGCCTTTTGCGCTGTTTTACCTGAACGAGCCGCTGAAGCTCGATTATTTGTGGGCGGCGCTGTGTTTGGTGGGCGCGGTGTATTTTATTTTCCGCTCGGCTTGAGCGGATGGCGGGCAGGTAAACTGCCGGGGGTCACAAATTTGTCATGTTTCTGACACATACCCGATCAGGAGTTGAAGATGCTGTTTGGCAAGTTGCTGCCGCGTGAAGGCAATTTTTTCGAGCTGTTCAATCAGCACGCCGACCTGATCGTGAAGGCCGCCCGCGCTTTCTCGAACCTGGTGGCCAATTACAACGACATTGAAAAGCGTGAGGCCTTCAACCGCGAGGTGGACTCCGCCGAGCGCGCAGCAGACCGCATCACGCAGGAGGTCAACCGCATGTTGCACAAGACCTTCATCACGCCGATTGACCGCGAGCAGATCCACTCGCTGATCAACACCATGGACGACGTGGCCGACCTGATCCAGGACTCGGCCGAAACCATGGCGCTGTATGACGTGCACCACATGACCGATGAAATCGTTCGGCTGACCGACCTCAGCGTCAAATGCTGCGAGCGCCTGAAGGACGCGGTGGCGCTGATCGACAAGCTCAGCGACGCGGCCACCGCCGAGGCCGCGCTGAAAACCTGCGAGGAGATTGACAAGCTCGAGTCTGATGCCGACCGCGTGATGCGTTCGGCCATGAGCAAATTGTTCCGCGAAGAGCCCGATGTGCGTGAAGTCATCAAGCTCAAGGCGATTTACGAACTGCTGGAAACCATCACCGACAAATGTGAGGACGTCGCCAACCTGATCGAGGGCATCGTCCTCGAAAATTCCTGACCATGCAGACCGCGCAAACCGCCCTGTGGGTGATTGTCATGCTGGTGCTGCTGGCGCTTGCCTTCGACTTCATGAACGGGTTTCATGATGCGGCCAACTCGATTGCCACAGTGGTTTCGACCGGGGTGCTCAAGCCCGGCCAGGCCGTCCTGTTTGCGGCGTTTTTCAACTTTGTGGCGATTTTCATTTTTCACCTCAGTGTCGCCGCCACAGTGGGCAAGGGCATTGTGCAGCCGGGGGTGGTCGATACCCATGTGGTGTTTGGCGCGCTGATAGGTGCCATCAGCTGGAACCTGGTCACCTGGTATTACGGCATTCCCAGCAGTTCGTCGCATGCGCTGATAGGTGGCATTGTGGGCGCGGTGATGGCCAAGTCGGGCGCCGGTTCGCTGGTGTCCGCCGGCATCCTCAAAACCGTGGCTTTCATCTTCATCTCGCCGATGCTCGGTTTTCTGCTGGGCTCCATGATGGTGGTGCTGGTGGCCTGGGCGTTTCGCCGCGCCACGCCTTCGCGCGTGGACCGCTGGTTCCGGCGCCTGCAGCTGGTGTCTGCCGGCGCCTACAGCCTGGGCCATGGCGGCAACGATGCGCAAAAAACCATAGGCATCATCTGGATGCTGCTGATCGCCACCGGCTACACCGCCGCCGGCGATGCGGCCCCGCCCACCTGGACCATCATCAGCTGTTATGTGGCGATTGCCGCAGGCACCATGTTCGGTGGCTGGCGGATTGTCAAAACCATGGGCCAGAAAATCACCAAACTCAAGCCGGTGGGCGGTTTTTGCGCAGAAACCGGCGGAGCCATCACGCTGTTTCTGGCCACCGGCCTGGGCATTCCGGTATCGACCACCCACACCATCACCGGCGCCATCGTTGGAGTGGGCGCGACGCAGCGCGCCTCGGCCGTGCGCTGGGGCGTGGCTGGCAACATCGTCTGGGCCTGGATATTTACGATACCGGCATCGGCCTTTGTGGCGGCGATTGCCTATTGGGTCAGCCTGCAGCTGTTCTGATCGCTGTTCGCCGGGGCCCTATTTGGGCTGCGAGATCTTGCGGGCTTCTTCGACCTGGTACTCAAAATAGCGCTGGAAGCTGAAGGCGATGCTGGACATCAGCGCCACCGTGCCAAACAACAGCGACAGCACCACAGCAGCCATGGTCAGCCAGTTGGTTTTGCCGGCAACCGCGTCGGGCGCGGCAAGCGGGTTGTGCCGCAGATTCCATTTTTCAGGTGCCATCAGGCCGTAATAAATCGCCGTCAGCGCCGTGGCCGCCAGTGTGAAACCCAGCAGCGGAATCAGCGCCCAGGCAAGCTGGTCGTCCTGCCCGTACAGGCCTACCCGCTGCACGCCCCACCAGCCCAGTGCCGCCAGCACCGGGTGTATCCAGGCCAGCAGATCGGTCCAGCCATGCAGGTAAAACCGGTGCACGCCCAGCTGACCACCTGCCAACGCCAGCCAGGTCGCCAGCGTCTTGTTTTTGCTTAGGGGGGTCATCAGGTCTTTCGGGGGGTCAGGAATCCTGAGGCGGCAGCGTGTCGCCCGCGCCCAGCGTTTTTTGCATGATCACAATATCACGCCAGGCGCCGAACTTCCAGCCGCAGGACTCTATGACCCCGACCTGGGTGAAACCCAGAGCGCGGTGCACACCCACCGATCCGGCGTTGGCCGAGTCGCCGATCACGGCCATGACCTTGCGTATGCCGGCGGCTTCGCAGCGCACCAGCAGCTCGGTCAGCAGCAGCCGGCCCAGGCCCTTGCCTTGCTGATCCGGCGCCAGATAAATCGAGTCCTCGACCGAAAACCGGTAGGCCGGACGCGGCTTGAACCAGTTGCCGTAGGCGAAACCGACCACCGTGCCGGCTTCTTCGGCCACCAGGTAGGGCAGGCCCTTGGCCAGCACGTCGGCGCGCCGCGCCAGCATGTCGGCCACGCTGGGGGCCTCGGTTTCAAAGGTGCCGGTGCCGTTCAGAACGTGGTGGGCGTAGATGGCGGTGACCGCCGGCAGGTCCGTGTCAAGGCTGGGTCGTATCAGTGTCATGGGGGTGCCAAAAAGGGGGTGGGAAGGGTGGGGCGGGCCTGGCGCGGTGCGGCGGGTTATAATCTGCGGCTTTGCAGCATTTCGCTGGCCGGGTGCCATGTCGTGTGTCTCAATCGCTGCAGGAACATTTTGGGGTGGATTTTTTTCACCCCGCCACCCGAAGGATAAATCATGGTCGTCATCCGACTCTCGCGCGGCGGTTCTAAACACCGTCCATTTTTCAATATTGTTGTGGCTGACAAACGCGTCCGCCGCGATGGCCGTTTCATCGAGCGCATCGGTTTTTACAACCCGATCGCCAAAGGTGGCGAAGAAGGCCTGCGCATCGAGCAGGACCGTCTGACCCACTGGCTGGGCGTGGGCGCACAAGCGTCCCCCACCGTGGAACGCCTGGTCAAGCAGGGCGCAGCCGCTGCGCCCAAGGCCGCCTGAGTTTCCAGCTCTCAATGCTTCCGGGCTTAGAGTCCTCGGGTCTTCCCGGGGACGCCATCGAAGTCGGACGCATTCTTGACGCCTGGGGCGTCAAGGGCTGGGTCAAAATCCTGGCCCACAGCGCCTCGTCCGAGGCGCTTTTTTCTTCCAGCCGCTGGTTTTTGCAGCCGCCTGAGGCCAAACACCGGCCCGGCTTTGACGCGTTCTCCGGCACGGTGGTACTGACGGTCAGCGAGTCCAAAACCCATTCCGACTCGGTGGTTGCCAAGTTTGCAGGCATAGGCGACCGCACGCCGGCTGAGGCCTTGCGTGGTGCGCGTATTTTTGTGCCGCGCAGCAGCTTTCCCAAAGCTGGCAAGGACGAGTATTACTGGGTCGATCTGCTCGGCCTGAATGTGCTCAACCGTGAGGGTGTGGCGCTGGGCACGGTGCGCGACCTGATGGCCACCGGCCCGCATTCGGTGCTGTGTGTGGAATACACCGAAGAGGGCCAGACGCTGGAACGCATGATTCCCTTTGTGGCGGCTTATGTGGATGCCGTCGATCTGCCGGGCAAGATCATCACGGTGGACTGGCAGCCGGACTACTAGAGCCCCCACGTTCGCTCGCTTCGCGTAGCTCTCTGCCCCCCGCGGGGGCGCTGCACCTGCGGCCCGGCAAAGCCGGTTCCGCGGTCCCGGCTGGTTTGGGAAGAATGCAAGCGCTTCATGACGCAAAATACCTCTCATGCGTTTTGACGTCATTACCCTGTTTCCCGAGCTTTTTGCGCCGTTTTTGACCAGCGGCGTGACGCGCCGCGCCTATGAATCCGGCCTGGTCGAGGTCAAGCTCTGGAACCCGCGCGATTTTGCCGAAGGCAATTACCGTCGGGTCGATGACCGCTCTTTTGGCGGCGGCCCCGGCATGGTGATGATGGCCGAGCCGCTGGCGCGCTGCCTTGAAAAAATCCGCGAAGACCGCGCAGAGGGGGCAGCGCAGCAGGCGCCGGTGGTGTTGTTTTCGCCGATTGGCCAGGCGCTGAACCACAGCGCGGTTGCGGGATGGTCCGGCAGCACCGGCGCCGTGTTGATTTGCGGGCGCTACGAAGGGCTGGACCAGCGTTTTATCGACAGCCATGTGGACCAGCAGATCAGCCTCGGTGATTTTGTGCTGTCCGGCGGTGAAATCGCTGCCATGGCCCTGCTGGACGCGGTCGCGCGCCTGCAGCCCGGCGTGCTCAATGACGAGGGCAGCCACCAGCTCGACAGTTTCAACCCGGCGCTGGACGGTTTGCTCGATTGCCCGCATTACACGCGCCCGGAAATCTGGCGCGATCAGGCGGTGCCCGACAAACTTCTGTCCGGAAACCATGCCCACATCGAGCGCTGGCGTCGCGACCAGCGGCTGGGCCTGACCCAGGCCAGACGCCCCGATTTGGTGCAAAAAGCGCGAGCGGCGGGGAATCTGAACGCTGCGGACGAGGCGTTTCTGGCCGATTTGATGGACAACCCGGAGCGCGACGCTTAGGACCTGTTCGCAAACGATGGGGCCGACCTGGGTCACCTTTGGACATTAAAGGCTATAATCAAAGGCTTTTCGGTCCTCTGGCGGCCACTGCAACCATCTTGACCTTCCTTGAGGTGTCCATGGATTTGCGGTCTTTAGTGCAGCGCGTGTATGAACGAAAAAGTTAGATGGAAAAAATCATGAATCTGATAGCAACCCTTGAGCAGGAAGAAATTGCCCGCCTCAACAAAACCATTCCCGTGTACGCCCCCGGCGACACCGTGGTGGTCAGCGTCAATGTGGTTGAAGGTACACGCAAACGTGTGCAGGCTTTTGAAGGTGTGGTGATTGCCAAGCGCAACCGCGGCCTCAACTCCAGCTTCATCGTGCGCAAGATCTCCAACGGTGAAGGCGTCGAGCGGACCTTTCAGGTCTACAGCCCGCTGATCGCCAAGATCGAAGTCAAGCGCCGCGGTGATGTGCGCCGCGCCAAGTTGTACTACCTGCGCAGCCGCAGCGGCAAGTCGGCACGTATCAAGGAAAAACTGGGCGCCAAAGCTGCGTAACAAGCAGCTGGCCCGCAAAAAGCCGCTCCCTGGAGCGGCTTTTTCATGCCTGCTACGCTTTGCTTCTGATGACCTTCACCAAACCCCTGCCCCATTTTGATCCCCGCAGCATTCCGGTGATCGGCGTGGACACACATTTGTCGGGTGTGCCGGCGCAGGCGCTGACGCCGCAGGCCCTGCGCCAGCGCTTTCGCCACCCGCCGCTGTGGACACCGGAGCACAGCGTGGAGAAAAAATTTTCCAACCGCGAGCCGGCGCTGGCGGCGGTGCTGCTGCCGCTGGTCATGCGCGACGAACTCACGCTGCTGCTGACAGAGCGGGCCGGCAATATGTCCACCCACTCCGGTCAGGTGGCCTTGCCGGGCGGCAAGACCGATAACAGTGACCACGATGCAGTCGACACGGCCCTGCGGGAGGCGCATGAAGAAATCGGCCTGCCGCGCACCCATGTCGAAGTGCTGGGCATTTTGCCGACTTACGTGACCGGCACGGCCTTCATCATCACCCCGGTCGTGGCGCTGGTACAGACCGGCTTTGTGCTGCAGCCCAATCCGGCCGAGGTGGCTGATGTGTTTGAGGTGCCCTTGCGTTACCTGATGGATCCGGCCAATCACCAGCGCCATGAATTCGAGTTTGAGGGTGTGATGCGCCAGTGGCTGTCCATGCCCTACACCGGAATCGACAGCAGCGACCCCAAGGAGCGCTACATCTGGGGCGCGACCGCCGGCATGCTGCGCAACCTCTACCGCTTTCTGATTGCCTAGGCCAGCGTGCGCTGCGGGCGCATATCACCCGTTATGATTTGGCAGCAGGGCACTTTCAGAAATTCAGATTTTCGGGATGAAGTGCTAGGCGCCCGGAGCACAGCAACCGAAATGTACTTCCTGTACATGAGGATTGCGAGCACCGCGCAACGACGCAATTCGCCCGAAAAATGGATTTATGGAAGTGCCATGAGCTTTTTTGCTGTTTTGTTCGCGCTCATCATTGAACAAGCCCGACCGCTGGCTCGCGGCAACCTGATTCACGCGAGTCTGCGCCGCTGGGCGCGCTGGGCCAGCCGCAGTCTGGACGCGGGCAAGCCGCAGCACGGGTGGGTGGCGTGGACCATGGCCACGGTGGTGCCGGCGCTACTCACGCTGGCGGTTCACTGGCTGCTCTGGAGCGTCAATGGCGTGCTGGCTTTTGTCTGGAGTGTGGCAGTGCTTTACGTCACCCTGGGCTTTCGCCAGTTCAGCCACTATTTCACCGACATCCGCGATGCCCTCGACGAGGGCGATGAGGTGGCGGCGCGCGAGCTGCTGGCGCAGTGGCGGCAGGTCGATGCCAGCGAATTGCCGCGCAGTGAAATTGTGCGACATGTGATTGAGTATTCGGTGCTGGCGGCGCATCGCCATGTGTTTGGCGTGCTGGCGTGGTTCTCGGTGCTGGCGGCCCTGGGCCTGGGTCCCGCGGGCGCCGTGCTGTACCGCATGAGCGAGTTCGTGTCGCGTTACTGGACGCATAAAAGCCACTCTACGGGTGAGGGCACCAGTCCTGCGCTGCAGCATGCGGCTTTACGGGCCTGGGACCTGATCGACTATGTGCCGGCGCGACTGACGTCGCTCGGCTTTGCCGTGGTCGGCAGTTTTGAAGACGCCATCGATGGCTGGCGCAACTACATGCAGCGTCAGCCGGTGAGGTCGGAAAACCGCAATGATGGCGTGATCCTGGCTGCCACGTCGGGTGCCGTGAATGTGCGCCTGGGCGGCGAGGCGCTCAAAGCAGCGTTTGCACCGGAGGCCTCGCAGGGCTTTCAGGCCAGCGGCGTCGAGCCGGGTGCCACGGCCACAGAAAGCACGCCAGGCCGCGAGCCGGAAGTGGCGCATCTGCGCAGCATTGTGGGTCTGGTCTGGCGCTCGGTGGTGCTCTGGATGGTGTTGCTGGCGCTGCTCACGCTGGCACGCCTGCTGGGCTGAGTGCCTGCCTCAGTAACGCGGCGCCTGCGACAGCTCGGCAAACAAGTCGCTATACAAACGATAGCGGCTTGCGCTTATCCCGACTGGGCCTGCGGCTGATTTGACCTCTGAGATCACACCACAGCCGGGTTCGTGCAGATGGGTGCAGTTGTAGAACTTGCAGTCCTGCGCATGGGCTTTGAGGTCCGGCATGTAGCCGGCCAATTGCATGGGGGCGATATGGTGCAGGCCAAACTCCTGAAAACCCGGCGAGTCGATCAGCGCGCTGCTGCGTTCGGCATCCAGCCAATACAGCGTGGTGCTGGTGGTCGTGTGTTTGCCCGAGTTCAGCGCCTGCGATATCTCGGCCGTCAACACCTGCGCACCGGGGATCAGCAAATTCGTCAAACTGCTTTTGCCGGCACCGGATGGGCCCAGCACCAGCGTTTTTTTGCCCTGCAACAGCGCGCGCAACCCGGTGGTCTGGGCATTATTGGCCAGCGGCGTGGCGGTTTTGGGCTTGACCGCCAGCGGCAGCACCTGGTAGCCCATGGCGCGGTAGGGCGCGAGCTTGGCCCAGGCGCGTGCAAAGGGCTCTGCCAGGTCGCTTTTGTTCAGCGCGATGATGGGGGTGATGCGTTCGGCTTCTGCGGCAATCAGCGCGCGTGTCAGCTGGCTTTCGGAAAACTCCGGCTCGGCGGCAATCAGGATCAGCACCTGGTCAAGGTTGGCGGCAAACGATTTGGTGCGCAGGTCGTCCTGGCGGTAAAACAGGTTGCTGCGTGGCTGGACCTTTTCGATCGTGCCTTCGTCCTGCGAGGGCAGCCACAAGACGCGGTCACCCACCACCGCCTGGCTTTTCTTGCCACGCGGATGGCAGATCAGTCGTCCACCGGCGGGCGTTTCCACCAGACAATGACGGCCAAAACCGGCAACCACCAGGCCGGGCAAAGTCCCGGCGGAAGAAACAGTGGTCAAGCTAGTGCCCTGTCCCACAAATAAAGGCGATATGAAATCGCCCATTCAGCCGCCATGCGGCGTTGCTCGTCGTTGCCATAGCTACGGCTATGTCGCCTCCTCGCGCCTTGCCTGACAGCTGACTGGACAATTTCATTCCATCACCTTATCTGCGGGTCAGGACACCAGCAACGCGTCAACCTTGGACGCGCAGAAAAAATCGCTGATGGAGATGCCGTTGACATCGTGCGTGTTGAAACGCACGGTGCACTTGCCGTAGCTCAGCGCCAGGTCGGGGTGGTGGTCTTCGGCATTCGCAATAAAGGCCACGGCGTTGGCGAAACCCATGGTCTCGTGAAAGTTCTTGAAGGCATAGGTTTTTTCCAGCGACCCGTCGATCAGGCGCCAGCCCAAAGCCTGCTCGCCATTGAGCTGGCTCAGCCGGGTGACGATCTCGGTGGCGCTGAAGGCGCGGCGGTTCTGGTGAACAGGGTTCATGCGGGAGCTCCGGCAGGCGCAACCATGCGGCCCAGCCGCTCCGAGGCGGGCGGGTGCGAATAATAAAATCTGGCAAACACCGGGTCTGGCGTCAAGGTGCTGGCATTGTCCTGGTACAGCTTGAGCAGGGCGCTCTGCAAATCCTTGCCGTCGGTCTGGGCGATGGCGTAAGCGTCGGCTTCAAATTCATGCTTGCGCGACAGCAGGGCAAACAGCGGCGAGATGAAAAAACTGAAAACCGGCATCACCAGCAAAAACAGCAGCAAGGCCAGGGCGTCATTGCTGCCGCTCAGATTGGGCCGCACGCCCAGGCCGGTATAAAACCAGACCTGTGTGGACAGCCAGCCCAGCAGCGCGAAACCGGCGAAACTCATGGCAAACATCAGGCCAATACGTTTGACGATGTGTTTGTGCTTGAAGTGCCCGAGCTCGTGCGCCAGCACCGCATCAACTTCGCCGGGGTTGAGCTGTTTGAGCAGCGTGTCGTAAAACACCACCCGTTTGGACGCGCCAAAACCGGTGAAATAGGCGTTGGCATGGGCCGAGCGTTTGCTGCCGTCCATCACGAACAGCCCTTTGGCGGCAAAGCCGCAGCGTGCCATCAGCGCCGTCACACGTTGCTTGAGGCTTTCATCTTCGAGCGGCTGAAACTTGTTGAACAGCGGCGCAATCAGCGTGGGGTAAAGCACCAGGACCAGCAGGTTGAACACCATCCAGGCGCCCCAGGCCCAGAGCCACCACCAGGCGCCTATGCTGCCCATGATCCAGAGCATCAGCGCCACCAGCGGCAGGCCGATCAGCAGACCCACCGCTGTGGATTTCAGCAGGTCGGTCAGCCACAGCCTGAAAGTCATTTTGTTGAAACCGAAGCGCTCTTCAATGCGGAAGGTGCTGTACAGGGTGAAGGGCAGGTCCAGCAGGCCGCTGATGAGGGCAAAGCCGGCCAGCAGGGCCAGTTGTGGCACCAGGCTGCCGTAAGCGGCCAGGCCTGAGTTCTGCAGCGCCTGATTCAGCGCATCGATGCCGCCCAGCAGCGTCCAGCCCAGCAGCACCGCAGCGCCAAAAGCCAGTTCCAGCAGGCCAAAGCGCGACTTGGTGATGGTGTAGTCGGCCGCTTTCTGGTGCGAAGCCAGCGCAATCGTGCCGGCAAATGCGGCGGGCACCTGCTCGCGGTGGCGCGCCACATGCCGGATCTGCCGGGAGGACAGGTAAAACCGGGTGAGCAGGCCCAGCACCAGCGCCGCTGAAAAAAGCAGGGTAAGAGCGAGTGAATAGTCAGGCATACAGGCAAGTTTAGGCGATCAGCGAGAATCGCAAGATGCCTGAAATTGAACCCCTGCTTAAAAAATCAGACCAGAACCTGGTCTGGATAGACTGCGAAATGACCGGGCTGGACCCGGACAAAGAGCGCATCATCGAAATCGCCGTCATTGTCACCGGCCCGCAACTCACCCCGCGCATCGAGGGCCCGGTGCTGGTGATCCACCAGCCCGACGAGCTGCTGGACCAGATGGACAACTGGAACAAGGGCACCCATGGGCGCAGCGGACTGATAGCCAAGGTCAAGGCCAGTTCGGTCACGGAAGAGGACGCCGAAAAGCAATTGCTGGCATTTCTGGCGCAATACCTGCCCAAGGGCAGCTCGCCGCTGTGTGGCAACACCATCAGCCAGGACCGGCGTTTTATCGTCAAGTACATGCCCAGACTCGAGGCGTTTTTTCACTACCGCAACATCGACGTCAGCACCTTCAAGGAGTTGGCCAAACGCTGGCGGCCTGAGGTTTACAGTGCGTTCAAGAAGCAGCAAAGCCACACCGCGCTGGCTGATGTGCATGAATCGATTGACGAGCTGGAACACTACCGCACCCACTTTTTGAAGTGATTCAGGCTGACAGCCCTTGCCAGATGTGCGCGAGATGCTATTGAAATGAGAGCTGATTGCCGGCAGTGGCGCTGAGCCGCGCAGTGTTCAGGGTCTTTGGAGGCGCAGCACTGGTACAAACCCGCAATTCATGCCATAATCAATGGCTTGACGGATGCACGGGGTGCACCGCATTTGTACATCTACCTCACACTTTTGCGGCTCTACCAGCAGAGCCATCGCTTCAGGCACCGGTTTACCGGAAGTCGCCCGAACCGAGATATTCGTTTGTGGTTGATGTTTTATTAACCACAAACGAAGCCTCCCGCTACGCGGCAGGTGGTAGTTTCTTGTTCGCCTGCCCAAAACCACAAGTCGGGCGGTGAGCAAGTGCTTAGTGAGAAAAACATGACTGACTCTTTTGAGGCTCGCGGCGACTTTTTGGCCGAAGCAAACACCGACATCGATAGCAACACCGCGCCGGATTTTTCCGATGCACCCGCTGCGGCTGAAACTTCGCTGGACGCCATCGTGGCAGCGCCCAACGGCTTTGTGAAACTGGGCCTGGCCAAGGAACTGCTGCAAGCGGTTGCCGACATGGGCTTCACCCAGCCGACCGCCGTGCAGATGGCGACCATCCCGAAAGCCATGCAGGCGCTGGATGCCGACGTCAAAGCCGACCCCAAGGCCAAATTCACCGACCTGCTGGTTTCCAGCCAAACCGGCAGCGGCAAAACCGCCGCCTTCCTCTTGCCCGTGCTTCACACCCTGCTCAAACAGCAGGAAGAAGCCGATCGCAACGAACGCGCCGAGTTTGAGCGCCTGAGCGCAGAGGCCGTCGCCCGTGGCGAGCCGCCGCTGAAAAAGCCCAAGCGCAAAGACCCGACCAATATGCGCAACTTCAAGGCCGCCACACCCGGCGCGCTGATTTTGTGCCCGACCCGCGAACTGGCCCAGCAAGTCTGCGCCGACGCGATTGACCTGGTGCGCCATTGCCGCGGCCTGCGTATTGCCAACGTGGTGGGCGGTATTCCTTACCAGCTGCAAATTGCCAAGCTGCAAAACGCCGACCTCGTGGTGGCCACGCCCGGCCGCCTGCTGGACCTGCAGCGCAGCATGCAGATCAAGCTGGACCAGGTGCAATTCCTGGTGGTCGACGAAGCCGACCGCATGCTGGACCTCGGCTTTGCCGATGACCTGACCGAAGTCAATCAGCTCACCATTGAGCGCAAGCAGACCATGATGTTCAGCGCCACCTTTGCGCCGCGCATCATGCAACTGGCCACACGTGTGATGCGCCAGCCGCAACGGGTCGAGATCGACTCGCCGCACGAAAAACACGCATCGATTACCCAGTCGCTGCTGTGGGCCGACAACATGACACACAAGCGCAAGCTGCTGGACCACTGGCTGCGCGACACCAGCATCAACCAGGCGATTGTGTTTGCCTGCACGCAGGTCGAATGTGACGGCCTGGCCAACGACCTGGTGCAAGAGGGTTTCAGCGCTGTTGCCCTGCACGGCGCTTTGGGCCAGGGCCTGCGCAATCGCCGCCTGATGGCTTTCCGCGATGGCCGGGTGCAGATCCTGGTGGCAACCGACGTCGCCGCCCGCGGTCTGGACGTGCCCACCATCACCCACGTGATCAACTACGGCCTGCCGATGAAAGCCGAAGATTATGTGCACCGCATTGGCCGCACCGGCCGTGCCGGCCGCGAAGGCCAGGCGATCACGATTGCCGAGTTCCGCGACCGCCGCAAGATCCAGGACATCGAACACTACACCCAGCAGAACCTCAAGCCCAGCGTGATTGCCGGTCTCGAGCCACAGCAGCGTTTTGCGCCCACCTCGGATCGCCCGCGCGGCAATTTTGGCGGTGACCGTGGCCGCAGCTTCGGCGGTGGCGGTGGTGGCCGTTTCGGCAACGACCGCGCGCCTTCGGGCGGTTTCGGTGGTGGCGGCGGCGGTTATGCCGGCAAGAAGCCGGCTTTCGGCGACCGTGGCCCATCAGACCGCGGTGGTTTTGCGGGCAACCGTGATGACCGGGGTGGCTCCTTCCAGGGCCGGCCTGCACCACAGGGCAACAACTATGCAGACCGCTCCGGTTTCAACGACCGCGGCGCGCGCCCCAATGACCGTGGCCCTGGCAACGGTGGCGGATTTGCGCAACGTGACGAGCGTGGCGGCGATCGCGGCTTTGGCGGCCGTTCGGAAGGTTTTTCGGCTGCACCGCGCGGTGACTTTGCCGACCGCAAGCCGGCTTTTGCCCGGCCCGCCGGCAAGGTGTTTGTGCCGCGTGATGCGCAGAAACGTCCCGCACGTCCTGCACGTTGAAGTTTTCCTGAATCTGCAAAAAAGGCCCGCACTGCGGGCCTTTTTCATGGGCGCACCAGGGTCATCAACTCATGCCGTTGCGGCTGGCGAGTTCGACGAACAGGCCCGAATGGTCGAGGTCGCCCAGCCCGTGCTCGGCGCCTTCGGCATACAGCTGTTCAAACAGTGCGGTGATGGGCGCTTCAAAACCGATTTCTTCTGCCGTGGCCAGCGCATTGCGCATGTCCTTGAGTTGTATCGCCAGCCTGGCGTGGGTGATGAAGTCGCGGTCCACCATGCGCTGACCGTGCACCTGAAGAATGCGGCTGTCGGCAAATCCACCGGTGATGGCTTCCTTCACCTTGGCCATGTCGGCGCCGCCCTTGGTGGCAAACAGCAGGGCCTCGGCCACAGCGCCTATCGTGATGCCGACAATCATCTGATTGGCAAGCTTGGTCAGCTGGCCGGTGCCGTGCGAGCCGACGTGGGTGGCGCGGCCGAAGACCCCGAACACGGGCAGGGCGCGTTCAAATTCGGCGGCTTTGCCGCCCACCATGATCACCAGCGAGCCGTGTTCGGCGCCGCCCGTGCCGCCCGATACCGGGGCATCGAGGTGCGCAATGCCCAGGGCGCCCAGCCGCGCGGCATGGTCGCGCGCTTCACGCGGCTTGATCGAGGCCATGTCGATGAACAGGGCGCCGGGTTTCATCGCATGGGCAACGCCTTGCGCGAACAACACGTCTTCCACCACCGCGCCGTTTTCCAGCATGCCGATCACGATGTCGGCGCTGGCCACCGCGCTGCTGGCCTCCTGGTGGACCTGGGCACCCAGCTCAGCCAGGGCACTGGCTTTTTGCGGGGTGCGGTTCCACACCTGCAGCGCATGACCCGCCCTGCAAAGGCGGCCGGCCATGATCAGGCCCATGCTGCCTATGCCAAGAAAGGCGAGTTTGAGCGCGAGCGGGTCACTGGCAGTGGTCATGGGTTTTCCGTTTGCGGCCTGTGGGCCATCATGGCGCAAGCCCGGCCACAAAGCTGTCAGCCAGCTTGCAGCAGGCTGACGGGTAGCTTCAGGCCGCCTGTTTCATGGCCGGCGAGAACATGGCTTCCATCTCATGGCGCACCTTGTACGCGGCGGTGGAGGTGTCCATGGCGACGTCGGCCCAGCTCAGGCTTTGGCCTTTTTTGACCGCGCGCACAAGCTTGACCTGGTGTGCCAGGCCCAGTGGCAGGCCGCCCATCTTCATGGACGTATCAGCCGGCAACAGCTTGCCCCAGACGGTGTAGCCGCCTTCGCCGTCCAGCATGTCGCCCGGCTTCAAATCGCGTTTGGCGGTGGCCACGACGTCGGCATTCCAGCAGGTTGCCACACCGGTCGGCTCGCCGCGCAGTGCCACGCTGGCCACCGACACGCCGACTTCGAGACCGATCAAATGCCAGCGCTTGTACAGCGTGAAGTAGCGGCCGCTTGGGTCGGTGTGTGCGTTGTACTCTTCGAAACAGTTCTTGATGTAGTCGGTTTCGGCTTCCACCGTGACCCAGACCCCCATGCGGATGTCGTAGGGAATCTTGCGGCCGTTGGCTTCGAGCGAGGAAATCACTTCCACCATGCCCTTGCGCTCAAGCACGCCACCTTCGCTGATGGGACGTGTCACATACGGAATGTCCTCCACGCTGGCCGGCGGATACAGCAAGCCGTTGCTGGGTACCGTCAGCCCGGTGGCATTGGCCACAGCGGTCGATTCAATCGACGGCTTGGAGCCGTCGAGAAAACTGTTGAACATCTTCGGGTTCAGGCCGCCGCGCTCGGCCTGTTCGGGCGTGAGGCCGTAGTTGCCCCAGACCGTGTCGGGTGTCGATTCGCAAAAATGCGGCAACCACTTGTGGCCGCGGCCTGCCGCCACCACCGGAAAACCGCAGGTGCGCGCCCAGTCCACCAGGTCGCAGATCAGTGCCGGCTGGTCGCCAAAGGCCAGGGAGTAAACCACACCGGCCTGGGCCGCCTTGCGCGCCAGCAGCGGTCCGCAAAAGGCGTCGGCCTCCACCGTGACGTTGACCACATGTTTGCCGTGGGCAAAGGCCTGCAGGCAATGTTCGACCGCGGCCACGGGGTTACCGGTGCACTCGACGATGATGTCGATCTGCGGATGGGTGACCACCGCATTCCAGTCGTCCGTGATCCAGGTTGCTCCTGTTTTAATAGCTGCTTGCGCTGATTCTGCCTGGGTCAGGGCCGGATTCCACCCCACACGTGTGAGGTTGGTGCGGGCCGCGGCGGGTGACAGGTCGGCAATCGCCACGAGGTGCACACCCGGCGTTTTCGGAATCTGCGCCAGGTACATGGAGCCGAACTTGCCGGCGCCTATCAGGCCTATGCGTATCGGCTTGTTGTCGGCGGCGCGTTGCTGGAGTTTGGTGTAGAGGTTCATAAGGGCAGTCCTGTCATTGCGGGCTTGACCCGCAATCCATGGTGGATGGGAGGGCGGTGGCGAGGAAACATGGATGCCGGATCGGGTCCGGCATGACACGTCGTCTTTTCAGGCCGCCTTGCGCTCAGGCGCAATCTCTTCCATCGAGGTCTGCAGCGCCGTGGCCGGTACGCCGTCTTTCCAGGGCAGGTCCACCGGGTAGTCTTTCAGCAGGCAGTCGTCCGGCAGGCATTCGATCGGCGTGAAATCGCGGTGCGCAATGTACTCGGGGCGTTTGTGGCGGCGTATGTGGTTGCTGACCGCACACAGGCTCAGGTAAACGCTGACGCGGTTGAAGGGCGACAGGTTGCTGCCCGAGGCGTGGACCAGGCAGGAGTGGAAAAGAATCATGGAACCGGCCGGCCCTTTGGGGCTGACGATGCCGCCCTGTTTGCCGCCGGCGCGCTGCACCAGCTGGCGTATCAGGTCGTTGTCCACCGTCCAGAGCGGGTAGCTGGTGGTGGTCAGGTCATGCTTCGCATCCACCACGCCTTTTTTGTGGCTGCCCGGTATGAACATCAAGGGGCCGTTGTGTTCGGTCACGTCGTCGAGAAAAATCGCGACGTTCATCGCGCGTTCGGTCGGCATCATGTCGTCGTTGAGCCAGGTGCCGTAGTCCTGGTGCCACTGCCAGACATCGCCTTCAAAGGCCATCTTGCCGTTGATCTTGAACTGGTGCATGTAGAGCTTTTCACCGAGCAGGTCTTCCACCGGCTTGATCATGCGCGGATGCCGGCCCAGCCTGGCAAAAGGCTCGCTGTACATGTGGGCTGCGAAGTTGGTGCGCACCGCGTCCTTGCCTTTTTCGCGCACGTTGTAGTCTTCGCGGCGGCTGTAAAGCTCGGGTACCGCCGCATTGAGGGTTTGGGTTTCTTCCGGCGTGAACAGGCCGGGAAAAAACAGGTAACCGTCGCGGTCGAATTCGGCGAGTTGCTGGGGGCTCAGGTTCATGGGGGTCTCCGTGGGATCAGGCTGGCAGGGCGGTTGGCGGGTTGACGGGGTGCAGGGCGGTGTCCAGCAGGCTGGAGAGGTTGCGGCTGGCGTCTTCGGCATGCTGGCGTATCAGGCGTTCTGCGGCCAGCTCGTCGCCCGCAGCAATCGCGCTGGCAATCGCCTGGTGTTCGTCCCAGATCGATTCGCGCATGGTGGACACCTGCAGCACCGCACCCATCGCGCGGCGGATGTGGTGCCAGTGCAGCTGTGCGCTCTGGGCGATCAGCGGGTTGCCAGAGGCCTGGTAAATCGCGGTGTGGAATTGCAGGTCCAGGGCCATCATGGCCTTGATGTCGTGGCCGCGCGTGGCCTCGCGGCCCTGGCGGATCAGCGCCGGTGAGATCTGAAAATACACACGTGCTGCGAGCCGGGCGGCCAGTGCGTCCAGCGCGCTGCGCACCTGGTAAATCTGCATGAGCCAGGCCACATCCAGCGGCGCCACCAGTACGCCGCGCCCGGGCGCGTCCAGCACAAAACCGTCTTTTTTGAGCAGCCGCAGGGCTTGCAGCACCGGTTGGCGCGACACCGCCAGCTGTTCGGCAATGTCCTCCTGCATGATGCGGGCGCCCGGCGCCAGGGAGCCATCGCTGATGGCGTCCAGCAGGCTGTGATAGACCTGGTCCACGAGGTCGGGCGCTGATTCGATTTTGACGAGTTGGGGGTACATGGCGAATACTCTGTATACAGAATACAAATATTGAGCAAAATCGAACAGCGGGTTAACCCGAGCCACCAGACCTTTGTCCGGCCTGTGCCAAGATGGCGGATATTTCCCCCTCTTCTGGAGACAAGACCCATGACCCAAGTCGATACCGCCTGGCTCGACCGCATGTACAACAACCGGGCGCTGGTGCCCGACCATGCGCGGTATTTCAGCCGCTGGGCCGACAGCTCGGCGCAGGCGCGCAGCAGCCAGCGCTGCACGCTGGACATCGCTTACGGCCAGAGCGCGGGCGAAAAGCTCGATGTTTTTCCTGCGGACCAGGCGCTACCGGGCTGCGCGCCTGTGGTGGTGTTTGTGCATGGCGGCTACTGGCGCTCGCTCGACAAATCCGAACATTCGTTTGTGGCCCCGGCCTTGACTGCAGCCGGTGCCTGCGTGGTGCTGCCCAATTACGACCTTTGCCCGGCCGTGACAATTCCCGACATCACGCTGCAAATGGTCAAGGCAGTGGCCTGGACTTGGCGCAACGTGGCGCGTTTCGGCGGCGACCCGAAACGCATCACCGTCATCGGGCATTCAGCCGGTGGGCATCTGGCGGCCATGCTGCTGGCTTGCCAGTGGCCGCGTTTTGCCAAAGACCTGCCGGCCGACCTGGTGAAAAACGCCTTGTCGATTTCCGGGCTGTACGAGCTGGAATCGGTCATGCACACACCGTTTCTGAAAGACTCGCTGCGGCTAACGCCGGCGCAGGTGGCGCTGGCCAGCCCGGCCTGGTTGCCAGCCCCGAAAAAAGGCGTGTTGTACAGCGTGGCCGGTGCCGACGAAAGCGCCGAATTTTTGCGCCACAACGCGCTGATTGAACAAGCCTGGGGCCCGCGCGTGGTGCCGGTGCGCGAAGCCCTGCTGGGGCTGAACCACTTCAGCATCGTCGAGGCCCTGGTGCAGCCAGGCCATCGCCTGCACCAGCTGGCCTTGCGGCTGATCGCCGCAAGCGCCTGAGCCGGTGGGCAGCTACATCAGCAGGTGTTCACCGGCGTTGTCGCCGCCCAGGATCACGTAATTGACCTTGCGGATGTCCATCAGCCGGGTACCGCCTGAATAACTGATGGCACTCTGCACGTCTTCTTCCATCTCGCGCAGGGTGTCCCTGAGCGTGCCCTTGACCGGCTCCAGAATGCGTTTGCCCTCGACGTGTTTGTACTCGCCCTTGTTGAAGTCCGAGGCGCTGCCGTAATACTCCTTGAAGAGCCGGCCATCGACCTCCACGGTCTGGCCCGGGCTTTCTTCGAGGCCGGCCAGCATGGAGCCAATCATCACCATGGTGGCGCCAAAACGGATGGATTTGGCAATGTCCCCATGTTCGCGTATGCCGCCGTCGGCAATGATGGGTTTGGTCGCCACACGCGCGCACCACTTGAGCGCCGACAGCTGCCAGCCACCGGTGCCAAAACCGGTTTTCATGCGCGTGATGCAGACCTTGCCCGGACCGATGCCGACCTTGGTGGCGTCGGCGCCCCAGTTTTCCAGGTCGATGATGGCCTCGGGCGTGCCGACATTGCCGGCAATCACAAAGGAGGACGGCAGCTTTTCCTTCAGGTAGGCAATCATGCGCTGCACCGTGTCGGCATGGCCGTGGGCAATGTCTATGGTGATGTAGTCGGGCACCAGGCCCTCGGCGACGAGCTGGTCCACCGTGTCGTAGTCGGCCTTTTTGACGCCCAGCGAGATCGATGCATACACCCCGTGTTTCGTCATGTTTTTGACGAAAGCGAGGTTGTCGAGATCAAAGCGGTGCATCACGTAGAAATAGCCGTGGTGTGCCATCCAGACGCAGATCTCTTCGTTGATCACGGTTTTCATGTTCGCCGGCACCACCGGTATGCGGAAGTGGCGGCTGCCCAGCGTGACGCCGGCGTCACATTCAGATCGGCTTTCCACGCGGCATTTGCGCGGCAGCAGCAGGACATTGTCGTAGTCGAAGATTTCCATGATTCCCAGGCCTTTTCAAATGAACAAAAGGCACTTGGACTGGACCGGTTCTCGCCCGCGACTGCTGCGGAAACAAAAAACCGGGCGCAATTGCTTGGGCCCGGTGACTGATTCTAGGCGCTCGCGCGGACCGGCGCGAGGCACTGGCGGATATAGCCGGTATATGCAAAGGCGGATGGCGCTTATTGGCCGGCGCAGCGCGATTGCGCTGCAGCCACCAGACGTCCCTGCGCGTCCTCCACCCAGCCGATGACCCGCAGCCGGGCGGTGTTCATGCCCGGCGGAACGTCCATGGAACGCGACTCAATGAAGTTCAATCGCTCTGTTTTTGATAGCTGCTTGCGCCCGTCCCATAAGGGCTGGATCAGGTTTCTGACCAGATACCTGGCGACCGGTGTGCCTTCGGTACCGGCGGGAATGGTTTCCACCAGTGCCAGCCAGGCGCTCCAGGGCTGGCCCGCTGCATCCGCCGGGACCTGTTTGTAGGCGATCGATGCGCCTATGTAGCCGGAGACCGGCAGGCCGTGCGCCACCCGCAGTGTGCCCGGCGCACGTATCACGCTGGCCCTGCGGCTGCTGGCGCCTGCCGGTGGCGCTATACCGAGTGCCTGCAGGCGTTTGAGGCCGTCGCGGGTCGCCACCACCGACAGCGGCGCGTCCTCGCCCTGGCTGCCGGGCAAGACCCAGTCCAGCGCCAGCTCGCGTGGGCCTGTCCGCACAGTCGCCGGATCGCTCCAGCAATCGCGGCAATCGGCATTGATGAAACGCTCCATCAGGGCGACAGGACGGCTTTGCCCATCGCTGGCGCAATAAGACTGGGCGCGGGCCGGCTGCCACAGGCCAGCGGCCAGCAGCAGGGCTGTCAAAACGGGTATGCGCAGCGGAAAAATCAGGGGCATGGCGGGCTTTCTACAATCAGGGGATGTTCCCAGAAGTCGCACCAAGCTCCCCACTCTTACAAAATCTTAATCCTGAGCAACTGGCTGCCGTCACTTTACCGGCCACCCATGCGCTGATTCTGGCTGGCGCCGGTTCCGGCAAGACGCGGGTGCTGACGACACGCATCGCCTGGCTGCTGCAAAACGGCTACGTTTCGCCCGGCGGCATCCTGGCGGTGACCTTCACCAACAAGGCGGCCAAGGAAATGTTGACCCGCCTGACCAGCATGCTGCCGGTCAATGTGCGCGGCATGTGGATAGGCACTTTCCACGGCTTGTGCAACCGGTTTTTGCGCGCGCACTACAAACTCGCCAACCTGCCTTCGACCTTCCAGATCCTGGACACGCAGGACCAGCTCTCGGCCATCAAGCGCCTGTGCAAGCAGTTCAACATTGACGACGAACGTTTCCCGCCCAAACAGTTGATGTGGTTCATCGCCGGCTGCAAGGAAGACGGCCAGCGCGCCAAAGACGTGGTGGTGCGCGATGAAGAGACGCGTAAAAAGGCTGAAATTTATGCGCTCTACGAAGAGCAGTGCCAGCGCGAAGGCGTGGTTGATTTTGGCGAGCTGATGCTGCGCAGCTACGAGTTGCTGCGCGACAACCTGCCAGTGCGCGAGCACTACCAGCGGCGCTTTCGCCACATCCTGATCGATGAGTTTCAGGACACCAACAAGCTGCAATACGCCTGGATCAAGATGCTGGCCGGGCAGGGTGAGGATGCGGCGGCGGGTCCGGACGCCATGCCGGGCGGCTCGGTGATCGCCGTGGGCGACGACGACCAGAGCATTTACGCTTTTCGCGGCGCGCGTGTCGGCAACATGGCGGACTTCGTGCGCGAGTTCCATGTGTTGCACCAGATCAAGCTCGAGCGCAACTACCGCAGCTTCGGCAACATTCTGGATTCGGCCAACGCACTGATCGGCCACAACAGCAACCGTCTGGGCAAAAACCTGCGCACCGAAGCTGGTCCCGGCGAGCCGGTACGGGTGTATGAGGCGATTTCCGATTTTGCCGAAGCCCAGTGGTTTGTGGATGAGGTGCGCGAGCTGGTGCGGGGCGGCACGGAGCGCAAGGAAATTGCGCTGCTGTACCGCAGCAATGCACAAAGCCGGGTCATGGAAACCGCGCTGTTCAACCACGGCATCCCCTACCGCGTGTATGGCGGCCTGCGCTTTTTCGAGCGCGCCGAGATCAAACATGCGCTGGCCTATTTGCGCCTGCTGGACAACCCGAACGACGACACCAGCTTCATGCGTGTCGTGAACTTTCCGCCGCGCGGCATAGGTGCGCGCAGCATCGAGCAGTTGCAGGACATCGCGCGTACTTCGGGCTGCTCCTTGCATGATGCGGTCAGCGCCGTACCCGGCAAGGCCGGCAGCAACCTCGGTGCGTTTGTCGCCAAACTCGATGTGTTGCGTGAGCAGACGCCGGGCCTGAGCCTGCGCGAGATCATCGAGCTGGTGCTGCAGCACAGCGGTCTTGAAGAACATTACAAACTTGAAAAAGAAGGCCAGGACCGGCTTGAAAACCTGGGCGAACTGGTCAACGCCGCCGAATCGTTTGTCAGCATGGAAGGTTTTGGCCGCGATGTGGTGGCGCTGCCGGTGGACGAGTTGGGCGTTGCCCTGAGGCAGTCGCCGGCCAGCCAGGGGCTGGACCCGTCGGCCCCGCTCGGCAACGAACCCTTGCCCGAGTTGCTGGCACCCGATCAGGAAACCGGCGAAACACTCTCGCCGCTGGCGGCTTTCCTGACCCATGCCGCACTCGAATCCGGTGATAACCAGGCGCAGGCCGGGCAGGACGCGGTGCAGCTGATGACCGTGCATTCGTCCAAGGGACTGGAGTTTGACTGCGTGTTCATCACCGGTCTCGAGGACGGCATTTTTCCGCACGAAAACTCGCTCAGCGACGCCGGCGGCATTGAAGAAGAACGCCGGCTCATGTATGTCGCCATCACACGCGCGCGCCAGCGCCTGTACCTGAGCCACTCGCAGACCCGCATGTTGCACGGGCAGACGCGGTATCACCCGAAAAGCCGCTTTTTCAGTGAGTTGCCCGAGGCCGCGCTGAAATGGCTGACGCCAAAAAACCAGGGTTTTGGCGCGGCCTACGGCGGTGGTTCCGGCGCCTGGGGTGCTACGAATTCAGGAGCTGGTCGCGCAAGCGGTGATTGGGCCAAGGCCGCTTTTTCTTCAAGGAATCCGGGCGGGGAGCGGTTTCCCAACCCGGCGGTGCCGGTGCAGCGTGAGGCGCCCGCGCACGGCCTCAAAAGCGGCATGAATGTGTTTCACAACAAGTTTGGAGAAGGCCGGGTCATGATGCTCGAAGGCAGCGGCGACGACGCCAGGGCGCAGATCAACTTCACACGCCACGGCGTCAAATGGCTGGCGCTGAGCGTTGCCAAGCTGACCCCGGTTTAATGTGACCCCCACGGTCGTTCACTTCATGTAACTCCCTGCCCCCAGAGGGGGCCGCTGCGCCTGCGGGCTGGCAAAGCCAGACCCGCGGCCCCGGCTTGTGGGGGAAAGCTATCAGGGCTACCCCTATCGCAGCAACTTGCCGTCGCGACCAATCACGGTGACTTCCACAAACTTCGAGCCCACCCGGTTCTCGGGCGAGAAACTCACCTTGAAACCGCCGGCGTCGTAACTGCTCATTTTTTCAAGCTGGTTGATCACTTTGGACCGGGTCGGATCGGCGCCGCTGCGGCGAATTGCCTCGACCAGAATCTTCGCGGCGATAAACGACTCCATGCTGGCATACGACACCACCTTGTCCGGCTGGTATTTGGCCATCAGTGACTGGAACTCACGCGCCACCGGTGCCAGGGTCGAATACGGATAAGGCATGACCTGGGAAATGCCGATACCCCGGGCGTTGTCCTCGCCGGCATTTTTCAGCAACTCCTTGAAGTTGACGACGGAGATGCTGAACAGGCGTGCCTTGCTGCCCTGGGTCCGCATCTTCTTGATGAAGGCGGCCGACGCCCGGTTCACCGCCACCATGATGATGGCGTCGGGACTGGCGGGTGCGATCGCGGCCACCGCAGCGTCGATGTCTTCAGGTTTGGTCCGGTCATAAGCCCCCTTGGCGACCGCCTGCATGCCCAGTTTCTGCAGGGCGGTTTCAGCGCCTGACAGCCCGCTTTTTCCAAAGGGATCGTCCTGGTACATCACCGCGAATCGCCGCAGGCCAATGGAATGCAGGTGCTCCACCATGCGCGCGGTCTCGTCGGTGTAGCTGGCGCGGATGTGAAAAATATGGGGATTCATCGGTTCGCGCAAATCCTGGGCGCCGGTGTAGGGCGCCAGCAGTGCAATGCCGGCGTCTTCCAGCACCTTGTTTTTGTTCAGCGCCAGCACATTGCCGGTTCCGACAAAGCCGAACAGTGCCAGCGGCTTGTCTTCGGCGAGGATTTGGCGGGTCAGGGCCAGGGTCTGGTCAGGCTTGTAGCTGTCGTCCTTGAGCACCACACGTATCTTGCGGCCGTAGATGCCGCCGTTCGCATTGACATGCGAAAAGTAGGCCGCAGCGCCCGCCACATATTCGTTGCCGGTGCCGGCAATCGTGCCCGTCAGCGGCGCGACCTGTCCGATGACGAGGTCTTCGCGTCCCGGTGCGGCCTGTGCCGCAAGCACAGTTGCGGCCAGACTCAGGGCCAGGGTGAAGGCATGAATTTTCTTGCACAACATGGAGCTCTCCTCGTTGATCAGGTGGGTTGTTAATTCTGCATTGCAGAACAATGTGGATGAAATGCAAGCTGATTGTGGAATAGGCAGTCTTCAGCGGGCCTAAGGAATTCCCGAATTTCACTGGGGGATTAGTCACTCAAGCGACATCAGCTGCTAAAATTTGATAATTCTGCAATGCAGAATCAATATGATCCATTCAGCGCCTGAGGATTTACCGATGCCCTCTGCCACCGAGGCTGCCAGGCCGATTCAGGCCAAGGAAGACCGCCATTTTGTGACCGCACTGGCGCGCGGACTCGACGTGCTCAGTGCTTTTCGCTCGCGCGACCGCACCTTGGGCAATCAGGAGCTTGCGCGGCGCTGCGGCTTGCCCAAATCCACCATTTCCCGCCTGACCTACACCCTGACCAAGCAGGGCTACCTCGAGCATGCCCAGGATGGCAACGGCAATGCGGGCTACCGGCTTGGCAGTGCGGTGCTGGCGCTGGGCAGCGCCATGCTGGCGCGCATGGACATGCGCCAGCTCGCGCGGCCGCTGATGCAGGAGCTGGCCGACAGCTCCCAGGCCATGGTGTCGCTGGGCATACGCGATCGCCTGAGCATGATTTATGTCGAAAATTGCCGCAGTGAGTCTGCGCTGACCCTGAGTCTGGATGTGGGCTCACGCATTCCGCTGGCGACCACTGCGATGGGGCGGGCCTATCTGGCCGGCTGCAGCGACAGCGAGCGCCATGTGCTGATGGAGCGGATTCGAAGCCAGGACGAAAAATCCTGGCCGCAGACCCTGGCCGAGCTGGAACTGTCGCTGGCGCACCACCGGCAACACGGCTGCTGCAGCTCGTTTGGCGAGTGGCAGAAAGACGTCAACGCGATTGCTGCGGCTTTCAGGCCGGCCGGCGGACGCGCTGTGATGGTCATAAATTGCGGTGGGCCCGGCTTCAAGCTTTCGCCCCAGTTCTTGATGACGCAGGTGCGGCCCCAGCTGGTGGCGCTGGTCAGAAAGCTGCAAAACGCATCCGGCGAGACTTTCTGAAAGCGGGGCTTGGGTGCGGCCAATCGGATGCGGGCGGCCAAGTTGTGACTTAGTGCCGCATCCAGTCGGCGTTTTACGGCGTTACTACAATCGGCAACAACGCCGACTTCCGGAGAATCCGCGATGAACTTCAAGCCTTTCCTTTTTGCCCTGGCGGTCTGCGCCTCTTTGGCCCATGCGGTCGATTCCCCAGGCAGCATTCCCAACATGCCGCGCACCTCGGTCAGCGACCGGCTGGCCACGGCCCGCACGGCGATTGCGGCCAAAGACTGGAGCCGCGCCATGTCCGAGCTCAGTGCCGCCGCGCGCGAAGAGCCGCGCAACGCCGATGTGCACAACCTGCTTGGCTACAGCTACAGAAAACGCGCCACACCCGACATCACCAAGGCTTTCGAGCACTACTACACGGCGCTGAAGATTGATCCCCGGCACAAGGGCGCCCATGAGTACATAGGCGCGGCCTATCTGATGGAAAAACGCCCGCTGGAGGCCGAGAAACACCTGGCCGAGCTGGAAAAAATCTGTGGCAACAAGACCTGCGAAGAGTATGCCGAGCTCAGCAAGTCCATCGCTGATTACAAGGCAAAGAATTAAACAACCCCATCGGATGCAGCCGCAGCACTTTTGGGTGCCAGCTGCGCGTAGAGGCTGTGAAGATTTCGTAGCGAGCGGGCTGGGGGTTGCTAGGAGCGGAGCCGTACAAGCGTACGGTGAGCACCGCAGGAGCCGGATCGGTTCGCGCAGTAGAAAGATTCGCAGCCTCTCAGTAGGTCATCTTGCCGCTGCCGTCCTTGTTGCCTTTTCTGCCGGCAATTTGCCAGGTGGTGCGCTGGTCAATCAGGCGGGCCAGAAACTCCAGCTCTTCGTCGCTGTGGTTCAGCGCCTGTGCCGGCGTCAGGAAGACGCCGTTTTTGGCCTCTGCGTCGGCCCAGAAGGACTGGTGGTAATCGGCTTGCGAAACCAGCTTCTGGTTGCCCGCGCCCACATCCACCGTGCCGTAGCAGTTGCAGAAATAATTGCGGTTGTCCCGCTCTGCAAAAATTTCAGCGTACACCCCGGTGCCGCGTATGCCGGCAGTCAGCGTGGGCATGACGATGGAGCGGTTGACCCCCTTGCCCCAGACGCTGGCCACCGCGCCGGTCAGCAGGCGCAGTACGCTGACCGCGTTCAGGGTGGCGCCGCGTTCCACCGACAGGCGCGAGTTCTGCCGCACCTGAAACGATGCGTTGCCAATCACAAACACCAGGTTGCTGCCGGGGCCGGTCTGGATTTCGTCGCCGGTCTGTATCGCCTGCAGCGGATCGAGCCGCGCGCCATTGAGCGTGGCGTCGCCGGTGAGCTGCACGATGTTGCTGCGCTGTTGCGCCAGCGCGGCGGGCAGGCCGCCCAGTGCCACCCAGGCAGCGGCTGCCTTGAGTACATCGCGCCGCTGGTACCAGAGGATTTCCTTTTCCTGCCGGCCTGCAAGTGTGTGCGCTGTCATGGCGTGTCTCCTGGAGTGATCACCGTGCCGTCGATCTGATCGGCCGGGGTGGCATCAAAACTGCCTTCGAAAGTGAAATAAATCGAGGTAGAAAACATCGCCGCCATCAGCAGTGCGGCCGGCATGACCAGTGCGGCAGCGGCCTCGGGGCTGGCCAGCAGGCCGGCCAGCATGCTCACCACCAGGCCAACAACGATCAGGACCACCATCCAGGCCAGGCCAAAAAGTGTGTAGGCCCCGGCATTTTTGAAACACACGACTGCGCTGAAAAACAGGCTTTTGACCGGCGTCACGCCATGCCAGTGCACCAGGGCGGGGGCGTGCCAGAACAGCACCGACACCGGCAGGTAGAGCACCATGACGGCCAGCATCACACCCTGCATCTCCGGGGTCAGTGCACTTTCCCGGCTGACCGGAACTTCAAAAAACAGCGGCACGATGGAGACAATCAGCAGGCAGGCGGCGGCATACAGAAAACCGAGCACCAGCATGGCGCGGGCGCGCTGTTGCCCGGCCCGGAAAGCACTGACCAGAATGGCTGGCATTGGAAATTTTCCCTTGGTGGCCTCCTGCGTGGCAGCCATCAGCCCGAGTGTGGCGGCCGGCACGATGGCCAGCGCCAGCACAACGCCGATGAAAGGAATCAGCGAGGCCAGCGTGGCCGCTGCCATGTACATGAAAAACAGGCCGGCCAGCGCCAGCGGCTGCTTGAAGAAGGTTTGAATGCCGAGCTTGACCCATGTGAGGCCGGTGCGTGCAGGAACGATGTTGAGTTTCATGGCGTGAGGTGCATATTGGGGGAATCAGGTCCGCCGGGGTTCCATGATGAAGATAAAAAGGACGGACTCGGTGAACAATTTAACGCCGGGCCACGCAGTGTGCTTTAAAACGCGCAGGCGGGGCAACTTTCGGGCACGGGCAGTATCGGCACTGTCCATGGCATCAGAGCGGCACGTTGCCGGCATGGCACACGCGCTGTCTGAGCACCTGCTCAAAATGGCCGGGATCATGGGCCTGCAGCAGCGCCGCCTCGCGCGGCAGGTGCTGGTCCCACAGCCGTGACAGCCAGAAGCGCAGGGCGCCGGCGCGCAGCATGGCCGGCAGCAGGCTGCGCTCCTGTGCAATCAGCGGCCGCACCGCCTGGTAAGCGGCCAGGAAGGCCTGGGTGCGCGCGCCGTCCTGGGCGCCTGTGGACAAGTCCACACACCAGTCGTTCAGGCTGACACTGATGTCAAACAGCCAGCTGTCCCAACCGGCAAAATAAAAGTCAAAAAAACCGGTCAGGCGCAGCGAATCACCGGCCCCCTCGAACATCACATTGTCACGAAACAGGTCGGCATGGACCGGGCCGCGCGGCAGCGCCTGCCAGGCCGATGAGGCCGCGACGTGGTTCTGGTAGGCCAGCTCGGACTGCATCAGGCGGGCCTGGTCCGGGTTCAGGTAGGGCAGCACCACGGGTACGGTCTCGTTCCACCAGGGCAGGGCGCGCAGATTGGCCTGCTGGAGCGGGTAGTCGCGCCCGGCCAGGTGCATGCGCGCCAGCATGTCGCCCACAGCGGCGCAGTGTGCAGCGCTGGGCGCCAGCTCGCTGCGGCCCTGCAGCCGGTCGACCACGGCGGCCGGTTTGCCCTTGAGCCTGTGCACAATGCCGCCGCCCGGCGCCAGGGTTTCATGCGGCGCGGGCACCGGAATGCCGTGTTGCGCCAGGTGTTTCATCAGGTACAGGTAAAACGGCAGCTGCTCGAAACCCAGGCGTTCAAACAGGGTCAGGACGTAGCGGCCCTGGTCGGTATCGACAAAATAGTTGGTGTTTTCGATGCCGCCCGCACAGGCGGCGATGTGCTGCAACTGCCCCAGGCCTAGCGACTGCAAAAGCGGGGCGGCCTCGTCGAGCGAGACTTCGGTGTAAACGGCCATGCCAGAAACTAGAAACCTGAGGCGAAGTGCGCGTGAGCCGGGCTAGAACTTGAGCACGTTCCAGACGCGCTTGCCGCTGCTGCCGGCGCCCGAAGTGGAGGGGGCCGTGCCACCGCCTTTGGTGCCATCAGCGGGCAGGACTTCGTAGGCCGGTACATTGGTTTTGGGTTGCACGGTGATGCTTTGTGTTTCGCCGCCGACACGCACCTCGTCGATGCGCGAACCGGCATCTTCAGTCCGGATGCGCTGGATGCTGGGCTCCGGCCGCTTGCCGACCGGGTTGGTGCCCGGCTCTGCCACCGCCGCTGCGGGCGTGGCGGCCGGCGCGGTTTGGGCCAGCACCGGAGCAGCAATCAGCAGCGCAGCGGCGCCAGCGAGCAAAAGGGAGCAAATAGGGTGTTGCATGGCTGCATTGTAGGGGGCTGGAACCGGTGTGGATATAGCTGACAATCACGGCCATGAGCACCGACAAAAAAACACTTCTGCTGGTGGACGGCTCCAGCTACCTGTACCGCGCCTTTCATGCCATGCCGGATCTGCGTGCCAACCCGGGTGACCCGCAAAGTCCGGCCACCGGCGCGATACGCGGCATGGTCAACATGATGCAGAAGCTGCGCAAGGACGTGCGGGCCGACTACGCGGTTTGCGTGTTTGACGCCAAGGGCCCGACTTTTCGTGATGCGCTGTACCCGGCCTACAAGGCCCAGCGCTCCCCCATGCCGGACGACCTGCGCAGCCAGGTCGAACCGATTCATGAGGTGGTGCGCCTGCTGGGCTGGAAGGTGCTGGACGTGCCGGGGGTCGAGGCCGACGACGTGATCGGCACACTGGCCTGCATGGCTTCAAGCCAGGCCATTGAGGTGATCATTTCCAGCGGCGACAAGGACTTGAGCCAGCTCGTCGATGAACACATCACCGTCATCGACACCATGAACGACAGGCGCCGCGACCTGGCCGGTGTCGAGGCCGAGTTTGGTGTGCCGCCGCGCCTGATGGTCGATTACCAGACCCTGGTCGGTGATGCGGTGGACAACGTGCCCGGTGTGCCCAAGGTCGGGCCCAAGACGGCCGTGAAGTGGCTGCTCGAATACGGCTCGCTCGACGCCCTGGTGGCGCGGGCCGGCGAGATCAAGGGGGTGGTGGGCGAGAATCTGCGCAGTTCCCTGGACTGGCTGCCCAGGGGGCGCGAGCTGCTGACCATCAAGAAGGACTGCGACCTGACGGCCTACGTCGATGGCCTGCCTGCCATGCAGTCCATCACCATGGGCGCACAGCAGACCGAGGCCCTGAAGGCCTTTTATGAAAAATATGGCTTCAAGGGCCTGGTCAGAAGCATCGAAGCCCAGGACGCCCCGGCCGAGCTGCCCGCCGGACCGGACAGCCACCGCGCGGATCGCGCCCGGCCTGCGACGGCGCCTGCTCCCGGCGAGCCGGGGCTTTTTGACGAGCCGGCCTTTTTGGCCACGCCGCTGGCCGAGCGAGCCAGCAACCTGCGCTACGACACCATCTTCACCTGGGAGGCGTTTGACAGCTGGCTCGCCAAAATAGAGGCTGCAGCGCTGGTCGCGCTGGACACCGAAACCACCTCGCTCGATGAAATGCGGGCTGAAATTGTCGGCCTGAGTTTCAGTGTCACACCGGGCGAGGCGGCCTACATTCCCCTGACACACGACTACCCCGATGCCCCGGCGCAACTGCCGCGTGACGCGGTGCTGGCGCGGCTCAAGCCCTGGCTGGAAAACCCCGGCAAAGCCAAACTCGGACAACACGTCAAATACGACCGCCATGTGTTTGCCAACCACGGCATCGAGGTGCAGGGTTATGCCCACGACACCATGCTGCAAAGTTATGTGCTCGAAGTGCACAAGCCGCATGGCCTGGCCAGCCTGGCCGAGCGGCATGTGGGCCGCAGCGGCATCAACTACGAAGACCTGTGCGGCAAGGGTGCGCACCAGATCAAGTTCAACCAGGTCGATATCGCCAAGGCGGCCGAATACTCGTGTGAGGACTCGGACCAGACGCTGGACGTGCACCGCGTGCTCTGGCCCCAGCTGCAGGCAAACGACAGGCTGCGCTTTGTCTACGAGCTCGAAATCCAGAGCAGCGAGGCGTTGTACCGCATCGAACGCAACGGCGTGCTGATCGACGCACCCATGCTGGCGACACAAAGCCACGAATTGGGCCAGCGCATCCTGCAGCTGGAGGCCGAGGCCTACGAGATTGCCGGCCAGCCCTTCAACCTGGGCAGCCCGAAGCAGCTTGGAGAAATCTTCTTTGACAAGCTTGGCATGCCGGTGATCAAGAAAACGCCCAGCGGTGCGCGCAGCACCGACGAGGAGGTGCTGGAAAAACTGGCCGAAGACTACCCGCTGCCGGCCAAGCTGCTGGAGCACCGCTCGCTCAGCAAGCTCAAGGGCACTTACACCGACAAGCTGGCGCAACTGGCGCTGCCGAGGACCGGCAGGGTGCACACACACTACGCCCAGGCTGTCGCCGTGACGGGGCGGCTGTCCAGCAACGACCCGAACCTGCAGAACATTCCGGTGCGCACGCCGGAGGGCCGGCGCGTGCGCGAGGCCTTTGTGGCGCCCGCTGGCAGCGTGATCGCCAGTGCCGACTACTCGCAGATCGAGCTGCGCATCATGGCCCACCTGAGCGGCGATGAAGCGCTGCTGCGGGCGTTCACCGATGGCCTTGATGTGCACCGTGCCACCGCCGCCGAGGTGTTTGGCGTGGCGCTCGATCAGGTCAGCAGCGAGCAGCGGCGTTATGCCAAGGTCATCAACTTCGGCCTGATCTACGGCATGAGCAGTTTTGGCCTGGCGCGCAACCTGGGCATTGAAACCAAGGCCGCTGCCGCCTATATCGACAAGTATTTCCAGCGTTACCCCGGCGTGAAGAATTACATGGAGCAGACCGTGGTGTTCGCCCAGAAGAACCACTTTGTCGAGACCGTCTTTGGCCGGCGGCTTTATTTGCCCGAGATCAATGGCGGCAACGGGCCGCGCAAAAAAGCCGCAGAACGCCAGGCGATCAACGCGCCCATGCAGGGCACGGCGGCGGACCTCATCAAGCTCAGCATGGTCAAGGTGCAGGAGGTGCTCGATGCCGAAAAACGCGCCACCAAAATGATCATGCAGGTGCATGACGAGCTGGTGTTTGAGGTCCCCGAAGCCGAGGTCGAATGGGTGCGCACCGAAATTCCGCGCCTGATGGCCGGTGTGGCCGAGCTCAAGGTGCCGCTTCTCGCAGAGATCGGCATGGGCGTCAACTGGGAAAAAGCGCACTGACTGCGGCCCGGCAGCAGTCCCGGCACCGCCAGAAATTTCCCTGACCGCCTAAACTCAAAGGTCGGTCCACTTCTTTCGGGAAATCACCATGCTCAACAGCGACCAGAAATCCGAATTTGACGCCCTGCTTCCTGGCCAAAGCACAGAAGCTGGCGCCACCCGCCGTACCGCCCTGAAGGCTGCCCTGGGTCTTGGTTACGCCGCTGCAGCTTTGCCCATCATGGCGCAGACCGCCATCAAAACCTCGTCTGAGGGCTTGAATGCAGGCGAAACGTCGTTTGAAGTCAATGGCTTCAAGGTGCCGGCCTATTACGCCGCGCCCGCCGGAAAAACCGGCATGCCGGTGATTCTGGTGATCCAGGAAATATTGGGCGTGCACGAATACATTGCCGACACCGCCCGGCGTTTTGCCAAAGCCGGTTACCTGGCCATTGCGCCAGAGCTTTTTGCGCGCCAGGGAGACCCCTCCGAATACGGTGAGATGGCCAAACTGATGGCCGAAGTCGTCTCGAAGGTGTCTGACGCGCAAGTCATGGCCGACCTCGACGGCGCCGTGAAGTGGGCGGGCGCCAACGGTGGCGATGCCGCCAAAGTGGGCATCACCGGCTTTTGCTGGGGTGGCCGCATCACCTGGCTGTATGCCGCGCACAGCCCTGGCGTGAAGGCCGGCGTGGCCTGGTACGGCCGCCTGGTGGGCGCCAGCAGCCCGCTGACCCCCAAACACCCGGTAGAGATTGCGCCGATTCTCAATGCGCCGGTGCTGGGCCTGTACGGCGGTCAGGACGGCGGTATCCCGCTTGACACGGTTGATAAGATGAAGGCAGCGCTCGCTGGCGGCAGTGCGGCGGCGAAGGCCTCACAATTTGTGGTGTACCCTGATGCCCCGCACGCTTTCCATGCCGACTACCGGCCCAGCTACCGCAAGGAAGCGGCCGAAGACGGCTGGAAACGCGCTCTGGCGTGGTTCAAGGCCAAGGGCGTCGCCTGATTTCGAGCAGCGATACTTTTGCGCCGGGCCGCCCCACAGCGATGTGCGGCGGCTTTTTACCGTCCTTGACCGATATTTGTACAACCTTTTTGGGCTTCAGCCCTTATAGAACGGGCGCAAGCAGCTATGACATTGATAGCAATTTTGGCCGGCACACTGGCCGCCGGCATTGGCAGCGTGTGGCTCGCGGCGCTGCTCAGTTTTGGCCTGCTGGCGCGTTACACCACCCACATGCTGAGCCTGGCCGCCGGTGCCTTGCTGGCCACCGCCTTCATGCACCTGCTGCCCGAAGCTTTTGAAAGCCAGGCCGGTGCGCAGGAGCTGTTTGCCACTTTGCTGGTCGGGCTGGTGTTTTTTTTCCTGCTCGACAAGGCCGAGCTGTACCACCACGGCCATGAACACCATGATCATCAGGCCCCCCACGACCATCACGGACACGGCCACAGCCACGGCCCTTCCGCCACGTCGGGCAGCTGGGCGGTGCTGACCGGCGACAGCGTGCATGCTTTTGGCGACGGCATCCTGATCGCGTCCGCGTTTGTGGCCGACATGCGGCTGGGCGTCATCACGGCGCTGGCGGTGCTCGCGCATGAAATCCCGCACCACATGGGCGATCTGGTGGTGCTGCGCGCCACGTCCAGCAACCAGCGCGCGGCGCTGGTCAAGGTGTCGCTGGCCGGTGCCGTCACCGCGCTCGGCGGCCTGGTCGGTTATGCGCTGGTGGACATGCTGCACGACTGGTTGCCCTATTTTCTGGTGGTGGCGTCGAGCAGCTTTGTGTATGTGGCGCTGGCCGATTTGATTCCGCAACTGCAAAAACGCCTCAGTGCGCGCGAAACCGTGGCGCAGATTGTCTGGCTGGCGGTGGGCATCACGCTGGTCATGCTGGTCAGCAGGCTGGCGCATTCGGGTTAGGACGGCGGCTGCCGGGCGCTGTGTCAGACGGACACTGACAAAAACAGGGCCTGGCCGCCTATAAGGCTGGCATCGCGCAGCGCTGATCATGGCTTCATTGACACCGGAAGCCGCCATGAATGCCCACACCTCTTCAGATCACGTCCCCACCCAGCCCGCACGGCATGCAGCGCCGCGCCGCACGCGCCACCTGCGCAACGCCTGCCTGGCTTATGGCGCGATTGTGTTTGCCAGCATGGCCGCTGCTGCGGCTGTGGTGACCGAAACCGTGCCGCTGATGGTGGGCGGGCTGTGAGCCTCCTGGCCACCGATCCCAACGTGCCGCCGCCAGAGCCGGTGCAACCGCTCAGCAGTCCGCCCGACCCGGGGCAGGTGCAGCCTACGCCACAGCCCATGTGAGCCCCGTAGCCGGCGTCAGATACCGGCCTGATCGAGCGCGCTGCGTGTCGGCAGGCCTTCACTGTCACCGAGCACCTGCACCGCACAGGCGCCAATCCAGGCGCCGCGCCTGACGGCCTGCGGCAGCGGCAGCCCCTCCAGCAGCGCGCTGATCACGCCCACGGCAAAACCGTCGCCAGCGCCCACCGTGTCCACCACCTGCGCCACCGCAAAACCCGGCACATGGCCGCTGCCAGCGGCTTCGCTGTCGAAATACGCGCCTTCGGCGCCGAGCTTGACCACCACCACGCTGGCGCCGCGCTCGCGGTAAAAGCGGGCGATCCCCTGGGCACTCTGCTGGCCCGTCAGGAAGCGGCCTTCCTCCAGGCCGGGCAAGACCCAGTCGGCCCGCGCCGCCAGGTCATTGATGATCTCGCGCATCAACTCTGGCGTGGACCACAGCGCGGGCCGCAGATTCGGGTCAAACGAGATGCTGCGGCGCTGGCCCCGCATCAGGGTCATGCTGTGGCGCACCAGGGCCAGCGTGCTGGCCGACACCGCCGCAAACACGCCAGTGGCATGCAGGTGCCTGGCAGACAGCAGCCAGTCGCGGTCGATGTCACTGACCGCCATGTGGCTGGCGGCCGAGCCACGCCGGTGGTATTCCACCGGCGGGTCACTGCCGTCGCTGACACGCCCCTTGAACATGAAGCCCGTCGGCCGGTCCGGGTCCAGCGCCACGCGTGAGCAATTGATGCCTTCTGCCGACATGGCCTTGAGCAGGTAACGCCCCATCATGTCCGTGCCCAGGCGGCTGGACCAGCCGACTTTCAGCCCCAGGCGCGCCAGGCCAATCGCGACATTGGTTTCGGCCCCGGCAGTGCGCTGGTGAAAGGCGCCGGCGTCTTCCAGCGGGCCGGGCCGGTCGGCCACCAGCAGCAGCATTGCTTCGCCAAAAGTGGCGACATCCAGGGCGCTTGTCATGGCATTTTTTTTAGAGTCCAGGTGGCACAAATCGTAGCACCCAAAACGCTACTATTTTGATAGCTGCTTGTGCTTGTCAGGAAAGGGCTGCAGCCAGATTTTTGCGTGGCAGACGGCACCGTCCGGTGCCCGCCGCTGCGTCGTCGCCGGCCCGCCGGGCCGGTGGGAATTTGTCCTACGCGAGCTTCACCCGCATCCCACAATGACCGCTTGCGGCGTTTCTTAAAGTGACTCTTGTGCGCGGCCTGTTGCCCTGCATGCCCAGCGCCAGGCGCTGGGGTAGCCCCCTGATACAACCCACGAAAAGAGGCCCCCATGAGCAAGGCACCTGCCAAAAAGAACGACGCTGTGGATCTGCTGGATGCGGACCACATTGCTGTCAAAAAACTGTTTACCGAATTCAAAAAACTGAGCGAAACCCAGGCACCGGGCGAAGACCGCAAAGCCCTGGCCGACAAAATCTGCATGGAGCTGACACTGCATGCAGAGATCGAGGAGCAGATTTTCTATCCGGCCGCGCGCGAAGCCATCGCCGACGATCCGCTGCTTGACGAGGCGGAAGTCGAGCATGCCAGCGCCAAAGACCTGATTGCCCAGATCGCCGCCATGGACCCCGACGAAGCGTTGTTTGATGCCAGGGTGATTGTGCTGGGTGAGTACATCGACCACCATGTGGAGGAAGAGCGCAATGAGATGTTTCCAAAAGCCCGCAAGAGCGGCATGGACCTCAAGGGCATGGTGGAAGACCTCACAGCGCTCAAACAAGAGTTGCTGGCCAGTTACAGCGCCACCGCCTGACGCAGAACCGGGCAGCTTTCCTTGTCCTGTCGGGCGGCGCTGCCTCAGGCGGCAAAGTCAGCTGCCCGCAGGGCCGCCGCGCGGATCGAAGGAAAAGTAGAAAACGGCGCCCGCGCCTTCGGCCGACTCGGCGCGTATCACACCGCCATGGCGCTCCAGAATGCGGTGCACGGTCGCCAGGCCTATACCACTGCCTTCGAACTCGTTGTCATGGTGCAGGCGGTGGAAAGGCTTGAACAAACTGGCTGAAAAAGCCATGTTGAAACCGGCGCCGTTGTCCTTGACCACCAGCATGCGGCGCCCGTCTTCGCGGACCGGCAGGGCGGCGAAGCTGATGCTGGCGTCGGCCCGGTCGCGCGAGTACTTCCAGGCATTGCCAATCAGGTTTTCCAGGATGATGTGCGCAAATTTGCTGTCACAGCGGGCTGTGATGCCGGGTTCGATCTGCACCTGCACCTGGCGCCTGGGGTCGTGCTGGCGAAGCTGCGCCACCACCTGCTGCGCCAGCGCGCTGAGGTCCACGTCTTCCAGCACCAGTTTGCCCTTGCTGGCGCGCGCCAGGGCGAGCAGGTCGGTGATCAGCTCATGCATGCGCACCACGTTGACACGGACACGCTCGAACAGCCGTGACTCTTCCTCGCTCAAGCGCCCCTTCAGGCGCCGTGCCAGCAGTACCGTGAAGCCCTCGATGCTGCGCAGCGGGGACTGCAGGTCGTGCGAGACGGAATAACCAAAAGACTCGAGTTCGGCATTGGTGGCCTGAAGTTGTTCGGTGCGTTCCCGCACGCGCTGCTCGAGGGTTTCGTTGAGGCGCCGGATCTCGCGGTCGCGGCGCAGCCGCACCAGCTCCGAGGTGATGCGGCTGGCAAAAATCTGCACCAGCGCATCGCGGTCCTGCGAGGCCGGCTGGGCCTTGCGCCAGAAGGCATTGACAATGCCGATGGCGCTGCCGTCCGGGTCGCGCAGGGCAATGCCGATGTAGGCGTGATAACCGCCGTCCACCAGGATTTTGTCTTGCGGAAACAACTGCTGCAGCCGCTCGCCATAGACGCAGACATCGCTCTGGCCAAAGGCCAGGTCGCACGGTGTGCCGGCGAGATCGTAACTGATGTTCGGCTTGAGCACGCCGTCCTCCAGCATGGCCAGCGACTGGACGCTTTGTGCATCGCTGGTTTCACCCACCATCACCAGGTCCGCCGCTATGGCCTTGCCCAGGTGCTGCACCACAGACTGGAAAAACGCCTCACCGGTGTGGCTCGACAGCCCCTTGGCCATGTCGATCAGCAGCGCCTCGCGCTGCTTCTGGTCAGTGGTGTTGATGGTGGAACTCAGCACGCAGGGCTCGCCCGCGATGTCGATGATCACCGACCAGACGCGGCAGTCGATCATGCTGCCGTCCTTGTGGCGCATCTGCGTGTCGCGGCCATCGACATGGCTTTGCTCGCGCAGCTCCTGGATGAACTGCCGGCGTTCGTCATCGTTGTGCCAGACACCGACTTCCACCGAGGTGCGGCCCAGCAACTCCGCAGCGGTGAATCCCTGGACCTTGTCCTCCGCCGCATTGACGGCCAGAAAGCGGCCGTCCGAGACGCGTGTGATGGTCATGTTGATGGGACTGAAGTCAAAGGCTTTGGAGAACAGTTCGGCCGACTGGCGGGCCGCCTGCCGGGCCCGCATTTCGGCGCTGGCGTCGGTGATGGTGGACACCACAATACGGGCGTCACCCTGGCCTTCGATTTCGCTGGACAGCAGGATGTGCATCTCGCTGCCGTCACGTGCACGTGCCAGCACCGGCAGGTTCAGCAGGCGCCCGGTTTCGGCCACTTGGCGCAGGAAGGTCTTGCGGTCCTCGGGCCGGCCCCAGAGTGCCGCGTCGGTTTGCCCGAGGATCTCTGCACGCGTATAGCCGTACAGGCGCTCGAAGGCGGGGTTCACCTCCAGCACGGCCTGATCCTGCAGCGACTGCACGACGATGGCCGCCGGGCTGCTGAGGAAGATGCGGCTGTAACGGTCTTCACTGACGCGTAATTCGGCTTCCGCCTCGTGGCGCCGCTTCAGCTGCGTGTGCTGCTCGCGCAGTGCCTGTACCACCACTTCGCGGCTGGTGTAGGTGCTGATGCCTATGCCCAGCAGCAGCAGCGCGTGTACCAGCCAGTAGCGCAGGCCGACCTCGAAATTGGCCTGACCCAGCAGACCGGTCGCCTCTGCCCAGGTCAGGGCCGCCAGCGCCGTGATGCTGACCGCCACCGCAAAAGCGGTTGCCCTTTTGCTGAGGCTCATGCCGGCGGTGACAATCGCCGCCACAAAACCCAGGCCGATGGCGCTGCGCACCGAACCAAAACTGTAAATGCCCACTGTTGCCACCGCGATGAACGAGTACACCGCCACATGGCTGGCCCACAGATACAGGCCCCGGCGCAGCAGCGTGTAGGCCAGACCTGCCAGCGCGATCGCCAGCGTCGCAATCACAATCTGGCTGCGCGGGCTGTTGGCCAACAGGGACAGGGCCACCACCACAGGCAAACCCATGATGACGACCAGCAACACCGCCCTCAGTCCGCGCACGTAGCGCTTCTTGACCACTTCTTCAGCCAGTTGAAAGGCGGACTCCGGCAGGGATGAGTGGGGCATGGGGTCTGGGCCTGTCTGGGCGCTTGCCGGGTTTAGCCGCGCGCCACCGGGCGGCGGCTGTCGCTGCACCAGTCGCTCCAGCTGCCGGCGTATAGCGCGCTGCGGCCCAGGCCGGCAATTTCCATCGCCATCAGGTTGGGCACCGCGCTCACGCCGCTGCCGCAGTGGTGCACCACGCCGGCTGGGTCGCGGCCGTCCAGCAGCGCCAGAAATTCCGCGCGCAGCTGCTCGGCCGGTTTGAACTTGCCGTCGGTCCCCAGGTTCTGGCTGAACGGCCGGTTCAACGCGCCCGGTATGTGGCCGGCCACCGGGTCCAGCGGTTCGACCTCACCGCGAAAGCGTGCCGGCGCCCTGGCATCTATCAGCGTCTGGCCGGCTTGTCCGAGCTGGGCCGCCACCGCCTGGGCATCCACCAGCGGTGCTTTTTCAGGGCCGGGAAAAAAAACCGCCTGAAAATGCGCCGGCTCTTCACCACTGGTCACGGCGCCACCTGCCGCCTGCCACGCTTGCAGGCCACCGTCGAGCACCGCCACCGCCTCATGGCCGGCCCACTTGAGCATCCACCACAGGCGGCCGCAATAGTTGGCGCCCTGGCGGTCGTACACCACCGCCTGCATGTCATTGGCAAAACCCACGCTGGACAGCCAGATGGCAAACTTTTCACGGTTCGGCAAGGGATGGCGCCCGCCAGAGGCCGGCTGGTCGGCGCCTTCGTGCGCCGTCAGTACGCCGTGTGCACCGGCCACGCCGTGTCTGGCGCTGAGGTCGGTATCGAGGTTGGCATACACCGCGCCGGGAATATGCGCCTGCAGGTATTGCTGCCGCCCCGCCTGCGGCTGCATCAGGTCGAAGCTGCAGTCAAAAACCCGGCAGCGGCCCGGGCTGGCAAGCAGTGTCTGCAACTGTTCGGCGGAAATCAGGGTGGTGTACATGGCGATTTCCTTTCGGTGGAGGACAGGTTCTCAGTGTTCTTCGGCCGGCGATCCCGGCGCAGCGCGGGCGCGCAGCACCGTGGCGGCGATGCCGCTGGCCACAATCAGCGCCATGCCGGCCCAGCCGACCAGCGGGATGGCGTCGCCAAACAGCAGCAGGCTGTAAACCGAACCGAACACAATGCCAGCGTACTGCAAATTGGCCACCACCAGCGTGGCGCTGCGGGTTTTCGCAAGACTGTAAGCCCGCGTCATGCACAGCTGGCCGAGCGAGGCCAGCACGCCCATGGGGATCAGCCAGAGCGCCGGTTTCCAGTGCCATGCAGACAGGCCGGTCACCAGCATGCCCAGGCCCCCGGCCAGCGCAGAGCCGACCGCGAAGTAAAACACCGTGCGCACCTCGGGCTCGCCGACCCGCGCCAGCGCCATGACCTGCATGTAGGCAAAGGCCGCGAGCATGCCCGACATCAGGCCTATCAGTCCGGCAAAAGCCTGGTTCTGTTCTATCGTGGGCCGCAGCATCATCACCACGCCGATGAAGCCGGTGATCACGGTCAGCACCAGCGGACCCTGTGACTGAAAGGTCCCGGCTGCGGCTTTGCCGCTGGACGGCAGCAGCCCCATCAGCAATGCACCGCCGACCAGAAAAGCCGCGATCCAGACGCTGCTCATGTAATTGAGTGTCATGGCGGTGGCCAGCGGCAGGTGGGCGATGGCGTAAAACCAGGCGCCCAGCGAGATCACGCCGACCAGACTGCGCCACATGTGCATGCCGGGATAACGCGTGGCCAGGCCCACGCCGCGCCCCCGCGCCCAGACCCACATGAACAACACGCCAAGCAGGCCGCGGTAAAACACCAGCTCGGCCATGTTGAAGTGGGCCGATGCGAACTTCACACAGACCGCCATGGTGGCAAAGAAAAAGGCCGCGGCCAGCATCCAGAGGGCTTGCATGGTGTTGCTTTCGCCTTAGAGGTAAAAACGGGCTTCAGCCCTTGTGTGGCAAGCGAAAGCAGCTATGAAAGTGATAGCGGAAGGGGCGCGGGGAGCAGGCATCAAAGCATTTGTGTGGTTTTGCTGGCGCCCATCTCGCGGCGATACCACTCGTGAAAATGCTGCATGCCGTCTTCCATCGGGCTCTGGTAGGGGCCAAACTCGTTGTCGCCGCGCTGCATCAGGGCCTTGCGCCCGGCGTCCATGCTGAGCGCAATTTCGTCGTCCTCGACGCAGGTCTCCATATAGGCGGCCTGCTGCGCATCCATGAACTCGCGCTCAAAGGCGCAGATTTCCTCGGGGTAGAAAAACTCCACCACATTGAGTGTCTTGTCCGGCCCCTGCGGGTGCAGCGTGCTGACCACCAGCGCGTGCGGGTACCACTCGACCATCACATTGGGGTAATAGGTCAGCCAGATCGCGCCATATTTGGGCGGCACGCCGTGGCGGTATTGCAGCACCACGTCGTGCCACTTCTTGTAGACGTCGGTGCCGGGCTTGCCGAGTTTGTCGGAGACGCCGACGGTTTGCACCGAATAATGGGGCGTCAGCTCCCAGCGCAGGTCGTCGGTGGTCACAAAGGCGCCCAGGCCCGGGTGGTAGGGGCCGACGTGGTAGTCCTCCAGGTAGACCTCGATGAAGGTTTTCCAGTTGTAGTTGCACTCGTGCAGGTGAACCCGGTCCAGCTGGTAGCCCGTGAAGTCCAGATCCGGCATGGCGCCCAGCGGCGCCATCTCGGCGGCGATGTCGCGGCCGTTGTCTTCAAACACCAGGCCGTTCCAGCTGCTGGTTTTGTAGCGGTTCAGGTTCAGGCAGGGGTCGACCTCAAAATGCGGCGCGCCGACCAGCTCGCCGTTGGTGTTGTAGGTCCAGCGGTGCAGCGGGCAGACAATGTTGCTGCCGGTGTTGCCGCGGCCCTGCAGCATGGTGGACTGGCGGTGCCGGCAGACGTTGGAGATCAGTTCGACACCGCCGGCATTGCGCACCAGCGCCCGGCCACCCAGCTCCTGCGGCAGCGCGTGGTAGTCACCCAGGTTCGGCACCGACAGCTCGTGCCCGACATAACGCGGGCCCCGGGCAAAGAGTTTTTGCTGCTCCCGCTGGTAGAGGCCGGCATCGAAGTAGCTGGAGATAGGGAGCTGGCTGGTGGCCTGCAGGAGACGGAGGCTTAGATCAGACATGCGGTGTCCGAAACAGGGGGTTTCGGTGGGGGTAGGTCAAGAAACTGTCAGCCGGTCACGCGGGCGAACGTTGCGGTCGGGAAGGAGCTGGTCATTGTACTGTGCCGACCCGCCGGCCGGGCCTGGCGCCGGGCCCGGCACAACGGCCTAAAATCAGCGCTGCAACAAATACCCATGGCCAAAACATCCTCCCCCCCCGTCCCCGCTGCCCCGGTCAGTTACGAAGCCGCCCTGGAAGAGCTTGAAACCCTGGTGGCCCGACTTGAATCGGGCCAGCTGCCGCTGGATCAGCTGCTGACGGGCTACCAGCGTGGCGCCGAGCTGCTCAAGTTCTGCCGCGACCGGCTGGAAGCCGTTGAAAACCAGATCAAGGTGCTTGAGGGCGGTGAGCTCAAGCCCTGGAACCCCGAGTAAATCCGTGAGTCAGCAAACCTCTTTTGCGCTGGACGCCTGGAGCGCCCGGCAACTGGGCGCGGTGGAGCAAGCCCTGCAGCACTGGGTGGCACCGCACGAGCCGGTACCGGCTCCGGCAGGCCTGGGTGACGCGATGCGTTACGCCGTGCTCGACGGCGGCAAGCGCCTGCGGCCGCTGCTGGTGCTGGCCGCTTGTGAGGCGGTGGACGGCAATCCTGCGGCGGCGCTGCGTGTGGCCTGTGCGGTGGAGCTGATTCACGCCTATTCGCTGGTGCACGACGACATGCCGTGTATGGACAACGACGTGCTGCGGCGCGGCAAACCCACCGTGCACGTGAAGTTTGGCCAGGCGCAGGCCCTGCTGGCCGGCGACGCCTTGCAGGCGCTGGCGTTTGAGTTCTTGACACCGGACGACGGATCGGTGGATCCGGCGGTACAGGCGACCTTGTGCCGCATGCTCGCGCAGGCGGCGGGCCACCAGGGCATGGCGGGCGGGCAGGCGATTGACCTGGCCAGTGTCGGCAGGGCCCTGACCTCGGAACAGCTGCACGACATGCACCGGCTGAAAACCGGCGCGCTGCTGCAGGCCAGCGTGATGATGGGCGCGGCTTGTGGCGTCGCTTCGGCGGCGGCGCAGGACGCGCTGCGCGACTACGGCGCGGCGGTAGGCCTGGCCTTTCAGGTGGTGGACGATATTCTCGACGTGACGGCCGACTCCGCCACCCTGGGCAAAACTGCGGGCAAGGATGCGGCCCAGGACAAACCCACTTTTGTATCGCTGATGGGGCTGACGGCTTCGCGCAATTACGCGCAGGAGCTGCTGTCGCAGGCGCATCACAGCCTGAAAGCCAGTGAGCTCAGGCACACCGATGCCCTCAGCGCGCTGGCCGATATGCTGGTGAACCGCAATACCTGAGACTCGCAGCGCAAGCTACATTCCCCGACATCAGCTACAAGACCCCACGATGTACCCTTTGCTTGAAACCATCCACAGCCCCGCAGATTTGCGCCTGTTGCCACGCGCCCAGCTCAAGGCGCTGGCCGACGAGTTGCGGGCCTACCTGCTGCACAGCGTGTCGCAAACCGGCGGGCACCTGAGCTCGAACCTGGGCACGGTGGAGCTCACCGTGGCCTTGCATTACGTGTTCAGCACGCCCGATGACCGCCTGGTCTGGGACGTGGGCCATCAGACCTATCCGCACAAGATACTGACCGGCAGGCGCGACCGCATGGCCAGCCTGCGCCAGTTCGGCGGCCTCAGCGGTTTCCCGCGGCGCGACGAAAGCGAGTACGACACCTTCGGCACCGCGCATTCGTCGACCTCGATATCGGCGGCCCTCGGCATGGCCATGGCGGCCAAACAAAAGGGCGAGGAGCGCCATGCGGTCGCCATCATCGGCGACGGCGCCATGAGCGCCGGCATGGCGTTTGAGGCCATGAACAACGCCGGTGTCTGCGACTGCAAGCTGCTGGTGGTGCTCAACGACAACGACATGAGCATCAGTCCGCCGGTCGGTGCGCTGAACCGTTACCTGGCGCAGCTGATGAGCGGGCAGTTTTACGCCTCGGCCAAAAACGTCGGCAAGCAGGTGCTCAAGGTCGCGCCGCCGCTGTTTGAGCTGGCCAAGCGGCTGGAGGCCCACGCCAAAGGCATGGTGGTTCCGGCCACGCTGTTTGAAAATTTCGGATTCAACTACATCGGCCCGATCGACGGTCACGACCTGGAGTCGCTGATCCCCACGCTGGAAAACATCAAACACCTGATGGACAAGGGCGAAGGCCCGCAGTTTCTGCATGTGGTGACCAAAAAAGGCCAGGGCTACAAGCTGGCCGAAGCCGACCCGGTGGCCTACCACGGGCCCGGCAAGTTTGACCCGGCCATGGGCCTGCAAAAATCAAGCATACCGGCCAAGCAGACCTTCACCCAGGTGTTTGGCCACTGGCTGTGCGACATGGCCGAAAAAGACAGCCGGCTGGTCGGCATCACCCCGGCGATGCGTGAAGGCTCGGGCATGGTCGAGTTTCACCAGCGTTTCCCGGACCGTTATTTCGACGTGGGCATTGCCGAGCAGCACGCGGTCACGTTTGCCGCCGGCATGGCTTGCGAGGGGCTGAAACCGGTGGTGGCCATTTATTCCACATTTTTGCAGCGTGCTTACGACCAGCTGATCCATGATGTGGCGCTGCAAAACCTGCCCGTGGTGTTTGCGCTGGACCGCGCCGGCCTGGTGGGCGCCGACGGTGCCACACACGCCGGTGCTTACGACATACCGTTTTTGCGCTGCATCCCGAACATGAGCGTGGCCTGTCCGGCCGACGAAAACGAATGCCGCATGTTGCTCAGCAGCGCGTTTGCGCAAAACCACCCGGTGGCGGTGCGTTACCCGCGCGGCGCCGGTGCCGGTGTCGCCACACAGCCCGGCCTGGAGGCCTTGCCTTTCGGCAAGGGCGAGGTGCGGCGTGAGGGCAGGGGACTGGCCATCCTGGCCTTTGGCACCCTGCTGTATCCGGCGCTGCAAGCCGCCGAAAAGCTCGGTGTGACCGTGGTCAACATGCGCTGGGCCAAACCGCTGGACACTGAGCTGTTGCTGCGGGTTGCCGCCGGCCATGACGCGCTGGTGACGCTGGAAGAAGGGGCGGTCATGGGTGGTGCCGGCAGCGCGGTCGCGGAAGCGCTGGCGGCCGCCGGCGTCAGCAAACCACTGTTGCAGCTCGGCTTGCGCGATGAATTCACCGAACACGGCGATCCGGCCCGGTTGCTGTCGCTGCAGGGGCTGGATGCCGCCGGTATCGAGCAGTCCATCGTGCAGCGTTTCGGGGTTTTGCCCGCGCCGGCCCAGCGGCCGCTGAAATCGGTCGCCTGAACATCCCCCGCGCATGAAAAACCAGATGGATGTGGGCGGCGGCGGTGCCGCCATGCCCGATGTGCAGGGCCGGGCCGACCTGCGCCGGTTGCCGATTCAGCGTGTAGGCGTGACCTCGCTGCGCTACCCGCTCCACGTGGTGGTGGCGGGCCAGCCGCAGTCCACCGTGGGCACATGGACGCTCGATGTCGGCCTGCACGCCGACCAGAAGGGCGCCCACATGTCGCGCCTGATTGCCTGGCTGGATGCGCTGACGCTGCGCGCTGCGGTGTTGACCGAGGCCTTGTTGCGCTCTGAAATCGAAAACATGCTGCGGCTGCTGGAAGCCGACAGCGGCGGCATTGAGGTGACGTTTCCGTTTTTCATCCGGAAATCTGCACCTGTCAGCGGTCAGCAAAGCCTGATGGAATACGACGGCGTCTGGCTGGCCAGGCGCCAGGCAGGGGTGACCGAGGTCGCCATGCAGGCCACGGTGCCGGTCAAGTCCCTGTGCCCCTGTTCCAAGGAGGTCAGTGATGACGGCGCGCATAACCAGCGCTCGCACATCAGCCTGCGCGCCGGGCTCAGGGCCGCCCTGGACTGGAGCGAGCTGGTGCGTTTTGCCGAAGACCAGGCATCGAGCGAGCTCTGGGCGATGCTCAAACGCCCCGATGAAAAGTGGGTGACCGAGCGGGCCTATGCCCACCCGAAATTTGTCGAGGACCTGATCCGCGATGTGGCGCTGGCACTGCATGCGGATGCGCGTATTGGCAGCTACCGGGTGCAGGTCACCAACTTCGAGTCGATTCACGCGCACGACGTGTACGCCGTGATCGAACACCACAAGGATGGCCCGCGGCCGGCATTGCTGACAGAACGCTGAGGGCCGCGCTGCGCGGGCGCTGTTTCGAGGGAAAACCCGTGCGAGTCACCTGTGGGACCTCCCTACAATCCGCGCAACAACTGCTTGATACAGGCTGTTGTGCCTGCGGTTGGCGTCAATGAGGTGAAGCCCTCGGTGGGTAATTCCCGATGTCGATAGAGGGGGGGACTCCTAGACTCGCGGGTGGTTGTACCTTATCAATTCTTTCATTACTGAGGAGCTTGCTCATGGATCGTCGTTCCCTTATCAAAAACGCCGGCATTGCCGGTGTACTGGCCGCCGGCATTGCGCCTGCGGTGCACGCCCAGGGCGCCGCCGTTCGCTGGCGCCTTGCGTCCAGCTTCCCGAAAGCGCTGGACACCATTTTTGGTGGGGCTGATACTTTCGCCAAAAAAGTCGGCGAGATGAGCGGTGGAAAATTCGTTATCACCACCCATGCGGCCGGCGAGTTGATGCCCGCTTTTGGCGTGGTCGACGGTGTGCAGAACGGAACGGTCGAGTGCGCCCATACCGCGCCTTATTACTTCTTCGGCAAGGACGAGACCTTTGCCCTCGGTTGCGCCATTCCCTTCGGCCTGAACAGCCGCCAGATGACCGCCTGGATGTATGAGGGCAACGGCCTGAAGCTGATGCGCGAGTTTTATGCCAAGTACAACATTGTCAATTTCCCCATGGGCAACACCGGCGCACAAATGGGCGGCTGGTACCGCAAGGAAATCAAGTCGGTCAAGGACATGAAGGGCCTGAAGATGCGCATAGGCGGCTTCGGCGGCAAGGTGCTGGAGCGCATGGGATCGGTTCCCCAGAACATTCCTGGCGGCGAGATTTACCAGGCGCTGGAAAAAGGCACCATTGACGCAGCCGAGTGGGTCGGTCCTTACGACGACCAGAAGCTGGGCTTCAACAAGGTCGCTCCGTTTTACTACTACCCTGGCTGGTGGGAGGGTGGTCCCCAGCTCGACGTGTTCATCAACAACAAGGCCTACGACGCGCTGACCCCGGACAACAAGGCCATCGTTGAAGCTGCAGCCGCATTTGCCCACACCGAAATGCAGGCCAAGTACGACGCCAGAAACCCGACCGCGCTCAAGCAGCTGGTCGGCAGCAAAGCCAAGGTACTGCCATTTCCCAAGGATGTGCTGGACCTGGCCTTCAAGGAGTCCATGGCCCTGTACGCTGAAATCAGCGCCAGGAACCCGAACTGGAAAAAGGTCTACGACGACTACGCTGCATTCCGCAAGGACCAGAACCTGTGGTTCCGCTTCACGGAAGCACGCTTCGACAGCTTCATGCAAGCCCAGAAGCTGTAAGCAGCTTTTGCTTCGCTGAACCAAAGCCCCGCTCTGCGGGGCTTTTTTCATGGTGCTTGCCGGCGTCTGGTGGTGCCACAATGCTTGTATCGATTCTCAAGGACGGTTGTTTTGGCTTCAGACGCATTGCCCGATTCTTCCTCTGCCGCAGCGGCCGGCAGTTTTGCCGGCCTGGTCGATTCGCCGCAGATGCGCGGCGCGGGCCGCGATGCGCTGTCGCTGGCGCTGATGGATGCACGCAACCACACACTGCGTCTTTTTGGCCAGTATCAGCTGGCGCTGGAGGCGGTCGATTTTGTCGTTCCGCGCATGGCTGTGATCAACCCCCCGGTCTGGGAGCTGGGCCATATCGCCTGGTTCCAGGAGTGGTGGATTGGCCGCAACCTGCAGCGCGCACTGGGCGCCGCCTGCGCGCCGGCGCCTGCGCGCCTGGCCTCGATCGAACCTGGCGCCGACCGCTGGTGGGACTCCGCCCAGGTGCCGCACCAGCAGCGCTGGTCGCTGGATTTGCCTGCCGTATCGGCATGCCGCGCCTACCTGCTGGACACCCTGGAAGGCACGCTGGAGCTGCTGGAAAAAGCCGGTGACGACGACGCAGCCCTGTACTTCTACCGCTTGTGCCTGTTTCACGAAGACATGCATGCCGAAGCGCTGACCTACAGCGCGCAGACGCTGGGGCTGGCCCTGGACAAACCCTTGCTGCAGGCCTTTACACCGGCTGCGATGACGCTGCGCGAACCGCTGCTGGTGCCCGCCACCGTGTGGCAACTCGGCAGCGCGGCGCAGGGCGCCGGGTTTGTGTTTGACAACGAACAGGGCGCGCACGAAGTCAGCGTGCCGGAGTTCGAGATCGACGCCCAGCCCGTCAGCTGGGCCCAGTTTGTCGAGTTTGTGGATGATGGCGGGTATGACCGGCCCGAGCTCTGGCAGGCCGGCGGCTGGGACTGGCTGCAGCAGCTGGTCGGGACCGAGGGCCGGCGCGGCCCGCGTTATGTCGAACAGATTGGTGTGGCCAGCGGTGCGGTCATGCAGACCCGTTTTGGCACGCCCAGGCGCATGCTGGGCAACCAGCCGGCCATGCACATGAGCTGGTGGGAGGCCGAGGCCTGGTGCCGCTGGGCCGGGCGCCGCCTGCCGGTCGAGGTCGAATGGGAAGTGGCGGCACACACGGCAGCGCGCCGCGGTTTTTATTGGGGCGATGTCTGGGAGTGGACGGGCAGCACCTTTCGCGCCTACCCGGGTTTTGTGCCCGGGCCCTATGCCGAATATTCCGCGCCCTGGTTTGGCAACCACAAGGTGTTGCGCGGCGGTTCTCTGGCGACACGCGGACGCATGAAACACCCGAAATACCGCAATTTTTACCTGCCCGGGCGTGATGATATTTTTTGCGGCTTCCGGTCTTGCGCGCTGTAAGCAGCGTCGCGGGGCATGGCGCTGAAGACGGGCAGGGCGGCATCCGCAGGCAGCTGTCTGGCTTTCATGATGGCGGGTCGCTGAAGGCCAGACACCGGCCGCCTGGCAAGACAGGGGGCATGGCCATTTAAAGCTTGCAATGGCACATGGAAATGTCATAATTACGCGTAATTACATAAAATAATCAGCACCGGGGGCCGAAGTTCTGCTGGAAGCCGTTCAAAAACCGTTTCCAGGCTCAGGCCCACTTGATACCTCTCTTGGATCTTCACCGCAGCCCCTCCTCATGCGACTCGTCCAGAACTCATTGCACCAGGAAGTGGCCGCCACTTTGCGCGAGCAGATTTTTGCCGGCCTGTGGGCACCCGGCAGTTTTCTCGATGAGCCGGTGCTCTGCGAGCGGCTGCAAATCTCCCGCACACCGCTGCGCGAGGCGCTCAAGGTATTGACGGCCGAGGGGCTGCTGCGCCATGAACCGAGGCGTGGCTGCTTCATCAGCGAAGTGACGGAAAAAGACCTGGACGATATTTTCCCGGTGATTGCGCTGCTGGAAGGACGCTGCGCTTTTGAAGCCGCGCGCAACGCCACGGATGCCGATCTGGCGGCGCTGACCACCCTGCATGAGCGTCTGGCCGGTCACGCCAAGGCGGGCCGCATCAACGACTATTACGACACCAATTTTGCGATTCACGAAGCCATCATCACGCTGGCGGACAACCGCTGGCTGGCGCTGGCGATTGCCGATCTGCGCAAAATCCTCAAGCTGGCGCGCGCGCAGCAGCTGCACGCGCCGGGCCGGCTGGCGCAAAGCCTGTCGGAGCACATGGCGGTGTTTGCCGCGCTCAAGGCCAGGGACAGCGAAGGCGCCGACGCGGCGATGCGCACCCATCTCACGCGCCAGCGCGAGGCCTTGCGGGACCTCGCGCGCAAGCAGCGCACGCGGGTGGCCTCATGAACACCTCTGACTGGCTGGTGCGCAGCGTGTCGCGTTTCTCGTCCGGCAAAAAGGATGAAGTAAAAACGGCCACAGCCGATAACGGACCTGCACCATCAGCTACCAAAAAAGTAGCAAACGCAGCGCTGACCGAGGCCGTGCAACCGCAGCGCTCTACCCGGGAGCGGCTCAAGGCCACGCTGCGGCAAAAGGAAGAAGCCCTGTCGCCGCGGGTCTTGCGCCGCACGCTCGAAGAGCTCAAAGCCATCGTCGATCCGCAGGTCAGCGAGGTCGAGGGCGGCAGGCGTGCCAGCGGCGTCGCGGGCTGGTATGCGCGCGCCTCCCTGCATGAGCGGCGCGACATGTGGCTGCTGATGAGCGAGCAATTTGTCGCCGATGGGCAAAAAGTCAAACTCGCGCAGGCCCAGTTTGCGGCGGCCGTTGGCACGCCCGACGAAGCCGTGGCCGAGGTGCGTTACCGGCGCGCCACGGTGTCACCACGCCGCAGGCTGTTGCAGCGCTTCAGTGCGTTTCCCGAGGGTTTCCGTTTTCTGGTGGATATGCGCGCCGACATGTTGCCGCACCTGAAGGCCGACAAGCGGTTGCAGGCGCTCGACGTCGAGATGGAGTACATGTTCTCGACCTGGTTTGACGTCGGCTTTCTGGACCTGCGCCGCATCAGCTGGGACTCGCCCGCCTCGCTGATTGAAAAGCTGATCCGCTATGAGGCGGTGCACGACATCAAGAGCTGGTCCGACGTGAAGAACCGGCTCGACAGCGACCGGCGTTGTTACGGCTTCTTCCACCCGCGCATGCCCGATGAACCGCTGATTTTTGTCGAGGTGGCGCTGATGGACGAGATGGCGGCCAGCATCACACCGCTGCTCGACGAGTCGGCGGCACCGGCCGATCTGAAAAAGGCGACCACGGCGATTTTTTACTCCATCAGCAACACGCAGACCGGCCTGCGCGGTGTGAGTTTTGGTGATTCGCTGATCAAGCGGGTGGTGGAGACCCTGCACGCCGAGTTTCCCCGGCTCAAACACTTTGCCACCTTGTCGCCGATTCCCGGCTTTCGCCAGTGGCTGGGAAAAAACGCCGCGCTGATGCTGGCGCAGCTGGGTGACAAGGAGCGCAGCGTGCTGGGGCTGGCCCTCGGTTTTGAGCCGCCGACGGCGCAGCATCTGCTCACGGCCGCCGATAACGTATCACTGCTGGACGACAGGTCACCGGTGCGCCGCATGTTGCTGGCCTGCGCGGCGCATTACCTGGGCCGTGTGCTGGAAGACGGCAAACCGCTGGACCCGGTGGCGCGTTTTCATCTGGGCAACGGGGCCAGGGTGGAGCGGCTCAACTGGCTCGGCGATCCTTCGCCCAAAGGCCTGAAACAATCCTGCGGCCTGATGGTCAATTACCTGTACGACCTGAAGCGCCTGGACAAGCACCGGGCCTTGCTGGCGCAGGGGAAAATCCCGGTAGCGGGTGGCATCGAAGATTTGTATATTTCGTAAGCGTACTAACCATTTCGAGTTCAACAACGACAGGAGACAGACATGACATCGACTTTTGACACTGGTGCGTCCCGGCGCGACGTGCTGCGCACGGCCGCAGCCGGCCTGGCAGCGCTGTCCATGGGCAGCTACGCCCAGTCCGGCTGGCCCGCCAAGCCGGTGACCATGATCGTGCCGTTTCCGGCCGGTGGTGGCACCGATGCCTTTGCGCGCCCCATGTCGGCCCAGTTCTCGCGCCTGACCGGCAAGCAACTGGTCATTGACAACCGCGGTGGCGCGGGTGGCACCCTGGGGGCCGGCATTGCCGCGCGCGCCCAGCCCGACGGCTACACGCTGTTCATGGGCGCGGTGCACCACACGATTGCACCCAGCATGTACCCCAAGCTGGACTACGACCTTGAAAAAGACCTGATCCCGCTGATTCTTGTCGCCAGCGTGCCGCAGGTGGTGGTGGTGAATCCCAAAAACATCGCGTCACCCGACTTCAAATCCTTTCTCGAGCTGGTGCGCAAAAGCCCGGGCAAGTTCAACTACGGCTCGGCCGGCACCGGCACCTCGCACCACCTGGCGGGCGAGCTGTTCAAGCAGCAGAGCAAGACCTTCATCACCCACATTCCCTACACCGGCGCCGGCCCCGCGCTGCGCGACCTCGTGGGCGGCCAGGTCGACATGATGTTTGACGGCCTGGGGTCCTCCGCAGCCCACATCAAGGGCGGCAGGGTCAAGGCCCTGATGGTGTCGGGCAGCAAGCGCAGCCCGGCGTTTCCCGATGTTCCCTGCGCCGCAGAAGTGGGCATGCCCGACTACAACGTCACCACCTGGTATGGCGTCTGGGCGCCCAAAGGTACGCCGGCCGATGCGCAGGGCCGTGCCATCGAAGAGATACGCAAGGCCTGCAGCACCGACGAGGCCAAGGCTGTCTGGGCGGCGCAGGGCGCAGAGTTCTCCAACCTGGCCGGACCGCAGTTTGGCGGCTTCATCAACGCGGAAGTCAGGAAGTGGGCCCAGGTCGTGAAGGCTTCCGGCGCGAAGCTCGACTGAGCGCTGCAGGACACCCATGACCGCAGAGGTTCTGCTGGCCGTTGAGGGCCCGATTGCACGGGTCACCCTGTCCCACCCGGGCAAACTCAACGCCATGTCGCGAGCCATGTGGCGTGTCCTGCGCGAGGTGTTTGCCGACCTGCAGCAGCGCAGTGATATCGCTTGTGTGCTGGTCAGCGGGGCAGCCGGCAACTTCTGCGCGGGTGGGGACATCGCTGAATACCCGGACTTCCGTTTTGACGAGGCGGCCCTGCGCGACTTTCATGAAAACGAAGTCTGGGGCGCGCTGCAGGCCATGCTGGACTGCGACCTGCCGCTGCTGGCGCAGATCGAGGGCGCCTGCATGGGGGCTGGCATGGAGATGGCCAGTTGCTGCGACCTGCGTTTGGCCGGCACCTCGGCCAGGTTTGGCGCGCCGATTGCCAAGCTCGGCTTTCCCATGGCGCCACGCGAAGCCGCATTGGTGATGCGCGCTGCCGGTGAGTTGACCGCGCGCGAGATGCTGCTGGCCGCCGCCACGCTGGATGCGGCCACGCTGCTGCAGCGTGGCTTTCTCAACCGCGTGTTGCCAGACGCAGAAGTGGCGGCTGAAACCCGGGCCATGGCACAACGTGTGGCCAGCCTGGCGCCCGGCGCCGCACGCCTGAACAAGCAGTCTTTGAGGGCCCTGGCCCTTTCTGGACATGCGCAAACCGCTCCTGATTTAATAGCAAATTGCTACCGCTACGCGGCCTCTTCCGAACACCGTGAAGGTGTGTCGGCCTTTGTTGAAAAACGCGCACCGCAGTTTCAGCTGCGCAAGCCCTGAGCTTTTGATCCCAGCCCACGCCATGAAAAACCACAACCTGTTTGCCGCCCTGCGCGCCGCTTTCCCAAAAGATCTCGATGCGGTGGCGGTCGAAACCGACAACGGACTGGCCTACTCCTGGCGCGACCTGGAGCGCGCCACCGCCATGCTGGCCAACCTGCTGAAGTCGCTGGACTTGCCGACGGGTGCGCGGATTGCCGTTCAGGTGGAAAAATCGGTGGAGGCCATGATGTTGTACCTGGCCACGCTGCGGGCCGGTTATGTTTTTTTGCCGTTGAACACGGCCTACCAGAGCGCCGAGATCGAATATTTCATAAGCAACGCCGAGCCGTCCGTGGTGGTGTGCAGCAGCAGGAATTTCGGCTGGGTCAGCAAGATTGCTTTCAAGGCCGGCACCCAAAATGTCTTCACGCTCGACGACGACCGCAGCGGCTCGCTGCTGGACCGTGCTGCGCATTGCAGCGACCGGCATGTGGTGGCACAGTCCGGCGCTGACGACCTGGCCGCCATTTTGTACACCAGTGGCACCACGGGCCGCAGCAAGGGCGCCATGCTCTCGCACGGCAACATGCTCAGCAATGCGCTGGTGCTCAAGGACTACTGGGGCTGGAAACCCGGGGACGTTCTTATCCATGCCTTGCCCATCTTTCATGTACACGGCCTGTTTGTGGCGATCCACGGGGCCCTGATCAACGGCAGCAAGATGATCTGGTTGTCAAAGTTTGATCCCAAGCTGGTGGTGCAGAAGTTGCCCGAGGCCACAGTGTTCATGGGTGTGCCCACGCTGTATGTGCGCCTGCTGGCCGAGCCGGGGCTCACCCGCGACGCCTGCCGCCACATGCGTCTGTTTGTGGCCGGCTCCGCGCCGCTGCTGATTGAAACCTTCACCGAGTGGCAGCAGCGCACCGGCCACACCATTCTCGAGCGTTATGGCATGAGCGAAACCGCCATGCTGACCTCGAATCCTTACGATGGTGAGCGCCGTGGCGGCACCGTCGGCTTTGCCTTGCCCGGTGTCAGCCTGCGGGTGCAGGACGATGCAGGTCATGCGCTGCCGGTGGGCGAGATTGGCGCCATCCAGGTCAAGGGGCCGAACGTGTTCCAGGGCTACTGGCGCATGCCCGAGAAGACAAAAGAGGAGTTCACGCCCGATGGCTACTTCAGGACCGGCGACGTTGGCAAGATCGACGAACGCGGCTACATCACCATCGTCGGGCGCAGCAAGGACCTGATCATCAGCGGCGGCTACAACGTTTATCCGGCCGAGATCGAGGGCTACATCAATGACATGCCAGGGGTCGCCGAAAGCGCCCTGGTGGGCGTGCCGCATCCGGATTTCGGCGAGGTGGGCGTGGCCATCGTGATTGCCAGGCCAGGCGCGAAGCTGGATGCCGAACAGATCATTGCCGGGCTCAAGTCGCAACTGGCCAACTTCAAGATTCCAAAGCGTTGTTTTGTCGTGGCAGAACTGCCGCGCAACACCATGGGCAAGGTGCAGAAAAACCTGCTGCGCGAGCAGCACAAGCAGCTGTTCGCCTGAAGCCGCTCAGGCAGGGTGGCCGCGGTTTTTTTCCGGAAAGGTGGCCAGGGCCACGCCCGCGAGTGCCAGCGCAAAAGCCGCCAGCTGCGGCGTGCCTATGGACTCACCGAGCACCACCACACCGACCAGCGCGGCACTGATGGGCAGCATCACGGTGAACACGCCAGCCTGGCTCGCGGGCACACCCTTGAGCCCGGTCATCCACAACCAGACCGTCCAGACACTGGCGGCCAGTGCGTAAAACAGCAGCAGCAGCCAGCTGCCGGCCGCCACCGCGCCAAAGTCAAAACCCCAGGCCATCCACAGGCCAAAAGGCGTGACCAGGGCAAAACCCCAGAGGTTGATCAGCGCGGTGATGCGTTTGGGCCCGAGCGCGACTGTGAGTTTTTTGCCGATCACTGCATAAGCCGCCTCGCAGAACACGGCGCCCACCAGCAGCAAATTACCGAGCCACGCCCGCTTCGATGTCAAATCGGCCTCCAGCCCTTGCTGGGAATGCGCAAGCAGCTCTGTTTTTGAGAGCGATACCAGCATGATGCCGAGCACCGCGCAGGCAATCGCGAGCGCCACACGGGGGCGTATGCGCTCGCCGAGGAAGAGCCAGCTCAGCAGCGCCACGGTGGCCGGAATGGACGCCATGATCACGCCCGCCGCCACGGCGCTGCTCAAACTCACGCCGAACAACATGCAGACAGAAAACAGGAAGTTGCCGAGAAAGGACTCCAGAAAAACCAGCCGCCGGGTTTGTCCGGTCATTGGCGCCTCGTCAACGGGTTTTTTGAGCCAGTGCAGCATCGCCGCACCGCCTATGCCAAAGCGCAGCCAGGCCAGCAGAAAAACCGGAAACACCGCAACCAGCGGTTTCGACAGCGCGACATAACTGCCGACCAGGGACATGCTGAGCGCCAGGCAGGCGTAGGCCACAATTCGATGCATTGACCCGAAATCATGCCTTACTTTCATGCCTGAACCGATGCTGCCCGCCAGCCGCCGCCATGTCTTTGTGTACGGCACCCTGCGCCGTGGCGATGTGCGGGACATCAACCAGCTGCAACCGGCCCCGGTGTTTGTCGGCATGGCCGGTGTGCAGGGCGTGCTGTATGACCTGGGGTCTTACCCGGGCCTGCTGCTGGGCGGCGCGGGCTGGGTCACGGGCGAGGTTTATGCGATCTCCGCAGAGCTGGAACAACAGCTCGACAGCATCGAGGAGGTCTGGCCGCAGCCCACGGGCGAATACAGCAAGCGGGAGGTCGAGGTGCAACTCCACCAGGCCGGGGCAACACCTGAAGCACTTGAAACGCAGCGCTTGTTTTGCCTGCTCTATGAAATCAACCCTGCCCGCACGCAGGCTTGCCCGGTGATACGCAGCGGCGACTGGCGTGAGATACGGCCGCTGGACCCGGTTGCCGGTCACCCTGTCGTCCGGTGAGCGAGAAATTTCATAATCCAATAAATGTATTTCGCATTACAAAATAGAAAAATGGTGCGATGCGGAAAAATTTCTCAATACAAGAAATTAAATTTCATAATATAGAAAACAGATGAAAAGTCGTTGATTTTACTGGAAATAAATTTTGTCTTATATAAGACATAAGAGCTTCCAAAAGTCTTCTAGAAGACTTAAAGTTGAACCCAGCGCAAACGGGCAGGGCACAAATAGTGCAACACCGTTTGTCCCCTCATTTTCAACCTCCGGAGTGACCTCATGCCACAGACCCTGACCGAACAACTGAGCCGCGAACAGCAAATTGCCGCCCTCGAAAAAGACTGGGCGACGAACCCGCGCTGGAAAGGCATCAAGCGCGGCTACAGCGCGGCCGACGTGATCCGCCTGCGCGGTTCCTTCCCGATCGAATACACGCTGGCCCGCCGCGGTGCTGAAAAGCTCTGGGATCTGGTCAACAACGAGCCCTACGTCAACTGCCTGGGTGCGCTGACCGGCGGCCAGGCCATGCAGCAGGTGAAAGCCGGTGTGAAGGCGATTTACCTGTCGGGCTGGCAAGTCGCTGCCGACAACAACAGCTATTCGTCGATGTACCCGGACCAGTCGCTGTACCCGGTGGACTCCGTGCCGCAGGTGGTGGAGCGCATCAACAACACCTTCCGCCGTGCCGACGAAATCCAGCACTCCAAAGGCATTGACGCCGGCGACAAGGGCTACATCGACAACTTCGCACCCATCGTGGCCGATGCCGAAGCCGGTTTTGGCGGCGTGCTCAATGCCTTCGAACTGATGAAAGCCATGATCAAGTCCGGCGCGGCCGGTGTGCACTGGGAAGACCAGCTGGCTTCGGTCAAGAAATGCGGCCACATGGGCGGCAAGGTGCTGGTGCCAACGGTGGAAGCCAACCAGAAGCTGATCGCTGCCCGCATGGCGGCCGACGTCTGCGGCGTGCCCACGCTGGTGATTGCCCGCACCGATGCGGAAGCTGCCGACCTGCTGACCAGCGACTACGACGAAAACGACAAGCCCTTCATCACCGGCGAGCGCACTTCCGAAGGTTTCTACAAAACCAGAAAAGGCATAGACCAGGCCATCAGCCGTGCGATTGCCTACGCGCATTACGCCGACCTGGTGTGGTGCGAGACCGGCACGCCGGATTTGGCCTTTGCCAAGAAGTTTGCCGACGCCGTGCACAAGGTGCACCCCGGCAAGATGCTGGCCTACAACTGCTCGCCATCGTTCAACTGGAAGAAAAACCTCGACGATGCAACCATTGCGAAATTCCAGAAAGAGCTGGGCGCCATGGGTTACAAGTACCAGTTCATCACGCTCGCCGGTATCCACTCCATGTGGTACAACATGTTTGATCTGGCCCAGGACTATGTCAAACGCGGCATGACGGCATACATCGAGAAGGTGCAGGAGCCCGAGTTTGCAGCGCGTGACCGTGGCTACACCTTCGTGTCGCACCAGCAGGAAGTGGGCACCGGCTACTTCGACGAAGTCACCACCGTGATCCAGGGCGGCAAGTCCAGCGTGACCGCGCTGACCGGCTCGACCGAAGAAGAGCAGTTCCACTGAACGGCGCCCACTGAAAAGGCCACCCTCCCGGGCGGCCTGCAGCCCGGCCGAAGCGAAACGCTTCGCCGGGCTTTTTTGTTGGGCATTCGGCATTTTTCGCGTAGAGTGCAGTGGATTGAAAATCCACGCTGCCGGGAGCACGTCATGTCAGAGGCCACCATGGGGTTCAAACGCACACCTTGCCCCGACTGCAATGGCACGGGCGAGCTGCGCATTGACAGCGAAAACATCAATGAACACTTTGAGGTCGAAAAGCAGACGGTGATCACCGAGTGCCCGCGTTGCCTGGGCCTGGGTTTTCTGCTGCCCGGCACGCCCGGTGCGGCTTGACCGGAAGCTGACTTAAAATAGTGCCATGCGATTGAACAAACCGGAAACAGGAAGGACAGCTCGGGTTATGACACCGCGAACTACGACCGCGTCCGCAGTGAGGATTCGCCGGGGCGCCAGCCGCATGCCCAGGTGACTGATAGCTACTGAATCAATAGCCACCCCTCCTTTCATCCCAGTCAAAGCGCGGCAGTCACCGCGCTTTTCCATTTTCAGAGCCTGCCTACCATGATCAAAATTACCCTGCCAGACGCCTCGATTCGTGAATTTCCCCAGCCCGTCACGGTGGCCGAGGTGGCTGCGTCGATTGGCGCTGGCCTGGCCAAAGCGGCGCTGGGCGGCAAGGTGGGCGGCAAGGTGGTGGACACCAGCTACCTCATCAGCAGCGACAGCCCGCTGGCCATCATCACGGCCAAGGATGCTGAAGGCCTGGACATGATTCGCCACTCGACGGCTCACTTGCTGGCTTATGCGGTCAAAGAGCTGTTTCCGGACGCGCAGGTCACGATTGGCCCGGTGATCGAGAACGGCTTTTTCTACGATTTTTCCTACAAGCGCCCGTTCACGCCGGAAGACCTGACGGCCATAGAGAAAAAGATGACAGAGCTTGCTGCCAAAGACGAAGCGGTGACCCGCCGCGTGTTGCCGCGTGACGAAGCCGTCGCTCACTTCAAGGCCATCGGCGAACATTACAAGGCCGAGATCATCGCCAGCATCCCGGCCAATGAAGACGTGTCGCTGTACCGCGAAGGCCAGTTTGAAGACCTGTGCCGCGGACCCCACGTACCGAGTACCGGCAAGCTCAAATTTTTCAAGCTCATGAAACTGGCCGGCGCCTACTGGCGCGGTGACCACAACAATGAAATGCTGCAGCGTGTGTACGGCACGGCCTGGGCGACGAAAGACGAGCTGCAGCAGTACCTGACCATGCTGGAGGAAGCCGAAAAACGCGACCACCGCAAGCTGGGCCGCGAACTGGACCTGTTTCACATTGATGAACACGCGCCGGGACTGGTGTTCTGGCACCCCAAAGGCTGGACGGTGTGGCAGGGCGTCGAGCAGTACATGCGCAAGGTTTACCAGGACAACGGCTACCAGGAGGTCAAGGGGCCGCAGGTGATCGACAAGACGCTCTGGGAAAAAACCGGGCATTGGGACAAGTACCGCGAGAACATGTTCACGACGGAATCGGAAAAGCGCGAGTACGCGCTCAAACCGATGAACTGCCCGGGCCACATCCTGATCTTCAAGCAGGGCATCAAGAGTTACCGCGATTTGCCGCTGCGTTACGGCGAGTTCGGCCAGTGCCATCGCAACGAGCCTTCTGGTGGCCTGCACGGCATCATGCGCGTGCGCGGCTTCACGCAGGACGACGGCCACATCTTCTGTACCGAAGAACAAATCCTCAAGGAATGTGTCGACTACACCACCCTGCTGCAGAAGGTCTACACCGACTTCGGCTTCAAGAACATCATTTACAAGGTCGCGACGCGGCCCGAGGCGCGTATTGGCTCCGACGAAAGCTGGGACAAGGCGGAGCATGCACTGATGGAAAGCCTGCGGGCTTCGGGCTGCGAGTTCGAGATTTCACCGGGCGACGGCGCGTTTTACGGCCCCAAAATTGAATACACGCTGAAAGACGCCATCGGCCGCCAGTGGCAATGCGGCACCATGCAGGTCGATTTTTCGATGCCGGAGCGGCTGGACGCTGAATATGTGGGCGAAGACGGTGCCCGGCATCGGCCCGTGATGCTGCACCGGGCGATTGTTGGCAGCCTGGAGCGTTTTATCGGGATTTTGATCGAGGAACATGCTGGCGCGCTGCCCACCTGGCTGGCGCCGGTGCAGGTTTCGGTGCTCAATATCACCGATGCGCAGGCCGAATACTGTCGCGAAATAGCTAAAACGCTTCAAAATCAAGGGCTTAGGGTCAACCTGGACCTGCGCAACGAGAAAATTACGTATAAAATACGGGAGCACTCAATGCAAAAGCTTCCTTACATCCTGGTCGTGGGCGACAAGGAGAAAGAAGCCGGAGCGGTTGCCGTGCGCGCCCGGGGTAACAAAGACCTTGGCGTCATGTCGCTCGAAGCCTTTGCCCAAACGATTGCTTCTGACATTACCCAAAAAGCCTGATTGTTGACTTTTCCATGAGTCAATTTGGCCATTCGTCCTTGTGGGACGGGCGCAAGCAGCTATAGCTTTTATAGCAGTTGTTAAAGGATTTGAACCATCGCTACTGAATTTCGTGACCGCCGTCACCGCGAAGAACGCAAGCACCGCTTGAACCGTGAAATCATGGCCCCCGAAGTACGTCTGACCGGGCCGGACAACGAACCTCTCGGTGTTGTCAGCACGATGGAAGCACTGCGGCTTGCCGGTGAATATGACGTGGATCTGGTTGAGATCTCCCCCACGGCGGTACCGCCGGTGTGCAGATTGATGGACTACGGCAAATTCAAGTACGCCGAGCAGAAGAAGGCCGCGGACGCGAAATCTAAGCAAAAAGTGATCGAGGTCAAGGAAATCAAGTTCCGGCCCGGCACCGACGATGGTGACTACAACATCAAATTGCGCAACATCAAGCGCTTTTTGGAAGAGGGCGACAAGTGCAAGATTACCCTGCGCTTTCGCGGTCGCGAGATCACGCACCAGGAACTGGGCTTGGCCCTGCTGGCGCGTATCCGCGATGAGTTGGCAGATTTGATTGTGGTGGAGCAGTTTCCCAAGCTCGAAGGCCGGCAGATGGTCATGATGATCGCGCCGGGCAAGAAGAAGGTGGCTGCCAAGCCCGCAGCACCGGCACCGGCTGAAGCGGCGCCAGTGGCACCGACCAGCGCCTGAAGGCGCTGTCGCGATAAGGATTGGAGCCTGCAGGTGTGGTTACCGGCAGGTTCTTCAGGGGGATGCGAAAGCATGTCCCGTGAAGGCGGTTCATTCTGCCTTCCGAATGTGGTGATGTGAAAGTTGCCACTACAAGTGGCTCGGGGCCATCAAGTCTGCGTCAGGTTCGCAGCGCCTCACGAGCACAAATGAAAAGGAGCATTCAATGCCCAAAATGAAGACCAAAAGCAGCGCGAAGAAACGTTTTCGCGTTCGTCCGGGTGGTACCGTCAAGCGCGGCCAAGCCTTCAAACGTCACATCCTGACCAAGAAGACCACCAAAAACAAACGCCATCTGCGGGGTGCAGTTGCTGTCCATGAGACCAATATGGGTCACATGGCACAAATGCTGCCCGGCATGGGCATTTAATCAACGACGAACAAGGAGTACTCACATGCCTCGCGTCAAACGTGGTGTAACGGCTCGCGCCCGCCACAAAAAAGTTTTAGCCCTTGCAAAAGGTTTCCGCGGCCGCCGCGGCAATGTCTTCCGCATCGCCAAAGAAGCGGTGATGAAGGCCGGGCAATATGCCTACCGTGACCGCCGTACCAAAAAACGTGTGTTCCGCCGCTTGTGGATTGCGCGTATCAATGCCGCCAGCCGTTCATTCGGCATCACTTACAGCCAGTTTGCCAATGGCCTGAAAAAAGCCGGCATCGAGATCGACCGCAAGGTTCTGTCCGATATGGCAATTCACGACAGCGCTGCTTTTGGCGCGATTGTGGACCAGGTCAAGGCCAAGCTTGCTGCTTGATTTTTGAGGCCTGGTCAGCTATTGAATAGATAGCTGGCTGCGCACAAAAGACGGGGGCTGGAGCTTGAAAAGGCTCTGGCCCTTTTTCTTTGTCCGGGCGCCCTACCGGTGTGACAGGGACTGACTGGCGAATGACAAGAAAATGATGAATGAACTCGATGCTCTGGTGGATTCGGCAACAAGCAGCTTTGCGCAGGCCCTCACGCCGGCCGATCTGGAAAATGCCAAGGCGCAGTTTCTGGGCAAGTCCGGCCGCATCACGGAGTTGATGAAGGGCCTGGCGGCCCTGCCGGTGGAAGAAAAAAAATCCCGCGGCGCCGCCATCAACCTTGCCAAGCAGGGCGTGGAGGCCGCGCTGACGGCGCGCCGCCAGGCGATGGCCGACGCCGAGCTGCAACTGCAGCTCAAGGCCGAGGCGCTGGACGTCACGCTGCCGGGGCGCGAGCGCGCCCAGGGCGGCCTGCATCCGGTGTCGCTGACCCTGGAGCGTATCGAGGCCATCTTCGGCTCCATGGGGTTTGATGTGGCCGAAGGCCCGGAGATCGAAACCGACTGGTTCAACTTCACCGCACTCAACACGCCGGAAGACCACCCGGCGCGCTCCATGCACGACACCTTTTATGTCGAGGGCGGCACCGAGACCGCGCCGAATCTGCTGCGTACCCACACCAGCCCGATGCAGATCCGCTACGCGGTGCAGCATGTCAAGCAACACCGGGCGCTGATTGATGCCGGTGGCCTGATGCCCGAAATCCGCGTGATCGCGCCAGGCCGCACCTACCGTGTCGACAGCGATGCCACACATTCGCCGATGTTTCACCAGTGTGAAGGTTTGTGGATAGGCCAGAACGTCAGCTTCAAGGACCTGAAGGTGGTGTTCACCGACTTCTGCCGGACCTTTTTTGAAAGCGACGACCTGGTGCTGCGCTTTCGCCCCAGTTTTTTCCCGTTTACCGAGCCGAGCGCCGAGATCGACATCCAGTTCCAGACCGGGCCGCTGGCAGGGCGCTGGCTGGAGGTCGCGGGCTCCGGCCAGGTGCACCCGAACGTTGTGCGCAACATGGGGCTGGACCCCGAGCACTACATCGGCTTTGCCTTCGGCATGGGGCCGGACCGGCTGACCATGCTGCGTTACGGCGTCAACGATTTGCGGCTGTTTTTTGACGGCGACCTGCGTTTCCTCTCGCAATTCCAGTAATTCACAGAACCCCATAAAAAATGCAATTCCCTGAATCCTGGCTGCGCGAATTCTGCAACCCGCCCTTGACCACGCAGCAGCTGGCCGACACCCTGACCATGGCTGGTCTGGAGGTCGAAGACCTGAAGCCGGTCGCTCCTCCCTTCAGCAAGATTGTGGTCGGCGAGATCCGGGAGGCTGTGCAGCACCCGGACGCCGACCGCCTGCGCGTGTGCCAGGTCGATGTGGGGCAGGCCACCCTGCTCAACATCGTCTGCGGCGCGCCGAATGCGCGCGTCGGCATCAAGGTGCCGTGTGCGCTGGTGGGGGCCGAGTTGCCACCCGGCGACGACGGCAAACCTTTTTTGATCAAGGTCGGCAAGCTGCGCGGTGTGGAAAGCCAGGGCATGCTGTGTTCGGCGCGCGAGCTCAAGCTTTCGGACGACCATGGCGGTCTGCTCGAGTTGTCTTCCGGCGCCGCCGTCGGCCAGGATATCCGCGAACATTTGCAGCTCGACGATACGCTGTTCACTCTCAAACTCACACCCAACCTTGCGCACTGCCTGAGTGTCTACGGCGTCGCCCGCGAAGTGGCCGCCCTGACGGGTGCGCCATTAAAAGCGCCGGCCTTTCCGCCGGTTGCCGTATCGGGCGCTGACAAGCTGCCGGTCAACATCAGCGCGCCTGATCTGTGTGGCCGTTTCTCCGGCCGCATTGTTCGCAACGTCAACACCAAAGCCGCCACACCGTCATGGATGGTGGACCGGCTCGCACGTTGCGGCCAGCGCAGCGTGACGGCGCTGGTGGACATCTCGAACTACGTGATGTTCGAGCTGGGCCGGCCCTCGCATATTTTTGACCTCGACAAAATTCACGGCGGTCTGGATGTGCGCTGGGGCAAGCCCGGGGAGACACTCAAGCTGCTCAACGGCAACAGCGTCACGGTCGATGAAAAAGTGGGCGTGATCGCCGACGAGCGCCAGGTCGAATCGCTGGCCGGCATCATGGGCGGCGATGCCACCGCCGTGTCTGACGACACACAAAACATTTATGTGGAAGCGGCTTTCTGGTGGCCCAAAGCGATTGCCGGCCGCTCGCGCCGCTACAACTTTTCCACCGATGCCGGTCACCGCTTTGAGCGTGGCGTGGACCCCGGCCTCACGGTGGAACATATTGAACGCATCACAGCGCTGATCATCGAGATTTGCGGCACTGCCGACACTGTGTGCGGGCCCATGGATGACCAGCAGGTCAACATGCCTGCATCTGTTCCTGTCACATTGCGTGTGGCGCGCGCGGCCAGGGTGATAGGCATGCCGCTGAGCCAGGCGCAGTGTCTGGACGCCTTGCAGCGCCTCGGCTTGCCGGTCACGCAAGGCGAGGGCACCTTGACGGTGACGCCGCCCAGCTACCGCTTTGACCTGCAGATCGAAGAGGATTTGATCGAAGAAGTGGTGCGTCTGGTCGGTTACCAGCAACTGCCGGCCACGCCGCCGCTGGCCCCCATCACCGCGCGTCTGCGGCCCGAGGCCAGGCGCAGTGCCTTTGCCGTGCGCCGCGCGCTGGCGGCGCTGGGTTATCAGGAAACCATCAACTTCAGCTTCGTCGAGGAACGCTGGGAGCACGAGCTCGCGGGCAACCCGGACCCGATCAAGCTGCTGAACCCGATTGCCAGCCAGATGAGTGTCATGCGCTCGTCGCTGCTGGGTTCGCTGTTGCAGGTGCTCAAGTTCAACCTGGACCGCAAGGCGGGCCGCGTCAATGTGTTTGAAGTGGGGCGCGTCTTTTTGCGCGATGCAAGCAGCCAGAACACCGACACCAGCGTCGCCGGGTTTAACCAGCCCATGCGGGTGGCCGGTCTGGCTTACGGGCCGCGCCACGCCTTGCAATGGGGCGCATCCGACAAGGGTGGTGATTTTTTCGATATCAAGGGCGACGTGCAGGCGCTGCTGGCACCGCTGCAGCCGGTGTTCACACCGGCCATACATCCGGCCATGCATCCGGGCCGCTGCGCCAGTGTCAGCCTGGAAGGTGTGCAGCTAGGGTTTGTCGGTGAGTTGCATCCGCAGTGGCGCCAGGGCTACGAGCTGGCACAGGCGCCGCTTCTTTTTGAGCTGGCACTGGACGCCCTGATGGAGCGCCGGGTTGCCAGCTTCAAGCCGGTCAGCAAACTGCAGCCGGTTGAACGCGACATCGCCGTCATCGTCGACGAAGCGCTCACCCATGCGGCACTGATGGCAGCCATCCATGGCGCGGACACACGCGGCCTGCTGAAGTCGGCCACGCTGTTTGACATCTACCGGCCGCAGCAGGCCAATGCCTCCCTGCAGCTGGGCGAAAAAAGCCTGGCCGTGCGCTTGGTACTTGGCAGCGACGACGCTACACTGACCGACGAGCAAATCGAGGCGGCCATCAAGGCCGTGCTGGAGAACCTCGGCAGCACCGTCCAGGCGCGTTTGCGTGCCTGAGATCCGGTCACACATAACAACAGCCATCAGCGAGGAACATGCCGTGGAATTTTCTGTCGAAAGTCTGGAGAGCCCGGCACTGACCAAAGCCCATCTGGCCGAGTTGCTGTTCGAGCAGATCGGCCTGAACAAACGCGAATCCAAGGACATGATCGATGCATTTTTCGATCTGATCTCGGACAGCCTGGTCGAAGGCAATGACGTCAAGATTTCCGGCTTCGGCAATTTCCAGATCCGCACCAAGGCGCCGCGCCCCGGGCGCAACCCGCGCACCGGGGAATCCATCCCCATCCAGGCGCGCCGTGTGGTGACTTTCCACGCCAGCCACAAGCTCAAAGAGCAGATACAGGGCCCACCGGCGGCCTGATACGCCCATTGTTGTCCCAGGCGCCGGGCTCGATGCGCCCCTCCGGCCCCTTCCAGCCCTTGCGCAACAGGCCCTGAGCTGGCGGCTGGCGCCGGTTTTTCCGCCTCGAACCGCCATGAAGCACAGATATCCGCAAGCGGCTTTTTGAAGCTACTTGTGACCTAAACAACACATCCATCCTTCTTGTTTGTAACTATTTGCACTATGTTTCTACTTAGAGTAGATTTGTAGCTTCACCTCATAGCGTATTGATTTAATTGGAGAAAACTCTCCCCCCCATTCCCGCCAAGCGTTACTTCACCATCGGTGAAGTCAGCGATTTGTGTGGCGTCAAACCTCACGTGCTCCGTTATTGGGAGCAAGAGTTCACGCAGCTGCGCCCGATGAAAAGGCGCGGCAACCGGCGTTACTACCAGCACCATGAGGTGTTGATGATCCGCCGGATACGCGATTTGCTGTATGACCAGGGTTTCACCATCAGTGGTGCCCGCAACAAGCTCCAGGAGATCGTCCAGACCGAGCGCGACAAGCGGCGCAACGGCGAAGTCATGCTGGAAGGCGTTGACGTCATGGATGCCGGGGATTCCAGTCTCGAGGACTTTGGCGATTCGGTGGATTCGGTCGACTTTGAAGACAGCGCGCCCGACATTGCGCAACTGCCGGATGCCAGCGCGGCGCGGCAACGCCTGCAATTGCTGCGCCGCGAATTGTTTGAAATTCGCGACCTGCTGAGCGCGACTTACTGAGGCGCTGCCCCCGGCGGCGTTATAATTCGACCTTCGACGGTGTGTGGCGCAGCCTGGTAGCGCACTTGCATGGGGTGCAAGGGGTCGAAGGTTCGAATCCTTTCACACCGACCAGATATGCCAGTGAAAAACTGGCCAAAAAAGCCCGCTTGATGCGGGCTTTTTTGTGTCCGGCGAATTCAGGCGGCAGCCAGCTCGGGCGCTGGCCTGGAGGTAGCTGTGCTGGACGCAGATGCCTCGCCGGAGAGCTCGCCCCCCAAAGCTTCCAGCAAGTCGGGAATCAGCGCTGCCAGTTCGCCGGTCAGGATCGCGGCATCGGCATCGAAACCATCGTCCTCCTTGCCCTTGTCCTGCATGCCGTCCAGCACCACATCGAGCAGCTTGAGCTTTCGGACCTGCGCCGCATCGGTCAGCACAAAAGACACCCGGTCATTCCAGGTCATGGCCAGCTGCGTGGGCACCTTGCCGGCTGCGATATGTTCAGCCACTTCGGCGATCTCCAGCGTATGCCGTGAATAACGCACCGTCGACTTCTGGTCATCGGGCATCTTGAGTTCACAGTCGCGGTCAATCGTGAAGCCCACGGGGGCGTCCCGGCTGGACAGCCAGTGCGCCATGGCCGTGGCGGCCGACATCGTGGTCTGCACCGGCCTGGCCATCAGCCCGGGTGAGGCCCCGGGTATTTCACTGAGCACCTCCACCAGCTGGCTCACCACCTTGTCGGCGCCTGTGAGGCTGCCCGAATCCACCACCAGAAACTTGTTGACCGGGTCTATCCACAGGGTGGTCGAGGAGCGTTTGGTGAAGGCGCGGGGCAGCAGGCTCAGAATGGCTTCTTCCTTGAACTCCTTTTTGATCTTCGCGCCCACCCGTTCGTGACCGGTTTCCTGTTTGTATTGCTCGATGCGCTGCTCAACCGCGTCCTTGATGGCCGAGGCGGGCAGGGGACGGCGTTCGGTGCAGAGCCGCAGAATCAGCTGGCCGCCTACTTTTTCAGCCAGCACCGTGCTTTTGTTGCCGCGCGGCGGCACCCAGCCGCTGGACTCCGGCTGCGTGGCGCCGCAGGGCAGGAAGTGGCTGGCCTGCAGCGCCTCTTCCAGGGCTTCAAGCGGGGGAAGGGTGAAGTCGTCGGCGATGCGGAAAAAGGAGGCGGCTTTGAACATGGAATCCCGGGTCAGTGGTGTGGGGCAGGGCGGACGCAAAACACGCCGCACAAGGATGGCGGGCTGGGCCCGCCGGTTGATGGGGGTGGCACTGGACGCAGATGGCGCGCTGGCAATCAGCTCATGTGATGTCCATCACATGGACGCTGTAGCTGCCCTTGCGGCGGTCCGCAAAGTAGCAGTTCAGCGTTTCCTTCACCGTTTTGAAGGCCAGCTCGTCCCATGGGATGTCGGCTTCGCTGAAAAGTCTGGCCTCAATCGTTTCATGTCCGGGCTTGAACTGGTCGCTGAGCAGGCGGGCGCGGTAAAACAGGTGCACCTGGCCGACCCGTTCGACATTGAGCACACTGAAGAGCTCCTGCATTTCAAACTGCGCGCCGGCCTCTTCGTCGGTCTCGCGCGCTGCGCCCTGTGAGGTGGTTTCGTTGAGTTCCATGAAGCCCGCCGGCAAGGTCCATTTGCCCCAGCGCGGCTCTATGTTGCGCTTGCAAAGCAACACCTGATCGCCCCAGTACGGCACGGTGCCGACCACGTTCAGCGGGTTTTCGTAGTGGATGGTGCCGCACGCCGGGCAGACCGCACGCTCCTTGACATCCCCGTCGTCGGGTACGCGGTAGGCCACGGCGCTGCCGCAGTTTTTGCAATGTTTGATCGGGCTGCGGTACATGCGGACAAGTGTAGATTGAAAAAAAGGGGCTCCTGCGGGAGCCCCTTTTTTCCGGACAGCGCCGGGATCAGGCCTTGGTGCTTTTGCTGTGTTTTTCTATCAGGCCGCGGGCGGTGTCGAGCAGCTTTTTGCCGTCGAAGCCGCGCTTGTTCATGTCTTGGGCCCAATCGAATTCCACGTAACGAGCGGTGCGGCGGAATTCCTGCGCTTCGGTCGCACTGATCGTATAGATCGTGTTGCCGCGGTCGCTGGCGCTCTTGCGTCCTATTGCGTCATTGCCCTGCTGCGTCTTGCCCAGCCAGGCAGAGGTTGCCATGCCGGAGTTGTTGTCCAGCACCTTCTTCAGGTCAGGCGCCAGCGAGTTGTATTTGGCCTTGTTCATCGCCATCACAAACGTGGTGGTGTACAGGCTGCCGCCAGCGGGGTTGAACTCTGCGTGGAATTTGGTCAGTTCGTTGACCTTGACCGAGGGCACGACTTCCCAGGGAATCACGCAGCCATTGATGGCGCCTTTGTTCAAGGCATCGGTGATCGCAGGCAATGGCATGCCGACCGGTATGGCCCCCAGCACGCCCATCAGCTTGGTCACCTGGCGGGTGGGGGCGCGCAGTTTCAGGCCGCGCATGTCGTTGATGGACTTGACGGGTTTGTCCACGGTGTGGATCACGCCGGGGCCGTGCACGTGGAGTGCAAGGACCTGGGTGTCCTTGAACTCGTCCGGGGCCATGGTTTGCACGTATTCCCAGTAGGCCTTGGAGGTGGCCTCGGCGTTGGACATCATGAAAGGCAGCTCAAACGCCTCGACGCGGGGGAAGCGGCCTGCCGTGTTGCCCGGCAGGGTCCACACCACGTCAACCACACCGTCTTTGGCCTGGTCATACAGCTGCATCGGCGTACCGCCCAGTTGCATGGCCGGATAGGCTTCGAACTTGATGCGGCCGCCCGATTCCTTCTCGACCTTGTCCATCCAGGGTTTGTGCATGCCCAGCCAGACATTCGATGCCGGCGACATGAAGGTGTGAAATTTCAGGCTGACAGCCTGCTGGGCCAGACCCGACAGTGCAGGTGCGCCCAGGGCTGCGGCTGCGCCGGTTTTGAGAAGAGTGCGTCGCTGGATCATGAAGGGTCTCCTGTAAGGTGGATAGAAAATAATGCAGGAAGAGCGGTTTGGCTACCCGTGATTGCCCTGAGCGTGTGTGTCTTTGCAAAGCGCTCAGGCCACTTTCACGGTCAGTGTGCCCAGGCCCTTGACTTCGCCCACCATGGTGTCGCCCGACACCACCGCCGCCACACCTTCAGGGGTGCCGGTGTAGATCAGGTCACCGGGCTGCAACTCCCAGGCGGCCGACAGGTGTTCAATGGTCTCGGCGATGTTCCAGATCAGTTTGGACACATGGCTGCGCTGGCGGTCTTTGCCGCCCACCTGCAGATACAACTCTGCGTTGGCGATGTCACCGGCCTGGGCCGCAGGGGTGATAGGGCCTATCGGGGCCGAATGGTCGTAACCCTTGCCTATGCACCAGGGGCGGCCCTGCTTTTTCATCTCGCCCTGCAGGTCGCGGCGCGTCATGTCCAGTCCCACGGCGTAGCCGTAAATGTGTTTGAGCGCATCAGCGGCCTTGATGTTTTTGCCGCCGGTGCCAATGGCCACCACCAGCTCTATCTCATGGTGCAGGTTGCTGGTCAGGCTGGGGTAGGGAATGACACCGGTCTGGCCGGCCTCCACTGCAACAATGGCGTCCGCCGGTTTGAGAAAGAAAAACGGCGGCTCGCGGCCGGTAAAACCCATTTCCTTGGCATGTTCTTCGTAGTTGCGGCCCACGCAATAAATACGGTGTACCGGGAAACGGTCGCCGGTGCCTCGCACGGGCACCGACACGGTCGCTGGCGGGTTAAAAACAAAACTCATGACAACCTCTCTTCTCTGTGTATGCCCAGTGCCTGATGCACCGGGCGATCTGAAAAACTGAACAGCACACAGCCCTGCGCAGAATGCAGGCGCGCCGTGTGCCACGACGGAATCACAAAATGGTCGCGCGGGCCGAACTCGAAAGTCTGCGTCTCCCCGGCATGTTCGACCGTCACCGAGCCCTGGCCCTCCACCACGCTGTACACCGCACCGTCGGTCTGGCGCCAGGCCTGGCCTGAAAAACCGGCTGGCAGGCGTTGCATGAAGGTCGCCATGGTGGGCATCGGTGAGCCGCCCGTGGCCGGGTTGATGTAACGCAGCTTGACCCCGTCCCAGGCGTCTATCGGTGCCTGTTGCTCCAGCATGTGCAGCGCCTCGCGTGTGCGCCCGTAAGGGTAGCTGAAAATCGGCGAGGTCTGGCCAAAGGGCGCGTCGTAGCGCATGGGCAGCATGTTGGCGCCGTGTTGCTGGTAACTGGTGCCTTCGCTACGTGTCACCGGCTGCGAGCGTTCGCTGCCGTTCTCGGCAAAACCCGCGTCAAAAAAGCGCAGCATCGGAATGTCCAGGCCGTCGAGCCAGACCACGGGTTCGCCGTCCGCCGCTGTGCCTTCGTGGCCGTGGTCGTGCCAGGTCCAGCTCGGGGTGATGATGAAGTCGCCCGGCGACATGGTGCTGCGCTCGCCATTGACGGCGGTGTAGGCGCCGCGCCCTTCGACCACAAAACGCAGCGCGCTCTGGGTATGGCGATGGCTGGGCGCGATTTCCCCCGGCAATATCAGCTGCAAACCGGCGTACAGCGATTGCGTGATACACGACTGCCCGGCAAGCGCCGGGTTTTCCAGGATCAGCACGCGGCGCACCGCTTCTTCGGCTGTGATCAGCTGGCCGGCCTGCATCAGGTAAGGGCGCAGCTGGTCGTAAGCCCAGAAGGCGGGCACGCACGGGCTCGCAGGCTGCTGGGGCACCAGCGCATGCAACACTTCCCACAAGGGCGTCATGTGGTGTTCCCGCAGCGCCTCGTAAAAAGCCTTGCGGCGGCTGTCTGGGGGCGGGCTCATGTCCATGGTGCGTCTCCGTTCACAGCTCGTGCTCAAGGTAAACCCCGTCCTGCAGCAGGGCCTGCTGCAGGCGCTGGGTGTCGATGCCGGCAAAGGCAGCGCCGGGTGCCAGCAGGGCGGCCGCCGTGCCTGCCGCCTGCCCCATGACAAAACAGCCGCCGCTGGCGCGCGCCGCCGACTGGCCCTCATGCGTCATCGACGCGCAACGCCCGGCCACCAGCAGGTTGCTGACCTGCAGGGGCAGCAGCATGCGCCAGGGCAGGTCGTTGAAGGCGCGCTGCTCGTCTTGCGGAAAGCCCCAGCTGATGTTGCCGTCCACATGCATTTCCATGGGCCAGGCGTTGATGCCAATCACATCGTCAAAACGCGCCGAAGACAGGATGTCTTCTCCGCTGAGCGCGTAGGCGCCGCTGATGCGCCGCGTTTCGCGGATGCCGACCTGGGCGGCGATGTCCACAATGGCCGATTGCGCAAAGCCGGGCACCTCGTTTTTCAGGAAGCGGAAGTACTCGGTGATCTGGCGCCGCCCCTCGAGTTCACCTTCGCTGAGCTGGCGTGCGTCGGTCGCGTCCATGGCCTGGCCCGCTGCATTGCGGATCTGGGTGACGTTGGCGCGCCATTCGGCGGGATTTTTCTGCGGCCGGAGAATCGCGCCCTTGCGCGGGAACCGGTAACGCCCCGGGTGTTTTTCCTCGCTTTGCGCCATCAACTCGTTGATGGCCTTGAAATCGCCGACCGCCGCCAGCGCGGGTCCGGCATCCACATGGCCGACGCGAAACATGGTGGAGGGAAACAGCGCGCTGCCGTGGCCGTCGCCGAGCTCAAAAGGCACACCGGCAAAATGCGCAACATCGGCATCACCCGAACAGTCGATGAAGCTGCGGGCCCGGATCGCCTGGCGCCCGGACTTGGTCTCCACCACCAGGGCTGCGATGGACGGACCGTCCATCACGACGGCTGCCGCCCAGGCGTGAAACAGGATGAACACACCGGCCGACAGCAGCAACTGGTCGGCTGCACACTTGTAGGCGGACACATCGTAGGAGCGCACGCGAATCCGCCCTGCCATGCCGTCCTGCGGCTGGTTCAGCCCACCGAGTGCATCGATACGCGCCAGCAAATCGTCCACCACACCATGCACCAGCTGCTGCATCTCGCCGTTTTTGCGGCCGTACAAGCCGGCAAAGTTGGTGACGCCGCCCGCCGTGCCCATACCGCCCAGAAAGCCGTAACGCTCCACCAGCAAGGTGCGGGCACCGCGTCTGGCCGCGCTGACACTGGCCGCCAGCCCGGCCGGCCCGCCGCCAATCACCACCACGTCGAATTCGCCGTAAACCGGCAGCTCGCGCGCCGGTTCGGAAACGGTGTTCAAAGCTGGCATGGTGAGCGCGTAAGGAGGGTGTTATGCACAGCAGCGCGAACGTGGAGGCATGGACTACTCTATTTTGATCCCACGCATCGTGATGATGCCGCCCATGATGGCGGTTTCATTGCGAATGCGGCTGATCAGGCCTTCGGGTGCGGTACCGACCGCCTGCCAGCCCTGGTTGAACAGCTTCTGGCGCGTGTCGTTGTCGCGGATGATGCCCGGGACTTCCCTGGCAAGCCGGGCTTGCGCTGCTTTCGACAGACTGGCCGGACCGACCAGTGCGGTCCAGACTTCCAGGTTGAAGTTGCGCACCTCGGCATCGGCCAGCGACGGGATTTCACTGGCCAGCGCACTGCGGCCGCTGGTCAGGCCAATGGCCTTGAGCTTGCCGGCCCGGATCTGCGGCAGCGCGATGCCGGGCGGCACCAGCGCCATCTGGATCTGGCCGCCCAGCATGGCGGTCACGACCTGCGGGTTGCCCTGGTAGGGCACATGCACGGCAGCGAGGTTGCCGGCCGTGGACTTGAGCAACTCCATGCCGAGATGGCCGACCGAGCCATTGCCGACCGAGCCATAGTTCCATTTGTCGCCACCATTGCGTGCGGCCAGAAAAAAGGCGCTGCCAGACGGCTGATTGACCGGCGCGACCAGCACCAGGGGTGCGGTGGTGAGCAGCGAGATCGGGGTGAAGTCTTTGGCCGGGTCGTAAGGCAGTTTCGAATACAGCAGCTTGGCCGAGGTCAGGTTGCCGTTGATCACCACACCCAGGGTGTGATCGTCGCTGGATTTGGCCACCAGATCGGCGGCGATGTTGCCCGAAGCGCCCGGACGGTTCTCCACAATGACGGGCTGACCCAGGATGCGCGACAGCGGCTCGGCCAGGGTGCGGGCCGCCATGTCGGGCGTGGATCCGCCGGGAAAACCCACCAGCAGCCTGACCGGCTTGGTGGGCCAGCTGGCGGCAACCGGCGCCACCTCCCTGGCCGCTGATTTCTTGTTGGTGTTTTGGGCTGTGGCCAGCATGGGGATTGCGGCGGCAGCTATTAAAAGAGTAGCACGTGTGACGCGGTTCATGGTTTCTCCTGAGGTCCAAAAACCCCTATTGGAACAGTTTTGAGGGCTCGATTCCGTCGTACATCCATTGCAGCCCGGCAAAACCTGCGCTTTCCCGGCCGCCCTGAAACAGCTGGTTGCGCAGTTCGCGTTGCACGCCGGAGGCGTGGTAGATGTCGCCATAAAAACGCGCGGTCAGCTGGACCCGGCCGGTGCGCAGGTAGCGGGCCTGCTGGTACTTCTGGAACGCAGCCGGAATATCGCCGCGGCAAAAGCGCAGGGCCTCACGCAAGACCACCGCATCCTCAATCGCCTGGCCGGCACCCTGCGCCAGGTACTGCAGCATCGGGTGGGCGGCATCACCGAGCAGCGTCACGCGCCGGTCGGTCCAGTTCTTCACCGGCTCGCGGTCACAGAGCACCCACATTTTCCAGGTGTCTATCTTGCCCAGCAGTTCCTGAACCTGCGGACAGGCCTGGGCGAAACGTTCGGTCAGCTCGGCGCTGTCGCCAAAGGTGTTCCAGCCTTCGTCGTACTTGTTGCTGTGAAACACCGCCACCAGATTGAACAGCTCACCGCGGCGCAGCGGGTAATGCACCAGATGGGTTTTTTCGCCACCCCACAGCAACACGTCGTCGCTCCACAAATGAGCCGGCACGTCTTCCCGCCGCAGTACCGCACGGTAGGCGATGTGGCCCGATATACGCGGTTTGCCATCGCCGACCACAGCCTCGCGCACCTTGCTCCACAGCCCGTCGGCACCAATCAGCGCTGCGCCCGCCAGGGTTTCGCCGCTGGTGAGGCGGACACGCACGCTGTCTGCGGTCTGCTCGAAGGACTCGAGTTTTGCCTCGGTGCGCAGGCTGATGTTGGGCAGTGCCAGGCAGGCGTCGAGAAACACCTGGTGCAGGTCGGCCCGGTAAATCACGCCATAGGGAAAACCGTAAGTGGCGCGCGCCAGATCGCCCAGCGGCACGCGCACCACCTTTTCGCCAGTGCACACGTCGTTCATGGCCAGGCCAGGCGGAAAGAAGGAGACCTTGCTGACCACGTCGGTCAGTCCCAGCCAGGCAAACATCCGGAAAATATTCGGACCGAGTTGTATGCCTGCGCCGATTTCGCCGAAGCTGGCCGCCTGCTCGAGCACGGTCACGGCGTGGCCGTCGCGCGCCAGCACCAGGGCGGTGGCCAGGCCGCCAATGCCGCCGCCGGCGATGAGAATGGGGAGGGGGGAGTTCACGGTGGTCCAGGTCAGGCAGCAGGAAAACGGGGGTGGTTGATGAATAATAAGTATGCTTATTATCTACGACCATGGTAGATACCCTCAGGCCTCCCTTAAACTCCGCCCATGGCTAAAAGTTTCAATTTCAGCGAAGCGCCCGGGCATCAGATCCGCCGTGCGCACCAGCTCTCGGTGGCGATCTTCATGGAAGAGACGGCTGCGTTTGACGTCACGCCGGTGCAATTTGCCATCCTCAATGCCCTGATGGACGACCCGGGCGAAGACCAGATCACGCTGTCCGGGCGGGTGGCTTTTGATGCCGCCACCTCGGGTTCGGTGATAGGCCGGCTGGAGTCCAAGGGCTGGGTGCGGCGTGAGGCGGACCCGGCCGACAAACGCCGCAAGCTGCTGTGGGTTACGCCGGCGGGCGAAGAAGTGGCGCTGCAGATGAAACGTGCGGTCGGCAAAGTGCAGTCACGCCTGCTGGGGCCGCTGAGCAAATCCGAGCGCGACCAGCTTGCCGGCCTGCTTGGCAAGCTGATTGCCGGCCACGAGGACCTGGCCTGAGCGTGCCGGCTTGCCGCGCGGCCCTCAGACGGATTTTGCCAGCAGGGTGAAATGCTCCACCACCGGTGGCGCCGCAAAAAACGGCCCGACGATGGCGCGCCACTCGGCGAAAGCCGGGGATTCGCGAAAGCCCACTGTGTGGTCTTCCAGTGTCTCCCAGAAAATCTGCAGGATGTAACGCTCGGGGTTCTCCATGCCCTTGTTGACCTTGAAGCCCTGAAAACCCTGGGCGCCGGCAATCACAGTGGTCAATCCGCGCTGGATGGCCTCGTCGAAGGCGGCTTGCTGGCCGGGGGCGATGCGGATGTCGGCGAGTTCGAGAATCATGGTTTGTCCTTGCTTGGGTGGTCAGCCATCAATACTGGCTGGCAGGCAACTCTACCGTCAAACCGTCCAGCGCGGCGCTCAGGCGGATCTGGCAGCTCAGCCGGCTGGCGGCTGTGGCGGCTGTGGCAGTAAACGCCAGCATGGCCAGCTCCTCCCCATCGGGCGCCGGCAAGCGGTCGGCAAAGGGCGGGTGCACCATCACATGGCAGGTGGCGCAGGTCAGCAGGCCGCCGCAGTCTGCGGCGATGCCGTTGATGCCGCCAGCAACCGCCGCTTCCATCAGGCTTTGACCAATATTGCCTTTGACCGACAGCGGACGGGCATCAGCAGCTATGAAATTTATAGTAATCATGGGTCCACCCGGTGTCAAATGCGGCTGAAGTATTCGCGCCGCTGCCAGTCGTCCTTGTCGGCCGCCTGCTCATGGCGGCTGATTTCGGACTGCTTGATGCGTGTGAAGTAGTCGATGAAGCGCTCGCCAAAGGCCTGGCCCAGCAGCGCGTCGCCCTGCAGTGCCTCCAGTGCTTCGCCGAGGCTGGTGGGAATCCGGACACCGGTTTCGCCATAAGGCGCATCGGTGGCGACCGGCGCTTTGAGCTGGCGCGTTATGCCGTCGAGTCCGGCGTAAATCTGCGAGGCCAGGTAGAGATAGGGATTGGCCGCCGGTTCGCCAATGCGGTTTTCGATGCGTGTCGCGGCATCGCCCGGTTGCCCGACCACGCGCAACATCGCGCCGCGGTTGTCGCGGCCCCACAGCACCGCCTGCGGCGCCAGCGCATTCGGCCGGAAGCGGCCAAAACCGTTGATCGTCGGCGTGCAGAACACCGTCATGCCGCGCGCATGCGCGAGCAGCCCGGCCAGATACTGTTCACCGAGTGGGGACAGGGTGTATTGCGCGTCGGTCGGCTGCGTGCCCTCGGCGGGCGCCGCGCGCTGGAACAGGTTGGCGCCGGTTTGCAGGTCCACCAGCGACTGGTGCAAATGCCAGCCGCTGGACATGATGTTCGGAAACGGCGGGCGGCACATGAAGCTGGCGTGGTAACCGGCGCGGCGCAGCGCCTGTTTGACCGCGCTGCGAAACAGCACCATGTTGTCGGCTGCGGTCAGCGCGTCGGTGGCGTCGAACACCGCTTCGACCTGACTCGGGCCGAGCTCGATTTCCAGCGACTGCAGCGGCAGGCCCAGCGCCTGCGCGGTGTGCTGCACGATGCGCAGCGGCTCTTCCGCCATGTCGGCCCAGTGCTCGGACAGCAGGTTGTAGCCGGGGTGAATCATGGCCACTTTGGGCGGCAGGCCGGGCCAGGCCGCTTGTTCGGGGTCCAGCTGGTCCTGGGCCATGTCGCCGGTGATGCGGTAAATGTGAAACTCGATTTCCAGCCCGCACTTCATGCCGTAGCCGGCCTCGGCCAGGCGCGCCAGCGCGCGCTGCAAAATACGCCGCGTGTCGAGCTCCACCGGCGTGCCGTCCTGCATCCAGGGCTGGCCCTGGACCCAGCCGGTGGCGCTTGCCCACGGCAGTTGTTTGAAGCTGGCCGGATCGGCCAGCAGCAGCAGGTTGCTGGCAAATTCGAAACCGGGAAGCCCGGCCGTGCCGCCAGCCTCGAACACCTTGAAAGCAGTGCGGTCTGAAGTGTCCTTGAGCAGCAGGGTGCTGACCAGGCCCATGCCGTCCAGCATGGCTTTGGCGGCGGCGCTGGCCACCAGTGTTTTGCCGCGCAGCGTGCCGTGCAGGTCACACCAGGAAAAACGCACCAGTTCGACACCGCTGGCGGCGATCAGCTGTCCGGTCTGTTGCAGGGCAAGCCGGCGTGTTTCACCGTGGATGCCGCAGCGTTCGGCGAAGCTGCTCATGCGGTCTCGGCGGGCAATGCCTTGCCCGCTACCCAGGGCGCAGCCGCACGTTTGGCCTGCGCCTGTTCCTGCCACCAGCGCGGCCACTCGCCGGCGGGTGCAATGCCATCGACAGTATCCGGGCCCACCATGTGCTGGGCCTGCGCAGCGTCGGCTATGCCGGGCGCCACACCACCTTCCTGCACTGTCGCAATCGCCTGGAGCAAGACCCGGCGATTGGCCATGATGACCTTGTCGCTGGTACCCAGGTGCTCGCGCGTGCGGTCCTGGATCGCGCCCATGCTTTCGACTGCCCACTGGTCATGCACATTGATGTCTTCTTCGCCCATGCCCAGGTAGGTTTGTGTGCGCTGCTCCTCGGCATTAAAACCCCAGTTGTTGTGGCGCCCGGCGTTCGGGATGTAGTCGGGCAGCGATATGAATTGCTGGCGCTGCGCACGCATGCTCTCCTTGTCCAGGGGACCGGCAAAACTGGTGAAAAACGAATACCAGTAGGTGTGGGTGTCGTCCACCGGCACATGCATCTGGGTGATGGTCATGGTTTCCGACAACGGAATCACAAAGGTCGCCGGAAAGACGGCTTGTGTGACCCGCACATGGGTCAGCTTGTCATTCATGGCGCGCAAGGCCGTCAGTTGCATGCCCCAGGGCCTGGCCTCGAAGCTGATGTCGGGTTGTGCAAACTCGCGCATGATGCGCGTCATCGGCCATTGCTCGCCATCGATCGCGCCGGCGCTGGCACTGCGGAACTGTTTGCCGGCTGCGTTGTCGCCAATGTCGGCCAGCGCTTCGTCCTGCAGAAAGCGGTGCAGAAAGGACGGATGCGCCGGGTCTATGCCGACTTCAAACGCCTGCAGCCAGTTGGCGTTCCACAGGCCCTTGAAAGCGAAACTGTGGCTGGCCGGCGCGGTAAAGCAGTCAAAGGCCGGAAGAGGTGGTGGGGTCGCACCTTCCGGGCCCAGCCACGCGAAGATCACACCGCTTTGCACCTTCACCGGGTAGTGGCGCTGCTTCACGCGTTCACACAGCTTGCTGCCTGCCGGCTCGGCGGGTGTGTCCAGGCAGCGGCCGCTCACATCAAACTTCCAGCCGTGAAACGGGCAGCGCAGGCCGTCGCCTTCGGCCCGGCCAAAAGACAGGTCGGCGCCGCGGTGCGGGCAGTCGCGGTCCAGCAGACCGTAATTGCCGCTGTTGTCCCGGAACAGCACCAGGTCCTGACCCAGCAGGCGCACGGCTTTGACCGGGCGCTGCGCCATGCGCGGGTCCAGGGCGGCATCAAATTCATCGACCAGCGCGGCCGGCTGCCAGTAGCTGCGCAGCAGGGCGCCGCAGGCGGTGCCCGGGCCGATGCGGGTGATCAACTCGTTTTGTTCTGCATTCATGGCCGACTCTCTGTAAAACGGTATACCAAAATTAAAATTCAGTGTACATTTTGAATCATGAACTTGCAAGAGACCGTGTTGATCCAGTTGCGCGACCTGATTCTGCGCGGTGAATTCGAACCCGGCCAGCGCCTGGCCGAGCAGCAACTGGCCGAACGCCTGGGTGCATCGCGCACGCCGGTACGCGCTGCGCTGGTGACGCTGGAGCAGGAAGGCCTGGTCGAAGCCAACGACACCGGCAAGTTTCTGGTGCGCCAGTTCACGCCGCGCGAGGTGGCCGACGCGATTGCCGTGCGTGGCCATCTGGAAGGCATGGCAGCGCGGCTGGTGGCCGAACACGGCGTGTCGCGCCAGCTGCAGGGCGACCTGCAGGCCTGCCTGGACGAGGGTGACCTGGCGCTGGCCGCCAATCCGCTGACTTATGAAAGTTATGCGGCCTACGCCGTGGTCAACGACCGCTTCCACGCGCTGGTGCTCGAAGCCTGCGGCAACCGCGCCTTGCAGCGTGCGGTGGCACTCAATGACAAGCTGCCGTTTGCGCCGGCTTCGGCCATGCTGCCGATGCAGGGCTCGGTGGCGCTGGACCGCGACTGGATGCTTTACGCGCACCGCCAGCACCACATGTTGTTCGCCGCGCTCAAGGCCGGCGAGGGCGCACGCGCGCAGGCGCTGGCGATGGAACACACCGAAGTCGCGCAGATGAACATGCGCATGGCGCTGGAGCGCCGGGCCGAGACCGAGCAGGTGTTGCCGGCCATACGCCTGGTGGTGGGGCATTGACGAAGGACGCCGTTAGTTTCACCGCCGCCGGCATTCGCCGCGGCTTCTTCACGGCCCAGGTGATGGCGCCTGGCATCGTGCTTTACGCCATGGTTTTCGGCGTGCTCGCCAGCGAACGCGGCATGGGCTGGCTGCAGGCCATGCTGATGAGCGCCGCCGTCTATTCGGGCAGCGCGCAACTGGCGGCGCTGCAGGGCTGGACCGCGACGGCCGCCATCACGCCGGTGATCGTCACCATTTTTGTCATGAATGCGCGCTACGTGCTGTATGGCGCGGCGCTCCAGCCCTGGCTGGCCGGCCTGCCGCGGCACCAGAGCTGGGGCTCGCTGTTTTTTCTCGGCGACGGCAACTGGGCCATGGCCATGCGCGAGTATGAAGCCGGCTACCGTGATGCGGGTTACGTGCTGGGCTCGGGCGTGGCGATGTTTGTGCCCTGGACAGGCGGGACACTGCTGGGTCACCTGCTGGCCGGCAATGTGCCGAATCCGGCCGCTTTTGGCCTGGACTTCATGCTGGTGGCGTTTGCAGCGGCCATAGGCATGGTGCTGTGGCGCGGCAAATCCGACCTGTGGCCGGTGGCTGCTGCGGGCCTGGTGGCGCTGCTCCTGCACCGGTTGCTGCCGGGCGCCTGGTACATCGTCGGTGCCGGCATCGCGGGCGGCTTGATGGGAGCGTGGCGCCATGGCCGTTGAATCGACTTTTTGGCTGGCACTGGCGGGCATGGCGCTGGCGTCTTTCGCCTGCCGCATCAGCGGCTTTTTGCTGATGGGTTATGTGACCATCACGCCGCGCGTCGAGGCGGCGCTCAAGGCGATACCGATCTCGGTGATGGTGGGCATCGTCACGCCAGCCGCCACTTCGGGCAAGTTGCCGGAACTGCTGGGCTTGCTGGCGGTGGGGCTGGCGATGAAACTGGTGCGCAACGACCTGGCCGCCGCCGTGGCCGGCGCGGCAACAGTGGGCCTGGCGCGCTGGCTGACATAGCCCCCACGGTTGCTCGCTTCGCGTAGCGCCCTGCCCCCCGAGGGGGCCGCTGCGCCTGCGGCCCGGCAAAGCCGGATCCGCGGCCCCTGCTAGTCTGGACCTCTACACCGCCATGCCGTCATTACGGGCTTGACCCGCACCATGTTGCGCGGTCCGGGCTTTTATTCCTTGGCGACCTGCAGCACCAGCTTGCCGAAGTTTTCGCCGTTGAAAAGCTTGAGCAGGGTTTCCGGGAAGGTCTCCAGGCCTACCACCACGTCTTCCTTGCTTTTCATCTTGCCTTCCTTGAGGTAGCCGGCCATCTCGGCAATCGCCAGCGGGTAACGGTCGGCGTAGTCAAAGACCACAATGCCTTCCATGCGCGCGCGATTGACCAGCAGCGACAGGTAATTGGCCGGCCCCTTGACCGGCGTGGTGTTGTTGTACTGGCTGATGGCGCCGCAGATGATGATGCGGGCGCCGCGCGTGATGCGTGTCAGCACGGCGTCCAGGATGTCGCCACCGACGTTGTCGAAATAAATGTCCACGCCCTTGGGGCAATGCTCCTTGAGCCCGGCCTTGACGTCGCCGGCCTTGTAGTCGATGCAGGCGTCAAAGCCCAGCTCCTTGACCACCCAGTCGCATTTGGCCTTGCCGCCGGCGATGCCAACCACGCGGCAACCCTTGAGTTTGGCGATCTGGCCCACGGTCTGGCCGACGGCACCGGCCGCACCCGACACCACCACGGTTTCGCCGGCCTTGGGCTGGCCCACGTCCATCAGTCCGAAGTAAGCCGTCATGCCCGGCATGCCCAGCACATTGAGCCAGGTCGTCAGGCCCAAACGCGGGTCAATCTTGAACATGCCGCTGCGCTTGATCTGTTCCTCGGGAATCAGGCAGTATTCCTGCACGTCGAGACCGGCGTTGACGTAATCACCCACGGCAAACGACGCATTGTTCGAAGCGATCACCTTGCCGATACCGCCGGCGCGCATGACCGCGCCTATTTCCACCGGCGGGATATAACTTTTGCCTTCATTCATCCAGCCGCGCATGGCCGGATCGAGCGAGAGGCTCAGGGTTTTGACCAGAACGCCGCCTGGGCCGGGTTCGGCCACCGGTTCGCTGGTGAAACTCCAGTTGTCGCGGGTCGGCAGGCCCACAGGGCGGCTGGCCAGGCGGACCTGGTGGTTGGTGAGGCTGGTGATGGTGCTCATGGATGTCTCCGCTGAAATCAGGAAAGGGCTTGTCACCGGATGGTAGTGGCGCACGATGGCTTGCGCAGTCGCGCAGGCGATTCGGGCCGGCAAACAGCGTTTCAGTTTATGCTTTCAGGCATGAAACTGCACAACTACTTCCGCTCCTCCGCCTCGTTTCGCGTGCGTATCGCACTCGAGCTCAAAGGCCTGGCTTATGAGTACATCCCCGTCCACATTGCCAAAGGCGATCACAAAAAAGCGCCTTATGCGGAGTTGTCGGCCGACACCCTGGTGCCCGTGCTGGAAGTGGATGGCCAAAAACTCTCGCAGTCCATGGCCATCATCGAATACCTGGACGAAAAACACCCGGCGCCCGCACTGCTGCCCGCCGACGCGCTGGGCCGTGCCAGGGTGCGTGCGCTGGCGCAGTCGATCGCCTGTGAGATCCACCCGCTGAACAACCTGCGTGTGCTCAAGTACCTGGTGCGCGAGCTCAAGGTGCAAGAAGACGCCAAAAACACCTGGTACCGCCACTGGTGCCGGGAAGGGTTGGAGGCGTTTGAGCGCCAGCTGAAGCAGTTGCCGACATCCGCTTATTGCTACGGTGAAACACCGACCCTCGCTGACTGCTGCCTGGTGCCGCAGATTTTCAACGCCAGACGATTCAACGTGGATTTCGACGGCTTGCCGCGCACCATGGCTGCTTACGAGGCTTGCATGGCGCTGCCCGCTTTCCAGAAAGCGCAACCTTCATCCTGCCCCGACAACGAGCCCTGATGCTGGTGAATCCCGACTGGCTGATTCCCGACTGGCCTGCGCCGCCCGGTGTGCGCGCGGTCTGCACGACCCGGCGCGGCGGCCTGTCTGCCGCACCCTGGGACAGCATGAATCTGGGCGACCATGTCGGGGATGAGCCGTCCAGTGTCGCCGCCAACCGCGCGCTGCTGGGTCAGGCCCTGGGCGCGAAGCCGGTGTTCCTGCAGCAGGTGCATGGCACGGCCGTGCGGGTACTTGACAGCCAGACCGCGCAGGGGCTGGCGGCCGATGCGGCCGTCACCGCGCAGACCGGGCTGGCCTGCACCATCATGGTGGCCGACTGCCTGCCGGTACTGCTCAGCACCAGCGACGGCGCGGCTGTCGCCGCTGCCCACGCCGGCTGGCGCGGGCTGGCGGGACAGCAGGGCAGGGGCATTCTCGAACAAACTTATGAGTGTTTTTGGGCTCTGGCCCATACCGGACGGGCGCAAGCAGCTATCAATACCATAGCGTGGCTGGGCCCGTGTATCGGGCCGTCTGCGTTTGAAGTGGGGGCTGAGGTCAGGTCTGCCTTCGTCGACGGCGATCCACGGGCGGCAGGGTGTTTCCTGGCCCTGGCTTCGGGCAAATACCTGGCGGACCTGGCCGGCCTGGCGCGCCAGCGCCTGCAGGCGCTGGGCATCACACACATTTACGGCAATGACAGCAGTGCGCCCTGGTGCACGCTGGGCCATGCCTCAAGGTTTTTTTCGCACCGGCGGGACGCGGGTATCCACGGCAACGGCCTCGGGACCACTGGCCGCATGGCCGCCTGCATCTGGCGCGAATGAATCGATGCCATGGACGTCGGGGTTCACCGTGGTGGCTTCGGCCGCTTCACGCGCCTTGATGGCCTTGCGCCTGGCGGGCGCGCGCATCAGGTAAACCACCAATGCCAACGGACCCACACCATAAAGCACCAGGGTGATGAAGGCGCCCAGCAGCGTGCCCGTGGGGTGGGTGGCTTCGGCGACGCTCATCATGAGCACCACATACATCCAGGCAATGACAACCAAATACATAAATTTTGCGCCCTGTCATGAGTCGGAAAAGGTTTTCCCCGATACTTGGGTGGTCCTGCTGCGGGTATAAAAGCTCTGTACAGATCGAATCACAAGAGCCCGCTGATACCCCTGGGAGACAAGCATGAATTCTGACCCAAACCTGGCCCAGGCCGCCCAACAGATGCAAGAGACCTTTGCACAGGGCCTGCAGCAGGTCATGGGCGCCATGGCGGGTGCCGGGCTGGGCGCCGCGCCGGGCTTTCCCCAGCTCGGTATGCCGGCGCTGCCGGCCGCCGCACCGCCCCTGCAGCTGGATCCGGCCAAACTGATGGCCATCCAGCAGTCCTACCTCCAGGACATCTCCGCCCTCTGGAACAGCGGCCTGCAAGCCGGTGCCGGGGCCGCCGTGCCGTCTGACCGCCGCTTTGCAGACGAGGCCTGGCGCTGCAACCCGGTGGCGCAGTTTGCCGCTTCCGCCTACCTGCTCAACGCCCGCACCCTGATGGGGCTGGCCGACGCGGTGGAGGGCGACGAGAAAACCCGGGCCCGCGTGCGTTTCGCCGTCGAGCAGGCGATGGCCGCGTCCGCGCCCAGCAACTTCCTGGCGCTCAATGCCGAGGCGCAGAAAAAAGCCATTGACACCCAGGGTCAAAGTATTGCCCAGGGCCTGACCAACCTGCTACACGACATGAAGCAGGGCCATGTGTCCATGACCGACGAAAGCGTGTTTGAGGTTGGCAAAAATGTCGCCACCACCGAAGGCGCGGTGGTGTTCGAGAACGAATTTTTCCAGCTGGTCGAATACAAGCCGCTGACGGCCAAGGTGTACGAAAGGCCTTTCCTGCTGGTGCCGCCCTGCATCAACAAGTTCTACATTCTGGATCTGCAACCCGACAACTCCCTGATTCGTTACGCCGTGGCACAGGGCCACCGCACTTTTGTGCTGAGCTGGCGCAACCCCGACGAGTCCATGGCCGAAAAAACCTGGGACGACTACATAGAAAACGCCGCGATCAAGGCGATTGAAGTCACGCAAGAGATCACGGGCGCCAAAACCATCAACGCGCTGGGTTTTTGTGTAGGCGGCACCATCCTGGCCACGGCGCTGGCGGTGCTGGCGGCGCGCGGCGAAAAACCCGTCACCAGCGCCACTTTTCTGACCTCCCTGCTCGACTTCAGCGACACCGGCATCCTGGACATCTTCATCGACGAGCAGTCCGTCAGCTACCGCGAGATGCAGATGGGTAAGGGCGGTCTGCTCAAGGGGCAGGACCTGGCCTCGACCTTCAGTTTTTTGCGTCCCAACGACCTGGTCTGGAACTACGTGGTCGGCAACTACCTGAAGGGCGAAACCCCGCCGCCGTTTGACCTGCTCTACTGGAACAGCGACTCGACCAACCTGCCGGGCCCGTTTTACGCCTGGTATCTGCGCAACACCTACTTCGAGAACAACCTGGCCAAACCCGGCAAACTCACGGTGTGCGGCCAGAAGGTCGATCTCGGCAAGCTCGACATGCCGACCTACATCTACGGCTCGCGTGAAGACCACATCGTGCCGGTGGGCGGTGCTTATGCGAGCACGCAGGTCTTGCCCGGCAAAAAACGTTTTGTCATGGGCGCTTCCGGCCACATCGCCGGTGTCATCAACCCGCCGGCCAAGAAAAAACGCAGCTACTGGACCAACAACAAGCTGCCGCAGGGCAAGTTTCCGGCGACACACGCCGACTGGCTCAAGGGCGCGACCGAACACCCCGGCAGCTGGTGGACCGACTGGTCCGACTGGCTCGCCGGCCATGCCGGCAAACAGGTGGCTGCACCCAAAAGCTACGGCAGCCGCCGGTACAAAGCCATAGAAGCCGCACCAGGCCGTTACGTCAAGGCCAAAGCCTGAGATCCGAAAAATTCAACTGTAGAAAGTAAATCATGGAAGACATCGTTATCGTTTCAGCCGCCCGCACCGCCGTCGGCAAGTTCGGCGGCAGCCTCGCCAAAACCCCGGCCACCGAGCTCGGTGCCGCCGTCATCAAGGCCGTGGCCGAACGTTCCGGCCTGTCGCCCGACCTGATCGGTGAAGTCATCATGGGCCAGGTGCTGGCAGCCGGCGTGGGCCAGAACCCGGCGCGGCAGACGGTGGTGAAGGCCGGTTTCCCGCACGGCATTCCCGGCCTGACGATCAACGCCGTTTGCGGCTCCGGCCTGAAGGCGGTCATGCTGGCGGCCCAGGCGGTGGCCACCGGCGACAGCGAAATCGTGATTGCCGGCGGCCAGGAGAACATGAGCGCCGCGCCGCACGTGCTCAACGGTTCACGCGACGGCCAGCGCATGGGCGACTGGAAAATGATCGACTCCATGATCGTCGACGGACTGTGGGACGTCTACAACCAGTACCACATGGGCATCACGGCTGAAAACGTCGCCAAAAAATACGGTGTCACACGCGAGATGCAGGACGCACTGGCCCTGGCCAGCCAGACCAAGGCCATGGCTGCGCAGGACGCCGGCAAATTCAAGGACGAGATCATCCCGTTTTCCATTGCCCAGAAAAAAGGCGACCCGCTGGTGTTTGCTGCGGACGAATTCATCAACCGCAAGACCAGCGCCGAAGGCCTGGCCGGCCTGCGCCCGGCGTTTGACAAGGCTGGTGGCGTGACTGCGGGCAATGCCTCGGGCATCAACGACGGCGCTGCCGCCGTCATGGTGATGACTGCCAAAAAAGCCGCTGCCCTGGGCCTCAAGCCGCTGGCCCGTATTGCCAGCTACGCCACCAGCGGGCTGGATCCGGCCTTCATGGGCATGGGCCCGGTGCCCGCATCGACCAAGGCGCTGCAGCGCGCCGGCTGGAAAGCACAAGACCTGGACCTGCTCGAGATCAACGAAGCCTTTGCCGCACAGGCCTGCGCGGTCAACAAAGAGATGGGCTGGGACACCAGCAAGGTCAACGTCAACGGCGGCGCGATTGCCATCGGTCACCCGATTGGTGCATCCGGTTGCCGCATCCTGGTCACGCTGATCCACGAGATGGTGCGGCGCGACGCGAAAAAAGGCATTGCCAGCCTGTGTATCGGTGGCGGCATGGGGGTTGCCCTCACACTGGAACGCTAAATATGAGGTAAAAAGAGCTGGTGGCCCTTGCGTGGTGCGCGCGAACAGCTATTTATTTGATAGCAAGCCGTCACCGCTGCAAGCTCATCCAGGTTTCTTTTCAACGGTTTTCAGAAGCAATAAATCAAGGAGCAAGACATGGCAAAACGAGTAGCTTACGTCACCGGCGGCATGGGTGGCATTGGAACGGCCATCTGCCAGCGCCTGCACAAGGACGGTTTCACTGTGGTCGCCGGCTGCGGCCCGACGCGCGACTTCACCAAATGGATAGACGAGCAAAAAGCGCTGGGCTACACCTTCCATACCTCGGTCGGCAATGTCGGCGACTGGGACTCCACCGTCGCCGCCTTTGACAAGGTCAAGGCCGAACACGGCCCGGTCAGTGTGCTGGTCAACAACGCCGGCATCACGCGTGATGGCCAGTTCCGCAAGATGAGCAAGGCCGACTGGGACGCGGTGATTTCCACCAACCTCGACAGCATGTTCAACGTCACCAAGCAGGTGATTGAGGGCATGATAGAAAGCGGTTATGGCCGCATCGTCAACATCTCCTCGGTCAACGGCCAGAAGGGCCAGTTCGGCCAGGTCAACTACTCGACCGCCAAGGCCGGCCTGCACGGCTTCACCATGGCGCTGGCGCAAGAGGTGGCCGCCAAGGGTGTGACCGTCAACACCGTGAGCCCAGGCTACATAGGCACCGACATGGTCAAGGCGATCCGCCCCGATGTGCTCGAAAAAATTGTCGCCGGCGTGCCTGCCAAACGCCTTGGCACCCCGGAAGAAATCGCCTCCATCATTTCGTGGATTGCCTCCGACGAAGGCGGTTATGCCACCGGTGCGGACTTCTCGCTCAATGGGGGTTTGCACATGGGCTGAGGCTGCGGTGCAGCGATCAAAAACCCGCTGCGGCGGGTTTTTTGTTGCATGCTGCATCCGTACGCCTGAAATCTGGCACTGGAAAATTTTTGGCTTCCTCCTCCGACTGGGTCATCCACTGCGACGGCAGCGCCGTGCCCAATCCCGGCCGCATGGGCCTGGGTGCGGTGCTGGTCGCGCCTGACGGCACGCGGCATCTGCTGTCGATGGCAACCGACGCGCGCGGCTGCAACAACGAGGCCGAGGCCAGGGCGCTGTTGCTGGCACTGCGCGATGCGCAGGCGCGTGGGGCGACGGCGCTGCAGATTTATTCGGACAACAGCCTGCTGGTGGCGCAACTGGGCGCGGTCGCAGCGCCGCCGGTGTTGCGGCTGGCCGTGTTGTATGAAGAGCTGGCCGCCTTGCTGGCGGGCTTTGCGCAGACCTCGCTGCACTGGATACCGCGGCACCGCAATCGCGAAGCCGATGTGCTGGCGCGTGCGGCGCTGGGCTTGGCACCCAAGGGGCCGGCGAAGCTGACAAAGCATAAAAAGCGGCGCTAGCTGCGGCCGCTGTCCCAGAAGCCGCGATGTGGCCCGGCGGCTTCATGCTCGAGCAATGGGCCCAAGACCTCAACCGGACGTTGACCCGTGGCGAAGACCTGTCTGCAGGGCAGGGACAGGGTCGGATTTTCCGGGTGGGCGCCCGTCAGTTCAAGCAGGCTGTGCTCGGACAGGCCATAAACGACGCGGCCTATGTTGCACCAGTAGATCGCGCCGGCGCACATGCAGCAGGGCTCTGCGCTGCTGTACAGCGTGCATCTGGCCAGTTGCTCGGGCGTGAGCGCGCGTGCGGCCAGGGCGGCGGCTGCCAGTTCGGCGTGCTGCGTCGGGTCGCCCTGCGGTGGCATGGAGTTGTTGCCGGCCGTGGCAATGATCTTGCCGTTTTCATCGGCCACCAGCGCGGCAAAAGGGTGGCGCCCGCTGGCGCGCGACCCGTCCGACAGCGCGATGGCCTGGCGCAGCAAGGCCAGGTCCAGCGGGGAAGCTTGCTGCATGGCCGGACCCTGCACCGCTTGCGTCAGCTTGTCAAAGCACCTCGCTGGCGAAGTCGGCCAGGCGTGAACGCTCGCCGCGCGCCAGCGTGATGTGCCCGCCATGTGGCCAGCCCTTGAAGCGGTCCACCGCGAAGGTCATGCCCGACGAGCCTTCGGTCAGGTAAGGCGTGTCGATCTGCGCGAGGTTGCCCATACAAATGATCTTGGTGCCGGGGCCGGCGCGTGTGATCAGGGTTTTCATCTGCTTGGGCGTCAGGTTTTGCGCCTCATCGATGATCACGTATTTGTTGAGGAAGGTGCGGCCGCGCATGAAGTTCATGCTTTTGACCTTGATGCGCGAGCGGATCAGCTCGTTGGTGGCGGCGCGCCCCCATTCGCCGGAGCCGCTGTCGTTTTTACCGAGCACTTCGAGGTTGTCGTCGAGTGCGCCCATCCAGGGGCCCATTTTTTCTTCTTCGGTGCCGGGCAGAAAACCGATGTCCTCCCCGACGCTGACCGTCGCGCGGGTCATGATGATTTCGGTGTAGCGCCGGTCGTCCAGCACCTGGGTCAGACCGCTGGCCAGCGCCATCAGCGTCTTGCCGGTGCCGGCCGTGCCGGCCAGGGTGACAAAGTCGACTTCCGGGTCCATCAGCAGATTCATCGCGAAGTTCTGCTCGCGGTTGCGCGTGGTGATACCCCAGACCGCGTTTTTCAGGTGGGTGTAGTCCTTGAGTGTTTTGAGCACCGCGGTTTTGGCGCGGATTTCGGTCACGCGGGCATACAGCGGTGGTTCGCCCGGCGCTTCAAAAAACACAAACTGGTTGATCAGCAGGCTGCCGACGATGGGGCCGGTGATGCGGTAAAAGGTGTGGCTGCCCTGCTGCCAGCTTTCAATCGTTTTGCTCTGGCGCGTCCAGAAGTCGGTCGGCAGCGCCAGAGAGCCGGCGTACAACATGTCGCCGTCTTCGAGTGTCTTGTCGTTCTGGTAGTCGTCGGTGGCCAGGCCCAGGGCCCTGGCCTTGACGCGCATGTTGATGTCTTTGGACACCAGCACGACTTCGCGCGGTGCGTGTTCCTTGCGCAAGGCTTCGACCACGCCGAGGATCTGGTTGTCGGCCTTGCCCTGGGGCAGGCTCATGGGCAGCGAGTAGTCCAGCGGCTTGGTCTGGAAGAACAGGCAGCCGCCGGCTTCGCGGTGGCCGGTGGTATCGAGTTTCAGGCCCTTGGCGATGTCGGCGCCGTTGGTGCCGGCCAGCGCGTCCAGCGTGCGGCTGGTCTGGCGGGCGTTGCGCGCCACTTCGGTCATGCCTTTTTTGTGGCCGTCGAGCTCTTCGAGCACGATCATGGGCAAAAAAATGTCGTGTTCTTCAAAGCGGAACAGGCACATCGGGTCGTGCATCAACACGTTGGTGTCCAGCACAAACAGCTTGGTCGGACCTGTGTGCCTGGGTTTTTTGGCCTTGGCCACGAACTCGGCGCGGCTGGGCGCCGGGGTGTCGTGCTTCTGGTAAGGGACCGGGCCGGTTTTGCCTGGGCGTGCTGGCGCTTTGGTCAGGTAGGCGGTGGGAAGCTCGGCCTCGCCGCCACCGCTGCGGCTGTCAAACAGCTCCAGCGCGACGGGCTGCTGGTCGGGTTCGGTGTGCTCCGTCTTTCGCGCGGCCTTGGAGTGCGAGCGGGCCGGCGCATCGAGGGCGTCGGCTGAGAGCAATGCGGCACGTTTGGTCGGGGCGGGTGGCAAGGGCATAGTGCGTGGGGCTCACTTGGTAGAGGTTCAAAAAGCGAAAAAGCCGCCTGGAGGCCAGGGCGGCTTTTTCGGTGGGCGCAGTCGCTAAGGTCAACAGCATGAAGTCACTATACACGACTCCCATGACGGGAACACAAGCTGGTGAAGCGACTTTTTCGCAGCCTTTTCAGGCCGCTTTTTTCAGCGCCTTGACGGCCTTGAGCACGTCGTCCACATGGCCCGGCACTTTGAGGCCGCGCCACTCTTCCTTGAGCATGCCGTCGGCGCCGACCAGGAAGGTGCTGCGCTCAATGCCCTTGACCTTCTTGCCGTACATGATCTTGTTTTTGACCACGCCGAACATGTGGCACATTTTTTCTTCGGTGTCGGCGATCAGCTCAAAAGGCAGCTCGAGCTTGGCCTTGAACTCGTCGTGCGACTTCATGTTGTCGCGCGAGACACCAAACACGGTGGCGCCGGCCTTCACAAAATCCTTGTAGCGGTCACGGAACTGCATGGCTTCGGTGGTGCAGCCGGGGGTGTTGTCCTTGGGGTAGAAATACAGCACCACGACGTGGCCGAGGTGGGTTTGGTTGGAAACCTTGACGCCGCTGGTGGCATTGGCTTCAAATTCGGGGAGTGGTTTATTGACGACGACTGCCATACTGCTTGGACCCTGACGAAAGTAGTTGTAATTAGCCGTTGGCTTATGGCGGCAAGCTGTGGGCCTCCACTTCAGGAGCCCGCAGCAGGTTGCACCAAACGCAACCCAAGATTTTACCCTGAAAGCCCCCGCGTCACGCTGGGAGATGATCCGGCGGCTCCATCAGCAGGGCGGCCACCACGTTTCGGCCTTCGCCGGCCAGGATGTTGTAAGTGCGGCAGGCGGCCAGGGTGTCCATGGTTTCCAGCCCGATGCGCGCGGCCATCAGGCTGCGCAAAAAGGCGGGGGGTGGAAAGCGCAAAAGGCTGCCACTGCCAAAAATCACCAGTTCCGGCCGGGTTTCGGCCAGCTGCTCAAAATGCCCGGCCGTCAGGTCCTCGAAACGGCTGCACAGCCAGTCAAATTTTTCACCGCGTGAGCCGAGCACAATGCTGTGCGTGATTTTTTCCGCCACGCCCTGGTTTGTGATGCCTATCCAGCCGGGGCCGTAGCCCAGGATCGATAACAGGTCGAGTGGGTCGGGTTGCAGTTTCATGCGGTGTGGGCCAGCGTGGGTGAGGGGGCGGAGCCCGCGAAATCGCGGTTTTATGTGGTCAAATTATAGATTCCGCCTGATTTTTCCGGTGCCATGGCCCGCATGCTTGCCCATTATTCTGTTTGCCAGAAGGCTCGCCGTGTGCCGCTGGCCCCGGCTTGTGCCTTCATTTCACCAAAGCGACATGAAACCGATCACCAAATCCGCCAAGCTGGCCAATGTGCTGTACGACATCCGTGGCCCGATCATGGATGCCGCCAAGCAGATGGAAGAAGAAGGGCAGAAGCTCATCAAGCTCAACCTCGGCAATCTGGCGGTGTTCGGTTTTGACGCGCCTGAAGAGGTGCAACAGGACATGATTCGCAACCTGCCTGCGTCGGCCGGTTATTCGGACAGCAAGGGCATTTTTGCGGCGCGCAAGGCCGTGATGCATGAGACGCAAAAGCAGGGCATCAAGGGTGTCACGCTGGACGACATTTACCTGGGTAATGGGGCCAGCGAGCTGATCTCGATGGCCACCAATGCGCTGCTGGACAACGGCGACGAGTTGTTGCTGCCTTCCCCCGACTACCCATTGTGGACGGCTTCCACCAGCCTGTCGGGCGGCACGCCGGTGCACTACCTGTGCGACGAGGACAACGGCTGGATGCCCAACCTGGCCGACATCCGCGCCAAGATCACGCCCAAAACCAAGGGCATTGTGGTCATCAACCCGAACAACCCGACCGGCGCCCTGTACTCCGACGAACTGCTCAAGGGCATCGTGGCGATTGCACGCGAGCATGGCCTGGTGATCCTGGCCGACGAGGTGTACGACAAGGTCCTGTACGACGGCGTGAAACACACGGCGATTGCCAGCCTGTCCACCGACGTGTTGACCCTGACCTTCAACTCCCTGTCCAAAAGTTACCGCTCCTGCGGCTACCGCGCCGGCTGGCTGGTGGTGTCGGGCCCGAAGAAACAGGCGCAGGACTACATCGAGGGCCTGAACATGCTGGCCAACATGAAGCTGTGCTCCAACGTGCCGGGGCAGTGGGCCATACAGACCGCGCTGGGCGGCTACCAGAGCATCAATGACCTGACCTGCGAAGGCGGACGCCTGCGCCGCCAGCGTGACCTGGCCTATGAATTGATTACCGCGATTCCCGGCGTCAGCTGCGTCAAACCCAGCGCGGCGCTTTACATGTTCCCGCGGCTGGACCCCAAGGTCTACGCCATCACCGACGACCGGCAGTTTTTCCTGGAGCTGCTCAAGGAAACCAAGGTCATGCTGGTGCAGGGCACGGGCTTCAACTGGGCCGCGCCCGACCACTTTCGCATTGTGTTTTTGCCGCATGAGGAAGACCTGCGCGAAGCGATTGGCCGCATTGCCAAATTTCTCGAAACCCGCAGAAAAAACTGAGCGACGGTCGCCTGGCCACGGGCCTGGCGCTGTAATCTTTTGATACAAAAAACATGACTTCAACGACTCTCAAACCAATCAAGGTAGGCCTGCTGGGCATGGGCACTGTGGGCAGCGGTGTGTTCACCGTGCTCCAACGCAACCAGGAGGAAATTTTCCGCCGTGCCGGCCGTGGCATCGAAATTGCCATGGTGGCCGACCTCGACACCACACGTGCGCAGGCCGCTGCTGGCGCGGGCGTGACAGTGGTGGCAGACGCGCGCGCCGTGATTGCGAATCCCGCGATCGACATCGTGATCGAGCTGATTGGCGGCTACGGAATTGCGCGCCAGCTGGTCATGGAGGCGATCGCCGCCGGCAAACACGTGGTCACCGCCAACAAGGCCCTGCTGGCCGTGCATGGCACAGAGATTTTTGCGGCGGCCCACAAGCAGGGCGTGATGGTCGCTTTTGAAGCCGCGGTGGCCGGTGGTATTCCCATCATCAAGGCCTTGCGTGAAGGCCTGACGGCGAACCGCATCGAGTGGATCGCCGGCATCATCAACGGCACGACCAATTTCATCCTGAGCGAGATGCGTGACAAGGGCCTGGACTTTGACGTGGTGCTGAAAGAAGCCCAGCGCCTCGGTTATGCCGAAGCCGACCCGACCTTCGATATCGAAGGGGTGGATGCCGCACACAAGGCCACGCTGATGTCGGCGATTGCCTTTGGCATCCCGGTGCAGTTTGACAAGGCCTATGTCGAGGGCATCACCAAACTCGGTGCGCAGGACATCAAATACGCCGAGCAGCTCGGTTACCGCATCAAGCTGCTGGGCATCACCAAACGCACAGCCAAAGGCATTGAGCTGCGTGTGCACCCCAGCCTGGTGCCGGCCAAACGGCTGATCGCCAATGTCGAAGGCGCGATGAACGCGGTGGTGGTGCAGGGTGATGCCGTTGGCACCACGCTGTATTACGGCAAAGGCGCAGGCAGCGAGCCGACCGCCAGCGCGGTGATTGCCGATCTGGTCGATATCGCGCGCCTGGACGGCGCCAACGCCGCCCAGCGTGTGCCGCACCTGGCCTTCCAGCCGCAGTCCATGAGCGATACGCCGGTGCTCGCCATGAGCGAGGTGGTGACCAGTTATTACCTGCGCCTGAATGTGGCCGACGAGGCCGGCGTGCTCGCCAAAGTCACCGGCATCCTGGCCGAAGCCGGCATCAGCATAGACGCGATGCTGCAACGTGAGGCTGACGAGGTGGGCGGCGAGGGCGCAACCCAGACCGACCTGATCATCCTGACGCACGACTGTGTGGAGGCCAAAATGAACGGCGCGCTGGCGCAGATCCAGGCGCTGCCCACCGTGCTGTCGCCGATCACACGCATCCGCAAGGAAGAACTGGCCTGACATGAAAAGCCCCCACGTTCACTCCGTTCTCTGCCCCCCGAGGGGGCGTTCGTTGCCCTTCGGGCGGCCGGGCGGGCACTCATGAAGTATGTATCCACCCGCGGCCACGCGGACCGCAAGCGTTTCTGCGAAATATTGCTCGAAGGCCTGGCGCCCGACGGTGGCCTGTATTTGCCCGAGACCTACCCGCAGGTGGACGCCGCCACGCTGGAAAGCTGGCGCGGCCTGCCTTATGCGGCGCTGGCGTCTGAAATCCTGTCGCTGTACATCGACGACATTCCCGCCGCCGACATAAAGGCGATTTGCGCGAAGACCTATACCGAGGAAGTTTTCGGCACGCGCGAGATTGTTCCGCTGCGCCAGCTTGAAGACGGTGTGTACCTCGAGGCGCTGTCCAACGGCCCGACGCTGGCCTTCAAGGACATGGCCATGCAGCTGCTGGGCAACCTGTTCGAGTACGAACTGGCGCGCCGCGGCGAAGAGCTCAACATCCTGGGTGCCACCAGCGGCGACACCGGCAGTGCCGCGGAATACGCGATGCGCGGCAAAAAAGGTGTGCGTGTGTTCATGACTTCGCCGCAAGGCCGCATGAGCCCGTTCCAGCAGGCGCAGATGTTCAGCCTGCAGGACGCCAACATCCACAACCTGGCGATTGAAGGTGTGTTTGACGATTGCCAGGACATCGTCAAGGCGGTGTCCAACGACCTGGACTTCAAGCGCAAGTACAAAATCGGCACCGTCAATTCCATCAACTGGGCCAGGTTGCTGGCGCAGGTGGTGTATTACTTCGCCGGTTATTTTCAAGCCACTGCAGCCACTGGCGCGGGCAAAGTCAGCTTCACCGTGCCTTCGGGCAACTTCGGCAATGTCTGCGCCGGCCATGTGGCGCGCATGATGGGTTTGCCGATCGAAAAACTGGTGGTGGCCACCAACGAGAACGATGTGCTCGACGAATTTTTCCGCACCGGCGTGTACCGCGTGCGGGCCAGCGCCGACACGCACGAAACCTCCAGCCCGTCGATGGACATTTCCAAGGCGTCCAACTTCGAGCGTTTTGTGTTTGACCTGCTGGGCCGCGACGCGACCCGTGTGGCCGACCTGTTTGGAACGCAACTGTCTGCCAGCGGCCGGTTTGACCTCAGTGCGGACCCGGCCTTCCAGGCCGCCGCACGCCACTATGGTTTTGTCAGCGGTAAAAGTACCCACGCCGACCGGCTGCAGACGATTCGCGACACCTTTGCGCGTTTTGGCAGCATCATAGACACGCACACGGCCGACGGCCTGAAGGTCGCGCGTGCGCACCTGAGGCCTGATGTGCCCATGATCGTGCTCGAGACCGCCTTGCCGATCAAGTTTGCCGAGACCATAGCGGAAGCGCTGGGCCGCCTGCCGGAGCGGCCGGCCAGGTTTGAGGGCATGGAAGCCCTGCCCAAGCGGGTGTATGTGATGCCCGCTGACGCGGCACTGGTGAAGGCGTATATCGCCACACATGTGGACTGAATCAGGCACTGGCCCTTTCTGGTCGTGCGCCATCAGCTACTGAATTTATAGCATCTTCGAACCGGTCCAGGGCATGTCATGAACGTTGTTGCATTTGCCGGTTATTCCGGCTCGGGTAAAACCACCCTGGTGGAAAGCCTGATTCCCGTGCTGAAACAGCGCGGGCTGAGGGTCTCCGTGGTCAAACACGCACACCACAGTTTTGACATCGACCAGCCGGGCAAAGACACCTGGCGGCACCGTGCGGCCGGCGCCTTTGAGGTGGTGGTGGCATCGAGCAACCGGCTGGCGCTGATCCGCGAGTTTGAGCAGCCCACCCGGCTGTCGGTGCACCAGCTGATTGCCGAGTTGTATGAAGGCGTGGACTGGGTGCTTGTCGAGGGCTTCAAAAGCAGCGACCTGCTCAAGGTCGAGGTCTGGCGAGCCGCCTCCGGCCAGCCTGCGCGTTACCCCGACGATGATTTTGTCGTGGCGATTGCCACCGACTCGCCCGAGCAGTTGCCGCAAACCACCCTCAGGCCGGTGCTGGATTTGAACGATGTCCACGCTGCCGCCAACTGGTTGATCGACAATCAGGACCGTTTTGTCTATCGCCCCGAGTTGTATGCATGAACGCCCCGGTATCGCCCAACCCGCCCGCTGCCCGCCCGCCGCTTAAAGCCCTGGACCAGGCGCTGGCCGAGCTGCTGGCGCGCGCCCAGCCGCTGGCCGGCGTGCAGATACTCTCGACCTTTGAGGCCGATGGCCGCGTGCTGGCGCAGGACGTGGTTTCTGCCTTGCAGGTACCGCCGCAAGACAACAGCGCGATGGACGGTTATGCGGTGCGCAGTGCTGACCTGGCTGATGGCGCGGCGGTGTTGCGGGTGTCGCAGCGTATTGCCGCCGGCAGCAGCGGCAGCGCGCTGGAACCCGGCACGGTGGCGCGCATCTTCACCGGCGCCCCCGTGCCCGAAGGTGCAGACGCGGTGGTGATGCAGGAAGATTGCGAGCCGCTGGCGGATCAAGCCGGTTTTGTGCGTGTCAGACAAACGCCGCAGCCCGGTCAATGGATACGCCGGGCCGGCGAAGATGTTGCGCGTGGTGCCACGGTCTTATCCAGAGGCAAGCGGCTCACGCCCGCCGCCATCGGGCTGGCGGCCAGTATTGGCATGCACACCCTGCAGGTGGCCAGGGCGCCGCGGGTGGCGCTGTTCTCCACCGGTGATGAACTCGTGATGCCCGGTGAGGTGGCCCCGGCGGACATGCGGCCCGGCGCGATTTACAACTCCAACCGTTTTTTCCTGCGCGCCCTGTTGCTGCGCCTGGGCTGCGAGGTCAGCGACCTCGGCATCGTGCCCGACCAGCGTGCAGCCACGCTGGACGCGCTGCGAAGCGCCAGCGAAGGCCATGATCTGATTTTGACCAGTGGTGGTGTGTCGGTGGGTGAAGAAGACCACATCAAGCCCGCCGTGCAGCAACTGGGCACGCTGGACCTGTGGCAGATTGCCATGAAGCCGGGCAAGCCGTTTGCTTATGGGCGGGTCGGCAACGCCCACTTCATGGGCTTGCCGGGCAACCCGGTGTCCAGCTTCCTGACCTTTCTGCTGCTGGTGCGGCCTTTTTTGCTCAGGCTGCAGGGCGTGAGCGATGTGCTTATCCAGCCCGTCGCTGCTCGCGCCCACTTCAACTGGCCCAAGGCCGACAAACGCCGTGAATTTCTGCGTGTGCGGCGCGATGCACAAGGCGGGCTGGAGCTGTTTGCCAACCAGAGCTCGGGTGTGCTGACCTCGGCGGTCTGGGGTGATGGTGTGGTGGACAACCCGCCGGGGCAGACCATCACGCATGGCGACACGGTGCAGTTCATTGCTTTTTCGGAGTGGCTCGCATGAAAATCACAGTCCGGTATTTCGCCTCTGTGCGTGAGGCCGTCGGCCAGGGCGCTGAGCAGCTGCAGACCTCCGCCGCCAGCCTGGCCGCGCTGCGTGACGAGCTGATCGCGCGCGGCCCGGTGTATGCCGGGGCGCTGGCGCGCGGCAGGGCTGTGCGCATGGCGCTGGACCAGGTCATGGTTGATGAGTCGGCCATGCTGGCAGAAGGTTCGGAAGTGGCGTTTTTTCCGCCGGTGACAGGGGGCTGAGATGGCAGCGCGGGTCAGCATCCAGACAGCGGATTTCAATCTGGCGCAGGAAGTCGACCAGCTGCGTGCCGGCGACAAACGCGTGGGCGCCGTCTGTACCTTTACCGGCACCGTGCGGGACCGCAATGATGGCCTGAACGTCAGCAGCATGGAACTCGAGCACTACCCCGGTATGACCGAAAAAGCCATCGAAGCCATGATCGACGAGGCCATGCTGCGCTTTGACATTTTCGGCGTGCGTGTGGTGCATCGCATCGGTGTGTTGCAGCCGCTGGACCAGGTGGTTTTGGTGGCGGTGACTTCGGCCCACCGGGGCCAGAGTTTCCAGGCCTGCGAGTTTTTGATGGACTACCTGAAGACCCAGGCACCGTTCTGGAAAAAAGAGCAGACGGCTGAAGGTGCGCGCTGGGTCGACGCACGTGTCAGCGACGATGCGGCGCTGGCCAAATGGGGCATCCAGGCCAGCAACGCCTGAAGCCACGCGCGACGGCGGCGATTATTCCGCTTCGCCGGGACTCCGGCCTGGCGGCACAAATGCTGCCCGCGCCTCGCTCTCCAGGCCTTCGGTCAGTTGTTGCAACAAGGCGACCAGTTGCGCACGCTGCTGCTCATCCAGCGGCGCCATCAGCCGGCCATAAGCGCGTTCTGCAGGCTCCTGGGCCTGCTGGAGCAGGGCCAGCCCGGCCTTGGACAGCGCGATCGACAAATTGCGCCGGCTGGTCGGCGCCGGTGAACGTTCAATCAGTCCCCGCGTTTCCAGGCCGCGCAACACGCGCAACACCGTCACCTTGTCAAAGCCCAGCGCCCGCGCCAGGCTGGACTGGTCCAGCCCCGGCGTGGCGCGCAATACGCTGAGCACGCCAAACTGCGCCGGTGTCAGGCCCACGCTGCGGCATTCGTCTTCAAAAACAGCGGCAGAGATCTGGTGAGCGCGGCGCAGCAAAAAACCGGGGCGGGCGTAAAGCCGGGCTAGATTGTGGTGAGCGGGCACAGCAGTAAAAAGTATTAGTGGTACAGACTTCTAGGGGAATCCATGGATTGTGCCTTGTGGATTTTAGTCAACAATGGTTAGCATACAAACTAAAAAGGCACTTTGATGGCCATCAACACCCAGCCGGGCCGATCTGGTGTATTCAAGCTGTCTGCGGCCATCGCCGCAACGGCCTTCAGCGTCGGCGTTTTCGCCCAGTCCGCGCAACCTGCGCAGACGGCCCAGGCGCCGGCCTTGCCGCAGGCGCCCGTCCGCCTGATTGTGCCGTTCACGCCGGGCACCGGCATAGACCTGATTGCGCGCACCGTCGGCCCCAAGCTGTCCGAGCGCCTCGGCCGTCCGGTGCTGGTGGACAACCGGGCCGGCGCGTCCGGCAACATTGGCACCGAAGCGGTGGTGCGCGCCGCGCCCAATGGCAGCACCTTGCTGGTGACTGTCAACACGCTGGTGATGAACGCCAGCCTGTACCCGCAACTGGCCTTTGACCCGGTCAAAGACCTGACCCCGGTGACGCTGACAAGCTGGGGCCAGTTGCTGCTGGTGGCGAATCCGAAAGCGGGTTTCAAAACCGCACCGGACCTCGTGGCCGCTGCGCGCAAGGCGCCGGGCCGCATCAACTATGCCTCGCCGGGCGTCGGCACGCCGCACCACCTGGCCATGGAGCTGTTCAAGACCACGGCCGGCGTATTTGTCACGCACATTCCTTACCGCGGCACCGGCCCGGCCCTGACCGACTTGCTGGGCGGCCAGGTTGAAACCATGTTTTTGCCGATTCATGTGGCCCTGCCGCATGTGAAATCGGGCCGGCTGCTGGCGCTGGGCATTGGCAGTGACAAGCGCCACCCCTTGTTGCCCGAGGTGCCGACCCTGCTGGAAGCCAGGGCTGGAAATGTGAATGTGGACATGTGGTACGGCATTTTTGCGCCGCCCGGTACTGCGCCCGAACTGGTGGCTGTGCTGAACCGCGAGATCAGGGACATCCTGCTCAGCGATGAGGTCAGGAAAGCCTTCCAGACCCAGGGCATGGACCCGAGCGGCAGCACACCGGCTGAGTTCAAAAGCCTGGTCGAGCTGGATGCCAGGCGCTGGGCCCAGCTGATCAAGGCCCAGGGCATCACAGCGAATTGATCTGCTACGTAATTGATAGCTGTTCACGCTCACCGAATAAGGGACAGCGGCCATTTTTATTGACAGAACCTCCAGTATTTGTCATCCCGGACTCGATCCGGGATCCACGCAGCACGAACCAGCGATCGTAGTTTTTCCGGCATGGATTGCGGATCAAGTCCGCAATGACAGGTCAAAAATTTTGAGCGACGGGCAAACCAAGAGAGAACCATGAAAATAGCCATCGTAGGCGGCGGTATAGGCGGGCTCAGCCTGGCGCTCGCGCTGCATCAGCGCGGCATCCGCAGCGAGGTTTTTGAAACCGTGCCCGAGGTCAGGGAGCTCGGCGTCGGCATCACGCTGCTGCCCCACGCCATGCGCGAGCTCGCCGCCCTGGGCCTGCAGGCGCAGCTGGAAGCGGTGGGTATTGAAAATGAGGAAAGTGTATTTTTCAACCGCTTTGGCCAATTCATTTACAGCGAGCCGCGTGGCCGCCATGCCGGCTACGCGCTGCCCGAACTGGGCCTGCCGCGCGGCAAGCTGCACCACCTGCTGTATGAGGCGGTGCTGGAGCGCCTGGGGCCGGAGGCGGTACACACCAACCACCGCTGCACCGGTGTCACGCAGGATGACAGCGGCGCCAGCCTTCACTTCATCCAGACCTCCAGCGGCGCCGACCTGGCGCCGGTACATGCCGATGTGGTGGTCGCCTGTGATGGCGTCAACTCGACACTGCGGCGCCAGTTCTACCCCGATGAAAAAGTGGCGTTTGCAGGCATCAACACCTGGCGCGGCGTGACGCGGCACAAGCCCATACTGACCGGCAAGAGTTACCTGCGTATCGGATCCATAGAAACCGGCAAGATGGTGATTTACCCGATTGTGGACAAGCTCGACGAGGCCGGCAGCCAGTTGGTCAACTGGGTGGCAGAGATACAGCGCGGCGACGCCACCATGAACGACTGGAACCAGCCCGGCGAGCTGAAGGATTTCCAGGACATCTTCAAGGACTGGCGTTTTCCGTGGCTCGATGTGGCGGCCCTGATAAGCAGCGCCGATCAAATCCTGGCCTACCCGATGGTGGACAAGGACCCGGTGCCGCAATGGACTTTTGGCCGGGTGACGCTGCTTGGTGACGCCGCGCACCCGATGTACCCGCGCGGCTCCAACGGCTCGGCCCAGGCGCTGATCGATGCGCGGGTGCTGGCCGAACAGCTGGCGGCACACGCTGGCGCGGGTGCGCGCGGCGCACTGCTGGCGTATGAAGAACTGCGGCTGGCGCCTACCGCGAACATTGTGCTGACCAACCGCTCGGTGCCACCGGACTTCATCAACATGAAGGTCGATGAACTCAGCGGCGGCAAACCTTTTGGGAATATCGACGAGCTGATCAGCCAGCAAAAGCTGCGCGAGATTTCAGAACACTACAAAAAGGTGGCCGGGTTTTCGCTGGAAGGGCAGAAAGCCGTTTAGCCGGCGCGCTTCAGTTCAGGTACTTGGGCTTGGCGTTGTCGGCCGACAGCTCGGCGGCCTCGGTATCGGGCGCGTCGGACAGGCCGGCGGGTGCGAGGTCTGTGGCCGCGGTCAGCGCAGGCGGCGCATCCAGCCAGCGCGATTGCTGCAGGCCCTGGTGCAGCAGCTGCAGCAAGCCATTGCTCAGGGCCGCATCCATCATGATCTGGAAGTTGCGGCTGTTGTCCTGGCCCGGAAACTTTTCAAACATCTGCAGGCGCAGCTGGCCGTTGTCCATCAGCGTGATCTTGACCTCGGTCAGCAGCAGCGGCTCGGGACCCACGGGCACATCCACAGGTGCATGCGGCTGCGCCTGGTAAGGCGTCTCAAAGTCGCCCTTGCGCAATGAGGCTTCTTTCTCGAAGGCGGCCACCATGTGCTGGCGCTTGTCCTCCAGGCTGGCGGCGGAGGGCACGGCGCCCGCCACCTTGGCCATCTGTTCACCGGCGGTCTGGTTCAGCACCGGCAGCAAGCCCAGGGCCAGCCGCCGGGTCAGCCAGGCGCGCAATTCGCCGCCTTCCTTGCCGCTGATACGTATCAACAGGCGGTCCTGCTCGAGGACGTAGCTGACCGAAACCTGATGGATGTTCATGGATTCATTTTAGGCTTCTTGCGCCAGGTCCCGGCCAGCCGCTTGATCTCCATCAAGGCCGGGGCGCGGCAGGCGGTGCATAACCCCTTATGACTGACAGGGCTATTGAAAAGCCCCGGCCCCAGCCCCAAGTCTTCAGCAATCAAGTTACTCAGAGGACGCCATGCGCCAGGACAAACTCACCACCAAATTCCAGGAAGCCCTCAGCGACGCCCAGTCGCTGGCGCTGGGCAATGACAACGCCTATATAGAGCCGGTGCACCTGCTGGCCGCCATGCTGGCCCAGGACGACGGCCCGAAAGCGCTGCTGCAGCGTGCCGGTGTCAATGTGGCTGCGCTGCAGACTGCCGCTGAAGCGGCGATCAAAAAACTGCCATCGGTTTCCGGCCAGGAGCAGATACAGGTCGGCCCGGACCTCGGCAAGCTGCTGCAGGCCACGGAGAAAGAGTCCATCAAACGCGGCGACCAGTTCATCGCGGGTGAGCTGTTTTTGCTGGCGGTGGCCGACAGCAAGGCAGAGGTGGGGCGTTTGGCCAAGGAAGCCGGTTTGAACCGCAAATCGCTGGAGTCGGCGATTGATGCGGTGCGCGGCGGCGAGAAGATGGACAGCCCCGAGGCCGAAGGCCAGCGCGAGGCCCTGAAGAAATACACCCTGGACCTGACCGAGCGTGCGCGCATGGGCAAGCTGGACCCGGTGATTGGCCGCGACGACGAGATTCGCCGCGCCATCCAGGTGCTGCAGCGCCGCACCAAAAACAACCCGGTGCTGATCGGCGAGCCCGGCGTTGGCAAGACGGCCATTGTGGAAGGCCTGGCGCAGCGTATTGTGGCCGGCGAGGTGCCGGAATCCCTGAAGGGAAAACGTGTGCTGTCGCTGGATATGGCGGCGCTGCTGGCGGGTGCCAAATTTCGCGGCGAGTTTGAAGAACGCCTGAAAACCGTGCTCAAAGAACTCGCCAGGGACGAGGGCCAGACCATTGTTTTCATCGACGAGTTGCACACCATGGTGGGGGCCGGCAAGGCCGAGGGCGCGATGGATGCCGGCAACATGCTCAAGCCTGCACTGGCGCGCGGCGAGCTGCATTGCGTCGGTGCCACTACCCTCGACGAGTACCGCAAGTACATTGAAAAAGACGCCGCCCTCGAGCGCCGCTTCCAGAAAATCCTGGTCGGCGAACCCTCGGTCGAGGCGACCATTGCCATTCTGCGCGGCCTGAAAGAAAAATACGAGCTGCACCATGGCGTGCAGATCACCGACCCGGCCATCGTGGCTGCGGCCGAGCTTTCGCACCGCTACATCACCGACCGGTTTTTGCCCGACAAGGCGATTGACCTGATCGACGAGGCGGCCAGCAAGATCGCCATCGAGCGCGACTCCAAGCCCGAAGTCATGGACAAACTGGACCGGCGGCTGATCCAGTTGCAGATCGAGCGCGAGGCCGTGCGCCGCGAAAAAGACGAGTCCTCGCAAAAGCGCTTTGGCCTGATCGAGGAAGAAATCATCAAGCTCCAAAAGGAGATCTCCGACCTCGACGAAATCTGGCAGGCCGAAAAAGCCCAGGCGCTCGGTTCCAAGGATGTCATGGAAGAGATAGATCGCATCCGTTTCCAGATCGAGGAGCAGACCCGCAAGGGCGACTTCAACAAGGTCGCCGAGCTGCAATACGGCAAGCTGCCGGACCTGGAAAAGCGGCTCAAGGAAGCGCAAAACGCCGAGGCCAGCAAGGGCAAATCCAACGCACCCACCTTGCTGCGTACCCAGGTCGGGTCCGAAGAGATCGCCGAGGTGGTGGCACGCGCCACCGGCATCCCGGTCAGCAAACTGATGCAGGGTGAGCGCGACAAGCTGCTACTGATGGAAGGCAAATTGCACGAACGTGTGGTCGGACAGGCAGAAGCCATAGGTGCGGTTGCCAACGCGATACGCCGCTCGCGTTCTGGCCTCTCGGACCCGAACCGGCCGACGGGTTCCTTCCTGTTCCTCGGCCCCACCGGCGTCGGCAAGACCGAACTGTGCAAGGCGCTGGCGGGTTTTTTGTTCGACAGCGAAGACCACCTGGTTCGTGTCGACATGAGCGAGTTCATGGAAAAACATTCCGTGGCCCGGCTGATAGGCGCGCCACCCGGTTATGTGGGTTACGAGGAGGGCGGCACCCTGACCGAAGCCGTGCGGCGCAAGCCCTACAGCGTGTTGCTGCTCGACGAGGTGGAAAAAGCCCACCCCGATGTGTTCAACGTGCTGCTGCAGGTGCTCGACGACGGCCGCCTGACCGACGGCCAGGGCCGCACCGTGGACTTCAAGAACACCGTGATCGTGATGACCAGCAACATCGGCTCGCCCATCATCCAGTCCATGGTGGGCAAGCCCTATGAAGAGATCAAGGACGCGGTGACCGACGAGCTGAAAAACTACTTCCGCCCCGAGTTTTTGAACCGCATCGACGAAACCGTGGTCTTCCATGCGCTTGATGCGAAAAACATCGAGTCGATTGCCCGCATCCAGCTCAAGGTGCTGATGGCGCGGCTGGAGAAGATGGACCTGACGATGGAGGTGTCGGAGGCCGCGATTGCCGAACTCGCCAAGGTTGGCTTCGACCCGGTGTTCGGCGCCAGGCCGCTCAAGCGCGCGATTCAGCAGCGCATTGAAAATCCGCTGTCGAAATTGCTGCTGGAAGGGCGGTTTTTGCCCAAGAGCACGATCCCGGTCGATGTGGACCCGGTGCGCGAGCCCGGGGTGTTCAGGTTCGACCGCGCCGTGGCCTGAAGCGCGGGCAGCGCAGGCGCTATTATTTTAATAGCTGCTTGCGCCCGCCATTCATGGGCTGGAGGCCGATTGGGTCAACAAGTTCAGGCGCGGCCGCCTGCTTGCCTATTTGTAAAAGGCCTCGACCTTGCCCTTGAGCTTGATCATCAGCGGCTGGCCTTTGCGGTCCAGCGCCTTGCCTGCGGGCACCCTGACCCAGCGTTCGCTGATGCAGTACTCCTCCACATCGCGGCGCTCCTTGTCGTTGAAGCGGATGCCGATCTCATGCTCGAACACGGCGGCGATGTGATGCGGGCTGCGCGGATCGACCGACAGGCGGTCGGGCAGCGGGGGTTGTGGCGGGGTTTCAGCGGTTTCGGTCATGGGGGTATTGTCGGTCAGCGCGAATCGGCAGTTTTTTTGTCATGGTGGTCTTGCCGTCTTCAGCCCCCCAGGCCCGCAAAAATGTTCTGCACATCGTCGTTCGCGTCGATGGCGGCCAGGAAGGCCTCCACTTCTTCCAGCTCTGCAGCACTCAGGCTGGCCGGATCGACCGGGTTTTTGGCCTTGTAGCCGAGCTTGGCGGACAACACGGTAAAACCCTGGGCCGGCAAGGCGCGGCTCACCAGGTCCAGGTCCGCGGCATCGGTCAGAAACAGCGTGCTGCCTGCTTCTTCACCGGGCTCGAAATCCTGGGCCCCGGCCTCTATGGCTGCCAGCTCCGGGTCGGCGCCTGCGGCAGCGGGCTCGGCCTCTATCATGCCGACATGGTCAAAATCCCAGGCGACCGAGCCGGAGGTGCCGAGTTGCCCCTTGCGGAACAACACGCGCATTTCGGGCGCGGTGCGGTTCAGGTTGTCGGTCAGGCATTCGACCATCACGGGGACGCGGTGCGGCGCAAAACCTTCATAAATCACATGTTCAAAATGGACGGCTTCCCCGGTGAGCCCTGCGCCTTTTTTGATCGCGCGCTCCAGTGTGTCCTTGGGCATGGAGACTTTGCGCGCCTGCTCCACCACCAGCCGCAGGCGGGCGTTGAGTGCCGGGTCGGCACCGCTGCGCGCCGCCACCATGATCTCCTTGGCGAGTTTTCCAAACACCTTGCCCTTGGCATTGGCGGCCAGCTCCTTGCCTTTTGCTTTCCACTGCGCGCCCATGCTTGATCTTTCCTGGTGTTGCGGCGCCACAGGCGCCTGAGGGTTGGGCCGGACAGGCGTGTCGCAGATGAAACAGCGCCGGACCGGGGGCCTTGTTTATACACCCGGAGCCGGTACGAATGACACGCCGGCTTGCGGCTGCAGCCGTTCACGGATAATTCATGAAGCAAAAAAATACCTGCCATGAACACCTCTGCCGATCCCCACGCCATCTGCAACATCCCGCAGCTTGAATCGCTGTTTGGCCAGGTCGGGGAGGCGTCCGTCCGGAAGGAAGTTTCATTTGTCCATCCGCACTACCGGGCGCTGATCGAGGCCTCGCCGTTTGCCGTGCTGGCCACCGCCGGGCCGGACGGGCTGGACGCATCGCCGCGCGGTGACCCGGCAGGTTTTGTGCAGATGGCGGACGACAGCACATTGCTGCTGCCCGAGCGCCGGGGCAACAACCGGGTGGACAGCCTGCGCAACATCATCACCGACCCGCGCGTGGCGCTGATTTTTCTGATTCCCGGCGTGGGCGAGACCCTGCGCGTCAACGGCCGGGCCAGCATCACCACGGCGCCGGACACCCTGGCGCGTTTCACGGTTCAGGGGCAGTTGCCCAAATGTGTGCTGGTGATCAAGGTGGACACGGTGTTTTTTCAGTGCGCCAGGGCGATCCAGCGCTCGGGCTTGTGGCAGCCGCCATCGCCCGGCACGTTGGCCGGCTTGCCCAGCGCGGGCACCATTCTTCAGGCACTGACAGCCTCGGGTATCGATGGCGAAAAATACGACCGGGAACTGCCGGCGCGCCAGCGTGCCACGCTGTACTGAGGCCGGCGCCTGCTACAGCGCGGTGCCTGTCGCGGGTGCCAGGGGGCCGGCTAGGTGCGTGCAGGGATGGCCAGGCCCTTGACCACCGCAGGCCTTGCCACAAACGATTCCAGCACACGCAGCACGTTGGCAAAGTCGCTCATGCCGACCAGATCACCCGCGGCATAAAACCCGATCAGGTTGCGCACCCAGCCGAAGGTGGCAATGTCGGCAATGCTGTAGTCCTCGCCCATGATCCAGCTGCGCCCTTGCAGGCGTTTGTCGAGCACACCGAGCAGGCGTTTCGATTCGGCCACATAACGGTCGCGTGGGCGCTTGTCCTCATAGTCCTTGCCGGCAAACTTGTGAAAAAAGCCAAGCTGGCCAAACATCGGGCCGATGCCGCCCATCTGGAACATCAGCCACTGGATGGTCTCGTAGCGGGTCGCGGCATCCGCAGGCAGGAATTGACCGGTTTTTTCGGCCAGGTAGATCAGGATGGCTCCGGACTCGAACAGCGCCAGCGGTTGGCCGCCCGGTCCCTGCGGATCAAGAATCGCCGGTATCTTGTTGTTCGGACTGAGTGAAATAAATTCCGGCGACATCTGGTCGTTGCTCGCGAAGTCCACCAGGTGCGCCTCGTAAGGCAGGCCGGTTTCCTCCAGCATGATGGACACCTTCACGCCATTGGGCGTGGGCAGCGAATAAAGCTGGATACGCTCCGGGTGTTGTGCCGGCCACTTCCGGGTGATGGGGAAGCTGGAGAGGGTGTGGGCGCTCATTCGATTTTCCCGAGTAGCAGAAACTCCATCAGCGCCTTCTGCACATGCAGCCGGTTCTCGGCCTCGTCCCAGACCACCGACTGTGGCCCGTCGATCACGTCGGCTTGCACTTCTTCACCGCGGTGCGCCGGCAGGCAATGCATGAACAGCGCGTCGGGCCGGGCGGCTTTCATCATGTCGCTGTCCACACACCAGTCGGCAAAGGCTTTTTTGCGCGCCTCGTTTTCGGCTTCGTAACCCATGCTGGTCCAGACGTCGGTCGTCACCAGGTCGGCGCCGGCGCAGGCCTGCATCGGGTCCTTGAACACCTTGTAGCTGTCGGCCGAACGGATGCCGGCCACCGACTGGTCGACCTCATAACCGCTGGGCGTACTCAGGTGCACCTTGAAGCCGAGGATTTCGCTGGCCTGCAGCCAGGTGTTGGCCATGTTGTTGCCGTCGCCGACCCAGGCCACGGTCTTGCCTTTGATCGAACCGCGGTGCTCGATGTAGGTGAAGATGTCGGCCAGGATCTGGCAGGGATGGAACTCATTGGTCAGGCCGTTGATCACCGGCACGCGGGAGTGTTCTGCAAACTCGTCGATTTTGGTTTGCTCGTAGGTGCGGATCATCACCAGATCGACCATGCGGCTGATGACCTTGGCGCTGTCGGCCACCGGTTCGGACCGGCCAAGCTGGCTGTCACCCGTGGTCAGGTGCACCACGCTGCCGCCCATCTGGTACATGCCTGCTTCAAAACTCACGCGGGTGCGGGTCGAGGCTTTCTCGAAAATCATGGCCAGCGTGCGGTCCACCAGCGGCTGGTGTCTGTCGTAGGCCTTGAATTTTTTCTTGATCAGCGCGGCACGCTCAAAAATATAGGCGTACTCGGCGGCAGTGAAGTCGCTGAACTGCAGGTAATGCCGGATATCCGTTGTGGCGGTGTTCATGGCGTTTGCCCGATGTGCTGCTTGATCAGCGGGCACAGGATGGCCACGATTTCGTCGGCCTCGGCCTCGCTCAGGATCAGTGGCGGCACCAGGCGGATCACGCTGTCGGCGGTCACGCTGATCAGCAGTCCCTTGTCGGCCGCACGTGTGAGCAGTTCACCGCAGGGCTTGGCCAGGTCTATGCCCAGCATCAGCCCCAGGCCGCGAATTTCCTTGACGGCGCCGGATTTCAGTTCGGCAGCCAGCTCGCGGCTCAGGGCAGCCTTCAAATGGGCGCCTACCTTTGCCGCGTTGGCCAGCAGGCCGTCTGCTTCCATGATGCTTATGGTCTCCACACCGGCGCGCATGGCCAGCGGGTTGCCGCCGAAGGTGGTGCCGTGGTTGCCGGGGCCAAAAATATGCGCGGCTTTGGGTCCGGCCACCACCGCACCAATCGGCACGCCCGAGCCCAGGCCCTTGGCCAGCGGCATGACGTCCGGCTTGATGCCGGCCCACTGGTGCGCAAACCATTTGCCGGTACGGCCCATGCCGCATTGCACTTCGTCAATCATCAGCAGCCAGTCGCGCTGGTCGCACAACTGGCGTATCTGTTGCATGTAGTCCGCGTCCATCGGGTTGACGCCGCCTTCGCCCTGGATCGCTTCAAAAAACACCGCGACCACATTCGGGTTGCCGGCGGTGGCGCTTTCCAGCGCCGCCAGGTCGTTCATGGGCACACGGATAAAACCCTCCACCAGCGGGCCAAACCCGGCTTGCACCTTGGGGTTGCCGGTGGCACTCAGGGTGGCAATGCTGCGGCCGTGGAAGGCCTTTTCATACACCACAATTTCCGGGCGGGTGATGCCTTTGTCGTGGCCGAACTTGCGCGCCAGTTTCAGCGCGGCTTCATTGGCTTCCAGTCCGGTGGAGCAGAAAAACACGTTCTCCAGACCCGACAGCTGAACCAGTTTGGCTGCCAGTGCTTCCTGGCCGGGCACATGGTAGTAATTGGAGCTGTGGATGATTTTGGCGATCTGGTCCTGCAGCGCAGGCACCAGGCGCGGGTGGTTGTGGCCCAGCGTATTGACGGCAATGCCGCCCAGGGCATCGAGGTATTCCCTGCCATTGACGTCCCAGACGCGGCAGCCCTGACCGTGCGACAGGGCGATCGGCAGGCGGCCATAGGTGTTCATCACATGGGGAGAGGCGGCGTCTATGTGCTGGGGCAGGGCTGCGGTCATGAGAGGCTCCGGGTACTGAGGCAAAAAAAGCAGCCCGCGATCAATTTCACGGGCCTGAAGGGATTTTAGGCGCAGCGCTTTGATGATTTGGTGACGATCTCTCATCACAGCCATGCGTCGGGCCCGTGGCCATCAGAACCGGCTTCAGTCTTATATAAGATAGAATCATGGTGCGGTGCAGCATGGGCCTCAATCCGGGTCCCGGGCACGCAAAAACCTTCCACCCGATGGTCTCCAACTCCGCCAAAGAAGTCTTCATTCAAGGCCTCACCCGCGACGGCAAAACCTTTCGCCCCAGCGATTGGGCCGACCGTTTGTGTGGCGTGATGAGCCAGTTCCGGCCGGGCGGGCCGCAGCCCGGCAGCCATCTGACCTATTCGCCCTGGTGTGTGCCCACGGTGATCAATGGCGTCAAATGTGTGGTGGTCAACAGCGAGTTGCGCGATGCCGAGCCCATGGCCTGGGACTTTGCGATCAATTTCGCCAAGGACAACGATCTGCAAATCGCCGAAGCCTGCCTGATTCCGGACAAGCCATAAAGCTACTGCGCGGGCACGATGCGGCGTTGCGCGGTGCTCGTCATCCTCATGTACCCAAAGTACATTCCGGTGCCTGTGCGCCGTGCGCCTTGCCTAGTGCCCGCTCGCTACGCTTTCTGACTTGTCCTCCCATGTTGGAGCGGAAAACAAAAAAGCCGTCGAAAGACGGCTTTTTTGCTTTGCTGGCAGCGCACCCTGCAGAACGGCGGACTGTTGCCAGTCCGGGCGGGTTGCCTGATGACTCAGGCGCTTGGGTTTTACGCGGCGGGAGTGGCCAGGGCGAGTGCCTTGACCTTGGTGGACAGGCGGCTCTTGTCGCGAGCTGCCTTGTTCTTGTGGAAGATGCCCTTGTCGGCAATCGCGTCCACAATGCTCTGCGCCTTGGCGAAGAGCTCGGTGGCTTTGGTCTTGTCGCCGGCGGCGACAGCTTTTTCGACGTTTTTCACAGCGGTGCGGTACTTGGAGCGCAGCGAGGTGTTGGCGGCATTGAGTTTGGTGTCCTGGCGGACGCGTTTGCGGCCGGATGCCAGGCGGGGGTTCTTTTTCTTGGGTTTGGCGGTAGCCATATAAAGGTTCCTTTAAAAGAGGAAGGGTCTGCGGATGATGCTAGCAAAGCCCACGATTATATAACAGCCCCCACGCTTGTTGCTCCACGGACGGCGCTGTCCCCCGAGGGGGCTAAACTCCCGCTGTGTCACTTTTCAAATCTGCGTCCACCGTTTCCCTGTTCACGCTGGTTTCCAGGATCACCGGTCTGGCGCGTGAGCTGTTGATGGCTTCCACCTTTGGTGCCAGTGCGCTGACCGACGCGTTCAACGTGGCTTTTCGCATTCCCAACCTGTTTCGGCGCCTGTTTGCCGAGGGCGCTTTCAGCCAGGCCTTTGTGCCGGTGCTGGCGGCGAACAAGGCGCAGCACGGCGAGGCTGCCACCCAGGTGCTGGTCAACCGGGTCGCCACCTTGCTGAGCTGGGCCTTGCTGCTGACCTGTGTCATCGGCGTGGCGGCAGCGCCGGTGCTGGTCTGGGTCATGGCCAGCGGCCTGAAACAGGAACCGCGCGGTTTTGAGGCCGCCGTTTTCATGACGCGCTGGATGTTTCCCTACATTGGTTTCATGTCGCTGGTGGCGCTGTCGGCCGGCATCCTGAACACCTGGAAGCGTTTTGCGGTGCCAGCCGCCACCCCCGTGCTGCTCAATGTGTCCATGATTGGGGCGGCCTGGCTGGGGGCGCCGTGGTTCCAGTCGCAGGGGATAGAGCCGATTTACGCCATGGGTGCGGGCGTCATGCTGGGCGGTGCGCTGCAGCTGGCAGTGCAAGTGCCGGCCCTGCTCAAAATCGGCATGTTGCCGCGCATGAGCCTGGGCTGGACGGCCATCCGTGCCGCCTGGGCCGACCCCGGCACCCGCAACATCGGCAAACTGATGTTGCCGGCCCTGCTGGGCGTCAGCGTGGCGCATATTTCGACCATCATCAACACCCAGATCGCCTCGCACCTGGTGCCCGGCAGCGTCAGCTGGCTGACCTATGCCGACCGGCTGATGGAGTTTCCCACGGCCATGCTGGGGGTGGCCATTGGTGTGGTGCTGATGCCGCAGCTGGCTGCCGCCCGCGCTGCAGGCGACAGCGCCGCCTACTCCGCCATGCTGGACTGGGGCCTGCGCATCGTGGTCTTGCTGGCGGTGCCAAGTGCCGTGGCGCTGCTGACTTTTGCCCAGCCACTTGTCGCCACGCTGTACCACTATGGTGCCTTCACCGACCGCGACGTGTACCAGACCACCACGGCGCTCATGGGTTATGGCGCCGGCCTGCTCGGGCTGGTGGCCATCAAGGTGCTGGCGCCGGGTTTTTACGCCAGCCAGGACATCAAGACGCCGGTGCGTATCGCCCTGGTGGTGCTGGTGATCACCCAGTTGCTGAACCTGGCGCTGGTGCCGCTGCTGCAACATGCCGGGCTGGCGCTGGCCATAGGTATTGGGGCCTTGATCAATGCGTTGTGGCTGCTGATTGGGCTGCGCCGGCGCGGAAGTTACCAGCCTTCTGCCGGCTGGGGCCGGTTTGCACTGCAGGTGCTGGCCGCCAGCGCGCTGCTGGCGGTGTTTTTGATGTGGTCTGCCCAGGCGGTCAGCTGGACCGGCTTGCGTGCTGAATATGTCAAGCGGATCGGGCTGCTGGCCCTTGTCCTGCTTGCATCGGGTGCTATTTATTTCGGAGCGCTTTGGGCCACCGGGCTGAAGCTGCGCAAGTTGCTGCGGCGTTGACGGTTTTTGGCGGCACTGGCTCGCATCGCGGCGTGGTTTGTGCGAAAGTAGCAGCATGTTTGTGAATCTGGATGTTCCGTCGCCCCTGCAGTACTTTGCCAGCCTGGTGCAGAGCGATGAGCAGTTTCCACTGCTCGAGGCGGCGGTTTGTCTGGCCCAGGACGAATACCCGGACCTCGATGTGCAGCAGGTGCTCGGCGATGTGGACCAGTTGCTGGCCCGGGTCAAACGCCGGCTGCCTGCCGATGCGTCGCCGCTGCAGCGCCTGCGCGCCCTGAACCAGTTCTTTTTTCGCGATCTGAACTTCGGCGGCAACATCAATGACTATTACGACCCCGACAACAGCTACCTCAATGCGGTGCTGAAAACCCGGCGCGGTATCCCGATCTCGCTGGCGGTGCTCTGGCTGGAACTGGCGGCGGGCATGGGCCTGAATGCGCGCGGCGTGGCTTTTCCGGGCCACTTCATGGTCAAGGTCAATCTGCCCAAAGGACAGGTGGTGATCGACCCGTTTACCGGCCAGTCGCTGAGCCGGGAAGAACTTGCCGAGCGGCTGGAGCCGTTTCGCCAGCGCAGTGGCATGGTCGATGAATTCGAGGTGCCGATTGGCCTGTACCTGCAGTCGGTGCCACCCCGCGACATCATCGCCCGCATGCTGCGCAACCTCAAGGAAATCCACAAAACCCAGCAGGACTGGCAGCGTTTGATTGCGGTGCAGGACCGCCTGATTGTGTTGCACCCCGAAGCCTGGACCGAGTACCGGGACCGCGGCCTGGCTCTGGCCGAACACGGGCAGACCAGCCGCGCGGTGCCCGATCTGGAGCTCTACCTGGACCACGCCGAAGATGCGCTGGACCTCGACGCCATTGCCGACCGGCTGGACCAGCTGCGGCGCCAGAAAAGCTGAACCCCCATGGGCAGAGAGCAGGAGGCAGTGCGGGCTGGCTCTTTACCAGCCGGGGCCGCGGAACCGGCTTAGCCGGGCCGCAGGCGCAGCGCCCCCGAGGGGGGCAGAGAGCTACACGTAGTGAGCGAACGTGGGGGCCTTAATTACGTTTCAGGAACTGCGGAATCTGTGGCCCGTCGGCCAGGCGCGTGGGGCGAGCCAGCGTGGGTGCTGCTGCCGGCCGCAAAGGGGCGGCCGGTGTGCGGCCCGCGCTCAGGGTGGACATGCGACCGCCTTGCACCATGGACTCCTGCGCCGGCATCAGGCTGCCGGGCAGCGTGCCCAGGCGCCTGGACACCACTTCCCCGGGCGCAGTCTGCGGCACAAGCGCTTTTTTCGCTGCCAGGCTTTGCACCGGCGGGCGTACAACCGAGGTACCGTCATTGGCCGCCTGTGGCGGGTAAAGCTGGGGCCTGAGCCACTGCAAAATAGGCGTCCACTGGGCCAGGTCGGCGGCTGCCAGCTGGGGCTGCAGGTCAAAAATGGTCAGGCCGCGCTCCAGGCTGCGCACATACAGCTGGGTCTCGCGCAGCGGGCCCAGAAACGGCACCCCCAGCTTTTCGGCCCAGGCGTCCAGGGTTTGCGCTGAATTGGTACGTGCGTCTATGCGCATGCCGACAATCGCCAGCCTGCAGCGGCCGCTGGCCACACGCGGCATGGTCATCAGTTCGGCATGGCAGGCCTCGGCGGACTCGCGGTCAAACATCGAGTTGCACACCGGCATCACGATGCAGTCGGCAAACATCACCACCCGCGCCAGCTCAAAACCGTGCATGCCGCCGGGGGTGTCCAGCACCACATGGCTGATGCCGGTGGGCACACGCAACATGTTTTTCTGGTCCACCGCCCAGGGGGCGATGACGGGCAGCGCGGCATCACGCCGCTTCAGCCAGGCGCGCGCCGATTGCTGCCGGTCCACGTCGCCCAGCATGACCGAGCTGCCATTGCGTGCACACCATGCCGCGATATGGGCGGCCAGTGTGCTTTTGCCACTGCCTCCCTTGCGGTTGACGACTGCGATGACCGGCATGAAAACTCCCGAAAGATTCCAGCTGTACAGTTTGATACAAAATTCGGAAAAAGTCTATCGCGCCCGGCCTTGTCAGCGCGGACAGCTAGTATTTTTGTAGCAAAAAGGGGCGCACAGACCTATGACACGGGTTGGCAGGCGGGCCGCAGCTTGGGGCGGCTGATCGTCAGAGTACCGTGACCGCGGCGCCATCGCCTTTGGCCGCGATCACGCCAATCTCATACACCTGTTCGCCGGCTTCCCGCAGCGTTTTCGCCGTGGCCTGGGCCTGGTCGGCAGCCACCACCACCACCATGCCGATGCCGTTGTTGAAGGTGCGGTTCATCTCGAAGTCGGAAATCGCTGCGGTGGTTTGCAGCCAGGCAAACAGCTCGGTTTGCGGCCAGCTGCCTTTTTTGAGCTGGGCGGCTGTGCCTTCCGGCAACACGCGCGGGATGTTTTCGAGCAGGCCGCCGCCGGTGATGTGGGCCAGTGCCTTGATCGGGTGGGCCGCCAGCGCCGCCAGCACGTTTTTGACGTACAGGCGGGTGGGCGCCATCAGGGCTTGCCTGAAAGCCTGGCCGTCCAGCGTGGCGGGCAGGTCGGCGCCGGCACGTTCTATACATTTGCGCACCAGGCTGAAACCATTGGAATGCACGCCGCTGCTGGCCAGGCCCAGCACCACATCGCCAGGGGTCACGTCCTTGCCGGTCAGGATTTTTGATTTTTCCACCGCGCCCACGGCAAAACCGGCCAGATCGTATTCACCGGCCGGGTACATGCCCGGCATTTCGGCGGTTTCTCCGCCTATCAGGGCGCAGCCGCTGAGCTCGCAGCCTTTGGCAATGCCGCCTATCACCGCCGCTGCGGTGTCGATATCGAGCTTGCCGCAGGCGAAATAATCGAGGAAAAACAGCGGTTCTGCACCTTGCACCAGCACGTCGTTGACACTCATGGCCACCAGGTCAATGCCCACCGTGTCGTGCATATTCCACTCGAAAGCCAGTTTGAGCTTGGTGCCCACGCCGTCGGTGCCGCTGACCAGAACCGGCTCCTTGTAACGCTTGGGCACCTCAAACAGGGCGCCAAACCCGCCTATGCCGGCCAGTACCCCCTCGCGCATGGTTTTTTTGGCCAGCGGCTTGATGCGCTCTATCAGGGCGTCGCCAGCGTCAATGTCAACGCCGGCGTCTTTGTAGCTCAGGGGGGAGGAGGTGGTCATGCTGCTTCAGGGGGGTGGGGCGGGCTGGCGTGAAGGAAATACAAGCCCGATAGAATCCAAGCCAAGATTCTAAGGGCTTGCCCCAGTCAGGCGACATGCAATTTACTTCCACCCAAAAACGCGCGGCCGCCTGGTGTCTGATCGCGGCCCTGCTGGTGCTGGCGCTGTGGTTGCTGGGCCCGGTGCTGACGCCCTTTGTGGTGGCTGCGGTACTGGCCTATGTGCTGACACCGATGGTGAACCGGCTGGACCGGCTGGGCGCCGGCCGCATGCCCCGGGTGCTGGCGGTGCTGATCGTCGAGGCGGTGTTCATCCTGACGCTGCTGTCGGTCATGCTGCTGGTGGTGCCGATTTTTGCCAAAGAGCTGCCGCTGCTGCGCGAGCAGTTGCCGGTGCTGGCCGAGCGTGTCAACACCAGCCTGGGCCCCTGGCTGGCGCAGTTTGGCATCAAGCTGTCGCTGGATGTGGCCAGCATCAAGGCCTTTGTCGTCAAGTACCTCAGCGCCAACTTTGAGGACACCTTTGGTTCTGTGCTGTCGTCCCTCAAGCTGGGCGGCAGTGTGGCGCTGGCCATTGTCGGCAATGGTGTGCTGATTCCGGTGGCGCTGTTTTTCCTGCTCAAGGACTGGGACCGCTTTGTGGCGCTGCTGATCGAGCTGGTGCCGCCCAAGCTGCGCCCCGCCTTCGACAGTTTCATGGAGGAGGCCGACACCGTGCTGGGCCAGTACCTGCGCGGCCAGCTGCTGGTGATGGGGGTGCTGGCGGTCTATTTCAGCGTGGCGCTGGCGCTGTTCGGCTTTGACCTGGCGGTGCCTGTCGGTGTGTTCACCGGCCTGGCTTTTTTTATCCCCTACCTGGGTTTTGGCCTGGGCATGTTGCTGGCGCTGCTGGCCGGGATCCTGCAATTTGGCAGCCTGTACGGCGTGCTGGTGGTCGCCGGGGTGTACGGGGCAGGGCAACTGGTCGAGAGTTTTTACCTGACGCCGCGGCTGGTCGGTGAGCGGATTGGCCTGCACCCGCTGGCGGTTATTTTTGCGCTGCTGGCTTTTGGCCAGCTGTTTGGCTTTCTGGGCGTGCTGATTGCCCTGCCGGCCAGTGCGGTGCTGCTGGTGGCGATACGCCGGCTGCGCGCCAGCTACATGCTGAGCAAGCTTTATCAAGGCTAAAGCACGATGAAACAAATCGCCCTCGATATCGGGCTGGCATCGCCCCCGTCGTTCGGCAATTTTTTTGCCGGACCGAACGAGGCGGCGCTCAAACACCTGGAGCTGTGGGCCGGCAACAGCCTGCGTTCGCCGGTGCCCACTTACCTCTGGGGCGAGGCGGGCAGCGGCAAGACCCATTTGCTCAAGGCTGTCAGCGAGTCGCTGCGCGAGCAGGGGGCGGCGGTCGGATGGCTCGATGCCTCGGTGCTGGAGCCGCCCGAGTTCAACGAAAACTGGGCGGCGGTGATCCTGGACGACTGCCACCTGTACACCGCCGTGCAGCAGCAGGCGGCCTTCAACTGGTTTGTCAACGCCCTGAACGCAACCGATGGCCACCCGCGTTGGGTGCTGGCCGCCGGTGTGGCGCCACCCGCCGACCTGAGCTTGCGTGAAGACCTGCGCACGCGCCTGGGCTGGGGCCATGTGTTTGCCCTGCAGGCGCTCAGCGAGACCGACCAGCGCGCGGTGTTGCGCCAGGAAGCCGATGCGCGCGGCGTGTTTTTGAGCGACGAGGCCATGGATTTCATCCTGAACCGCTTTTCGCGCGACCTGGGCAACCTGATGCAGCTGCTGGACCAGCTCGACGCCTATGCGCTGCAGACCCAGCGTGCCATCACCATTCCCTTGATCAAATCGATGCTGGAGAACCTGTGACCTTGACCCCGGGCGCCACAAAACAGCGCGTAGCTTTGTTTGACCTCGATCACACCCTGATTCCCATCGATTCCGACTTCGAATGGGGTGAGTTCACGATTGCGCTGGGCTGGTGTGACGCCACCGAGTTCAAACGCCGCAACGCCGAGTTTTTTGCGCACTACCAGGCCGGCACACTCGACATCCATGATTACGTGCGTTTTGCCACCCAGGCCATCCGTGCCCAGGGTGCTACAAAATCAATAGCTGCTCACGCCCGTTTCATGCGGGAAGTTGTGCAGAAAGGCATACAGGCCAAAGCGCTGGCGCTGGTGCGGCAGCACCAGGCGGCCGGTGATGAGGTGGCCATCGTCACCGCCACCAACGACTTTGTGACCCGCCCGATTGCCGCCGCCTTTGGCGTGAGCGAGCTGATTGCGGTGGAGCTGGAGCGCGATGCCCAGGGCGAGCCCACGGGTGAAATTCGCGGCATACCGTCTTTCCGCGAGGGCAAGGTGGCCCGGGTCCAGCACTGGCTGGCAGAGCGCGGCCTGGATTGGGACAGCGTGGACAGCACGTTTTACAGCGATTCCATGAACGACCTGCCTTTGCTGGAGAAAGTCACCCACCCCGTGGCCACCAACCCCGATACGCGCCTGCGGGCGCTCGCCACCCAGCGCGGATGGCGCATACTTGAGCTGTTCTAACTGCCGGGGACTTCGGCCCTTGCCCTGCAAGCGCGGCCGGCCCGGCAAAATCTCCTGATTCAATGATCAAAAAATTTATCGACAAGCTGTTCGGCAAGTCTGCCAGCCCCGCCAGTGGCGCCCAGCGTTCCAAAAAATCAGTTTTCGGCGAACGCCGCGAAGTCGGCCCCCAGGACCATGCGATCAATCCCAAGCTGGTCGACGACCGCGCGATGGATGTGGTGCACACCCTCAAGCAGGCCGGTTACGAAGCCTACATCGTCGGCGGCGCGGTGCGCGACCTGCTGGTGGGCCTGCGTCCGAAAGACTTCGACGTGGCCACCGACGCCACGCCCGAGCAGGTCAAGGGCCTGTTCCGCCGCGCCTTCATCATTGGCCGGCGCTTTCGCATCGTGCATGTGGTGTATGGCCGTGGCCGCGAACATGAGGTGATTGAAGTCTCCACCTTCCGCGCGCATCTGGACAGCAGCCTGGCCGAGCAGGTGGGCGGCAACGAGCGCACCAGCAAAAGCGAGCTGGCCGGCATGAAACACGCGGTCGATGCCTCTGGGCGCGTGTTGCGCGACAACGTCTGGGGGCCTATGGAAGAAGACGCCGCACGCCGCGACTTCACCATCAACGCCATGTATTACGACCCGGAAACGCAGATGGTGGTGGACTACCACCACGGCATCCGCGACGCCAAGAAAAAGATCATCCGCATGATCGGTGACCCGGCCACGCGTTACCGCGAAGACCCGGTGCGCATCATTCGCGCCGTGCGTTTTGCCGCCAAGCTCAGCGCCCTCGGTTTCAAGTTTGAAGACAAGACGGTGGAACCCCTGCGCAAGATGAAAACCCTGCTGGCCGATGTGCCGCAGTCGCGCCTGTTCGACGAAATGCTCAAGCTGCTGCAAACCGGCCACGCGCTGGCCAGCATAGAGCAGCTCAAGTTCCTCGGGCTCAACACCGGCATCTACCCGCTGCTCGATGTGGTGGTCGATACCGCCGAAGAGCCGTTTTTGCAGCTGGCCCTGCTCGACACCGACCGCCGCGTGGGCGAGGGCAAACCCGTGGCGCCCAGTTTTTTGCTGTCCTGCGTGTTGTGGGCCGATGTACGCAACGGCTGGGAGCAACGCCTGCAGCGCGGCGAAAACACCATGCCCGCGCTGCAGGACGCGATCGACGACGCCTTCAACGCCAAAATTGGTGACGTGTCGGGCCGCGGCAAGCTCGGCACCGACATGCGCGAGATCTGGACCATGCAGCCGCGTTTTGAAAAACGCACCGGCAGCTCGCCCTACTCGCTGCTGGACCAGCCGCGTTTTCGTGCCGGCTTTGACTTCTTGCGCCTGCGCGCACAGACCGGCGAGATTGACCTGGAGCTGTCCGAGTGGTGGGAAAAGTTCAGCACCGCTTACGACGACGAACGCCACGAGATGATCGAGCAGATGCGGCTGGCGCAGTCACAAAAGCCGCAGCAGCCGCGTACCCGCGTCAAACGCGCAGAGCCCGATGTGGCACGCCACCCCGGCAGCAGCGAGGCGCCAGCGGCAGCAGCGGTTGGTGAGCCCGGCGATGCCGCGCCCGCCAAAAAACGCAGGCGCCGCCGCAAACCGGGCAACCGCGAAGGCGGTGCCGTGTCGGCCAGCCCGCCGCCAGATACACCGGGCGACTACTGAGTCCACGCCATGCCGGCCGGTCCGCCCCGGAGTGAGCCCGCGCAGCCGGTCAGGGCCTATGTGGCCATAGGCGCCAACCTGGGCGACGCGCAGGCAGCCGTGCGCCAGGCCATATACGCGCTGGACCAACTGCCGCAAACCCGGGTGGCACAAACCTCCAGCCTGTACCGCACCGCGCCTGTGGTCAGCGGTGAGACCGCGCAGGACGCAGGGCCCGACTACATCAACGCCGTGGTGGCGCTGGATACCCGCTTGCCCGCACTCGAGCTGCTGGCGCAACTGCAGGCGCTGGAGCAGGCCGCCGGGCGTGAGCGACCCTACCGCGACGCGCCACGCACGCTGGACCTGGATCTGCTGCTGTACGGCCAAAGTCACATTGATTTACCCCAACTGACGGTGCCGCACCCGCGCATGGGGCAACGCGCTTTTGTGCTGGTGCCGCTGGCGGAGATTGCGCCTGAACTGGTCAGTGCCGCGCAGCTGGAGGCGGTGGCGGGTCAGGTGATTGAGCGGCTTGGCTGATCTGTCATTGCGGGCCTGACCCGCAATCCACGCTGCATCGGCCTGGTTCATACGACATGGATCCCGGATCAAGTCCGGGATGACCCCGGGGCAAGCCTCAAGGCGCCAGCCGCTCACGCAGCCAGCCGCCCCCGTCCTGCGGCGTGTAACGCAGCCGGTCGTGCAGCCGGCTCCTGCGGCCCTGCCAGAATTGCCAGTTGTCGGGCACCAGCCGGTAGCCGCCCCAGTGCGGCGGGCGCGGCGGCTGCAGCAAAAACTTCGCGCCATATTTGGCCGCATTGGCCACCAGCACGCTGCGGCCAGAGATCACCTCGCTTTGCGGGCTGGCCCAGGCGCCAATGCGTGAATCGAGTGGCCGGCTGTGAAAGTAGGCGTCGCTTTCCTCGGTCGATACTTTTTCAACCACACCTTCGATACGTACCACGCGCTCCAGTTCGACCCAGTGAAACTGCAGGGCGGCAAAGGTATTGCCGGCCAGTTCGCGGCCCTTGCGGCTGTCGTAGTTGGTGTACCAGACAATGCCGCGTTCGTCATACCCCTTGACCAGCACCACGCGGGTGGACGGGCGTCCGTTGCTTGCCACTGTTGCCAACGTCATGGCATTGGGCTCGGGCACCTGGCCAGCGATGGCTTCCTTGAGCCACTGGTCGAATTGCTGCAGCGGGTCGGCGTGTGAGGCCTCCTCGTTCAGTTCAGCGCGTTCGTAGCTTTTGCGCAGGTCGGCGATGTTTGGGGTGGGCTCTGACATACTGGAAGTATAGAGATGACGTGGGATTGTCGTTGGACCTGCAAAAACCAGGAGTCACTTCTTATGCGCACAATTTTTACCCAGGTTTTTTTGACCTTGCTGCTGATTCCGATCAGCGCCGCCGCCCAGTGGATTGATCGCGATGGCAAACAGCTCGCGCCCACCGAAAGCATGAAGAGTGATGGAAACTTTGGCGTGCAGCTTGTTTTGGCACCCGACGACGCCAGTTTTCGCAAAAGCTGGCATGCCAGTACCAGCCCACCGACACTGCGCACAACCAACACCGTTGCCAGGGGTGCTTCCATCTCTGCCATGGTGATTTTTCATGGCTGCACGGCTGGCCCCGGCGGCAAATGTGATGCCGTGATTGAGTTCGCGCTGCTCGCGCCCGACGGCAAATCAACGCCAGCCGGAGCTGGCCCGCTGTGGGGACAAGCCCCGTTGCAAGGCAAACTGCTGCTGGCGCCGGCCAGCGTATCGATTGCCTTCGACAAGGCCGATGCCCCGGGGCGTTACAAAATACTGGCAACGGCCACCGACAAGGTGGCCGGGAAAAAGGTCCAGCTCAGCGCGCCCTTTACCTTGCAGTAGGCTGGCAGCGTCAGCTCAATAAATGCAGGCGAAAGTGGCGCTTTGCCCTTGCCCGCTGTGCGCAGGCTGCTATCAAAAGCAGAGCAAATTTATTTGTTCATTTTCGCCAGCAACGCCTGGATTTCCTGCCGGCGGCCGCTGTCGGCCAGTTCGCGGCCCGGGCGCGGCGCGGCCTTCAGGGCGGCTTCGAGGTGGGTGCGGGCTTCGGCATGGCGGTCGCGGCCCAGCAGGTACTCACCGTAGAAGAAGTTCGGGTCAATGCCGCCGGGGTTGATGGCCAGTGACTTCCTGAAATACTCTTCGGCCTTGTCCTTGTTGCCAAAACCCACCGGCCAGCCCGGCACCTGGGCGTACAGCGTGGCCAGGCTGGTGTAGGCGGAACCGGCGAGCGCCTTGTCGTTGATTTTCAGCGCTTCCTCGAAGCGCAGCTTGGCCTCCTTGGCCAGCGCCAGCGCGCCCAGCCCGCCCTTGGCACCGGCTTCGCTGGAGACCACGATGCCTTCCCAGGTCAGCGCCTCGGCGCTGCCGGGATTCGCTTCGACGATTTTGTGCGTCTGCTGCGCCAGCGCGTGGTACAGATCGGCCTGCTGTTTTTCCGGCTTGTTGTATTTGATATCGGCCCACTGGTCCTGGATGGGGCGTATCAGGTCTTCCGGTGTGGCCGCGGCGGTCAAGCCAGCGAAGCAAAACACAAGAGGAAGGGCGAGGAGGGAGCGTAAAACGGGGTGCATGGAAAGTCCTTTCAGGGCTGTTCAGAAGAGGGGGCGTGTTGCTTGACGATGGCCAGCTGGCCGGCCAGGCCGCGGTCTATCAGTGCCGGGGCGAAACCGTTGAGCCAGGCAAACAGGCGTTCCGGAAAACCGAAATGGTGTTCACCCTTGCCGTGGCGCAGGGCCGCGACAATCTGCCGCGCGACGGCCTGGCTGCTGTCGCTGTTGTTCTTCAGCGCGCGGTTGAGCTGCTTGACGGCTTCGGTGTTGAGCGGCGTGTCGATCACGCGTGGCGCGATATGGATGACCGCCACCGGCGTGTCGGCGAGTTCGCGGCGCAGCGCCTGCGAAAAACCGCGCAGGCCGGCCTTGGCAGCGGAATACGCGGCAAAGCCGGGATAGGGCAGGCTGCCGAACATGGAGCCGACGTTGACAACGGCGGCGCTCGGCTGCGCCTTCAGCCACGGCAGCAGGGCCTGCGTCAGGCGCAGCGGCGCCTCGAGGTTGGTGGCCAGCACCTGTTCGACGGTGGGCCAGGCCTGCTGGTCGAACAAACCAAAAGCGCCGACGCCGGCATTGTTGATCAGCACATTGACACCAAAGGCGCGCGCGGCGGTATTTGCTGCCGCGATGCCTTGCGCCGTGGTGAGGTCGGCGACCACAGTGTCGGCGTTGGCACCCAGCTCGGCCCTGATGGCGGCCAGCCGCAGGGCGTCACGGCCAGCCAGCAGCACTGCGGCGCCGGCGCCGGCCAGCTCGCGCGCCAGGTCCTGGCCCAGGCCGCCACTGGCGCCGGTCAGCAGAATGCGCGCCTGCTTCAGTTGCATGGGACGGTCTCGGGCTGCGACAGCGCGCGGAAGATGTCGCCGTACAGCCGGTAGAACACGCGGGCATAACGCACGACGTCCTGCTGGTCTTGCGCTTCCATCTGTTCCAGCAGTTCAGCCAGGTGCTGGGTGTGCTCCTGGTCCAGCGTGCCGTGCGAACGCAGATAGGAAAAGGCGGCGTCCGGCAGATGCAGCCCTTGCTGGATGCGGTCGGCGGCCATCAGGGCCAGCGCGACGCTGGTGCCTTCGAGCACAAACACCATGCCAAAAAAACCCGCAGGGTTGCCCCGGTTCACCAGGTCGTAGGCGTAGGCCACCATCAGTTCGGCGGGCAGCTCGGGCCGGCTGGCACGCACGGCATCGGCGTCGCCGCCGGCCGCGCGGATGTCGTCCAGTATCCATTCCTCGTGGCCGATTTCTTCCTCGATGTATTCGGCCACCGCCGGGCGCAGCCAGGCCAGCCGCTCGGGCAGGCGTCCGCCCAGCGACATCAGCAGCGGGGTGGTGTGGCGCACATGGTGGAAGGCCTGGCCGAGAAAGGCATGGTAGTCCGGAAGCTTGACGCGGCCCTGCAGGCAGTCGGCAACGATGGGCACGGCCAGCAGCTGGTCGCGCTCCTTTTGGGTGGACGCGGTGAGTTGCTCATAAAACGACATGGGAAGAATCCTTTGTTTCGTAAAGCGCCGACAGGGCGGCGGCATGGTGGGTGGCGATGGCGCTGCGCAGCGGCCGGCCGTTGCCGGTGGCCTGGCCGTTGTGCAGCGTGAAGGGCGGGCCGGCGATCCAGCCGCCCACGCGGGCGTAGTCGGGCAGTGTGTTGTTGGCCTGCGCGACGGCAGCGTCCAGCTGGGCCGGCGTGGCGCCGGGGCTGGCGACCAGCACAGCGCTGAGCCAGGGGCGGGCGTCACCCATGACCGCCGCCTGGCCTATGGCCGGCTGGGCCAGCAACACAGACTCCACCCACTCCGGCGAGATATTGCGGCCGAAGGAGGTGATCAGCAGGTTCTTGCGCCGGCCCGACAGCAGCAGGTGGCCATTGGCATCAAGCTCGCCGAGGTCGCCGGTCGCGAAGTCTTCCGCACCGGCTGACGGACTGGATGCGGTGTCGCCAACGTAGCCGAGAAAGGCGGGGCTGGCGATGCGCACTTCGTTGTCCGCTATGCGCAGGCGCACATGCGGCAGCGGGCGACCAACGCCAGTACCGTCATCGCCGGGGCGGTTGATGCAGACGACCGAGCCGCATTCGGTCAGGCCGTAACCCTGGTAGGCCGCAATGCCCAGTGCGCGGGCGCGCTCCAGCAGGGCAGGGTCCACGCGGGCGCCGCCCACCGCCACAAACGCCAGATCGGCCGGGGCGCGCTGGCCGGTAGCTGTCAGAAACAGCGTCCAGGCCTTGAGCAGTTCGGGCACCAGAATCAGGCTGTGCGGGTGGTGCGCCATGACCGACTGCTGCAGGGCTGCCGGGTCGAAGCCGGCCATGCCGCGCCAGCCCAGGGTTTGCAGACCGGGCAGATAAACCTCGGCGCCGCGCAGCAGGGGCGCGTAAACGCCGGCGGTGTTTTCCAGCAGCAGGGCCAGCGGCAACACGGCCATGTGCTGCGTGATCGGCAGGTCACCCAGGCGTGTGGCCACGCCCTCGGCGGTGGCCATCAGCCCGGCGGCGCTCAGGCAGGCGCCCTTGGGTGTGCCGGTGCTGCCGGAGGTGAAGGAGATCTTGGCGGTCCCGGCGGGCAGTGCGACAGCCGGGCACTGCCGCTGCATCCAGACCAGGCCGTTCCATGTCCCGCTGGCGGCAAAGCCGAGCTCCAGCGCCAGGATTCTTTCGGGCTGGTCGGTCAGCAACACGTCGGTGCCGGTCTGTTCCAGCACATGCGCCATTTGCGTCGGACTGAAAAAAGTTGGCAGGGGCAGGTGCACGGTGCCGCTGCGCAGCGCGGCCAG
>CALRUM020000005.1:0-204100 GCA_943371375.1 Asaia bogorensis
GCGGGGGAGTCCATGAGTGAGTCGCCCGCCGGGGCAACCCCCTGCTTGCAGGCGAACTACAAACACCAGGAGCAAAGAGGGCTTCGACAGGCTCAGCCCGAACGGTGTGTGCGCGGACCCGCCGACAAGCCCCGGCCAGGCCCAGCTCAGCCCTTGGGCGCCTTCACCGGCCGCCGCCAGTTGGCAACAGTCACCTGCTTGCCGCGCGCCACACTGAGCGCGCCTGGCGGCGTGTCTTTGGTGATGGTGGAGCCGGCGCCCACCGTGGCGCCCGCGCCTATGGTCACCGGGGCCACCAGCACACAGTTGCTGCCGATATGCACATCGGCTTCGATCACGGTGCGGTGTTTGTTGGCGCCGTCGTAGTTGGCGGTGATGCTGCCGGCGCCGTAGTTGACCCGTTCGCCCACGCTGGCATCACCGAGGTAGGCCAGGTGGTTGGCCTTGGCGCCTTTGGCCAGGGTGGAATTCTTGACTTCGACAAAATTGCCGATGTGCACGTCTGCGCCCAGTTGCGCGCCTGGCCGCAGCCGGGCAAACGGGCCGACCCGCGCACCTTCGCCCACCTGCACACCGGGCTTTTCGCCTTCGATGTGGGTGAAAGGGTGGATCACGGCGCCTGCGGCGATCAACGCATTGGCAATGCAGCAGTTGGCGCCTATGCGCACACCATCGCCCAAAACCACCGTGCCTTCAAACACACAGTTCACATCAATCTCCACATCCTGCCCGCAACTGAGGGTGCCGCGCACATCCAGCCGGGCCGGGTCGGCCAGCCGGACACCTTGCGTCATCAGCGCGGTGGCCTGCCGCGACTGGTACACACGTTCGAGGGCCGCCAGCTGCAGCGGGTCGTTCACGCCCGACACCTCGGGTTCGTTGTCGGGGTGGCTGGCCACGACCTGCAGGCCGTCTGCCACCGCCATGGCGACCACATCGGTCAGGTAGTACTCTTTCTGGCTGTTGTGGTTGCCCAGCCGGGCCAGCCAGTTTTTCAGCAGCTTGTTGGGCACCGCCATCACACCGGTATAAAACTCGCGGATGTCGCGCTGCGCGGGGCTGGCGTCCTTGTGTTCGACAATGCCCAGCACCGCGCCATCTGGCGCGCGCAGCACACGGCCATAACCACTGGCGTCGGCAATGGAGAGGGTCAGCAGCGCCAGCTTGTCGCCGGCACAGACATCAAGCAGCTTTTGCAGCGTCTGCGCCTGGATCAGCGGCACGTCGCCGTTGAGGATCAGCGTCACACCGTCATCGGCCAGCAGCGGCACCGCCTGCTGCACCGCATGCCCGGTGCCGAGCTGCGGCTCCTGGCGCGCGAACTTAATCCGGGATTGAAGGTCAGATGTGCCTGCAGACCAGTCAGCGCCTGCGCAAGCCGCTTCTACTTCGATAGCGCCGTGGCCGGTGACCACCACCACCTGGCGCGCCGATAACCGCGCCGCGCAGTCGATCACATGGCCCAGCAGTGCACGACCGCCCAATCGGTGTAACACTTTGGGCAGCGTGCTTTTCATCCGCGTGCCTTTGCCTGCGGCCATGATGACAACATCAACTGAAACTGGAATCGCCATGAAGTTTCCTGTACGTTTTGCAAATCGGGACAGCCATGGGGCCGGGGCGGCGGGGCGGCGCCGCAAGCCGATTATCGGTGTGCTGGCCGTCCTGTTGCTGGTGGCCGGCCTGCAGGCCTGCAGCGTCGTCAAAATTGCCTACAACCAGGCGATCGAACTGTCTTTCTGGCAGCTCGATGCCTACTTCGATTTCAACGACATGCAAAAGCCCCGGGTGCGGGAAGAACTGGCCAAAGTTCACCAGTGGCACCGGCAAACCCAGTTGCCGGTGTATGTCGAGGCCTTGCAGCGCTGGCAGGCCTGGCTGCCGGGTGAAGTGACCGAGGCCCAGGCCTGTGCCGTGTTTGATGAAGTCCGCGGCAGGCTGCAAGCCCTCTCCGACCACGCGTTGCCTGCAGCAGGCAGTGTGGCCGCAACGCTGGTACCCGGGCAACTGGATGCGATGCAAAAGAAGTTTTCGAAACTCAATGCCGAATACCGCAGCGATTTCATCGACGGCACAGCGGTCACGCTGCTGGAAAAGCGCCTCAAGAAAGCCGTGAGCCGGGCCGAAATGTTGTACGGCCCGCTCGAGGAGCCGCAGCTGGCGGTTCTCAAGGCGAGGCTGGCCCAGTCGGTGTTTGATCCCAAGCTGTCGCTGGCTGAATTTCAGCGGCGCCAGCGCGACGCCCTGCAAAGCCTGAGCCCGCTGACGGGCGGTCAATCCACTGCCGAACAGGCCAGACCGGTGGTACAGGCCTATCTGCAGCGGGCCCTGAACTCGCCGAATGCGGCTTACCGCGCCTACCAGGAGCGCCTGACGCGCGACAGTTGCGCCACTTTTGCCGTGTTGCACAACAGCACCACCGCCGCACAACGCGCCAAAGCGGTTGAAACCCTGACCGGGTATGCGCAGGATTTCAGGCTGCTGACCGCCCAGCGCTGACCCTGGCCGCGCGCGGCCCGGCCTACTGACCTTTTGCCCTGGAGTGCGACAGGCCCTCCTGTTCGGCGGCTTTCAGTTCGGCGGCTTCGGCAGGGTCAGCCGGGCGTGCAGCGCGCGCATCGGCGGTCACGTCAGCGTTTGCCAGGTAGTTGTCCACGCCCTTTTTATAGTCACGGCTGCCTTCATAACTGCCTTCGCCGATCTGCCGGGGTTTTGGTGCTGCATTTTTGTCTGCGGCTTGCGGCGAAGGGCCAGACGCTGGTGTTTGCTGGTTCATGCTGATCCTCTGGAAATGTTGTGCAGGCGGGCGTTGCGATCGGTGAGGCGCGCTGCGTGCTCAGGCGGGTGCAGCGCTGCCAGGGCCGGAGTTGGCGGGAGTGGGCCGGGGCTGGAACTCGCCCGAGCCGCTGCTTTGCTGTTGCTGCTGGTTCACCGGGCGGCGCGGCTGCTGCTGCAGGCCAGGTGGTCTGAAAATAATTTTGCTGTTCATGAAAAACTCCACCAGCCGGCTTGTCTGCAACAACAGGGTGCAGAACTGGGACTGAGGAGACAGCGTAAAAAACCTGCAGCCCGCGCGCTGTCGGCGCGCTGTACTGCCGGCTGTCAGCCCCGGACTACAACAAAGGTACCTGACGCATGGGCAGTTCGTAATAGTCTGCGATGCGCTGCAGGGCCTTGGGGTTGAGCAGCCGCAGGCGACCGTCCCTGAGCTCGTGCAAACCGAGTTTGTGCAGGGCCCGCAGGGTTTTGTTGGTGTGCACCAGCGACAGACCCAGGGCGTCAGCAATGTGCTGCTGGTTGACCGGAAATGCGATCGAGCCTTCTTCCACCAGCCCCAGGCGCTGCACGCGCCGGTACAGGTGCATCAGCAACATCGCCACCCGCTCTGTCGCGTTGCGCCGGCCGGTGCTCAGCAGGTTCTCGTCGACCATGCCTTCTTCGCGCGCCGACAGCCAGGTCACGTCATAACCGAGGCTGGGGAACTGGCGAAACAGGTCCCACAGGCGGTCGCGCGGAAAAACGCACAGGGTGGTATCGGTCAACGCTTCCACGCCGTGGCTGGGGCCGTCGGCAAACTCCTGCTGCAAGCCGATGAAGTCGCCAGGCAGCAAAAAATTGAGGATCTGGCGCCGGCCATCACTCAGGGTTTTGTAGCGAAAAGCCCAGCCCGCATACAGCGTGAACAGTTTGCCGTTGGGGTTTTGCTCGGAAATGATGGCGCTGCCCGCCTTGGCCAGCGCCGCGCCACTGCGAAAGCTCTCGATGAAGGCCAGCTCCGCGTTACTGACGGGCTTGAAGGCCTCGGTGCTGCGCAAGCGGCAGTCGGCGCAATGCCTGGGGCAGACGCCGGAGCGGGTCAGGGGCGTGAAAATCACAAAAATTCCATTACCAAAACACTGTGTCTTTTGACATTGTGGGCAGCCGGTGCGGTGGCTACATTACACGCCATCCCATGAAAAATGTATCCGAATTGCACGAAGTGCTCTACGTCAGCACGCTTGCGCCAGAGGCCCCTCTTCAGGTGGTCGCCCAAATTGCCGCCAAAGCCCGGATTGCCAACGCGGCAGCAGACATCACTGGTTTGCTGATTTTCGACGGCATGCGCTTTTGCCAGCAGATTGAAGGGCCGCGCAAAGAGGTGCTGGCCCTGACCCAGCGCATCCGGCAGGACAGCCGGCATGTCAACCTGGAAATACTGCGGCACGGCCCGCTGCAGGCGCGCCGTTTCAAACGTTTTGCCCTGGCTTATGCCGGTGTGGACGATGTGGACGTGCTCGCGCACATGGAGCGCACCGACCCCGAGCAGGCACTGACCCAGTTTCTTGCCTTGCTGCCGGGTCTGGATATGGGGGGGTAAAGCCTTATCCCATGCCCCTGAGGTCCTGGTCCGTTCTCCAAGTGCCGTTCGCGCATCGCCACCATGGATCCCGGATCAAGTCCGGGATGACAGGTTCTTCAATCAGATCAGGCTTGCAGCGCGGCCCACATCTCCTGGTCACGCTCGGCCGTCCAGATGCGCGGCGAGCCCTTTTTCGACCTGCGAGGGGCCCCGCTTGCGGGGATAGCAGCGAAAAATTGTGAGATTAATCCGCGCGCCGTCGGGGAAACAGGGTCAGGCTTGCAGCGCAGCCCACATCTCTTTGTCGCGCTCGGCCGTCCAGATGCGCGGATTCTTGATCCCACTGGCCTCGTCATAAGCCCGGCTGACGTCAAACGGCAGGCAGTGTTCATAAATAAACACCTGGCCAAAGACCGGGTCCATGCTTTTGCGCGTGTGGGCCATGGCGGCCTTGAGGTCCATCTTGGCCGCTGCCGCCTCTTTGCCGCAGCGGAACAGGGTCTCGACCCACTGCTTGGTGTAGTCGATGGCCTTGTTCACTTCGGCCGCACCTTTCATGGCCTCGCCGCGGCCGGGCACGATGGCCTCGGCCTGGAGCGCGCGCAGCGCTTCCAGGGTGGCGGGCCACTCTTCGAGCTGGGCATCACCGGTGTACACGCCGGCCTGGTACTCGACCAGGTCGCCGGAGAACAGCACTTTTTCTTCCTCCACCCAGGCGATGGTGTCACCCCGGGTGTGGCCCGGGCCCGGGTGCCAGATCTGCACCTTGACGCCGCCGAGGTCAACCACCAGCTTGCCCGGCACTTCGCCTTTCACAGGGTTGCCCCCGGCTATCACCATGGTCGGCCAGGTCAGGCCGGGCACACTTTCGGCATTGCGGAACAGGCGCGGAAAACGCTCCATCTCGCTTTGCATGTCTTCGGCGCCGCGCTCGACGATCAACTCGTAAGTGCCCTGGCTGGCAATCACCTCGGTCGCGCCTTCCGCCAGGTAAGCGCTGGCGCCCAGCACCCGCACAGCGTGGTAGTGGGTCAGCAACACGTACTTGATCGGTTTGTTGCTGACGGCGCGTATGCGGGTGATCAGGTCCTGCGCCATCGCCGGTGTGGCGGTGGCATCGCTGACCATGATGAACTTCTCGCCGATGATCACGCCGGAGTTCGGGTCACCCTCGGCGGTGTAAGCCCAGCAATGGGCGCTGAGCTGCTCGAACGTGATTTTTTTGTCCGTCAGGTCGGACTGCGAGGCAAAGGCTTTTGACATGGGGTGAAGTCTCCGTGGGGTGCGGCCAACAGGCCGGCGTGTCGTAAAATTCTACTATACGTAACTTATTACGAATAGTAAAACGTCGTAAATCCCTGTCCAGGCGGGAGAGGCTGTGAAGATTTTGTAGTGAGCGGGCCGAGGTGGCTTCGAGGAGCGGAGCCGTACCAACGTACGGTGAGCACCGCAGGAGCCAGATCGGGTCGCGCAGTAGAAAGATTGACAGCCTCTCAGGCCAGGCCGCGCTCCAGCATGGCGACCACCTCGTCGGCATAGTCGCGGTAACTCATGGGTCCGCCGGGCCGTAACCAGGTAAAGGTCCAGTTCAGCATGCCGAACAGCATCATGGTCACCGCGGTCTGGTTGGCCGGCGTGATGCGCTGCGGGTAGGCGCGCTTGAGAAACCGCGTCATGGCCGACACCACGTCGCGTTGCCGGTCCAGTATCAGCTCGCGCTGCACATCGCCGAGAAACTTGGTGTCGCCCAGCAGCGCGCTGTGGCGCGTGGCAGAGCTTTCGTACTGCTCAAGGAAGTTGCGGATCAGCTCATGCAGGGCCGCCCGGTCGTCCAGATTCTTGCGCTGGGCGCTGGCATCGGTCTGGCCAATGATGGCCAGCAAATGCTGGGTGTAGCGGTCCAGCAGGTCAAACAGGATGGCTTCCTTGCTGCCGTAGTAGTGGTAAAGCCTGGCCTTGGAAGTGCCACATGCCGCAGCAATGTCGTTCATGCTGGCGGCCACATAGCTGCGCTGGGCAAAACACTGGGCGGCCACGTCCAGAATGGCTTCGCGCTGGAGCTCGTGGGTGGCGGATTTGGGGCGGGCCATGCGCTATTGTGAAGCACTGCAGCAGCTAGACTGGTGCCCATGGCCGCCGACCTCTCCTTTGCCCACTACTGCTGCGAGCTGCTTGCCAGCGCCGGTCCCTGCACGGCGCGCCGCATGTTCGGCGGGTTTGGCATCAGCACGGGCGGGCTCAACATTGCGCTGCTGGCCAATCTTGGCGCAGGCGACACCTTGTGGCTCAAGGCGGACGAAGAAACCCGCGGCCTGTTCGAAGCCGCGGGCTGTGCACCTTTTGTCTATGAAGCCAAAGGCAAGGCCATGAAGCTGAACTACTACAGCGCGCCCGACGACGCGATGGAGTCGCCTCAGCTTATGGCACAGTGGGCCCGGCTGGCGCTGGACTGTGCACTGAAAGCACGTGCAGCCAAGGCACCACGGACGCGACCAGCTACCAAATCGGTAGCGAAGCGGGGAAGGGCAGCGAACAAGGCCGCGCCCAGCCCGCCGACCAGCCCGGCAAGCAGGCGCGCCGATGCCGTGCCCGCCAGCCCAAAGGCCAGCCGCAAGTCGCGCAGCGGCTGAGCCACGCCACCGCGCCATTGCGGGCCAAGAGCCAGTACCGGCGACGGCCTGCTGCTGATGGCCACCCCGGCTGCGGCCGGCAGCGGATCCCAGCTGAAATACGCTGCCGATGGGGACGGGGCGTTCCAGGACTCCATCACCAGCATCTGCCCCGGCAGCAGATTCAGTGTGTCGCCTGCGCCCAGAAAGTGGTCGCCGCCACGCACGGCGTCATCGCCCTGCGCATTGTCGAAAGTGATCCAGACCCGCCCGTGCGCGATACGCAACACACCGGGCTGGCTGGGCCGCAAGGTCAGTGCACGACTGTCGCCGAGCTTCCAGCAGCCCGACACCTTTTCCGTGCCGGCGAATGATTGCAGCTCATGGTGGTGAAGGGGGTTCATGCTGTTCTCCTGAAGACATAAGTCGTTGATGGGAATGAATGATCGCGCCGGGGGCCTTGGCAGTCCAATGAAATCGCGTTACGCTATTCATTCCATAATCGCATCAATCAACCCGTGGGCCACCATGCTGCATTCCCAAACCCATTTGCGCTCCCGTCCGATCTCTGCCGGCCAGTTGCGCGCCTTTGACGCGGTGGCGCGGCACCTGAACTTCCGCGCAGCGTCTGAAGAGCTGGCCCTGACGCAGTCGGCCGTCAGCCGGCAAATCCAGGCGCTGGAAGAAGAAGTCGGCCTGAGCCTGTTTCATCGCCATACCCGCTCTGTCGAGCTGACCGGTGCCGGCGGTGTGTTGCTGCGCGCGGTGACGCCTTCGCTGGAACGGATTGATGGCGCCGTCCGGCAAATACGCCAGACCGCCGGGCGCAGAAGTGTGTCCCTCACCACCTTCGCATCCTTTGCCTCCATGTGGCTGATCCCGAGGCTGGAGGCTTTTCAGCGCGACAACCCCGACATGGACATACGGATTGATGCGTCAGACGTCTCGATTGAGCTCGAGACCTCGGACCTGGATCTGGCGCTGCGTTATGGCCCTGCCGCGCGTATGCCCCCGGGCGCGGTGCGCCTGTTTGGCGAGCAGATGACGCCGGTCGTCAGCCCCTGGCTGCTCAAAAGCAGCCCGCGTCTGAAAAAGGCTGAAGACCTGGCGCACTTTGCCCTGATCGAGGCGGGTGACTCCCATTCCACCCACATGGAGTGGCTGACCTGGCGGCGCTGGCTGGAGGTGCACGGCACGCCCAAGCTCGAGGGCAAGCGCTGGCTGTACTTCAACTACGCCTACCAGATGGTGCAGGCCGCGCTGACCGGGCAGGGCGTGGTGCTGGCGAGGTTGCCGCTGATTGCCGAAAGCCTGGCCTCGGGCGACCTGATAGAGCCGCTGCCGCATACCCGGCTGGACTCGCCTATGGCCTATTGGCTGGTGGTCGGCACACGCAGCGCGGCGCGGCCGGAGGTCCGGGCATTTTGCGACTGGCTGCTGGTGCAGAGCGCGCTGACCCGCAAGGCCATCGGCGATGTGCCGGACCCCGACACCGTGGACGACATTGACTGAGACCCCTCAAGCGGGCGTCGCCTGCCGCAGCAGCATGCGACCGGCGCGCGCCAGCACCTGCGGCCTGTCCTGCTCACAGGCGACTTGACCGTTGACGTACACGCAGCGTATGCCTTCCGGGCGCGCAATCGGCTGCTCGTAGGTGGCAGTGTCCCTGACTTTTTCCGCGTCGAATACCACCACATCGGCAAACCAGCCGGGTTTGAGCTGCCCGCGCTGGTGCAGGCGGAAGTTGCGGGCTGACAGGCCTGTCATTTTGTGGATCGCAGTCTCCAGCGAAAACAGCTGCTGCTCGCGCCAGTAACGCGCCAGCACGCGCGGAAAAGCCCCCCACAGGCGCGGGTGCGGGTGTTGGTCGTGCGGCAAGCCGTCCGAGCCAATCATGCTCGACGGGTGGGCGATGACACGCCGCACATCGTCTTCGTGCATCTGGAAATAACAGGCGCCGCCCGGCTGCAGGCGGCGGCAGACCGTTTTCTGGTCGACACCCCACTCTGCGGCAATCGATGCCAGGGTGCGCCCCGTCATTTCCGGATGCGGGGTGGACCAGCTGACGAGCACGTCGATCACGCCGTCGACCAGGTCTTCGCGCAGCACAGTGGAACCGGCCACGTAGGGGTAGACGTCCATCGAGATGTCCTGCCGCTTTGCCAGCTCGTCGATCAGCGGCAGGGTCTCCTGCGTACGGCCCCAGTTCGCCGGCCCCGCGCACTTGTGGTGGGAGATGATCAGCGGCACACCGGCGTCGAACGCGCAATCGCTGGCTTCATGCATGGCCTCCAGGATGTCGGCCATCTCCGAACGCATGTGGGTGGCGTACACGCCGCCGTGCCGGGCCACGACACGCGCCAGCGCCGTGACTTCTTCGGCCGGCGCCGGCATGGCCTCGGCGTAAAACAGGCCCGAGGACATGCCGATGGCGCCTTCTGTCAAACACTGCTCCAGCAGCCGGCACATGGCGTCGGTTTCCAGCGCTGTCGCGGGGCGGCTGAGGTCGCCCATGCAGGCGAATCTCAGCGTCGTATGGCCGATCAGTGGCGCGACGTTGACGGCCGGCGCCGCCTCGGCCACCGCTTGCGCGTAGCTGGCCACCGAGGGGTACTTGAACGAGTTGCCCAGCAGCGTCAGCGCACCTGTCGGTTCGCTGACCACAAAAGGCGCGACGGACAGGCCGCAGTTGCCGGTCACCACGGTGGTGATGCCCTGCGACAGCTTGGGAAACATGTCCGGCGCGTTGAGAATGATGGCGTCGTCGTGGGTGTGCACGTCGATGAAGCCTGGCGCGATGGCCAGGCCGGTGCAGTCGCGCGCATCCACGTCCTTCATGGACAGGCCGGCCGGCAGATTCCCGTGCAGCTTTGCCCCCACAGCGAGGATGCGGTTGCCTTGCAGCAGCACGTCGCCGTGCCGGGCGGGCGCACCGCTACCGTCAATGACGAGCCCGTTCTCCAGCAGGATCGCGCGCGTCATGGGGCCTTCCCGTCGCTGCCTTTGGCTGTTTTTTCCCAGTCCAGCCGGGGATGCTGGTGCATGTCCACGCCGCGCGTTTCCAGCGTGTGCTGGATGTTGGACAGACGGTGTACCGCCTTGTCGCCCAGGCGCTGGGCCACCAGCACGGTGAGAATTTCGATGACTGTGAGGTGGGCCAGGTAGGCTTCGGGACCGACCGGCATCACGGGATCGGGCGCCACTTCGACGCTGAGCACGATGTCGGACATTGCCGCCAGTTGCGAGCCTGGCTGGGTCAGCGCGATGATGGTTGCGCCCTGCGAGCGGGCCACATCCACCGCTTCCAGCAGCGAGGGCATGCCGCCCACGTAGGTGATGGCCATGACCACACCGCGCGGTCCGATGGTGGCGGCCGAGATCAGTTGCAGGTGCGGGTCCAGGTAGGCGTTGGAGGCCAGGCCCAGCCGGTACAGGCGGGCCTGCAGGTCCGAGGCCATGAAGTTGGAGGTGACGCCGACGCCATAACAGTCCACGCGCGTGCCCTGCACCATCGCATCCGCCGCGGCCTGCACGGCTTGTGCGTCGAGTTGCGCCTGCACGCTGTTGATCACTGCGGCCGCGCCGCGTGTGACCTTGGCGATCACCTGCTGGATGTTGTCGTCAATGCGCACGCGCCGGTTCAAGGGAGAGCCGCCCACCGCCAGTTCCTGTGCCAGCGCAAGCTTGAATTCGCGCAGGCCCGGATAACCCAGGTCGCGGCAGGTACGCATGATGGTGGGCACCGAGCTGTTGGCCCGCTGGGCCAGCGTCTCGAAAGTCTCGTCCAGCACACGCTGCGGGTCTTCCAGGATCAGGGCCAGCACGGCGCGCCGCGCGGTGGGCGCGCGGTCCATGATTTCGGCAATTTTTTCGAGGAAGCGGGGGGTCATGAAATCGTCCTGAAGTTTCAGAAACAGGTGACGATGGCGTCACACACGTTGTAATCGGCGTCCACCACCGGCATCCAGCGCCATTTGTCGAAGGTGGTACAGGGGTGCGAGATGCCCAGCACCACGAGGTCGCCCACGCGCAAGGCCTGGTGCTGCTCGCCGGTGCCGCGCAGGTAGGCGTGCTGGTCGTTCATGGCGCTGATCTTCCAGTCACCCGGCACGGCCGCAACGGTACTCTGGCCCTGGGCGCGGTAGCCGACGGGAATGGGCAACTCCAGGTCGTAGGAAATGTCGCGCTTGCCCACCGAGAGGATCGCCAGCCCCGGCTCGGGGCAGGACTGGACAGCGGCCCACACTTCCATCGCGGCGTGCAGGCCATGGCCGCAGCCCATGCGCGCCGCCACAGAGTTCATCATCCGGTGGTAGCTGCCGTGGTCGTGCGTGACATAACAACCGGACCGCAACAAGCCCTGAACCGGACGCGAGAGCTTCAGTTTCAGCTGGTCGGCCACCAGGTCGAAGATGGCCGAGCCGCCGGCGGTGAGCAGGATCTCGTCGGCCTCGAACAGCTGCTGCGTGTCGCAAGCCAAAGCGATGTCGCGCACGCGTTTCATCAGCGCCTGGGCATAGGCCGTGTCGGCCTCCGATTGGCCGGTGGCACCCAGTCCTTCGTAACATTCAATGCCCACAAGACGGGTCGCCGTGCTGGCCCGCAAGCGCCGGGCAAGGGCCAGCGCCTGCTCGTGCGTGCGGCAACCGGTACGCCCGCCGTCCACACCGATCTCCAGCAGCACCTCGTGCGGCTGCGTGCCTTGGCCCGTCGCCTTCCAGGCTTCGATCAGCGCCAGCTGGTCCGGCGAATCGACAAGGAAAGCAATACGCAAGCCCGGCTGATCACGCTTCAGGTCGTTTATGCCCTGCAGGTCGATCGCGCGGAACACCTGGTTGGCGATGATGCAGCGCGTGGCGCCAGCGGCCACGCCGGCGCGCAGCTGCACCACGGTCGCAAAGGTCAGTCCCCAGGCGCCGGCGGCCAGCTGGCGCTGGAACAGCTGCGGCGACATCGTGGTTTTGCCGTGCGGCGCCAGGCCGACGCCGTGGCCACTGGCGAAGCCCTGCATCCATGTCAAATTGCCGGCCAACGCGTCGCGCCGGATCACCGCCAGTGGCAGCGGCAGGTCGCCGCGCAGCACGTTCCAGCCCTGGTTGCCGAGGGCGGAGCGGCGCAGCGGGCCGCTGTGGTGCGGAAAGCCTTTCTGCGAGGCGTCCAGAATGGGATCAAGCAGGTCTTGCAATGTCATGGCGGGGTCAGGGTGTCTATGTCGTCGCGGATGCAGGCTTTCAGCCGGCCGCCGCCCATGTCGCGCGGCTCGGGCCGGATCTGCGCGCAGGCGGCTATGGCGTAGGGGCAACGCGTTCGGAACACGCAACCCGAAGGCGGGTTCATCGGACTCGGGATGTCGCCCTTGAGCGGAATGTGTGTGGTCTTGAGCAAAGGATCGGGCTTGGGCGAGGCGGCCAGCAGGGCCTCAGTGTACGGGTGCAGCGGCCGTGAAAAGAGCGCCCCGGTGGGCGCCACTTCCATCACCCGGCCCAGGTACAGCACCACCACGCGATCACACAGATATTCCACCACGTCCAGGTCATGCGAGATGAACAGCATGGTCAGTGAGAGCTGGTCGCGCAGGTCGCACAGCAGGTTGACCACCTGGGACTGGATGGACACGTCCAGCGCCGACAGCGGCTCGTCGGCCACAATGAATTCCGGCTGCACCGACAAGGCGCGGGCCACGCCGATGCGCTGGCGTTGCCCGCCGGAGAACTCGTGCGGGTAACGCGCCGCATGTTCGGGCGGCAGGCCGACCAGTTGCAGCAGCCCGGCGATGCGCTGCGCAGTCGCTTCCTTGCCCTTGGTCAAACCATGGACGTGCAAGGCCTCACCCAGGATGTCGCGCACACGCATCTTGGGGTTCAGGCTGGCGTAGGGGTCCTGGAAGATAATCTGCAGCTTGCTGCGTAGGGTGCGCATGCGGCTGCCCGATGCCGTGCCCAGGTCTTCCCCCCGGTAAGTGATGCTGCCCGAGGTGCTGGCTATCAGCCGCAGCAGCGCGCGACCTATGGTGCTTTTGCCCGAGCCCGATTCGCCGACCAGGCCCAGCGTTTCACCGGGCTGGATGGAAAAGGACACGTCGTCCACCGCTCGCACCGGCCTGGATGAGGAGCCGAAGAACTTCTGCAGATTCCTGACTTCGATCAAAGGGGACACCGTGCTCATGCGGCCTCCGGAACCAGGATGCAGCGCGCACTGCCGCCGGCGTCATCAACACGCAAGGCGGGCATCGCTTCGCGGCAGGCAGCGATGGCCTTGTCGCAACGCGGCTCGAAGGCGCAACCGGGCGGTGGCGCCAGCGGACTCGAGACCTGGCCGCGGATCGCGTACAGGCGGCGCTTGCCGTCCACGCTCTGCGCGCGCTGGCGCTGCTGACCCGGCAGGCAGGCCAGCAGGCCCTGGGTGTACGGGTGTTGCGGCCGCGCGAACAGGTCGTTCACCGGTGCGGTCTCCACAATGCGGCCCGCGTACATCACGGCCACGTCGTCGGCGTGGTGCGCCACCACACCCAGGTTGTGGGTGATGAACAGGATGCTCATGCCGGTTTCGGCCTGCAGCCGGCGCATCAGCGCCAGGATCTGCGCCTGGATGGTCACGTCGAGCGCGGTGGTCGGTTCGTCGGCGATCAGCAGGGTCGGGTCGCAGGCCATGGCCTGGGCGATCATGACGCGCTGGCGCATGCCGCCCGAGAGTTGGTGCGGGTACTCGCGCAGGCGCTGCGCGGCGGCAGGAATCTCCACCAGCTCCAGCATGCGCAAGGCCTGTGCCATCGCCGCCGCCCGGGCCATGCCCTTGTGCAGGCGCAACGATTCGGCAACCTGCTCGCCGATGGTGAACACCGGGTTCAGGCTGGTCATGGGCTCCTGGAAGATCATCGCCACCTCGTTGCCGCGAATGGCACGCATCTGCGGCTCCGGCAGGGTGAGAAGGTCCAGCGCCTGGCCTGCGCGATTGACAAAAAGGGCCTGGCCGCTGACCTGTGTGCTGGCTGTGCGCGGCAACAGGCGCATCAGGGTCAGGCTGGTCACCGACTTGCCCGAGCCGGACTCGCCGACGATGGCTGTGGTCTTGCCGGCGCGGATGGTAAAGCTCACGTCGGCGACGGAGCGGATCAGGCCTTCGTCGGTGTCGAAGAAGGTGCTCAGATTGCGGACTTCAAGGCGGTTCACATCGACTTCCTCAGGCGCGGGTCCAGCAGGTCGCGGATGCCGTCGCCCAGCAGCTGCAGCGACAGCGCGGTCAGGATGATGGCGAGCCCCGGGAACAGCACGATCCACAAGGCCTGGTGCGCATACTGCTGGCTGCCGGCGACCATGGTGCCCCAGGTCGGGATTTCAGGCGGCACGCCCACGCCGAGGAAAGACAGCGCGGCTTCCGCCAGGATGGCGTAGGCAAAGATGAACGAAGCCTGCACCAGGATGGGTGACATCAGGTTGGGCAGGATGTGGCGCCAGAGTATGCGCAGGGTCGAGACGCCTACTGCCCGCGCCGCTTCGACGAACAACAGCTCGCGCACCACCAGTGTGGACGCCCGCACCACACGCGCCACGCGCGGTGTGTACACCAGCACCAGCGCGAACACCACGTTGAGCATCGACGGCCCGAGGATGCCGACCAGCGCGATTGCCAGCAGGATGTCGGGGAAGGACATCATCGCGTCGACCACGCGCATCACCGGCGCGTCCATACGGCGGAAGAAGCCCGCGATCAGGCCGAACAGCGTACCGGCCACCATGGAACCCAGCGCCGTGAGCAAGGCGATCGTCAGCGAATACCGGCCGCCGAAAGCGATGCGGGCCAACAGGTCGCGGCCCAGTTCGTCGGTACCCAGCAGGTGTGTCGCTGAAGGCTGCGACAGACGTTGGGACACCGCCGTTTCGTTCGGGTCCAGCCCGCTCAGCGGCCCCGCAAACAGCGACACCAGAACGACCACGACCAGGGTGATCGCCGCGGCCAGGACAATACGACGGCGGAACAATTTGCGCAGGATCAACGGCATCTGCATGTCAATACTTCACCCGTGGATCGACCAAGGTATAGAGCAGGTCGATCAGGAAATTGATCACCACGTAAATTGCGGCCACCACCAGCAGTGCGCCCTGGATGACCGGGTAATCCCGGCGAATCACGGCACTGACCACCAGGTTGCCGACGCCGGGCAGGCCGAAGACGGTTTCAGTCACCACCGCACCGCCAATCATCAGCGCCACCGTCAGGCCGATCACCGTGACGATGGGCACCAGGGCGTTGCGCAGCGCGTGTTTGAGCACCACCACGTTCTCCGACAGGCCTTTGGCGCGGGCGGTGCGCACATAGTCTTCACCCAGCACGTCGAGCATCGACGCACGCGTGAAACGAATGATGAGCGCGGAGTTCAGCACGCCCAGCACCGTGGCCGGCAGCACCAGGCAATGGATGCGCGCAGCCAGCGAGGCGCCCGGCTCGCCATAACCCGACACCGGAAACCAGCCCAGCGACACGGCGAAGATCTGCATCAGCACCAGGCCAAACCAGAAGCTGGGCACACTCGCGCCCAGCATCGCGAAGCCGGTGAACACCTGGTCGATGGCCTTGCCGCGAAACACGGCCGAGACGATGCCGCACGGCACGCCGATCAGCGCCGCGAGGGCAATGGCCATCAGCGAGAGCAAGGCCGTGGGCTCGGCGCGCTCCCACAGCGCCTGTGTCACCGGCCGCTGCAGGAAGATGGATTCGCCGAGGTTGCCGTGTGCCAACTCCCTGACCCACAGGCCGAACTGCACCGGCAGCGGGCGGTCCAGGCCGTAGACCTTCTGCACCCGCGCGATGTCCTCGGCCGTGGCCTGGTCGCCCAGCAGCACGGCGATGGGGTCGCCCGAGGCCGCGCGCGTGAGAATGAACACCAGCACGGCCACGATGGCCATGACCACGAGCATGCCGCCGAGGCGGGACAGGAGGTAGCGAGTCATCAGCCGCCGCCGGGCCGCCCCAAGGCGGCTGAAGCCCCTTCGGGGGGCAGCGCATTACACGAAGTGACAAGCGTGGGGGTCAATTCAGCCCTTCAGTTCAGGCTGGTGTTCCAGAAGAAGGGGTAGGTAAATGGCGTGTAGCCCTTCAGTGCCGGCGCGCGCGCCGAGAGGCTGGCGAACTTGCCGACGTGGATGTAAGGTACCTCGTCGTACACCACCTGCTGGACCTTGGCCCACAGCGCGCCGCGCTTGGCCGGGTTGGGCTCCTGGTTCAGCGCAGCCAACGCCGCGGTCTTGGCCGGCGAGCTCCACCAGCCCGGCGCACCATCGCCCAGTTGCGGCGGCGAAAGCATGGGCTCGGGGAACAGGCCCGAATGGGTGATGTAGATGTCCCACAGCTTGGGGTCAGCGCGGCGCTGCAGCAGCGTGGCCCACTCCACCACGTTCAGCTCGGCCTTGAAACCCGCTTTCTTGAGCTGCTCGGCCATGATCAGCGCCATGTTGTAGTGAAAGTCGTACTGGCGGCTGGTGAGGATACGGATGGGCTCGCCCTTGTAGCCGGCCTGCTCGGCCTGGGCCTTGGCTTTCCTGGCATCGCGCTCGTTGTAGTTGGCGGTACCGGCGTCCGAATAAAACGGTGTGCCCTTGGGGAAGTGGTTGCCCTCGGCGATGAAAAAGCGCGTATCGCCAAAACCGGCCGCCAGCATCTCGCCATGGCCGATGGCCGTCTGCACCGCCTTGCGCACCGGCTGCTGGGCCAGTGAGCCGTCCTTGGTGTTGAAAACGAGGTAGGGAAAACCGAAGGACGGCGTCATGATGGGCACCGCTTTCCCACTGGCCTTTTCCAGGCGGGCCAGCGCCTCGATGGGCAGCAGGTCGGCGTAATGGAACTGGCCGGCCAGCGCGCCTTCGACACGTGTGTTGGCATTGGGCACGGGCACGAAGCGCAACTCTTCGACCATGGCCACGCGCTTGCCACCGTAGCCGCTGGCCGTTTCCGTGCGGGCCGAGTAGCCGTCAAAGCGCGTGAGCAGCACGTACTGGTCGGGGCGGCGCTCCTTGAACCGGTAGGGGCCGGTGCCGACGTATTCGCGCAGCGGCTGGGCCAGCGATTCCCTGGCCATGATGGCCGCCATGCCCGAGGCCATGGCCAGCTGCGACAGCAGGGGCGCATAGGCGTTCTTCAGGCTGATCTCCACCGCCAGCGGGCCCTTGGCCGAGAGGTCGGCCACCTGCCCCGCAACCGACTTGCCGCGCGGCGAGACCTCCATCCAGCGCTTGAGGCTGGCCACCACGTCATCGGCGTTGAGCTCGCGTCCGTTGTGCAGCTTCACGCCCTTGCGCAGGGTGATGCTGTAGAGCTTGCCGTCGGCCGAGATTTTGGGCATGGATTCGGCCAGCATGGGCACCAGCGCGGCCTTGGCGTCGAAAGTGAACAGCGGCTCGTAGACGTGCTGCATGATGATGCAGACCAGGTCGGCCGGCGTGGACTGGATGTCCAGCGTCGGCGGCTCTGCCACCATGGCCAGGTTCAGGGCCGACTTTGGCGCCTGGGACTGCGCCGTCAGTGGCAGGCATGCCACCGCGCCAAGTAGCAGTGCGAGCGCCGTTTTGCGGCGGCTCAGAGACAGGGAATGCAGCATGTTTATCTCCTGAATATGAAAGTAATTTTCAGAAATCAGAGAATAGGCCATACAAAACAGGCAAATATTGGGTGATACCCTGATGTCTACTCTTGATTGTGAAAATATATTTCAATATCAAGTGTCGCTGCTTGCTCTTGGGGCACCGGCGATGAGGCGGCGCCGGCCTGGTGTCGCAGCGATGGACCCGCCAACAAGGAGTTTTTGACATGGCACTGCAGTTTCTCGGCAACCCTCCCGTCGCGTCCGACCAGCAAGCCCGGCCTTTTTCACCGGCTGTGCGGGCCGGCGACTTTGTTTATGTGTCCGGCCAGGTGCCGGCCGATGGAAAAGGTGAGATCGTGGTGGGCGGGATTGAGGTGCAAACGCGCCAGGTCATGAGCAACCTGTCCGCCGCGCTTGCGCTGGCCGGTTGCACCCTGGCCGATGTCTGCAAGACCACGGTCTGGCTGCAGGACGCTCGCGACTTCGGCAGTTTCAATCGCGTGTATATGAGCTACTTCGGCGAGGGCAAGCCGGCGCGGTCCACCACCGAGGCGCGCTTGATGGTGGATGCGCGGGTGGAGATTGATGTGGTGGCTTACAAGCCGGTGGTTTGATGGTCGAATTGCTGTTTTGTCCAATGCGGATGGGCGTAAGCAGCTATTGAATTCATAGCTGACTTTTCCTCGGCTTGTCATCCCGGACTTGATCCGGGTTCCATGTTCGGTGACTCGTGCTGTGGGGTCTGCCAGCAAGCCGGGTCTCGCCCCGGCGGGCGACTCACTTTCTCTTGCGTCGCCAAGAGAAAGTAAGCAAAGAGAAGGCGACGCTATGGTCTGGGTCCCTGCGCTTCGCTACGGGCAACCTGAGGTGCTCGGTCAAAGCGGGGTCGAGCTCGAACTCGCTTCGCTCAGACAATCGCTCGCCCTGATCCGTTTTCGGCTGCGCTCCTCGGCCCAGCCCGACGGGTGGGGGAAGCGAATACGGAAACGAAAACGGATACGGGGAGCCCTGACGCGCGGAGCGCGTCAGGGCTGATTCGGTTGGCCGTCATGTTTGCACGCGGGTGCAGCACACGCGGCCAAATGAAGTCCCCCTCCATCGCCCAGCGGGGCGAGGGAGGGGTTAGGGGTGGGAGTGGGGAGTTGGGCCCTACTGCCCGTAGCGAACCGGGAACGGAGCGTGATGCAACAACAACCCAAGTTCACACCGGCCAGACCACCCCTTTGTCATTCAGAATCGCATCCAGCGCCACATCATGCGGTTCCGGCTCCAGGTCCTGCAGCCAGCCGTGGCTGTAACCCAGCCCCACGGTGAAGGGCTTGGGCTGCAGCGTCGCCAGCGTGCGGTCGTAAAAGCCGCCACCGTAACCGAGCCGGAAACCGCCGGGGCCGTAACCGACACAGGGCACAAACAGCAGGGTCGGCACAATCACCTCGGTGTCCTTGGGCTTGGGGATGCCGTAGGCGTCCTCTTCCATCGGGCAGCCCGGGTACCAGGCGTGAAAGGTCAGGGTTTTGTGGACCTTGTTGACCACGGGCAGGCCGATCTTGCGCGGTGACCGGTTTGCTATGTTTTCAGTAGCTGCTTCCGCACGCCCCGCCTGGGCCTGGCCATTGTTTCCTTCTGACTCCTGGCTCAAGATCGCGTCTTCCTGCCAGCGGTACAGGGCCGGCAGCGGATCAAACTCGCCCTTGATCGGCCAGTAGGCGCCTATCACCGCGTCCTCGCGCCCCACCAGCCAGATGCGCATGACACGCTGTAACAGGTCGGCGCGCTGTAGTCGATCCGGCAGATTCAGGCGTTGTTCAATCAAGGCCTTTCGTGCAGTTAATTTGTCCATAATGACCCGATGCTATCCAACTTTATTCGTACAGCCCTGATTTCGGGCCTCTCCTGCTTTCTTGCATCAACGCCCGCATGGGCGCAAAACAACGGTTCGCGCGGCGACGATGTGCTGCTGGAGATGAACCAGGCCTTTAAACGCGGGGATAAAAACCGCCTCGCGCAGTTGCTGCCGCAGGCGCGCGGCCATGCGCTCGAACCCTGGGCCGCCTTCTGGGAACTCAAGAACCGGCTGGGCGAAGCCAGCGCCTCAGAGGTGCAGGATTTCATGGCGCGTTACGCCGGCAGCTACCAGGAAGACCGCTTGCGCAACGACTGGCTGCTGCTGCTGGGCCAGCGCCGTGACTGGGCCGCCTTTGCCGCCGAATACCCGAACTACCGCATGGGCGACGACAAGGATGTGCGTTGTTATGCACTGCTGGTCGAGCACCTGAAAAACCCGGCCGCGGACACGCGGCTTGCTGATGAAGTCCGCAAAAACTGGCTGGGCCAGCGTGAAGCGGCAGACGGCTGCACCTCTGCGGCATCGCGGCTGGTGGGCAACAAAAGCCTGTCCACCCACGATGTCTGGACCAAGGCCAGGCTGGCGACCGAAGCCAACCGGCCGCGCGCCGCGCGTGAGGCGGTAGAGATCATCGCGCCGGAAGCGCTGAACCTGCTGGCCGAATTAAACGCCAGCCCGGCGCGGTTTCTCGGCAGCAAGATGGTGGCGATCCGCGACGTACGCCGCGAAATCATTGTGCTGGCGCTGGTCAAGCTGGCCAGCACCGATGCCGACGGGGCCGCACGTTTTGTGGAAGACAAATGGGGCATGCAGCTCTCCGGCGAAGAACGCAACTGGGTCTGGGGCGCGATCGGCAAACAGGCTGCCAGCCGCCTGAGCAACGAGGCCGCTGGCTATTTTGCGAAGGTCAGCAAGGACAGCGACCTCAGCGACGAGATGCTGGGCTGGAAGGTTCGCGCCGCCCTGCGCGCCGGCAGCACGCCGCGCTGGCCCGTTGTGCTGGGCGCCATCAACGCCATGAGCGACGACGCCCGCAAAGACCCGACCTGGGTGTACTGGAAAGCCCGCGCACTGCTGAGCAATGCGCCGGCGGCCTCGGCCAGCGCCCCGGTCGCGCCGCAACGCGCTGAAGCCCTCGCCTTGTTGCAGTCCATTGCTTCGGTGCGCGGTTTTTACGAACAGCTGGCGCTGGAAGAGTTGGGTCAAAAAATCACCACCCCCCCCAAACCAGCGGCACCGTCGGCCGAAGAAAAGGAAGCCGCCCGCCTGAACCCGGGCCTGAACCGCGCGGCCTATGCGATTGCAATTGGTTTGCGGCCTGAAGGTGTACGCGAATGGAACTACAGCACCAACCTGCACCAGCGCGGCGGCATGAGCGAGCGTGAGCTGTTGGCCGCCGCCCAGTTTGCCTGCGACCGTTCCATCTGGGACCGCTGCATCAACACCAGTGAAAAGACGTCCAGCGTGATGGATTTCGAGCAGCGTTTCCCGACACCCTTTCGGGAGGCGGTTTTGCAGCGCAGCCGCGACATCGGGCTGGACCCGGCCTATGTCTATGGCCTGATACGCCAGGAGTCGCGTTTCATCATGGACGCGCGTTCCGGCGTTGGCGCGTCGGGCCTGATGCAGGTCATGCCGGCCACCGCGCGCGAGACCGCGCGCCACATCGGCCTGACCGGCTTCACCGCCAGCCAGATCAACGACCGCGACACCAACATCGTCATAGGCACGGCCTACCTCAAACGTGCACTCGACGACTTTGGCGGTTCCATGCCGCTGGCGGCTGCGGCCTACAACGCGGGCCCGGGACGGCCGCGCAACTGGCGCAACGGCCCGGTGCTGGAGGCCGCCATCTGGGCCGAAAACGTGCCTTTCAACGAGACGCGCGACTACGTGAAGAAAGTGTTGTCCAACACCACCAACTACGCTGCGTTGCTGACCGGGCAGCCGCAGTCGCTGAAGGCACGGCTTGGCTTGGTGGGCCCGCGCGATGCATCGGCACCACCACCCGATGAAAAAATGCCCTGAGGCGGCCAGGCCTTGCCCAACAGCCTTTTTTCCGACAGGACACAGCCATGAGTTCCAGCGTGCTGCAAGAAGTTGCCGATACCATCGTTTCTGAATTTTCGGATGGGGCCGACGCCGAACAGATCACGCGCGTGGTGTTGCGCCTGCTGACAGCCGCGCTGCTGGGCGGCTTGCTGGGTTGGGAGCGCGAGCAACAGGGCCATGCGGCGGGCGTGCGCACCCACATGCTGGTGGCCATGGGAGCCGCCCTGTTTGTACTCGCGTCGCAGCAGATGGGCATGCAGGCCGACGATCTGAGCCGCGTGATCCAGGGTGTCACGGCCGGGGTCGGTTTTTTGTGCGCCGGCACCATTCTCAAGGGTGATAAAACCGCGGATGTCAAAGGCCTGACCACGGCAGCAGGCATCTGGCTGACGGCGGCGATCGGTGTCGCCGCAGGCCTGGGGCGCGAGTTCACGGCCCTGCTCGGTACCTTGCTGGCGCTGGCGATTCTTTCCCTGGTTCCGCTGGTCGTGAAGCTTTTCGGCAAGCGGCAGGAAGCCAGGGTCTTGCGCGCAGACGACGCGGACAAGGGGCTTTAAGACGCCTGGATTTGCGGGACGTCCGGTTCAGGCCTTGACACGCTGGGACAAAAATTCACCTTCGTAGTCTTTGGCCAGGGACAACTTCTCGGCTTCTGTCAGCACCTTGCCGGCCAGCTGGAAAATGCCCTGCTCTTCATCCTCCAGATGGTGGTACACCTTGTGGTGCAGCTCTTTGGCAACGGCAATCCAGGCCGGCGAGCTGAATTCGGTTTTCTCCAGCTTTTCCACCAGCTCGTCCATCTCATGGTGTTCGGCGATGCCGTGACGCGAGGGCTCCTGCGTCATGTCGTGCGCAATCAGCGGCACGTAAAAGAAGCGCTCTTCGGCTGCGGCATGGGCCGCGAGTTCGGCCTTGAGTTCCTTGAAGAGCAGGTCGCGCTCGGGGCTGTCCCCTGAGGTCCTGATCAGGTTGTCCGCCAGGCTGCGTTGGGTGGTGTGGCTGGTGCGCAGGGCTTCAAAAATATTCATGGCCTGATTATCCGGAGGCCGGCGGCCAGAGGGTGTAGGCCGGCAAGCCGGTTTTGTCGGCGTCCAGGGCCTACACCAGCGCAATTTTTTTGCCCTTGTTTTGCGCACATCGCCCTGAAGGCGTTTAATAACGGCTATGAAAAAAATACTGGTGCTGGGCGGTACGGGTTTTGTCGGCAGCCATGTCTGTGAGAAGCTGACCCAGCTGCAATGGCGTGTGACGGTGCCCACGCGCCGGACTGCCAGTGCGCGGCATATCCAGATCCTGCCTTCGCTCGATGTGGTGCAGGCCAGTGTGCACGACGAGGCGGTATTGACACAACTGCTGGCCGGGCACGACGCCGTGGTCAACCTGATTGCCATCCTGCATGGCAATCAGCAGGCGTTTGACAAGGCCCATGTCGAGTTGCCGAAAAAACTCGCCCGCGCCTGTGCTGCCGCCGGTGTCCGGCGCGTGGTCCATGTCAGCGCCCTGGGCGCCGACGCGCGCAATCCCGATGTTGCGCCCTCGATGTACCTGCGCAGCAAGGGCCATGGCGAAGTGGCCTTGCACCAGGCGCCGCTGGCGCTGACCCTGTTCCGGCCGAGTGTGATTTTTGGCGCCGAGGACAAATTTCTCAATGTTTTTGCCGGTCTGCAAAAAATCTTCCCGGTGATTCCGCTGGCCGCCAGCCATGCCCTGTTCCAGCCCGTGTGGGTGGAGGACGTGGCCAGGGCCATCGTGTCCTGTTTGCAGGACGCGCACACCCCTGCCAGCAGTGGCCAGACTTTCGAGGCCTGCGGCCCGGATGTCTTCACGCTGCGGCAGCTGGTGGAGCTGGCCGGACGCCTGAGCGGCGTCAACGAGGGCCGGGGCCGGCCGGTGCTGCCCTTGCCGGCGGCACTGGGCCGGCTGCAGGCCAGACTGATGGAACTGGCGCCCGGCGAGCCGCTGATGAGCCGCGACAACCTGGACTCGATGCGCCTGCACAATATCGCCACCGGCAACCTGCCGGGGCTGCAGGCCCTGGGCATCACGCCCTCCGCACTGACAGGCGTCGCTGCCGCTTATCTGGGCCCGGGCAGCGGCGGCTGGGGGCCGCGCAGCAACCTCACGCTCAGGCGCAAGACGGCGGGCCGGTTCTAGGAGTCTGTGGAACCAGGATGCATCAATGGCCTGTCTTTTTTGCATCAATGGGTGGCCAGCCACGCGCTAGCATGAGCGGCTCTGACAACTCTTCGCCACGGACGCTCCATGCTCAAACTTTTCATCGGCAACAAAAATTATTCCTCCTGGTCGATGCGGCCCTGGGTACTGCTCAAGCAGGCGGATATCAGCTTTGAAGAAGTCCTGGTGCGTTTCGGTACCGACCCGTTTGCGTCCAACTCCAGCTTCAAGCAGGCCGTTCTTGCGGTAAATCCAGTGGGCCGGGTGCCCGTGCTGGTGGACGACGGCTTTGCGGTCTGGGACACCCTGGCGATCGCAGAATACCTGGCCGAGAAGTTTCCCGAGAAGCAGCTCTGGCCACAGGAGGTGTTGGCCCGCGCCCGCGCGCGCAGCGTCTGCGCCGAGATGCACTCGGGCTTTGGTGCGCTGCGCAGCGCCTGCCCGATGAACATCGAAGCGCCGCTGTCCCAGACCGGCGCCATCATCTGGCGCGACCAGGCGGCCGTGCGCAGTGATGTGCAGCGCATCGTGACGATGTGGACCGAGCTGCTTGAGCAGCACCAGGGCCCCATGCTTTTCGGCCAGTTCTCCATTGCCGACGCCTATTTTGCGCCGGTCTGCATGCGCATCAAAACCTACGGCCTGCCGGTGCCCGACGCCATCACCGGCTACGTAGCCCGCGTCTGCGAGCTGCCCGGCGTCAAGGCCTGGATCGAAGGCGGTCTGGCCGAGAAAGACTTTGTGGATGCGGATGAACCTTATCGCCTGACGCGATAAGCCATCATCCGGCGGACTTTGCCGACCGGTCCCGCAGTACCTGCCCCTACACTTGAGCCATGGACATCTACATGGTCGGTGGTGCAGTGCGCGATGCCTTGCTGGGCCTGGCAGTCGCCGACCGCGACTGGGTGGTGGTGGGCAGCACCCCTGAAGAAATGGTGGCGCTGGGTTACCTGCCGGTGGGCCGTGACTTCCCGGTCTTTTTGCATCCGCAGACACGGGAGGAATATGCGCTGGCCCGCACCGAGCGCAACACGGCGCGCGGTTACCGCGGCTTTGCGATTCATGCGGCGCCCGATGTGACGCTGGAAGACGATCTGGCACGGCGTGACCTGACTATCAATTCGATAGCTGCTCGCGTAGATCCAGAAAGGGCCGGCGGCCAATCCGGCCTTGATCTTTCAACGCTGATCGATCCTTATGGCGGGCAGGCCGACATCCAGGGCAAGGTGCTGCGCCACGTCACCGATGCGTTTCGCGACGACCCGGTGCGCATCCTGCGGCTGGCGCGTTTTGCCGCGCGTTTTGCCGATTTCACGGTCGCAGCGGAAACCTTGGCCCTGATGCGGCACATGGTGGCGGGCGGCGAGCTCGAAGGCCTGGTGGCCGAAAGGGTCTGGCAGGAACTGGCGCGCGGCCTGATGGAAAACACCCCGTCGCGCATGTTCGGCGTGTTGCGCGACTGCGCTGCGCTGGCCGCCCTGCTGCCCGAAGTGGACAAGCTCTGGGGCGTGCCGCAAGGCGCCGAGCACCACCCCGAGATTGATACCGGTGTGCACCTGATGATGGTGCTGGACATGGCGGCGCGCCTGAATGCCAGCCTGCCGGTGCGGTTTGCCTGCCTCGGTCACGACCTCGGCAAAGGCACGACGCCGGTGGATGTGTTGCCGCGGCATATCGGCCACGAAGAGCGAGGTGCCCGGCTGCTCAAGGGCCTGTGTGAGCGGCTGCGTGTGCCCACCGAGTGCCGCGAGCTGGCCGATGTGGTGGCGCGCGAACACGGCAACATCCACCGCAGCGGCGGGCTGGGCGCGGCCGCGCTGGTGCGCCTGCTGGAGCGCTGTGATGCGTTTCGCAAGCCTCAGCGTTTTGGCGAGGTGTTGCTGGCCTGCGAATGTGATGCGCGCGGCCGCCTGGGGCTGGAGGACAGCGCCTACCCGCAGCGCGGGCGGCTGGCGCAGGCCCTGCTGGTTGCGCAGGCGGTGGCCACGGATACCGTTGCGCAAACGGCGCAGGCAGCCGGGCTCAGCGGGCCGAAAATTGGCGAAACAATCCACGCCGCGCGGGTGCAGGCGCTGCAGGCCTGGCTGCTCACCGGCCAGCCGCCCTGAAAAAAGCGCGTTGGGTTGGCGCTGAAACGGGTCCAGGAGCAAGCTCCTGCCCTACAAGCGGCGGGTGCGGATTCTGCTAAGGTGGATTCCGATGCAAACGCAGACCAACAACAAGCTTCCGGGCGACCCCGATGTGCTGCCGGGCCAGCCCCCGGCCTTGCGGTACGAAGTGCTTCCCCGGATCACGGCGGACATGGCGCTGTTTCTGGACTTTGACGGCACGCTGGTCGAGATCGCCTCGCAGCCGCAAGAGGTGCTGATTCCGGGCCGGCTCGGCGACACCCTGGCGCTGCTGCAGCGCCAGCTGGGTGGCGCGCTGGCGCTGGTCTCTGGCCGCCGCCTGCTCGATCTCGACGGTTTTCTGGCGCCCCTGCAACTGCCGGCAGCGGCCGAACATGGCGCCCAGCGCCGCGATGCGGCGGGCCGTATCAGCAGCGCGCCGGGCACCGATTTGCGGCAGGTGCTGCAGGCGGCCCAGGGCCTGGTCGCACAGTACCCGGCGCTGGTGCTGGAGCAAAAAAATCTCGCGCTCAGCCTGCATTACCGGCATGCCCCCGAGCTGGAGGCCTTGTGCCTGCAGGTGATGCGCGCCGCCCTGGCAGGCAGCCCCGGGCTTGTGCTGATGCAGGGCAAATATGTGATTGACATCAAGCCGGTCGATGTCAGCAAGGGCACGGCCATCGCCGCCTTCATGGCGGAGCCGCCGTTTGCCGGGCGTGTCCCGGTGTTTGCGGGTGACGACGTGACCGACGAGGACGGCTTCGAGCAGGTGCTGCGTTTGGGCGGCCATGCCATCAAGGTGGGCGCCGGGCCCAGCCTGGCGCGCTTGCGTTGCCACAGCGTCACGGACCTGGCCGCGTGGCTGCGGTCGCCGTCTGCAAGCCTTCTTCAACCCCGATCAGAAAGCCTGCAGCCATGAGCAGCTCCCAAACCGACGGCACATTTGCCGCACCGGCGCCGCCTTCGCTCTCACTGGGCGTGATCGGTAACTGCGGCTTCAGCGCGCTGGTGGATGCACGGGCACGTATTGTCTGGTGTTGCCTGCCGCGCTTTGACGGCGATCCGGTGTTCAATGCCCTGCTGGACCCCGGTGACAAGGGCAGCGCCTTTGCCATCGAGATTGAAAATTTTTCGCACAGCAAACAATGGTACGAACACAACACCGCCGTGCTGCGCACGCAGCTGTTTGACCACAGCGGTCAGGGCGTGGAAATCACCGACTTTGCGCCGCGTTTTTACCGGCATTCGCGGTTTTTCAGGCCCATGACGCTGGTGCGCCGGGTGCGGCCGATTCAGGGCGCGCCGCGCATCCGGGTGTCGCTGGACATCCGTTACGACTGGGGCCGCACCCAGCCCCTGGTGACCCAGGGCAGCAACCACCTGCGTTATGTCGGCGACGCGCTGACACTGCGCCTGAACACCGACGCGCCGCTGTCGCACCTGCTGTCGCGCCAGGCGTTTGTGCTGACGCGTGAGCACAATTTCCTGCTGGGCGCCGATGAATCGCTGACCGACGGCATTGCCGACACTGCACGCCTGTTTGAAGAAGAAACGCTGACGTACTGGCGCAAATGGAGCCAGCGCCTGCACCTGCCGCTGCAATGGCAACAGGCCGTCATACGTGCGGCGATCACGCTCAAACTCTCGCTGTTTGAAGATACCGGCGCCATCGTGGCGGCCATGACCACCAGCATCCCCGAGGCGCCGGGCAGCGGGCGCAACTGGGACTACCGCTACTGCTGGCTGCGTGACGCCTTTTTTGTGGTGCGGGCGCTCAACAGCCTGTCTGAAGTGGGCACCATGGAAGACTACCTGCGCTGGCTCAGCAACGTGGTGGTGCAGGCCGGCGGCGGGCATATCCAGCCGCTGTACGGCATCGGGCTGGAGCGCGAACTGCCCGAGGCGGTGTACGACCACCTGGGCGGTTACCGCGGCATGGGGCCGGTGCGTGTGGGCAACCAGGCGCAAGAACATTTTCAGCACGATGTCTACGGCAATGTGGTGCTCGGTGCGGCCCAGTCTTTTCACGACCAGCGCCTGTTGCACCGCGCCGGCGAGGCTGAATTTTTGCGCCTGGAAGCGGTGGGTGAGCAGGCGGTGCGCCACTACGACAAACCGGACGCCGGCATGTGGGAGCTGCGTACCCGTGCGCGGGTACACACCTCGTCGGCGCTGATGTGCTGGGCCGCCTGCGACCGCCTGGGCAAAATTGCGGTGACGCTGCAGCAGCCGGACCGCGCGATTTATTGGCACGGCCACGCCAGCGTCATGCGTGAACGCATCCTGCGTGAATCCTGGAGCGAAGAGCGCCAGGCCTTTGCCGAAAGTTTTGGCGGGCGCGACCTCGACGCCAGCGTGCTGCTGATGATAGAAGTCGGCTTCATAGACCCGAAAGATCCGCGTTTTATCGCCACTGTCGATGCGCTGGAAAAATACCTGTGCGACGGCCCCTACATGCGGCGTTATGAGGCACCAGACGATTTTGGCAAGCCCGAAACCGCCTTCAACATCTGCACCTTCTGGCGCATCGATGCGCTGGCCCGCATAGGCCGCAAGGAGCAGGCGCGCGAGATTTTTGCATCCATGCTGGCGGCGCGCAACCACCTGGGCCTGCTGTCGGAAGACACGCATCCGGTGACGGGCGAGATGTGGGGCAATTTTCCGCAGACCTACTCGATGGTCGGCATCATCAATGCGGCCGTGCGCCTTTCGGCGCCCTGGGATAGCCAGGTATGAAGGATAGGTTCACCCCCTTCGGAGGCTCACTGCGTGTAGCCCCTTCCCCCCTCTCCGGGGGCGGCGCCTGCGGCCCGGCAGAGCCGGTTCCGCGGCCCCTGCTTGTCTTTATTTCTCCTCGGGGACTTGAACGATGAGTCGGCTGGTGGTGGTTTCCAACCGCGTCGCCGACCCGCGCAAGACCGCAGCGGGTGGCCTGGCGGTGGCCCTGGGTGACGCCTTGTCGGTCAACGGTGGGCTCTGGTTTGGCTGGAGCGGAACGGTGGTCGAAGGGGGTACGCCGGGCGAGGGCGAGGTCCACATGCAGCAGGCCGGCAAGGTGACGCTGAGCACGGTGGACCTGTGCCGCGAAGACCACGACAGTTATTACCTGGGTTACAGCAACGGCGTGTTGTGGCCGGTGTTTCATTACCGGCTGGACCTGGCCGACTTTGACGCCGGCTTCATCGGTGGTTACCGCCGGGTGAACCAGATGATGGCCAAAAAGCTGATGCCGCAGCTGCTGCCGGACGACATCATCTGGGTGCACGACTACCACCTGATTCCGCTGGCGGCAGAGCTGCGGGCCATGGGTTGTAAAAACCGCATCGGCTTTTTTCTGCACATCCCGCTGCCGCCGCCGCTGATTCTGGCGGCCATACCGCAGCATGAATGGCTGATCCGCTCGCTGTTTGCCTATGACCTGGTGGGTTTTCAATGCCAGTCGGATGTGGACCATTTTTCGCGTTATGTCGGCCAGGAAGCCGGCGCCGAGGCGCTGGACCAGCACCAGTTCCGCGCCTTTGGGCGCACCGTGCAGGCCAGGGCTTTCCCGATCGGCATTGACGTGGACGAATTTGTCGCCCTGACCCACGCCAAGGACGCGCGCGACATGTATGACAGCATGAAGGACGAGTACTCGCGCCGCCGCCTGCTGCTGGGCGTGGAGCGGCTGGACTACTCCAAGGGCTTGCCGCAACGCCTGCGCGCGTTTCGCATGCTGCTGCAGACCTACCCGGAAAACCTCAACAGCGCGACGCTGATCCAGATTGCATCGCCGAGCCGCGAGGCGCTGGACACCTACAGCGATTTGCGCCAGGAGCTGGAAAGCCTGTGCGGCTCCATCAATGGCGACTTTGGCGAGCTGGACTGGATGCCGGTGCGCTACATCCACCGTGACGTCGCGCGCAAACGCCTGCCCGGGCTGTACCGTGTGGCCAAGGTCGCGCTGGTCACGCCGCTGCGCGACGGCATGAATCTGGTGGCCAAGGAGTTTATTGCCGCGCAAGACCCTGCCGACCCCGGGGTGCTGGTGCTGTCGCGTTTTGCCGGCGCGGCCGAGCAACTCAAGGAAGCCCTGCTGGTCAACCCCTACGACACCCACGGCACCGCCGAAAGCATCCAGCTGGCGCTGCAGATGCCCCTGGCCGAGCGGCAGCGCCGGCACCAGAAGCTGCTGGAGCGCATACGCCGCCAGGACGTGCACTGGTGGCGCACGCTGTTCATCAAAACGCTGTCCGAGACGACTCCCGACTGAAGCGCTGGGTCGGGGCCGCGGTTCTGGCGGGAAAGCCGGAAATGTGCCAGCATCCAGTCATCAACTGGATGTCAATGGCCAAACGCAACTACCTGAACCGCGACCTGGCCGAAGGCATACGCAAGGTCGGCTTTCGCAAGTGGTATGAGCGCGAGTTGCTGTCCGGCCATGCCCACATGTTGCTCGCGCTGCTTTGCACGATTGCGCTGATGGCCAGCCTGGAACTGTTTCAGGGCGGCACCCTGGCCGAAAAACTGGTGGACGTGGCCATGTTTTTCATCAGTGGTGCCGTTGGCCTGTGGGCGCTGCGCCGCTACCTGTATTTGCTGATGCACGCTGAAGCCGTGGCCGATCAGGCCAATTGCCCCAGCTGTACAGAATACGGCCGTTTGACTGTGGTGGAGGAAGACCGCCGCAATGGGCAATTGCTGGTGCGTTGCCGCAAGTGCAGCCACGAGTGGACGCTGATTCCCTAGGAGACTCCTAGGCCACCAGCGCAAGGGCGGCGTAGTCACCCACCCTGTCGCCCAGGCCCGCAGGCTGCAGCAAAAAACCATCGGTCAGCGCGGGCAGCTTGCCGCTGATATGGCTTTGCAGGCGCGGCAGCAGGTAATCCCGGTGGTGCCAGAAGACGCTGCCGCCCAGGCTGATGCGCTGCAAATCCAGCGTCACCACCAGGTTGTACAAGGCCCGGCCCAGAACCCGGCAAACATCATCAATAATCGCCACAGCCCTTGTGTCACCAGCGCCAGCAGCTCCTAAAATGCTAGCGGCATCGGGGTAGCCCAGTGCCGGAAAACGCCGTGGCAAGGCATTGCCGGCCACCAGCGCTTCCACGTCGCCGATATTGCCGCAGCCGCACAAGGCGTCGGAGTTGTCGCTGACAAACATGTGGCCCGCATGGCCGGCGTTGCCGTTTTTTCCGTGCAACAGGCGGCCATCCACACACAGTCCCACACCAATACCGGTGCTCCAGGTCACGTAGGCGCAATGGTCCAGGCCCTGCAGGGCGCCCCAGCGGCGCTCGGCCTGCAGCGCCGCAATGCCATCGTTTTCCACCCGCACATCGGCAAACACGGCCCGCAGTGGCGCCTCCAGCAAAGCGCTGGTCCAGTTGTTGGGCAAACCGCGCGCAGGCCCCGCCAGGCCGCCGCAGATATTCGGCGCCGCCAGCTCCACCAGGCCTTTGTTCAGCACAAACGGGCCGCAGGAGGCCACACCCACGGCGGCAATCTGGTCGCGTTTGACTTGCGCCACAGCGCAGCTTTCGTCCAGCATGCGGATGAGCTGCCGGGCAAGGGCATCAGGCGTGCCGGTTTTGACGGTGGGCTCGACCAGGCGGCCGAGGATGCCATGCGCATCGACCACGCTGACGGCCACCTTGGTGCCGCCAATGTCCACGCAGGCCACAGGCGCAGCACCCGCCGGCAGGCGGATGTCGGGCGTGGTGTTGGCGGGGCTTGTATCAGTCATGCGGCCTTCAAATCAGCTTGCTGATCAGGCTGGCCACCAGGCTCAGCACGATGGTGGTGGTCAGCGGGATGAACCACTCGCGGCCAAACAGCTTGAAGCGGAAATCGCCCGGCATTTTGCCAAAGCCGAGTTTTTGCAGCATGGGCGTGAACCAGCTGATCAGGATCAGCGCGAGGAAAATCACCAGCATCCAGCGAATCATGGGTTTAGTTTAGGGCTTGGCGAACGGGCGGGGGGAGATGGGGATCTCGGCATCACGCTCCGTTCCCGGTTTGCTCCGGACAGTAGGCCCTGACTCCCCACTCCCACCCCTAACCCCTCCCTCGCCCCGCTGGGCGAGGGAGGGGGACCTCATTTGGCCGCGTGTGCTGCTCCCGCGTGCAAACATGACCGCTAACCGGATACGACCTGACGCGCTCCGCGCGTCAGGTCTCCCCGCATCCGTACCCGATTGCCACCCGTTAGGCTGGGCCGAGGAGCGCAGGTCAAAGCGGATCAGGGCGAGCGATTGTCTGAGCGCAGCGAGTTCGAGCTCGACCCCGCTTTGACCGAGCACCGCAGGTTGCCTGGAGCGAAGCGGAAGGACCCAGACCATCGGGTCGCCTTTTCTTTGGTGACTTTCTTTTGGCGACGCAAAAGAAAGTTACTTGCCGCCGGGCAACCCCCGGCCAGCAGGCAAACCATAGCCGCAGCGTGACGCCGCCAGCAGTCACAAGGTATGCGTCCGGTCTCCTACCGCAAACCCCAACGCCTGCCAGCCATCCCACGGACAAGCAGGTGAATCGACCACAAAGGCGATCACCTTGAACAACTCCCCCATCTCATGCTCGTTGACAAGTTTTTGCACCATGGCCCGCTCGGCCAGCGGCGCATCGTCCATGCCGTCAAGCAGGCCGCAGTTCAGCAGGAAGCGCGCCTGGCTGGTGTAGCCCAGCACCTGCAGGCCGGCTTCCTGCCCGGCCAGCGCGATGCCGCTGAAGTTGACGTGGGCGGTGATGTCTTTCTCGCCCACATCCTGCAGCGCATCGCCATCGGCCAGGTGGCCGCGGTGGCACATGACCGTGCCCATGCTGCGCTGCGGGTGGTAATACTCGCGCTCGGGAAAACCGTAATCGATCAGAAACACCGCACCGGCCTGCAGCCGGTCGGCCAGGGTGGCCATAAAACCTTCTGCCTGGGGGTGGATTTCGGTCAGGTAATCGTGCGGACCTGCCACTTCCATGGGCGGGCGCAGGGGGGTCGGCTGATCAGCCGACACAAATACACCGTCCTGTACGGCCACGCCGCGCTCATGCCAGACACCGCCCACGCGGGCCAGCAACTGCACCGGCATCGCGTCCAGCACCTCGTTGCCGACCACCACGCCCTGCATCTGCGCCGGCAGTTCACTGGCCCAGTGAACCTTGTCACCCCAGGCGGCCAGGCGTTCGCCTTGCCTGGCCCGCAGCGCGCCGGACAGATCGACGATGGAGTAACGCCTGATCTGCGGCCCCAGGGTTTGCAGCAATTGCTCCGCGAGTGCGCCGGACCCGGCCCCAAACTCCCAGATTTCGTCGGTGTCGGTGGCCTGCAGGGCCTGCGCCAGCTGGCGCGCCAGCGCCTGGCCAAAACGCGGCGACAGCTCGGGCGCGGTCACAAAATCGCTGCCGGAGCCCGGCATCAGGCCGAATTTGCGCGAACCGTGCGCGTAGTAACCGAGGCCAGGGGTGTAAAGCGCCAGGGCCATGAAGCGGTCAAAACCCAGCCAGCCGCCGGCACGGGTGATGGCCTTCTGAATGTGCGCGGCGAGGGGGCTCGTTAAACTAGGGGGTGTCGTCATGCGGAGGTACTCACCGCCGAATTGTCGGCGATTGCCGTGCCGCTACCCTCCCCACTGTCCACTTCATGCCTGCAGCCTCTCCCGCCCCTGTTGTTCTTGTCACCGGTTCCGCCAGAAGGCTGGGCCGGGAGATTGCGCTGGCGCTTGCAGCGGGCGGCTGGCGGGTGGCCGTGCACTACCGCAGTTCAGCCGAGGATGCTATTAAAACGGTAGCTGACTGCGCTCAACTGGCGGGGGCTGCGGAGCATTTTTGTTGTGATCTGGAGGATGAGGCGGCGGTTCGTGCTTTGCTGCCCCGGGTGGTCCAGCATTTCGGCCAGGTCGATGCGGTAGTCAACAACGCCTCCACCTTTGAACACGACAGCGTGGCCAGCTTCAGTTTTGCAGCGCTGGAAAAACATCTGCGCAGCAACACCGGTGCGGCGATTGTGCTGGCCCAGGCGCTGCACGCGCATGTGCTGGCGCGGCAGGCCACCGGCGCCGTGGCTGGCCCCACCGGCCGGTTTGCGGTCATCAACCTGCTGGACCAGAAACTCTGGAACCAGAACCCCGATTTTTTCAGCTACACCCTGTCCAAGGCGGCGCTGGAAGCGGCCAACACCATGCTGGCCATCGCTCTGGCGCCGCAAGTGCGCGTGGTCGGTGTGGCCCCGGGCCTGACCCTGACCAGCCACCTGCTGAGCGATGAAAAATTCGAGGCGCTGCACAAACTCGCGCCGCTGGGCCGTTCCTCCAGTTCGCTGGACGTGGCTGCCAGCGTCAAATTTGCACTGGACAACGCCTCCATCACCGGCACCACGCTGCTGGTGGATGGCGGCCAGCACCTGATGAAATTCGAGCGTGATTTCTCACTGATGTGAGCGCGTATTCCTACACACGCACCGAAGGCCGATACCCAAGATGTTCAATACCAGTGGCAAGCAGATACTGACCCTGACCGGTTTGCGTTTTGACGCCAACCTCGGCATTCTGGATCAGGAGAAAACCGCGCCGCAGCCGATCCAGGTGGATGCCGAGCTGAACCTGGGCACGCAGCCCCTGCTGCCCAGCGACGACGACATCCACCATGTGCTGGACTACCGCAAGGTGCGGCAGATCATCATCAACGAGTGCCGGGCCGAACATGTCAACCTGCTGGAAAGCCTGATTGGCAAGCTGGCACACCGCCTGATGCTGCTGCCCGGTGTGCTGGGGGTGCGTGTGAAAATTGCGAAGCTTGAAATTTTTGACGACTGCGAAGTGGCGATTCGCGTCGAGACCGGCCAGTGGTGAACCTGATGGATAAAAACTCATGAGTGCTGTATTCAACGACCTGACAAGTGACGCCGTGAATGACGCGCAGCCCGCGGCAAAAGGCGGCGTCAAGATCGAGCGTGAAGAACACAAGCTCGAGAAACGCCTGTGCCGTGAGGTCGGCCGCGCGATTGTCGACTTCAACATGATCGAGGAAGGCGACAAGGTCATGGTCTGCGTCTCCGGCGGCAAGGACAGTTATGCCATGCTGGACATCCTGCTCAAGCTGCAAAAACGCGCGCCCATCCACTTCGAGCTGATCGCCGTCAACCTCGACCAGAAGCAGCCGGGCTTTCCCGACCACATCCTGCCGCAGTACCTGGAAAAACTCGGTGTGCCTTTCCACATCGAAACCCAGGACACCTACAGCATCGTCAAACGCGTGATTCCCGAGGGCAAAACCATGTGTTCGCTGTGCTCGCGCCTGCGCCGCGGCATTTTGTACCGCGTGGCCGGAGAGCTGGGCGCCACCAAGATTGCGCTGGGCCATCACCGCGACGACATGTTGCAGACCTTTTTCCTGAACATGTTTTTTGCCTCCCGCCTCAAGGGCATGCCGCCCAAGCTGGTCAGCGACAGCGGCAGCCATGTGGTGATACGCCCCATGGCCTATGTCACCGAAAAAGACCTGATCAAGTGGGCCCAGGTGCGCGACTTTCCCATCATTCCGTGCACCCTGTGCGGCAGCCAGCAGAACCTGCAGCGTGTGCAGGTCGGCAACATGCTGCGCGAGTGGGACAAAAAATTCCCCGGCCGCATTGAAAACATGTTCACCGCACTGCAAAACGTCGTGCCTTCGCATCTGATGGACGGCAAGCAGCATGATTTCAAGGGTTTACGCAGCACCGGCATGCCGGACCCGGACGGCGACAAGGCCTTTGACGCGGAAGAATTTTTTGAGCCGGCGCGGCCCGGCCTGGCGGTGGTGACGCTCGCTTAGCTGCGGGTGCTTTTTTTGCCTGGAGGCCCCATGAAACGTGCGCTGACGGCTATTTTTTTTGTAGCAACTTTGACCGGTCTGACCAGCCTGCTGGGGGGTTGTGCCGGCACCCGGGTGGTCGAAAGCGAGGTCAACAGCTTCGCCCGCTGGGCACCTGCTCCCCCGGCACCGGGCAGCAGCTACCGCTTTGAGCGCCTGCTCTCGCAGCAGCAGCCCGACGCTCCGCAGGCGCGCCTTGAAACCCTGGCGCAGGCCGCGCTGGCCAGGGTGGGACTGCAGCACAACCCGCAGGCTGCCGCCTTCAGTGTGCAGATCACGGCCAGCTCGCAACCCGTGCTGCGCTCACGCTGGGACGGCGGCGCCTATCCCTTTGGCGGGCCGAATATTTTCCTCGGTGGCGGTGTTGGCAGTGGTGTGGGGGTTGGCTTCGGTTTTGGCTTTCCGCTGGGCGGCATGGACACGCCGCTGTACCGGCGCGAGGTCGGCGTGCTGATGCGCGAGTTGCGCAGCAACCAGACGGTGTACGAGACCCGCGCCGTCAGCGAAGAGCCCTGGCTGGACACCGACCCGGTGCTGGCTGTCATGTTTGACGCCGCACTGCGCGGTTTTCCGGTGCCTCCGGCGGGGCCGCGCCGCGTCAATATCGAGATCAAGCCTTGAGCGAGGCGGCGCGTGTACTGGCGATCCGCCACGGGGAAACCGCCTGGAACGTGGACACCCGCATTCAGGGGCAGCTCGATGTGGGGCTGAACGACACCGGGCGCTGGCAGGCCGAGCGGCTGGCGCAGGCGCTGGCCGGCGAGGCCATCAGTGCGATCTACGCCAGCGACCTGGGCCGCGCCCACCACACGGCACTGGCCATCAGCCGCGTTGCCGGGGTGGCGGTGGTGGCCGAGCCCGGCCTGCGCGAGCGCCACTTTGGCGAGTTCCAGGGCAAGACCTATGCCGAGATTGAAACCATGCTGCCGGATCAGGCCAGGTTGTGGCGCACCCGCGATCCCGCTTTTGCGCCGCCCGGTGGCGAATCCCTGCTGCAATTGCGTGATCGTGTGGTCGCTACCTCCGAAAAACTTGCAGCGCGCCACCCCGGCGAGCTGATTGCGCTGGTCGGGCACGGCGGGGTGATGGATGTGTTGTACCGCGCCGCCACCCGGCTGGACATCCAGGCACCGCGCACCTGGGCGCTGGGCAACGCCGCGATCAACCGCCTGCTCTGGACCCCCGAGGGGTTCACGCTGGTCGGCTGGGCCGATACCCAGCACCTGGAGGGCGAAGCGGACCTGAAACCCCTGGACGAAACGAGCACCTGATGTATCTGCTGTCTGACATTCTGGGCCGCCCTGCCGCCGACATCGACACGCCGGCACTGGTCATAGACCTGGACGCGATGGAGCGCAACCTGGCGCGCATGGCGGCCTTTGCCGCGCAACATGGCGTGAAGCTGCGGCCCCACGCCAAGATGCACAAAAGCGCCGCGCTGGCCAAACTGCAGATGGCGCATGGCGCGGTGGGGGTCTGTGTGCAGAAAACCTCCGAGGCCGAGGCTCTGGCCGCGCTGGGTGTGAACAACATCTACATCAGCAACGAGGTGGTCTCGCCCTTCAAACTCAAACGTGTGGCGGCGCTGGCGCGTGAGCTCCAGGCGCTGGGCGGGCAACTGGCGATTGCGGTGGACAGCGCCGAAGGCCTGCGGCGGCTGGCGCAGGCCATGCACGGGCAGCACAGCGTGGTCCATGTTTTCATCGAGATCGATGTGGGCCACGGCCGCTGCGGCCTGGCCCCGGGCGAGTCCGCCGTGCCGCTGGCGGCCGAAATCGCCCGGCATGCCGCGCTGAAGTTCGCCGGCCTGCAGGCCTACCATGGGCGCGCCCAGCATTTGCGCACGGTCGCCGAAAGGCGCGAAAGTGTGGCCAGCGTTGTCGCCCAGGTCGAAAGCACCCGTGCCGCCCTGCAGGCAGCAGGCCACGCAGTGCCGCTGGTCACGGGCGCGGGCACCGGCACTTTTGCCCTGGAGGCGGCCAGCGGCGTTTATGGCGAGCTGCAGGCCGGCTCTTACCTTTTCATGGACCGCGATTACGCGGGCAACGAGCCCGACCCGGCGCAACCGGTGTTTGAACATGCCTTGTTTGTCAAAAGCCAGGTCATGAGTGTCAGCGCCAGTCATGCGGTGGTGGACGCCGGCCACAAAAGCCACGCCATCGATTCAGGCCTGCCGGCGGTGCACGGGCAGGCGCTGGACTATGCCAATGGCGGCGACGAACACGGTATCCTGCGCGGCGCGGTGTTGCCGGCGCTCGGCGACACGGTCTGGCTGATCCCCGGCCACTGCGACCCGACGGTTAATCTGCACGAGCACCTGCTGGGCGTGCGCGGCGGTCTTCACCATGGCACGGTGGAGCAACTCATCAAGGTCGATGCCAGGGGCGCCTTGACCTGAGTGCGCCCTGATGCGCAAGGGGGGTACTCAGTCCCTTGTCAGCACCACCTCCCACAAGGCTTTTGACTGGAGGTATTTGCGCGTGACAAAGTGCTCCAGTGACAGTTGCCGCCATCCGCTGCTGAACAGCGCATGGACGGCGGCTTCGTCAAAAAAGCGCTTAGGTTCACCGTCCACAAGAAAGAAGTTGGGCTCAATTTCGGGGTGACCGCTGGCCCCAAAGTGATGGTCTTCGGTGGAGTTCAGGCGGCAGAGCAACAAGCCACCCGGGCGCAGCACCTCCCGGACGCGCTCGACGATGGCCCGGGTTTCTTCCCACCCGAAGTAATGCAGGGAGAGACTTGCCAGCACCAGACCGGCCTGTTGCGCTTCCAGGGGGAAAGGGTCGCGGATGTCCCTGCGCGTGATCGTCGCTGACGGCACCCTGGCCCGCGCCACGGCGACGGCCGCTCGTGAAAGGTCAAAGGCGGTGACACGCAGGCCGGCACCGGCAAGGACGACCGTATCGTCACCATGGCCACAACCCACCTCCAGCACCGGTCCGTCACCGGCATGGCTGGCCGCCAGAGCCAGCCAGCGCTTGAGCCAGGGGTCGGACAACATGCGGGAGACAGACGGCTGAAGTGGAGGTGTCAGGTCCTGCGCAGTTCAGTGATGGTGCCCGTGCTCGCCATGCACATGGCGGTGCGCAATTTCCTCTTCGCTGGCCTTGCGCACCTCGGTCACGCTCAGGTTGAAGCGCAGGGCCTTGCCGGCCAGCGGGTGGTTGCCGTCCAGCATCACGGTGTCGCCTTTGATCTTGGTCACGGTGAAGGCATGGGTTTGCCCGTCATCGCCGCGTCCCTCGAGCTGCCCTCCGACCTTCACGCCGGGCGGGAACTGTGTTTTTGGAATGGTGCGCACCAGGGCTTCATCGCGCAGGCCAAAGGCGTCTGCGGGTTGCAGCTCCAGCGTGGTCTGGTAACCCGCAGATTTTCCTTCCAGGGCTTCTTCAATCTTCGGCAGCGTGTTGCCATAGCCGCCGTGCAGGTAAACCATGGGTGTCTTGCTTTCTTCGAGCAGCTTGCCTTGCAGGTCGCTGACCTTGAAGCGCAGGGTCACGGCGGTGTCTTTTTCGATGTTCATGACTTGTGGGAGTGTGATGGGAAAAGTTTATTTTCGCGCAAAGCCGGATGGGCGCCCGCGCGACGCTTCAGTTCAACTGCTTGCCGGCTGCGGCCGCGAGTGCCGCCGAGATCGAATCGAGCACGGCCGACTCCAGGTTCCAGCAATGCCAGAACAGTTGCACCGGCAACACCTGTTTGGGCGCCACATTGACCAGATGGCCGCTTTTGATCAGGCCGCGTACCAGCAGGTCGGGCAGAACACTGACCCCCCAGCCGGCCAGGGCGGCGCGCAGCTGCCCTTCGGAGCTGGGCACAAACAGCTGGCTCAGCGAGACGCGCTTGAGGCCCACGGCCTTGGCGACAAACTCGCTTTGCATGTCGTCCTTGCGGTTGAAGGCGACGTAGGTCAGGGCGCGAAAATTTGAGGCGTCCAGACCCCCCGGCAGGTGGGTTTTGGCGTAAGCCGGTTCCGCCACTGCGACGTAGTTCATGGCGCCGAGTTGCGCCACCTTGCAGCCGCGCAAGGCCTGCTTCAGCGTGGTGACGCAGCCCAGCACATGGCCCTGGCGCAGCCAGTCGTGCGTGAAGTCCTGGTCATCCACAATGATCTCGACCGGCAGGCCTTGCCGGACCAGGCCCGTCAGTGCGTCCAGCGCCCAGCTGGCAATGCTGTCTGCATTGATCGCAATCGAGACCCGTTCTTCCTCACGCACACCCCCCGACAAACCCGGCGCCAGTTCCTTCAGGTCACGCTCGAGGTCGGCGCGTATCAGGCGCAGCTGGCGTGTGTGCTTGAGCAGCAACTTGCCGGCTGACGTGGCTTTCAGCGGCCGGCTGCGCACGATCAGGATGGCGCCGACCTGGCCTTCCAGCACGCGCAGGCGCTGGGAGATGGCCGACTGGGTCACGTTCAGGCGTTGCGCGGCGCGCTCAAACCCGCCCTCTTCAACAATGGCAGCCAGGCATTCGAGGGCAAGGGGATCGTACATAAAATTATTAGCCGCTCTAATGGTTTGCCAAAGAGTTTAACGAGGCTGTTAATTTGCGGCAAGCTCGGACAAACTCCCGGGCATGAAAATCATTGTCATGGGCGCAGGCATCATTGGCGTCAGTACCGCCTGGCATCTGGCCCAGCAGGGGCACGCTGTGACGGTGGTGGACCGTCAAAGCGGCGCTGCCATGGAAACCAGCTTTGCCAATGCGGCGCAGATCTCGGTCAGTTACTGCGAACCCTGGGCGAATCCGCAGGCGCCGGCCAAGCTGCTCAAGTGGATGTTCCGCAACGATGCGCCGCTGCTGTTCCGGCCGCGGCTCGACTGGCGCCAATGGCGCTGGGGTTTGCAGTTTCTGGGCCAGTGCACGGACGCCGCCTTCAGGCGCAACGTCGAGCAGCTGGTGGCCCTGGGCGCCTACAGCCATGAGGCCCTCAAGGACATTGTCCAGGCCACGGGCATTGAGTACAACCGGCTGGAGCGAGGTATTGCGCACTATTACACCGACCAGCAGGCGTTTGATTCGGCCGCAGAAGCCGCAGCGCTGATGCGGGACTTCGGCGTCAACCGCCGCGTGGTCAGCCGCAGCGAACTGTTCCAGATAGAGCCCGCTTACCGCTCATTTGCGGACCACATTGTGGGCGGCACTTACACCGCCAGCGACGAGAGCGGCGATGCACGGGTGTTCACGCAGGCGCTGGCGCAAAGGTGCGAAGCTGCCGGTGTGCGCTTTGTCTACGATCACGACATTGTGCGGCTGGAAAAAGCCGGCGATGCCATGGCCTCGGTGCAGCTCAGAAAGCGCGACACCGGCGAGCAGCTGTCATGGCAGGCCGACGCCTTTGTGGTGGCCTGCGGTTCCTGGTCGGCGCCTTTGCTGCGCACAGCCGGTGTGGACCTGTCCATTTACCCGGGCAAGGGTTACAGCGCGACTTTCAAATTGTTGAAGCCCGAACTGGCGCCCTGGGTCAGCGCCATCGACGATGAGCTCAAGTGTGCGATCAGCCGGCTGGGCGACAGCTTGCGGGTGGCCGGCACGATTGAGGTCGCGGGTTACGGCCTGTCGCTGGATACGCCGCTGGCCCAGGCCAGGTGCCAGATGCTGGCCGATCGGATTGAGCAGGTGCTGCCGGGTGTCTGCGATACCCGCAATGAAGAGCAGGGCGGGCAGCCCAACTTCTGGGCCGGCCTCAGGCCCGCCACGCCGACCAACATTCCTTACATCGGCAAAACCCGGGTCGGCAAACTCTGGGTCAATGCCGGGCACGGCACGCTGGGCTGGACCCACGGTGCCGGCTCGGGCAAGGCAATCGCAGAGTTGATAGCCGGCCGGCGCCCGCCCTTGCCCTTCCGGTTTTCTGACGAGCTCTGACGGCGCTCTGGACTTCCTACGCGCGCGGTCGTGTTTGTCCGACAGGTCCGGGCGCGGCGCTGACTAGACTGGTTGAGGTGCCGGCGCCGCCGGACTATCCCCCAACTTCAGGAATTCCCATGACAACAGTTTCCGACATCATGACCCGTGGCGTACGCACCCTGGCGCCGACGGACCCGGTTCGACGCGCAGCGCAAAACATGGACGAGCTCAACGTGGGCAGCATTCCGGTTTGCGACGGAAAAAAACTGGTCGGCATGGTGACCGACCGCGACATCACCTTGCGCGGCGTGGCAGCAGGCCTCGATCTGGAGGCAACACCGCTGTCCGACATCATGAGCAAGGACGTGCAGTGGTGTTACGAGGACCAGGCGCTGGCCGAGGTCATGGCCACCATGGCGGAGTCGCAAATCCGGCGCCTGCCGGTGGTCAACCGCGACAAACACCTGGTCGGCATTTTCTCGCTAGGTGACATCGCCACAAAAACCGACAGCAGCACCGTCGCATCCGTGTTGCAGGATATCTCCGAGCCTTCGGGAAGCGAAGCCACGACAGCCTGATTCGCGCAGGCTTGTCCCGCGCGCCTCGCAAGCCACGCGGGTTTTGTCATCCGCAGGCAAAATCAGCACGAATGACGTGTTGGACCCTGCCGTGACACCCTTTTCACGTTTCCTTTCTCCGGTCAGCATGGCTGTGCTGTGCGCGGGGGTGGCCATGCCGCTTGCCGCCCAGACCCTGGCGCCGATCACCGTCACCGCCACCCGCAGCGAAGTGCCGCCTTTTGAGGTCCCCGCATCGCTGGATGTGCTGGACGGCGAACGCCTGCGCGGCGATGGCAGGGCCCAGGTCAATCTGTCGGAAAGCATGGCCCTGATACCCGGGCTGCTCGCACGCGACCGGCAGAACCAGGCGCAGGACCTGCAACTGTCGATACGCGGCTTCGGCGCGCGCGCCAGCTTTGGTGTGCGTGGCCTGCGTTTGTATGTGGACGGCATTCCGGCGACCATGCCTGATGGCCAGGGCCAGCTTTCGCACATCGACCTGGCCTCGGTCGGGCGGCTGGAGGTGTTGCGCGGCCCGTTTTCGGTGCTTTATGGCAATTCCTCGGGCGGCGTGTTGCAGGTGTTCACCGAAGAAGGGCAGGGTCCACCCCTGCTGGGCGGCAGTGTGGCGACGGGTTCTGATGGCTTGAGGCGCACGGACGCCAAGGCCAGCGGCGCTGCCGGTCCCCTGGCTTATGTGCTGAGCACCGGGCGTTTGCGCAGCCAGGGCTTTCGCGCACACAGCGCAGCTGAACGCGAAGGCGGCAATGCGCGGCTGGACTGGGCGCTGGCCGATGGTCACAAGCTGAGCCTGCTGGCCAACACCTTGAGGGTAGCGGCCGAGGACCCGCTGGGCCTGAGCCGTGCGCAGTTTGATGCCGCGCCGCGCATGGCCGACCCGGCAGCCAGCAGCTTCAACACGCGCAAAACGGTCAACCAGCGGCAGATCGGTGCGGTGTACGAGCGCAAAGTCGACGCCGACACCGAGTTGCGTCTGATGTTCTACGGCGGCGAGCGCGCCACCACCCAGTTCCAGGCGATTCCGGTGGCGGTGCAGGCCAACCCGCAGCACCCGGGTGGCGTGATTGACCTGGCGCGCCACTACGGCGGCCTCGATCTGCGCTGGACCACACGCACGCTGATGGCCCAAAAGCCGCTGGAGATCGTCAGCGGCCTGGCGTATGACACGATGAACGAAACGCGACGCGGCTGGCAGAACTTTCAGGGCGCCGCGCTGGGCGTGTGGGGCGCACTGCGCCGCGACGAGGACAACCGGGTCAGCAGCCTCGATCCCTACATTCAGGCCAGCTGGAAACCCGATGCGCGCTGGACGCTCAATGCCGGCGTGCGTCACAGCCTGGTGCGCTTCAGTTCGGCCGACAACTACATCGCCGGAACCAACGGCAATGACAGCGGCAGCGTGTCTTACAGCGCCACCTTGCCGGTGGCGGGCGTGAGCTTTGCGCCTTCCGAACAGTGGCGGGTGTATGCGGCGGCCGGGCGCGGATTCGAGACGCCGACGTTCAATGAACTGGCCTACCGCGCCGCAGGCAGCGGGCTCAACTTCGCGCTGCAGCCTTCGCGCAGCGACAACCTGGAGGCCGGTGTGAAATGGCGGACTGCGGCGGCTGCGGCCCTGCGCGCCGAAGCGACCGCCGCGATTTTTCATACCGCGACGCAGGACGAAATTGTCACGCAGTCCAATGTCGGTGGCCGCAGCACCTTCCAGAACGCAGGCGCCACGCGGCGCCGCGGGCTGGAGCTGGCGGCCAGCATCACACCCGCGCGGCACTGGCTGGCGCAGTTCTCCTACACGCTGCTGGATGCCCGCTACCGCGATGCTTTTGCCTGTCCGGTCAACGTCAACCTGTGTCCGGCCGGCCGGGTCCCGGCTGGCAACCGGATTCCCGGCACCGCGCGCAACGCGCTTGCGGCGGAGATGGGCTGGCGCCCACCGACCGGCTGGCGCGCGGGTGTCGATGCGCGTTATCTCGGCAGCGTCGCCGTCAACGATGTCAACAGTGATGCTGCCGCGTCTTTTGTCACGCTGGGTGCGCATGTGGCTTATGTGCTGGTGCTGGAGCGCTGGCACATCACCGCGACAGCGCGGGTGGACAACCTCACGGATCGAAAATACGCGGGCTCTGTCATCGTCAACGAAGGCAACGGCCGTTACTTTGAGCCGGCGGCTGGCCGCAACCATGTGCTGGGGCTGTCGGCCAGTTACCGCTTCTGAACACGGGGGCACAATAGCCGCTCCCGCACAACGCCCCGTCCTTTTTCCATGCACACCACCGCCCTAGTCCTGTTCTCCGGAGGCCAGGACTCCACCACTTGCCTCGTGCAGGCGCTCTCGAAGTATCAGCGGGTGGAAACCGTGGGTTTTGATTACGGCCAGCGCCACAGCATTGAGTTGCAGGCGCGGCTGGTGGTGTTGCGGCAGATCCGCCTGCAGTTTCCCTCATGGGCCGACAAGCTCGGCGAAGACCATGTGCTGGACCTGGCCGTGCTGGGCCAGGTCAGCGAGACCTCGCTGACGCGCGACATGGCGTTCAAGATGGAAAGCTCCGGCCTGCCCAACACCTTTGTGCCGGGCCGCAACCTGCTGTTTCTGACCCTGGCTGCGGCGCTGGCCTACCGGCGCGGCCTGCAGGTGCTGGTGACCGGCGTCTGCGAGACCGATTTTTCCGGTTACCCCGATTGCCGCGACGACAGCATGAAAGCCATGCAGCTGGCCCTGTCGCTGGGCATGGACAGGCGTTTTTTGATCGATACGCCGCTGATGTGGATAGACAAGGCCGCCACCTGGGCGCTGGCCGAGGCGCTGGGCGGCCAGGCGCTGGTGGATTTGATCATTGAACACACCCACAGCTGTTACCTCGGTGACCGCGAGCACCGCCATGCCTGGGGTTATGGCTGCGGCCAGTGCCCGGCCTGCGAACTGCGTGCACGTGGTTTTTCGGCTTACACGCGTGACTCCCTGAGCGCGTAAAGCGCCGGCGCGCCCTCGGGCAGTTTTTCCAGCTCCCAGCGTTTGTCGTGAAAGGCTGCCACGGCGGGCCGGTGCGCTATTGAAACAATAGCACCTCCCGCTTGCCGGGTCTGGGCTAACAGCCGTTCGTAGAGGGTTTTTTCAGCCGCCTCGTCGAGCGCGCTGGTGGCCTCGTCGGCAAACAGCCAGGCAGGCTTTTTCAGAAACACGCGGGCAATCGCCAGGCGCTGCTGCTCGCCGCCCGACAGCTTCTGGCTCCAGGCGTCTTCATCGTCGAGCCGGTGCGTCAATTTCGGCAGCAGCGCGTCTTCCAGGGCCTGCTGGAGTTGCGCGTCGCTGTAGCTGCTGGCGGCTTGCGGGTAGGCCAGCGCGTCGCGCAGGCTGCCATTGGGAAAGTAAGGCCGCTGCGGGATGAACATCGCGTTGGCGGGCAGGGCACGGAGGCCCCGGCTGAAAGGCCAGATGCCGGCCAGCGCCCGGAACAGCGTTGATTTGCCGCTGCCCGAGGGCCCTTTGAGCAACACGCTGTCGCCCGGCCCGGCGTGCAGCGACAGACCGGCCAGCAGGACCGCGCCGCTGGGCAGGCCCAGGGTCAGATCCTGCGTTTCCAGGTGATTCGCCGGGCCGTCGGTCGCTATGGTATTGATAGCTGCTTGTGCCTGCTGCGCCTGGGCCAGGGCCGTAAAACTCTCTTCGAAGCTGGTCAGGCGGTCGGTGGTGGCGCGCCAGGCCGCCAGGCTGCTGTAGTTGTCGACAAACCAGCTCAGCGAGTCCTGCACGCGGCCAAAAGCTGAGGCGATCTGCATCAGCTGCCCGAGCTGGATGGCGCCGCTGAAAAAGCGCGGCGCGGCGACGATAAAGGGAAACACCACCGCCGCCTGGCCGAAGAAGTTGGTGAACCAGATCAGGTTTTTCTGCTTTTTGATCAGGGTCAGGTAGTTGCCGAGCACCGTCGAAAACCGCGTGTCCAGGTGCACCCGCTCAACCGCTTCGCCCTTGTCGAGCGCAATCGACTCGCTGTATTCGCGCACCCGCACCAGGTGGTGCCGGAAATCGGCCTCATAACGCTGCTGCAAAAAATTGAGCCTGATCTGCGGACGCCCGATGTAATGCGTGATCAGGCTGCCGACCGCGCAATACAGCACCGCCATCCAGACCATGAAGCCGGGAATGGTAAAACTGCTGCCGCCCAGCGTGAAGGCAAACGGACCCGACAGGCCCCACAAAATACCGACAAAACTCAGCAGCGTCACCACCGCATTGAGCAGCCCCATGCTCAGCGAGACGGTGTAGGTGGTGAACAGGTTCAGGTCTTCCTGGATGCGCTGGTCCGGGTTGTCGGGGGTGGCGGGGTCGGTGCCCGACTGCGCATAACGCGCCAGCTCCATCTGGTAGAAGGCGTGGTTGGCCAACCAGCGCTGCAGGTAGTGCGCCGTCATCCAGGCGCGCCAGCGCACCTCCAGCAGCTGCGTCAGGTAAAAGCGGTACACCGCAATGATGATGAAGGCAAACGCCAGGTAGGTGAAGCGGCCCAGCTGCTCCCAGAACACCGGCTGGTTTTTCTCCTGCAGTGCGTCGTAGAACACGCGGTTCCAGTCGTTGATCAGCACCAGCATGTAGACCGCGCCCAGGTTCAGCAGCACGATGGCCAGCAACAGCCCGCGTGCCTTCCATTTGTCCTCTGACTGGAAGTAGGGCCGGGTCAGCGCCCAGGCTTTGCGGCAGAAGTCCTGGAAGGCGGCAAACTTGCCGGGTGCGGCGGTTGGCAAAGGCGTCGATGGCATGGGTGTCATCCTGAAGAAGGGGAACAAAAGCCAGTGTAGTGCGCCGCCCTGTCGCGTCGGCGAATGCCCGGCGCCCACGCCAGGGCTAGGATGCTTGCATGAACACTCCCACGCCTCCCCATCCCGAAGGCAGCATTGACTGCAGCGTGCGCGGGCCGCTGCTGCTGATCGCCATCAACCGGCCGGCCAAACGCAACGGTTTCACGCCAAAGATGTTCCGCGAGCTCGGCGAGGCCTACACGCGGCTCGACGATGACCCGGCTCTGCGCGTCGGTGTCTTGCACGCGCTCGGCGACCACTTTACGGCCGGGCTGGATTTGCCCACGATTGCGCCGCTGATGCAGCGCGGGGAAAAAGCCGTGCCCCTGGGCCTGGTCGATCCGCTGGACCTCGGCATGGAGGGTTATCGCCGCAGGACCAAACCCATGGTGGTTGCGGTGCAGGGCATCACTTACACGCTGGGCATAGAGCTGATGCTGGCGGCAGACATCGTGGTGGCGGCCGATGATTGCCGGTTTTCACAGCTCGAGGTCCAGCGCGGCATCATGGCCACCGGCGGCGCCACCCTGCGCATGGCCGAACGCGCGGGCCTGGGCAATGCCTTGCTGCATCTGCTGACCGGCGACGAGTTTGGCAGCGCAGAAGCCCTGCGGCTGAACTTTGTGCAGAAGGTGGTGCCGGCCGGGCAGATGCTGGACGAAGCGCTGCGCATCGCTGAAATGATTGCCGCGCAGGCGCCGCTGGCGGTGATCGCGACACGCAAAAATGCGCTCAAGGCGGTGGAGCAGGGCCCGGTCGTGGCCATGCAGGAGTTCATCGCGGTGCAGCTGCGCCTGTCGCGCAGCGACGACGCGGCCGAAGGTGTGCGCTCGTTTGTAGAGAAGCGGCCGGCGAAGTTTCAGGGGCGCTGAAGCCGACTGCCGGGTTTATGACAGCTGGTTTGACACGCCGCTGACCACATGGCCCGAGGGCACATGTTGAGAGGCTGAATCCACATGACCAGTCTGGTCGTCAAAGAAGAAGTCGGGTTCGAATTCGCGCAAAAACTCGCCCTTGGCCAGGCCGCCGAGGAACATCGCTTCATCGACCTCGATGTTCCAGTCCATCAGCGTGCGGATCGCGCGTTCATGCGCCGGCGCGCTGCGTGCGGTGACCAGCGCGGTGCGTATGCGCATGTGGGAGGTGCCGACCTGCTGCAGGCGGTGCAGCGCTTCGAGCAGCGGCTTGAACGGGCCGGCCAGCAGCGGCTGCGCGGCCTTGTCGCGCTCGTGCGCCTGAAAGGCCGACAGGCCGTGCGACTGGAACACACGTTCGGCTTCGTCGGAAAAAATCACTGCGTCGCCGTCGAAGGCAATGCGCACTTCATGCGGGTGTTGGTCGCTGGCATGGGCCGACTGCGGATACACCTGCGCCGCCGGCACACCGGCCGCCAGGGCATCGCGCACATCGCTGAGGTGGGCCGACAAAAACAGGTTGGCGTGCAGGGGTTTCAGGTAGCGCCAGGGCGCCTCGCCGCGGTTGAAGGTGCCGCGCTGGATGGCCAGGCCGTAGTGCTGGGCCGAGCGGAAGACCCGCATGCCCGACACCGGGTCGTTGCGCGAGAGGATCACGACTTCGACGCGCTGCGCCAGCCTGGATTTTTCCGAAGCATCGTCCAGGGGTACGTCGTTGAAGGCCAATAACTTTTTGACCAGCGAAAAAGCCACGCCGGGTTTGGCCGGCACGTCGAGCCGGTCCAGTTGCAGCTGCATGTAAGCCGCGTCCTTCTTGGCGCCGGGCACGGGCACATGCACCAGGCCCTCTTCAAACACGCGGTTTTCTTCCTCAAAGTCAAACAGCGCGCGCGACGAGATCGCCACCACCAGTTGTCCGTCCAGAGTTGCTGCCATGATTCACCTGTTTACTGCGCAAGTTCCAGTGTGCGCCATTGCCCGCAGGCTACACCATCGCGCGGCCACTGGTCGGGGCGGCTGACCTGGCGCACGCCGCCGGCCACCAGCTCGGCCGCCCGGATGATGCCGGCGTGGGTGATCCAGACGCTGTCGCTGGCCTCAGGCAGCTCGTCAAAAGCCTGTGCCACGCGCGCCATGACCGCACCCACGCTGTCGCCGTGGCCACCTACCGCATGGTCGGCAAAATTGGCGGTCCATACTTCGAACTCGCCCAGGGGGATGTCGGCCCAGGGCCGACCTTCCCAGGCGCCGAAGTTCATTTCCTGCAGGCGGGCATCGGTTTTATAGACCAAATCGGGCCGCAGCTCAATCACCGCCTGTGCCAAATGCTCACATCTTTGTAGCGGCGATGTGCTGATGCAGGCCCCGGCCGGAAGCGCCGCAGCGAGGTCGCGGGCACACTCGAGCGTGACCTCGGGGCCAGCCGGCACGTCCAGCAAGCCGTAGCAAGTGCCTGGCGGGAACAGCACCTGCGCATGACGAACCAGCCAGAGCCTCATAGACTAAAGGCCAGGCCAAGGTAAAAAGCGATTTCGCAAACCTGCTGCGTCGCGCCCAGGCAGTCGCCGGTAAAACCCTGCAAGCGGCGCGTGAACAGCCGACCCATCCACAGCAGGGCGATCACTGAAAAACTGCAGGCTACTATCAAATTAGTAGCTGTCAGCGCAATGCTGACAAGGGCCAGGGCCAGAAAACACCATGAAAAAGCAAGCCCCAGACTGGGCCAGGTGATCTGGTCGGCCAGCGGTTTGGATTTGGAGCCGGCGGCATCACCGACATGCGGCAGGACGCGAATCAGGAGCAGTGGCAGCGCGCGCGAGACCACATGGGCGGCGAACAGCGCGGCGGCAACCAGCCAGCCGTTAAAAGGGGCTTCCCCCATGGCGTCTTCGTTATCGGCCAATGCGCCCTCTGCGCTGCCCAGCAGGCCCAGCAGCGCCACCTTGCTGAGCAGCGCCAGCACCAGCGCCAGCGCGCCATAGGCGCCCACACGCGAGTCTTTCATGATCTCCAGCGCCCGGTCGCGCTCGGCGCTGCCGCCCAGGCCGTCGGCCACGTCGGCCAGGCCGTCCTCGTGAAAACCGCCGGTCAGCAGCACCGTGGCCACGGTGGACAGCACCGCGGCCACCAGTGCGGCGAACGGGGAAGGTGGCAGCAGTGCCAGCAGCAGCGTGTACACGCCTGCAGCGACCGCGCCCACCAGCCAGCCTATGCCGGGAAAGTGCGCTGCGCTGGCGCGCAGCAGCGCCGGGCTGTAGCCCACCCATGCCGCCAGCCGCCCGGTCACCGGAATGCGGGTGAAAAACTGCACGGCCAGCAGGTAGTGGCGGACGAACTGGAACATGGCTAGTTTTTTCCGCTGATCCCGGCCGACTCGAAACTCGCCATCTCCGCCATGAACAGCGCGGCAGATTGCAGCAGCGGCCAGGCCAGCAGGGCGCCCGTGCCTTCGCCCAGGCGCATGTCCAGGTCCAGCAACGGGGTGGCCTTCAGGTGGGCCAGCAGCAGGTGGTGACCGCGTTCGGCCGAGCAGTGGCAAAACACCAGGTAGTCTCTCAGCTGCGGCGCCAGGGCGCAGGCCACCAGGGCGGCGGCGCCGGCGATAAAACCGTCAACCAGCACCACGCGGCGCTCGCTGGCGGCCTGCAGCATGGCGCCAGCCATCATGGCAATCTCAAAACCGCCGAGCGCGGCCAGCACCGCCAGCGGCTCGCGGACGCCGGCATGGCGCGCCAGAGCGCGCTCCAGAACAGCTTGCTTGTGCGCCAGCTGCGCATCGCCCAGGCCGGTGCCGCGCCCGACCACATCAGCGAGCGGCAGGCCGGCCAGCCGGGCCAGCAGCAGCGCGGCGGCCGAGGTATTGGCAATGCCCATTTCGCCGAAAGCCACGACGTTGCCCGGCAGACTGCGCACGACCGCCATGCCGGCCTGCAGCGCCTGGCCTGCCTCTGCCAGTGACATGGCGGGGCCGTTGCAGATGTTGTGGCTACCGGCGGCGATTTTGCGCTTGAGCAACTGCGGGTGGTCGGCCAGGTCGGCGGCGACACCGGCGTCCACCACCTGCAGGGCAAAACCGTGCTGGCGCGCAAACACATTGATGGCGGCGCCGCCGGCCAGCATGTTTCCCACCATCTGCACCGTCACAGCTTGCGGGAAGGCCGATACGCCCTCAGCGGCAATGCCGTGGTCGGCGGCAAACACCACCATTTGTGGCGCTTCGAATTTCAGGCTGTCGCTGCGCTGTATCAGGCCGATTTGCAGCGCCAGGCGTTCCAGCTGGCCGAGGGCGCCCTGGGGCTTGGTTTTGTTGTCGATCTTGTGCTGCAGGCGGGTTGCCAGCGCGCTGTCCGCAGTGGCTTCAATCGCGGGCAGGTGAAATGTTGTGTTGTCGGTCATCGGTGATTTGCAGGAGGCACGCGGGACAAAAGCAGGAGGCCTTTGCAGCGTCGCTGCCTGTTGTGGAATTGTCAGTGGGAACCGGCATCACATGGGGCAGCTTGACGCACCAGCATTCAGCGTCATTGCCCACCATGCCGCAGCGAAAGGCCGCACCGCAGCGCGGGCAGGAGGAATTGGGTGGCACGGATGCGCCTGCTGCGGTCATGAAAAGGCCTCGTTAGGCCTGCAAAAACAGGCGGTAGACCGGGTTATCGGTTTCTTCCACATGCGGATAGCCCAGGGTGTCGAGAAAGGCCTTGAAAGCCTTGTTGTCGGCCCTGGGCACCTGCAGGCCCACCAGGATGCGGCCGTAGTCGGCGCCCTGGTTGCGGTAATGGAACAGGCTGATGTTCCAGCCCGGTTTCATGGCGCCCAGAAACTTCATCAGTGCGCCGGGCCGCTCGGGGAACACAAAACGCAGCAGGCGCTCGTCTCTGGACAGCGCGCTGTGCCCGCCCACCATGTGGCGGATGTGCTCCTTGGCCAGATCATCGTGCGTCAGGTCCAGGGTTTTGAAACCGTGTTTGCTGAAGTTGTTGGCGATTTTGCTGCTTTCACCCTTGCCGTGTGTGGTCAGGCCTACAAACACATGGGCCTGGCTGGCATCGCTGATGCGGTAGTTGAACTCGGTCACGCTGCGCGGGCCGCCCGGCAACTCGCCTATCAGTTCGCAAAAGCGCCGGAAACTGCCGCGCTCCTCGGGAATCGTCACCGCAAACAGCGCTTCGCGCTCCTCGCCGACCTCGGCGCGTTCGGCCACAAAACGCAGGCGGTCGAAGTTCATGTTGGCGCCGCACAAAATGGCGGCGTAGGTTTCGCCTTTGGTCTTGTGTGTGGCGACGTACTGCTTGATGGCTGCCACACTCATCGCGCCGGAAGGCTCAACGATGCTGCGGGTGTCGATGAACACGTCCTTGATCGCGGCGCAGACGGCATCGGTATCGACCGTGATGAATTCGTCGACGAGGTCGCGGCTGATGCGGAAGGTTTCCTCACCGACCAGCTTGACCGCCGTGCCGTCGGCGAACAGGCCCACATCGGGCAGCGTGACACGTTTGCCGGCACCGACCGACAGCGCCATCGCGTTCGAGTCGTTCATCTGCACACCGATGACCCTGACCTCGGGACGCACGGCCTTGATGTAGTTGGCCACGCCGGAGATCAGCCCGCCGCCGCCTATCGCGACAAACACCGCGTCGAGCGAACCTTTGCCTATGGTCTGGATCTGGCGCAGGATTTCCATGGCAATCGTGCCCTGGCCGGCAATCACGTCCGGGTCGTCGAACGGGTGCACAAAAGTCAGGCCGTTTTTCTTTTCCAGCGTGACCGCGTGGGTGTAGGCGTCGGAGTAGCTGTCGCCGTGCAGGATGACCTCGCCACCGAAGGATTTCACGGCATCCACCTTGACCTGGGGTGTGGTCACCGGCATCACGATGACCGCGCGTGTGCCCAGCTTGTGCGCGCCCAGTGCCACGCCCTGCGCATGGTTGCCGGCCGAGGCGCAAATCACGCCTTTCCTGAGCTGGGCCGGGGTGAGGTGCGCCATCTTGTTGTAGGCCCCGCGCAGCTTGAAGCTGAACACTGCCTGCTGGTCCTCGCGCTTGAGCAGCACGGTGTTGTGCATGCGTTTGCTCAGGTTTTTTGCGGGTTCCAGCGCGGACTCCACCGCCACGTCATACACACGCGCCGTGAGGATTTTTTTCAGATAGTCGGCCGGGCTCAAGCCGGCGGCTGAGGACGCGCGGGCGGTGGCGGAGGTCAGGCGGGGGGCGGGTTTGGGGGGGGTGGGCATCATTTTTCTCGCAGCCCGACATCATAGTGGGCAAGAAAAAAGGCCCAGACCTTGCGGTCTGGGCCTGTAAATCCACCCTTTCAGGGATGGAGGAGACAAGCGGTGGCATGAATCAGAGCTGCGTTCATGCGATGATTTCAGTATAGCGGAGGCATGCTGCACTGCAACAATGTTTTGTTGCGAAAAATAAACAGCGGCCTCTAATTTTTGCCAAATATGTCGGGTTATGGGGGTGAAGGATGGAATGCACAGTGAGCTGGACCGGTGCCCATGCAAGCGCAGGCAATGCGGCATCGGGTTCTCCCATGGGTTTTCTGGCCACGACGGGCAGTGGGCATACGCTGCTGATGGATGGCGCGCCGGACGCCGTCAAACCGGAAAACGGTGGCGCCAATCTGGCGCCGCGCCCCATGGAGACGGTATTGGCCGGCACGGGAGGGTGTACCGCCTATGACGTGGTGCTGATCCTCAAGCGCGGTCGCCATGATGTGCGCGGCTGCACGGTCAAGCTGACGTCCGAGCGGGCACCGACCGACCCCAAGGTGTTCACCAAAATCCACATGCATTTCACCGTGACCGGACGCGGCATGGCTGCCAGCGTGGTGGAGCGTGCGATTGCCATGAGCCACGACAAATACTGCTCGGCCACCATCATGCTGGGGAAAACCGCCGACATCACCACCAGTTTTGCGCTGGTTGAAGCCTGATTCAGATGCCAAAAAGGGCTGTGACCCTTGTTTGGTGCGTGTAAGCAGCTATAAAAAATGTAGCAAGCTAGATGTAGTGCGCGGTTGTCGTCATGACTTTTGCAGAAGCCCGCATCAGCGCCCTGACCGGGCCGGGCAGTGCCAGCGCGCCCGCGCCTTGCGCCTCCTGCGCATGCCTGGCCTCGTCGTCCTTCATTTGCGCCACGATGGCGCGGGACGCATGGTCGCCTTCGGGCAGGCGCTCGAGGTGGCTGGCCAGATGCGCTTCGACCTGGCGCTCGGTTTCCACCACAAAACCCAGGCTGGCCCGGTCACCGAGACGGCCTGCCAGCAGGCCCAGCCCGAAAGCGCCCGCGTACCACAGCGGGTTCAGCAGCGAAGGACGCGCACCGAGCTCGTCCAGCCGCTCCCGTGTCCAGGCCAGGTGGTCGCCCTCTTCCTTGCTGGCGGCCAGAAACTGCTCCCGCAGCTGCGGATTGCGGGTGCTGAGGGCCTGCGAGGCATACAGGGCCTGCGCACAGACCTCGCCGACATGGTTGACCCGCATCAGGGCACCGGCCAGCGCCTTGTCGGCCGCGCTCAGCGTGGTGTGTTGCCCGGCCACGGTAGGACAGGCGCGGCTGGCGTGGGGTTTGGCAAACAGGGTGCGCAGGGCGCTGTCGGCGGCGTTCAGGAGGGTGTCCATGGAGGTAATGGCCCTTGGGTTGGCAAAAATGGAGGCAGGAAGCGAGTTTACCCAGCGCGGCGCGGGGCCCGCCGGGGTGGTTACAGATTTCCCCCGGCAGATGGCCGCCTGCGTCTGCCGGCCGGTCTGACGGCCTGCCCGCATCCCGGTCGGGGCCTGAATGTGAATTTGTTGCAGGGGTGCAACGGAAATGGATTTATCAGGCTATTTCCTTTGCGAAAGCTCTCAGCCTCTGGTGCAATACACACAACTTCCTAAATGGAGGTTGGCCCGGGGATCCAAATCCTGGAGCCCTATGTTTAACCTTGGAGAAACTCGCAATGAAAAAATCCCTAGTCGCTTTGGCTATTCTGGCTGCTGCCGGCGTGGCTTCGGCCCAGTCTTCTGTGACCCTGTTCGGCGTTGTTGACGCAACTTACGCACACGGCTCCGGCTCTGGCGTTGGTTCTTCCAGCAAGAGCCAGCTGACCAACTCCGGTTACAACTCCAGCCGTATCGGCTTCCGTGGTACGGAAGACCTGGGCGGCGGCATGTCTGCATCGTTCTGGCTTGAGGCTGGTGTCAATAACGACAACGGTTCTGGCGCTGCCACCAACCTGACCAACCAGGCAGCTGGCACTGGCACGGCCACCGCCGGTACGCAAGGTCTGACTTTCAACCGTCGTTCGACCGTCAGCCTGGCCAGCGGCCTGGGTGAACTGCGTCTGGGTCGTGACTACACGCCACAGTTCTGGAACCAGACCGTGTTTGATCCGTTCGGCACCAACGGCGTGGGCACCACCCAGACCCTCGTCTCCGGCCTCGGCGGCATCACTGCTGTTCGCGCTTCCAACTCCATCGGCTACTTCCTGCCAGGCAACCTGGGCGGCTTCTACGGCCAGTTCCAGCATTACCTCGGTGAGAACAACCAGACCGGTGCTGCTACTGAAGACGACGGCAAAGGTTCTGCCATTCGCCTCGGCTACGCCAACGGCCCTGTGAACGTTGCCATTGCAACTTCCAGCACCAAGTACGCTCAGACTGCAGCTGTTGCCGCTGTTCTGCCTGCACAAGGTGTGACCGGTGTTTCCGCTGACACGCCTGCTTCCGCAGCTGTGGCTGCTGGTGGTGGCAACGTCAAGTCCACCAACCTCGGTGGTTCGTATGACTTCGGCGTTGCTTCGCTGATGGCTTTGGTGACCCGTGACCGCGTTAGCGCAGCTACCTCGGTGACCGGCAAAGGCGCTTTGATCGGTGGCCTGATTCCCCTGGGCGCTGGCCAGATCCGCGTGGCTTACTCCACCTACAAAACCAACACAGCAGCGGCTCCAAAGTCGAAGAAAATTGCTCTGGGTTATGTGCACAACCTGTCCAAGCGTACGGCTCTGTACACCACGTTTGCTCGCGTGACCAACAGCGGTGGTGCATCTTCCGCCCTGAACGGTGCCGTGACTGCAGCGAACGCACGTTCGACCGGTTACGACTTCGGTATCAAGCACTCCTTCTGATCGGTGGCTGGCCTTGCGTCAGCTTCTGTGAAGAAAATTTAAAAAGCCGCCTTCGGGCGGCTTTTTTTATGGAGGGATGAAAAATGAGGCTGGTCGCGGTATGCAAAACTCAATAAACAGGCTTTGCGGTCAATGGGTGCTGGCTTTGCTGGGCCTGATGCTGTTGGCGGGTTGTTCGGTGCTGCGGTCTGGAGCGGCTGATCCCGCCGCCGAACCTGCGCTGGCTGTTACGCCCTGGGCCCAGGCGCCATCCGGCGGTCATGCGCCGGTATGGCGGCATTACAAATTGCCGGGCAAGCAACCGAGCCTGTTCAGCTACATGCGCCAGGACGGCCGCAATGCCATGGCGGTCACATCTGCCTCTTCTGCCAGCATGCTGCGTCAGGCGCTGCGCATCGAGCCTGCCGAGTTGACCAGTGTGCGTTTCTCGTGGAAGGTGCCCGAACTGATTGCACAGGCCGACATGTCCTTGCGCGAAGCCGACGACTCCCCGGTGCGCATCGTGCTGATTTTTGAAGGTGACCGCAGCAAGTTCTCTCCCAAAAATGCCATGTTGTCCGAGCTGGCCCGCAGCCTGACTGGCGAAGAACTGCCTTACGCCACGCTGATGTATGTCTGGTGCAATACGCGCCCTGCAGGCAGCGTGATTGTCAACCCGCGTACGGACCGGGTTCGCAAGCTGGTGGTCGAATCCGGTGCCGGCAAACTCAAGCAGTGGGTGGATTACGAGCGCAACATCCGTGCGGACTACGAGACTGCTTTTGGTGAAGCACCTGGCGCACTGGTGGGCATTGGCATCATGACCGACAGTGACAACACGCGGTCCAATACAAGGGCCTGGTACGGGCCTGTCACTCTGGGGGCTGTCGCGCAGGTCAGGTAGCCATCGCCTGGCCCGGGAGTTGCTCACCAGCTACTGCCCTCGGTTCGCTGTGCCTGCTTGGTGCGTCATGTTCTGTTTTTTTCAGGGGAAACCCCTTGCTGGTGCGCCGGGGGCCAGTTGTATATTGGTCGCTTCCTTTTCTGAGAGAAAACCATGAAATTTCATCCCCTTCTGATGGCCGCTGCGGCAGCCACTGCTTTCGCCCTGGCGCCAGCCCAGGCCAAGACCTTCAAATGGTCGAGCGCCAGCGATATCCCGACTTTTGACATCCATTCGCAGAACAATGCGCTGGGCAACGGTGTGCACGCGGCTGTTTATGACGCGCTGGTGTACTACAACAGCCGTACCTTCAAGGTGGAGCCGCAACTGGCAACGGCCTGGCGCGATGTGTCTCCCACGCAGGTGCGCTTTACGCTGCGCTCTGGTGTGAAGTTCAGCGACGGTTCGCCGCTGACTGCCGACGACGTGGTTTTTTCGCTCACGCGCGCCACCGCCAAGACCTCCAACTACGCGGTTTACACCCAGGGTATCGACAAGGTGGTGAAGGTCAATGATTCCACCGTGGACATCATGATGAAAGGCCCGAACCCGGTCCTGCTCAACCAGCTGACCGAACTGCGCATCATGAGCAAGGCATGGGCAGAGAAGAACAAATCGACAGAGCCCAAGGACATTCGCGCCAAGGACGAAACCTTTGCGCACCGCAACGCCATGGGTACCGGGCCCTACACCGTCAAGGAGTGGCAACCGGACCAGAAGCTGGTTCTGGTGGCCAACCCCAACTACTGGGGCAAGAATGAATCCAATGTGACGGAGATTGTCTACACCCCGATCAAGTCCGAAGCCACCCGTGTGGCAGCCCTGCTGTCGGGTGAAGTGGACTTCATCCTCGACCCGAGCACGCAGGACCTGGGCCGTCTGCGCAGCACCGCCAATCTGAAAGTGATCGACGGCATCGAGAACCGCACCATCTTCTTCGGCATGGACCAGTTCCGCGATGAACTGCCTGGCTCCAACATCAAGGGCAAAAACCCGCTGAAAGACCAGCGCGTGCGCATGGCGCTGTACCAGGCCATCGACATTGCCGCGATCAACCGCGTCACCATGCGCGGCCTGAGCCAGCCGACCGGTGCACTGGTGGCGCCGCAGGTCAATGGCTGGACCGAAGGTGTGCACAAGCGCCACCCCTACGACCCGGAGGCGTCCAAAAAGCTGCTGGCCCAGGCGGGCTACCCGAATGGTTTTGAGGTGGACTTTGCCTGCCCGAACAACCGCTACATCAACGACGAGGAAATTTGCCAGGCGGTCACTGCGATGTGGTCGCGTGCCGGTATCAAGGCCAAGCTGCGTACCCTGCCGCTGGTGACCTACTTCCCGATGATCCAGCGCTTTGAGGCCAGCATCTACATGCTGGGCTGGGGCGTGCCGACCTTTGACGCGCTGTACAGCCTGCAGTCACTGACACGCAGCCTCGGTACCGGCGGCGACGGCAACTACAACGTGGGCCGCTACAGCAATCCGCGCATGGACTACATCGTGGACCGCGTGAAGGCAGAAACCGATTTGCCGGTGCGCAACCGCCTGCTGACCGAAGCCTTGCAGTTGTCCAACGACACCGTGTCCCACATCCCGCTGCATAACCAGATCATTCCCTGGGCCATGAAGAAAAACATCGACGTGGTGCATCGCGCTGACAACCGGCTTGACTGGCGCCTGATCAAGGTCAACTGACAGCCAGCGCTGCGCGCGGGCTGACGGTGCAGTCAAACAGGGGCCCACAGCGGCCCCTGTTTTCCGGGACTTTCTTTAAGTCTAAAGGAAATCCCGGTGTCGGCATGGTGCTTGCTCTGCTAGCATGGCTGCTCTCCTGAAAAACCAAATCGATGTTCGCTTTTATTCTCCGTCGCCTGTTTCAGGCTGTGATCGTGATGACCACTGTGGCCCTGATCGCTTTCATGCTGTTTCAGTATGTGGGTGACCCGGTGGTGTTTTTGCTGGGTCAGGATGCGCAGCCTGACCAGATAGCGCAGTTACGGGCGGATCTGGGGCTGGACAAGCCTTTTTTTGTGCAGTTTGTTTATTTTCTGGGCAACGCCGTGCAGGGTGAATTCGGCCTGAGCCTGCGCCAGGGTGCCAAGGTGTCGCGCCTGATTGCAGAGCGCTTTCCTGCCACGCTGGAGCTGGCACTGGTGGCCGCCGTCATGGCCCTGGTGATAGGTGTGCCCATGGGGGTGTATGCAGCCTTGCGCCGGGGCACGTTCCTGAGCCAGGTCCTGATGACCGTATCGCTGTTGGGTGTATCCCTGCCGACATTTCTGATCGGCATTTTGCTGATCCTGTTCTTTTCGGTGGGCCTGGGCTGGTTTCCGAGTTTCGGCCGTGGCGAGGTGGTGAAAATGGGTTGGTGGAGCAGCGGCCTGCTGACGGCCAAGGGCTGGCACCACATCGTGTTGCCGGCCGTCACGCTGGCCATCTTCCAGCTCACACTGATCATGCGGCTGGTGCGTGCCGAGATGCTGGAAGTGCTGCGCACCGATTACATCAAATTCGCGCGCGCCCGGGGCCTGAGCAACCGGGTGATTCATTTTGGGCATGCCCTCAAAAATACGCTGGTGCCGGTGATGACCATCACGGGGCTGCAGCTCGGCGGCCTGATCGCCTTTGCCATCATCACCGAAACCGTCTTTCAGTGGCCGGGCATGGGTCTGCTGTTTATCCAGGCCGTGACGTTTGCGGACATTCCGGTGATGGCCGCCTACCTGTGCCTGATCGCGCTGATCTTTGTCGCGATCAACCTGGTGGTCGATCTGCTGTATTTTGTGGTCGATCCGCGCTTGCGCGTGGGCAAGGCCGGGGGTCATTGATGCTGGCGCCCCGTTCCGCCCCGGTACTCCAGGCCAAGGGTCGCGCTTTCGCGCAGATCAGCGAATTTCACCCCGAGCTCACTGCCTTTCGGCGCGACCTGCATGCCCACCCGGAGCTTGGCTTTGAAGAGGTGTACACCGCTGCCCGTGTCAAGGAAGCGCTGCAGCGCTGCGGTGTGGACGAGGTGCACACCGGCATCGGCAAGACCGGGCTGGTGGCTGTGATCAAGGGCCGGCAAAACAGCAGCGGAAAAATGACCGGCCTGCGTGCCGACATGGATGCCCTGCCCATGACCGAACACAACGAGTTTGCCTGGAAGTCGTCCCGTTCCGGCCTGATGCACGGCTGCGGCCACGACGGGCATACCGCCATGCTGGTGGGTGCGGCGCGTTACCTGGCGGCCAGCCGGCAGTTTGATGGCACGGCCGTGCTGATCTTTCAGCCTGGAGAAGAAGGTTTTGCGGGCGCACGCGTGATGATTGAAGATGGATTGTTTGAGCGCTTCCCGGTGCAGGCGGTGTACGGCATGCACAACTGGCCTTCGATGAAGCCGGGTGTGGTGGGCATCAACCCCGGGCCCATGATGGCAGCCGCCGACCGTATCACCATCGACATCGCGGGGCGCGGCGGCCATGGCGCGCACGCCTACATGACGGTGGACCCGGTGCTGGTGGCGGCGCACATCATCACGGCGGTACAAAGCATTGTGTCGCGCAACGTCAAGCCGATTGACAGCGCGGTGATCAGCCTGTGTGCCATGCAGGCCGGCGACATGGGGGCCTTCAGTGTGGTGCCGGGCAAGGCCACGCTGGTGGGCACGGTGCGTACCTTCAACCCCGAGGTGCAGGACCTGATAGAGCGCCGGCTCCATGAGCTGTGCAGCGCCGTCGCCCTGGGCTTTGGCGCGACGGCCACGGTGCACTATGAGCGCATCTACCCCGCCACCATCAACTCATACGACGAAGCCATGTTCGCGGCCGACGTGGCCGAATCACTGGTTGGCAGCGATCATGTGGTGCGCGACATGGAGCCCAGCATGGGCGCTGAAGATTTCTCATTCATGCTGCAGGTCAAACCCGGCGCTTACATGCGCATCGGGCAGGGCGCCGAAAACGGCGTTGGCAGCTGTTTCCTGCACAACACCCGCTACGACTTCAACGATGACATCTTGCCGATGGGTGCAGCCCTGCACGCCGGCCTGGTGGAGCAGTCCATGCCTTTATCCGAGTAGAACCCAGACATCCCACCAACAGGAGAATTCCATGAACTTCAAGAAAAATACCACCTTGGCCCTCATCGGTACTGCGTTGACTGCTACAACTTTTGTAGCGTCTGCCGTGACCTTGCGGGTTGCAAACCAGGGCGATGCACTCGCCATGGACCCTCACTCCCTGAACGAGTCGCTGCAGCTGTCGGTGATCGGCAATGTGTACGAGCCGCTGGTCACGCGTGACCGCGACTACAAGCTGGCCCCGTCCCTGGCCACCGACTGGAAGCAGACGTCACCAACGGTCTGGCGCTTCAACCTGCGCAAGGGGGTGAAATTTCATGACGGCACACCTTTCACTGCAGACGATGTGATCTTCAGCTACGAGCGCGCCAAGGGCGAAGGCTCCGACATGAAAAGTTATGTCGGCCAGATCAAGGAAGTCAAAAAGATTGATGACCACACCATCGACTTCATCCTGAACAACCCCTTCCCCATCCTGCCCGAGCTGTTCACGCAGTGGCACATGATGAGCAAGAAATGGTGTGAAACCAACCAGGCCGTGCGGCCGGTGGACCGCCGCAAGGGCATTGAAAACGCAGCTTCTTTCCGCGCCAACGGTACCGGCCCCTACCGTGTGCGTGAGCGCCAGCCAAGCATCCGCACCACGTTTTCGCGCAACGGCAATTACTGGGGCAAGATCGATGGCAATGTGGATGAGGTCATCTTCAATGTGATCGGCAATGACAGCACCCGCGTCGCGGCGCTGCTGTCGGGTGAAGTGGACGTCATGGAGCCGGTACCGGTGCAGGACGTGACCCGCATCCAGGGCAATGCCAAGCTCAAGGTGCTGCAGGGCCCTGAATTGCGCGTGATTTTCCTGGGCATGGACCAAAAACGTGACGAACTGCTGTTTTCCAGCGTCAAGGGCAAAAACCCCTTCAAGGACAAACGTGTTCGCCAGGCCTTCTACCAGGCCATCGACATTGAAGCCATCAAGAGCCGTGTGATGCGGGGTGCCGCCACGCCGCAGGCCGTGCTGCTGCCGCCGCAGGTCAAGGGTTTTGCGCCTGATCTTTCCAAGCGCCTGCCTTACGACGTCGAAGCGGCCAAAAAACTGATGGCCGACGCCGGTTATGCCAGCGGCTTTGAGCTCAAGATGAATTGCCCGAACGACCGTTATGTGAACGACGGCGAAATCTGCCAGGCGGTTGCGGCCAATCTGTCGCGCATTGGTGTCAAGATCAACCTGGAAGCCGAAACCAAGGGCACGTATTTCCCCAAAATTCTCAGCCGCAACACCAGCTTCTACATGCTCGGCTGGACTGCCAGCACGGTGGATGCACACAATGTGCTCTACCCCATCATGTCGACGCCGGGTGACGGTGGCCGCGGCCAGTTCAACCTGGGCTCCTACAGCAATGCGCGTGTGGATGAATTGACGAATCTGGTCGCTTCCGAGACCGATGACAAGAAACGCACCGACATGATCCGCGAAGCCCTGAAAATCCATCAGGACGACGTCGGTCACCTGCCTTTGCACCAGCAGGCCATCAACTGGGGCACCCAGAAGACCATCGAGCTGGTTCAGTGGCCCGACAACGGCATGCCCTGGAAATTTGTCAAAGTCAACAAGTAACCGGGTGCCATGACAAACGCGCTATCCCGGCTGTGGGACGGCGACATCGGCTACAGCTTTCGCACCTCTCCGGTGGCGATGGCTGCGGCCGCAGTCGCCCTGATCTGTATTTTTTGCTCGGTGTTTGCGGGTTTTGTGGCGCCGCACAACCCGTTTGACCTCACCACGCTGGAGCTCAGTGACGCCCGCCTGCCACCGGCCTGGTCGGCGGAGGGCTCTTCCAAATACCTGCTTGGCACCGACGACCAGGGGCGCGACATCCTGTCGGCCCTGATGTACGGCGCCCGCGTGTCGCTGGCGGTCGGTTTTGCCTCGGTCGTGCTGTCGGTGCTGCTCGGTGTGGGCCTGGGCCTGGTCGCCGGTTTCTACGGCGGCTGGATCGACTCGGCCCTGATGCGCCTGTGCGACGTGATGCTGTCTTTTCCGGCCATCCTGGTGGCCCTGCTGATTGCCGGGGTCGGTCGGGCGCTTTTTCCGAATGCGCAGGACTCGCTGGCGCTGGGGGTGTTGATCATCTCGATCACGCTGACCGGCTGGGTCCAGTACGCGCGAACCGTGCGCGGTTCAACGCTGGTGGAACGCAACAAGGAGTATGTCCAGGCCGCGCGTGTCACCGGTGTCACGCCGCTGCGCATCATGCGCCGTCATGTGCTGCCCAATGTGATGGGCCCGGTGCTGGTGCTCGCGACCATCCAGGTCGCTACCGCCATCATCACCGAAGCCACCTTGTCCTTCCTGGGCGTGGGCGCACCGCCCACTTCGCCTTCGCTGGGCACGCTGATCCGCATCGGCAACGACTATCTGTTTTCCGGCGAGTGGTGGATCACGGTGTTTCCTGGTGCCATGCTGGTGACCATTTCACTGAGCGTCAACCTGCTGGGCGACTGGCTGCGTGATGCGCTGAATCCGCGTTTGCGCTAGAGAAGTTGCCATGAGTCTTTTACAAGTCAAAAACCTGATCGTTGAGTTTCCTGGCCGACGCGGTACCCTGCGCGCGCTCGACGACATCTCCTTCGAGATCGCGCCCGGTGAAATCCTCGGGGTGGTGGGTGAATCGGGGGCCGGCAAATCGCTGACCGGCGCCGCCATCATTGGCCTGCTGGAGCCTCCGGGCCGCATAGGCGGCGGGCAGATCCTGCTGGAGGGCCAGCGCATCGACAATCTGGGTTATGAAGACATGCGGCATATCCGCGGCCGCAAGATTGGTGCGATTTTCCAGGACCCGCTGACCTCCCTGAACCCGCTGTATTCGGTCGGTCGGCAATTGACAGAGACCATCCAGGCGCATTTGCCGGTGAGCAATGCTGAAGCGCGCAAGCGCGCCATTTCACTGTTGCAGGACACCGGCATTCCTGCCGCCGAGCAGCGTATTGAGCATTACCCGCACCAGTTCTCCGGGGGTATGCGCCAGCGCGTGGTGATCGCCCTGGCGCTGGCCGCCGAACCCAAGCTGATTGTGGCGGACGAGCCAACAACCGCGCTCGACGTGTCGATCCAGGCGCAGATCATCATGCTGCTCAAAAACATCTGCAAAAAACGCGGCGCTGCCGTCATGCTGATCACTCACGACATGGGCGTGATTGCCGAGACCTGCGACCGGGTGGCCGTGATGTACGCGGGACGTATTGCCGAGATCGGCCCGGTGCATGAGGTGATCAACCACCCCTCGCACCCCTACACCGCAGGCCTGATGGCCGCGATTCCCGACATCACCGTGGACCGTGAGCGGCTCAACCAGATCGACGGCGCGATGCCGCGCCTCAATGCCATTCCGGCCGGTTGCGCTTACAACCCGCGCTGCCCCCAGGTGTTTGACCGCTGCAGGCAGGAGCGGCCGGATCTGCTGTCTGCCGGTGCGACCCGCGCGGCATGCTGGCTGCATGATCTTCCCGTGGGAGTATCCGCATGAGCGCCGCCGGCCCTCTGGTTCAGGCGCACGACCTGGCCAAGACTTTTGATGTCTCACCGCCCTGGCTGAACCGGGTGCTGGAAGGCAAGCCGAGGCTGATGCTGAACGCCGTGGATGGCGTGAGTTTCGAAATCGAAAAAGGCAAGACCCTGGCCCTGGTCGGTGAGTCGGGTTGCGGCAAAAGCACGGTGGCGCGCCTGCTGGTGGGTTTGTACGAACCGACCCGCGGTGGCCTCACCTTCGACGGGCAGGACGCGCACGCCGCCTTCAAGACGCCGCAGGGCCGGCAGCTGCGGCGCCGCATCCAGATGATTTTCCAGGACCCGTACGCCAGCCTGAATCCGCGCTGGATTGTGGAAGACATCGTGGGCGAACCGCTGCGCGAGCATGGCCTGATTACCGATGAAGCCGAACTTGAAGCGCGAGTTGGTGAGCTGCTCAAATCCGTGGGGCTGTCCCCGCTGGACATGGTCAAGTACCCGCACCAGTTTTCGGGCGGCCAGCGCCAGCGCATCTCGATTGCGCGCGCGCTGGCCACAGAGCCGGAATTTCTGGTGTGTGACGAGCCGACGTCGGCGCTGGACGTCAGCGTGCAGGCGCAGGTGCTCAACATCATGAAAGACCTGCAGCGCGAGCGCGGCCTGACCTACCTGTTCATCTCGCACAACCTCGCCGTGGTGCGCCATGTCAGCGACCAGGTGGGCGTGATGTACCTGGGCCGGCTGGTTGAGCTGGCCGACAAACAAACGCTGTTTGCCAACCCGCGCCATCCTTACACTCGCATGCTGCTGGACGCGATTCCTAAGATGCACGACACCGGGCGTGCCCGCACACCGGTGCAGGGCGAGGTGCCCAACCCCTTGAACCCGCCGACCGGCTGCACCTTCCACCCGCGCTGCCCGCACGTCAACGACCGTTGCCGTGCCGAGCGGCCGCAGCTGCTGACCATCCAGGGCGTGAAGATTGCGTGTCATGCGGTGGAAGAGGGCCGCATCTAGTTGCTATTGTTTTGGTAGCTGCTTGCGCTGGTGGGATAAGGGCTGGAGGCAGATTTCATTCGTGAAAATCGGATCAACTCCTTGAGGCATCACGCTGCGCCTAGGGTTCGCCTTGGACAGTAGGCGCAACTCCCCACTCCCACCCCTAACCCCTCCCTCGCCCCGCTGGGCGATGGAGGGGGACTTCATTTGGCCGCGTGTGCTGCGCTCGCGTGCAAACATGACCGCCGCGTAGTCCGTCGATGACGCGCTCTGCGCGTCATCGTCTCCCCGCATCCGCATTCGTTCCCCCAACCCGTCGGGCTGGGCCGAGGAGCGCAGCCGAAAACGGATCAGGGCGAGCGATTGTCTGAGCCGAAGGCGAGTTCGAGCTAGCCCCCGTTAACGGCGAGCACCGCCGGTTGCCCGTAGCGAAGCGCAGGGACCCAGACCATCGGGTTGCCTTTTCTTTGGTGACTTTCTTTTGGCGACGCAAAAGAAAGTCACTTGCCGCCGGGCAACCCCCGGCTAATTCGAAGTAAGCCCAGAGTGGGAGCTGACGAAGAGCTCAACAGGCTCCGCCAGAACCCAAGAACCTACGCGTATCGCTTGTTCCTCAAATTGTTCTTCATCTCCCTGAACAGCGGCTGCAGCTTGTCACCGCCAATGCGCAAAGCCACGGTCGTCGCGAGGATGTCGATGACCATCAGGTGCAGCAGCCGCGAGACCATGGGGCTGTAACGGTCGTAACCCTCGGGGTGGTCGGCCGCCAGATGGATGTGCCCTGCGGAAGCCAGCGGTGAGCCGCTGGCAGTGATCACGATGGTGGTGGCGCCGTTTTTGCGCGCAATGCCTTCTGCATCGAGCAGGTCGCGCGTGCGCCCCGAGTTGGAGATGATCACCACGCAGTCACCCGGCCTGAGCAGCGACGCGCTCATGACCTGCATGTGGCCGTCGCTGTAGGCGATGGCATGCACGCCAAGGCGGAAAAATTTGTGTTGCGCGTCCTGCGCAACGATGCCCGAATTGCCCACGCCGAAAAACTCAATCCGCCTGCCCTGGGTACAGGCCGACACCAGCGCCAATGCGGCTTTCTCGACAAGCGCTGAACTCGCGTCATTGCGGTACTTCAGGAAGGCGGCAACCGTGTTGTCGATCACCTTGACCATCACATCACTGGTTTTGTCGTCTGCATCCACGCTGCGGTGGATGAAAGGCACACCTTCGCTGACGTTGCCGGCCAGTTTGAGTTTGAAGTCCGACAAGCCGTCGTAACCGACGCTGCGGCAAAAACGGATCACGGTGGGTTTGCTGACATGTGCCCGTGCCGCCAGCTCGGTCACCGGCAGGCTGGCAAAAGCCCGCGCGTCGCTCAGCAGCAGCAGTGCCACCCGTTGCTCGGCCGGTGCCAGCGAGGGCAAGCAGGCCTTGATGCGATCTAGCACTCTTCGCTCCAGCAGTAACCGTCTTTGGCAATCATCCCGCTCGACGCACTGGGCCCCCAGGTTCCGGCCGCATACGGCCTGGGACCGGTGCTGTCGTGCTGCCAGGCGTCGAGGATGGGCTCGACCCAGCGCCAGGCTTCTTCCTGTTCGTCGCTGCGCACAAACAGGTTCAGGCGGCCGTCGATCACATCGAGAAGCAGGCGCTCATACGCGCCCACGCGTTCGGCGCCAAAACGTTTGTCAAAGTCCAGATCAAGCTGTACCGGCACCAGCGTCTGGCTGGCAGCGCGCGGCCCGGTACGGTCGTCCTGGCCCTGGGCCAGCAGGTGCAGCTCCAGCCCGTCTTTCGGCTGCAGGTTGATCATCAGCCGGTTGCCTGCCCCCTGCGCGGATTTGAAAATGGCATGTGGTGTGGGGCGAAAGTTCACCTCGATGTGGGCATCGCGCTCGGCCAGCCGCTTGCCGGTACGGATGTAAAAAGGCACGCCGGCCCAGCGCCAGTTGGCAATTTCGGCGCGCAAGGCCACAAAGGTTTCGGTCTGGCTATGGGGGGTGACGCCGGCTTCCTGCAGGTAGCCGGGTACGGCTTCCCCATTGATAGTGCCAGCCGCATACTGGCCGCGGATCACATGTTGCTTGAGCGTCTCGGGTGTCCAGGGCTTGAGCGAGCGCAGCACCTTGAGCTTTTCATCGCGTATCGCATCGGCGTGGGCGTTGATCGGTGGTTCCATGCCAATCGCGCACAGCAGTTGCAGCGCGTGGTTTTGCACCATGTCGCGCAATGCGCCTGTGCTGTCGTAGAAGGCGCCGCGGTTTTCAACACCCAGCTCCTCGGCAATCGTGATCTGGATGTTGGCAATGGTTTCACGCCGCCACAGCGGCTCAAACAGCGAGTTGCCAAAACGCATGGCAAACAGGTTTTGCACGGCGGGTTTGCCAAGGTAATGGTCGATGCGGAAAACCTGGTTTTCCGGCAGCACGCGCAGCACCGCTTCGTTGATGGCCCGGTTGGACGCAAGATCGTGGCCCAGCGGTTTTTCCAGCACCACGCGGGTTTGCGGGCCGTTCAGCCCGACCGCCGCCATGTTTTCACACACTGCGGTGAAAAGCGAGGGCGCCGTGGCCAGGTACATCACCACGGTATCGGCCTGACGCGATTTCAGTATTGCCGCCAGTTGTACGTAGTCGTCTGCCTGCGACAGATCCATGCGGACATAGTGCAGCAGCGCCGCAAAACGCTGGAACTCATCCCCGGTGGGACGTTTCGACAGATCGACGCTGTCAAACCGCGCCCGGATGAGCGAGCGATACTCTTCATCGTCCATGCTGTCACGGCCCACTCCCAGGATACGCCCTTCCCTGGGAAGAGAGCCATGGCGGAAAGCCTGAAACAGCGCGGGCAACAACTTGCGCCACGTCAGGTCGCCCGTGCCCCCAAACAGCACCAGATCAAAGCTCATTTCTTTCTACTTTCTTGGCCGCATGTAATAAAGTTTCATATTTTTTTGCCATAATGGTAACTCAATCTGGCCGTGGTCTGACAGGACGCCCGTGGCGGTCAACTTACACTTTCTGCATGAATCAACTCGAAGCCCTCAAACAGTTCACCACCGTTGTGGCCGATACCGGCGACTTCCGGGAGCTCGGCACCTTCAAGCCGCAGGATGCGACCACCAACCCTTCGCTGATTCTCAAAGCAGTGCAAAAGCCTGCTTACCGGCCTTTGCTGGAAGACACGATGACGAGGTTCCGGGGCCGTGCCCTGGACGAAACCATGGACCGCCTGCTGGTGCGTTTTGGCTGTGAAATACTGTCCCTCATTCCCGGCCGGGTATCGACGGAAGTGGATGCCCGCCTGAGCTTCGACAGCAACGCCACCTTTACCCGCGGTGAACGCATCGTGGAGCTTTACCAGGCCGAGGGCATACACATCAACCGCGTGCTGATCAAGGTGGCCGCCACCTGGGAGGGCATAGAAGCGGCCCGGCGCCTGGAAGACCGCGGCATCCACACCAACCTCACCCTGCTTTTTTCCTTTTGCCAGGCGGTGGCGTGTGGCCAGGCAAGGGTGCAGCTGATTTCCCCCTTTGTCGGGCGCATCTATGACTGGTACAAGAAGTCAGCTGGCGCAGCGTGGGACGAGGCCGCCAGATCGGGCGCCAACGACCCCGGCGTCCAGTCGGTGCGGGAGATATTCCATCATTTCAAACATTTCGGCATAGCTACTGAAATCATGGGCGCGAGTTTTCGCAACATCGGGCAAATCAAGGCGCTGGCCGGGTGCGATTTGCTGACGATCAGCCCGGAACTGCTGGGGCAGCTGGCTGCCAATGACACACCGCTGCAGCGCGCCCTGGATGCCGATGCTGCCCGGGGGCTTGATTTGCCAGCAGTCAATTTTGACGAAGCGGGTTTTCGCTACGCACTCAATGAAGACGCCATGGCCACCGAGAAGCTCGCCGAAGGCATACGTGCGTTTGCCGCGGATGCCGTCAAGCTCGAACAACTGATGCTTGCCGCATGAGCGCCCCGACCCGCGCCCGCTGCGACCAGACCCCGGCCTGGGCTGCGCTGCAGGCCCAGTTTGATGCTGGCGGAAAAAAGTTCGATCTGCGAGAGGCGTTCGCAGCCGATTCCGGACGCTTCGCAGAATTCAGCCAGGACGCGCCCCATGTCTTCGCTGATCTTTCCAAAAACCTGATCGATCCTGTCAGCCAGGAGCTGCTGCTCGATCTGGCCCGCCAGTGCGGGGTGGAGCAGCACCGTGATGCGATGTTTGCCGGCGAAAAAATCAACCGCAGTGAAGACCGCGCCGTCATGCATTTCCTGCTCAGAGAGCCGGCTCCAGCCGGCAAGGCAGGGACGTCGCCCATGCCTGAAGACATGGCCAGTGAGCTTGTCCACGTGCATGAGGCGCTGGCCGCCATGCTGGCCTACGCGCAGCAGGTGCGCCTGGACGAGGCCATCACCGACATTGTCAATATCGGCATTGGTGGTTCCGACCTCGGCCCCAAGATGGCGGTGTTGGCCATGGAAGAATTCCGTATCCCGGGCAAACGTTTTCATTTCGTCTCCAATGTCGACGGCCTGGAGCTGGCCAGTGTTCTGGCGCAGCTCAAACCGGGTAATACGCTGTTCCTGATCGCTTCCAAAACCTTCACCACCGCGGAAACCATGATCAATGCCCGGTCCGCCAGGCACTGGTTCGAGGCGCAGGGTGGGACGGACATTGCGCGTCACTTCGCGGCACTGACCAGCAACGTGGCCGCTGCCGAGGCATTCGGCATCAGCACCACCTTCGGATTCTGGGACTGGGTGGGCGGGCGTTATTCCCTCTGGTCAGCCATTGGCCTGCCGCTGGCGATCGCGATCGGGGCCAGTGGATTCAGGGAACTGCTGGCCGGCGCGCATGCGATGGACCAGCACTTCCGGACCGCGCCACTGGCGCGCAACCTGCCTGTACGGCTGGGCTTGCTCGATGTCTGGTACCGCAATTTCCACGGTTTCACCAGCCGGAGCATCGCGCCCTACAGCAGTGCCTTGCGCCGCTGGTCGGCCTACCTTCAGCAGCTCGAGATGGAAAGCAACGGCAAGCGGGTGGATCTGGACGGTCGGAGCCTGTCGTATGCCACCGCCCCTGTGCTCTGGGGCGATCCGGGAACCAAGGGTCAGCACGCTTATTTCCAGATGCTGCACCAGGGCACGGATGTGGTCCCGGTCGAGTTTGTGGCGATCAAAAAAGCCGGTCATGAGCTGCCCGGTCACCATGGCCTGGTGCTGGCCAATGTGCTGGCGCAGGCGCAGGCCCTTATGCAGGGCCAGGAAGATGCGGGTGGCCACAAACATTTCCCCGGCAACCGTCCCAGCACCGTCCTGCTGCTGGAAGAACTGAACCCCGCCAGTTTTGGCGCCTTGATTGCGCTGCAAGAGCACCGCGTGTTTGTCAGCGGCGCCATCTGGGGCATCAACAGCTTTGACCAGTGGGGCGTCGAGCTTGGCAAGGTGCTGGCCAGGGATATCGAGTCGCGCCTGAAAAGCGGCGATGTCGCGGGGCTGGACGCCTCGACTGCGGGACTCTTGCGAAAGCTCACATCGGCCTGATTCGCTGGCGCGGCTGCCGGGTTTTATTTGCCGCCCGCGATGTGGGGGTGGCGAGTCTGCCTGACTTATCATGGCGTGGGGAATTTGCCCTCGCACACTCCTGAGGAGGAGAAAAACATGAACTTCGGTCAAGCCATATCCAGCTGTTTCGCCAAATACGCGACTTTTTCCGGTCGCGCTTCACGTCCCGAATTCTGGTGGTTCTTCCTGTTCCAGATTCTGGTTTCGATTGTTGCCTCCATGCTCGGTGACATCGTTGCCGGCCTGGTGTCGCTGGCCTTGTTGCTGCCCGCGCTCGCAGTGGGCACACGGCGTCTGCACGACATCGGCAAAAGCGGCTGGTGGCAGCTCATCATGCTGACCGTGATCGGCTTGTTGCTGCTGATCTACTGGTGGGTCCAGCCCGGCAACAACGACGATCCGGTCTGAGTTCGATCGCCCATGAAAAAACCCGCAGGGCGCAAGCCCTGCGGGTTTTTTTGTTATCCGGAATGTCCGGACGGCGTAGCGAGCAGGTGTCAGGCTAGGCGGACGGAGCACAGGAACCGGAGCGTACCTTGGGGTACGTGAGGATTCCGAGCACCGCCCAACGACGCATGGCGCCTGCGCAGTAGCCGGATTACATGCCCATGTCGCCCATGCCGCCCATACCACCCATGCCGCCACCCATGCCGCCAGGGCCGCCGGCGCCGGACTCGTCTTTCGGAGCCTCGGCCACCATGCATTCGGTGGTCAGCATCAGCGAGGACACGGACGCTGCGTTCTGCAGTGCAGTGCGCGTCACCTTGGTGGGGTCCAGGATACCCATGTCGATCATGTCGCCATAGGTGCCGTTCTGGGCGTTGTAGCCGTAGTTGCCTTTGCCGGCCAGCACCGCATTGACCACCACGCTTGGCTCTTCGCCGGCGTTGGCGACGATGATGCGCAGCGGCTCTTCGATGGCACGCAGGATCAGTTTGATGCCGGCGTCCTGGTCGGCATTGTCACCCTTGATGGCGCCAGCCGATTGCTTGGCGCGCAGCAGGGCCACGCCGCCGCCGGCCACAATGCCTTCTTCCACAGCAGCGCGGGTAGCGTGCAGGGCGTCTTCCACGCGGGCTTTTTTCTCTTTCATTTCGACTTCGGTGGCAGCGCCCACCTTGATCACGGCAACACCGCCGGCCAGTTTGGCCACGCGCTCTTGCAGTTTTTCGCGGTCGTAGTCGCTGGTCGCTTCTTCGATCTGGACACGAACCTGCTTGACGCGGGCTTCGATGTCAGCAGCAGCACCGGCACCGTCGATGATGATGGTGTTTTCCTTGCCCACTTCGATGCGTTTGGCCTGGCCGAGGTCAGCCAGGGTCACTTTTTCGAGGGTCAGGCCGACTTCTTCAGCAATGACCTTGCCGCCGGTCAGGGTGGCAATGTCTTCCAGCATGGCTTTGCGGCGGTCGCCGAAACCAGGGGCCTTCACAGCCACAACCTTCAGGATGCCGCGGATGGTGTTGACCACCAGCGTGGCCAGGGCTTCGCCTTCGACGTCTTCCGAGATGATCAGCAGCGGACGGCTGGACTTGGCAACTTGCTCAAGCGTAGGCAGCAGGTCACGGATGTTGCTGATCTTCTTGTCGTAGAGCAGCACAAACGGGTTGTCCAGAATAGCGGACTGCTTTTCCGGGTTGTTGATGAAGTAAGGCGACAGGTAGCCGCGGTCAAACTGCATGCCTTCAACCACGTCGAGTTCGCTGTTCAGCGACTTGCCGTCTTCAACGGTGATGACGCCTTCCTTGCCAACCTTGTCCATCGCTTCAGCGATGATCTTGCCGACTTCTTCGTCGCTGTTGGCGGAAATCGTGCCGACCTGGGCAATTTCCTTGCTGGTAGTGGTGGGCTTGGAAGCTTTTTTCAGCTCTTCGACCAGGGCTGTCACAGCCTTGTCGATGCCGCGCTTCAGGTCCATCGGGTTCATGCCGGCGGCGACATATTTCATGCCTTCGCGGACGATGGCCTGGGCCAGAACGGTAGCGGTGGTGGTGCCGTCACCAGCGATGTCGGAGGTCTTGGAAGCAACTTCCTTGACCATCTGCGCGCCCATGTTCTGCAGCTTGTCCTTGAGTTCGATTTCCTTGGCGACGGAGACACCGTCCTTGGTCACGGTAGGGGCGCCGAAGGAGCGCTCGAGCACCACGTTACGGCCTTTGGGGCCCAGGGTGACCTTGACTGCGTTGGCCAGGATGTTCACACCCTCGACCATGCGTGCGCGGGCTTCGCCGCCGAAAATGACGTCTTTTGCTGCCATGTTTAATTCTCCAGATTCAGTTAATTAGGTATGCGGTAGGGGAGCGAGAACTTACTTCTCGACCACTGCGAACAAATCGTCTTCTTTCATGACCAGCAGTTCGTCGCCATCGACCTTGACGGTCTGGCCACTGTATTTGCCGAACAGGACGCGGTCGCCGACCTTGACCGCCATGGCGCTGAGCTCGCCTTTGTCGTTCTTCTTGCCGGGGCCAACAGCCAGGACTTCGCCCTGATCAGGCTTTTCGGCGGCGCTGTCCGGAATGACGATGCCGGAGGCAGTTTTGGTTTCGTTTTCAACACGTTTGACGATCACGCGGTCGTGCAGGGGACGAAGTTTCATGAGAGCTCCTGAGTTTTAGCAATGGTTTGAGGATCAAAAGCACCGCGCCGGAGCGGGGGCCAGAGAAGTGGCGATACGAGGCTGCTAGCACTCAATATCATCGAGTGCTAATGATAAGGCCGTTTAGGCAGAGTTTCAAGCTGCCAGGCCAAACAGCCGTAGAAAAGGCAAAAGGCATGCGGAAGTCGACTCGTCCGAAGGCGTCGACAAGGTCCCAGGCCGTCCTACAACGCTTTCGTCCAAATCCGACAAAAATTTGATTCACACCTGTTTACGCTTGAAGTACAGAAGTCGTTTCGGCGTCCGGAGCGTCTCATTCCAGGGGAACAGCGATGAATCAGTTCGACATGGATCTGGCGGCGACCAAGCCCGTTTACCGCGTGCAGGGACGGGAAACTGTTGTTGGCGCTCCCAGAAATGCTGGCAATCCCGGCGGGTTTTCCCGGTCGGCGTGGCCTTTCCTGGTGCGGGTGGCGCGCAGACCTGAGACTTGCGCATCAGTCCAGGCTCACACGCGCCCAGAGTTTGTCAGCTGAGGCTGGAAAGTGTCGCACCATGCATGGTGTCAGCACAGGCCAGGGCGAAAATTTCGATGACAACGAGAACGATGTCAGGAAAGAGGGTCCCCTGAACAAGACCTTTGGCGAGGAGGGTACGAACAAGACCCAGCCGAGGCCCGACCCTGACGCCAAGCCATCGGATGTTCCCGGCAGCGGCAAGCACATTCCGTCTTCACCGTACACCCGCCGCTGACGCTGGCGGGTGGCGCGCGGGTCCTTGGGCCTGCTACACAGGGCCCCTGCCTACCCTCCTTGTGGCGGGTGGCTTGCGCGTGAAATTCGAGCCCAAAACCGGGGACGCAGGCGCAAGTTTTTGTCCTACAGTTTTCCGGGGACACCCAACGTTTATTTTTCGCCGCCGGGTATCTACCATTTTTCAAAGTTCTCAAACAGCGTGATACGTGCCGGTCATGTGTTTCTGCGGGTTGTCGACTTGATGCCATATGGCGGCCAACCCTTGCAGATCTTTTGGTGCACATGAAAATCCAGAACAATTCCAGCGACCTCTTCTTATCCACCGGCATCGCCGGGCTTGACAACATCCTGGGCGGGGGGCTCACCAAGGACCGGATTTACCTCATTGAAGGGGAGCCCGGCACCGGCAAGACCACCACGGGCCTGCAGTTTCTTGTAGAGGGGGCCAGACGCGGCGAATCGGTGGTGTATATCACTCTCGCCGAGACGGCTGCCGAACTGGAAAGTGTGGCCGAATCGCATGGATGGCCGATTCATGATATCCATATTCGCGAGGTGCTTCCCTCCGAAAACCTCCTGCAGCCCGAGGCCCAATACACCATGTTCCATCCTTCAGAAGTGGAGATGGGGACCACGACGCAGCTGATCCTTGCAGTGATCGACGAACGCAAGCCCACGCGGGTGGTCATTGACTCGCTGTCGGAACTCCAGTTGCTGGCCGACACGCCTTTGCGTTACCGCCGCCAGGTGCTGGCGCTCAAGCAGTTTTTTGCCAGCCGGTCCTGCACCGTCATGCTGCTGGACGACCGCACTGCCGCCGGCATTGACCTGCAGGTACGAAGCATTGCCCATGGCGTAATCACGCTTGAGCAATCGGTCAAGGACTACGGCGCGGAGCGGCGCAGGGTTCGGGTCGTGAAATACCGCGGCATGGCGTTTCGCGGCGGCATGCATGACTATGACATTCAGCATGGCGGCCTGTGTGTGTATCCGAGGCTGGTTGCAGCTGAGTCGAGGGTCATGCAAAACCGTGAGCAACTCAAAAGCGGGTTGAGCGAGCTGGACCTGTTGCTGGGCGGCGGTCTTGAGGAGGGGACGAGCACGCTGATCGCCGGGCCGCCGGGTACCGGCAAGACCTCCCTGGCATGCCAGTTTGTGTCGGCTGCCGCAAAGCGCGGACAGAAAAGTGCCATGTTCCTTTTCGAAGAGGCTGCCAACAACCTGCTCAATCGCGCCGACGGGCTGGGTATGGGGGTGCGGCAGGCCTACAACAAGCAACAGCTGACGATCCAGCAGATTGATCCGGCGGAGCTGTCGCCTGGCGAGTTCGCCACTGCGGTGTGCCGCGCAGCCGATGAGGGCAGCAAGGTGATCGTGATCGACAGCATCAATGGCTACCTCAACGCCATGCCTGATGAGCGTTTTTTGACGACGCATCTGCATGAGTTGCTGACCTACCTCGGGCAGCGCGGTGTGGTGACCATCCTCGTGGGCGTTCAGCAGGGCATGCTGGGAGGAAACATGTCGACGACGGTCGACGCAAGTTATCTCGCTGACAACGTGTTGATGCTGCGCTACTTCGAGCACGACGGCGAGGTCAAGCAGGCGGTGTCGGTGTTCAAGAAACGGGGCAGTCTGCACGAACGGACGATACGGCAATTTTCCATGTCACGGCAGGGAATCCAGGTCGGCGCACCCCTGCGCGGCTTCCGGGGCATTCTCACCGGGGTACCGGTTTATGTGGGCAAGTCGGGTTCAGCGGGTGACGGCACCGAGGTGAACTAGATGGAGCGCCGGATCGTGATTTGTGCGCCGACGGGGCAGGATGCGGCCCTGACGGCGAAAGTCTTCAGCTCGGTGGGAATCGGCAGTATTGTCTGTCGCAACATGGTGGAGCTGCTGGAGCAACTGGGCCGTGGTGCCGGCGCCTTGTTGCTGGTGGAGGAGGTGGTCGGTGGGGCAGCGGCCAGGCCGCTGGCCGAATATGTTTCCTCCCAACCGACCTGGTCGGACATTCCCATCTTGCTGCTGGCGCGAAGTGGGGCCGATTCCCTGGATGTTCAGCGTGCGGTGGAGCACCTGGGAAACGTGACGCTGCTGGAGCGGCCGGTCCGGACGATTGCGCTGATTTCAGCGGCACGTTCAGCCATTCGCGCGCGTGAACGGCAGTACCAGGTCAGGGATGCCGATCAGCGCAAGGATGAATTTCTTGCCACGCTGGCCCACGAGCTGCGCAATCCGCTGGCGCCCATCCGGACTTCCATGGGCATCCTTAAACACCTTCACCCTGATTCCAGGCAGGTGACCCAGTTGCGTGAAGTGGTGGACCGCCAGGTGACCCATCTGACAAGGCTGGTTGACGACCTGCTGGACGTTGCGCGCATCACGCGGGGCAAGGTGGTGCTCAAAAAAGGCCACATCACCCTGCGCTCCGTCATCAACCACGCCGTGGAAATATCGAGCTCCCTGATGGAGGGCAAAAAACATGCTTTGCGGGTTGACGCGCCTGACGCAGACTACCTGCTCGACGCCGATCATGCACGCCTGGTGCAGAGTGTGGCCAACCTCCTGGTCAATGCGGCAAAGTTCACTCCCCATGGCGGGCACATTGTGTTGCAAGCCCGGGTCGACGGACAGACCGCCATGTTCAGTGTGCGGGATAACGGGATCGGCCTGGAGCCAGCGTCGCTCACCCGGATTTTCGATCTGTTTGCCCAGACGCCCGTACCGGGTGAGGCCCCTACCGGCCTGGGCATTGGGTTGAGCCTGGCCAGGCAGTTCTCGGAAATGCATGGGGGCACTTTGCACGCTGTCAGTGAGGGCCTGGGTCGCGGCAGCGAATTCATCCTGACCTTGCCCGTGGTGATTGAGGTGGTCCAGCCGGCTGTGCAGGCGATCGTGGACTCCGCTGAAAAAAGCCACGTCGTGCAAGCCAGGAAGATTCTGGTGGTGGATGACAATGTGGACGCCGCCGATACATTGCAAGCCCTGCTGGGGCTGGACGGCTTTGTGGTGACAACCGCCTACGACGGAGTCGCTGGCGTGGCCCAGGTCTGGAGCTTGAAGCCCGATGCGGTGGTGATGGACATCGGCATGCCCGGCATGGACGGCTATGACGCCGCGCGCCTGATCCGGCAGCAGCCGGGGGGCGACAAGATAGTCCTGATTGCCTTGACCGGCTGGGGGCAAACAGCGGACAAGCAGCGTGCCGGGCAAGCCGGGTTTGACCACCATCTGGTCAAACCCGTGGACTACGACATGCTGATGCAGTGCCTTCAGGCTTGAGGGCCTGAAGAACCTTTCTGCCTTATTTCAGACCGGCTGCCGCCCGCAGCGCAGCTGCTTTATCTGTTTTTTCCCATGTGAATTCCGGCTCGTCGCGGCCGAAGTGGCCGTAAGCAGCGGTCTTTTCGTAGATCGGGCGCAGCAGGTCCAGCATCAGGATGATGCCTTTGGGGCGCAGATCGAAGTGTTCGTTGACCAGGGCCGAGAGTTTCTCGTCGGACATCACGCCCGTGCCTTCGGTGTAGACAGTCACGTTCATCGGCCTGGCCACACCAATGGCGTAGGCCACCTGGATCTGGCACTGCTTGGCCAGACCAGCCGCCACAATGTTCTTGGCCACATAACGGGCGGCGTAGGCGGCAGAACGGTCCACTTTGGAAGGGTCTTTGCCGCTGAACGCGCCGCCGCCGTGCGGGCAGGCGCCGCCGTAGGTGTCCACAATGATCTTGCGGCCGGTCAGACCGCAATCGCCCTGAGGACCGCCGATGACAAACCGGCCGGTTGGGTTGATCAGGTATTTGGTGTCCTTGGTCAGCATGCCTTTGGGCAGCACCGGCTTGATGATTTCCTCGATGATGGCTTCGGTGAAGCTGGCTTTCATCTTGTGCTGGGTTTCGCTCTGGTCCGGGCTGTGCTGGGTGGACAGCACCACGGTGTCAATGCTGTGCGGCTTGCCGTCGACATAACGCATGGTGACCTGGCTCTTGGCGTCGGGACGCAGGAAAGGCAGACGGCCGTCCTTGCGCAACTGGGCCTGGCGCTCGACCAGGCGGTGTGCGTAATAAATCGGCGCGGGCATCAGTTCCGGCGTCTCGTCGCAGGCGTAGCCAAACATCAGGCCCTGGTCGCCGGCGCCGATGTTCAGGTGGTCGTCGGACGCATGGTCCACGCCCTGGGCGATGTCGTTGGACTGCTTGTCGTAACAAACCATGACGGCGCAACCCTTGTAGTCGATGCCGTATTCGGTGTTGTCGTAACCGATGCGCTTGATGGTGTCGCGCGCCACCTGGATGTAATCGACATGCGCGTTGGTGGTGATCTCGCCAGCCAGGACCACCAGACCGGTATTCGTCAGGGTCTCGGCGGCCACCCGGCTGCGCGGATCCTGTTTGAAGATGGCATCGAGGATGGCATCGGAAATCTGGTCGGCAACCTTGTCGGGATGGCCCTCGGAGACGGATTCGGAAGTAAAAAGAAAATCGTTCGCCATTGCGTACACTCCATGAAGTTAGTCGGCGCGTTGCCGGCTTGGGGTGCCTCGGCGAACGCTTTAGCAGTTTGGTTTAATGTCGCCCTGCAAGTTGTTCAATAACTCGGCGACAGTTGACATTATATCGCTTCCACCCGACCCTGCTGCCCGCTGCCCTTTCGCCCATTTTCCCCTTCATGATTTTCCTGTTCCGCTTCCTTTCCCATTGGCCGCTGCGTGCCCTGCATGGCGTGGGCGCTGCCCTGGGCTGGCTGGTCTGGTGGCTGAGCCCGGCCTACCGGGCCCAGTTTCGTGCCAATGTGGCGCAGGCCGGACTGGCCTTTGAGGCGGCGCGCCCGGCGATTGCCGAGGCCGGGCGTTTCGTCGCCGAGCTGCCCAAGCTCTGGATGCGGCCACCTGCGGCGTCCTGCCTGGGCAATGTCAGGGTGGCGGGCCAGGAGCATGTTGACCGGGCATTGGCGCTCGGACGGGGCGTGATTTTTTTTGGCCCGCACTGCGGCAGTTTTGAGCTCGGGCCGCAGGCACTGGCCGAGTTGTATGGCCCCATCACCGCGATTTACCGACCGGCCCGCAAGACCTGGCTGGCCCGGCTGGAGCGTATTGCCCGCGACCGTGCGAATCTGACGGTGGTGCCCGCTTCCCTCAGCGCTATCCGGCTGATGCACAAAACCTTGAAGGCCAATCAGGCTGTGGCCTTGTTGACCGACCAGGTTCCGCCGGAAGGCCTGGGGGTTTGGGCGCCTTTTTTTGGAAAGCCCGCTTACACCATGACCCTGGCCGCCCGCCTGGCGCTGCAAAGCGGCGCCACCCTGTTGCCGGTCAGCTGCGAGCGCCTGGCCCGTGGCCAGGGTTACTTCCTGAAAATATGGCCGGCGGTGCAGGGGCTGGAAGCGGCCGGAAAATCCGACCTGCTGCAGGCCGTCACACAGATCAACCGGGCGATCGAGGCGATTGTGCGGAGCCAGCCCGGGCAATATTTGTGGGGCTATGCGCGTTACAAGACGCCGCGCGAGGACGCATCTTGAGGACGCCGCGCCAACTGCTGGGCCGCATTGTCACCCGGTCCGGCATCGCTTTCATGCAGTCGCTGGCGCTGGTACCGCTGGCGTGGACGCGGGCGCTGGGTGTGCTGCTGGGTTTTATGCTGTACCTGTTGGTGGGCTCGCGCCGGCGCGTCGTCCAGACCAATCTGGCATTGTGTTTTCCGGCGCTGCCCGAGGCCGAACGCAGCCAGCTGGCACGTCAGACCTTTGTTTATTTCGCACAAGCCTGGCTGGACCGCGCCTGGTTGTGGCATGCGCCCAGGGCCTGGGTGCAGCGGCGCGTCCAGCTGACCGGTGCGCTGGACGAATTGCTGGGAAACGACGCCACCGTGATCTTTTTACCGCATTTTGTCGGGCTGGATGCCGCCTGGGCCGGCGTGGCCTTGCAGATGCCGCGGCCGTCAACCACGATTTACACCGACCAGTCGAACAAACTGGTGGACCGCTGGATACTGCGTGGCCGCAGGCGTTTTGGCAATCTGCGCCTGTTTGGGCGGGCAGAAGGCGTCAAGCCCATCGTCACCGCCTTGCGTGAAGGGCAGCCGCTTTATCTCTTGCCCGACATGGACTTCGGCCCCGATGATTCGGTGTTTGTGCCGTTTTATGGGCGGCCCGCCGCCACCGTGGCCTCGCTGTCGCGTTTTGCCCGTCTAGGCCGCGCCAAAATTGTGCCCTTGCTGCCGCGCCTGACGGCGACCGGTTATACCGTCGAAGTGTTGCCGGCCTGGCCGAATTTTCCGAGTGCTGACCCGGTGGCCGACACCGCGCTGATGAATGCGCGTTTGCAGGAATACATCAACACCATGCCGGCGCAGTACTACTGGGTGCACAAACGCTTTAAAACCCGGCCCGAAGGTGAGCCCTCGCTGTATTGAAACGGCGATAAAGCCTTTTTCGCCCTCAGCCCTTGTTCAGTCTGCATGGTTTGCAATAAAAATTGCAGCTAAACAGGCCCGGACGGCTGGCCCAGAAAATCCTGCAGATAGCCGATCACCCGCTGGGGCTGCTCATGCACGATCCAGTGGCTGGCGCCGGCGACGGTCTGCAACTGCATGGCTGGCACATAGTCGGCCAGGCCGTCTATCAATGCCGGTGGCAGCGCGATGTCGTCCAGCGCCCAGACCACCAGCGTCGGCAGCAGCACCGTCAGACGCTCGCGCGGCAGGCTGACCCCGGAGGCGGCGGGATCTCCGGGCCGTGGCGGGCGCAGCGGCGAGGCGCGGTACAGGTTGCAACCGCCGGTCAGGCCGGCGCGCCAGACCGCGCGGTACTGGTCTTTCACGCTGTCGGTCAGCCAGGCCGGCTGGCTGTTGCCGCCATTGGTCAGGAACTGCCACAGGCGGCGGAAATCGTCGGCCGCCAGCAGCGCCTCGGCGTCCGGCCGGATCAGGAAGTTCATGTAGGCGCTGGCGGCCTGCTGGGACGGCGAATGCTGCAGCTCGCGCAAAAAGGTGCCGGGATGGGGCGAGTTGACGATGGCCAGCTTTTTCATCAGCTGCGGCATCGCCACCGCGAGGTTCCAGGCAATCGCGCCGCCCCAGTCGTGGGCCACCAGGCATTCCAGCTTCGCGCCGGTGGCCGGGGTACACACGGCGGCAACCAGCGCCGAGATGTCCTGCATCAGGTGTTTGGGCCGGTAGGCGTCGGGCTCAGCGGGTGCACTCGACTGCTCAAAGCCGCGCAGATTCGGGGCAATGCAGAAATAGCCGCCGTTTTCAGGCCGGGCGAAGTGCGCCAGCAGTTCGTCCCAGACAAAAGCGGCCTCCGGAAAACCGTGCAGAAACATCAGCACCGGCCGGCCGGCCTGGCCAGCGATGCGGCAGGACAGGGTGATGCCGTGGGGCAGGGCGACGAGGCGGGTTGCAATCATTTTGCTATACATTCAGGAGCTGCTTATGCCCGTCGTTAAAGGGCCAAAGGCAGATTTGACAACAGAAATGCAGAAGCGGTCCAGGTCCGCCCCAGTCCGCCAGCAAACACTCAGGCCACGCTGGAATCTGCTTGCGGCGGTGGTGTTTCCGGCGCCTTGGCCGGTTTGTCAGCCTTGGCCGGCGGATGTGCCCACTGCCACAAATGCTGGGCAACTTCCTCGACCCCCTGCCGCTTGAGCGCTGAAAAGAGTTTGACATCGCCGCCGCCGGCCTGCAGTCGCACAATGGACAGCGCCTTGGCGGCCTCGGTCTTGTTGAGCTTGTCGGACTTGGTCAGCAGCACCAGAAACTTCAGGCCTTCCTCGACCCGGGGACGGATCACGTCCAGCAGGATTTCGTCGAGTTCGGTCAAGCCCAGGCGCGGGTCGCACAGCAGCACCACGCCCTTGAGGTTGTCGCGGGTCTGCAGGTAGTTGCCCATCACCTGTTGCCAGCGGTACTTGGCCGCTTTGGGCACAGCCGCATAACCATAACCCGGCAGGTCCGCCAGCACGGCATCGGTGATGCCCTGTTTGCCCAGCGAAAACAGGTTGATGCTCTGCGTGCGCCCCGGTGTTTTCGAGGCAAAGGCCAGCCGGTTGATCTGGGTCAGCGTGTTGATGCAGGTGGACTTGCCGGCGTTGGAGCGGCCGACAAAGGCAATCTCCGGAAACTCCATCATCGGCAGGTGCTTGAGCTCAGGCGCTGTGGTCAGGAATTTGGCCGTGTGCAGCCAGCCCATGGCAATTTTGGCCTCGGCCGACTGCGGCGGCTGGGCCGCCAGTGCGGCTGCCATGTTGGCCGCCGCTATTTTGGGCGGGGCTCTTTTGGCAGTCGGCTTCTGGGTTTTAACGGGGGTGGATCGCGGGGATATGCTCATATATTCGGATTGTCCCCCAAGCCATTGTAAAATCGCGAAGTTTTGCGCCAAGTTGTGCGCCGGAGGACGGCTCAAGCAGCCGAAGTCTGTGCACCTGAGGCCTTGTCCACTTGAGAGTCAACCATTAAACCCCCGATATGAAGCTTGTTTCCACTTCGTTGATGTCCTATTTGCTGGCTGCCGTCCTGGCCCTGCCTCTTGTGTCGCAGGCCGCCGGCGAGGCCGCACCGGCCAAGGCCGCCAAGCCCGACCTGGTTCGGGGCGAAAAGAGTTATGCCGCTGTCTGCGTCGCCTGCCATGCCGCCGACGGCAATTCCGGCACACCGGTCAACCCCAAGCTGGCCCAGCAGCATCCGGAATACCTGGTCAAGCAATTGCAGGAATTCAAATCGGGCAAGCGTAAAAACGCTGTCATGCAGGGTTTTGCAGCGGCACTGTCCGACGATGACATGAAAAACATCGCCTTCTGGGTCAGCAGCCAGAAAGCCAAACCCGGTTTTGCCAAAGACAAGGACCTGGTAACCCTGGGTGAGCGGATTTACCGCGGCGGCATCGCCGACCGCCAGGTGCCTGCCTGTGCGGGTTGCCACAATCCGACCGGTGCCGGCATTCCTTCCCAGTACCCGCGTCTGGGTGGCCAGCATGCGGAGTACACCGCCTCCCAGCTGACGGCTTTTCGCGACGCTGTGCGGGGCAACAGCCTGCAGATGAGCCAGGTGGCCGCCAAATTGAATGACCGGGAAATCCGCGCGGTAGCCGACTACATTGCCGGCCTGCGCTGATCAGCCCGACAAACCGGGGCCTGGGGGAGCGGGGTCGGCAAGCCGGCCGATTTCCGGAAAATGCGGCGGTCCCTCCGTTTTGTATTGAACCCCGGCCAACTTGAGCACTCCATACAGGGCGGGTCTTTCCAAAAAGGCCCGCCTTTTTTATGGCTTCCCAACCAGCAGCACGCATGACCGTTCCCAGCCACTCAGTTTCCACCCACGGCCTCCGGCTCAAGTCGGGCTCGCATGCCTGGCGATCGGTGGTGGAGCTGCTGTCGTCGATGCGGTTTTCGATTTCGCTGTTGACCGTCATCTGCATCGCCTCGGTGATTGGCACCGTTCTCAAGCAGCAGGAGCCGCTCGGCAACTACGTCAACCAGTTCGGGCCGTTCTGGGCCCAGGTGTTCGGCGCGGTCAGCCTGTACACCGTGTACAGCGCCTGGTGGTTCATGCTGATTCTGGCGTTTCTGGTGATCTCCACATCGCTGTGTATCAGCCGCAACACGCCGAAAATCCTGGCCGACCTGAACCAGCTCAAGGAAAACATCCGCGAGCAAAGCCTCCAGGCTTTTGGCCACCGGGCCGAGCTGGCTTTGGCCGAGGCACCGGAAGTCGCGGCCAGGCGCATCGGACAGACGCTGGTCAAGAGCGGCTGGAAAGTCAAACTGCAGCAAAGAAGTTCGCCCGGCGGTAGCGGCTGGATGGTGGCTGCCAAGGCGGGTGCCGCCAACAAGCTCGGCTATATCGCCACGCACAGCGCGATTGTGCTGGTCTGTGTGGGGGGCCTGCTGGATGGCGACCTGATGGTGCGGGCCCAGACCTGGTTCAACAACAAGACCATTTACACCGGTGGCGGCCTGATTGCCGATGTGCCGGCGCAACACCGCCTGAGCGAACGCAATCCGACTTTCCGCGCCAATTTGCTGGTGGCTGAAGGCACACAGTCCAGCACCGCGATCCTGAATCAGCCGGGCGGCATCCTGCTCCAGGACCTGCCGTTTGCGGTCGAGCTGAAAAAATTCATCGTGGAGTATTACTCGACCGGCATGCCCAAGCTGTTTGCCAGCGAGATCGTGATTCACGACAGGGAAACCGGTGAAAAGATACCGGCCCGCGTTGAAGTCAATCATCCGGCGCGCCACAAAGGCATAGAAATTTACCAGTCCAGCTTTGATGACGGGGGCTCCAGTGTCACCCTCAAGGCGGTTTCCATGGCGGTCGGCGCCCAGGTCGCCAGCAAGCCGTTTGAACTGCAGGGCACGATTGGCGGTTCCAGCAGCCTGAGCAGCGGACAGGGTGCAGGCGCACAGAAGATGACGCTGGAGTACACCGCACTGCGTGTCATCAACGTCGAAAATTTTTCCGACTCCGGCAGCATGGGGACCACCTCGGGCGCCGATGTGCGCAAGGTGGACTTGCGCCATGCCATCGACTCGCGTCTGGGCGCAGCCAACAAAACGCGCGAGAAAAAAGAGCTGCGCAATGTCGGCCCCAGTGTCACCTACAAGTTGCGCGATGCCGCTGGCCAGGCCAGGGAGTTTCACAACTACATGTTGCCGATCAAGATGGACACGGCGGACGCCAGCCCGGCGCTGTTTCTGCTGGGTGTGCGTGAGACCACCTCCGGTCCTTTCCAGTACCTGCGTATTCCTGCCGATGACCAGGGCAGCATGGACGGTTTTTTGCGCCTGCGCCGCGCGCTGGCAGACCCGGCGCAGCGCGAGCGGGCGGTGCAGCGTTATGTGCGCCAGGCCATTGCCGCAGACCGCCCCGATCTGGCGCAGCAGCTGTCGGCGTCTGCATCGCGGGCGCTGGCGCTGTTTGCCGGTCCCGACCAGCCAGTCGACGGCGCCCAGGCCCCGGCGCTTTCAGGGCTTCAGGCGGTTTCCGATTTTATTGAGGCCAGGGTGCCGGAAGCCGAACGCAATCGCGCCGGCGAGGTGCTGGTGCGCATCCTCAACGGCGTTCTGTTCGAGCTGGCCCAGATGACCCGCGAGCAGGCGGGCCTGGCACCGCTGCCACAGGACGCCAGCACCCAGGCTTATATGGCCCAGTCGGTGCTCTCGCTCAGCGATGCCCACTTTTACCCTGCGCCGCTGGCCTTTACGCTGAAAGACTTCACCCAGCTGCAGGCCAGTGTGTTCCAGGTGGCGCGCACGCCGGGAAAAAACATTGTTTACCTCGGTTGCGCCTTGCTGATTCTGGGCATTTTTGCGATGCTTTATGTCCGGGAGCGGCGCTTGTGGGTCTGGCTGGCGCCAGGCAGCGAGCCGGGCGAAAAACATGAATCCGGCAGCCGTGCCACCATGGCCATGTCCACCAACCGCCAGACCATGGATGGCGGCCAGGAATTTGAAATGCTGAAGACCAAACTTTTACAGGTGCCACGATGAACACCACGACCCTGGATTCCCGCGGCACGGACGCGACCACCATCAGCCTGCACGAAGGTTATTTCGCAAAACGCAATCTGTTCGACTGGGTTTTTGCGGCCCTGGCCCTGGCCGGGGGCTTGTATGCCTTTTTCCAGTACAGCGGGTTTATGGACGTTTATGAAAAAGGCATATTGCTGGGCGCGATTCCGGCCGTCGTGGCGCTGGCCTGGTTCTGGCGGCCCCTGCGCATGCTGCTGCTGCTGGTGGCCGGTTTTTCACTGATCGGCATCGTGGCCTACCAGGGCGATCTGGCGCGGGCCGAGCAGGTGTTCTGGCTCAAATACTTTCTGTCCAGCCAGTCGGCGATTCTCTGGATGAGCATGCTGTTTTTCATGAGCACGGTGTTTTACTGGCTGGGCATGTTCAGCAAGACGCAGGGCGACACGATGGAATCCCTGGGTTCCAGGATTGCATGGGTGGCGGTCGGCATGGCGCTGGTGGGCACCCTGGTGCGCTGGTACGAGAGTTACCTGATAGGCGCCGATGTCGGCCATATTCCGGTCAGCAATCTGTACGAGGTGTTTGTGCTGTTCAGCTGGATGACAGCGGCGTTTTACCTCTACTTCGAAGCCCAGTACAAAACCCGCGCCATGGGCGCGTTTGTCATGCTGGTGGTCAGTGCGGCGGTGGGCTTTCTGCTCTGGTACACCGTGGTGCGTGAAGCGCATGAAATCCAGCCGCTGGTGCCGGCCCTGAAAAGCTGGTGGATGAAACTGCATGTGCCCGCCAACTTCATTGGTTACGGCATGTTTTCGCTGGCGGCCATGGTGTCACTGGCTTACCTGATCAAGCAGCAGGCGCTGGAGACGCGCTGGTACAAACTGACCCCGCTGTGGCTGCTGGGTGTGGTGCTGTGTTTTGTGCCGGTGGTGTTCCGTAAGTCGGCCGAGGTCGGCAGCAGTGGCTACTGGCTCGGTTATCTGGCGGTGTCCGGCCTGATCGCCGCCGGCATTTTGCTGGGGCGCAAGCGCATTGCCGCGCGGTTGCCGAGTGCGGAAGTGCTCGATGACGTGATGTACAAGGCGATTGCCGTCGGTTTTGCGTTTTTCACCATTGCCACGGTGCTTGGCGCGCTGTGGGCGGCCGAGGCCTGGGGCGGTTACTGGAGCTGGGACCCGAAGGAGACCTGGGCCTTGATCGTCTGGCTCAATTACGCGGCCTGGCTGCACATGCGCCTCATGAAGGGCTTGCGCGGTACCGTGGCCGCCTGGTGGGCGCTGGTGGGCCTGGCGGTCACCACCTTCGCTTTTCTGGGTGTCAACATGTTCCTGTCAGGACTGCACAGTTACGGCACCTTGTAGCGTGTTTTGAATCCTTGTAAGAACTCGCTGCGTACTCAGACTAACTTCAATGACCCAGCTTCAAGGACACAACATGTTGATCAAAACCAGTCACAGCGGCTTCATACACCCCGTCTCCAGCGACATCACGCCGCAAGGCGTCTACCAGCAGCGGCGCGAGCTGATGAAACTTTTGGCAGGTGGCGCCGCCGGTGCTGCCCTGGCTTCCTGGGCGGGCCGCGAGGCCCTGGCCCAGGGCGTGGCCAAACCGGGCAAGCTGGCGGCCTTGCCCGGCGTGAAGTCTTCCGTGCCTGGCGCTGTCACCATGGAAAAAGTCACAGACTACAAGGACGCCTCGACCTACAACAATTTTTATGAGTTTGGCACCGACAAGGGCGATCCCGCCAAAAATGCCCACACGCTGGTGACCAGGCCCTGGACTGTGGCGGTTGAAGGCCTGGTCAAGCAGCCAAAAACCTATGCGATTGAAGACCTGATCAAGCTCAGCGCCCAGGAAGAGCGCATTTACCGGCTGCGCTGTGTCGAGGGCTGGTCCATGGTGATCCCCTGGGTCGGGTATTCGCTGGCTGAGCTGATCAGGAAGGTGGAGCCGCTGGGCAATGCCAAATACGTGGAGTTCATCACCCAGGCCGACCCGAAAACCATGCCGTTTGTTGGTTCGCGTGTGCTCGATTGGCCTTATGTCGAAGCCTTGCGCATGGACGAAGCCATGAACCCGCTGACACTGCTGACCTTCGGCATGTATGGCGAAGTGCTGCCGAACCAGAGCGGTGCACCGGTGCGGCTGGTGGTGCCCTGGAAATACGGCTTCAAAAGCGGCAAAAGTATTGTCAGGATACGCTTCACCGACAAGGAGCCGCGTACCGCCTGGAACAAGGCGGCAGCCAACGAGTATGGTTTTTATTCCAACGTCAACCCGTCGGTTGACCACCCGCGCTGGAGCCAGGCCACAGAACGCCGCATTGGCGAGGACGGCTTGTTCGCCAAGAAGCGTAAAACCCTGATGTTCAATGGTTATGAGGCACAGGTCGGCCAGTTGTACGCCGGGATGGATCTCAAGAAGTTGTTCTGATGGCCACGCGCCAGCAACTGCTGCTGCATCCGGCGGCCAAACCCATTGTGTTTGTGGCCTGTCTGCTGCCTTTCGCCTGGCTGTTCTACAGCGCACTGACGAACCAGCTGGGCGCGAATCCGGCCGAGGCGCTGATACGCGCCACCGGTGACTGGACCTTGCGCTTTCTCTGCATGGTGCTGGCGGTCACGCCGCTGCGGGTGATCAGCAACACCCCGGCGCTGGCGCGTTTCAGGCGCATGCTGGGCCTGTTTGTCTACTTTTATGTGCTGGTCCACCTGCTGAGCTACAGCTGGTTTGACATGGGTTTTGATGTGCCGGACATCATCAGGGACATCATCAAGCGGCCCTTCATCCTGGTGGGTTTTGCCGCTTTCCTGCTGCTGACACCGCTGGCCGCGACTTCTTTCAACGCAGCCATCCGAAAACTCGGTGCGCGGCGCTGGCAGCTGCTGCACAAGCTGGTGTATGCGATTGCCGGACTGGGCCTGCTGCACTTTTTCTGGATGCGCTCGGGTAAAAACGACTTCGCCGAAGTTTTTGTGTATGCGGCCATCATTGCCGTGTTGCTGGGCTGGCGCTTGCTGAAATTCATCAGCAAAAAACGGCTGCAGCCCTTGCCCGCTGCCCGTCAACAGCTATAAAAAAAGTAGCATTTGAGGTGTACCGCCAGCCGCGGCGGATCAGCCCGCCAGCAGCCGCTCGTTGCGCATCTGCTCGGCCGGTGTCTCCCGGCTGCGGATCACATGGGCCTGGTCGCCATGGACCAGCACTTCCGCCGCGCGGCCACGTGTGTTGTAGTTGCTGGCCATGCTCATGCAATACGCGCCCGCAGACAACACCGCGAGGCGGTCGCCGCCCCGCACCGCCAGTGCGCGGTCCCGGCCAATCCAGTCGCCACTTTCGCAGACCGGACCGACCACGTCGTAGCACACCGCCGGCGCATCGCCTCCTTCGGCAAGCGGCACGATGGCGTGAAAGGCCTGGTACATCGCCGGGCGCGGCAAATCGTTCATGGCAGCGTCAATCACGCAGAAGTTCTTTTGCTCGCCGGGTTTGAGATACAGCACTTCGGTCAGGCAAACCCCGGCATTGCCGACCAGCGAGCGGCCGGGTTCCAGCAGAAGTTTTCTGTTGCCATAACCGCGTGCATCGAGTTTGGCCAGCAGGGCGCGCCACAGGGCGTCGGCAGCCGGGGGCGTGTCCTGGTTGTAGTCAATGCCGAGTCCGCCGCCGAAATCAATGTGTTCAAGCGCAATACCCGCCGCCTCAATGCTGGCCACGAGATCGAGCACCCGGTCCATGGCGTCGAGGTAAGGGGTGGTGTCGGTGATTTGTGAGCCGATATGGCAGTCGATGCCGACCACCCGCAGGCCCGGCAGCTTCGCCGCATGGCGGTAGATGCGCAGCGCGTCTTCATGCGCCACACCGAACTTGTTGCCCTTCAGGCCAGTCGAGATATAGGGGTGGGTTTTGGCGTCCACATTCGGGTTGACACGGATGCTCACCGGCGCGACCAACTGCATGGCTGCGGCGACACCGGACAACACGTCGAGTTCAGCCTCGCTTTCCACGTTGAAGCAGGCGATGCCGGCCAGCAGGGCCTGGCGCATCTCCGCGCGGGTTTTGCCGACGCCTGAAAAAATGACTTTGCGCACATCACCACCGGCGGCAATCACGCGCTCAAGCTCGCCGCCCGAGACGATGTCGAAGCCGCAGCCGGCTTGCGCAAATACCTGAAGCACCCCAAGCGAGGAATTGGCTTTCATGGCGTAACAAATCTGCGCATCGCGTCCGGCCAGGCCGGCCTGGTAGGCTGCGAGCGCGGCCAGCATGGCGGCTTTGGAATACACGAACAGCGGCGTGCCGTGCAGGTCGGCCAGTGGGTCGAGGGCAACGCCCTCCAGATGCAGGCTACCCTGTTGGTAAGCCAGGTGCGGGGCGCCTGGAAGAGGAGATAAAGCGGCCGCGTTCATGGCTGGCAGGCTCATCGCGGAAGCAGGATGGCAGGCCCAGAGGCCGGCGGGGGTTCCGGCAGCTTGCTGCTGGCGGCCGCTGCGCTGGCCGGTGTGGCCGGTGCGCCGGCGGTCTGGCCAGTCGCCGATACACGCGGCGGCGGTGGCAGGAAAAGCGGGCCCTTCTGGCCACAGCCTGTCAGGCTTGTCACGCCGAGAACGCCTGTGGCTGCCAGGGCCAGGCCGGAAAGCCCATGCAGGCAGGAGACGCCCATGGAGCGACCTAAAATTCGAAGCGACATTTGGATTCGTGCAAACATGATGGGATTGTAATGACCGAGCTTGACTATCTGGACCAGGCCGAGGCTGCGCTCAGGGCGATAGAGGTGGCGTGTGACCGCATCAATGACGCAACCGATGCCGATGTCGACAACCAGCGCACGGGCGGCATGATCACGCTGACCTTTGCCAACCGCAGCCAGATCATCATCAACCTGCAAAAGCCGCTGCAGGAAATCTGGCTGGCGGCGCGGGCAGGCGGCTTTCACTACCGGCTTTCTCGGGGCCGGTGGACGGACACCAAAGACGGCAGTGAGTTGTTTGCCTGTTTGTCGCGTTGTGCCAGCGAGCAGGCGGGGCAGGCGCTGGTGTTCAGCCCGCTCTGAGGCCCGCGGGTGGCCCCCGCCTGAAGGAGGGCCGGGTTCAGTTCTTGAAGAGGTCCAGAATCCGCCGGCGTTCGTCGCCGGGGGGCGGCGCCTGAACCGCCGCGCCTGGCGGCACCGGTTGCCCGGTGACCGGGTTGTCGGCCACCGCGCCGGCCGCCGGCCGGTCGGCGAGCCCCACGCTGCTGACGCCCGAGCCTTTGGCGTACTCGTCGTAAAACCATTCGCCGCCTATGTTCACCACACCTTCGGGCGTCGGGTATTCGCTGACCGGCACACCTTTGAGCGCGTACTCCATGAAGTTGATCCAGATCGGCAGGCTCAGGCCGCCGCCGGTTTCACGGTCGCCGAGCTTTTTCGGTGTGTCGTAACCCATCCAGACGGCTGCGGTCAGTGTCGGCTGGTAACCGACAAACCAGGTGTCTATCGAGTCGTTGGTGGTGCCGGTTTTCCCGTACAGGTCGCTGCGTTTCAGGGTGGCCTGGGCCTTGGCCGCCGTACCGCTGCGCGTGACTTCCTGCAACAGGCTGGACATGATGAAGGCGTTGCGCGCGGCGATGCCGCGTGAGGACTCATCGAGGCCGGGCAGAGGGCTTTCGACCACGGTTTTGCCCTTCTGGTCGGTGATGCGCGTGATCAGGTAGGGGTTGATGCGGTAGCCACCGTTGGCGAACACGGAATAGGCAATGGCCATTTGCAGCGGGGTCACCGAACCGGCGCCCAGCGCCATCGTCAGGTAGGCCGGGTGTTTTTCACCGTCAAAACCAAAATGGGTCACCCATTCCTGCGCGTTTTTGACGCCAACCGCCTGCAGGATGCGAATGGAGATCATGTTTTTGGACCTGGCCAGACCACGGCGCAGGCTCATCGGGCCTTCAAATGTGCCGTCGTAGTTTTTCGGCTCCCAGGGCTGGCCGCCGGTCACGCCGGCGTCGAAAAACAGCGGTGCGTCGTTCACGACGGTGGCCGGGGTAAAGCCTTTTTCCAGTGCGGCCGAGTAAATAAACGGCTTGAAGCTGGAGCCTGGCTGGCGCCAGGCTTGTGTCACATGGTTGAACTTGTTTTTTTCGTAGTCAAAGCCGCCGACCAGGGCCCGCACCGCGCCATTGCGCGGATCCAGCGCGATAAACGCGCCTTCGACTTCAGGCAGCTGCGTGATTTCCCAGGTGTTTTTGGGCGTTCTGGCGACCCGTATCAGGGCGCCGCGGCGCAGCCTGATGTTGGGCGCCGCCTTGTCGGACAGGCCGGACTGGGCCGGCTTGAGACCCTCGCCGGTGATTTCTATGGTTTCGCTGTTCTGCCGCACGGCCACGATTTTTTTCGGTCCTGCTTCCAGCACCACGGCCGACATCACGTCATCGTTGTCCGGGCTTTCTGCGAGGGCGTCGTCAATGGCTTCCTCCGCATCCCTGGCATCGTCGGGCAGGTCGATGAAGCGCTCAGGGCCGCGGTAGATTTGCCGGCGTTCATAGTCCATGATGCCTTTGCGCAGCGCCTTGTAAGCCACCGTCTGGTCGGCTGCTCGCAAGGTGGTGAAGACATTGAGGCCGCGGGTGTAGGTTTCATCTCCATATTGGCTGAAGACCAGCTGGCGCACGGTTTCCGCCACAAATTCAGCGTGTACCCGGCCCGAGTCCGGCCCCGATTTGACCTTGAGCTGTTCATTTTTGGCTTCCACCGCCTGGGCCGCCGTGATGAAACCGTTTTCTTCCATGCGCTCGATGATGTGAAGTTGTCTGGCCCTGGCGCGTTTCGGGTTGCTGACCGGGTTGTAGGCAGAGGGCGCCTTGGGCAGCCCGGCCAGCATGGCGGCCTCTGCAATGCTGACGTCTTTCAGGGGTTTGCCGAAATAGGCTTCAGAAGCCGCGGCAAAACCATAGGCGCGCTGACCCAGAAAGATCTGGTTCATGTAGATCTCCAGGATCTGGTCCTTGGTGAGCAGGTGTTCCAGTTTGAAGGTCAGCAAAATTTCGTAGATTTTCCGGGTGTAGCTTTTCTCGGCCGACAGATAGACATTGCGCGCCACCTGCATGGTGATGGTGGAAGCGCCCTGGCTTTTGGCGCGGCCCACATTCGCCAGCCCGGCCCGAATGACCCCGATGTAGTCGACACCGCCGTGCGAGAAAAAGCGGGCATCTTCAATCGCCAGTACCGCGTCCTTCATCACTTGCGGGATGTTGCGTATCGGTGTCAGGTTGCGCCGTTCTTCGCCGAACTCTCCAATCAGCACGGCGTCGGCGGAGTACACCCGCAGCGGCAGCTTGGGGCGGTAGTCGAGCAGGTCGGATATGTCCGGCAAATTCGGGTAGGCCACCGCCAGTGCGACGGCGACCACCAGCAAAATCGAGAGCAGTCCGGCCAGGGCCAGGCCGACCAGCCAGGCGGCAGCCTTGAGGAGCATGGGCAACCAGCGCGGGCCGCCAGCCGGCGGGCTGCGGGAATCAGGGGGATTTGACGGCATGAGGTTCATCCTAAGTTCGCGCCAGCATTGTGAAAAACCGCTGTTGCGCGAAGACCTGTCAACTCGTGAAGGATTTCACATTTTGCATTTATTGCCAGAGCGACAGGCTGACGCTGATTCGGGCAAGCACTCGAAAGCGTCGGCTTTTGACAACGGTGATAGTAAGCTAAAACCGAAAAATCCTTTGTTGTACAACGGTCTTACTGATAGCATTCAAGTGATTTCTTAAGTTTGCAGGGCTACATATTAGCCGTCATCTGGGGACCGTCTTGATCTCTTTGGGATCGTTATTCAGCCGTCAATCGTCGGCCCTGCTCGGTCTGGACATCAGTTCGTCCAGCGTGAAGCTGGTTGAGTTAAGCCGCGACAAGGCTGGCAACCTGGTGCTTGACCGCTGCGCGATCGAGCCCCTGGAGCGCGGCTGGATCACTGACGGCAATGTGGAAAAGTTCGACGAGGTCGCCGAAGCCGTGCGCCGGCTGGTCAAGAAAAGCGGCACCCGGACCAAAAATGTGGCCATGGCCTTGCCGGCCTCGGCCGTGATCACCAAAAAAATCATACTGCCCGGTGGTTTGAGCGAGCAGGAGCTTGAAATTCAGGTGGAAGCGGAAGCCAATCAGTACATCCCCTTTTCGCTCGATGAAGTCAGTCTGGATTTTTGTGTGGTGGGCCCGAGCACCAGCTCTGTGGGCGACGTGGAGGTGCTGATCGCGGCATCGCGCAAGGAAAAGGTCAACGACAGGCAGGGGCTGGCGGAGGCCGCAGGGCTCAAGCCGGTGGTGATTGACGTCGAATCCTATGCCTCGCGCCTGGCCACGGCCCGGCTGATCGAAGGCCTGCCGAACCAGGGCGTGGACACCCTGGTGGCGCTTTTTGAGGTCGGAGCGCTGACCACCAGCATGCAGGTCATCAAGAACGATGAGGTTCTGTATGAGCGGGACCAGGCTTTCGGCGGGGCCCAGCTGACCCAGTTGATCGTGCGCCAATACGGGTTTTCGCCGGAAGAGGCGGAAAGCAAAAAGCGCAGCGGCGAATTGCCCGATGACTATGAGACCAGCGTGCTGAAACCTTTTGTGGACAGCATGGCGCAGGAAATTGGTCGCGCGCTGCAATTCTTTTTCACCAGCACGCCCCACAACAAGGTGGATTACGTGATGCTGGCCGGCGGCTCGTCGGCTTTGCCGGGGCTGACGGACGCGGTGACCCAGCAAACCTCTTTTGCGAGCATGGTCGCCAATCCGTTTGAGGGCATGACGCTGGGCAGTGATGTGCGGGAAAAGAAGATGAAGCGTGAAGCCGCCTCTTACCTGACTTCCTGCGGTCTGGCACTTCGGAGATTTCTCCAGTGATTCTCGTCAACCTGCTCCCCCACCGCGAGGCGGCGCGCAAACGCCGGCGCGAAGCGTTTTTTGTGGCCCTCGGGGTTGCGGTGCTGATAGGCGGCCTGATCGGCGGCGCGGTATTTTCCTGGTATCAGGCCCAAATTTCAGAGCAGCAGGGCAAGAACAGCTTTCTCACCAGTGAAATCAAGCGCCTGGAAAGCCAGATCAAGGAAATTGCCGGCTTGCAGCAGGAGATCACCGCTTTGCGCGCGCGCCAGAATGCGGTGGAAGATCTGCAGGGCAACCGCAATCTGCCGGTTTATCTGCTCGACGAACTGGTCAAGCAGTTGCCCGATGGGGTGTACATCACCAGCATGAAGCAGGACAACCAGGTGGTGCTGATCAGCGGCGTGGCCCAATCCAACGAGCGGGTTTCCGAACTGCTGCGCAATCTGAGCAACAACAGCCCGTGGCTGACGCGCCCGGAACTGATCGAGATCACCGGCAAATCCATCACCCTGGGTGCCAGAGACCAGCGACGGGTGTCCAATTTTTCCATGCGCGTGGCGCTCAGGCGGGCCACTGATGTGCAGAAAGCGGCAGCTACCAGCGCCGCCGGCAAGCCTCAGGCCGGGGCAAAAACCCCTGTCCCGGCCCCTGCCGCGGCAAAGAGCTGACCCCGGGCATCGAACAGGCATTGACCATGGCAAGCATCGCGACTTTCAAACCAGACTTTCCGGCACTTCTGCGGGTGCTCAAGGCGCAGTTTGTCGGATTGAATCCCAACGATCCGCCGTCCTGGCCCGCATTGCCGCGTTACGTCCTGTGTGTGTGTGTGACCGCCGTGGTGGTTGTGGCGCTCTGGTTTGTATGGCTGAGTTCGTCGGACGATGAGCTCAAGGCCGAACAAGTCAAGGAATTGCAGCTGCGCGAGGATTACAAGAAAAAATTGACGCAGGCAGTCAGCCTCGATGCCCTGAAAAAGCAGCGCGAGCAGGTACAGCAGTATGTGACCCAGCTGGAAAAGCAACTGCCCAGCAAAGCCGAAATGGACGCCTTGTTGTCTGATATCAACCAGGCTGGCCTGGGTCGCAGCCTGCAGTTTGAGCTGTTCCGGCCCGGGCAGGTCAGCGTCAAGGAATATTATGCCGAGCTGCCGATCTCCATCAAGGTGTCAGGCCGGTACCACGACATGGGCGCTTTTGCTGCAGACATTGCGAACCTCTCACGCATCGTGACCTTGAACAACATGTCGATTGCCCCGGTCAAGGATGGCGTGATGAGCATGGAGACCACCGCCAAGACTTTCCGTTACCTGGACCCCGAGGAGGTTGTGCTGCAACGCAAAACCGCCGCGCCGGCGAAAGAGGCCAAAAAATGACCCCCTCTGGCGCTGGCAAGTTGCGAATCCTTTTTTTGGCGGCAGGCCTGTGTAGCGGGCTGGCGGCTTGCGGCTCTGGCGAGCAGGTGGAGCTGCAGCAATGGATGGCCGAGCAGCGTGCGCAGACCAAAGCACGTATTGACCCCTTGCCCGAGCCCACCAAATTTTCTCCCCAGGCCTATACCCAGGAGGGCGCGATGGAGCCGTTCAGCAGCCAGAAGCTGACCCAGGCGCTGAACCGCGACTCGAACAAGGCCACTGCCAATGCGGCGCTGATTGCGCCTGAGCTGAATCGGCGCAAAGAGGCGCTTGAGGCCATGCCCCTGGACGCTGTGTCCATGGTGGGAAGCCTGGTCAAACAGGGCCAGCCGGTGGCACTGGTGCGGGTGGACAATTTGCTGTACCAGGTGCGCGTCGGCAACTACCTGGGGCAAAACTATGGCCGGATCACGAAAATATCTGAAACTGAGGTTGCCCTGCGTGAGATCGTGCAGGACGCTGCCGGCGAGTGGTTAGAGCGGGCAGCGACGATACAGCTTCAAGAAGGGTCGAAATGAACAAGAATCCATGGATGATGTGCGCGGTTCCCTTTGAACGGGCCTGGTCACTGCACTCGGCTTGCAAGACGGTTGTGGCTGTGCTGCTGGGCGCCACGCTGGCCTTGCCCGCCTGGGCACAGGCGCCGAATGCCATCGAATCGGTCACAGGGTCGGTTCAAGGCGGCTCAGAAGTGATACGCATCGACCTCAAGGAGGCTTTGACCGCAGTTCCTACCGGCTTCACGATCCAGACGCCCGCACGGATTGCGCTGGATTTTCCGGGGGTCAGCAATTCCATGGGACGTTCTGCGCTGGAGTTGAATCTTGGCAATCTCCGCTCCGCCAATGTGGTGCAGGCCGGTGAAAGAACGCGTGTGGTTCTGAACCTCAAGGCGTCCACTGCTTACACCGCGCAAATTCAGGGCAAGTCCTTGTTGATCACGCTGGAGCCGATTGCGGTCGCCGCACCCACCCCCGCCGCGGCCCCGGTTTTTGCGGAAAATCGCAACCGCGACACCCTGCCCTTGAAGGACATCGATTTTCGCCGTGGTGTAGACGCCTCCGGACGGATCGTGGTGGATCTGGCCAACAACCAGGTCGGGGTTGACATCCGGCAGCAAGGTCAGAGCCTGGTGGTCGAGTTCCTGAAAACCGCACTCCCCGAAGGCTTGCGTCGTCGGCTCGACGTCTCCGACTTTGGTACCCCGGTCCAGAGTGTGAGCACCTCGCAGGTTGGCGACAAGGTGCGTATGGTGATTGAGCCCAAGGGCTCCTGGGAGCACAGTGCCTATCAAAGCGACAACCAGTTTGTCCTGGAAGTGCGCCAGCAGAAAATCGACGAATCCAAGCTGTCGCAAGGCCCGGGCTACACCGGCGAAAAGCTGTCGCTGAATTTCCAGAATATCGAAACCCGCTCCCTGTTGCAGGTGATTGCGGACTTCACCAACTTCAACATCGTCACGTCCGACAGCGTCACGGGTGCGGTCACCCTCAGGCTGAAGGACGTGCCGTGGGACCAGGCCCTGGACATCATTTTGCAGGCCAAAGGCCTGGGCATGCGCAAGACCGGCAATGTGCTGCTGATAGCGCCCAAGGACGAGCTCGCCGCCAAGGACAAGCTGGAGCTTGAGTCGCGCAACGCGATCCAGACGCTGGAGTCGGTGCGCACGCAATCTTTCCAGATCAATTACGCCAAAGCGGCCGAGATCGCCGCCCAGATCACCGCTGGCGGGACCGGCCCCACGAGTGCCCGCATTTTGTCGAACCGGGGCAGCGCAATTGCCGAGGCCAGGACCAACCAGCTGTTTGTGACCGACATACCGTCCAAGCTGGAGCAGGTTCAGACCTTTATTGCGAAGATTGACATTCCGGTGCGGCAGGTGTTGATTGAAGCGCGCATTGTGGAAGCTTCCGACACCTTTGGTAAGTCACTCGGCGTGAGGCTGGGAGGGCGGCCGTTCACATTGAACAACAGCAACAACACCCAGTTCGGCGCCACTTACATCACGCCCAATATTCCGGTCGGTACTGCGCCCTCGCTGGGCACCAATTTCGGCACCACGGCGGGCGACTTCGTCAACTTGCCGGGCGTGGGTCAAAACGGTTTTCAGGCCGCCACGTTTGCGGTGTCCCTGTTCAACTCGTCCCTGACGCGGCTTTTGAATCTTGAAATTTCAGCCATGGAAGCCGATGGCAAGGGCAAGATTGTGTCCAGCCCCCGGATTGTGACGGCCGACCAGGTCAAGGCCCTGATTGAGCAGGGAACCGAGTTGCCTTACCAGCAGGCGACCTCCAGTGGTGCCACGTCGATCGCTTTCCGCAAGGCCAATCTCAAGCTCGAAGTGACACCGCAAATCACGCCTGAAGGCAACATCATCCTGCAGGTTGACGTGAACAAGGACAGCGTCGGAAGGTCGACGACCAACGGCTTTGCGATTGACACCAAACATATCCAGACGCAGGTGCTGGTTGAAAACGGCGGCACCGTGGTGATTGGCGGAATTTTTGAGCAGACCGAGCGCGAAGACGAAACCAAGGTGCCCTTGCTCGGCGACCTGCCGGCCATAGGCAATCTGTTCAAGACCCGTACCCGCACGGCCAACAAGTCTGAGCTGCTGGTTTTCATTTCGCCGAAAATGATTTCCAACGGGGCTGCCTTGCGCTGAGTGCAGGTGCTCAGGCGCTGGATGTTTCAACCGCGCCCGCTCCGAGTGAGCTGTTTGTGATGCCCGCTCATATCGCCTTTGTCGGACTGCCCGGTTCCGGGAAGTCCACCGTGGGCCGGCATCTGGCCAGACGCCTGGACCGTCCCTTCGTCGACAGCGATCAGGTGATCGAAAGGCGCATCGGCGCCTCCATCCGCGATTTTTTCGAACAAAGCGGCGAAGAGGCTTTCCGCGACCTCGAACAGGAGGTCATCAACGACTTGACGCTCGGCGAACCCTGTGTGCTGGCCAGCGGTGGCGGCGCCGTGTTGCGTTTGCTCAACCGGCAGCATTTTCAGCAGCGTACACATGGGGTTTACCTCCATTCCACGCCGGAAGAGGTCTTTCGGCGCTTGCGGCATGACAGGAATCGCCCGCTGCTGCAGGTGGCGGACCCCCTGGCCCGCCTGCGCGAGCTGTACGCGCTGCGCGACCCCCTGTACCGCGAGAGTGCAAGATTTGTGGTGGAAACCGGCAAACCCTCGGTGGCAGCGCTGGTGAACACGGTCGTGCTCCTGCTGGAGCAGGCCGGGGTTCTTTCCCACTGAGGCCGATGGCCGCGGCCAGTCGCCGCTGCGTCTGATGGACACGGCTGCGCGCAGTCTAGCTGCGTGTGGAGCGGGGCGCTCCCGGGCCCGGCGAAGCCTCTACACTTGGGTTCCATGCGAGCACATACCCCCAAGGCGGCGCAACAGGTCCTGATCGACCTGGGCGAACGCAGTTATCCCATTGTCATAGGCGCAGGTTTGCTCGGTGATCCGGCCAGTTATGCGGATCTGCCTTCTGCCAGTACCGCGCTGATTGTCTCCAACACCCGGGTGGCGCCGCTGTATGCGGCTGCCCTGCAGCGGGCGCTGGAGGCGCACTATCCACAGGTACTGCGGGTGGTGCTGCCTGATGGTGAGGTCCACAAGGACTGGCCGACCCTGCAGCTGATTTTTGATGCCTTGCTGGCCAATACCTGCGACCGCAAAACCGTGCTGTTTGCACTGGGTGGTGGGGTGGTGGGCGACATGACAGGGTTTGCGGCCGCCTGTTACATGCGGGGCGTGCCTTTTGTGCAGGTGCCCACCACCTTGCTCGCGCAGGTGGATTCGTCGGTGGGCGGCAAGACGGCCATCAACCATCCCTTGGGTAAAAACATGGTGGGTGCGTTCTACCAGCCCCGGCGCGTGATCTGCGATCTTGACGTGTTGCAGAGCCTGGCACCGCGCGAGCTGAGCGCCGGACTGGCCGAGGTCATCAAATACGGTCCGATCGCCGACATGGCCTTCTTCGACTGGATTGAGACCAACCTGGATGCCTTGCTGGCGCGCCGGCCTGAAGCGCTGGCGCACGCGATCCAGCGCAGCTGCGAGATCAAGGCGGCCGTGGTCGGCCACGACGAACGCGAAACCGGTTTGCGTGCCATCCTCAATTTTGGCCATACCTTCGGCCATGCGATCGAATCAGGACTCGGTTACGGCCAGTGGCTGCATGGTGAAGGCGTCGGCTGCGGCATGGTGATGGCCGCCAGCCTGTCGGAAAAGCTCGGGCTGGTGGATGCCGCTTTTGTCAGCCGCTTGCGCACCCTGGTTCAGCGCGCCGGCCTGCCAGTGACCGGGCCACAGCTGGCGCCAGGCGACAATGCCGGCCGTTACCTGGAGCTCATGCGGGTGGACAAGAAGGCAGAAGCCGGTGAAATCAGGTTTGTGGTTATTGATGCACCGGGACGGGCCTCGGTGCGCAGCGCCCCCGATGCCCTGGTGCGGGAGGTGATTGACGCCGCCTGCAACACAACATGCTGAAAATTTGCTATCAAAATAGTAGCTGCTTGCGCAGTCTGCAAAAGGGCCAGAGCCCGATTTGGCCTTGAGGCCATGAACATGCTGGCGGCTTACGCCTGCGACCCGGCGCATTCGCGGGGTCGGCGCCATCCCGAGCCTGCCGCGCCCACCCGTTCCGAATTCCAGCGCGACCGCGACCGGATCGTGCACTCCACCGCATTTCGCCGGCTGGTGTACAAAACGCAGGTTTTCCTGAACCACGAAGGCGACTTGTTCCGCACCCGCCTGACACATTCCCTGGAGGTGGCACAGCTGGGGCGCTCGATTGCGCGCACGCTGCGACTCAATGAAGATCTGGTCGAGGCGATTGCCCTGGCCCACGATCTCGGTCACACGCCTTTTGGTCACGCGGGGCAGGACGCGTTGAACAGCTCGCTGAAAACCCATCACCCTGACAGCGCCGGGTTTGAGCACAACCTGCAAAGCCTGCGCGTGGTGGACACGCTGGAAGAGCGTTACCCCGACTACAACGGGCTGAACCTGTCGTTTGAGACCCGTGAGGGCATCCTCAAACACTGCTCGCGCCGCAACGCCAGGCGCATCGAGGCGCGCGAGCCCGGTGGCGTGGCGCAGCGATTTCTACTCACGGCCGAGGGGCAGCCTGCGCAGCAGCCGGGCCTGGAAGCGCAGCTCGCCAACCTGGCCGACGAAATCGCCTACAACGCGCATGACATCGACGACGGCGTGCGTTCCGGCCTGCTGAGCCTGGACCAGCTGGAACAGGTGGCGCTGTTCGCGCAGTACCGCAGCGAAACCCTGCTGCAGCATCCCGGGCTGCAGGGCCGTCGCCTGCTGTTCGAAACCATACGCCGCATGCTCAGCGCGCAGGTTTATGACGTGATGGAGGCCACCCGGGCGGCGCTGGCGGCGGCGGCGGTGGACAGCGTACAGGCGGTGCGCCAAAGCCCGCCGCTGGTGCGTTTCAGCCCGGACATGGCCGCGAAGTCATCGTCCCTCAAGCGCTTCCTGTCGCAAAACCTGTATCGCCACCCGCAGGTGGTCGAGACCACACAAACGGCGCAGCAAGTGGTGCGCGAGCTGTTTGCCGCCTACATGGCCGATCCGGCCGAAATGCCGCAGGCCCACACCGACCGCTTTGACCGGCTCGAGAGCAGCCCGCTGGCGCGCGACGGCGCGCCGGCCAAACCCGAGCGCGTGGTGGCCGACTACATTGCCGGCATGACCGACCGTTTTGCCACCCGGGAACATCAACGCCTGATCGGCCGCGCGGCCTTCCTGGCCTGAAGCTGATGCGTCCCGCCGCCTGTGTGATTGCCGCCGGGGTGGTGGCGGCCCTGCATGTCGCCAAGCTGCCGCCGGCCCTGCCGGTGTTGCAGCAGCTCATGGGCGTCTCGCTGCTGCAGGCCGGCTTCCTGTTGTCGCTGGTGCAGCTCGCGGGCATGACGCTGGGCCTGCCGGCCGGTTTGCTGATCCAGCGCTGGGGTCCGCGACGCAGCATGCTGATGGGCCTGCTGGTGCTTGCGCTGGCCAGCGCCATCGGCGGCGCCGCGCAGACAGCGGCCGCCCTGCTTTTGTCCCGCGCGCTGGAGGGACTGGGTTTCCTGTGTGTGGTGCTGCCCGCGCCCGGTTTGTTGCGTCTGCTGGTGCCTGCCGGGCAACTGAGCCGGGTGCTGGGCGGCTGGGGCGCCTACATGCCGCTGGGTGCCGCGCTGGCCTTGCTGGCCGGCCCTGCGGTGATGGCGCTGGCCGATGCGCCATCGGGCTGGCGTTGGTGGTGGTGGGGTCTGTCCGCCCTGGCGGCGTTGCTCGCGTTGCTGGTGTTTGTGCGGGTGCCTGCCGACATGCCGGCGCCCGGGCCGGGCGCGGACCCGCAGCAGCAAGCCATGAGCTCGTCGTCCTGGCGCAGCCTGCTCAGCCTCACCTTGCGCTCGCGCGGCGCCTGGGCGGTGGCCCTGAGTTTTGCGATGTATTCGGGCCAGTGGATGGCAGTGGTCGGATTTCTTCCGTCGATTTACGCGCAGGCCGGCGTGTCAGCCGGCGCCACTGCCTGGCTCACCGCGCTGGCGGCCGGTGTCAATATCATCGGTAACCTGGCCGCAGGCCGTCTGCTGCATCGCGGCGCGGCGCCGGTGGCCTTGCTGGCCACGGGGTTTGTGGCGATGGCGCTGGGCACCGGGGTCGCTTTCGGCGTGGACGGCAGCCCCGGCCTGCAATACCTCGCGGTGCTGGTTTTTTCCATGCTGGGCGGCCTGATCCCCGGAACCCTGTTCAGCCTCGCGGTCCGGCTGGCGCCGGGTCCGCAGGCGGTACCGACCACGGTGGGCTGGGTCCAGCAGTGGTCCGCGCTGGGCCAGTTTTTCGGGCCGCCGCTGGTGGCCTGGGTGGCCGCGCAGGCTGGCCACTGGCATTGGACCTGGGCAGTGACCGGGGCCTGTTCGGTCGCCGGTTTGCTGCTGGCGTGGCAGATTCAGGCGCTGCTCAGGCGCTCCTGACAGCCGCTGCCGGTCGGGGCCTGCCGCAGGGACTGCATAGCCTTATGACGTGTTGGCATCCGGCAGCGTTCTATTCAAAGGACGAAACAAGTAACCTTCGGTGATCGTACGTTTGCTTGCAAAAAGCTGATGTGCCTTGTCGCACGGCACCCATCTTGCGTAAGCAGCCATAACTCACAAAGGTCTGTATGAAAATCCATCGTCGCGCACTTTTTGCGAGCGCCCTGTCGGTCGGCGCAGCGGTCTGGAGTCCTGCCATCTGGTCGCAGGCCAGGGGTGGCCGCAAAATCGTGATCGGACAATCGGTGCCCCTGACCGGTGCCGCAGACCAGATCGGCCTGGCTTACCTGAACGGTGCCAAGCTTTATTTCGATGCGATCAATGCCAAAAATGGTGCGGCCGGTTACAAAATCGAGGTCAAAGCGCTCGATGACGGCTACAACCCCGCGAAAGCTGCGGCGAATGCCAAACAGCTGATCGACGACGATGTCGATGCCCTGTTCGGTTTTGTCGGCACCGCCAGTTGTGATGCTGCCTTTGGCGTCGCCAAGCCCGCCAACACGCTGTTCTTCGCGCCGTTTGCGGCGTCGGACAGCCTGCGCGAGGCCGGCCTGAGCAATGCCTTCCACATCCGGCCGGCGCTGGCCGATGAAGCCTACAAAATGGTGCGCCATTGTGCGACGCTGAACCAGAACCGGATTGCCGTGTTCGCCGAAGACGATGCCATGGGCCGTGCCGGGCTGGCGGCGGTGAACCAGGCCCTGGTCGACCTGAAGCTGCCACCGCTGGTGGCCAGCGCCTTTTCTCCGGTCAACAGCGACAAGGTCGGTCCGGCCGTGGCCCAGCTGGTCAAGTCCAATGCGCAGGCCATCATCCAGGTCAGCCTGTTCAATACCTCGGCGGCCTTCATTCGGGCCATGCGCAAGACCGGTTTTGCGGGACAGTTCCTGAATTTTTCGGTGGTCGGAATCGATCCGCTGTTTACGGCACTGGGCAAGGAGATTGGCGGCGTGGTGATCTCGCAGGTTGTGCCTTCGCCGCGCAGCGCGGGCACGCCTATCGTCAAGGAATACCTCGATGCCATCAACCTGACCGACCAGACGCCGAGCTACGAAAGTGTGGAGGGTTACATCGCGGCCCGCACCTTTGCCGAAGGGGTGCGGCGCAGCGCGGCGGCAGGCAAGGTGGACCGCGCAGCGCTGCAGAAGGCCTTTGAGTCCATCACCGACTACGACGTCGGCGGGTTTCGCGTGAACCTGCGGGCCAAAAAATACGAATCCGTGCGCCTGGTCGATCTGGTCACCATCACGCCGGACGGCAAGGTGGTACGTTAGGCAGGGCTTCCCGGGAGTCGGGGACAGATCCGTTTTATGATGCGCTGCATCCCAGCGCATCACTCCCATGGCCCGTCTTCCCCGCCTCAGCCTTCCGGGCTATCCGCATCACATCATCCAGCGCGGTAACAACCGGCAAGCCATCGCCACGTCTGCCGCCGACTACCAGACCCTGCTGGCGCTGATCGACGACAACGCCCGCAAGTTCGGTGTGGCCATTCATGCCTATGTGCTGATGGACAATCATTTCCATCTGCTGGCGACGCCGGAAACTGCAGGAGCCCTGCCGCAGATGATGCAGGCCATAGGCCGGCGCTATGTGCGTTATTTCAATGACAGTCAGGCCCGTTCCGGCACCTTGTGGGAAGGGCGCTATCGCTCCACCGTGATCCAGCCCGAACCCTGGCTGCTGGCCTGCATGGCCTATATGGACCTCAATCCGGTGCGCCGTGGCCTGGTGGCCCAGGTGCGCGACTATCCGTGGTCCAGCCATGGCCACTACGCCGGCCTGCGGGTGGACCGGCTGGTGACGCCACATCCGCTGTTCTGGACCCTTGGCAACACACCTTTTGCGCGCGAAGCCGCTTACGCAGAAATGGTGCATGCTGGCGTGGCGGCTGACAGCCAACTGGCGTTGACCCAATCCACGCTCAGTGGCTGGGCGCTTGGCGATGCGGCTTTTGTCGCTGATTTGCAAACACGCACAGAACGGCGCGTCAGCCGGATTTCGGCAGGCCGTCCTGCGCGAGGACTCAAGTCCTGAAATTAGTTGTTTGATTTGATTGATAAATTTAGCGAAATTCATCTTGTCCCTAATTAAATCTCGACAATGCTTATGAGGAATTAATAGGAATCTGACCCCAATTATTCAGCTTGGCATTGTTGTTGCACTGCACTATGCTCTGTTTCCCCGCGACATATTACAAAACCAGGCAGGACAGGACCAGCTGCGCATTTTGCCGCCGCCGCAGTCTGCCATCGACCAGGAGTGCGCCATGACCACGGCTGCTGAAATCAAACATTTTGAACAACACGGTCTTTACAGCCCGTCCCATGAGCACGACGCCTGCGGCGTGGGTTTTGTAGCGCACATCAAGGGCCATAAAAGCCATGCCATTGTTCAGCAAGGGCTGAAAATTCTGGAGAACCTCGATCACCGGGGTGCAGTCGGCGCAGACAAGTTGATGGGCGACGGCGCCGGCATCCTGATCCAGTTGCCGGATGCGCTCTACCGCGAAGAAATGGCCAGGCAGGGCGTGGCCTTGCCGCCGCCCGGTGAGTACGGCGTGGGCATGGTGTTTTTGCCGAAAGAACATGCCTCGCGCCTGGCCTGTGAGCAGGCACTGGAGCGCGCGGTCCGCATGGAAGGTCAGGTCCTGCTGGGCTGGCGCGATGTGCCGGTCAACCGCGACATGCCGATGTCGCCCACGGTGCGCAAGAAGGAACCCGTCCTGCGCCAGATTTTCATAGGCCGCGGCAACGACGTCATCGTGCAGGACGCGCTGGAGCGCAAGCTGTATGTGATCCGCAAAACCGCCAGCGCCGCGATCCAGCGCCTGAAACTCACGCACAGCAAAGAGTATTACGTGCCCAGCATGTCCAGCCGCACGGTGGTCTACAAAGGCCTGCTGCTGGCCGACCAGGTCGGTACCTATTACCTGGACCTGACCGACCCGCGCTGCGTCTCGGCCCTGGGTCTGGTGCACCAGCGCTTTTCGACCAACACCTTCCCGGAGTGGCCGCTGGCCCATCCCTACCGTTATGTCGCCCACAACGGCGAGATCAACACCGTCAAGGGCAACTACAACTGGATGAAGGCACGCGAAGGCGTGATGTCCTCACCGGTACTCGGCGCGGACCTGCAAAAGCTCTACCCCATCAGTTTTGCCGACCAGTCCGACACCGCGACTTTCGACAACTGCCTGGAATTGCTGACCATGGCCGGTTACCCGATCAGCCAGGCCGTGATGATGATGATTCCCGAGCCCTGGGAGCAACACACCACCATGGATGAGCGCCGCAAGGCCTTCTACGAATACCATGCCGCGATGCTGGAGCCCTGGGACGGCCCGGCCTCCATCGTCTTCACCGACGGTCGCCAGATCGGCGCCACGCTGGACCGCAACGGCCTGCGGCCCTCGCGTTACTGCGTGACCGATGATGATCTGGTCATCATGGCGTCGGAGTCCGGCGTGTTGCCGATTCCCGAAAACAAGATCGTGCGCAAGTGGCGGCTGCAGCCCGGCAAGATGTTCCTGATCGACCTGGAACAGGGGCGCATGGTGGACGATGAAGAGATCAAGGCGACGCTGGCGCACAGCAAGCCCTACAAGCAGTGGATTGAAAACCTGCGCATACGCCTGGACGACGTGCAGTCCACCGCCGTGCCTGCACCGACCGATGGCCTGAAGATGGGCGCCGACGAAGCCAGCGCCAGCTCGGCCTCGAGCTCTGGCCTGAACGAGTCGCCCTCGCTGCTGGACCGCCAGCAGGCCTTTGGTTACACCCAGGAAGATATCAAGTTCCTGATGTCGCCGATGGCCGTCAACGGTGAAGAAGGCACGGGCTCCATGGGCAACGACAGTCCGCTGGCCGTGCTCTCGAACAAAAACAAGTCGCTCTACAACTACTTCAAGCAGCTGTTTGCACAGGTCACCAACCCGCCCATAGACCCGATTCGCGAAGCGATCGTGATGTCGCTGGTGTCTTTTGTCGGGCCGAAACCGAATTTGCTGGACATCAACCAGGTGAATCCGCCCATGCGGCTGGAAGTCAGCCAGCCGGTACTCAACGTCGCGGACATGCAAAAGCTGCGCGACATCGAAGCGCATACCCAGGGCAAATTCAGGAGCTACACGCTGGACATCACCTACCCGCTGGCCTGGGGCCGGGAGGGCGTTGAAGCCAAGCTGGCTTCGCTGTGTGCCGAAGCGGTCGATGCCATCAAGGGGGGCAAGAACATCCTGATCGTCAGCGACCGCGGCATTGGCCCCACCCAGGTGGCGATTCCTGCGGTGCTGGCGCTGTCGGCCATTCACCAGCACCTGGTCAAGGAAGGCCTGCGCACCACCGCGGGCCTGGTGGTGGAAACCGGTTCGGCGCGGGAAGTGCACCATTTCGCGGTGCTGGCCGGTTATGGCGCCGAGGCGGTACATCCCTACCTGGCCATGGAAACGCTGGCCGAGCTGTCGAAAAACCTGCCGGGTGAGCTGAGCACCGACAAGGCGATCTACAACTACATCAAGGCCATCGGCAAGGGCCTGTCCAAGATCATGTCCAAAATGGGCGTGTCCACCTACATGAGTTACTGCGGCGCCCAGCTGTTTGAAGCCATAGGCCTGAACCGTGCGACCATCGACAAGTTTTTCACCGGCACCGCCAGCCAGGTCGAGGGCATGGGTGTGTTCGAGATTGCCGAGGAAGCGCTGCGCATGCACAGATCGGCTTTCAGCAGGGACCCGGTGCTGGCACACATGCTGGACGCCGGCGGTGAATATGCCTGGCGTGTGCGTGGCGAAGACCACATGTGGACGCCAGACGCGATTGCCAAGCTGCAACACGCGACGCGTGCCAACAGCTGGAACACCTACAAGGAATACGCCCAGCTGATCAACGACCAGAACCGCCGCCACATGACGCTGCGCGGCCTGTTCGAGTTCCGCATCGATCCGTCCAAAGCCATCCCGATTGACGAGGTCGAGCCGGCCAAGGAGATTGTCAAACGTTTCGCCACCGGCGCGATGTCGCTGGGCTCCATCAGCACCGAGGCGCACGCCACGCTGGCGGTCGCCATGAACCGCATAGGCGGCAAAAGCAACACCGGGGAGGGTGGGGAAGATCCGAACCGTTACCGCCAGGAGCTCAAGGGCATACCGATCAAACAGGGCGAAACGCTCAAGAGTGTGATCGGCGAAGGCGTGGTCGAAGTCGATTTGCCCTTGCAGGACGGTGATTCACTGCGCTCGCGCATCAAGCAGGTGGCTTCTGGGCGTTTCGGTGTCACCGCCGAGTACCTGGTGTCGGCCGACCAGATCCAGATCAAGATGGCGCAGGGCGCCAAGCCCGGCGAGGGCGGCCAGCTGCCGGGCGGCAAGGTCAGCGAGTACATAGGCGCGCTGCGTTATTCGGTGCCCGGCGTGGGCCTGATTTCGCCGCCGCCGCACCACGACATCTATTCGATCGAGGACCTGGCGCAGCTGATCCATGACCTGAAAAACGTCAATCCGCGCGCCAGCATCAGCGTCAAGCTGGTCAGCGAGGTCGGTGTCGGCACAATTGCCGCGGGCGTGGCCAAAGCCAAGTCCGACCATGTGGTGATCGCCGGCCACGACGGCGGCACCGGTGCCTCGCCCTGGTCGTCGATCAAACATGCGGGCTCGCCCTGGGAAATCGGCCTGGCCGAAACCCAGCAGACCCTGGTGCTGAACCGCCTGCGCGGCCGCATCCGGGTACAGGCCGACGGCCAGATGAAAACCGGCCGTGACGTGGTAATCGGTGCGCTGCTGGGCGCCGACGAGTTCGGCTTTGCAACCGCGCCGCTGGTGGTCGAGGGCTGCATCATGATGCGCAAATGCCACCTGAACACCTGTCCGGTGGGCGTGGCCACGCAAGACCCGGTGCTGCGCCAGAAATTCAGCGGCAAGCCCGAACATGTCGTCAACTACTTCTTCTTCGTCGCCGAAGAGGCGCGCCAGCTGATGGCGCAGTTGGGCATCCGCAAATTTGACGAGCTGATTGGCCGCGCCGACCTGCTCGACACCCAGAAGGGCATTGAACACTGGAAGGCCGGTGGCCTGGATTTCTCCCGCCTGTTTTACCAGCCGAATGTGCCGGCCGATGTGCCGCGTATGCATGTCATGGCGCAGGACCACGCCCTCGAAAAAGCCCTCGATGTGCGGCTGATTGAAAAATCGAAAGCGGCGCTGGAAAAGGGCGAAAAAGTCCAGTTCATCGAGGTGGCGCGCAATGTCAACCGCACCGTCGGCGCCATGCTGTCGGGCGAACTGACGCGGCGCCACCCGGAAGGCCTGCCTGACGACACCCTGCGCATCCAGCTCGAAGGCACGGGCGGACAGTCCTTTGGCGCCTTCCTGGCCAGGGGCATCACCATGTACCTGATTGGCGACGCCAACGACTACACCGGCAAAGGCCTGTCGGGTGGCCGTATTGTGGTGCGCCCAAGCATCGACTTCCGCGGTGAAGCCGTCAAGAACACCATCGTGGGCAACACCGTGTTGTACGGTGCCACCACCGGCGAGGCCTTTTTCAGCGGCGTGGCCGGCGAACGGTTTGCCGTGCGCCTGTCGGGCGCGACGGCGGTGGTCGAGGGCACCGGTGACCACGGCTGCGAATACATGACCGGCGGCACGGTGGCCGTACTCGGTAAAACCGGGCGCAACTTTGCGGCCGGCATGAGCGGCGGCGTCGCCTATGTGTACGACGAGGACGGCCAGTTCGCCAAGCGCTGCAACACCGCCATGGTGTCGCTGGAAAAAGTGCAGCCTATGGCCCAGCAGGAAGCCGGCGGCGATCAGGCGCTCTGGCACGGCGGCCTGACTGATGAGGCCCAGTTGCGCACGCTGCTGGAAAACCACAACCGCTGGACTGGCAGCAAGCGCGCCAGGGAGTTGCTGGACAACTGGGCAGAAGCACGCGGCAAATTTGTCAAGGTGTTTCCGCTGGAATACAAGCGCGCCCTCGGCGAGATGGCCGCCAAAAAAGCGGCTGCCGCAGCGCCCGCACCAAGCACCGGCAAGACGGCCGCAGCCAGGGCTGCCAAAGCCGCAGCCTGAACAAGCAGTATCTGGAGCAGTCTCATGGGAAAAGTCACCGGTTTCATGGAATACGAGCGCATCGAAGAGGGTTACAAGCCCGTCTCCGAGCGCCTGAAAAACTACAAAGAGTTTGTCATTGGCCTGGACGACGCACAGGCCAACAAGCAGGCGGCGCGCTGCATGGACTGCGGCACGCCGTTTTGCAACAGCGGCTGCCCGGTCAACAACATCATTCCTGACTTCAACGACATGGTGTTCAGGGCCGACTGGAAAAGCGCGATTGACACGCTGCACAGCACCAACAACTTTCCGGAGTTCACCGGCCGCATCTGCCCGGCGCCCTGCGAGGCGGCCTGCACACTCAACGTCAACGACGATGCGGTAGGCATCAAGTCGATCGAACACGCCATCATCGACCGCGCCTGGGCCGAAGGCTGGGTGACGCCGCAGCCGTCCGTCCACAAGACCGGCAAGAAGGTGGCGGTTGTCGGCTCCGGCCCGGCCGGCATGGCTGCCGCGCAGCAACTCGCGCGCGTGGGCCATGACGTGACCCTGTTCGAGAAGAACGACCGCGTCGGCGGCTTGCTGCGTTACGGCATTCCCGACTTCAAGATGGAAAAAATCCACATCGACCGGCGCGTGGCGCAGATGCAGGCGGAAGGCGTGACTTTCCGCACCGGCGTGATGGTGGGCCTGGCCAAAGACCCGCTGGGCAAGGATTCCAAAGTCACCAACTGGGCCAAGGAAACCATCACACCCGAGCAGTTGCAGAAGGATTTCGACGCTGTGCTGCTCACGGGTGGCGCCGAGCAGTCGCGCGATCTGCCGGTTCCCGGGCGCGGCCTGAGCGGCATCCATTTCGCGATGGAATTTTTGCCGCAGCAAAACAAGGTCAATGCCGGCGACAAGGTCAAGGACCAGCTGCGCGCCGACGGCAAACACGTGATTGTGATCGGCGGCGGCGACACCGGCTCCGACTGCGTGGGCACCAGCAACCGCCATGGCGCGGCCAGCGTGACCCAGTTCGAGCTGATGCCACAGCCCCCCGAAGAGGAAAACCGCCCCATGACCTGGCCTTACTGGCCGATCAAGCTGCGTACCTCGTCGTCCCATGAAGAGGGGTGTGACCGCGAATTTGCCATTTCGACCAAGGAGCTGATCGGTGACGGCGGCAAGGTCACCGGCCTGAAGACCGTGCGTGTGGAATGGAAAGACGGGAAGATGCAGGAAGTGCCCGGCTCCGAGCAAACGCTCAAGGCCGACCTGGTGCTTCTGGCCATGGGTTTTGTGGCGCCGGTTTCTGCGGTACTGGATGCGTTTGGTATTGAGAAAGATGCGCGCGGCAACGCCAAAGCCAGCACCGATTTCACCGGGGGTTATGCGACCAACGTGCCTAAAGTCTTCGCAGCCGGCGATATCCGCCGCGGGCAGAGCCTGGTGGTGTGGGCGATTCGCGAGGGCCGGCAGGCCGCCCGTTCAGTCGATGAATTCCTGATGGGATTTAGCGACCTGCCGCGCTGAAACACGCAGGCCCCCGCAAATGGCCCGGTGGGCGGCTTGACGATCGCGCAGGCTGACGCCCGCGCGGCGCGAGGGCCGGCAGGCCGCCCGTTCAGTCGATGAATTCCTGATGGGATTTAGCGACCTGCCGCGCTGAAACACGCAGGCCCCCGCAAATCGCCCGGTGGGCGGCTTGACGATCGCGCAGAATGCCGTCTTTGCTATAAAAAACAGAGCTGCTGACGCTCGTCAGTAAAGGGCTGCGCCCCGATTTTTTGTGCATTGCGACTGAGGCAGGAACTGCACAGGGCGGGCCGGGTGTGGTCCGTGGCGTCGCACATCCCATGTTCATGGGGGCGCATCCTAGGGGAATAGCCGCGCTTTCTTCCGCACGCGCGGCTTAAGCCTTTATCATGGAAGCCATTGCCAACAGGCTCGGTCCACTGATCGAACTTTTCTTTCTCCATGCCCGACAGCGCCCCTTCTTCCCTGGTCGAATTCAAACGCGTGACCTTTGCTTACCCCGGTGCGCAGGGTGAGCGTGTGATCCTGAAAGATGTCACCCTGTCGGTGCCGCGCGGCAAAGTCACCGCGCTGATGGGAGCGTCCGGCGGGGGCAAGACGACGGTGTTGCGGCTCATAGGCGGGCAGCAAAAGGCCGGCAGCGGCGAAGTGTTGTTCGACGGCAAGGACATCACCACCCTGGCCCAGGGCGATTTGTATGCGGCGCGCAGACGCATGGGCATGCTGTTTCAGTTCGGGGCCCTGTTCACCGACCTGAATGTTTTCGACAACGTGGCCTTCCCCTTGCGCGAACACACCGCCCTCAGCGAAGCCATGGTGCGCGACATTGTGCTGATGAAACTCAACGCCGTGGGGCTGCGCGGTGCGCGGGCCCTGATGCCCAGCGAAATTTCCGGCGGCATGGCCAGGCGGGTGGCGCTCGCGCGGGCGATTGCCCTGGACCCGGAACTCATCATGTACGACGAGCCTTTTGCCGGGCTGGACCCGATTTCTCTGGGCACTGCGGCAAAGCTGATACGCCAGCTCAATGACGCGCTGGGCATCACCAGCATTGTGGTGTCACACGATCTGGAGGACACCTTCCGGATCGCCGACAAGGTCATCATCCTGGCCAATGGCGGTATCGCTGCGCAGGGCACGCCCGAGGAGGTGCGCCACTCGAGCGACCCGCTGGTGCACCAGTTTGTCAATGCACTGGCAGAAGGCCCGGTCCAGTTTCACTACCCCGGTCCCAGTGTGCTGGACGATTTCAGCGCACGGGCGGCAGGCGGCAGGGGCAAACGTCCATGAGCAAATCCACGTTTCTGGCGCCAGTCGCCGAGCTCGGTTACGGCACCCGCATCAAGCTGGCCGAGCTGGGCTACGCGGCCCGGCTGCTGGCGCGCCTGCTGGCCCTGACCGGGCCGGTGTTCGCCCGCTTTGGCCTGATTCGCGACCAGATTTTCTTTCTTGGCAACTACTCGCTCGCCATCATCACCGTGTCGGGCCTGTTTGTGGGTTTTGTGCTCGGTTTGCAGAGTTATTACGCTTTGCAGCGTTACGGCTCCTCAGAGGCGCTGGGTTTGCTGGTGGCGCTCAGCCTGGTGCGTGAGCTCGGGCCGGTGGTGACCGCCCTGCTGTTCGCGGGCCGGGCCGGCACCTCCCTGACGGCTGAAATCGGCTTGATGAAAGCCGGCGAGCAGCTGTCGGCCATGGAGATGATGGCGGTGGACCCGGTGCGCCGCGTACTGGCGCCGCGTTTTTGGGGCGGTGTGATCGCGATGCCGCTGCTGGCTGCAGTGTTCAGCGCGGTCGGCATTCTCGGCGGCTGGGTGGTCGGTGTGCTGATGATAGGTGTGGATGCCGGGGCTTTCTGGAGCCAGATGCAGTCCGGGGTGGACGTCTGGCGCGATGTGGGAAATGGCATGGTGAAAAGCCTGGTTTTCGGCCTGACGGTGACATTTGTCGCGATTTTCCAGGGGTATGAGGCACAGCCCACCCCGGAAGGCGTTTCGCGCGCCACCACCCGCACGGTGGTACTGGCCTCGCTGGCGGTTCTGGGGCTGGACTTTGTCCTGACCGCCTTGATGTTCAGCGTGTGATTTTTGTCACCATACCGTTTCTTCAGTTCAATGCGAAAATTCAACTTACCCGCACCGTCCGACACAAGCCGCGACGGTGTCACCGAAAGAAACCCCTGATGCAACGCTCCAAAAACGACCTGTGGGTTGGCCTGTTTGTAGTGATTGGCGCTGCGGCCATCCTGTTTTTGGCGCTGAAATCGGCCAATCTGCTGACCCTGAACTTCGACAAGTCTTACGCTGTTGTCGCAAAATTTGACAACATTGGCGGTTTAAAACCACGTGCTGCGGTAAAAAGTGCGGGAGTAATTGTCGGTAGAGTCGAAAATATTACATTTGATGACAAATACTACCAAGCAAGTGTTACTCTGGCCATGGAAAGCCGGTATGTCTTCCCCAAAGACAGCTCACTGAAAATCCTCACCAGTGGCTTGCTGGGCGAGCAGTACATCGGTGTGGAAGCGGGAGCTGACGAGAAAAATCTGGCTGCTGGCGATGTGGTCAAGCAGACCCAGTCGGCAGTTGTACTGGAGAGTCTGATCAGCCAATTTTTGTACAGCAAAGCGGCGGACAGCAGTTCATCGACTGCGGCGCCACCAGGGAATAGCGATAAAAAATGAAAACACGATTCACGATGAAAACCTGCGGCCTGCTGGCCGGTTTACTGGTTCTGGCCCTGCTCCAGGGCTGCGCCACCGGACCCAACCCGCGCGATCCCTTTGAACCCTTCAACCGCAGCGTGACGCGCTTCAACGACGGGCTTGACGAAGCGCTCATCAAGCCGGTTGCGCAGGCGTATCAGGGTGCGGTGCCTTCCCCGGTGCGCACCGGCGTCAGCAACTTTTTCGGTAATTTGTCGGATGTCTGGTCTTTTGTGAACAATGTGCTGCAAGCCAGGCCGCAGGCGGCTGCAGACAGCTTCGTGCGGGTCGGCGTGAATACGCTGATCGGGCTGGGCGGCGTCCTGGATTGGGCCACTGTCATGGGGGTAGAGCGGCATCGCGAGGACTTCGGCAAAACGCTGGGGCGCTGGGGTGTCGCCACCGGCCCTTACCTGGTTCTGCCGGTGCTGGGGCCGTCCACGGTGCGTGATACGGCCGCTTTGGTGGTTGACTCCCAGGGCGATCTGGTGATGCAGCTGGACAATGTCGCCACCCGCAACTCGCTGTATGTGCTGCGTGCGGTGGACTTGCGCGCCAACCTGCTGCGTGCCGGTGATGTGCTGGACCAGGCGGCGCTTGACAAATACGCTTTCACACGCGATGCCTACCTGCAGCGCCGTGGCGCCGTGCTGGAGACCAACGGCGATCCCGAAGAGCGTTATGACCTGCCGGAAAAGGCCGCACCTGCCCGTGCCAGGTAAAGAACACTTACAAGCCGGGCCAGAACTTCACCCAAAGCGCATGAACCATGGGGACCCGATACAGTCCAATCAAGCACATGGCCTGAGTCTTGCCTGACCAGCTGCGGAATTCCCCGGCCCGGCAGATACTCATGGCGATATGAAGGAAAAACAATGAACCGTCGAATTTTCAGTCATTTTGCCGGCGCTTCGCTGGCCTTGGCCCTGCTGGCGGCAGCCCCGCTTGCCCGTGCCTCCGATGAGGCGCCGGATGCCCTGATCAAACGCACCTCCACCGAGGTGCTCGACAGCATCAAGTCGGACAAGGCGATTCAGGGCGGCGACGTCGGGAAAATCATCGCTTTGGTGGATAGCAAGGTCATGCCCCATGTCAATTTCACGCGCATGACGGCCGCTGCCGTTGGCCGGAACTGGCGGCAAGCCACCCCCGAGCAGCAAAAACGCCTCCAGGACGAGTTCAAAACCCTGTTGGTGCGCACTTACTCTGGCGCACTGTCCCAGGTGAAGGACCAGACGGTCAGCGTCAAGCCCCTGCGCGCAGCCGCTGCCGACACCGAAGTCCAGGTACGCACTGAAATCATCGGTCGTGGTGACCCTATCCAGCTCGATTACCGCATGGAAAAAACCTCCTCCGGCTGGAAGATTTACGACCTGAATGTTCTCGGCATCTGGCTGGTGGAAAACTACCGCACCCAGTTTGCGCAGGAAATTTCGGCCAAAGGGGTGGATGGCCTGATCGGCGCCCTGGCGCAGCGCAACAAGTCCAACGCAGGCGCGTCCAAGTCCTGAGCGGCATGGCGACCGCTCTGACGCTGCCGGCCGTGCTGACACACGCAGAAGCTGCTGCTTTTGCCGGCGGGCTCAAGCCGCAACTGCTGGCGCAGGCGGCTGAAGTGGTGGTTGACGCAGCCGCATTGCGGCAATTTGACTCGTCCGCGCTGGCGCTTTTGCTCGAATGCCGCCGGCAGGCGCAAGCGGCCGGCAAGGCGTTTTCAGTGCAGTCCGCGCCGCAGCGCCTGCGTGAGCTGGCCCTTCTTTATGGTGTGGCTGAACTGATTCCCGCTGCAAGCGCCGGCGCAAACTGAGGCGCCCAGGCCAGCGCTGCACAAGTCCTTGTGTCGGGGCGGCCACTGCTGCAGCCCTGAGCCCGTAAAATAGCCGGCTCATGCCAGCCATCTCATTCCAGTCCGTCTCCAAAACCTACCCATCGACTCGAAGCCAGACCGGTCCCGGTGTGCGGGCGCTGGACACCGTCAGTTTTGATATCCGGCAAGGTGAGTTTTTTGGCTTGCTGGGACCCAACGGTGCCGGAAAAACCTCCCTCATCAGCATTCTGGCGGGGCTTTCGCGGGCCAGCAGCGGCCGGGTGCTGGTGCACGGCCGCGATGTGGTGACCGACTATGCCGATGCCAGGCGCCTGCTCGGCATCGTGCCGCAAGAGCTGGTGTTTGACCCCTTTTTCACGGTACGCGAGGCGCTGCGCATCCAGTCCGGCTATTTCGGCGTCAAAAACAACGACGACTGGATTGATGAACTGCTGGCCAGTCTGGGGCTGACCGACAAGGCCCACGCGAACATGCGCCAGCTCTCGGGCGGCATGAAGCGCCGCATGCTGGTGGCGCAGGCGCTGGTGCACAAACCCAGGGTCATCGTGCTCGACGAGCCCACCGCCGGGGTGGATGTGGAACTGCGCCAGACCCTGTGGCAATTCATCGCCAGACTCAACAAGCAGGGCAGCACGGTGCTGCTGACCACCCACTACCTGGAGGAAGCCGAAGCCCTGTGCAGCCGCATCGCCATGCTCAAGCAGGGGCGTGTGGTGGCGCTGGCGCAGACCTCCGAGCTGCTCAAGGCGGCATCTTCGAACGTGCTGCGTTTCAAGATCGACAGCGAACTGCCCAGGGCGCTGGCCGACAAGGCGCGCATCACCGGCCGCATTGTGCAATTGCCGGCGCACAACGCGCACGAGATCGAGCACTACCTGAGCGCCATCCGTGAGGCCGGACTGGTGGCTGAAGATGTGGAGATCCGCAAGGCCGATCTGGAAGACGTATTCCTGGAAGTGATGGCGGAAAAAATCGGGGTGACGGCATGACCGGCTGGCAAACCCTGTTCTACAAGGAAGTTTTACGCTTCTGGAAAGTCGGTTTCCAGACCGTGGGCGCGCCCATTCTCACGGCCGTCATGTACATGCTGATTTTTGGCCATGTGCTGCAGGATCAGGTCAAGGTCTACGGCAGCGTCAGCTACACGGCTTTTCTGGTGCCGGGTCTGGTCATGATGAGTGTGCTGCAAAACGCCTTTGCCAACAGCTCGTCGTCACTGATTCAGAGCAAGATCATGGGCAGCCTGGTGTTTGTGTTGCTCAGCCCCCTGTCGCACTGGCACTGGTTTTTTGCCTATGTCGGCTCGTCGATTGTGCGCGGCCTGGCGGTTGGCCTGGGCGTGTTTGTGGTGACGGTCTATTTTGGCCAGCCGGGTTTTGTCGCGCCGCTGTGGATTGTGCTGTTTGCGCTGCTGGGTGCGGCGCTGCTGGGCGCGCTGGGTCTGATTGCCGGGCTGTGGTCGGAAAAATTTGACCAGCTGGCCGTGTTCCAGAATTTTGTCATCATGCCCATGACGTTTCTGAGCGGCGTGTTTTACTCCATCCATTCCCTGCCGCCGTTCTGGCAGACCATCAGCCACCTGAACCCGTTTTTCTACATGATCGATGGCTTTCGCTACGGCTTTTTCGGCGTCAGCGACGTGTCGCCCTGGATCAGCCTGGCCGTCGTGGGCAGCTCTTTGCTGGTTGTCAGCGCTGTCGCCGTCAATCTGCTGCGTATTGGCTACAAAATCAGGCACTAGATATATGGCCCCCACGTTCGCGCACTCCGTGTCGCTCTCTGCCCCCCGAGGGGGCGCTGCGCCTGCAGACCGGCCAAGCCGGATCTGCGGCCCCTGCTTGAATAATGCAGCCTGCGTGAGCCCAACTTTTTCAGAATCTGATCGATAAACATGACCAGCGAAGAACTCCAAACCATTATTGCGGCCGGCCTGCCCTGTGAACACCTGGACGTCAGCGGCGACGGGCGCCACTGGTATGCCACCATCGTGTCCAGCGCCTTTGCCGGCCAGCGCCTGATCCAGCGGCACCAGCGTGTGTACGCCACACTGGGTGCGCGCATGCAGACCGACGAAGTGCATGCCCTGTCGATGAAAACCTACACGCCCGCCGAATGGGCAAGCAGCAACGCGGAAGAATAAACAAGCGCCATGGACAAATTACTCATCAGGGGCGGACGAACGCTGGCCGGCACCGTCGATATCTCGGGTGCAAAAAACGCCGCGCTGCCGGAGCTCTGCGCGACGCTGCTGACCGCCGACACGGTGACGCTGCAAAATGTGCCGCGTTTGCAGGATGTGGCGACCATGCTCAAGCTGATACGCAACATGGGCGTCAGCGCCGAGCGCACGGACGCTGCGACTGGCAGCGTCAGCATCGATGCCGGGGCGCTGAGCTCGCCGGAAGCGCCCTACGAGCTGGTCAAGACCATGCGCGCCTCGGTGCTCGCGCTGGGCCCCCTGCTGGCGCGTTTTGGCGAAGCCACGGTGTCGCTGCCCGGCGGTTGCGCCATCGGCTCGCGCCCGGTGGACCAGCACATCAAGGGCATGCAGGCCATGGGCGCCGAGATTGTGGTGGAACACGGCTACATGATTGCCAAACTGCCTGCCGGACAAAAACGGCTCAAGGGCTGCAGCATCAGGACCGACATGGTGACCGTGACCGGCACTGAAAACTTCCTGATGGCCGCCAGCCTGGCCGAGGGTGAAACCATTCTTGAAAACGCCGCGCAGGAGCCCGAGATTGGCGACCTGGCCGAAATGCTGATCAAGATGGGCGCAAAAATCGAGGGTCACGGTAGCAGCCGGATACGTATCGAGGGCGTGCAGCGCCTGCACGGCTGCACACACCAGGTGGTGGCTGACCGGATCGAGACCGGCACTTTCCTGTGCGCGGTGGCAGCCACTGGCGGCGACGTGGTGCTGCGCCACGGCCGGGCCGATCACCTCGATGCCGTGATAGACCTGCTGCGCGCCGCCGGTGCCATCATCACGCCAGGGGATGGTTTTATCCGCATCCAGGCCTCGGGCCGCATGCAGGCACAATCGTTTCGCACCACCGAATACCCGGGCTTCCCGACCGACATGCAGGCCCAGTTCATGGCGCTCAACGCGATTGCCGAAGGTTCAGCCAAGGTCACGGAAACGATTTTCGAGAACCGCTTCATGCACGTCAACGAGATGGTGCGCCTCGGTGCAAAAATCGAGATCGACGGCAAGTTTGCGGTCATCGAAGGGGTGGAAAAACTCTCGGGCGCCACCGTGATGGCGACCGATTTGCGCGCCTCGGCCAGCCTGGTGATCGCCGGCCTGGTGGCCGAAGGCGAAACGCTGATAGACCGCATTTACCACCTGGACCGCGGTTACGACCAGATGGAAGCCAAGCTGCGCGGCATAGGCGCGGACATCGAGAGAATCAAGTCATGATCACGCTCGCACTGTCCAAGGGACGGATTTTCGACGAGACCCTGCCGCTGCTCAAAGCCGCCGGCATTGAAGTGCTGGACGATTCCGAAAAATCCCGCAAGCTGATTTTGGGCACCAACCGCGCTGATGTGCGGGTGGTGCTGGTGCGCGCCACGGATGTGCCGACCTATGTGCAATACGGCGGCGCCGACATTGGCGTGACCGGCAAGGACACGTTGATCGAACACGGCGGCCAGGGCCTGTACCAGCCGCTGGACCTGCAGATCGCCAAATGCCGCATGAGTGTGGCAGTGCGTGCCGGTTTTGACTATGAAGCCGCGGTCAGGCAGGGCTCACGCCTGAAGGTGGCGACCAAATTTGTCAGCATCGCGCGCGATTTTTTTGCCACCAAGGGTGTGCATGTGGACCTGATCAAACTCTACGGCAGCATGGAGCTGGCGCCGCTGACCGGCCTGGCCGACGCGATTGTGGACCTGGTCAGCAGCGGCAACACGCTCAAGGCGAATCATCTGGTCGAGGTCGAGCGCATCATGGACATCAGCTCTCACCTGGTGGTCAACCAGGTCGCGCTCAAGCTCAAGCAGGCACCGATACGCGCCATCATTGACGCTTTTGCGTCGGCCATCGCCAAACCCGTCACCTGAGATTGCTATGAATTCAGTAGCTGCTCCCGCGCGACTGTCAACGGCTGACAGCACATTTGAGGCTCAATTCAAGGCCAGGCTGCACTGGTCGGCGGATGCCGATGCGGCCATCGAGCGGCGGGTGGCCGACATCCTGGCCGATGTGAAGCAACGCGGCGACGCGGCGGTGCTCGAGTACACCGCCCGTTTCGACGGCTTGTCGGCAGCCAGCGTGGCCGGCCTTGAATTGACGCAGGCCGATTTCAAGGCTGCGTTTGATGCGATCCCGTCCGCACAGCGTGAGGCCCTGCAGGCCGCCGCCGCGCGTATTCGCAGCTACCACGAGGCGCAAAAAAAGGCCTCGGGTGAAAGCTGGAGTTACCGCGACGAAGACGGCAGCTTGCTGGGCCAAAAAGTCACGCCGCTGGACCGGGTCGGCATTTATGTGCCGGGCGGCAAGGCGGCTTACCCGTCCAGCCTGCTCATGAACGCGATCCCGGCGCATGTGGCCGGGGTCGGCGAGATCATCATGGTGGTGCCCACCCCCGTGCGCGGCAGTGTGGCCACCGGCGGGACGGGTGAGCAGGCCGCGTCCAGCCAGAGTGAGCGCAATGTGCTGGTGCTGGCTGCTGCCTGGGTGGCCGGTGTTTCCAGGGCTTTCACCATAGGCGGCGCGCAGGCGGTGGCAGCGCTGGCCTACGGCACGGCCACGATTCCCGCGGTGGACAAGATCACCGGTCCCGGCAATGCCTATGTGGCCGCCGCCAAGCGCCGGGTTTTCGGAACTGTCGGCATCGACATGATTGCCGGCCCCAGCGAAATCCTGGTGCTGGCCGATGGCAGCACGCCGGCCGACTGGGTGGCCATGGATTTGTTCAGCCAGGCTGAACATGACGAACTCGCGCAAAGCATTTTGTTGTGCCCGGACGCGGCCTACATAGCCGAAGTTCAGGCGGCGATTGACCGCTTGCTGCCCGGCATGCCACGTGCGGAAATCATCGCCAAATCACTGACTGGCCGCGGCGCGTTGATCCAGACCCGCAGCATGGAAGAAGCCTGCGCCATCAGCAACCGGATTGCGCCCGAACACCTGGAAGTCTCCAGCCGCGACCCGCACAGGTGGGAGCCGCTGCTCAAACACGCTGGCGCGATATTTCTCGGTGCTTACACCAGCGAATCGCTGGGCGACTACTGCGCCGGCCCGAACCATGTGTTGCCCACCAGCGGCACCGCGCGTTTCTCCAGCCCGCTGGGTGTGTACGATTTCCAGAAACGCAGCAGCCTCATCGAGGTCAGCGCAGCCGGTGCGCAAACCCTGGGCAAAATTGCCGCTGAACTGGCTTACGGCGAAGGCTTGCAGGCCCATGCCCAAGCCGCTGAAATGAGAATGAAAAAATGAGCACAAGCCAACGGGTCGATCTCAAAAAGCTGATCAGGCAGGACGTGCAGTCCATGCATGCCTACGCGATCCAGGACTCCGTCGGCATGGTCAAGCTCGATGCGATGGAAAACCCGCACCGCCTGCCCGCCGCGCTGCAGGCGCATCTGGGCCAGCGCCTGGGCGCACTGGCGCTGAACCGCTACCCCGATGACCGCGTCAACGACTTGCGCAGGGCACTGGCCGATCACGCGCAGATGCCCGAAGGCTTTGACATCATGCTGGGCAACGGTTCGGACGAGCTGATTTCGCTGCTCGCCATGGCTTGTGATGTCCCGGGTGCCTCCATCCTCGCGCCGCTGCCCGGTTTTGTGATGTACGGCATGAGCGCGCAGCTGCAGGGCCTGAAGTTCATCGGTGTGCCCCTGACGGCTGACTTTGAACTCGACGAGGCCGCCATGCTGGCTGCGATTGCCGAGCACCAGCCCTCCATCATTTACATCGCTTACCCGAACAACCCGACCGCCAATTTGTGGGACGACGCGGTGATCGAGAAAATTATTCAGGCGGCGCCCGGTCTGGTGGTGATGGACGAGGCTTACCAGCCGTTTTCGAGCAAAAGTTACATAGCCCGCATCGCCCGGCACAGCCATGTGCTGCTGATGCGCACCATGAGCAAGTTTGGCCTGGCCGGTGTGCGTATCGGCTACATGATGGGTCCCCGGGCGCTGATTGCCGAAATCGACAAAGTGCGCCCGCCCTACAACATCAGTGTGCTCAATTACGAATGTGCGCTGTTTGCGCTCGAGCACGCGGATGTTTTTGCGGAACAGGCCCGGGAGTTGCGGGCCCAGCGCGCTGTTGTTTTTGCAGCCTTGCAGGCCCTGCCGGCTACCAGGGTCTGGAAAAGCGACGCCAACATGATTCTGCTGCGCGTGCCCGATGCGGCCAAAACCTTCGAAGGCATGCGCGCACGCAAGGTTCTGGTCAAAAACGTTTCTAAAATGCACCCATTGCTGGCCAATTGCCTGCGCCTGACCGTCGGCACCGTCGACGAAAATGCGCTTATGCTGGCAGCCCTTAAAGAATCCCTATGACCACCCCCACTGCCATGGCGCCGCTTGCCCCGAGAACCGCCGAGGTTTCGCGCAACACGGCCGAGACCCAGATCACTGTCAAGCTCAACCTCGACGGTACCGGCAAGGCCAGCCTGTCCACCGGCATCGGCTTTTTCGACCACATGCTGGACCAGATTGCCCGCCATGGCCTGATTGACCTCGATATCCAGGCCAAGGGCGACCTGCACATCGACGGCCACCACACGGTGGAAGACGTGGGCATCACCCTGGGCCAGGCGGTGGCGCAGGCGGTCGGTGACAAAAAAGGCCTGCGTCGTTACGGCCACGCCTATGTGCCGCTGGACGAGGCGCTGTCGCGCGTGGTGGTTGATTTTTCCGGCCGCCCCGGTCTCGACATGCACGTGCCTTTCAAGAGCGGCATGATTGGCGGCTTCGACAGCCAGCTGGCTTACGAGTTCTTCCAGGGCTTTGTGAACCACGCTTTTGTCACCCTGCACATTGACAACCTCAAGGGCGACAACGCGCATCACCAGGCCGAAACCGTGTTCAAGGCCTTTGCCCGCGCCTTGCGCATGGCGCTGGAGATCGACCCGCGCGCCGCTGGCGTGATTCCCTCGACCAAGGGCTCGCTGTAGCAAAATCAAGCATGTTTTTGGTCTCCAGCCCTTGCTGCACGGGCGAAAGCAGCTATAAAAAACATAGCGAATTTCTATCCTGATGGGAACACTCAAAACAGTCGCGGTGGTCGACTACGGCATGGGCAATCTGCGCTCGGTGTCGCAAGGCGTCCAGCATGTCGCGGCCAACAGCGGTTTCGAGGTGGTCGTCACCTCCAGCGCCCGGCAGGTGCGCGACGCCGACCGCGTCGTGTTGCCCGGACAGGGCGGGATTGCCGACTGCATGCACGAGCTGCAGGCCTCCGGCATGCTGGAGGCGGTGTTGCATGCGGCTGCCACCAAACCGCTGTTCGGCGTTTGTGTGGGCATGCAGATGTTGCTGGACCACAGCACGGAAGGCCGGGGTGCCGAGGGCACACGCGGCCTGGGGCTGATACCGGGTGAGGTGCTCAAGTTTGACCTGGCCGGCAAGCTCCAGCCCGACGGCAGCCGTTACAAGGTGCCGCAGATGGGCTGGAATCAGGTTTACCAGACGGCGCCGGTGCACCCGGTGTGGGCGGGTGTGCCGGATGGCGCTTACTTCTATTTTGTGCACAGCTTTTATGCCCGCCCGTCGGATGCGCGCCACACTGCGGGCGAGACCGACTACGGCGCACGCTTTACCGCAGCGCTTGCGCGCGATAATATTTTCGCCACGCAGTTTCACCCCGAAAAAAGTGCCGAACACGGGCTGGCCCTGTACCGCAACTTTTTGCACTGGAACCCCTGACCCTGCGCTGCCGGCCAGTGCCACCTCCATCCACTTCACTGCTTCTGCCCACCGCCCATGTTACTTATCCCCGCGATTGACTTGAAAGACGGCCATTGCGTGCGCCTCAAACAGGGCGACATGGACCAGTCCACCATCTTCAGCGAAGACCCGGCCGCCATGGCGCGCAACTGGGTGGACAAGGGCGCGCGCCGCCTGCATCTGGTGGATTTGAACGGTGCCTTTGCCGGCAAACCCAAAAACGAGGCCGCGATCCGCAAAATCCTGGCCGAAGTCGGCAGTGAAATCGACGTGCAGCTGGGCGGCGGCATCCGCGACCTGGACACCATTGAGCGTTACCTCGATTCCGGCCTGCGTTACGTGATCATCGGCACGGCGGCCGTGAAAAACCCCGGCTTTCTGCAGGACGCCTGCACCGCCTTTGGCGGCCACATCATCGTCGGCCTGGACGCCAAGGACGGCAAGGTCGCGACCGACGGCTGGAGCAAGATGACCGGTCACGAGGTGGTGGACCTCGGCAAGAAGTTCCAGGACTACGGCGTCGAATCCATCATCTACACCGACATAGGCCGCGACGGCATGCTCAGCGGCATCAACATCGAAGCCACGGTCAAGCTGGCCCAGGCGCTGACCATCCCCGTGATCGCCTCCGGCGGCTTGTCCAACATGGCCGACATCGACGCGTTGTGCGCGGTGGAAGAGGAAGGCGTCGAAGGCGTGATTTGCGGCCGTTCGATTTACAGCGGCGATCTTGATTTCGCTGCTGCGCAAGCCCGCGCCGACGAGCTCAACGGCTAGAGATTCCCATAAATCCGATTCTCGGGCGCATGGCTGCGTTGCGCGGTGCTCGAAATCCTCATGCACCGAAGTGCATTCCGGTTCCTGCGCGCCGTGCGCCTTGCCCTGCATCCCGATAATCGAATTTCTGGCAACCTCTCTCAAGTCCGCTACTCTGCTACCTAAATCCATGCTCGCGAAAAGAATCATTCCCTGTCTTGATGTCACCGGCGGCCGTGTCGTCAAGGGCGTCAACTTTGTCGAGCTGCGCGACGCCGGGGATCCGGTCGAAATCGCCGCGCGTTACAACGAGCAGGGCGCCGACGAGCTGACGTTCCTGGACATCACCGCCACCAGCGACGACCGCGACCTGATCCTGCACATCATCGAAGCCGTGGCCTCGCAGGTGTTTATTCCGCTGACGGTGGGCGGCGGTGTGCGCACCGTCGAAGACGTGCGGCGCCTGCTCAATGCCGGGGCCGACAAGACCAGCTTCAACTCGGCCGCACTGGCCAATCCCCAGGTGATAGCGGACGCCTCGGCCAAATACGGCGCGCAATGTATTGTGGTGGCGATAGACGCCAAACGCCGCTCGGACGAAGAAGCGCTCAGGCGCGGCCCCGGCTGGGATGTGTACAGCCATGGCGGGCGCAAAAACACCGGGCTGGATGCAGTCGCCTGGGCCAGCGAGATGGCGCAGCGCGGCGCAGGCGAGATTTTGCTGACCAGCATGGACCGCGACGGCACCAAGTCCGGCTTTGACCTGGCGCTGACCCGCGCCGTCAGCGACGCGGTCAGTGTGCCGGTGATCGCCTCGGGCGGCGTCGGCAACCTCGACCACCTGGCCGACGGCATACAGATCGGCGGCGCCGATGCGGTGCTGGCCGCCAGTATTTTTCACTACGGCGAGTACACGGTGCAGCAGGCCAAGGCCCACATGGCCGCGCGCGGCATTCCGGTCAGGATTTGACGCAACCCCCGTCGGACGCTCACTGCGTGTAGCGCCTTCCCCCCTCTGCTGGGGCGGCATCTGCGGCCCGGCAAAGCCGGTTCCGCGATGCCCCTGGTTTTAAGAGCTTCTGTGACCGCGCCCAAATCCCGGACAATAGACACCATGAAATGGCTAGACGACATCCAATGGGACGACAAGGGCCTGATCCCGGTGATCACGCAGGAGGCCTCCAGTGGCGACGTGCTGATGTTTGCCTGGATGAACCGCGAGGCGCTGCAGAAAACCGCAGAGCTCGGTCAGGCGGTGTATTTCAGCCGTTCACGCGGGCGACTGTGGCACAAAGGTGAAGAGTCCGGCCACTTGCAGACCGTGCATGAGATCCGGCTGGACTGTGACAATGACGTGATTCTCCTCAGGGTCACGCAACTGGGCCATGATCCGGGGATCGCCTGCCACACCGGCCGGCACAGCTGTTTTTTCAGTCTTTACAAAGACGGCCAGTGGCTGGTGACCGAGCCTGTCCTCAAAGACCCGAAAAACATCTATAAACAACAGCCATGACTTCCAACGACTCCCTGCAGCGCCTGGCGCTGATCATCGAAAGCCGCAAGCCGGCCAGTGGCGGCGACGCGCAGACCAGTTATGTCGCGCGCCTGCTGCACCAGGGCCCGGACGCTTTTTTGAAAAAAATCGGCGAGGAAGCCACCGAAACCGTCATGGCGGCCAAAGACATCGACCATGGTGGCCGGACGCCGGAGCTCAGCGCCAGACTGGTGGGTGAGGTCGCCGATTTGTGGTTTCACAGCCTGATTGCGCTGGCACATTACGATCTGTCGCCGGCCGATGTGATTGCCGAACTGGAGCGCCGCGAAGGTACCAGCGGCATCGAAGAAAAAGCCCTGCGCAAGGCGCAGGACCGTGAAGCCGCCGAAAAATAGCGCCCACTGCAAGGAGCCCTGAGCATGAGTGAAACCGATCTGGCCGAATTTGATTCCAAAAACCCGAATGACCGCGTCGTCATGCATGTGCTGTACGGCCTGCATACGCTGGCCTGGTTCAGCGGCGGCGTTTTTGCAGTCATTGCGCTCATCATCAACTACATTCGCCGTGCCGAGGAGTCCGATTCCCTGTACGTGGACCACCACAACTACATGATCCAGACCTTCTGGTGGACGCTGATGTGGCTGGTGCTGCTGTCGCCTTTGTGGCTGCTGCTTGTTTTGCCCGGCTTCATCGCCTATGGCATCGTCTGGCTCTGGTATCTGTACCGTTGCGTGCGCGGCTGGATGCGTTTCAACAGCCACCGTTTCGCCCGGTCTTCGGCGGGCCTGTGACAGCCCCCGGACTTAACCCTGTTTGAACTTCTGCAAGCATGAGCCAGCCCAGCATCCATCACCCCGACAACTGCCTGTTCTGCAAAATCGCCGCCGGCCAGATTCCCAGCCGCAAGGTGTATGAAGACGACGGCATATTTGCCTTCCACGACATTCACCCCTGGGCGCCGGTGCACTTCCTGATGATTCCCAGGGTGCATATCGCTTCCATGGCCCAGGTTGGCGCCGAACACACCGCCCTGCTGGGCCGCATGATGGTGCTGGCCCCGCAACTGGCGCTCGAGCAGGGTTGCAACCCTTATCCGCACGGGGGGTTTCGCATGGTGCTCAACACCGGCGCCGAGGGTGGCCAGGAGGTGCAGCATCTGCACCTGCATGTCATGGGTGGTCCGCGGCCCTGGATCAAGGGTTAGTCCCCACGCGGCCGGGTTGACGCAAAAGATCCGGCCGTTTGTTCGCAGGGTAAATCCCCACTTGCAGCTCCGGCACCGCACACCAGATGAAGCCGTGCGGTTTGTGCAGGGCTATTCGGGCGTAGCCGGGCGCGAGGCCTTTAGAATGGGCGTAATCTTGTGCACGTTCGCAATTACTGATTAGGAGAGAAACATGGGTTCATTTTCCATTTGGCACTGGTTGATTGTCTTGTTGATTGTGGTGATGGTGTTCGGCACCAAAAAACTGCGCAACATGGGTGGCGACCTGGGCGGCGCCGTCAAGGGCTTCAAGGACGGCATGAAGGACGGCGGCAAGACCGACGAAGAAAAAGCCGCTGCCGCTGCGCCCGCCGGCCAGGTCAGCCATGGGCAGACCGCCGACAAAACCACGATTGACGTCGAAGCCAAGCAGAAGTCCTGATGGGGCATTCCTGTTTTGCTGACGCCTTACCGGTCTGAGCTGCCGTGATCGACATCGGCCTGTCCAAAATGGCGCTGATAGGCGCAGTCGCGCTGATTGTCATCGGCCCGGAAAAACTGCCGCGTCTGGCGCGCACCATAGGTACCTTGCTGGGCAAGGCGCAGCGTTATGTGGCCGATGTCAAGCAGGAGGTCAGCCGCTCGATGGAGCTCGACGAGCTCAAGAAGATGAAAGAGTCGGTGGAAGGTGCGGCCCGGGATGTCGAAAATTCCATTCAGACCAATGCCAGCGACTTTGAAAAATCCTGGGCGGAAACCACGGGCACGGCCTCGGGTGAAGAGCTGCCCGGCATGATCAGCTTTCCCGAATACAAACACCCGAAAAAGAACTTCCGCCTCAAGCAGGGCGCCACACCGCAATGGTTCAAGGCGCGCTCCGGTGTGCGCACCAAGGCCTTGTCGGGTGCGGCACGGGTGGCGCGGTTTCGGCCCCGTCCACGATCATCCTCCAGCCCTGGCTCCTGATTTTCCCCATTTCCCGCGCACTACGGCGCGCCTTACTCCGCGCACACCTTCTTCATGAGCGATCCCAACACCGACAAACCCGACGAACTCGCGGGCACCGAGCAGCCTTTTGTGCAGCACCTGCTGGAGCTGCGCGACCGGATGATACGGGTGGTGATTGCCATCGCCATCGCCGCTGCCCTGCTGGCCATTTACCCCGGACCGGCCCTGCTGTTTGATCTGCTGGCCGCGCCGCTGGTCGAAACCCTGCCCAAAGGCGCATCGCTGATTGCCACCTCGGTGATCTCGCCGTTTCTCGTGCCTTTGAAAATTTTGCTGATGGCCGCCTTCCTGCTGGCCTTGCCGGTGGTGCTGTACCAGGTCTGGGCCTTTGTTGCGCCCGGCCTGTACACGCATGAAAAAAAGCTGGTGATGCCGCTGGTGGTGTCGAGCACGCTGCTGTTTTTTGTCGGCGTGGCGTTTTGTTACTTCTTTGTCTTCGGCCAGGTCTTCAAATTCATCCAGAGTTTTGCGCCCAAATCGATTGTGGCGGCGCCCGACATCGAGGCCTACCTCGGTTTTGTGCTGAGCATGTTTCTGGCTTTTGGCATGGCGTTTGAGGTGCCGATTGCGGTGGTGGTGCTGGCGCGCATGAACATTGTGAGTATCGAGAAACTCAAGAACTTTCGCGGCTACTTCATTGTGCTGGCCTTTGTGATCGCCGCCATCGTGACGCCGCCGGACGTGGTGTCGCAGCTGGCGCTGGCGATTCCGATGTGTATCCTCTACGAGGTGGGCATCTGGGCGGCGCAGCTCTTCATCAAACACACGCAGGCGCCGGACGACACCGAAGCCGCCAAACCCTGAAGTGAAATCGGCCTTCAGCCCTTGGCGGGTCTGCACAGGCAGCTATTAAAAAAATAGCAGATGGGGCAAGTTGTGCGGCCTGGGCGGTTTCAGCGCTGGATTTTCGGGCGCTGACGGGTACCCGGCACCACCGAGATTTCGGTCTTTTTGTCCTTGCGCAGCACACCCAGCGGTGCGGGTGCACCGGGTTTCAGGCCGGCGACTGCGCTGAGCAGCTCGGTCACGGTGCGCACCGGCTTGCCGGCCACATCGGTGATCACGTCGCCCGGCACAATGCCGGCCTGGGCCGCAGGGCCGTTTTGCAGCACCCCGGTCAGAATCACGCCGCCGGCCTTCACCGCCTCTGGCCTGATGCCAAAAGCTTCGGCCACCTCGGGGCTCAAATCCTGGGGCTCCACGCCTATCCAGCCGCGCGTGACCTGACCGTCTTTCACAATGCTTTCGAGCACCTGCTTGCCGGTGGACACCGGAATGGCAAAACCAATGCCCATGGAGCCGCCCGAGCGCGAATAAATCGCCGTGTTGATGCCCAGCAGCCGGCCCTGCGTGTCCACCAGTGCGCCGCCCGAATTGCCGGGGTTGATCGCGGCGTCGGTCTGGATGAAGTTCTCGAAGGTGTTGATGCCCAGCTGGTTGCGCCCCAGCGCGCTGACAATGCCGCTGGTCACGGTCTGGCCGACACCAAACGGGTTGCCAATGGCCAGCACCGCGTCGCCCACCTGCAGCGTGTCCGAGCTGCCCAGCACAATGACCGGCAGCTTGTCGAGTTCGACTTTCAGGATGGCCAGATCGGTGTCTGGGTCGGTGCCTATGACCTTGGCCTTGGCCTTGCGTGTGTCGTTGAGGATGACCTCGATGTCGTCTGCACCTTCGACCACATGGTTGTTGGTCAGGATATAACCATTCGGGCTGACGATGACGCCGCTGCCGAGTCCCACCTGGGGCTCGTTTTGCCCGCCCTGGTCGCCAAAGAAGAACCTGAACCAGGGGTCGTTCATGTTCGGGTTGCGCGCTGCGGCCTTGCTGGTGTTGATGCTGACCACGGCGGCCGAGGCGGCCTTGGCGGCAGCGGCAAAACTGCCGGCGGGCGCAGCCCCGGGGGCGCCGGCTGCGACCGGTGCCTCGATGACGGCCAGGCCTGCCGCCGACGGGCGGTTCAGCCACTGCGGCTGGAGCGTGGCCACGACAAAGTAGGCGGCCAGAATCACCGTCACGGTTTGGGAAAAAAGAAGCCAGAATTTGCGCATGGTGGTTACGGGATGAAAAAGACCGGCAGGGAATTAGCAGGAGTTGCGATTTTCTCCCAGTTTGCCTGTACGCCGCTGCCGGCGGCCACCCTTGCTGGCAGGAGCGGCCATAATTTGCGTCACCCGCATCACACCGGCCTGCCGGCTGGCACGGGACCCAACCCAAGGAACCCGTCATGAAAGCTTCCAGCGTCCTCGCCACCATAGGCCAGACACCACACATCCGCATCAACCGCATTTTTGGCGCGGCCTGCCAGACCCACCACATCTACATCAAGTCCGAGCGCAGCAACCCGGGCGGATCCATCAAGGACCGGATTGCGCTGAGCATGGTCGAAGCGGCAGAAAAGTCCGGCGCCCTGCAGCCCGGCGGCACCATCATCGAGCCGACCTCGGGCAACACCGGCGTGGGTCTGGCCATGGTGGCGGCGGTCAAGGGTTACACCCTGGTGCTGGTCATGCCCGACAGCATGAGCATAGAGCGGCGCCGGCTGATGCTGGCCTACGGCGCCAGTTTTGACCTGACCCCGCGTGAAAAAGGCATGAACGGCGCGATTGCGCGTGCCAAAGAGCTGGTGGCCCTGACCCCCGGCGCCTGGATGCCGCAGCAGTTTGAAAACCCCGCCAACATCGATGTGCATGTGCGCACCACCGCAGAAGAAATCCTGGCCGACTTTCCGCAAGGTGTGGACGTCCTGATCACCGGCGTCGGCACCGGCGGGCATTTGAGCGGCGTGGCGCAGGTGCTCAAGGCGAAATTTCCGCATACCAGGGTGTATGCGGTAGAACCCGCTGCCTCCCCCGTCATCAGCGGCGGCAAGCCCTCACCCCACCCGATCCAGGGCATAGGCGCGGGGTTTATCCCGGCCAACCTGATCACCTCTTTGCTCGACGGCGTGATCCAGGTGGAAGGCGACGTCGCCAAAGACTACGCCAGGCGCAGTGCCGCGCAGGAGGGCTTGCTGGTCGGCATTTCCTCGGGCGCCACCCTGGCCGCGATCGCGCAGAAACTGCCCGGAATAGCCGCCGGCAGCACGGTGCTGGGGTTCAACTACGACACGGGCGAGCGTTATCTCTCCGTCGAAGGATTTTTACCGTGAGGGTGAAACGTGCGGAGTTGCTGGGCGCCTTTGACAGCCTGCTGCAACCCGAACGCTTCAAGGACTACGGGCCCAACGGTTTGCAGGTGGAAGGCAAGCCCGAGATCGGCAAAATCATCTCGGGCGTGACGGCCAGCCTGGCGCTGATCGAGGCGGCGGTGGCGGCGCAGGCCGACGCGATTTTTGTGCACCACGGCCTGTTCTGGCGCGGCCAGGACGGGCGCGTGACCGGCTGGATGAAGCAGCGCCTGGCTTTGCTGCTGGCGCACGACATCAACCTCTACGCCTACCATTTGCCGCTGGACGCACACCCTGAACTGGGCAACAACGCACAGCTGGGCCTGCAGCTCGGGCTCAAGGCCGAGCGTTATTTCGGCGACAACAACCTCGGCTTCCTGGGCGCGCGCCTGGGCCAGGCTGCGGGTTTTGACACCGCCGAAAACCTCGCTGCCCATGTGGGTGATGTATTGAAAAGGCCTGTAGCCCTTGTAGGACCTGCGCAATCAGCTATCAAAAACATAGCGTGGTGCACGGGTGGCGCGCAAGGCTATTTTGAGGACGCGATTGCCGCCGGCGCAGACGCTTTCATCACCGGCGAGATCTCCGAGCCCCAGGCGCACTATGCGCGCGAAATGGGCGTGGCGTTTATCGCCTGCGGCCACCACGCCTCCGAGCGTTATGGTGCGCCGGCGGTGGCCGCCCATGTGGCGGCCCGGCTCGGCATCGCCCACAGCTTCATCGACATCGACAACCCGGCCTGAAAACGCCCGGACTCCTGGGGGCTCAGGCCACGGATTTGCGCTGCCGCAGGTGCTGCGGGCTGCGTGCATGGTGGGGCCGCGACGCACGCAAGGCGTGCCAGCTGCTGCCCAGCTCGGCGTTTTCCACCGGCACCGGCTGGCCACTGAGTTCGTCCAGCAAGGCGGCGCGCGAGCGTATGCCGCGCGCTGCGCTGGCCATGCTTTCGGCATCATGCAGCGCCTGAGCCACATCCTTGCCGGCGCCGGTCAGGTGCACCATGCCCACGCCAATGTCCACATTGAGCTTGATGCGCTCACCGCTGAGTGCCACCACTTCCATGGGCCGCCGCAGGCTGGACGCGACGCGCAGGCCCAGCGTGCGTATCCAGCCGGGCGAATGCAGGCTTTCAATCAGCACGACAAAGCAGCGGTCGTAATAGCGGCCGGCCGGGTTGACCACGCCGGTGTGGCGCTGCATGCGCCTGGCCAACTGGGCGTAAATTTCGTTCAGGCCGTGCTGACCCACCTGTGCCAGCAGGCGCTCGGGCTCGAACACCTGTACCGCCATGAGGGCACCGTCGCGCCGGGTGCGCGCCAGACGGCGCTGTGCACGTATGATTTTCTGCACCATCACCATGCTGCTGTAGAGCTGCGTGGTGGGGTCGCGCCGCGATTGCCCGGCATGGCGGATCTGCAGGTCCTGGTGGTTGCGCAGCCACAGCGTCACCGCGATCACCGAGACGCTGAGCAGGCCCAGCAGGGCCACGCCGGACTGCAGCACGAGCGAGTGCCCGCCGGCCTGCAAGGTCAGCCAGTAGAGTCCGAGTTGCAGCGGCAGCGCCAGCATGCAGCCGGCGGCCAGCCCCCAGGCCAGGCGGTCGCCCTGCTGCGTGGCACGCACGGCGGCCCACAGCGCGACCGACAGGCTCAGCACGGTCAGCGCGCCCGACGCCGGCAGTTGCAGGCCGGACGGCAGCAGCAGGCACAGCGGCCCGCCCGCCAGGCAAACCGCACTGATGCTGCGAAAACTGAGGTCGGTCAGCCGGTCGCGTTTGGCGGCCGAGAGCCAGTGGCCGGCGCCGTAAGTGCCCAGGCTGCCACACAGCGGCCCGATCAGCACCTGGGCGGTGTGCAGCCAGGACGCTCCGGTGGCGCTGGACAGGCTGGCCGGCAGCCCGCTGAACAGGGTGAAAAAAAGCCAGCAGCTGCTGAGGTAAATCAGGCTTTGCACGCTGGCCTTGCTGCGGCTGTAAAGAGCGTCAGCGGCGCCCAGCAAAACCACCAGGCCGATGGAGCCGGAGGCGGCGCTCCAGACCATGGTTTCGGCTGCGTTCATGGCACAGACCAGCCGTTCACAGGCGCAAAGCCAGGTGTTTGCGCGAGAATACCGACAGAATGCATTTTTACGCTTCCCCCTGTTCGGTGGCTGTGCCGTCCCTCTGCATCCGTGGATGCCGGTGGGCCGGCTTGCGGACGCGCCCGCGCCCTGCAATTCATTATGGGCTGTTCCCGTGGCAAGCGGAAGGCAAAAAACCCCCTTGGATCAAACCTGGGGGTTTTCCTTGGCGCTAGCCCTGCCGCTGGCCATCACCATGGGCGATCCGGCCGGCATAGGGCCGGAAATCATTGCCAAAGCCTTTCGCGATGCGCCCGGCGACCTGGCGGGCTGCCTGGTGGTGGGCGATGTCGCCACCCTGCGCCGGGCCTCAGCGCTGGTCGGAGCGGGGCCGGTGGCCGTGCTGGAAGCTGCCGCCGACTGGCAGTCGGTGCCGCCGCGCTGTATTCCGGTGCTGCAAAAATGTGAGCTGTCCATGCCCGTCCCGTATGGGCAGATCAGCGCTTTGGCAGGCAGGGCGGCGGCGCAATGTATTGTCTGGGCGGCGCAGGCTGCGCTGCGTGGTGAAGTGGCCGCCCTGGTCACCGCGCCCATCCACAAAGAGGCGCTGGCCGCCGCTGGCGCGGTGTTTTCGCATTACCCCGGGCACACTGAACTGCTGCAAGCCGAAGCAGCGGCTTATCTCCAAAAGGAGTTGTCAGAGCTTCCGGTGCGCATGATGCTGGCCAACGACGAACTCAAGACCGTGCTGGTCAGCATTCACCTGTCCCTGCGCGACGCGATCGATGCGGTAAGTTTTGAACAGGTGCTGCAGACCTTGCGGATCACGCAGCAGTCGGTGCGCAGCGCCTCGGGCGCTTCGCCGCGTATCGCGGTCGCCGGGCTCAATCCGCACGCCGGTGAAGGCGGGCTGTTTGGCCGGGAAGAGCTGGACATCATTGCGCCGGCCATTGCCCAGGCCCGACAGGAGGGCATGGACGTGAGTGGCCCCTTCGCGCCAGACACTGTGTTCATGCGGGCCCGCGCCAGGGCGGGACAGCCCGGTGAATTTGATGTGGTGGTGGCGATGTACCACGACCAGGGATTGATCCCCGTCAAGTACCTCGGGGTCGAGCAGGGCGTCAACGTGACGCTGGGCTTGCCGCTGGTACGCACGAGTCCGGATCATGGCACCGCGTTTGACATTGCCGGCACCGGCCGGGCCGACGCGGCCAGCCTGATCGCCGCCATTCGCATGGCGCGAAAATTGGCCGCCTGAATCCCCCGAGCCAAGGACCAAAAAGGCCTCCGGCCCTTGTTTGGCGGGCGTAAGCAGCTACACAATTGATAGCGTCCACCATGTTTCCACCAGCAGGGGCCGCGCGTCCGGCTTTGCCAGCGCGCAGGGCGCCGCCCCTGGAAGGGGGAAGGCGCTACACGCAGTGAGCGTCCGACGGGGTGAACTACTTCCTCAGGCTGTCCCGGATTTCACGCAGCAGCAGCACGTCTTCGGGCGTGACCACCGCAGCCGGCGCCGCTTCGGGCTGCTGGCGCTTGAGCCGGTTGATCTGCTTGACCATCACGAAGATGATGAAGGCCAGTATGAAAAAATTCAGCGCCACCGTGAGGAAGTGGCCATAGGCAAACACCGGCACACCGGCTTTCCTCAGGGCGTCCAGCGACATGTCGGTGCCGGGCGGCACCGAGCCCAGCAGGATGTACAGGCTGGAGAAGTCCAGCTTGCCGAACACCATGCCGACCACCGGCATGATCAGGTCGCTGACGACCGCATCGACAATCTTGCCAAAGGCGGCGCCAATGATCACGCCCACCGCGAGATCCACGACATTGCCCTTGACCGCAAATTCCCTGAATTCCTGCATCATGCCCATGGTGTGCTCCTGCTGGTGGTGGATGAAATGACTGACATTGTGCCGTGCTTGCGGGCCGCGCCACATGCGCACACATGTCGCAGCCGCCGGGTCGGAATGGCTGCGGCGGCTTGAAAATGCCATTCGCGCTCCGTTACAATCCCGGGTTGACCCCAATAAGCCCTTTTTCAAGTTTTTCAAGCCCCGTTCTTGTAGGACATCCATGACGCAAGCAAGTACCAATGTGCCACCCGGCGCTCCGATTGACAAAGACAAAAGAAACTGGATCGTGACCACCGGCGTGATCGGTGGGGCCGGAGCCCTGACCGCTGCCGTCCCTTTTGGGTGCAGCTTCAACCCCTCCGAACGGGCCAAGGCCGCCGGCGCTTCGGTGGAAGTGGATATTTCAGCCATGAAACCGGGCGAAAAGCTCACGGTCGAATGGCGTGGCAAGCCGGTCTGGATTGTCAGGCGCACGCCGGAGCAGCTGGCCGGCCTGGCCAAGCTGGACCCGCAACTGGCCGACCCCAAGTCCGAGCGCAAACCCGGCGAACTTACGCCCGAGTACGCGCGCAACGAAAACCGTTCCATCAAGCCCGAATATTTTGTGGCGGTCGGCATCTGCACCCACCTCGGTTGCTCGCCCAGCGACAAGTTCGCCACCGGGGCCCAGCCATCGCTGCCCGATGACTGGGCTGGCGGCTTTTTGTGCGCCTGCCACGGCTCGACCTTCGACATCGCTGGCCGTGTGTACAAAAACAAACCGGCACCGGACAACCTCGAAGTGCCGCCCCACATGTACCTGTCAGATGCCAAGCTGCTGATTGGTGAGGACAAAAAAGCCTGAAGCTTTGCTGGACAGCCCGCTGGCGCCGTGTGGCGCCCGCCCCGTCCCCCATCGACTAGCAAATAGGACCCCTTATGGCTGAATTCAAAGAAATTTCCCCCGATGCGCCGGCTGCTGCGAAGCTGATGAACTGGGTCGACAACCGCTTCCCGGCAAGCAAGCTCCTGAAGGAGCATGTGACCGAGTACTACGCACCGAAGAACTTCAACTTCTGGTACGTGTTCGGCTCGCTGGCGATGCTGGTGCTGGTGATCCAGATCGTCACCGGCATCTTCCTGACCATGCATTACAAGCCCGATGCCGCGCTGGCCTTTGGCTCGGTCGAATACATCATGCGCGACGTGCCCTGGGGCTGGCTGATCCGCTACATGCACTCCACCGGCGCTTCGGCGTTTTTTGTGGTGGTGTACCTGCACATGTTCCGTGGCCTGATTTACGGCAGTTACCGCAAGCCGCGCGAGCTGATCTGGATTTTCGGCTGCGCGATTTTCCTGGCACTGATGGCCGAGGCCTTCATGGGTTACCTGCTGCCCTGGGGCCAGATGAGCTACTGGGGCGCCCAGGTGATCGTCAACCTGTTTGCCGCGATTCCCTTCATCGGTCCCGATCTGGCGCTGCTGATCCGCGGCGACTACGTGGTCGGTGACGCCACCCTGAACCGCTTCTTCGCCTTCCACGTGATTGCCGTGCCGCTGGTGTTGCTGGGCCTGGTGGTGGCGCACCTGATTGCGCTGCATGAAGTCGGCTCCAACAACCCTGACGGGGTCGAGATCAAGGCGAAAAAAGACGCTGCCGGCCATCCGGTCGACGGCGTTCCCTTCCATCCCTATTACACGGTGCACGACATTTTTGCCGTCAGCGTGTTCCTGATGATTTTCTCGGCCATCATCTTCTTTGCGCCTGAAGCCGGTGGTTATTTCCTCGAGTACAACAACTTCATCCCGGCCGACCCGCTGAAGACGCCGCTGCACATTGCCCCGGTCTGGTATTTCACGCCCTACTACTCCATGCTGCGCGCCATCACCAGCGAGATGATGTATGCGCTGGTCTTCTGCGTGCTGGCCGGCGCCGTGCTCGGCGTGCTCAAAGCCAGAATCGGGGGCCTGTTCAAGGCCGTGATTGTGGGCGGCGCCGTGGTGCTGGTGGTGGCGATGTTGATGTTCGATCCGAAGTTCTGGGGTGTGGTGGTCATGGGTGGTGCGGTCATCATCCTGTTTTTCCTGCCCTGGCTGGACAACAGCGAAGTCAAGTCCATCCGTTACCGCCCCGACTGGCACAAATACATGTACGCGATTTTTGTCATCAATTTTGTGGTGCTGGGTTACCTCGGCATCAAGCCGCCCTCGGCGATCAATGAGCGGGTGTCGCAGGTCGGGACGCTGTTTTATTTCGGTTTCTTCCTGCTGATGCCGTGGTGGAGCCGTCTCGGGCAGTTCAAGCCCGTGCCCGACCGCGTGACGTTTGCTGCCCACTGAGCTGGAGATTTCGAAAAATGATGAAGACACTGAAAAAAATGGCACTGGCCGGCCTGGCTGTGTTGGCCCTGTCAGCCACCGGCCTGCATGCGGCGACCACGGGCATCGCCTGGGACAAGGCGCCGGACAAGACCAATGATCTGGGTGCGCTGCAAAACGGCGCCAAGCTGTTTGTCAACTATTGCCTGAACTGCCATTCCGCTGCTTTCATGCGTTACAACCGCCTGCAGGACATTGGCCTGAGCGAGACGCAGATCAAGGACAACCTGCTGTTTGCCACCGACAAGGTGGGCGAAACCATGAAGGCCGCCATAGACCCCAAGCAGGCCAAGGAATGGTTTGGCGGCAACCCGCCGGACCTGACCGTGATGGCGCGTTCGCGCGCTGGCGCTGGCGGCAGCGGTGCCGACTACCTCTACACCTATCTGCGCACCTATTACCGCGACGAAACCAAGGCCACCGGCTGGAACAACCTGGCTTTCCCCTCTGTGGCCATGCCACATGTCATGTGGGAGCTGTCGGGTGAGCGCAAGCCGCTGTTCGATGAAAAAGAAGAACACGGCCACAAGGTGCAGGTCTTCAAAGGCTGGCAGCAGGTCACGCCCGGAACCATGACGCCGCTGCAATACGACCAGGCGGTTGCCGACCTGGTGGGTTACCTGCAGTGGATGGGTGAACCCGCCCAGAATACCCGCATCCGGGTGGGCGTCTGGGTCTTGATGTTTCTTCTGCTCCTGACGTTTGCGGCCTGGCGCCTGAACGCAGCGTACTGGAAAGACGTCAAGTAATTTTTTCGCCGGGACGCCGTTCCCGGCACCTTCTGGAGTGGATGCCTTCAACGCTTCCACTCCTTTGCATTTAGGAGTTCGCACCCATGATGGTCCTTTATTCAGGCACGACCTGCCCGTTCTCCCACCGTTGCCGCTTTGTGCTGTTTGAAAAAGGCATGGACTTCGAAATCCGTGATGTGGACCTGTACAACAAGCCCGAAGACATCAATGTCATGAACCCTTACGGCCAGGTGCCGATTCTGGTCGAGCGTGACCTGATTCTTTACGAGTCGAACATCATCAATGAGTACATCGACGAGCGTTTCCCGCACCCGCAATTGATGCCCGGCGACCCGGTGGACCGCGCCCGGGTCCGCCTGTTTCTGCTGAATTTCGAAAAAGAGCTGTTTGTTCATGTCAACACGCTGGAAGCACGCGCCTCCAAGGGCAACGACAAGGCACTGGAAAAAGCCCGTTCGCACATCCGCGACCGCCTGACCCAGCTGGCCCCGGTGTTCCTGAAAAACAAGTTCATGCTCGGCGACAATTTTTCCATGCTGGACGTGGCGATTGCGCCGCTGCTCTGGCGCCTGGACTACTACGACATTGACCTGTCAAAAAATGCGGCGCCACTGCTGAAATATGCCGAACGCATCTTTTCGCGTCCGGCCTATATCGAAGCACTCACACCGTCCGAAAAGGTGATGCGGAAATAATATGGCCCTCACGCTCGCCACTGCGTGTACATCGCGAGGCCTTGCAGGCCGCCGCTCGCCAGAGGCGTCGCTTCTATCGCCTGTCCAAACCTGCTCAAGCAGGTTTGGAGCCGCAGGCTCCAGCCCCTCGGGGGCCGCTGCGCCTGCGGCCCGGCAAAGCCGGTTCTGCGGTCCCTGCTTGAAGGGACATGCCGCGCAGCTTCGAGTGCAAGGTGGCTGATTTCATGAACGCGCTCGACTCCACATCGACCCGGCCCTACCTGATCCGTGCACTGTATGACTGGTGCACCGACAACGGGCTTACGCCTTATGTGGCGGTGGCGGTGGACGAGACCGTGCAGGTGCCGCGTGAATATGTGAAGAACAACGAGATTGTCCTGAACATCAGTTTTGATGCCACCAGCTCACTCAAGCTGGGCAATGATTTCATCGAGTTCAAGGCCAGGTTTGCCGGAAGCGCGCGAGAGATCATGGTGCCCATAGGCCGTGTGATTGCGATTTATGCGCGCGAGAACGGCCAGGGCATGGCATTTCCGCTGGCCACCTCGCCCGCGGCCGGCCTGCAGCCCCCGCTTGAAACCGGCACGGCGCTGGCGCCAGCCGGTCCGGTGGCCGCAGATGCCGGGCCGGCACTGGTCCCGGGGCAGGACGCGAGAATCGTACAATTGGTGCCATCCAACAGCACCGGCGCGGGCCGTGAAGAAGAGCCGGAACCCCCGGAGCCACCCAAGCCGCAGCAAGGCAAAAGGCCTTCGCTCAAACGCATCAAGTAAAATAGAAATTGTGCCGCTTTAGCTCAGTTGGTAGAGCAACCGCCTTGTAAGCGGTAGGTCGTCAGTTCGAATCCGACAAGCGGCACCACCCCTCCAAACCAGCCCCGCGGGGCGCAACAACTCCCAGTTTCATAGCAGTGCCATGAGGCCGCAAGCGCGCTGGCGGCGGCAGGACCTGAAAAGGCCTCATTTTCTGCTGATTAGTATCTTCAGCCGAATTGAGGTAACCTTCCAACCTTTGCTGGTCAGGCGGGCCTGTATCAGGGGCAGCAACTGGCGGACTTTTGCCGCTGCTGCATTGCTGCTGATGAGCAGGCACCAGGCCTCGCCGTCTATTGGACCGGCCTGAATGGCAGGGCGCAGTGCTTCGGGAATCAGCGACTCGATGTCCTTGAGCCTGCTGCTCGATTCACGTACCAGCTCGGTCAGGCGGGCCAGCGAGGGGGAGTTGTCAGCAGCCTGGCTGAAACTGACGGCCCGGTTCAGGCGGGGGCTGGGGTTCACGGCAGTTGGCTCATGGAGTTAAGGAGATGGACCAGTGCATTTGATTATCACGGATGCGTGGCTTGCCCAAAGCCGTGCCATCTATCTCAGCGGCACCAAGCTGGTGATTGCGGGTTTTGTGGCGGCGCTGGCTCTGATGCTGGTGGCGGCTGGCATGTACCACTGGGTTTTCCTCAAGGGCGCGCGCGAGGGCTGGCCGGTGATAGGCGGGCTCGTCAAACTCATGGTCAAGGACGAGTTCGACCAGCGCGACCGCTTTCTCCGCGAAAACCTCGATGCCATGGCCAAACGGCTGGGTGAAATGCAGGCCAAGATGATGCAGCTTGAAGCGCTGGGTGAACGCGTGTCAGGGCTGGCCGGCGTCAATCCGAACGAGATAAAAACCACGCCGGGACGCGGCGGTGCGCTGGTGACCGGGCGTTCCCTCACCATGGAAGAATTGCAGGCCACGCTGGCCGATCTGGACAAGTTGACAGACCAGCGGGTGGATTTGATGACCGTCATGGAGTCCCGCCTGTTTGACCAGAAGATCAAGAAAATGATGGTGCCCACCCAGCAACCGGTGGCCGGTGGCGCCCTGGGCTCGTCCTTTGGCTGGCGCATTGATCCGCTGAACGGGCGTTCGGCATTACACACCGGCCTGGACTTTCCGGCTGAGCCCGGCACTGCCATCCTGGCTGCTGCCGGCGGTGTGGTGGTGACGCAGGAATACCACCCGGCCTACGGCAACATGGTCGAGGTCGATCATGGCAACGACCTGGTGTCGCGTTACGGCCATGCGTCCAGGGTCTGGGTCAAAAAAGGCGATCTCGTCAAACGCGGCCAGAAAATTGCAGAAGTCGGCACCACCGGACGGTCCACCGGGCCGCACCTGCATTTTGAGGTGCTGGTACAGGGTGTGTTCCAGGACCCGCAGAAGTTTCTCACCGCCGGCCAGAAACTGCCGAACTCGGTGGCCCTTGCCGCGCCCCGGCCGGCGCCAGCGCCGCCGCTGCAGACAGCCCGGCCGAAATAGCCCTGCGGCACAGGTAAAATGCGCAGCTTGCGCGCGGTTGAAATCAGCCGGCAGCGCCCCCATCTCAGTCGATACTCAACAAGGGATTTCGGCCTCCCTGCCGGCTCACGCGAGCTGTCAGCGCGGCTTCGCATGTATGGCTTCCAATTTCCTGACCCAAATCTTCGGCAGCCGCAATGACAGGCTGCTCAAAACCTACCGAAAATCCATAGAGCGTATTGCCGCACTCGAGGCGCCCATGGAGAAGCTCGATGACGTCGCCTTGCGCGCCAAGACCCGGGAGTTCATAGACCGCATTGCCCAGGGTGAGACGCTGGACGCCATCCTGCCCGAAGCTTTTGCAGTGGTGCGCGAGGGCAGCAAACGCGTCATGAAAATGCGCCATTTCGACGTCCAGATGCTGGGCGGCATGTCGCTGCACAACGGCAAAATTTCAGAAATGGGAACCGGCGAGGGCAAAACCCTGACGGCGACCTTGCCGGTCTACCTCAATGCGCTGACCGGCAAGGGTGTGCATGTGGTGACGGTCAACGATTACCTGGCCAGCCGCGATGCGCGCTGGATGGGCAAGCTGTACAACTTCCTCGGCCTGACCGTTGGCGTCAACCTGCCGAACATGCCCAGGGAAGAAAAGCAGGAGGCCTACCGCGCCGACATCACTTACGGGACCAACAACGAGTTTGGTTTCGACTATCTGCGCGACAACATGGTGTATGAGGTGGCCGACCGCGTGCAGCGTGGCCTGAATTACGCGATCGTCGATGAGGTCGATTCCATCCTGATTGATGAAGCCCGCACGCCGCTGATCATCAGCGGCCAGGCCGAAGACCACACCGAGATGTACCTGGCCATCAACAAGGTGGTGCCGCTGCTCACGCGCCAGGAAGGCGAGGCCGATCCGCGCACCGGTGAGGGCGTCATCAAGCCCGGCGACTTCACGCTGGACGAAAAAACACACCAGGTGTTCCTGACCGAGCAGGGCCATGAAAACGCCGAACGCATCCTGTTTGGCATGGGCCTGATTCCCGAGGGCGCAACGCTCTACGACCCGGCCAATATTTCGCTGGTGCATCACCTGTACGCGGCCTTGCGTGCCAACCACATCTACCACCGGGACCAGCATTACGTGGTGCAGGAAGGCGAGATTGTGATCGTCGATGAGTTCACCGGCCGGCTGATGGCCGGTCGCCGCTGGAGCGAGGGCCTGCATCAGGCGGTCGAGGCGAAAGAGGGCGTCCAGATCCAGGCCGAAAACCAGACCCTGGCATCCATCACCTTCCAGAATTATTTCCGCCTCTACGGCAAGCTGGCCGGCATGACCGGTACTGCAGATACCGAGGCCTACGAGTTCCAGGAGATCTACGGACTGGAAACCACGGTTATCCCGCCGAATCGTCCGAGCCGGCGCGAAGACCAGCTGGACCGCGTGTACAAAACCACGCGTGAAAAATACGAGGCCGCCATCCAGGACATCCGCGAATGCCACGAGCGTGGCCAGCCGGTGCTGGTCGGAACCACCTCGATTGAAAATTCCGAAATCATCGACCAGCTGCTGGCGAAGGAAAAACTGCCGCACCAGGTGCTCAACGCCAAGCAGCATGCACGCGAGGCCGACATCGTGGCCCAGGCCGGACGCCCCGGCATGATCACGATTGCCACCAACATGGCCGGTCGGGGCACCGACATCGTGCTGGGCGGCAATGTGGAAAAGCAGATTGAAGCGGTCGAGTTGCTGGAGGAGATGCCCCAGGACGCGAAGGAGGTGGAAATCGCACGCCTGCGCGCCAAATGGGAGCAGGAGCATGAAAAAGTCAAAGCGCTCGGGGGCCTGCGCATCATCGCGACCGAGCGCCATGAGTCGCGCCGCATCGACAACCAGTTGCGCGGCCGTTCGGGCCGCCAGGGTGACCCGGGCTCGTCGCGTTTTTACCTGAGCCTGGACGACACCCTGATGCGCATTTTTGCCGGTGACCGGGTACGCGCCATCATGGAGCGGCTGAAGATGCCCGACGGCGAGGCGATTGAGGCCGGCATTGTGACGCGCAGCATCGAGTCCGCGCAGCGCAAGGTGGAAGCGCGCAACTTTGACATCCGCAAACAGCTGCTGGAGTACGACGATGTCGCCAACGACCAGCGCAAGGTCATCTACCAGCAGCGCAACGACATCATGGACGCAGCCAGCCTGCAGGACCAGATTGCGTCGCTGCGCGAGGGTTGTTTCACCGATCTGGCGCGGCAATACATTCCGGTGGAAAGTGTCGAGGAGCAATGGGATATTGCCGGGCTGGAAAAAGTGCTGCGTGACGAGTGGCAGATCGAGCTGGCGCTTCAGGAAGAAGTGCAGGCGGCCAACGCCATCACCGATGAAGACCTTCTGGAGAAGGTGATTGCCGCCGCCAATGCAGCGTTTGATGCCAAGGTCGAGAAAATTGGCGAAGAAAACTTCACCCAGTTTGAACGCATCGTGCTGCTGCAAAGCATAGACACCCACTGGCGCGAGCACCTGAGCTCGCTGGACTATCTGCGCCAGGGCATCCACTTGCGCGGTTATGCACAGAAGCAGCCCAAGCAGGAGTACAAACGCGAAGCTTTCGAGCTGTTCGGCCAGTTGCTCGACAGTGTGAAAAACGAAGTCACCAGAATCCTCATGACGGTCCAGGTGCAATCGGGCGAACAGCTGGGCCAGGCCGCTGAAGAAATGGAAGACCGGGCCGAGCGCATCTCCAACGTGACCTACACCGCGCCCACAGAAACCGGCGAAGTGGAAACCACGGTGGACGACAGCGCCTACCCGCACAAGCCGCCCATGCCCGCCGGCGCTGTGGCCCGTGTGGGCCGCAACGACCCTTGCCCCTGTGGTTCGGGCAAAAAATACAAGCTCTGCCACGGCAGGCTCAGCTGATTCACGCGCCATCCAGCGCCATCCCGGGAGTCCACAGACCATGCCTGTCAACCTGCTTGCCACGCCTGCGGCAGAACTTTTTCCGGTGCCAGGCGTGCGCTGGGGCATCACCGAAGCCGGGATTCGCAAGGCAGGCCGCAAGGACCTGTCGGTGCTGCTGCTGGCAGAGGGCGCTTCGGTGGGTGCGGTGTTCACGCAAAACCGTTTTTGCGCTGCGCCGGTGCAAATCTGCCGCGAACACCTGGCCAAAAATGGCGGCAAAAGCGGGGGCATACGCGCGCTGCTGATCAACACCGGCAACGCCAATGCCGGCACCGGCGCCGACGGCCTGAGCCGCGCGCAGGCCAGCTGTGTTGCCCTGGCGCGCGAACTGCATATTTCGCCCGAACAAATCCTGCCGTTTTCCACCGGCGTGATCATGGAGCCGCTGCCGCACGAGCGTATTGCGGCGGGCCTGCCTGCCGCATTGGCCGATGCACACGAAGACCACTGGGCCAGGGCGGCTGAAGCCATCATGACCACCGACACGGTGGCCAAGGCGTTTTCCAGCCGCATCACGCTGGGCGGCGTGCCGGTGACCATCACCGGCATCAGCAAAGGCGCCGGCATGATACGCCCCAACATGGCGACCATGCTGGGTTTTCTGGCCACCGACGCCTGCGTAGCGCAGCCGCTGATGGCGCAACTGGCCAGCGAACTGGCCGAAGCTTCATTCAACCGCGTCACGGTCGATGGTGACACCTCGACCAACGACTCTTTTGTCGTGATCGCGACCAACCAGGCCGTCCATGCACCCATCACGTCGCTGGGCAGCGCAGAAGGACAGGCCCTGAAGGCGGCGATGCTGGACATCGCCCGCCGGCTCGCGCAGGCCATCGTGCGTGATGGGGAGGGTGCGACCAAGTTCATCAGCATCACGGTCGAAGGCGGCAAGACCGGCGCAGAGTGCCGCCAGGTGGCTTACGCGATAGCGCATTCACCGCTGGTCAAGACGGCTTTTTTCGCCAGCGATCCGAACCTCGGCCGCATCCTGGCTGCAGTCGGATATGCCGGCATCAACGACCTCGACCAGACGAAGATCGATTTGTACCTGGACGAGGTGCTGGTGGCCAAAAACGGCGGTCGCCATGCCGCCTATGTCGAGGCCGATGGCCAGCGCGTGATGAAACAAAGCGAAATCACCGTGCGTGTGTTGCTGGGCCGGGGCACGGCAGTCGATACCGTCTGGACCTGTGACCTGTCCTATGACTACGTCAAGATCAATGCCGACTACCGCAGCTGACCTGGGCGCCTGATTCATGAATGAGCAGTTTGAACGCCTGATGTTGCGCGCCGAGTCGCTGCTGGCGCGGATAGAGTCCGTGCTGCCGCAACCCCTGACAGCACCCGACTGGAACCAGGCGCTCGCCTGGCGTTACCGCAAGCGCAGTACCGGGCACGGCGCGCTGGAGCCGATCAGACACCTGGGGGTCATGCATCTGGCGGACCTGAAAGAGATCGAAGGCCAGAAGGAAAAAATCCGGCGCAACACGCGCCAGTTTGTGGACGGCCAGCCGGCCAACAATGTGCTGCTGACCGGCTCGCGCGGCACCGGCAAGTCCTCACTGATACGCGCCTGCCTGAACGAATACGCGCCCCAGGGTCTGCGCCTGATCGAGGTGGACAAGACCGACTTGACCGACCTGCCCGATATTGTCGATATCGTCACCGGGCGGCCGGAAAAGTTCATCGTTTTCTGTGACGACCTGAGCTTTGACGAGGGCGAGTCCGGCTACAAGGCGCTCAAATCGGTGCTCGACGGCTCGGTTGCTGCAAGTGCGCCCAATTTGCTGATTTATGCCACCAGCAACCGGCGTCACCTGCTGCCCGAGTACATGAAGGAAAACCTCAGCTACACCCACACCGACGACGGCGAAGTGCACCCGGGTGAAGTGGTCGAGGAAAAAATCTCGCTGTCTGAGCGTTTTGGCCTGTGGGTCAGCTTCTACCCCTTCAGCCAGGAGGAGTACCTGGCCATCGTGGCGCAGTGGCTGTCGTCTTTCGGTGTGGCGCCTGAAGCCATAACAGCGGCCAAACCGGCGGCGCTGGTCTGGGCCCTGGAGCGCGGCTCACGCAGTGGCCGTGTGGCCTACCAGTTCGCCCGTGATTACGCTGGCACTGACAGCGCCAGCCGGCCCGCGGTGGCGCCTGCCATCGCCGCCTATGAGCGGCCTGGCGCAGCAGTGTTGCCCGGCGAAGGCGATCAGGCCCCTGATCATTCCACATGAAGGTGCTGGTCGCCGACGCAGAGCGGCCGCGCGAGGGCGGTGCGGACCGTACGGTGGTCGATGTCGCGGTGGGTGTTCTGGTGCGTGCCGATGGTGATTTCCTGCTGACTTCGCGGCCACCCGGCAAGGTGTACGAGGGTTACTGGGAGTTCCCGGGCGGCAAGCTCGAAGCCGGCGAGACGGTGGAGCAGGCCCTGCGCCGCGAGCTGCACGAAGAAATCGGCATCACGATAGAGGCTGTCCATCCGTGGAAGGTGGAACTGGTGGACTATCCGCACGCACTGGTGCGGCTCAATTTCTGCAAGGTCTTTGGCTGGAGCGGTGAGTTGCACATGCGGGAAGGCCAGCAGTGCGCCTGGCAGCGCCTGCCGGTGGAGGTCCAGCCGGTCTTGCCTGGCACGCTGCCGGTGCTGGCCTGGATGGCCCAGGAACAGGGTTTCACGGAAGCCACGCTGCCGCCAGCCTCGCTGAAGACTTTCTGAGCAGCTTGCAGGTTATTAATGTGCTACTGAATTAATAGCGGCTTACGCATATGCCTGAAGGGCTGGAAGCCGATTTGGCATCAAAATCCAGACACCCCCGGACCTGTCCAGCCGCATGCAGGGCCGTTGCCAATAAAGCGGCAGTGTGCAAGGATGGCCCGCATGAGCGGCTTCCGATTCAGCCACACCCTGGGCACCACGACTTATCGCTTTCATGACCTGAAAGACCTGCTGGCCAAAGCCTCACCCCTGCGTTCGGGCGATGTGCTGGCCGGTGTGGCCGCAGCCACCGACGAAGAACGCGTGGTGGCGCAAATGACGCTGGCCGACCTGCCGCTGGCCACCTTCCTGACGGAGGTCCTGGTGCCTTACGAAGACGACGAGGTGACGCGGCTGATCATCGACAGCCACGACGCCACGGCTTTTGCACCGATCCGCCACTTGACGGTCGGCGACTTTCGCAACTGGCTGCTCAGCGACGGGGTGGATAGCGCGCTGCTGGCGAGTGTTGCGCCCGGCATCACGCCGGAGATGGCGGCAGCGGTGTCCAAGCTCATGCGCAATCAGGACCTGATTCTGGTAGCCCAAAAATGCCGCGTCGTCACAGCGTTTCGCAACAGCCTGGGCCTGCCGGGGCGGCTGTCCACCCGGCTGCAGCCGAACCACCCGACCGACGACGCGGCCGGCATCGCGGCCAGCCTGCTCGACGGGCTGCTGTACGGCAGCGGTGATGCGGTCATCGGCATCAACCCCGCCACCGACAACCTGCAGCAGGTCGTCCGCCTGCTGGCCATGCTCGACGAGGTCATCCAGCGTTATGCGATTCCGGCGCAATCGTGTGTCTTGACCCATGTCACCAACACCCTGGCCGCGATCGAAGGTGGCGCGCCGGTGGACCTGGTGTTCCAGTCGGTTGCCGGCACCGAAGCGGCCAACCGCAGTTTCGGCATAAACCTGGCGCTGCTGGACGAGGCGCGCAGCGCGGCGCAGTCGCTGGGCCGCGGCAGCGTGGGTGACAACCTGATGTATTTCGAAACCGGCCAGGGCAGCGCGCTGTCAGCCGGTGCCCACCACGGCATGGACCAGCAGACCTGCGAGGCCCGGGCCTATGCCGTGGCACGCCACTTCAGCCCCCTGCTGGTCAACAGCGTGGTCGGTTTTATCGGGCCGGAGTACCTGTATGACGGCAAGCAGATCATCCGCGCCGGACTCGAAGACCATTTCTGCGGCAAGCTGCTGGGCCTGCCCATGGGCTGCGACATCTGCTACACCAACCATGCCGAGGCCGACCAGAACGACGTGGATGTGTTGCTGACACTGCTGGGCGTGGCCGGCTGCACTTTTGTGATGGGTGTGCCCGGCTCTGACGACATCATGCTGAACTACCAGAGCACCTCGTTTCACGACGCCTTGTATGCACGGCGTGTGCTGGGCCTGCGGCCCGCGCCCGAGTTCGAGGCCTGGCTGGAGAAGATGCAGATCGTCAGGCCGGACCAGGCCGGCGGCTTGCCGCAACTGGCCGGGCAGATACCGCCGGCGTTTCGCGCTGCCTTGCTGCGCATCTCCTGAAGCACATCCGCCCGTGAAGCCTGTCCCATCCCCCGTGCCCGCAGCGGTGACCGAGAACCCCTGGCAGCAGTTGCGCCAGTTCACGGCGGCGCGTATTGCGCTGGGCCGCAGCGGCGTCAGTCTGCCGACGCAGCCGCAGCTGGCGTTTCAACTGGCCCATGCGCAGGCCCGCGATGCGGTGCACCTGGCGCTGGATGTGCCGCAGCTGGTGCATGAGCTTGCAAGCGCGGGCCTGTCCCCGGCGGCTGAGACCCTGGTGCTGGACAGCGCTGCAACGGACCGCCTGCATTACCTGCAGCGGCCTGACCTGGGCAGACGCCTGAGCGATGCCGCGCGCGGCCAGCTGAACGCCTTGCCGGCCCTGGCGGCGGCGCCTGGCTTTGATCTGGCCGTGGTGCTGGCCGATGGTTTGTCGGCGCGGGCGGTGGCGCAGCAGGCGGTGCCGCTGTTGCGGGCGCTCCAGCCTTATGTTGCCGCTGCGCCATGGACACTGGCGCCGCTGGTCATTGTCAGGCAGGGCCGGGTGGCTGTCGGCGATGAAATCGGCCATCTGCTGGGGGCCAGGGCGCTGTTGTTGCTGATTGGCGAGCGCCCCGGCCTGAGCTCACCCGACAGCCTGGGTGCCTACCTGAGCTGGATGCCGCGCGTGGGCCTGACGGACGCCGGCCGCAATTGCATCTCCAATATCCGGCCGGCGGGGCTGTCTTGTGAAGAAGCTGCGCGCAAAGCGCATTACCTGTTGTCTGAAATGTTCAGGCGGCAATTGTCGGGTGTGCTGCTCAAGGATGAAAGTAGTGCCGATGCGGGCTTGCCGGGCACAGCACGCGGCAACTTCCTGCTGGTCGGCCCTGGGGACGGCCCTAGCTGAAATCCCACTGTTTTTTTGCGCCCAGCACCGCATCGGGGTAGGGCGCCTTGCCGCGTGAGCCGTTGTAGCGGCCCAGGCCCATGAACAGGTCGCCTTTTTCGCGGTCCAGGTAGTGGCGCAGGATCACGCAGCCAAAACGCAGATTGGTCTGCATGTGAAACAGCTTGCCGGGGTCGCCGTCGCCAATCACCCGTGTCCAGAACGGCATGACCTGCATGTAGCCGCGCGCGCCGACGCGGCTGACCGCGTACTTGCGGAAGTTGCTTTCGACCTGTATCAGGCCCAGCACCAGCGCGATGTCCAGCCCGGCACGTTTGCTTTCGTACCAGACGGTCTGCAGGAATTCCTTGCGGACCTGCCACTCGGGTTTTTTCTTTTTCAGCCGGTCGCTCATCGCCCCCAGCCAGCGCAGGTAGGCCAGCCGGCTTTCGGTGTCACGAAATTCGGGCACGGGCGGCGCCTGGTTGGCCACCGCCGAGCTCAGCGCCGTGCGCACCGAGTCGATCAGCGGCTCTTCAATTTGCGCACCAGCCCGGGCCTGCTCTGAAAATAAGAGCGACCCACCCAGAACAGACAAGGACTGGAGGCATTTTCTTCTGGATACCTGGGCTGCAGGGGCGGCTGGCGTGGCGCCAGCGTCTGGCCTGGGCAAAAGTGCGTCGAAAGCAGCCATGTCGCTCAGACGGCCAGCTTTCCCTTGAGAAAGGTGAAGGCTTCGGCGACGCCCAGTTTGGTGGAAACCGCATCACGCCGGTGCTGGTATTCGAGCTGCCCGTCTTTCAAGCCCCGGTCGCCGATGGTGATGCGGTGTGGCACACCAATCAGCTCCCAGTCGGCAAACATCGCACCGGGCCGTTCGCCCCGGTCGTCCAGGATCACGTCCACGCCCGCAGCCAGCAGTTCCGCGTAGAGCTTGCCGGCAGCCGCCTCAACCTCGGGGAAACGCTCCGGGCTGATGGCGCACAACACCACGGTGAAAGGCGCAATCGCATCGGGCCAGATGATGCCGCGCTCATCGTGGTTCTGCTCAATCGCAGCAGCCGGCAGGCGCGTGATGCCTATGCCGTAACAACCCATCTCGAAAAACTGCGGCTTGCCGTTTTCACCGAGGAACGTGGCGTTCATCGCCTGGCTGTATTTGGTGCCGAGGTAAAACACATGGCCGACCTCGATGCCGCGCTCAATCGCCAGCACGCCTTGGCCATCGGGCGACGGGTCGCCTGCGACCACATTGCGGATGTCGGCCACCCGCTCGGGCTCGGGAAGGTCGCGGCCCCAGTTGACGCCGGTGAGGTGAAAGTCAGGCTCGTTGGCGCCGCAGACCCAGTCGGCCAGGGCGGCCACCTCGCGGTCCGCCACCAGCTTGACCGGCTTTTTCAGCTTCAGCGGACCGAGGTAACCCGGCTGGCAGCCAAAGTGGTCTTCAATTTCGGGCAGCGTGGCAAAGCGGAAACCCGCCAAGCCTTCGACCTTGCCGACCTTGACTTCGTTCATGTCGTGGTCGCCGCGCAGCAGCAGCAGCCAGACCTGCGTCTTGATGACCTTGCCTGTTTCATCGAGCTGGTCTGTGGCCAGCACCAGGGACTTGACGGTGGATTGCAGCGGAATCGACAGCAGCTCGGCCACATCGCCGCAGGTCGCTTTGCCCGGGGTCGCGGTTTTGGTCATGGCCTGAGCGGCGGCTTTGCGTTCGCCCTGGGGCGCCAGCGCCTCGGCTTTTTCCATGTTGGCGGCGTAGTCGCTGCCCGGGCAATAAACAATCGCGTCTTCGCCGGTGGCGGCAATCACCTGGAACTCCTCGCTGAGGTCGCCACCGATCGCGCCGCTGTCGGCCGCGACTGCACGGTAGCGCAAACCGAAGCGGTCAAAAATCCGGCGATAGGCGGCCGCCATGACCTGGTAACTGGCCTTGGCCGCCGTCTGGTCCCGGTCAAAACTGTAGGCGTCCTTCATGATGAACTCGCGCCCACGCATCAGCCCGAAGCGCGGCCGGCGTTCGTCGCGGAACTTGGTCTGGATCTGGTACAGGTTTTTCGGCAGCTGTTTGTAACTCCTGATGTCCTGGCGCACCACGTCGGTGACCACTTCCTCGCTGGTCGGCTGCACCACAAAATCGCGGCCATGGCGGTCCTTGATACGCAGCAGCTCCGGGCCCATGGACTCAAAGCGGCCGGTTTCCTGCCAGAGTTCGGCCGGCTGGACCACCGGCATGGTCATCTCTATGGCGCCAGCGCGGTTCATTTCTTCGCGCACGATCGCTTCCACCTTGCGGATCACGCGCAGGCCCATGGGCATGTAGTTGTAAATGCCTGCGCCCAGTTTTTTGATCATGCCGGCACGCATCATCAGCTGGTGGCTGGCCACCTCGGCGTCGGCGGGCGCTTCCTTGAGGGTGGAAATGAAGAACTGGGAAGCTTTCATGGGCGATTTATGGGGTTCTGGACGGGAGTCGCCGCGGCAGGCATGGCACGCGCTTGGCGCCGGGGCCTGCGCTGTGCATAATGGACTCAGTTAAAAAAATTTGAGGTTTGATTATGCTCGACCGGGACGGCTTCAGGCCCAACGTCGGCATCATCTTGCTCAACCAGAGAAGTCAGGTATTTTGGGGCAAGCGCATTCGTACCCACTCCTGGCAGTTTCCGCAGGGTGGCATTGACCGGGGCGAAAATCCCGAGCAGGCCATGTTTCGCGAACTGCATGAAGAAGTGGGGCTGATGCCGCAACATGTGCAGGTGCTTGCCCGGACCCGGGACTGGTTGCGTTATGAGGTGCCTGACCGGTTTATCCGCCGCGATGCGCGCGGCCACTACAAAGGCCAGAAACAGATCTGGTTTCTGTTGCAGCTGGTCGGTCACGACTGGGATTTGAACCTGCGCGCCACCGACCATCCGGAGTTTGACGCCTGGCGCTGGAACGACTACTGGGTGCCGCTCGATGTGGTGGTGGAGTTCAAGCGCGGCGTCTACGAAATGGCCCTGACAGAGCTGTCGCGTTTTGTGCCGCGTTTTGACAACCGCTTCGAGCCGCGCCCGGACCACCGCAACCGTTATCTGCGTGGCGGCATGCGCCAGCGCGATCCCTCAGAGACCGGCCCTGACGAGCATCCGGCGCACGGGCTGCACCGGTTTCACGGCGCAGCCGGCGCGTCTTTCGAGTTGCCTCCGGGGGCAACGTTTGAACCCGATCCGCAAACCAGCCAGGTGGCTGCCCCCAGGAATGACAAGCATGATGTGTAGATCTCTGGTTGTGGCAGCCATGCTGGGCCTGTCCTTGACGGCATGGGCGCAGTTCAATTCGGATGTGCTGGACTGGAAAGAAGGGGATATCCCGCCGCCGCCGGCGTTTGATGCGGGAAAACTCCTGAAGTTTGATGTGTCCGCCGCCTCCTCGCTGGTGTATGGGGTGGACCCCGCCACGCTGGCCATCGGGCAGGACGGCGTGGTTCGTTATGTGATGGTCGCCAGCAGTACCAGCGGTGCGCGCAATGTGGTGTACGAAGGCATACGCTGCTCCACCGGGGAGTTCAAGACCTACGCCCGCTACAGCGCCGAAGGTGCATGGGGCCGTGTGGAAAAGGCGGAGTGGCGTTCCATGTTTGGCAACATGCCCTCGCGCCATGCACTGCAGCTGGCCCGGCTCGGTCTGTGCACCGAGGCGGCTCCGACTTCGTCGGTGCGCGAGATCATCCGCCGGCTCAAAACCCAGGGGCTCAACCCGTGAGTACCAGATTGGTCCGGTGGATCATTTCGGCTTCACCGGTGTAACCGAGCAGCGTTTCAAACTCTGACGAAGGTTTGCGGCAGATCAGCCGGGCTTCTGCGCTGGAATAATTGGCCAGCCCCCGGCCCAGCACAGCACCGTCGGCCGCGCGTATGGCAATCACATCGCCGCGGGAGAAATCGCCCGTCACAGCGGTCATGCCAATCGGCAGCAGGCTTTTGCCCTCTTTCTGGACTTTGGCTGCAGCACCGTCATCCACCGTGACCGCGCCGCGCACCTGCAGATGGTCGGCAATCCACTGCTTGCGCGCCTGGACCTTGGCCGTCTGCGCGACCAGCAAGGTCCCGATGGCCTCGCCCTGCGACAGCCGGATCAGCACCTGGGGCTCGCGGCCCCAGGCAATCACGGTTGATGCGCCGGAACCGGCAGCACGTTTGGCCGCCAGGATTTTGGTGATCATGCCGCCTTTGCCCAGGCTGGAGCCGGCGCCGCCGGCCATGGCCTCAAGCAAGGGGTCGCCGGCCTTGGCTTCATGCACAAAGGTCGCCGCAGGGTCTTTGCGCGGGTCGGCGCTGTACAGGCCCTTCTGGTCGGTCAGGATGATCAGGGCGTCGGCGTCCACCAGGTTGGCGACCAGTGCGCCCAGGGTGTCGTTGTCGCCGAACTTGATCTCGTCGTTGACCACTGTGTCGTTTTCATTGATCACCGGCACCACGCCGAACTGGAGCAGGCTCAGCAGGGTGGAGCGGGCGTTGAGGTAACGCTCGCGGTCGGCCAGGTCGGCGTGGGTCAGCAGCACCTGCGCGCTGCCGACGCCGTTTTCCCGCAGCTGGCTCTCATACACCTGCGCCAGCCCCATTTGCCCGACGGCCGCCGCCGCTTGCAACTCGTGGATGGCTTTGGGGCGGGTGACCCAGCCCAGGCGCTTCATGCCCTCGGCGATGGCGCCGCTGCTGACCATGATGACCTCACGGCCGCCTTGAACCAGCGCAGCCAGTTGCTGGCACCACTGGCCTATGGCCTCGGCGTCCAGCCCGCGCCCCTCGTTCGTGACCAGGCTGGAGCCCACCTTGACCACGATGCGTTTGGCGTTGAGAAGGATGGGGGACGCTGGTTGTTCCTGCATATTCAGGTGAATTTTTGGCTCAAGCCCTTTGTGGATGGGCGTGAGCAGCTATGAATAATATAGCAACTGGTGGGGCTGGCGGCCAGCTCAGCCGGCCGCTGGCGGCTCGGCAGGCAGGTCGGCAAAGCGCGGGTCTATCTCTTCGGGCGCCTGTTCGCTTTTCTGTACCGATTTGACGTGCTGGTAAATGGTCTTGACCAGATGTTCGCAGCCTTCGCGTGTCAGGGCAGAAATCTCAAACACCGGGCCCTTGAACTTGAAACGCTTGACGAAATCCTTGACCAGCGCGGCGCGTTTGTCGGCATCGACCATGTCGAGCTTGTTCAGCACCAGCCAGCGCGGTTTGTCGTACAGCGCTGCGTCGTATTTTTTGAGCTCACCGACAATCGCTTTGGCCTGTGCGACCGGGTCCACGCTGTCGTCAAACGGGGCCATGTCCACGATGTGCAGCAGCAGGCGGGTGCGCTGCAGATGCCGCAAAAACAGGTGGCCCAGCCCTGCGCCCTCGGAGGCGCCCTCAATCAGGCCCGGCAAATCGGCGACCACAAAACTCTGCTCCGGCCCCACACGTACCACGCCCAGATTCGGGTGCAAGGTGGTGAAAGGGTAGTCGGCAATCCGCGGCCGCGCGTTGGATACTGCGGTGATGAAGGTGGACTTGCCCGCGTTGGGCATGCCCAGCAGACCGACGTCGGCCAGTACCTTCAATTCCAGCTTGAGGCTTTTGCGCTCACCGGGCCAGCCCGGTGTTTTGCTGCGCGGCGCGCGGTTGGTCGAGCTTTTGAAGCGCAGGTTGCCAAAACCGCCATCGCCGCCTTTGGCAATCAGCACCTCTTCACCGGGCACCAGCAGTTCAAACAGCACCTCACCGGTCTCGGCATCGGTCAGTATGGTGCCGACCGGCATCTTCAGCATGACGTCATCACCCTTGGCGCCAAACATGTCCGAGCCCATGCCGTGTTCGCCGTTGCGGGCTTCATGGCGGCGCGAGAACCGGAAATCCACCAGCGTGTTCAGGTTCACATCGGCCACGGCATACACGTGTCCGCCACGTCCGCCGTCGCCACCGTTGGGACCGCCGAACTCCTTGTACTTTTCATGGCGGAAGGAGACGCAGCCACTCCCGCCATCGCCAGCGGCGATGTCAATATAGGCTTCGTCAACAAATTTCATGGTGTCGGCTGTGATCGGGTGAAGGGGACAGGAATGGAGGTTCAGCTGGCAAATGGACGCTACCCAAACAACAAAGCCCCGACCAAGCGGGGCTTCGATGCCATCGAAGTGATCAGCTTACGCCGGGGTCACATTGACGGTGTGCTTGTTCAGCGAGCCCTTGACGGAAAACGAGACCGAACCGTCCACCAGCGCAAACAGGGTGTGGTCCTTGCCGATACCGACATTGACGCCCGGATGGAACTTGGTGCCGCGCTGGCGCACGATGATGCTACCGGCGTTGATGACTTCGCCGCCAAACTTCTTGACGCCCAGCATTTTTGGCTGTGAGTCACGGCCATTTCGCGTAGAGCCGCCGCCTTTTTTCTGTGCCATTTTTTACTACTCCTTGGTACTTCCTGCTTAACCGACGATGGCGCCGATTTGCAGTTCAGTGAAGTTTTGCCGGTGACCCTGGCGCTTCTGATAATGCTTGCGACGGCGCATTTTGAAAATGCGCACCTTGTCGTGCCTGCCTTGTGAAAGGACTGTAACCGTGACAGTGGCGCCGGACACCAAGGGCGTACCAACCGTGATTGTGCTGCCGGTTCCGACAGCCAATACCTGGTCAATAACGATCTCTTGGCCTACGTCCGCAGCAATCTGTTCTACTTTAATTTTTTCACCCGTAGCAACTTTGTATTGTTTGCCACCGGTTTTTATGACCGCGTACATGTAAGACCTCTTATGTGAGTTCTGCGGACGGATTTCCACAGAGCCTTCCATTCTAGCACGGAGGTGTCAAAAACCGTGCGCCCGCCAGTCCGGCGAGGCCCGTTGCCGGCGCCGGCCGCGCCGCTTCCTATAATCAGTGCATTTCCCTGTCTGGACCGCCTTGACCGCCCACTCCTCTAGCACGGCCGCCGCGCTTGCCCTGATTTCCAGCGATATGCAGGCCATGGACGCGGTGATTGCGCGCCGGCTGAGCTCTGAAGTCCAGCTGGTCAGCCAGGTGTCCCAATATATTGTCGCTGCCGGTGGCAAGCGTTTGCGTCCCGCGCTGCTGCTGCTGATGTGCGGCGCGCTGGACTACCGCGGCGATCAGCGTTTCAACCTGGCGGCTGTGGTGGAATTCATACACACCGCCACCCTGCTGCACGACGACGTGGTGGATGAATCCACTTTGCGCCGCGGCCGGGCAACCGCCAACGCGGCTTTTGGCAACCCCGCCAGCGTTCTGGTGGGGGATTTTCTGTATTCGCGGGCTTTCGAGATGATGGTCGAAGCGGGCGACATGCGCATCATGAAAACCCTGGCTGAGGCGACCAACGTGATCGCCGAAGGCGAGGTGCTGCAGCTGATGAACATGCACGACGCTGACCTGTCAGAAGAGGGTTATCTGCGCGTGATTCGCTCCAAAACAGCGAAATTGTTTGAAGCCAGCGCCCGGCTGGCCGCCTTGCTGGCCCAGGCGCCTGCTGAAGTCGAGCAAGCCTGTGCCGACTATGGGCAGGCACTGGGCAGCGCCTTTCAGGTGATAGACGATGTGCTCGACTACGACGGTGACGCCTCGGAGATGGGTAAAAACCTCGGGGACGACCTGCGTGAGGGCAAGGCCACCCTGCCGCTGATCATCGCGATGCAGCGCGGCAGCCCCTCCGAGCAGCAACTGATACGCCAGGCGATAGAGGCCGGGCAAACCGGGCAGTTGCCAGAGATCATCACCATCGTGCGGCAGACCGGCGCCTTGCAGGCCACCCGGGACGCTGCTGCGGCGGAGGCAGAACGCGCGGTCCAGGCGCTGCGTGTACTGGGGCGCAATCGCTACAGCCAGGCCTTGCTAGAATTGGCTTCCCAGCTGCTGCAGCGTCGTTCCTGACGCCGGACTGGGCACCTGTCGGGGTGTAGCTTAGCCTGGTAGAGCGCTACGTTCGGGACGTAGAGGCCGGAGGTTCGAATCCTCTCACCCCGACCAAATTCACGTTTCCTGTCTTTTTGTCGCTTGTGGCTCAGCACGCTTCCAACAGCTGGCCCGTGGCGGCGCCATTTCGATTTACAGCGCATGCGCTATCGGCGATGATGTCAATTTTGTCAATTTGAGGTAGATTCGCAAAACCCATGGCCGCTGTAGACACCGTTACCAACGCGCCTCCCTCCGTGGCCCTGCCGGGCTTGGGTCGGGCTTTGGTCATTGCCGGCAAGCTGGGGCAGAAGGCGGCTGAAGACATCTTCCGCAAAGCCCAAAGCGGGCGCACCAGTTTTATTGCCGAACTCACCGGCTCGGGCGTTGTTTCCGCCTCGGATCTGGCGCACACCATGTCCACCGCCTTTGCAGCGCCGCTGCTGGATCTCTCGGCGATCGACACCCAGCGCCTGCCCAAAGGCCTGCTGGATGCCAAAATCTGCCAGGCCTACCGCATCGTTGTCCTGAGCAAACGCAGCAACCGGCTGATTGTGGCCACTGCCGACCCGTCGGATCAGGAGGCGGCTGAAAAGATCAAGTTTTCCACCCAGATGGGTGTGGACTGGGTCATCGCGGAATACGACAAACTGTCCAAGATGGTGGAAGCCTCGGCGACCACTGCTTCGGAAGCGATGGACAGCATCATTGGCGATGATTTCGAGTTTGACGAGTCCAGCGCCGAAGCGGCCAGTACCGAGAGCAGCGACACCGGCGTTTCCGAGGTGGAAGACGCGCCGGTCGTCAAGTTCCTGCACAAGATGCTGCTCGATGCATTCAGCATGCGCGCTTCTGACCTGCACTTCGAACCCTATGAGCACACTTACCGCGTGCGTTTCCGGGTCGACGGTGAACTGCGCGAGATTGCGTCGCCGCCAGTGGCCATCAAGGAAAAGCTGGCCTCACGCATCAAGGTCATCTCGAAGATGGATATTTCCGAAAAGCGGGTGCCGCAAGACGGAAAAATGAAGCTGAAAATCGGTCCCGACCGGGTGATCGATTTCCGGGTCAGCACCCTGCCCACCATGTTTGGCGAAAAAATCGTGATCCGTATCCTGGATCCGAGCAGTGCCAAGCTGGGCATTGATGCGCTGGGCTACGAGCCCGTGGAAAAGGAGCGCCTGCTCACTGCGGTGCAGCGGCCCTATGGCATGGTGCTGGTGACGGGGCCGACGGGTTCCGGGAAAACCGTGTCCCTGTACACCTGCCTGAATATCCTGAACAAACCCGGCGTCAACATCTCGACAGCGGAAGATCCGGCCGAGATCAACTTGCCCGGCGTCAACCAGGTCAGCATGAACGACAAGGCCGGCCTGACCTTTTCCGTGGCCCTGAAGGCTTTTTTGCGGCAGGACCCCGACATCATCATGGTCGGCGAAATCCGGGATCTGGAGACCGCTGAAATATCGATCAAGGCGGCCCAGACCGGCCACCTGGTGCTGTCCACCCTGCACACCAACGATGCGCCGGCCACCCTGACCCGTTTGCGCAACATGGGCATTGCGCCCTTCAACATTGCTTCGAGCGTGATCCTGATCACCGCCCAGCGGCTCGCACGCCGCCTGTGCCCGGCTTGCAAGGCGCCCACCGACATTCCGCGCGAAACCCTGCTTGAGGCGGGATTCAAGGAGGAAGACGTGGACGGGTCCTGGACGCCTTTCCGTCCTGTGGGCTGCTCGATGTGCAACAACGGCTACAAAGGCCGGGTTGGCATCTACCAGGTCATGCCCATCACGGAGGAGCTCCAGCGCATCATTCTGCGTGACGGCAGTGCGCTGGAGATCGCCGCGCAGGCCGAGACAGAAGGCGTCAAAAGCCTGCGTGGGGCCGGCTTGCACAAAGTCAAGCTGGGCATGACTTCGCTCGAGGAAATCCTGGCCTGCACCAACATGTAGATACGTCGGCATCTGAAGAAGGCACTATGGCAACCGCAACATCCAGCATCAAGGAATTCGTCTTCGAATGGGAGGGCAAGGACCGCAACGGCAAACAGGTTCGTGGCGAAACCCGGGCCGTGGGCGAAAATCAGGTCAAGGCCGCATTGCGCCGCCAGGGGGTGCTTGCCACCAAGATCAAGAAACGCAGCATGCGTTCGGGCAAGTCCATCAAGCCCAAGGACATCGCCATTTTTACCCGGCAGCTGGCGACCATGATGAAGGCCGGTGTGCCGCTGCTTCAGTCTTTCGACATTGTGGGTCGCGGCAATCCCAACGCCAGTGTGACCAAGTTGCTCAATGACGTGCGTACCGACGTGGAAACCGGCACCTCCCTGAGCGCCGCTTTCCGCAAGTACCCGCTGTACTTCAACGCCCTGTACTGCAACCTGGTGGAGGCCGGTGAGGCCGCCGGTATTCTGGAGGCCTTGCTCGACCGCCTTGCGGTCTATATGGAAAAAACCGAAGCCATCAAGTCGAAAATCAAGTCTGCGCTGATGTACCCGGCTTCGGTGGTGGTGGTGGCCTTTATCGTGGTTGCCGTGATCATGATTTTCGTGATCCCGGCTTTTAAAAGCGTGTTTTCCTCATTCGGCGCGGACCTGCCGGCCCCCACCCTGTTTGTGATGGCGATCAGCGAGTTTTTTGTTGCCTACTGGTGGCTGATTTTCGGCGGTGTCGGCGGGACCTTTTATTTTTTCATGCAGGCCTGGCGGCGCAGTGAAAAAATGCAGCGTTTCATGGACCGGGCCCTGCTGAAAATGCCGGTGTTTGGCACCCTGATTGAAAAATCCTGTATCGCGCGCTGGACCCGCACCCTGGCAACCATGTTTGCCGCCGGGGTGCCGCTGGTCGAAGCCCTGGACTCGGTCGGGGGTGCATCGGGCAATTCCCTGTACGCCGATGCCACGCTGAAAATCCAGCAGGAAGTCTCCACCGGCACCAGCCTCACGGCGGCCATGGGCAATGCCAACCTGTTTCCCACCATGGTGCTGCAGATGTGTGCGATTGGCGAGGAGTCCGGTTCGGTGGACCACATGCTGGGCAAGGCGGCCGACTTTTATGAGGCCGAGGTTGATGAGATGGTGGCTGGCCTGTCCAGCCTGATGGAGCCCATCATCATCGTGTTTCTCGGTGGTCTTATCGGCGGGATTGTGGTGTCCATGTACCTGCCGATCTTCAAGCTGGGCCAAGTGGTTTGATGACCGGGGGATGGACCGGGTTGCCTGCCGAATTTGACGCCGCGCTGGCTGCCCTGCTGGGCTTGCTGGTCGGCAGCTTTCTGAACGTGGTCATTTACCGCCTGCCAAAAATGATGGAGCGGCAATGGGCCGCTGAATGCGCCGAACTGTCCGGCGAGGTGCCGCCAGCCGCCGAAAAATTCAATCTGATGGTGCCCCGCTCACGCTGCTCCAGCTGCGGACACCTGATTGCCTGGTACGAAAACATCCCGGTCCTGAGTTATCTCTTCCTGAAGGGCCGGTGTTCGGTTTGCGGCACGAAGTTTGGCTGGCGCTACCCGGTGGTGGAGGCGGTGACGGGTGCGCTGTTTTTCTTCTGCGTCTGGCGCTGGGGGCTGGGCGCCACCGGGCTGGCCTGGTGCGGATTTTCCGCCGCCTTGCTGGCGCTGGCACTGATCGACTGGGACACCACCCTGCTGCCCGATGACATCACCTTGCCGCTGTTGTGGGCCGGGCTGCTGGTGGCCGTCCTGGGCTGGAACCCGGCTGTAGCTCTGGGCCAGGCCGTGTGGGGTGCGGTGGCGGGCTATCTGTCACTCTGGCTGGTGTATTGGGCTTTCAAGCTGGTGACCGGCAAAGAGGGCATGGGTTACGGCGATTTCAAGCTGTTTGCCGCGCTGGGCGCGTGGATGGGCTGGTCCGCGCTGGTGCCCATGATTCTGATGGCTTCCGTGATTGGTGCCGGCGTGGGGATTGCGATGAAATTTTCCAGCGGTCTGCGTGAAGGCGGAGTGCTGCCTTTTGGCCCTTTTCTGGCGGGTGCCGGTCTGACGGCCATGGTGTTTGGTCCGCAATCCATACTTCGCGCTGTGGGGCTGTGAGGTGAAAAAAATGGCGCTGCGTGTGGGCCTGACGGGCGGCATAGGCAGCGGAAAAACCACGGTGGCCGGATTGCTGGCCGGTTGCGGCGCTGCGGTGGTGGATGCCGATGCCATTTCGCGCGAGCTGACCGCAGCGGGCGGCGCGGCCATGGCGCTGATTGGCGACACCTTTGGTGCGCGTTTTGTCAATGCCGAGGGGGCGATGGACCGTGACCGGATGCGGGCTCTGGTGTTTGCGGATCCCGCCGCGAAGCAACAACTCGAAGCCATTGTGCATCCGCTGGTGGCTGCCGAAACCGCCCGCCAGACCGAGCGCGCCACCAGCCCGTGTATTGTTTTTGATGTCCCCTTGCTGGTGGAGTCCGGCCGCTGGCGCCAGCAGCTCGATCAGGTGCTGGTGGTCGATTGCAGCGAAGACACGCAAATCAGCCGTGTCATGGCGCGCAATACCTGGACGCGCGAGGCGGCGCTGCAGGTGCTGGCCGCCCAGGCCAGCCGGCGGCAGCGCCTGGCTGCGGCAGATGTCTGCATCTACAACGACGCGCCCCTCACGCTGGCGGCACTGGCGCTGATGGTGCAGCAACTGGCGCCGCGCTTCGGGCTATGATGCGCAAACAATCCATCCGCTGAAAAAGATATATCGCAGTGATTCTTTACGAGTATCCCTTCAACGAACGCATACGTACCTACTTGCGCCTTGAGCACCTGTTTCACCGCCTTGGCGAACTGGCCGTGCGGGAACATCCGACGGATCACCACTACGCCATCACCACGATTTTTGAAGTCATGGATGTGGCGGCCCGGGCCGACCTGAAAACCGATGTGCTCAAGGACCTGGACCGGCAAAAACACATCCTCAACGGCTATCGCGGCAACCCGGCGATTTCCGAGGCGGTGCTGGACGAAGTGACCGGCCAGCTCGACGCCTGTTTTGCCGGTTTGAACGGCCTGCCCGGAAAAGCCGGGCAATCACTGACCGAAAACGACTGGTTGATGAGCATACGCAGCCGCATTGGCATTCCCGGTGGAACCTGCGAATTCGATTTGCCGGCTTATTTTGCGTGGCAGCACTTTGATTCGGGTGTGCGCCAGCAGGATTTGCAGCGCTGGATTGCCCCGCTGGTGCCGCTGGCCGAGTCCGTGCGCATGCTGCTCAAGTTGCTGCGTGATTCCGGCCTGCCGCAGAAGGTGCTTGCGGCCGGCGGACAATACCAGCAAACCCTGCCGCAGGGGCGGACTTTCCAGCTGCTGCGCCTGCTGATTGATCCGGCGCTGGGTTTGATTCCCGAGATCAGCGGCAACCGCCTGATTGCTTCAGTCCGCCTGATGCGGCTGGAAAGCGACGACCGCTTGCACCCGTCGCTTGATGATGCGGCCTTTGAATTGACGCTCTGCTCCTGAGCGCGCGCAGGTGCTTCTTCAAGCAGGGGTTGCGACAATGAATCCGGATCTGCCAAAACCCAGAACCGTGGCCTGCCCCACTTGTGGCGGCCCCAGCCTGTACGCGCCGGAAAACCGCTACCGGCCTTTTTGCAGCGAGCGTTGTAAAAACGTCGATCTGGGAGCCTGGGCCAGCGAGGGTTTTCGCATGCCGGCGGATGCGCCGCCCGATGACCAGGTCTACGGCGACGCCAGGCTGCAGTAAGGGCGGGTTGCAGGTAAGCTGCGCGTTGTCATCAAGAGGAGCGGAAAAATGATTCAGGCATCATTCCCCCGGCCGACCCTGGCCCTGTTGATCACGCTGGTGCTGGCCGTGTCCAGTGCGCCGGCCTGGGCGGCGACGGACAAACCCAAAAAAGCATCGGCGCCCAAACAAGGCAGCACCAAGTTTGTCCCGGGCTCACAGGAAAGCAAAAAAGAGCGTGAGACACGGCTCAAACGCGAATGCAAGGGCCGGGTGAATGCCGGCGCCTGTGAGGGTTATACCCACTGAAGACCGGTGGCGCGCAGGGCGCGCCTGGCGCCTGCCCTCAGGCCGCTGGTGTGCCCAGCACCTGCTGCAGCTCGCCGTTTTCGTACATCTCCATCATGATGTCCGAGCCGCCGACAAACTCGCCTTTGACATACAGCTGTGGAATGGTCGGCCAGTTGCTGTATTCCTTGATGCCGTGGCGGATTTCCTCGTCTTCCAGAACATTCACGGTGGCTGGTTTGTTCACGCCACAGGCTTTGAGCACCTGAATCGCGCGACCGGAAAAGCCGCACATCGGAAATTGGGCTGTCCCCTTCATGAAAAGGACGACCTCACTGGATTTGACGATCTGGTCAATACGTTGCTGGGTATCGTTCATGGGGGTCCTTGCGTGTGTTGTTCAGCAAATGGCGTTCAGCGCCACTTTATCAATAGCCGATTATCCCGCTGTTTTTACGCCCGCGCCGCCAGGCCCCTGCCAGCAGCCGCCGCTGCAGCGCAGCACGCCGGCGAGGTCGGCACGGCTCTGAACCCCGGTAAAACCGCGCTGCGTCAAGAGCTGGCACACTGCAGCCGCCTGGTCATAGCCATGCTCGAGCAACAGCCAGCCCTGGGGGTGCAAGTGCTTGGGGGCCTGCGCAACGATCTGGCGAAGGTCGTCTAGTCCGTCCGGGCCGGCGCTCAAGGCTTGCAGGGGCTCATGCCGCAAGGCCGCCAAATGTGTATCACCCTGCGCCACATAGGGCGGATTGCTGACGATAAGGTGAAAGTGACCACCAACTTTTTCGAACCAGCTGCCTTCGATGAAAGACACGCTCAAGCCATGACGGTCTGCATTGTGGCGGGCCACCGCCAGTGCCTGCGCGCTGGCATCCAGCGCCGTCATGGCCAGCCCTGGCGCATTTTTTTTCAGGGCCAGCGCAATCGCCCCGCTGCCTGTGCCCAGGTCCAGCACCTGGGGTGCCGGCGGCAGGCCAGGCTGCGCCAGCCGCTCCAGCGCCCATTCCACCAGGGTTTCGGTGTCCGGCCGCGGCACCAGTACCCGCGCATCAACGTCCAGCTGCAGGCCAAAAAACTCCTTGCTTCCGGTCAGGTAGGCCAGCGGCTCGCCGCTGGCACGTCGCTGGCTCAGTGCATGAAAACGCTGCCACACCGCAGCGGCCAGCGGTTCGGTGTCATGCGCCAGCAGCCAGGCCCGGTCGGTGTGTGATTTTCCCAGGGCATGCAGCAGCAGCAACTGGGCGTCCAGCCGATCCAGGCCCAGGGCCTGCGCCTTGGCCAGCGCCTGGCCGCAGCTCAGGCCACTCAAGGCCTCACCCCGCTTCCTGATTTGCTATCAAAAAAAGAGCTGCTTGCGCTGGCGGAATAAGGGCTGGAGGCCAATTTCATCTGTGATCCCGGGGCGTCAGGCGCCGGAGGCCGTTTCCAGCTCTGCCAGCAGCTCGGCGCCACGCGCCACCTGCAGCGCGGTGACCACATCGTCCAGGTCACCTTCCATGATGGCCAGCAGCTTGTACAGCGTCAGGTTGATGCGGTGGTCGGTGAGCCGCCCCTGCGGGAAGTTGTAGGTCCGTATCCGGTCGCTTCTGTCGCCACTGCCTATCAGACCCTTGCGCATGGCGGCGTCCTTGGCGGCGCGCTCGGACCGGTCTTTTTCATGGATGCGTGCGGTCAGCACTTTCATCGCCTGGGCCTTGTTGCCATGCTGGCTGCGGCCTTCCTGGCATTCGGCGACGATGCCGGTTGGCAGGTGCGTGATACGCACGGCCGAGTCGGTCTTGTTGATGTGCTGGCCGCCGGCGCCGCTGGCGCGGTAGGTGTCTATGCGCAGGTCTGCCGGGTTGATCTGGATCGCCACCGCCTCGTCCGGCTCGGGCAACACCGCGACGGTGCAGGCGCTGGTGTGGATGCGGCCCTGGGTCTCGGTGGCCGGCACGCGCTGTACGCGGTGCCCACCCGACTCAAAACGCAGCTTGCCGTACACCCCTACCCCCAGGCTGTCGGGCGGGCCGTCCACGCGCAACACCACCTCCTTGTAGCCGCCGAGTTCACTGGAAGACTCGCTGACAATGTCTACCGTCCAGCGTTTGCGCTCGGCAAACCGTGTGTACATGCGAAACAGGTCGCCGGCGAACAGCGCCGACTCGTCGCCACCGGTGCCGGCGCGGATTTCGATAAACGCCGGGCGCGCATCGTCCGGGTCTTTCGGGATCAGCATCAGTTGCAGGTCCGCGTCCAGGCTGGCGATGTCGGCCTGCGCGGCGCCGATTTCCTCTTCCGCCATGGCCGCCATTTCGGGGTCATCCTTCGCCTCGGCCAGCATGACCTGCGCGCCGGCCAGATCGGCCTCGCGCGCCGTCATGCGCTGGTACTGGCCGACCACGATGCTGAGCTCGGCATGTTCGCGCGTCAGGCTGCGGAAGCGGTCCATGTTGCTGACCACGTCGCTGGCGGACAGCAAGGCGTCCAGCTCATGCAGACGGAATATCTGGCGGTCCAGGGTCTGGCGGAGAAAGGGTTTCATGGGAAGCAGGGCCCGGAGGCTACAACGAGGGGGACAAAGGGCCGGCCGGAGCCGGTGCGGCGGGAGCCATCAGCCTGACATCCAGGCTGCAGCAGCGCCGCTAACGCTCTTTGTCCTGGCGGCTCAGATTGCCACGTAAAAACAGCCGTGACACGGTCTGCGCGGTGGCTTCGCGGCTGCCCGCGTCGCCGGCATGCAGCTCGGCCAGCGCGCCGTGCAGCATTTTCTGGGTCAGCCCGCGCGACAGCGCTTCCAGCACGGTATCGACCGACTCTCCTTTGGCCAGCAGTTTTTTGGCGCGTGTGATCTCGGCGCTGCGCCACTCGTCGGTTTGTGCATTGAGCTGCTGGATCAGCGGCACCGTGTGACGCTGATCCAGCCAGTGCATGAAGTTCTGCACACCGGCGTCGATGATGACCTCGGCCTGCGCCACCGCAGCCTGCCGGCTGTCCTTGCCGGTTTGCACCACATGCGCCAGATCGTCCACGGTGTAGAGGTAGATATCTGGCAGTTGCTTGACCTCGGGCTCGATGTCGCGCGGCACCGCCATGTCCACCATGAACATGGGCCGGTGTTTGCGCAGCTTGACCGCACGTTCGACCGCGCCCAGGCCGATGATGGGCAGCGTGCTGGCGGTGCAGCTGATGACGGCATCAAACTCGTGCAGGCGGTTGGGCAAATCGGCCAGGCGCATGACCTCGGCGCCGAAGCGGCTGGCGAGTTTCTCGCCGCGGGCGAGGGAACGGTTGGCCACCGTCATGGATTTGGGATTTTTGGCGGCGAAATGTGTGGCGGCCAGATCAATCATCTCGCCGGCGCCTACAAACAGCACCTTGATATCCCCCAGGTCCTCAAACAGCTGGCCCGCCAGCCGGACCGACGCGGCCGCCATGCTGATGCTGTGCGCACCTATCTCGGTGCTGCTGCGCACTTCCTTGGCCACGGCAAAAGAACGCTGGAACAATTGGTGCAGCGTGCTGCCCATGGCGCCCGCTTCTTCCGCCGCACGCACCGCGTCCTTCATCTGTCCGAGGATCTGGGGTTCACCCAACACCATGGAATCGAGCCCACTCGCCACACGAAAGGCGTGGCGCGCCGCCTGGCCGCCCTCCAGCGTGTAGGCATGCGAGCGCAACAGCGCCGGCGACACGCCGCCATGGTGGGCCAGCCATTCCAGCGTGTGATCCAGGTCGGGCCGGTCACCGGCGCAATAAATTTCGGTGCGGTTGCAGGTCGACAGCAAGGTGGCTTCGGGCTGGCGTGCCAGCGACTCGCGCAAACCCTTCAGGGTCGGCTCGATCTGGTCGATGGCGAACGCAAAGCGCCCGCGCAAATCGAGCGGTGCGGTGGTATGGTTCAGCCCCAGGGCCCAGACAGACATAGCCGGATTATAAAATTGAAGACGGATACAAGCGCCGGCATGGATGCAATCTCCTTGATGCGGGGCAAGTCCGACCGTCCTGAGCCTTTTTTCCCTGGATCCAACGCCGCATGACCGCACTCAACCTGGCCAATCAGTGGCTCAATTTCATGGCACCCGCCGCTTTTGTGGCGCTGCTGCTGGTGCTGGCTGGCCGGGCGGCCCCCCGATGGCTTGCATCAAAACGGCCTGTGGCCCTTTCCCTGCTTGCACAAACAGCTATTGTTTTTGTAGCGGGCTTGCTGCTGTTGCTGGCGGGGCTGGTGGTTTTTGGCCGCGACGGCAAGATGGCCAGTTATGCGCTCATGGCACTGGGCGCGGCAACCTGCCAGTGGTATTTGCTGCGTGGCTGGCGCGGCTGAGCCTGGCGCAAGCCGCTTCAGGCGGCGGGCGAAAACAGATCCACCCGGTCGGTGATGATGCCGTCCAGACCCAGATCCCACAGGCGCTCGGCCGCCCAATCGTCGTTGACGGTATAGGCCAGGCAACGAAAACCGGCGCTTTTGGCCTGCGTCACGCTGGCGCGGTCCCACAGCGCGTGGTTGCAGACCACGGCCACACAATCAAGGGTCAAGGCGGTTTCCAGCCAGCCTGTCCACAGGCTGTCGAGCAGCAAGCCACGCGGCAGTTGTGGCTGCGCGGCCTGGGCGGCCTGCAGCGATTCCGGCTGAAATGAGGTGAGCAGCGGCGGCACGGCGGCGCTTTCCCAAAGCCGCGCGGCAGCGTTGGCCACAGCTGTGCCCGTGGCCGCCTCCACGCCCGGCGTGGGCTTGATTTCGATGTTCAGGTGGTAGCCATTGCGTTGGCAAAATCGGGCGATGTTGTCCAGGCTGGCCAGCGCTTCCCCGGCATGGCCGCGCGAATGCCAGCTGCCCGCGTCGAGCTGAGACAGGGTTTTCCAGGGCAGATCGCCAGCGCTGCCGTGGCCATTGGTGGTGCGTTCCAGCGTCGCGTCATGCAGCAAAAAGGGCACACCGTCGGCGCTCAATTTGACGTCGCATTCGAACATGCGGTAGCCGTGGGAGGCGCCCAGGCGGAAAGCCGCGAGCGTGTTTTCGGGCGCCAGTTTGCCGGCGCCGCGGTGCGCGACCCAGCGCGGATAGGGCCAGGGCCTCAAAGGCGCTTTCCAGTCTCCGCGTCAAACGCGTGCAGCCGTTCGGGCCGGGGCGCCACGTGGATGATGGCATCGGGGGCGGGCGAATGTGTGCCTTCTTCCACCCGCACGATCAGTTGTTCGCCGTTCACGCGGCCGTAGATCAGGCGCTCTGCGCCCAGCAGTTCGACGGTTTCAACCTTGACTTCCCAACCCTCGCTGCCCACGTCCAGGTGTTCCGGCCGTATGCCCAGGATGGTGCCGGGCTTGCCGCCGGGCGCATTTTTGAGCAGATTCATGGGCGGCGAGCCGATGAAGCTGGCCACGAAAGTGGAGGCCGGCGAGTGGTAGACCTCTTCAGGCGTTCCGAACTGCTCCATGTTGCCGGCGTTCATGACAATCATGCGTTGCGCCAGCGTCATGGCCTCGACCTGGTCGTGGGTCACGAACAGCGAGGTGATGCCCAGTTCGCGATGCAGCTTCTGGATTTCCAGCCGGGTCTGGGCGCGCAGCTTGGCGTCCAGATTCGACAGCGGCTCGTCAAACAGAAACACCTGCGGCTGGCGCACGATGGCGCGGCCCATGGCCACGCGCTGGCGCTGGCCGCCCGAGAGCTGGCGCGGCTTGCGGTCCAGCAGATGGCCCAGTTCAAGAATGCCGGCGGCCTTGTCGACGCGCTGCTTGATCTCGTCTATCGGCATCTTCCTGATTTTCAGGCCGTAAGCCATGTTGTCGAACACGCTCATGTGCGGGTACAGCGCGTAGTTCTGGAACACCATCGCGATGTCGCGTTCGGCCGGCTCGAGCTGGTTGACCACGCGGTCGCCGATCCAGATTTCGCCACCGGAGATTTCTTCCAGGCCGGCGACCATGCGCAGCAGCGTCGACTTGCCGCAGCCCGAGGGCCCGACGATGACGATGAACTCGCCATGCGCGATATCGGCATTGACACCGTGGATGACCTGCAGCTCGGCCTTGCCCTTGCCGTATTTCTTGACGATGTTTTTGAGTTGGATTGAAGCCATATTATTTTTCCGTATCCACAAGGCCCTTGACGAACCATTTCTGCATCAGCATCACGACGACGGCCGGCGGCAGCATCGCCAGGATGGCGGTGGCCATGACGACGTTCCACTCGATGTAAACCTCGCCGAAGATCAGGCGCTTGATGCCCATCACGATGGGGTACATGGATTCATCGGTGGTGACCAGCAGCGGCCACAGGTACTGGTTCCAGCCGTAGATGAACTGGATCACGAACAACGCGGCCATGGATGTCTTGGACAGCGGCAGCAGCACGTCCTTGAAAAAACGCATGGGTCCGGCGCCGTCGACGCGTGCCGCCTCGACCAGTTCGTCGGGCACCGTCATGAAGAACTGCCTGAACAGGAAAGTGGCGGTGGCCGAGGCGATCAGCGGAATCGTCAGGCCCGACATGCTGTTGAGCATGTGCAGGTTGGAGATGACCTCATAAGTCGGGCCTATGCGCACTTCCACCGGCAGCATCAGTGTGACAAAAATCATCCAGAACACGATGTTTTTGAACGGGAAGCGGAAGTAGACGATGGCAAACGCCGACAGCAGGGAAATCGCGATCTTGCCGATGGCGATGATCAATGCGCTGGCCAGGCTGATGCCCATCATCGGCAGGGCCGGGGCCACCGTGGCGCCGGCCTCGGTCTTGCCGCCGAACAGCGCGAAGCGGTAGCTTTCCACGATGTTGTTGCCGGGCAGCAGCGAAATCGGGTTGCTGGACAGGATCTGCTCGGCGGTTTGGGTCGAGCCGATGAAGGTGACGTAGATCGGGAAGAACACGATCACCACCCCGAGGATGAGGATCGCGTGCGACACGAAGTCGAGGATGGGGTGGCGTTCGATCATGCAAGCCTCCGCAGGGCAGCCCCAAGGCAGGCTTGGACAGCGCGAAGGGCCGCGGGATCTGGCCGTGGCTCGTCCAGCGAACCACACGGAGTGGGGAGCGTGGGGGTCATTTAGTAGTGCACCTTTTTCTCGACAAACTTGAACTGGATCACCGTCAGCACAACGACGATCACCATCAGCACCACCGACTGCGCGGCTGAGCCGTTGATGTCCATGGCCTTGAAGCCGTCGTAATACACCTTGTAAACCAGGATGGAGGTGTCCTTGCCCGGGCCGCCGCTGGTGGCGGCGTCGACGATGGCAAAGGTTTCGAAAAAGGCGTGCACCACGTTGATCACCAACAGGAAAAAAGTCGTCGGCGACAGCAGCGGCCAGACGATGCTCCAGAAGCGTTTCCAGGGGCTGGCGCCGTCAATGGTGGCAGCCTCGATCAGCGAGTGCGGAATCGACTGCAGGCCGGCCAGGAAAAACAGGAAGTTGTAGGAGATGTATTTCCAGATCGACGCCATGACGATCAGCGCCATGGCGTGCCTGCCGTTGAGCACGTGGTTCCAGTCGAAGCCCATCTCGATCAGGGCATAACGGATCACGCCGTAGGGCGAGGCGAACATCATCAGCCACAACACGCCGGCCACCACCGGGGCCACCGCATAGGGCCAGATCAGCAGGGTCTTGTAGATGCCGGCGGCGCGCACCACGCGATTCGCCATCACCGCCAGCAACAGCGCCAGTGACATGCCGCCGACAGCCACCAGCGCCGAAAAGATCGCCGTGACGCGGAACGAGTCCAGATAGGCCGGGTCGCCGAACAGGCGGCGGAAGTTGTCCAGGCCGACAAATTCGCTGGACGAGCCGAAGGCGTCCTCCTGCAGCACGCTCTGGTACAGCGCCTGGCCGGCTGGCCAGAAAAAGAAGACCAGGATGATCGCCATCTGCGGCGCAATCAGCACCCACGGCAGCCAGGACGATTTGAAGAGGACTCTCTTTTCCATACCTTGCTATAAAAATAAAAGCAGCCCGTGCTTGTTCGGCGCGGGCTGCAGGGCTATCAGGTCAATAAAAAGGCCTCGCAAGACCTTTTTCCGAGTTAGCTTTTGTTTGCTTTCTGGAAGCGCTCAAGCTGCTCGTTGCCGCGCTTGACCGCATTGTCCAGCGCTTCCTTGGCCGGCTTGTTGCCCTGCCACACGCCTTCGAGTTCCTCGTCAATGATGGTGCGGATCTGCACGAAGTTGCCCAGGCGCACGCCGCGCGACTTGTCGGTGGTCTTGCGGATCATCTGGTTGACCGACACATCGGCGCCCGGGTTCTGCTTGTAGAAGCCGGATTTTTCGGTCAGGTCAAACGAAGCCTTGGTCACCGGCAGGTAACCGGTGCGTTGGTGGCTGGCGGCTGCGACTTCCGGCTTGGACAGGTGGTTCAGGAAGGCGGCCACGGCCTTGTATTCCTCAGGCTTCTTGCCGGACATCACCCAGATGCTGGCGCCACCGATCACGGTGTTCTGCGGTGCGCCCTGCACATCGGGGTAGTAGGGCAGGGTGCCGGTACCGTAGCCGAACTTGCCGTTGCGCTTGACGCTGCCGGCCAGAGCCGACGAACCGGTGGCCATCGCGCACTCGCCTGAAACAAAGGTGGCGTCCGCCTTGTTCTCGCGGCCCTTGTAGACAAACAGGCCGGTTTTGGCCATATTGCCCAGGTTTTCGATATGGCGCACGTGCAGCGGGCTGTTGAACGCCAGGCGCGTGTCGGTGCCGCCGAAGCCGTTGTTTTTGGTTGCGTACAACACGTTGTGCCAGGCCGAGAAGCTCTCGAGCTGGGTCCAGCTGATCCAGCTGGTGGTGAACGGGCACTTGTGGCCGGAGGCCTTGAGCTTGGCCGCTGCCAGCGCGACTTCAGGCCAGGTCGTCGGTGGTTTCTCGGGGTCCAGGCCGGCGGCCTTGAAAGCGTCCTTGTTGTAGTGGAAAACCGGCGTGGAGCTGTTGAAGGGGTAGCTCAGCATCTGGCCGTTGGGGGCGGTGTAGTAGCCAGCGACAGCCGGCACATAAACGGCGGGATCGAATTTCAGGCCGGCGTCGGCCATCACCTTCGCGACCGGTACGGTGGCGCCCTTGGCCGCCATCATGGTCGCGGTGCCCACTTCGAACACCTGGATCATGTGCGGCGCGTTGCCGGCGCGGTAGGCGGCCACACCGGCCGTCATCGATTCTGCGTAGCTGCCCTTGAAGGTTGGCGTGACCTTGTAGTCCTTCTGGCTGGCATTGAAGTCTTTCGCCAGGTCATTGACCCATTCGCCGAGGGCGCCGCCCATCGAATGCCACCACTGGACTTCGGTTTGCGCGTGGCTGGAAAGCGGCGCAACCAGTGCGCACGCGGCCAGGGTGAAAGCCGTCAAGCTCTTTTTCATTACAACTCCTGAATAAAACGGAAGAAAGGACGAAAGGGTCAAACCGTGAACCCTTGAGTCTAAAAATGATTTGTGACAGTTCGATTTAAGCCATGTGACAACTTCTTCGCAAGCGGGTTTCCACGAGGGGTGTGATGACCGCCGGCGCGCGTGTTGCACTGCGGTAACATAAGGTCCTCAGCGCCGTATGCAGGTCTGCAACAGGCGGTTTCCCACGATGAACGCTCCTACCCCCCTTCAAGAACTCCAGGCTTTCGCCGGCGATGGCAAGGCTGATGAAGCCCGCATCCGCGAGATTCCTTACAACTACACCTCGTTTTCCGACCGGGAGGTGGTGATCCGGCTGCTCGGTGCGCGTGCCTGGGACCTGCTGAACCTGCTGCGCGACGAGCGCCGCACCGGCCGCTCGGCCCGCATGTTGTACGAGGTGCTTGGTGATATCTGGGTGGTGCAGCGCAACCCCTATTTGCAGGATGACCTGCTGGACAATCCGAAGCGCCGCAAGATGCTGGTCGATGCCCTGCAGCACCGGCTCGGCGAGGTCGAGAAGCGCCGCACGCCGCAGGCCGACGCGCAGCGCGACGCCATTGTGGGCGAGCTGCTGACGACAGCCCGCGCTGCGGTCCGCGGCTTTGCCACCTCCTTCGAGAACATGTACGACCTGCGGCGCCTGGCGGCGCGCAAGCTGGGCAAATTCACACTCAAGGACAACATCAAGTTTGACGGCCTGTCGCGTGTCTCGCATGTGACGGATGCGACCGACTGGCGTGTCGAATACCCGTTTGTGGTGCTGACGCCCGACACCGAAGCCGAAATGGCCGGGCTGGTCAAAGCCTGTATCGAACTGGGGCTGACCATCATCCCGCGCGGCGGCGGCACCGGCTACACCGGCGGTGCGATTCCGCTGAGCTGGAAGTCCGCGGTCATCAACACCGAAAAACTGGAAGCCATGACCGAGGTCGAGATGGTCACGCTGCCGGGCATCAGCCAGCCGGTGGCCACGGTCTGGACCGAAGCCGGCGTTGTCACGCAGCGCGTGGCCGATGCGGCCGAACGCGGCGGCTTTGTGTTTGCGGTCGATCCGACCTCGGCCGAAGCGTCCTGCATAGGCGGCAACATCGCCATGAATGCCGGCGGCAAGAAGGCCGTGCTCTGGGGCACGGCACTCGACAACCTGGCGTCCTGGCGCATGGTCACGCCGCAGGCCCAGTGGCTGGAGGTCACGCGCCTGGACCACAACCTCGGCAAGATCCACGATGCCGAGCTGGCCAGTTTTGAGCTGAAGTATTTCGAGGCCGACGGCAAAACCCATCTGCGCACCGAGCGCCTGGACATTGCCGGCAAGACCTTCCGCAAGGAAGGCCTGGGCAAGGACGTGACCGACAAGTTCCTCAGCGGCCTGCCCGGCATCCAGAAGGAAGGTTGCGATGGCCTGATCACCAGCGCGCGCTGGATTGTGCACCGCATGCCGGCGCACACCCGCACCGTCTGCCTGGAGTTTTTCGGCAACGCCAGGGATGCGGTGCCCAGCATTGTCGAGATCAAGGACTTCATGTTTGCCGAGCAAAAGCGCGGCGGCGCCATCCTGGCGGGACTGGAGCACCTCGACGACCGTTACCTGAAAGCCGTCGGCTACGCGACCAAGTCCAGAAAACACGGCGGCCTGCCGAAGATGGTGCTGTTTGGTGATATCGCCGGTGACGATGCCGATGTGGTGGCCAGGGCGACGTCCGAGGTGGTGCGGATTGCCAATTCGCGCCAGGGCGAGGGTTTTATTGCGATCAGCCCCGACGCGCGCAAGAAATTCTGGCTGGACCGCAAACGCACGGCGGCGATATCGCGGCATACCAACGCCTTCAAGATCAATGAAGATGTGGTGATTCCGCTGCCGCGCATGGCCGAATACACCGACGGCATTGAACGCATCAACATCGAGCTGAGCCTGGCCAACAAGATCAGGCTGTGCGACACGCTGGAGGCCTTTTTCCTCAAGGGCAATCTGCCCCTGGGCAAGTCCGACGACGCTGGCGAGATACCGTCGGCCGAGCTGCTGGAAGACCGCGTCGGCCAGGCGCTAGCCCTGATTGGCGAGGTGCGCGCCCTTTGGGCCGGCTGGCTGCGCGATGTGGACAGCCTGTTTGTGCAGCTGCAGGACCACTCGCTGCGCGCCAGCTGGAAAACCCAGCTGCGTGCGCCCTTGCAGGCGATTTTTTCAGGCGCTGCCTTTGCGCCCATCCTCGAGCAGTGCAACACCCTCCACAAACAGGTGCTCAAGGGCCGCGTCTGGGCGGCCTTGCACATGCATGCCGGCGACGGCAATGTGCACACCAACCTGCCGGTCAACAGCGACGACTACGACATGCTGCAAACCGCGCACCAGGCGGTCGCCCGCATCATGGTGCTGGCACGCTCGCTCGACGGCGTGATCTCCGGTGAACATGGCATTGGCATCACCAAGCTGGAGTTTTTGACCGACGCCGAACTGCAGCCTTTTGCCGATTACAAGACAAGGGTCGATCCCGAGGGGCGTTTCAACAAGGGCAAGTTGCTACGAAATCAGGAGCTGCCTGCGCCCGCCAGACAAGGGCTGGAGGCCAAAAAAGCTGACGTTGATGAAAGTCTGTTCGCTGATTTGACCAACGCCTACACGCCGAGCTTCGGCCTGATGGGCCATGAGTCGCTGATCATGCAGCAGTCCGACATAGGCGCGATTGCCGACAGCGTGAAAGACTGCCTGCGCTGCGGCAAATGCAAACCGGTGTGTGCCACCCATGTGCCGCGCGCCAACCTGCTGTACAGCCCGCGCAACAAGATCCTGGCGACCTCGCTGCTGGTCGAGGCCTTTCTGTACGAAGAGCAGACGCGCCGCGGCATCAGCATCAAACACTGGGAAGAGTTTGAGGATGTGGCCGACCATTGCACCGTCTGCCACAAATGCCTGAGCCCGTGCCCGGTGGACATCGACTTTGGCGATGTCTCCATGAACATGCGCAACCTGTTGCGCAAGATGGGCAAAAAGAGCTTCAGGCCGGCGGCTGCCTTTCAGTCCTGGTTCATAGGCACGGCCAATCCGCAGGCGATTCAGCTGGCGCACGCGCTGACCGGCATCAGTTTCAAGGCCCAGCGCCTGGCCAATGAGCTCATGAAGGTGTTGACCCGCAAACAGACCCAGGCACCACCCGCCACGGTTGGTACGGCGCCGGTCAAGCAACAGGTGATCCACTTCATCAACAAGAAGATGCCCGGCAACCTGCCCAAGAAGACGGCCCGGGCCTTGCTGGACATTGAAGACAAGGACTACGTCCCCATCATCCGCAACCCGAAAACCACCACGGCCGAGACCGAGGCGGTGTTCTACTTCCCGGGTTGCGGTTCCGAGCGGCTGTTCAGCCAGGTCGGCCTGGCGACGCAGGCCATGCTCTGGCATGCGGGCGTGCAGACCGTGCTGCCGCCGGGCTACCTGTGCTGCGGCTACCCGCAGCGCGGCAGCGGCCAGTTTGACAAGGCCGAGAAAATCATCACCGACAACCGGGTGCTGTTTCACCGCATGGCCAATACCCTGAACTACATGGACATCAAGACCGTGGTGGTCAGCTGCGGCACCTGTTACGACCAGCTGCAGGGTTACGAGTTTGACAAGATATTCCCCGGTTGCCGCATCATTGACATCCATGAGTACCTGCTGGAGAAAAACATCACCCTGGGTGCTGCTGCAGGCGGCGGCTACCTGTACCACGATCCCTGCCACAGCCCGATGAAGCTGCAGGCGCCCATGAAAACCGTGAAGGCGCTGGTGGGCGAGCAGGTGCTGGAAAGCAAACGCTGCTGTGGCGAGAGTGGTGGCCTGGCGACCTCGCGCCCCGACGTATCCACCCAGATCCGCTTTCGCAAGGAAGAGGAAATCCGCAAGGGAGAGGCTGCTTTGCGCCAGACCGGCGCGGCGGATCCGGCGCAAAACATCAAGATACTGACCTCCTGCCCGAGTTGCCTGATGGGTTTGAGCCGTTATGAAGACGATCTCAAGACCGGCTTGCTGGAGGCCGACTACATCGTGGTCGAAATGGCCAACCAGATTCTCGGCAAAGAGTGGTTGCCTGCCTATGTCGAAGCCGCCAACCACGGCGGCATCGAGCGCGTGCTGGTCTGATTCGCTGAAGGAAACATTCACCATGGCAGGTCTTCAAGCAGGAACTCCGACCCCGACGGCACTGACGGTGCACACCCAGTCGCGGGTCCTCGAAATCGCGTTTTCAGACGGTGCAGAGTTCAAAATTCCGTTCGAGCTGATGCGGGTTTATTCGCCATCGGCCGAAGTCCAGGGCCACGGCCCGGGTCAGGAAGTCCTGCAAACCGGCAAACGCGAGGTGGGCGTGGTTGAGCTCGAGCCGATCGGCAACTATGCCGTCAAGCCGGTTTTTTCGGATGGCCATGAAAGCGGCATATTTTCCTGGGATTACCTGTACTTCCTGGGCTCCGAACAGGCGCGTTTGTGGGCCGAGTACACGCAGCGTCTGGAGGCTGCCGGCATGCAGCGCGACGCTCCCATGGGGGTGGCGGGCGCTCATGCCTGCGGCAAGCATTGAAGCCGCTGACCCCGCGCGCGCCCGGCGCCAGCCCATGCGCTACGGATTTCATAGCTGTACGCGACCGGCACCCAAGGGCGAGTGTTGTTTTTTCGGCTTCAACCCCGGGCAATGCCCCGACGCCCGCAGGGTTGTCGCTTGAATTGCGGGCATTCGCCCCTAGCATAGGACCATGAGCAGTACCCACTTCGGATTTGAATCGGTTGACGAGGCTGAAAAAGCCAGCCGCGTGCGCAGCGTGTTCGATTCCGTGGCACCGAAGTACGACGTGATGAACGACCTGATGTCCATGGGCCTGCACCGCGCCTGGAAGGCTTACGCGGTGATGGTGGCCGATGTCAGGCCAGGCCAGAAGGTCCTGGATATTGCCGGCGGTACCGGGGATCTGGCCCTGGCCTTTGCGCCCAGGGTAGGTCCCGGCGGCTGCGTGGTGCACACCGACATCAACGAAGCCATGCTGCGTGAAGGGCGCGACCGCCTGCTGGATGCCGGCCAGGTGTTGCCGACCACCGTCTGTGATGCCGAGCAACTGCCTTTTGCGGACGCCAGTTTTGATCTCGTGACCGTGGCTTTCGGGCTGCGCAACATGACGCACAAAGACCAGGCGCTGCAGGAAATGAACCGTGTGCTCAAGCCCGGCGGCAAGCTGCTGGTGCTGGAATTTTCAAAAATTGCCAGGCCCCTGACAAAAATCTACGACTGGTATTCCTTCAATGTCCTGCCCAGGCTGGGCAAACTGGTGGCCAATGACGATAGCAGCTATCGCTACCTGGCAGAGTCGATTCGCATGCACCCGGACCAGAACGAGCTAAAGGCCCTGATGCATAAAGGTGGTTTTGGTCATGTGGACTATCACAACCTGACCGGCGGCGTGGTGGCATTACATGTTGGAATCAAGTGTTGAGAAACCCATCAGAGGAGACGTTATGAAATTCTGGTCTGCAATTTTCGCGGCCGTACTGGCCACCACCATGCTGCTGGCCTACTCGCCTGCAGAAGCCAAACGCATGGGCGGTGGCGGCTCGGTCGGGCGCCAGTCGTCCAATGTGACCCAGCGTCAGGCGACACCGCCGGCCCCCGCGCCAGCTGCCCCTGCGGCACAGGCGCCCAAGCGTCCATGGGGCGCCATGCTCGGCGGTCTGGCCGCGGGCCTGGGGCTGGCATGGCTGGCTTCCTCGCTGGGCCTGGGGGGTGCTTTCGGGCAAATCATCATGTTTGCCCTGCTGGCCCTGGTGGTGATGCTGGTGATTGGCTTCATCATGCGCAGGCTCAAGGGCGGCGCTGCCCAGCAGACGCCGTATGCGATGCAGGGGGCTGGCAATGCCAGCACGCCGCGCAACTACAGCCCGGAAAATGTCGGCAATGACGCCTCGGCGCGGCCCTGGGAGCGCAACAGCATGGCGTTTGACGCCGGCAAGGCCGGCACAGCGGCAACCGGCTCCATGATTGGTTCGGCTTTGACCGGCTCGCAGGCCTGGGGCGTGCCGGACGGCTTTGATGCGGAAGGCTTTCTCAAGGCCTGCAAGGCCAACTTTGTGACCTTGCAGGATGCCTGGGACCGTTCCGACGTCAACAGCCTGCGCGCCATGATGACCGATGACATGCTGGAGCAGATCAAGGCCCAACTGGCAGACCGCGAGTCGCACACCGGTGGCGTGACCAACAAGACCGATGTGGTGATGCTTGACGCCAAACTGCTGGGCATTGAAGAGCTCAGCGATGTGTACATGGCCAGCGTGGAGTTCTCCGGCATGATCCGCGAGGACGCTTCGGCCGGCGCCAGCCCCTTCCGCGAAGTCTGGAACATGACCAAACCGCGCAGCGGCGGCGGCTGGCTCGTTGCGGGCGTCCAGGCGCTGCAATAAGCGCGAGCCAGAGGACACTCTCTTTTCAAGCAAGGGCCACGGGTCCGGCTCCGCCGGCACGCAGGCGCAGCGGCCCCCTCGGGGGCAGTGAGCTGCGCGTAGCGAGCGAACGTGGGGGCTCTATAGAATCGGGGACGTATGAATAACACGTCCCCTTTTTCTTTTCTGCAATCGCTGTCCAGCCGTTTTCAGCCACCAGCCTGGCTGGTGGACGAGGGCCAGCAGAAACTGGTTCTTTTCCTGAACCATGTGCTGATGCAGGAAAAAGAGGCGCAGAACCGCCTGCTGCGCAAAAAGGGCAGTGTCATCCATGTCCGCTGGGGCGTGTTTGCGCTGGACCTGCTGATCACGCCGGCGGGCCTGCTGGACCGTGCCGCGCCGGGCGCCAAACCCGACCTGCTGCTGGCTGTGGTCGCCGAGTCCCCGGCTGTTGTTTTGCAGTCGGCGCTGGCCGGCAAGGCGCCGCCGGTCAAGATCGAAGGTGACGTGCAGCTTGCGGCTGAAATCGGCTGGCTCGCCGACAATTTGCGCTGGGATGTGGAAGAGGACCTGTCCCGCCTGATCGGCGACGCTCCGGCACACACGCTGGCCGGCTTCGCCCGCCAGGCACTGGCCGGCCTGCGGCAGTTCCTGGCCCAGGCGCCAGCGCCCGCTGCCTCCGCCTCCGGTGCCGTGACGGTGCCGACCGTCTCCGAGCCGCCGAAAGCCAATTCATGAGCCGGCTGTTCCGGGGCGCTTTTATCGTCTGGACGGTGTTGCGCTTCGGGCTGGACGAGCTGGTGCTCTCGAGCTTCAGCAAGCCCTGGATACGCACGCTGACGCGGGTGGTGTCCATGGGCCGCGACCTGCGCTCGCCGCGCGGCGCACGCCTGCGCGAGGCGCTGGAAAGCCTGGGCCCGATTTTTGTCAAGTTTGGCCAGGTCATGTCGACACGCCGGGACCTGCTGCCGCTGGACATCGCCAATGAACTCGCACACCTGCAGGACCGGGTTCCGCCGTTTGACCCGGACATCGCGATTGCCATCATCGAGAAATCCTTCGGCCGCCCGATAGCCGCCATCTTTGCATCCTTTGAGCGTGTGCCTGTGGCCAGCGCCTCGATTGCACAGGTGCATTTCGCCACGCTGCCCGGCGGCCGCGAGGTGGCGGTCAAGGTGCTGCGCCCCAACATGCTGCCGGCCATCGAAAAAGACCTGGCGCTGATGCACATGATGGCGGGATGGGTTGAAAGCCTGTCGGCCGATGGCAAACGCCTGAAGCCGCGCGAAGTGGTGGGCGAGTTTGACAAATACCTGCACGACGAGCTGGACCTGCTGCGCGAAGCGGCCAATGCGGCACAGCTCAGGCGCAACATGCAGAACCTGAACCTGGTGCTGATCCCCGAGATGGTCTGGGACTTCTGCATGCCCGAGGTGATGGTGATGCAGCGCATGACCGGTGTGCCCATCAGCCAGGTGCAGCGCCTGCGCGACGCCGGTGTGGACATGAAAAAACTGGCGCGCGACGGCGTCACCATCTTTTTCACCCAGGTGTTTCGCGACGGCTTCTTCCACGCCGACATGCATCCCGGCAACATCCAGGTCAGCCTGGAGCCGGCCACCTTCGGGCGTTATATCTCGCTGGACTTTGGCATTGTGGGCACGCTGACCGAGGTCGACAAGGAGTACCTGGCGCAGAATTTCAGCGCGTTTTTCCAGCGCGACTACAAGCGGGTCGCCGAACTGCACATCGAATCGGGCTGGGTGCCCGCGCAGACACGCGTCGATGAGCTGGAGTCGGCGATACGCGCCTGTTGTGAGCCCTATTTTGACCGCCCCCTCAAGGAGATATCGCTGGGCATGGTGCTCATGCGGCTGTTCCAGACCTCGCGCCGCTTTCATGTGGAAATCCAGCCGCAGCTGGTGCTGCTGCAGAAAACCCTGCTCAACATCGAGGGCCTGGGGCGCGAGCTCGATCCCGACCTGGACCTGTGGAGCACGGCCAAGCCCTTTCTCGAAACCTGGATGCTCGAGCAGGTCGGTCCCGAAAAGCTGTTGCAACAACTCAAGGCCGAGGCGCCGACCTACGCCAAACTGCTGCCCGGCCTGCCGCGCCTGTTGCAGCAATACCTGAAAAACCAGACTGGCGCCCCCGCCCTGGAGTTGCAGGAACTGCTGCGGGAGCAGCGGCGCACCAACAAGCTGCTGCAGGGCATTATTTATGGTGGCCTGGGTTTTGCTTTGGGCCTGCTGGCCATGCAGTTTCTGCTCCGGGTACGGCTTTTTTGAAAAGCCCAAATCTGGTGATAATCACGCATTCCTGAGGAGAGCTTGCCGTGTTGTTGACCCTGGTTTTTGTTTACCTTCTGATCACCATCATCATCGGGCTGTACGCAGCAAGGCGGGTCAAAAACACCGCCGACTACGCGATCGCCGGGCGCAACCTGCCGCTGATCATGATTGTCACGACGACGTTTGCCACCTGGTTCGGCTCCGAAACCGTGCTCGGCATCCCGGCCAAATTTGTCCAGAGCGGACTCAACGGGGTGGTGGAAGACCCTTTCGGGGCCGGCACCTGCCTGATCCTGGTGGGACTGTTTTTCGCCGGCAAGCTCTACAAGATGTCGCTGCTGACGATCAGCGACTACTACCGCGAGCGTTATGGCCGGACCATCGAAGTGGTGTGCTCCATCATCATCATGATCAGCTACCTTGGCTGGGTCGCGGCCCAGGTCACGGCGCTGGGCCTGGTGTTCAACATCCTGTCGGGTGGCGCCATCAGCCCCACCGCCGGCATGCTGATAGGCACGGCCTCGGTGCTGGCCTACACGCTGTTTGGCGGCATGTGGTCGGTGGCGGTGACCGATTTCATCCAGGTGATTGTGCTGGTGGTCGGCCTGGCGGTGCTGGCCGTGTTTGCGGGCAACCTGGCCGGCGGCGCCGACAAGGTCATCGCCCTGGCCACCAGCCAGGACCTGTTCAAGTTCTGGCCAGAGCCCAATCTGCGCGACATGGTGTTTTTCTTTGCCGCCGCCATCACCATGATGTTCGGCTCCATCCCGCAGCAGGACGTTTTTCAGCGCGTGATGTCGGCCAACAGCCAGAGCGCTGCCACCAAAGGGCCGGTGATAGGCGGTGTCTGCTACATCCTGTTTGCCTTTGTGCCCATGTTTCTGGTGGCCAGTGCGCTGATCATCATGCCGGAGCAGACGGCGCTGTTGCTCAAGGAAGACCCGCAAAAAATCCTGCCCACGCTGGTGCTCGAAAAAATGCCCTTCATCATGCAGGTGCTGTTTTTTGGGGCCTTGCTGTCGGCCATCAAATCGACCGCATCGGCGACCCTGCTGGCACCCAGTGTGACTTTTGTCGAAAACATCTGGCGCCAGTTCAAGCCGCGCATGAGCGACAAACATGAGCTCAGGCTGATGCGCAGCAGCGTGCTGGTGTTCAGCGCCCTGGTGCTGGCCTATGCCATCTTCATGCAGGGCACCTCGATTTACGAGATGGTCTCCGGCGCTTACCAGGTGCCCCTGGTCGGTGCCTTCGTACCGCTGGTTTTTGGCCTGTACTGGAAAAAAGCCAGTACCCAGGGCGCTGTTTTTTCGGTGGTGTGCGGCATTGGCACCTGGCTGCTGTTCACCTTCAGCACGCTGGGCGAGCAGTTTCCAGCCCAGCTGGCGGGCGTGCTGGCGGCCACACTGGGCATGCTGGTGGGCTCGCTGACCCCGCAGACCCTGGAGAACACCCGCGGCAGCCACCACAAGCTGTCCACCGAACGCTGACTGGCCGGCACGGCCTCCCGGCCGGTTCAGAGGGCCTGCGCCTATAATTGAGGGCTTTGCATCCCGCGCGCCTGCGTGGCTTGCAGCAGCCTCGTCAAAACCTCTGAAACCATGCCAATCTACGCCTATAAATGCGAGTCCTGTGGGCATCACAAGGACGTTTTGCAAAAAATGTCCGATGCGCCGCTGACCGACTGTCCCCAGTGCGGCGCGCCCGCTTTCAAAAAGCAGCTGACTGCCGCCGGTTTCCAGCTCAAGGGCTCCGGCTGGTATGTGACTGATTTCCGTGGTGGCGGCGGTGCAGCGGCCGTGCCGCCAGTCAGCGGCCCGGAGGCGCCCGCCGCAAGCGGGGCGGATGCCAAACCGGCAGAGCCTGCCGCCAAAGCAGCGGCTCCGGCGGCCGCGCCTGCCGCTGCGCCGGCGAGCAGCGGTTCCACCCCCAAGGCGAGCTGATGGCCGCGATACGTCGATGGCTGCTGGCGGGCCTGCTGGTGCTGGTGCCCCTGGCAGTGACGGTCTGGCTGCTGAACTGGATCATCGGCACGCTGGACCAGACCTTGCAGATTCTGCCGGGCGACTGGCACCCCGACAAATTGCTCGGTGTCCACATTCCCGGCTTTGGTGTTTTGCTCGCGCTGGCCATCGTGCTGTCGATCGGTGCCATTGCCACCAACTTTCTCGGCAAAAAACTGGTGAGCTGGTGGGACGCCCTGCTCAGCCGCATTCCCATCGTCCGGTCGATTTATTCCAGCGTCAAGCAGGTATCCGACACGCTGTTTTCAGAAAACGGCAATGCGTTTCGCAAGGCGCTGCTGGTGCAATGGCCGCGCGAAGGCGTCTGGACCATAGGGTTTCAAACCGGCATGCCGGGCGGCGATGTGATCAACCACCTGCAGGGCGAGTACCTCAGCGTCTACGTTCCGACCACGCCCAACCCCACCGGTGGTTATTTCGTCATGCTCCCCAGGGCGGACTGCATAGAACTCAAAATGAGTGTGGATGAGGCCCTGACCTATGTGATTTCCATGGGTGTGGTGGTGCCCGGCAGTGGCGCCAACTACAAACCGAAATAGTTTTCCTTCCGCAGCGCGCAAGCCTTCACCCCACACGTACCAGCGAAACAAGCGACTTATCTATGACTTCCCAAATGCGTTCCCACTATTGCGGTCTGGTGACCGAGAGCCTCATGGGGCAAAGTGTCAGCCTGTGCGGCTGGGTCAATCGCCGGCGTGACCACGGCGGCGTGATTTTCATCGACCTGCGCGACCGCGAGGGGTATGTGCAGGTGGTGTGCGACCCGGACCGCGCCGACATGTTCAGCACCGCCGAAGGTGTGCGCAACGAGTTCTGTGTGCAGATCAAGGGCCTGGTGCGGGCACGCCCCGAGGGCACGGTCAACGAGGCGCTGAAAAGCGGCAAGATCGAAGTGTTGTGCCACGAGCTGATTGTGCTCAACCCCAGCGTGACCCCGCCGTTCCAGCTCGACGACGACAACCTGTCGGAGACCACCCGCCTGACACACCGCGTGCTGGACCTGCGCCGCCCCTACATGCAGAACAACCTGATGCTGCGTTACCGCGTGGCGATGGAAACCCGCAAGTTCCTCGACGCCAACGGTTTTGTCGACATCGAAACGCCGATGCTGACCAAAAGCACGCCCGAAGGCGCGCGCGATTACCTGGTGCCCAGCCGCGTCAACGAAGGGCAGTTTTTCGCGCTGCCGCAAAGCCCGCAGCTGTTCAAGCAGCTGCTGATGGTGGCCGGCTTTGACCGTTACTACCAGATCACCAAATGTTTCCGCGATGAAGACCTGCGCGCCGACCGCCAGCCGGAATTCACGCAGATCGATATCGAGACCTCCTTCATGGGCGAGCAGGATATCCGCGACATGTTCCAGGGCATGATCAGCAATATTTTCAAAACCGTGCTGGCGACCGACCTGGGCGAGTTTCCGGTGATGTCTTACGCCGATGCGATGCACCGCTTTGGCTCTGACAAGCCCGACCTGCGCGTCAGCATGGAGTTCACCGAGCTGACTGATGTCATGGCCGGCGTGGACTTCAAGGTGTTCAGCACCCCGGCCACCACGCCGGGTGGCCGGGTGGTGGCCTTGCGCGTGCCGGGCGGCTCCGAGATGAGCCGCGGCGAGATCGACGGTTACACCGAGTTCGTGAAAATTTACGGCGCCAAAGGCCTGGCCTGGATCAAGGTCAACGACGTCAGCAAGGGCCGCGAAGGCCTGCAAAGCCCTATCGTGAAGAATATCCACGACGCGGCACTGACGGAAATCCTCAAGCGCTGCGGCGCAGCCAATGGCGACCTGATTTTCTTTGGCGCTGACAAGGCCAAAGTGGTCAACGACAGCATGGGTGCGCTGCGCCTGAAGGTCGGTCTCAGTGCGCTCGGTAAAAAACTGGGACTGTTCACCGCTGGCTGGAAGCCGCTGTGGGTGGTGGACTTTCCGATGTTCGAGTTTGATGAAGCCGGCCAGCGCTGGAGCGCGGTGCACCACCCCTTCACCGCCCCGAAAGACGGCCACGAAGACTGGATGGACACCGACCCCGGCAAATGTATTGCCAAGGCCTACGACATGGTGCTCAACGGCTGGGAACTGGGCGGTGGCTCGGTGCGTATCCACCGCGCCGAGGTGCAAAGCAAGGTGTTTGACGCGCTCAAAATCGGGCCGGAAGAAGCCCAGGAAAAGTTTGGCTTCCTGCTGGACGCGCTGCAATACGGCGCACCGCCCCATGGCGGCCTGGCCTTTGGCCTGGACCGCATCGTCACCATGATGACCGGTGCCGAGTCGATTCGCGACGTGATTGCCTTCCCCAAGACCCAGCGTGCGCAGTGTCTGTTGACCCATGCGCCCAGCCCGGTGGACGAAAAACAGCTGCGCGAACTGCATATTCGCCTGCGCAATCCGCAGCCGGCCTGATCAAGGGCTTCGGCGTGGCGTTGAAATGCTGCGTTATCGATAGCGGCTTACACCCGACCCGAATGTGAAGCCATTGAAGATCCCCGAGTCGGTGCTGGTGGTCATCCACACCCCGGCGCTGGAGGTGCTGCTGCTTGAGCGCGCGGACTACCCGGGTTTCTGGCAAAGCGTGACCGGCTCACGCGACACCCCCCATGAGCCGCTGCTGCAAACCGCGGTGCGTGAAGTGCTGGAGGAAACCGGCATCGCGGCAGAAGCGGCGGATCTGCGCGACTGGGCGGTCTCCAACATCTATGACATCTATCCGCAGTGGCGCCACCGTTATGCGCCTGGCGTTACACGCAACACCGAACATGTGTTCGGCCTGTGTGTGCCGCGCAGCACCCGCGTCACGTTGAGCCCGCGCGAACATACGGCGTACCAGTGGCTGCCCTGGCTGGAAGCGGCCGATGTGTGTTTTTCAGCATCGAATGCCGAGGCCATTTTGCTGCTGCCCCGTTTCATGGCCTGAGCGTGAGTACCTTGCACCGCTCGGAAACCCTGGAACTGCTGGAAGGCGGGCAGCAGTATTTCCCGGCCCTGGTACGTGCGATCGACGGCGCCCGTGCCTGGGTGCAGTTCGAGACCTATATTTTTGATGTGCACCGCTCTGGTGAGGCCGTGGCCGAGGCACTGCTGCGGGCCGCGCGGCGTGGCGTGCGTGTCGAAGTGCTGGTGGACGGCATTGGCTCCGAACCGCTGCCGCCGGCATGGCAGCAAAAAATGCAGGAGGCCGGTGTGTCGTGGCTGGTGTATTCGCCGCTGGCGTCAGGGCTGGGCGGGCTGGGCCTGCTGCTGCCGGACCGCTGGCGCCGCCTGCACCGCAAGCTGTGTGTGGTGGACCAGCGCACGGTTTTTTGTGGCGGCATCAATGTGCTGGACGATTTTTACGACCCGAACCATGGCGACCTGCAGGCCGCCCGGTTTGACTTTGCGGTGGCGGTCACCGGGCCCATGGCCGAAGAAGCGGCCGAGGCCATGGCGCTGTTGTGGTGGCGCGTACAGGCCGGCTACAGCGCGCGGCAAAACCATCTGGCCGCCGCCTGGGAAAAATTCAAGGCGGCCGGTTACGGCCGTCGCACCGAAGCAGCGGGCCTGTCCGCGAATGCCGCGCCTGCGGGGCAGGGCGCGTCCGCGAGCAAGGCCGCGCTGGTGCTGCGCGACAACCTGCGCAACCGCGGCAGCATTGAAAAGGTCTACCGCCAGGCCATAGGCCGGGCGCATCGCGAGATATTGATTGCCAATGCCTACTTCGTGCCAGGCGGCAAACTCCGGCGTGCGCTGATCCGGGCCGCCAGGCGCGGCGTCCAGGTGACTTTGCTGCTGCAGGGCCGCTACGAGTACTTCATGCAATACCACGCTGCGCGGCCTGTTTATGGCGCCTTGCTGGCCGCAGGCGTGGAGATTCACGAGTACGAGGCGAGTTTTCTGCATGCCAAGGTGGCGGTGATTGACGGGCACTGGGCCACGGTGGGCTCGTCCAACCTCGACCCGCTGAGCCTGCTGCTGGCGCGCGAGGCCAATTTGGTGATTGAAGACAGGGTTTTTGCCGGCCAACTGCGCGACAGCCTGTGCGCTGCGATCGCCGGCCACGGACGCCTGCTGGATCCCGTCGCCTACAGCCAGCGGCCCTGGCGCCAGCGTATGCTGGACCACTTCGCCCATGCGCTGATGCGCCTGGCCATTTTTGTGGCGGGCCAGCGCTACTGATTCTTTTCGCCTGGTCCGGCATTGCCGGCAACTTCAGCCGCTGGCATGCAGGCAGCAGGCCAGCGCCCTGGATGAGCTCAAAGCGCTCCTGAATTCATAGCTGCTTGTGCGCGTCCTTCAAGGGCTGGAGGCCTAAAACCCTTGCAAAAAAGGGGCATGCCGGGTTCGGGACAGACTGGTAACATCGACGCATGCTTATGAAATCCAATACGCCTGAACCCCAGCTGGCTTCCGATGAAGGTACGCCGGTCTCCGTCAAGATCCGCGAGCGCCTGGCCCATGCCAAAAAGCGCTTCAACGCGAATGACAACATCGCCGAATTCATCCAGCCCGGCGACCTGGAAAAACTGCTCGACGAGGTCGAGGGCAAGATGCAGGGCGTGCTCGACAGCCTGGTGATTGATACCGAACGCGACCACAACACCCACAACACTGCGCGCCGTGTGGCCAAGATGTACCTCAACGAGGTGTTCAAGGGCCGTTATGTGGCCGCGCCCACCATCACCGAGTTTCCCAATGCCGAACACCTGAACGAGCTCATGATTGTGGGCCCGATCACGGTGCGCAGCGCCTGTTCACACCACTTTTGCCCGGTGATCGGCCAGGTCTGGATAGGCGTGCTGCCGAACGAACACACCAACGTCATCGGCCTGTCCAAATACGCGCGGCTGGCCGAATGGGTCATGGGACGGCCACAGATCCAGGAAGAAGCCGTGGTGCAGCTGGCCGACCTGATCCAGGAAAAAACCCAGCCCGATGGCCTGGCCATCGTGATGGAAGCCAGCCACTATTGCATGGGCTGGCGCGGCGTCAAGGACATGGACAGCAAGATGATCAATTCCGTCATGCGCGGCGTCTTCCTCAAGGATCCCAATTTGCGCCGCGAGTTTTTGTCCCTGATCCCCAAAAAGAGCAACAGCTGAGGAAAGCCCCCATGTTGGTACGACTTCTTTACGCCAGCCGCTCGGTCAACCCCGCTTCCAGCGACCTGACCGAATCCATACTTGCGCAGTCGCGCAGCCACAACCCGGCCATGGGCATCACCGGCATCCTGTGTTACGGCGGCGGTATCTTTCTGCAGGCGCTGGAAGGCGGGCGCATGCAGATCAGCGATCTGTATGGCCACATCCAGAAAGACGCGCGGCACAAGGACGTGGTGCTGCTGCATTATGAAGAAATCAGCGAGCGCCGCTTTGGCGGCTGGACCATGGGCCAGGTGAACGTGGAACGCATCAATGCGTCCATCCTGCTGAAATATTCCGAGAAGGCCGAGCTTGATCCCTACTCTGTCTCGGGCAAGGTGTCGCTGGCGCTGCTGGAAGACCTGATGGCCACGGCCTCAATTTGCGGCAAGGTCTGAGCGACCGGGAATCCTTCTGCTGCGCGGCCCGCGTGTTGCGACATCTTCGCGGCCGATCAGGCGTGCCAGACCCACAGCCCTTGCGTACATGAACCCCGGCCTGCTCATCGGCTGTGATTTTTCCAGCAGCCCGACGCGGCGCAAGCCGATTGTGCTGGCCAGCGGCACGGCTGAAAAAGGACGGGTGCTGCTGCAGGGGCTGGAGCGCATCGAGTCGCTGGACGCCTTCGGCCACTGGCTGGGCCAGCAGCGCCCATGGCTAGGGGCCTTTGATTTTCCGTTTGGCTTGCCGCGCGAGCTGGTCGAACAACTCGGCTGGCCGACCGGCTGGCCGGCCCTGATGGCGCACTACGCCAGCCTGAGCCGCGACGACATACGCCAGACCTTTGCCGCTTTTTGCGCGGCGCGCCCGGCCGGTGGCAAGTTTGCGCACCGCGCCACCGACAAGCCGGCGGGCTCCAGCCCCTCGATGAAATGGGTCAACCCGCCGGTGGCCTGGATGCTGCACGCCGGGGTGGCGCGCCTGCTGGCTGCCGGTGTGCACCTGCCTGGCCTGCACGATGGCGATGTGTCGCGTGTTGCCCTGGAAGCTTATCCCGGCCTGCTGGCGCGTGAGCTGATAGGCCGGCGCTCCTACAAAAGTGATGAGCGGCGCAAACAGACGCCAGAGCGGCTGATTGCGCGCAAAGACCTGATCACCGCACTCGAGATGGGACAAACCCGCCTGGGCTTGCGCCTCAAACTCAGTCACGCCCAGCGCGATATGCTGGCCGACGACGCCAGTGGCGACTGCCTGGACGCGGTTTTGTGCCTGGTGCAGGCGGCCTGGGCACAGGCGCGCCATGCCGAAGGTGCGCCGCGTTACGGTTTGCCTGACCACATGGACCCGCTGGAGGGCTGGATTGTGAGCGCATGAGTTTTGGGGACCCCACATGAAACCCGGCTGGCTTCAAGTTGCTATATTTTTGATAGCTGCTTGCGCAGGTCCGGTATGGGCCTGGCAAGGAAAAGTTATTCGAGTCACAGACGGGGACAGTGTGTCGGTGCGCCCGCCGGGCGGCGGCCCGCCGGTCAAGCTGCGCATCAACGGCATCGACGCGCCTGAAATCTGCCAGGCCGGTGGCCAGGCCGCGCGCCGGGCTCTGGCAGCGCGGCTTTTGGGCCGCACGGTGCAGGTTCAGATCCATCGCCAGGACGACTATGGCCGTGGGCTGGCGACGGTGTCCCTGGACGGGGAAGACATGGGCGCCTGGATGGTCAGCCAGGGCCATGCCTGGGCCTACCGCCAGCGTTCTGGCAGCTACCTGGCTTTGCAGGCCCAGGCGCAATCGGCTGGGCGTGGGCTGTTTGCCGACCGCAGCGCGCTGCAGCCGCGCATTTTTCGCAAGCAGAACGGACCGTGTTACCACTGATAGGTTGACCAGCAGGCAGTGCGCGTGCCGGCAGTGCCCCCTGTCCTACAAGAAGTTCCGCAGGCACTGACGGGCCGGTCTTGCCGGCCTGCCTAGAGTGGATGCAGGTTGCCATGGTGGCAATCGCATCACCCTCCAAAGGAATTCTCATGAACAAACATCAGGTTGAAGGCCGCACCGACCAGGCCGCTGGCAAGATCAAGGAAGTGGCCGGGCGTATTGTGGGCAATGAAAAACTGGAAAGCGAAGGCCTGGCCGATCAGCTCAAGGGCAAAACCCAGGCGGGTTACGGCGACGCCAAGGAAGACATGAAGGACAAAGCCAGAAAAGTGATAGACAAGCTCTGAGCGCGGCTTTCGTCCACAAAAAAAGGGATACGGCCGTCAGGCCGTATCCCTTTTGACCGGCTGGATGAACCAGCCGGGTCGTCCTGGCAATCTCAGATCACGGACGGATGACGATGTCGTTGCGCACCGCACGGACATTTTTGGTGTCGCGGGCAATGGCTTCGGCCTGGGCTTTTTCAGCCGCCGATTTGGCAAAACCGGACAGCTGCACGGTACCGTTGAGGGTTTCCACGCCGATGGAGGTCATGGCCACCGATTTGTCGGCGGCGTACTTGGCTTTCACGGCGGTGGTGATGGCGGCATCGTCGACAAACGAGCCAGCCGTCTGCTGGCCGCGGCCGACTGCGCAGCCGGTGCTGATGATGGTGATGCCGGCGAGGGCGGCGAATGCAATGGCGCGAGCGTATTTCATGGTGTTTCCTTGAAGTTTATAAGTTTGTTGTGGTGCGGAGAGTTGAGAAGCTGGCCAGCCGACGGCACCACGCCAGCTGGTTTGCGTATGAAATTCATCGGTGTCGGCCTGAGCCCCCGCCGGAAAGCAGCGAATTCACAACACCTGACAGATGCGGCGACTTCACGGCCGCCAGCAACACGCCGGTCAGTGACATCAGGCGCCAGGGGCGCAAGAGCACCAGCACAGCGCCCAGGCCTGCCGAGATACCCAGAAGCTTCAGGGGCTGGTCTTCGGCGTAATTGCTGAGCACCGGCCGCGCCAGGTCCACCGCCAGATGTGCGGGATGGTTGCGCCACCAGGCGGTTACCACCTGCCGCCCCAGCTCCCAGGTGCTGGCCGATGCGTCGATTTCGGGCCGGTCGTCTTCTTCCGTAGCCGTGGTGTCTGCAGACTCATGGTTCATCTGGCGAACAATCGCCTCGCGGCTCAAGGCCAGGCGTTCACGCGCAGAAAGAACAGGCAGGTCGCTCATGGTCTGGCCTTCATGCGGCTGCGCGCAAGGCCTGCGCGTCGCGTTGCACCTGTGCCTTCAATTCGGAAAAACGCTGCTTGTCCAGCGCCTGGCGGGCCTTCGCCAGCGCCAGCACCAGCAACACCAGCATGCCCGCTGGAAGGACCAGCAGCACCCAATGGAACTGGCCAAACATCACTGCCAGCATCAAGGCCGTGCCTGCCCATGTCAGAAACACCACGGCAAACACCACGGCGATGGCGCCGGCTACCAGGCGCTGCAGCAACTCCGAGGCCGCCTGCGCCGCCTCTTCGTGCGCCAGCGCGGCATAAGCGGAGACATGTTCGACCACCAGGTCTGGGCGTCGGACCAGCAGTGAAAACAGCGGATGCAGCATGGGTGATGTCAGCGGTGGGCAGGGCCTGGCTTCAGCGCTGGTGGCGCTGGCGTGCAGTGGCGACCAACAGGGCCAGCGCAGCACCGACGGCCGCAGCGATCAGCACCGATTTGACGGGCTCATGGGCGACATAACGGGTGGTCGCATCGGCGTAACGGTGCATGGAGCGCTGCGCCCTGTCACTTGCTTCAGAAGCGATATCCAGGCTCTGGCGCGCGAGTTTCTGTGCCTGGGTGGCGAGACGGTCCACCACCGGATCAATGCTGCCGCGCAGGCTGCGCACCTGGTTTTCAGCCCGGCTCAGCGTGTCGTTGGCCAGACTGCGGGTGTTGTCCATGGCACTGGCGGCGCTGCTCAGCATCTGGTCGGAAAAATGGCGGGCACTGGCCAGGGCATCATGGCTGGGTGTGCTGGAGACTGGGGTTTTCATGGATGTTCCTTGGACAATGGGAAAGTGAGAAGGGGACAACAACCAGGGCCTGTGCAAGCGCTCTGCACCGCCTGACAAGTCACCCTGTGGGGCGGGCAGTTGCCCTGTCAATTGCGTTTCATGAGGCCGGCCACGAAAGTGACGACGGCAATAACGGCGAATATGAAGAACAGGATCTTGGCAATTTCGACCGCACCAGCGGCAATGCCACCGAAGCCGAACACGGCTGCGATCAGTGCAATGACGAGAAATACGACGGAATAGTGAAGCATGTTTCCTCCTGGAAGGGCCTTGCCCTGGAATTGGGGCACTTCTCTTGAAGCACCTGCTGCAAGCTTAGGCAGCTGCGGCAAGAAACTTCATCGGTGAGGGGCGGAAGCACCTGTCGGTGTGTGTGATGAGCCGCTGTAGGACCCCACCGATACGGGCGGCCCTGCGCGTGTCGCGTGCGCGCCGCTTGCTGCCGCGCTGGAGTGGCTTCATGACCAGGCGGCGAGCGCCTGTCCTGCACGCTGGTTACAGCGTCTTCGGCAGTACCGCAGTCACCGTTGTGCCTTGTCCGGGTGTGGAAGTGATGGACAGGCGTCCGCCGGCTGCCTCCACCCGGTGTTTCATGCCGGCCAGGCCATGTCCGGACGCCTTGATTTGTGTGGTGTCAAAACCGCCCCCATCGTCCTTGACCGTCACCGTGATGTAGCCGTCAAAGTCATGCAGGCTGATGTCGGCCTGCCGGGCTTCGGCGTATTTCCCCATGTTGGTCAGGGACTCCTGCACCAGGCGGTACACCGTCAGCTGGGCCGATTCGTCGAGTTCCACCATTTCCAGATCGGTGCTGATGCTCAGGCCGGAACGGTCTTCAAACTCGCGCGCCAGAATTTCCAGTGAGGCCACCAGCCCGAGGTTGGAAAGTGACGATGGGCGCAAATCCTCCACGATACGGCGCTTCAGCGCAATGCCGCTGTTGAGCGTTTCTATCAGGTGTTGAATACGCTCATTGGCTTCCGGCGAAATTTCGCCCAGCCGCGACTTGATGCGGGCCACGTCCAGCTTGGCCGCTGTCAGCAGGGCGCCGAGTTCATCGTGCAGCTCCCGCGCCAGGTGGCCGCGCTCGTCCTCACGCACCTCCTGCAAATGGGTGGCCAGTTCAGCCAGCGTCGCGGTGCGGTCGCGCACCTCCTGGTCCAGCCGGTCGCGCTCGCGCTGCAGCACGTCCTGCTCGCGCCGGCCAGCTTCCAGCAGGGCCCGGGTCTGCCGCAAATACATGTAAAACGCCAGCAGGCCGGCCAGTGTGGCCGCTGCAATGCCAAAACGCCCCATCTGCAGCGATCGGCCTATCTGCGTCTGCGCCACGCGCATCTTGTTGTTGCTGGCTTCTACCAGTTTGCCGATCTGGCTGCGAACGGCATTCATCTGCTCCAGACCGACATCGGTGGTCAGCACAAACTTCCAGGCTTCCTCGTTGCCCTGTTTGCGCATGCGCACGCTCAGGTCCATCTCGGCGAGTTTTCGCGACACATTTCTGGACAGCGCGCCAAACTCGGCCAGTTCATCCGGGTAGGGCGTGTAAAGCCGGCGCAGGGTGTCCAGCGTCTGGTTGATGTCGCTGGTGGCGACATCGTAAGGCGTCAGGTATTGCGGGTCGCCGGTCAGCAAATAGCCGCGCTGACCGGTTTCAGCGTCCAGCATGTGTTGCAGCAGCCGGTTCACCGCGCCGCGCGTGGCCTGGGCTTCTTCAATGTTGGTGGTGGCCTGGGTGGACAGGCGAAATCCGGCTTCGTTGATGGAAATCAGAATGACTGCCGCCAGCACCGCCAGGGGCAGGCTGATCGCCATTTTGGGTATTGCAAACCATCTCATCCTGCTCTCCGGCCGTATTCGGTCAATAATTCGTCAATAATCGCTACAGAAAGCCGGAGCCTGCGATGCAGCGCTCTGGTGTTGATACATTGTGCCGCGCAGCGGTGCTGACCATATTTTGGAGGACATGAAATGATCAAAATCGGGATTGTGGACGACCATGCCATCGTGCGTTCCGGGCTCAAGCAGTTCTTCTCCGACCAGGTTGATTTGCGCGTGGTGGGTGAAGCCGCCAGCGGGCGTGAGGCGATTGATCTGGTGCGCAACGTGGAGCTCGACATTCTGGTGATGGACCTTTCCATGCCCGGCCAAAGCGGCATTGATGCCCTGGCCATGATCCGCGCCAAGGCGCCGGATGTGGGCATCCTGATCCTCAGCGGTTATCCCGAAGAGCACTACGCGGTCAACCTGATCCGCCAGGGCGCCAGTGGTTACCTCAACAAGGAGTGTGATCCGATGGAGATCGTCAACGCCATCCGCGTCATCTCGCTGGGAAAACGCTACATCACGCCGGCGGTGGCCGAGCTGCTGGCGCAGCAGCTGAACCGCAAGAACGACGCGACACCGCATGAACAGCTGTCCGAACGCGAGTTTCAGGTGTTTCTGAAACTGGCCAAGGGCGAGACCGCGGGTGACATTGCCAAGGCGCTGTCGCTGAGCGTGAAGACCGTCAGCACCTACAGAACCCGGGTGATGGAAAAAATGAGCCTGGCCTCGAACAGCGACCTCACGTATTACGCGCTGAAAAACAAGCTGATCGATTAAACCGGCTTGGCGCCCCGGCCGGCGGGGCGCTGCACAGGCCCCGGCCATGGGCGTCACGCCTTGACATGGGCGCTGCTGGTATTGCCCCGTGCAATACAGTAGTCAATCAGCGCTTCAATTTCATTGGATTTGTCGAAGACCGCATCGACGCCGAGCTGTGCGCAGCGTTTGCGGATATCCGCGGTGGCGTAGTTGCTCAGCACGATGACCTTTTGATGCGGCTTGCGGTCGCGGCAGGCCTCCAGTACCCCGAGGCCGCTGCCCTGCTTGAGAAACAGGTCCACAATGGCCAGGTCCCATAACTCAGCGTGTGCCACCAGCCACGCTTTGCCCTCGTTTTCAGCTTCTGCCGTTCCTACGGATTCAATGCCTGCCAGCTCTTCGAGCGTTGCCAGCAAATTGGCCCGGATGGTGGCATTGTCTTCAACGATATAAGTTCTGAGTCGCACTGAGCTTCAATCCCGGTCTGAAACGCCGTTGTTGTTCCGGTTACGGTTGGTCACCGCATGGTTCAAGTCTGTCAACTAATGTATCTATGTTCTCCGATTCATTCTGACAGGGTAGGGGCGCTGCCCACGTAGGACATTGCCTACAGGTCCAGGGTGTAGGCACACGCTGACAGTTAGCGGTGGCCCTCGCCCACGGTTTCATCACAGCCAAAGCCAGATACTGCATGTTGGGTGGACTTCCACCTGCAGCGCCAAGCCCTGGGCCGATTCCCTTGTGATGGACTCCAATTGGCCCTTCTACCGAAGCCTCCTATGCCTGATCTGACCCCCGCCAGCAGCGCCCCTGTTCGCAGCTCCCCCCGACGCTGGCGCGCCGCATTGCTGGCCCTGGGCCTTGTGGTTTTGACCCTGGTGTTGCTGCTGCTGTTTTTTCCCTGGGACTGGTTGCGCGGCCCGGTGAACCGTTATGTCAGCGAGCGCAGCGGCAGGACTTTTGAAATCACCCGCCGGCTCGATGTCAAGCTGGGTCGCACGGTCACGGTGCTGGCCGACGGCCTGGAGTTTGCCAACCCGTCCTGGGCGCGCGACCCCTACCTGGTCAAGGCTGAAGCGGCGGAATTCGACATCCGCTTGTGGCCGCTGTTGCGTGGCCAGGTGATCCTGCCGCGTATCAGCCTGAAGCAGCCGCTGCTGGGCCTGCAGATCATGCCCGACGGCCGGCGTACCTGGGCACTGGGCAAAGACACCTCAGACCCCGGGACAGTGCCCGTCATCGACCAGTTGCTGGTGGATCGCGGTGTGCTCAACTACCTGGCACAGGCGCAGGGTGCGGACATCAGGACAGAGTTTGGCATCACCGGTGACAGCGCCGGTCAAGAGGCTGGCAAGCCGGCCCCTCAGGTTTTGCCGCTGAGTTTCAAGGCGAAGGGGAACTGGAGAAATGAGGTCTTTGTGGCCGAAGGGCGTGCCGGCAGCGTGTTGCAGCTCAGCGGCGGCCAGACCAATCCTTTTCCCGTGGAGGTCAAAGCCAGTGCCGGTCGCACCAGCCTGCAGGCCAAGGGCAGCATTGGCAACCTGGCCGCGCTCGACGGCCTGGACGTGAACTTCGATCTCAAGGGGCGCACGCTGGCCGACCTGTACAAGCTGCTCAAGGTGGTGCTGCCCGACACCCCGCCATATGCCTTGCGCGGCCACCTTGGCAAGCAGGGCGAGGTATGGAAAGTCGGCGGGATTCAAGGGCGCCTCGGCGAGTCCGATCTGTCCGGCAACCTGGCCTACGACACTTCCGGCGCGCTGTCCCTGCTGTCGGGAAAACTGCAATCGAAGTCGCTGGATTTTGACGATCTGGCGCCGCTGATAGGTGTGCCCACAGGCGCATCACGCACCACCACCAAAACCGTGGCCAAGGGTGCGTCCTCATCGGCTGCCAAGCAGGTGCAGCCGGCGGGAAAGGTGCTGCCGACGGCGACCCTGGATTTTGAGCGGCTCAAAACCATGAATGCCGACGTCTGGTACCAGGCCGTGCAGGTCAGGAATACGCGGGCTTTTCCGCTGGACCGCCTCGATACCCACATCAAGCTCAAAGACGGGGTGCTGCAACTTGACCCGCTGGACATGGGGCTGGCCGGTGGCCGGCTGGCCGGCTTGATACGGATCGATGCCAACAGCAAACCGGTGGCGGTGCAAGCCAGGCTGGAAGCGCGCCTGTTGCAGCTGAACCAGTTGTTTCCGCGCATAGAGCGCACCGAAGGCAGTCTGGGCAAGCTCAATGGCCGGATTGACCTGGCCGGCCGGGGCAACTCGGGCGCGCAGGTTCTGGGCTCATCGTCAGGCAGCATGGCCCTGTTGATGGGACGTGGCGAGGTCAGCAATATCCTGCTGGAGTTCATGGGGCTCGATGGCGGCGAGATCATCAAGTTTCTGGCGGGTGGCGACCGCAATGTGCAGCTGCGCTGCGCTGCCGCTGCATTTGACGTGAAGCAGGGCCTGATGAGCAGCCGTGCCATCCTGCTTGACACCTCGGACACCGTGATCAACGGCAATGGGCAAATCAGCCTGGCCGAGGAAACACTGGATCTGATGCTGTATCCACAGCCCAAGGATGTCAGCATCCTGAGCCTGCGTTCACCCTTGAAGATTGGCGGTACCTTTGCCAGGCCATCGGCCGGCCCCGACAAGGGGGCGCTGGCCGGGCGGGCCGGCATTGCGCTTTTGCTGGGCGCCGTCAATCCCTTGCTGGCGCTGGCTGCGACGGTGGAAACCGGTCCCGGCAAAGACGCTGACTGTGAGCGGGTGCTGGCGCAGGCCAGCCCGGTCAAGCCGCCCGAAAAACCGGGCGCTGCGACCCCTTCAGCCAAATAGGCGGGTTCTCAGCCTGCCGGGCCAGCCGTGCCGCACACCGGGCAAAACGGCGTGCGGGCGATCCGCACCGCCTGCCATTCCATCTGGCGGGCATCGAGCATCATCAGCCTGCCGGTCAGGGGCTGGCCTGTTCCACACAAGAGCTTGAGCGCCTCTGCGGCCTGCATGCTGCCTATGATGCCCACCAGCGGCGCAAACACGCCCATGCTGGCGCATTGCGCCTCCTGTACCGCTTCCGAAGGCGGAAACACACAGGCGTAGCAGGGCGAATCGGCCAGACCGGGCTGAAACACCGCCACCTGGCCGTCAAAGCGGATGGCCGCGCCTGATACCAGCGGTTTGTGGTGCCTGACGCAGGCGGCATTGATGGCCTGGCGGGTGGCAAAGTTGTCGCTGCAATCGAGCACCAGATCGCAGGCGGGCAAGTGCTGGTCCAGCAGCGCCGCATCGGCACGCACGGTCAGAGGTATGACATCGACATCGGGGTTGATGGCTGCAATGGCCTGCTGCAGCGACAGGGCCTTGAACTGCCCGATTCGCTCCAGGGTGTGGGCAATTTGCCGCTGCAGATTGGTGCCGTCCACGCGGTCGTCATCCACAACGGTGATGCGGCCGACACCGGCGCTGCCGAGGTACAGCGCGGCGGCAGAGCCCAGGCCACCTGCGCCCACCATCAACACCCGGGCCGCCAGCAGCCGGTTCTGGCCCTCGACGCCGATTTCGTCAAGCAGGATATGGCGCGAGTAGCGCAGCAGCTGGGTGTCGTTCATGGGGCGGCCATTGCCGGGCGGCCAGCGGCTGGCCACCGGCCGGGCACAGCTCAGTTTTCTTTCTTCTCTTCCTTGCGCTCAACAATGGTTTTGCTGACCAGCACCGGACGCCCCTTGAGCTTGTTGATGGCTTGTGCCAGCTGGAAATCCTTGTCGCTGCCGAACTCTGGCGGGCGACGCTGCTCGGGGCTCTTTTTCGACTCTTCTTCCAGCCGCTTGAGTGCTTCCTCGCGGGCTTTTTCACGGCCCGGGTCCTTGACCTCGGCACCCTGGCCGCTGGCCAGGTGTTTTTCGAGGTCGGCCTCGCGTGTGCGCAGGGCGGCAAACGGGCTGCCTTCGGCGGTGTCATCCACCAGCACATCGGGCACTATGCCCTTGGCCTGGATGGACTTGCCGCTGGGCGTGAAATAACGCGCAGTGGTCAGTTTCAGACCGGTGTCGGGGCCGAGCGGACGCACGGTTTGCACCGAGCCCTTGCCGAAAGTCTGGTTGCCCATGATGGTCGCGCGTTTGTAGTCCTGCAGGGCGCCGGCCACAATTTCGCTGGCCGATGCCGAGCCTTCGTTGACCAGTACCACCAGGGGCACGTTCTTGATCGCGGCAGGCAGGCGTTTGAGCGGGTCGGCCGCACTGCGCCGCTGGTAAAACTCGGGCGCAGCCTTGTAGGTGAATTTGCTTTCAGCCAGCTGGCCGTCGGTGGACACCACGGTGACGTTTTCCGGCAGGAAGGCGGCAGACACAGCCACCGCTGCATCCAGCAGGCCGCCCGGGTCATTGCGCAGGTCCAGCACCAGGCCTTTGAGGTTGGGCTCCTGCTTGTAGATCTGCTCGAGCTTGGCGACAAAATCATCGACCGTGCGTTCCTGGAACTGGCTCAGGCGAATCCACGCGTAACCCGGCTCTATGACCTTGCTGCGCACCGACTGCGTGCGGATCTCCTCGCGTGTGATGGTCACCGGGAAGGTGCGGTTTTCGTCCTTGCGGAAGATCATCAGCACGACCTTGGTCTTGGGCTCTCCGCGCATCTTCTTGACGGCTTCATTGAGGCTCAGGCCCTTGACGGCGGTGTCGTCAATCTTGGTGATCAGGTCATTGGGCTTGAGACCGGCACGGTCGGCCGGTGAGCCTTCAATCGGCGACACCACCTTGACCAGCCCGTCTTCCTGCGAAATTTCAATGCCGACGCCGACAAAACGCCCGCTGGTTCCCTCGCGGAATTCCTTGAAGGATTTTTTGTCGAAGTACACCGAGTGCGGGTCCAGGCTGGCAACCATGCCGGAGATCGCGTCGGTGATGAGTTTTTTCTCGTCCACCGCTTCGACGTAGTCGGTTTTGACCATGCCAAACACGGCGGCAAGCTGCTGCAGTTCTTCCAGCGGCAGGGGCGCGAGCCCGCCCCGCGCCACCGCCTGCAATTGCACAGTGGTCAGGGCACCGGCCACGGCGCCGATGGAAATCCAGCCTGCAATTTTGAGTTTCTGCCCCATAAATATCCTCATTCGCCAGCATTTCTGGCGGTTGTCACACAGTTAAAACAATATACACCTTGGAGAAAGGCCCCGGATAACAGTTCCCGCCTCTGTGGGCTACTTTCCGCCACCGGGGCGCTACAGCGTGAAATTGTTCTAAAAAAGCCGCCGGCTTTACCTGGGCTTGACAGTCGTCAGGGGCCCCGGGCTCAGGCCGCCTTGCCTTGCGCGGCGACCGCCGCTTCTGCCTTGGCAATGGCGCCACTGTCGCCGAGGTAATAGTGGCGGAGCGGTTTCAGATCGCCATCGAGCTCATAGACCAGAGGAATGCCGTTCGGGATGTTCAGGCCCACAATGTCCGCGTCGGCAATGTTGTCCAGGTATTTGACCAGCGCACGTATGGAGTTGCCGTGGGCCGCCACCAGCACCCGTTTGCCGGCGCGTATGGCGGGGGCCATGGCCTCGTTCCAGAACGGCAGGACCCGCGCCACCGTGTCTTTCAGGCATTCGGTCAGTGGCACCTCGTCGGGCCGCAATTTGGCGTAACGCCTGTCGCTGCGTTCGCAGCGCGCATCGTCCGGCGCCAGTGCTGGCGGCGGCGTGTCGTAGCTGCGGCGCCAGACCAGCACCTGGTCGTCGCCGTATTTTTTGGCGGTCTCAAGCTTGTTCAGGCCTTGCAGCGCACCGTAGTGCCGCTCGTTCAGGCGCCAGCTGTGCACCACCGGCAGCCAGGTGCGGTCCATCTCGTCGAGCGTGTGCCACAGGGTGCGTGTGGCGCGCTTGAGCACGCTGGTGTAAGCCAGGTCAAAGTCATAACCCTCGTTTTTGAGCAATTGGCCGGCCTGTTTGGCCTGTAACACGCCGGTGGGGGTCAGGTCTACATCGGTCCAGCCGGTGAAGCGGTTGTCCAGGTTCCAGGTTGATTCGCCGTGGCGGATGAGCACAAGTTTGTACATGGTCAGAGGTGGTTGGCAGGTGGCAGGAGCGCAGAAAGGCAGCAAAAAAAAGGCTTTTGACAGGTCTGAAAAAGCCTCCCGGGTACTGCCGCGCTGCCTCCATTCTAAAATCACTCCTTCATCTGCCAAAAACGAAGAAGGACCCCCAGTGAAATTTCTCATAGACAACTGGATGCTGATCGGCATTGCCCTGGCGTCCGGGGGCATGCTGCTCTGGCCGCTGATCTCCAGCAGCATGGCTGCCGGCTCGCTCAGCGCCAGCGGCGCTGTGCAGCTGATCAACCGCGACAAGGCGGTGGTGATTGATGTCAGCGAAGCCGAGGAATTTGCCACCGGCCATGTGGGCGGTGCCAAAAACCTGCCGCTGAACCAGCTCGAAGAGCTGCTGCCCGCCGCCGTGAAAAACAAGGCCTTGCCGCTGATCCTGGTGTGCCCCACCGGCGCCCGCGCCAACCGCGCGCTGGCCACGGCCAAAAAGCTCGGTTACGAGCAGGCCCAATGCCTGTCCGGCGGACTCAAGGCCTGGAAAGAGGCTAACCTTCCTCTCGAGAAGGCATAAATTCCCCTGCCGTTTCCCCCGACCTGACCCGGAGCCATTGATGCAAGCCGTGAAGATGTACCTGACTGCCACCTGCCCCTACTGCCTGCAGGCCAAGCACCTGCTCAAGCAGCGTGGCGTGACAGAGATCGAGGAAATCCGTGTGGACACGCAGCCCGAGGGGCGCCAGAAAATGATGGAGATCACCGGCCGCCGCACGGTGCCGCAGATTTTTATCGGGCAAACCCATGTGGGTGGCTGCGACGACCTGATGGCGCTGGACGGCAAAGGCGGCTTGCTGCCGCTGCTCCAGGGCTGAAGCCCTGAGCGCGCCAGGCGCCTGGCAGCCGGCGGGCGCGGATAATCTCCCCTTGCCGCTGGCCCAGTCAGCGGTTTTATTTTTCAAGCAATCGAAAGACCTCCATGGCCGAAGCCAACCTTGACCCCGTGTTCCAGATCCAGCGCGTTTACCTCAAAGACGTGTCGCTGGAGCAGCCCAATTCGCCGGAAATCCTGCTCAACCAGGAGCAGCCTGCGGTGGATATACAGCTCGGCGTGGAAGCCACGCCCATCACCGACGGCCTGTATGAAGTCAGCGTGACCGCCACCGTGCACACCAAGATCGAAGACAAGACCGTGTTCATGGTCGAGGCCAAACAGGCCGGTATTTTCGAGATCCGCAACATGCCGGCCGAGCAGCTCAATGCGGTGCTGGGCATTGCCTGCCCGCAGATCGTCTACCCCTACTTGCGCGGCAATGTGGCCGACGTGATCCAGCGCGGCGGCTTTCCGCCGGTGAACCTGGCTGAAATCAACTTCCAGGCGATGTTTGAGCAACAGCAGGCTGCCGCGGCTTCGGCTGCGCAGGAAGCGCCGCAAATCATCGTTTAAGGCCGGCACGGTGCAGCAGCCTGCAGCTGGGTCCGCAAGATGAAGATGGCCATCATCGGTGCCGGTGCCTGGGGGACGGCGCTGGCCATCAGTGCGGCAGCGGCCAGCGGCGCCGCAGCGCCGCGGCACCAGGTGACGCTGTGGGCGCGTGATGCCGCCCAGCTGGCCTTGCTGAAGGCCCAGCGCAGCAACAGCCGCTACCTGCCGGGCATTGCTTTTCCCGAGGGTCTGGCGCTGGCGGGGGGCTCCGACAGCTCGCTGGACGCTGCGCTGGCAGGCCAGGACCTGATCGTTGTGGCCACACCGATTGCCGCCCTGCGCAGCATGTTGCAACGCATGCACCAGGTCCAGGTGCCGGTGGTCTGGCTGTGCAAGGGGTTTGAAGCGCCACAGGCCGGCAGCGCTGAATCTTCAATGCCTTTTGGGCTTTTGGCCCATGAAATACGGGCGCAAGCAGCTATCAATTTGAGAGCGGGTGCGCTCAGTGGCCCGAGTTTTGCGCAGGAGGTGGCGCGCGGCCAGCCGACCGCGCTGGTGGCTGCGAGCGAACATACAGAAGTGCGGGATGCGATGGTGGCGGCTTTTCACGGCCCGGCCCTGCGCGTGTACGCGAATGACGACATCGTCGGCGTGGAAGTCGGCGGCGCTGTCAAAAACGTGCTGGCGATTGCCACCGGCCTGTGTGACGGGCTCCAGCTGGGCCTCAACGCCCGCGCCGCACTGATCACGCGCGGCCTGGCCGAAATGACGCGGCTCGGGCTGGCCCTGGGCGCGCGCGCCGAGACCTTCACCGGCCTGTCGGGTCTGGGTGACCTGGTGCTGACGGCCACCGGCGATCTGAGCCGCAACCGGCAGGTCGGCCTGCTGCTGGCCCAGGGCCAGACGCTGAAGCAGGCGGTGGCGTCGCTCGGTCACGTGGCCGAAGGTGTGTATTGCGCCCGCACGGTGGTGCAGCGGGCCCGCGGACTCGGTGTGGAGATGCCGATCTCCGAGGGTGTGGTGGCGCTGCTGGACGGGCAGATGAAGCCTGCCGAGGCGGTGGCGGCGCTGATGGGGCGGGATCCGGCGGCTGAGTTGCGCTAGGACTCCCCCGCCTGTCATCCCGGACCTGATCCGGGATCCATGTGGGATAGCCCGTACTGCTGCGGTATGCCAACAAGCCGGGGGTTGCCCGGTGGCAAGTAACTTTCTTTTGCGTCGCCAAAAGAAAGTCACCAAAGAAAAGGCGACCCTGCTGTCTGCGTCCCTTCGCTTCGCTACGGGCAACCTGCGGTGCTCGGTCCAGCCGGGGCCGGGCTCGAACTCGCTACGCTCAGACAATCGCCCGTCCTTATCCGTCTGGCCCTGCGCTCCTCGGCGCCGCCAGAAGGGGGTGGGACCGGAATCGGAATCGGATTCGGGATCGGGCTCCGGCGAGGACGCGCGAAGCGCGTCCTC
>CALRUM020000006.1:0-176547 GCA_943371375.1 Asaia bogorensis
CAGGCCGGCCAGGCGGCATTGGCGGCGGCAATCGCCGCTTCTGCGTCCTGGGCGCCCAGATTGGCCACGCCGGCCAGTTTCAGGCCGGTGGCCGGGTCGTTCACGTCAAAGCGCGAGGCGCCCTGGACCCACTGGCCGTTGATCAGGGCATCGGTTTTGAAGAGGCTCGGGTCGCGCAGAGCCTCGAGCGGAGGCCCCATGGCTGTCTTCGTAGCTATTGACGACATCACACCGGACGGTCGCCCTTGACAACCTTGAGTGTGCGGTTGTCTGCGGCCGGTAACATGCGCGCCGGATCGCGCGTAACGATCAGGTCGATGATGGTCGGCGAACTGGTGTTGGCCAGTCCCTGGGCCAGAGCATCGGCCACCTTGTCGGGATCGTCCACGCGGATGCCCAGGCACCCGAGGTGGGTGGCAATCTCCGCATAGTTGAGTTCGTGCAGGTCTGAGGACTGGTAGTTGCCCGCGCCGTACACGGAGTGCTGCAAGGCCTTGACATAACCTGAGGCCGCATTATTGAACACGCACAGCACAAAGTTGGCGCCCAGGCGCTTGGCGGTTTCCATCTCGCCCATGGTCATGTTGAAGCCGCCATCCCCGGTGAGGGCCACGACGCGGCGCTTGTCACCCACACCGATCTGGCTTCCGATGCCACCGGGCACGCCATATCCAATGGAGGCAAAACCCCGGTCGGCGACAAAGCCACGGCCGGCCTGTTTGGTGTCGAACAGCAGCGCGCCCCAGTGCGCAGCAAAGCCGCCATCAGCCACCAGCACCGCATCGGCCGGCAAGTTGCGGTTGAGCTCGCCCATGATGCGGCCGATATTGATCGGGCTTTCCATGGATGTCGTGCGCTCCTTTGCGCCCTCATTCCACTTGGCCATCTTTGCGGGAATTTCGGCAAGATAACTTTCACGGCGCAGCCTGCGCGCAGCGCCGTCACCCAGCGCGGCCAACATATCCTGAAGCGCCAGCCGTGCGTCACCGACGAGGGCCACGTCGGCGCGAGTGGTGCGACCGATCTCATCGGCACTGATGTCGATGTGAATCAGCGGTGTGCCGCCAGGCATGATGGAAAACCGCTTGGTGGCAATTTCACCCAGCTTGCAACCAACAACGATCAAACAGTCGGATTGGGCAATCAGTTCATTGGCAATCCGGTCGTAGCGGCCAAATACCCCTGTCGAAAGAGGGTCGGTGCAGGCGATCGCACCCTTTCCACTCATGGTGTGGGCCACAGGAATACCTTCGCTGTCAGCCAGTGCCTTCAGTGCTTCGTAAGCTTGTGAGATGTGGATGCCACCGCCGACCAGCAGCAGCGGGCGGTGCGCGTCCGCGACCAGGGTAGCCGCACGGTCCATGTCCGCGCCGTCGGGACGCGATCGACGTGCCTGTGCGGCGCAGGTATGCGCGTCGGCCCACAATTCTTCCTCGTCGAACTCATACTCACCATGCGACACATCCTCGGGCAGGGCAACGACCACCGGACCAGGGCGGCCCGAGGTGGCAACCGCAAAAGCGCGGCGTATGTGCTCGGGGATGCGTTTGATGGACTCAACGCGGATCACTTCCTTGGCTACAGGCCGCAGGATTTCCAGTTGCCGTGCCTCCTGCGTCATGTTCTTCCAGGCATAGTCGCGGTGCGCGTCGGCTACCAGCGCGACGATGGGAATGCCGGCATTGAAGGACTCCGCAAGCGCGGTGACAAGATTCGTAGCCCCGGGGCCCAGCGTGGCATCGACCACGCCGACCCGGTTGGTCACACGGGCGTAGGCATCTGCCGCGAAGGCACCACAGCGCTCGTCGTTGATCAGGGTGTGCTTGAGTCCCAGGCGCCGGCAGGCATCGTAGAACGGCAGCAGTTGGAAGCCGCCCATGCCGAAGATCGGTCCTACGCCATAGCTCTTGAACATGCGGGCGACCGTCTCGCCACCGCTCAGATTGACTTTTGCTGTACTCATGCTTTCTTCCTTGAGAGTTGTTGAATCCATTTTTCGGCAAGGCATTCGACGAGGCTCTTGACCGTCATCCCCGCGCACGCGCCATAGGCCGCGGCTGTGTTGTTGATGTAGCTGACTACACCGACCTGGTAGGTGGACATCCCGTCGCCGATACGCGCGGTCCAGGCATCCACCGCAATGCCGGCAATGCCGCGCGCGTCGAGCGCAGGCAGACGCGAGATGCCGGCAGAATCGATGCCGATGTCGGCGTCGTTGTAGAAGGCGGCGAACACCTCATGCTTGATGGCCGTAGCCGGATCGCCGCCGAGCAGACCGCCGTGCGAGCCCGTGATCACGATGGATCCGGCGTCCTGCGCAGTGACGAGCGAATTGGAGTCGATCACAACCACCGGCACGCCCGCGTGGACCGTGATCCTGTGGCGAGCCTCGTCAATACGCTCAATCGCATGAAACTGCGATGATGTCTTCGGCAGCAGCTCCCACGCGCCAGGTACACTCATTCCCTCTCGCACCCCACAGGCTGCGGCAGCATGGTTGACTGCGGAAATCACGCCGCGAGCCCACGTGTCTTTGCCATCACCAATTCGTGCGGACTGGTGCGAGACCGCGAGGCCGGGTACCCCGTACTGGTCCAGCAGCTGCAAACCGGCAACACCTGCGCCGTCCCTGCCTCTGCCGGCATCGTTGAACACCGCCGCTGAAACGCCTAGTTCCAGCGCGCACCACGCCGAGTAACGGCCACCATGCGAGGCGCACACCAGCGGAAGACCGCGCGCGGCAGTCGGCACGGTTGTAATGCTGTGCGCAATCACCGGCGCTGCGATGGGATCTTTTTGGTTGGAAGTCACCATCTAACGCGTCGATCGCCGGATCATGTAGCCGTTAAGCACCTTGACATCGTTCATCGGTGCCTGCTTGAGCCACTCCTTGGCCATCTGCTCACCCACCCGGTCAAAAAAACGCAGGGTCACTGGATCGAGCCGGCCGATGGTGGTCTTGTTGGCGGCAAGTTCAGCCTCCAGGCTCTGGTCCAGCGCCTGGCTCATGGTCCAACCGCGCGCTTCGGCCGCTCTGGCCGCGTCCAGCACCGCCTTCCTGGCCGGTGCGTCCAGGGCGTCGAACCTTGCCTTGTTCATGAACACCATGTTTTTCGGGATCCATGCATTGACTTTGTAGTAGTACTTCATCTTGTTCCACGACTTGATCTGGACACCCGTCCAGCTGGAAGTGAGCGAGAGGTCGTACACGTCGTTGTTCATCGCCTTGGCGATCTCGTCCATTTGTACCGGCACCGCCACCGGCTTGGCTCCCAGCATCTCGGCGATGCGTTCGGTGGTGGGTGCATAGTGGCGCAAGCGCAGGCCCGCAAAGTCCCTGGCGGTCTCGATCTTGCGCGTGGAATACAGGTTCTGCGGTTGCCACGGCACGGTGTACAGCAGTTGCAGGCCCTTGGCCGCCATCTGCTCGACTGCGGACACGCGTGAAGCTTCCCACAGCGCCCTGGCGTCGTCATACCCCGACACGATGAACGGCAGGGTATCCAGGGCGAACAACGGGACTTCCCTGGAGATGCTGGACATGAGCACTTCGCCCGCTTCGGCCTTGCCGTCGCGCACACCGGCAAAAATTTCTGCCGACTTCAGCAGCGATGCATTGCTGTGCACCGTCACCTTCAGTTTTCCGGCGGTGGACTTCTGCACGTCCTGGGCAAAACGCTGCAGGGTCTGCACGTGGAAACTATCCTCCGGATACGGACTCGCCAAGCGGATATCCGTCTGGGCGAGGACTCCACCAGCAACAAGGGAACCTGCGAGCAGGGCTATCCAACGACGGGTTGAACCGTTCATATGTTTCTCCTCGAATTTGCGTTCGGCTAGAGCGCGACAGTCGATAGCCAGGGGAACGCGGCGATCACAAAGACGCCGACAAGCAGCGCCGCCAGATAGGGCCAGATGGCCCGCATCACGTCGTCCGGCGATGCGCCGCCGATGCGGCACGCCAGGTAAAAGCCCACACCGATGGGCGGCATCATCAACCCCACGTTCATTGCAGCGACGATGACCATCGCATAGTGGATTTCGTGGATGCCCAGCTTGCGGGCGATCGGGAACATGATGGGTGTCAGCAGCACCACGGCCGGCAGTCCTTCGAGCACACAACCCAGGATCACGAAAACAACGATGGTGGCAACCATGAAGCCGATCCAGCCGCCCGGCAGGCTGGTGAGGAACTGCCCCAGGACATTGACCACGCCGCTTTGCGTGATCGCCCACGCCATTGCCGCCGCCGTGCCCAGGATCAAAAGGATTGCGCCGCTCAGCGCCGCAGTTTCCACCAGCATCATGTAGAGGCGCTTGAGACCGATACCGCCATACAGGACCTGGCCGATTACCATGGCGTACAGCACCGCGATGGCAGAAACCTCGGTGGCCGTGGCAACACCGCCGCCCACCGCACTGCGAATCACGAAAGGAAGCACCAGCGCGGGGCCCGCGACCAGCAGCAGCTTGCCCACCGTGCCCATCGAGGCGCGCTTGGCATTGGACATGTCTTCGTCGCGCGCCTTCCAGCGCGCAAGCACCAGCAGCGCGAGAAGCAACACCATCGCAATCACAAAACCGCTCTGGAACAAGCCGGCAATTGAGACACCCGCCACTGCGCCCATCACGATCAGTACGATGCTGGGAGGCACGGTGTCTGCCATCGCTGCGCCGGTGGCGAGCAGCGCAACCATTTCAGCGGGCTTGTGGCCACGCTTGCGCATTTCCGGGAACAGCGCGGGCGCTACGGTCGCCATGTCCGAAACCTTGGAGCCGGAGATGCCGGAGACGATGAAAAGAGACCCTAGCAGCACATATGACATGCCGGCCTTCACGTGCCCAAGCAAAGAGCTGAGAAATTCGACGATGGCCTTGCCCATACCTGTGACATCCAGGACGCAGCCGAGCAGGACGAAAATCGGCACCGACAGCAGGATCAGGCTGGACATGCCGTCTTCCATCCGGCTGACCACCACCGTCAGCGGCATGTGGGTCGAAACCCCCAGGTAAGCCAGCGTGGCGAGTCCGAAGGTGAACGCAATCGGCAGACCCGAGGCGACGCCCAGCCCCACGCCGATGACGAAGAAGAGCACCAGGTTGAGCTGGCCCAGCCCGGGAATGAGCGGTCGGGTAACCCAGAGCAACGCCGCGAGCGCGAATGCCGCGAGGCAGCCGAGCACCACTTCGCGGCGGTTGGCACGGGTGGCCAGCGACATCACTCCGACCACCACGAGCAGGACGGCTCCCACCAGCATGGCTGAGGTGCGCCAGGTGGCGGAGATGTCCATCCCTGGGAGGGTGACGATGGCTTCGTCCTTCACATACTCCATGGCCGGGATGAATATCCACGCGGCAAACATCGTCGCCAGGCACAGCGTGAAAGCCTCAAGCCGGTCCTGCCACAACTGCGGCAGGCGCGCCACCAGGAAGGTCAGGCGCAGATGCTCGCCGCGCCGCAGCGCGATGACCGAGCCGAGCGTGGCCAACCACAGGAAGAGTATGGAAGCCAGCTCGTCCGACCAGGTGAGGGGTTGGTTAAGCACATAACGCGCAAACACGGTCACCAGGAGCAGCACAAACTCGACGGCCACCAGCGACGCCGCGATCGCCTCGATCGTCCGGTTGATGCCGGTGTCCACGGCCTGGAATGCGCGAGCGCCTGCTGAAGCGCCCGGCGCAGCGATGGAGGCCGCGAGCTTGGTTGTGAGGTCCACAGTCATGCGTGTTTCCTGTCCTCTCAGCCCAGCTTGCCGGAGTACTTCTCCAGGCGCGCCCAGGCGTCAGGGCCGAACTTGCCCTTCCATTCGGCATAGAAGCCACTCTTGCCCAGCACGTCGCGGAAAGCGGCAGAGTCGGGCGCGTTGAAGGTCATCCCTGCCGCTTCGAGCTTGGCGCGGGCGGTCTTGTCCTGCTCGGCCAGCATGGCGCGCTGCTCCAGCCCCGCGGCATCCAGGTGCTTCGCTGCGATCTCGCGCACGTCGGCTGGCAGGCGCTCCCAAGCGCGCTTGTTGGCCAGGAACCAGAAGCCGTCCCACATGTGGTTGGTGAGCGAGCAGAACTTCTGCACCTCATACAGCTTGGCCGACTCCAGCAGCGTCAGAGGGTTCTCCTGACCATCGACGATTTTGGTCTGCAGGGCCGTGTAGAGTTCGCTGAAGTTGATGGATGCAGGCGATGCGCCGAAGGCCTTGAACAGCGACAGCCAGACCGGACTGACCGGCACGCGGATCTTGAAACCGGCCAGGTCCGCCGGCGTCCTGATCTGCTTGCTGCCTGAGGTGATCTGGCGAAAGCCGTTGTCCCAGATGTTCTTCATGGGCAGCAGGCCCACCTTCTCGATCTCGGAGCGCACGAAAGCGCCCAGGTCACCGTCCATCGCGGCCCAGACCGCGTTGTAGTCCTTGAAGGCGAAGCCGATGCCGTTGATGCCCGCGACCGGAACGATGCTGGCCAGTACAAGGCCGGACTGCGAATAGAACTCAAGCGCACCGCTGCGCACCTGGCTGAGCATGTCCGTGTCGGCCCCCAATTGGCTGCTGGGGAAGACCTGGATCTCCAGCCGTCCCCTGGTGTCCTGCAGGATGCGCTCGGCGGCCTTCTTGGCCGAGACATTCATCGCATGAGTGGGTGGCAGCGTGTTCCCGTACTTGTACGTGAACTCGGCCGCGTGGGCGTATTTGGGCAGCAACGGCAATGCGACAGCCGCTGCGGCGCCGGCGCCGTACTGGAGAATGTTGCGTCGGGTCTGGCTCATGGATTAACTCCTCTTTGAAGCGGCAAGATCGCTTGCCAGTTGATAAACATGTTTGCTGCGGCGCAGGGCAGTGGCGTCCGCGTCGACATTCGAATCTGTCCCCAGGACGACGCCGTACTCGCCGAGGGCGGTTGCCGCGTCGATGTAAGACCGGCGCACGTCACGCGCAACCAGCTCCGGCTCGCGCCTGAAAGGATCGCCGTAGCCGCCACCTCCGGGCGTGCGCACCTTGATGACGTCACCCTCCTCGAGTGCGATGTCCTGGTCCTTGGAGGTATGCGGCGGGACGTACACCTCGCCGGAGCGGATGATTTCCACCTCGTTCAGGTGCGCGTCCGCGCCGCCCAGCGCGCCGGGCGGGCCAAAGCGGCCATGATCCATCACGAAGGAGGCGCGCGCCTGGCCGCGGCGCAAGCGGATGGCGTACTGCACGCCGAAGCCCCCACGGCGGTAGCCGGCGCCGGCGGAGTTCTCGGCCAGCGAGAACTCCTCGAAGATCACTGGAAAGAGCTGTTCCAGCACTTCGACCGGCTGCATCTTGGAAATGCCGGTGATGGAGCAACCGTTGGACAGTCCATCGATGTCCGCACTGCCGCCATAGCCGCCCCCTGTAAAGTAGTACATGACGTACTGGGCGTCTTTCTCCGGGTCGTAACCTCCGATCCCCATGTTGCCGCAGGTGCCGGCCGATGCGGCGAACAGCTTTTCCGGTATGGCGCCGACCAGTGCCGCGAAAACGGCCTCTGCGATCCGCTGGCTCACTTCCGCCGAGCAACCAGAGACTGGCCGCGGGTATTCGGCAAACAGGAAGGTTCCTTTGGGCTCGTGGACGTGCAGCGCGTCGAAGATGCCCGCATTCATCGGCACATCGGGGAACACGTGCTTGATCGCCAGGTAAATCGCCGAGCGCGTAGTCGCGATCACGCTGTTCATCGGGCCCTTGCACGGCGGGCTGGATTCCGACAGGTCGAAGAACAAATCCTCGCCCTTCTTGGTAATAGCCAAGCGGATGCGCAATGGAACATCGTCCACGCCATCAGTGTCGACAAAGGTCTCGGCCTTGTAGATGCCGTCGGGGATGGTCGCTATGCAGGCGCGCATTTGCCGCGTGGCGCGCAGCCTGAGCTCCTCGACCGCAGCCTTCACGACCCCGTCGCCATAGCGGTCAATCATCTCGGTCAACCGCAACTCGCCGATAGCCAGCGCTGCCGCCTGCGCCTGGATATCGCCGATTCGCGCGCCGGCCACCCGGATGTTGGACATGATGATGGAGAGAATTTCTTCGTCGATCACGCCGCCCTTGAACAGACGCACCGGGGGCAGTCGCAACCCTTCCTGCTCGATCTCTGTGGCCTTGGCCGAATAGCCGCCGGGGACCGAGCCACCGATATCGGGCCAGTGGCCAGTGTTGGCCAGCCAGGCGAACAGCTTGCCGCGATAGAAGAAGGGCTTGACGAACTTGACGTCCATCAGATGCGTGCCACCCAGATAGGGGTCGTTCACCACGAAGATGTCGCCCGGCTCCACCGTCCTGGCACGGGCGATCACCGCCTGAGTCGTCTCCTGCATCGTGCCAACGAAGATCGGCAGGCCGAAGTCGCCTTGCGCGATCAACTCGCCAGTCTCCGGGTGGTAGATGCCGTCAGCACGGTCTTGACCCTCGGTAATCACCGGGCTGAACGCAGACCGCACGAAAGTGAGGTCCATCTCGTTGCAGATTTGCTGAAAGCCATTCTGGATGACACCCAGCGTGATCGGGTCAAGTGTGTTGCTGCTGTTCATTTCACTCTCACATCGATGATGAGGTTTCCGATGGTGTCCACCTCGACCTCCTGCCCGGGCTCGATCACGACCGTCGTGTCGAGTTGCTCGACAATCGCCGGACCGGTGAAACGTGCTCCTGGCGCTAGAGTCTCGCGTCGCAGCACCTGTGTCTCGCGCCATCCGCCCTCGAACCAGACCTGGCGGCTGCTTTCAGCCGCGCCTCTGCCAACCGCTTCGCCGCCGCCGCCCGCTAGGGCCCGGAGGTCGATGCGCTTGCGCCGCCCGATCACGCCGGTATGCAGGCTGACCAGCACGGCCTGCGCCTGCGGCAGGCGCATCCTGAAGCGATTCCAATAGGCGTCGTCGAATGCCTTGCGCAGTGCTTCGGTGGTCATCCCTGGGTGGGCGACGCTGACCGTCAGCTCGTGGCTCTGGCCCTTGAATTGCAGGCCAGCGGTGAATATCTCCTCGATTTCCACGATGTCGGCCTTTTCCTCTGCCATCGCCGCGCGTCCCCGGGCCGCGTGCCCGGCCAGCACTTCGCTCACCAGCGTCGGCGCGAGTTCATCCAGCGGCGTGTTGACCGTACGCACGAAGTCACGACGCAGGTCCGCCACGACACAGCCCAGCGCGTTGGTCATGCCCGGTCGCGCTGGAATCAGGACCTTGGGGATGCCCAGCGTACGCGCCAGTTCGGTCGCATGAAGGGGGCCTGCGCCGCCAAACGCGAAGAAGGCAAAGTCGCGCGGGTCACGGCCGCGTGCGAGCGACACAATGCGCAGCGCCCCGGCCATCTTGTCATTGGCGATGCGCAGGATCGCCGCAGCCGCAGCCACCGCATCCAGGCCAAGCGGCTTGCCGATGACGTCGAGCATCCTCTGGCGCACATGTTCTACCGAGGCGCTGCCCTCAACACCGGTCAGTCTGTCGGGACTCAGCCGCCCGAGTACCAGGTTGGCATCGGCGATTGTGGGTTCGGTGCCGCCGTGTCCGAAACAGATGGGGCCGGGCATGGCGCCGGCGCTTTGCGGGCCGACCTGCAGCATCCCGGACGCGTCAACGCGGGCAATGGAGCCACCACCCGCGCCGACGGTGTGAACATCCACCATGGGCACGCGGATCGGCATCGCGTACTCGAGCTCCAGCTCGGGCGTGACCAGGGGCCGGCCGTTCTCGATGAGCGCCACGTCGGTCGAGGTTCCGCCCATGTCGTAGGTGATGACGTTCGGGAAACCGGCAGCCGTCGATGTGAATGCGGCAGCAATGACGCCGGACGCCGGTCCAGACATCACCGTCTGCACAGCCGCCCTGGTGGCGTTGCGCGACGATACGGTGCCGCCGTTGCCCTGCATCACCAGGAAATCGCGCTCATACCCGCGCTCAGCCAAGCCGGCCTGCAGCCTGGACAGGTAGCGTTGCAGCACCGGCTGGACCGAGGCATTGATGGCCGCGGTCACGCCGCGCTCATACTCGCGGAACTCCGAGGTGATGGTGTTGCCCGCCGTCACGTAAGCGTTGGGCCACATCTCGGCCACGATCTCGGCCGCCCGGTTCTCGTGGGTCGGGTTGATGTACGAATGCAGGAAATGGATGACGATGGCTTCGACGTCCAGCGCCTGGAGGCGCCGCACCGCAGTGCGCACGCCCTCTTCGTCAAGCGGTACCAGCACCTTGCCGGCAGCATCCATCCGCTCGGCGACTTCCAGCCGCAGCTCTCGCGGGATCAGTGGTTCGAACTCACCGATCATTCCGTAGGCAGTGGGCCGGGTGCGCCGGCCCAGTTCGAGCACATCGCGGAACCCCCTGGTGGTGATCAGACCGCAGCGCGCAACTTTGCGTTCCAGCAAGGCATTGGTGGTGGCCGTCGTCCCATGGACGATGAGATCGACCTCTGAGGCGTCTTGCCCGGCTTTTTTGATCGCTTCCAGCACGCCTTCGGCCTGGTTCTGAACAGTGGTGGGCACCTTCGCCAGGCGAATCTCTCCGCTCGCCTGGTCCAGGCAGATGAGATCCGTGAAGGTCCCCCCAACATCGCACCCAATGACTTTGAATTTCATCGCCTGGCTCTCTCAATCAAATACGGGGGTGCCGTGCAGCGGCGACTCGATCATTGCGGTATAGGCCGCCTGCAGCGCTGCATACACCGGACCCGGTTTGCCGTCACCCACAACACGCCCGTCAATACCAGTGACAGGCAGCAGGCCACCTGCCGTGCTGCAGATAAATATCTCGTCGGCGGTGTACGCGTCGTAGAGCTGGAGATCAGTCTCTTCGGCCACGTGGCCAAGCTCCCTTGCCAGATCCAGCACGGTGGCCCGCGTGATGCCCACCAGGATGCCGGAGCATGGCGTGGACAGGCGGTCGCCGTGACGAAGGAAAATATTGCAACCGGTGGCCTCGGACAGCTTTCCCTGCATGTCGAGGAGCAGCGCCTCGTCGGCCCCTGAGCTTTTTGCCTCCATCTTGGCCAGCACAAGATTGAGGTAGTTCAGGCTTTTAATTTTGGGGTCGAGCACTTCGCCCGGCGGCCGTCGCACGGAAACGGTTTTGAGCCGCAAGCCCTTGGCCGTGCGCTCGGCGCTGGCCCGGTTGATATAGGGTTGGGCCAGGACGATCAGATTTGGAACACATCCAGCCGGGTCCATCAGGGGCTTTCCGTTGACGCCACGCGTCACCACCCATTTGACATACGCGTCGTGAAAACCGTTTCGGCGGACCGTCTCCACAATAATCCCGCGCATCTCCGCACGCGACATCGGGAGCGTAAGCGCAATCGCGGCCATGGAGCGGTAGCATCGGTCAATGTGTTCTTCCAGCTTGAATATGCGCCCGCGCCAGGCAAACACGGTTTCAAAAATCCCGTCCCCGTAAAGCAGGCCGTGATCCAGAACCGATACCTTCGCGTCGGACTCGCGAACGAACTCGCCCCCGACGTAAACAATGGGTTCTTGGGACGATGAAGGTGACATGGCGGAAGGACGAGTTGGCAGTGGCATAAGAGTGTTTTAGTTCCGAATTGAAGATAGTTTCATTCAAAAAAGGAACATTTAGATCAGGGAAAACCCTTGATTTTGCCATTTTTGTTCGATTTTTATGGATCTTTTTAGCGGTTAGAATCCATTTTTCACAGATAAGACTCAAAAAATGGAACCCGTAGCAGACGATCTCAAATCTGAAAATCGGAATATCGGTCGAATCATGGTCGTGCTGGACGCCCTCGCCAAAGGTGGGTCCATGGGCTTGAGGCTGACCGATGTTGTCGAGCGCACGAAGATGGGCAAGACGACAGTGCACCGTTTGCTGGCAGGACTTCTGGCCAACGGGCTGGTGGAGCAGGACGAAGACTCGAGCCGCTTCTTCATAGGTCTGAAGATGCTGGCGCTGGGCGCCGCGGTAAAGGAGCGATTTGGGTTTGTGCGTATGGCTGAACCGGCGCTGGAACGCATTTGTCAGACCACCCACGACACCACCTACCTGGTCGGTCGCGTTCAGGACGATGTCGTTTGCTTGGACTGTCACGAGGGCTATTACCCCATCAAGGTTCTGACGCTGAACGTGGGTGACCGCCGCCCCCTGGGCATTGGCGCTGGCAGCATGGCCATCCTGGCCGCCCTGCCGGATGAGGAAGTCGAGCGGGTGCTGCTGACGCAAGCCCAGGCGCGTGCGCCCTTTCCCTTCGACGAATTGCAGCTGCGCGAAATGATCGCGGCAACGCGCCGCAACGGTTATGCCTACAACAACATCCACCTGTTTCGCAACATGGAGCAGGTCACGGGGATGGCCGGCATTGGTGTCGCGATCCGGCGACGCGACGGCTTGCCGGTCGCTGCCCTACACATCACCAGCATCACCTCCCGCATGGATCCCCCGCGACGCGACAGCATCGTGGCCATACTTCAGGAGGAAGCCCGCCAGTTGGAGTCGCTGCTTGAGCCGGTACTCGACGATATCTCCCGCTCGCCGCGCAATAGAGCGCTCCGGCCCGTCGCCTGACGGATTCAGGGAAGGCACCGCAGCCAGTTTCCTTTGACAACCCAAGGAACAGGGCCCCTGCATGGGGATGTGCCGCAATCGTCTCTCCAGGCTTCGGCAGCCTGCGACAAAGCGTTTACGCGGAAGCCACCGCCTGTACGCGGGACAGTCCCGCGCTGCTCCTGAATAAAGTGTGAAGCCCGCCGATAGGCCGGATTTTGTGCGGAGCGGTTTCCTTGCGGTCCCCGCCCCGTGACTGCCATTAATCTGGGCCGTCTGTCGCCAGACGGCTCGGTGCTACCTACCCGCACACTCCGGGGGCCCCGTCAACGTGTGCCTACTTGGTATTGCTGCGCGTAGAGATTGCTCGTTTCACCCGGACTTAACCGGCTCGTCTCTGTAGCTCTGATCCTCACCTCACGGTGGACAGCTGTTAGCTGCTACGCTGCCCTGTGCAGTCCGGACCTTCCTCCAGTGCGGTGTTTCCACCCTTGCACCAGCGGCAGTCTGGCGTGCTTCACCCCGCTATTATCCCGGCAATTCATCCGCTATTGATTTGATAGCTGCCTGCGCCCGTCATATCTGGGCCAGGGGGCTAAAATGCTTCATAGATCCGAAATACAGATCCAGAAGGTACCCCCATGATTCGCGTGTCCGAACTCAAGCTGCCGCTTGACCACCCTGAAGACGCCCTGCCCGCACTGATCGCACAAACGCTGGGCATTCCGGCCGCAGAACTGAGCAGCCACAAGATCTACAAACGCAGCTACGACGCGCGCAAGCAAAAGTTATTGCTGGTCTATATCGCCGACGTGGAGGTGGCCCCCTCGCTGGAAGCTGAACTGCTGGCAAAGTTCAAGGACAACCCCCACATCCGACCGGCGCCCGATCAAAGTTACCACCTGGTGGCGCACGCCGACAGTGCGCCGGCTCTGCGCCCGGTCGTTGTCGGTTTTGGCCCCTGCGGCATTTTTGCGGCGCTGCTGCTGGCGCAGATGGGGCTCAAGCCCATCGTGCTCGAGCGCGGCAAAAAAGTGCGTGAACGCACCAAGGACACCTGGGGCCTGTGGCGCAAAAGTGTGCTGAACCCGGAGTCGAATGTGCAGTTCGGTGAAGGCGGCGCCGGCACCTTTTCCGACGGCAAGCTCTGGAGCCAGATCAAGGACCCGCGTTTCCTGGGCCGCAAGGTCATGACCGAGTTTGTCAAGGCTGGCGCGCCCGAAGAAATTTTGCTGGTCAGCAAACCGCACATAGGCACTTTCAAGCTGGTCAAGGTGGTCGAGCACATGCGCGAACAAATCATCGCCATGGGCGGCGAGATACGTTTTGAGCAGCGCCTGAGCGACGTGCTGATAGAAAACGGCCAGCTCAGGGGCATCAGCGTGCAGAACCTGCAGGATGGCAGCAGCTATGAGTTGCGCGCCGACCATGTGGTGCTGGCGCCCGGCCACAGCGCACGCGACACCTTTGCCATGCTGCACGAGCGCGGCGTCTACATGGAGGCCAAGCCGTTTTCGGTCGGCTTTCGCATCGAACACCCGCAGGGCCTGATAGACCGCGCACGCCTGGGCCAACACGCGGGCCACCCGCTGCTGGGTGCGGCCGACTACAAGCTGGTGCACCACGCGGCCAATGGCCGCTCGGTCTACAGCTTTTGCATGTGCCCGGGCGGCACCGTGGTGGCAGCCACGTCTGAAGAAGGCCGGGTCGTGACCAACGGCATGAGCCAGTATTCACGCAATGAACGCAATGCCAATGCCGGCATTGTGGTCGGCATCAGCCCTGCCGACTACCCGGGCGGGCCGCTGGCCGGCATCACTTTCCAGCGCGCGCTGGAGTCGCATGCCTTCACGCTGGGCGGCAGCAACTACCAGGCGCCCGGTCAGCTGGTCGGCGATTTTGTGGCCGGCAGGGCCTCGACCCGGCTCGGCAGCGTGGAGCCGTCGTACAAACCCGGCGTGTTGCTGACGGACCTGGCCAGCGCGCTGCCGGCCTATGCGATCACCGCGATGCGTGAAGCGCTGCCGGTGTTTGGCAAGAAGATCCGGGGCTTCGACATGGCGGACGCGGTGCTGACGGGGGTCGAGACCCGCACCTCGTCGCCGCTGCGCATCACGCGCGGCGACGATTTTCAAAGCATCAATGTCAAAGGCCTGTACCCGGCCGGTGAAGGCGCCAGTTACGCGGGCGGCATTCTGTCGGCCGGGGTGGATGGCATTGAAGTGGCCGAGGCGGTGGCGCTCAGCATCACGGCAAACAGCGCCCGGCCATAAAAAAGCCGCTGCAGCAGCAGCGGCTTTTTAAAGTTCGCGGTCCAGGCAGCTCAGACCTGGCCGGGCTGCGCATTTTGCAGCGCTGCAATACGTTCTTCAATCGGCGGATGGGTGCTGAACAACTTGCCAATACCGCCGGCAATCCCGAAGGCCGCCACACTTTTGGGCAATTCGCCAGGTACCATGCCGCCCAGGCGGGCCAGCGCATTGATCATCGGTTGCTTGCGCCCCATCAGTTGGGCGGCACCGGCATCGGCGCGGAACTCGCGGTGGCGCGAGAACCAGGCCACCACGATGGCGGCGGCAAAACCGAGCACGATGTCGAGCACGATGGTGCTGATGTAATAACCAATGCCGGGGCCGGAGTTGCTGTCGCTGCCACGGCGCAAAAAGCTGTCCACCGCATAACCAATCACGCGGCTCAGGAACACCACAAAAGTGTTCATCACGCCCTGGATCAGCGTCATGGTCACCATGTCGCCATTGGCCACGTGGGCAATTTCGTGGCCCAGCACGGCTTCAATCTCTTCACGTGTCATGCCCTGCAGCAAACCGGTGGAAACCGCCACCAGCGCCGAGTTTTTGAAGGCGCCGGTGGCAAAGGCGTTGGGTGCACCCTCAAAAATGCCGACTTCCGGCATGCCAATACCGGCGCTGGTGGCCAGTTTTTGCACCGTCTGCACAATCCAGGCCTCGTCGGCGTTTTGCGGCTCGTTGATGACACGCACACCCGAGCTCCACTTGGCCACGGGTTTGCTGATCAGCAGCGAAATGATGGCGCCGCCAAAACCAATGACGGCGGCAAAACCAAGCAACATGCCCAGGTTCAGGCCCTGCGGCGTCAGGTAGCGGTTCACGCCCAGCAGGCTGGCGACAATGCCCAGCACCACCACGACGGCGAGGTTGGTCATGACAAACAAAAGAATACGTTTCATGGAGGCTCCGTAGAGATCGGTAACAAACAAAATCCCGGCATTGGGTGGGACTCTTGCAGAAAATGGGGCGTATTTATTTCAAATCAAGCTCTTGCGCCTGCCGCCCGCCAAGGATTTTTGGTGTTTTTTATCTGCGCGGCCGGAATACCAAAGAGTCATCATAAAAGGAAAAGTTCTCGTTCTCCGGCCACCAGCCCGGCACGCCGAGCACCGGCAAAGGGGTAAAAGGTTTGCCGGCCAGCTTGCCGGCGCTGATGTCCTGCGCCACCCAGGCGTCCAGGCCTGCTATGGAATTTATAGCTGCTTGCGCCCGGTAGACATGGGCTGTGATCACTTTTCGCGGGTCCTGCAGCTTTTCCAGCAAGGCATGGCCAAACAACACCAGATGCGCCTGCTGCCAAAGTGGGCGCAAACCCACAAACAACTGCTGCCAGTCGCGCGCCAGCAGCGCGTCCCACAGCGGCTGCGGCGCCGACAGAAAGGCCGCATTTTCGTCAAACACCGTCAGCGCATCACGCACCGGCCCGCGCAGCGGGGTCACGCCCGCGCTGGCAATTTCTGCCGCCTGCAGCTGGTTCAGTTTTTTCTTGGTTTCAGGAAAACGCAGCCAGCACAAGCCGTTGAAAAAGTCGTGCAGGTTGTCGCGCGTCGGTACCGTGCCGCTGGCAAAAATGAACTGCTCGTAGGCCTGGCCGGCCGGCAAGGCGGATTGCGGCACAAAACGAGGGCCGCCAGCCTGCTGCTGGTTCAGCGCATCCTGAAGGGCTAGCCCGCTCGAGACGGCTTGCAGCACAGCCTGCCCGGTGTCACGCCAGGGCGCCAGCCAGGGCTGGCTCCAGTTGATGGGCAGCGCAGAAAATGGCGCGCCGGCCTTCATCCGTTTCGGGCGGCGGGCCGGGACTGCCTTTTGTCGCGCACCATGACGGTGGATTTGCCTTCGTCGGAAATCTCAAACAGCTGGGTGGCCACCAGCAGCTTGGTCAGGGTGGCATAACCGTAGTTGCGGTGGTCAAACGAGGCCTGGTTGGCAATCTGTGTGCCGACGGCGCCTACGCGGGCCCAGCCCTCGTCGTCGGCAGCGGCCTGCACCGCGTTGCGCAGCAGCATGACGAGTTTGGCGTCCTGCTTGAGTTGTGCCGGCGTGGCGCGCAGCGGCGCAGCGGCGACCGCTTCGGCGTCTTCGCGGGCGCCTGCCGGGGCATCGACCGCCGCCATGGGGCGCAGCTTGTCCAGGTACAAAAAGCGCGAGCAGGCGTTGACAAAAGGCTCGGGGGTTTTCTGCGCGCCAAAGCCGTACACCGCAGCGCCCTTGGCGCGCAGGTGCATCACCAGCGGCGTGAAGTCGGCGTCGGACGACACAATGCCAAAAGCATCGGGCCGGTCGGTGTAGAGCAGCTCCAGCGCATCGATGACCATGGCCATGTCGCTGGCATTTTTGCCCTTGCTGTAGTCAAACTGCTGCATCGGACGGATCGCGTGTTCGTGCAAGGCCTCTTCCCAGCCCTTGAGCTCGCTTTTTTTCCAGTTGCCGTAGGCGCGGCGGATATTGGTCTCGCCGAAAGTGGACAGCTCGTTGAGGATCAGGTCGATCTTGGAGGCCGGCGAATTGTCGGCATCAATCAGCAGCGCGACGCGGGGTTTTCGTTCCATCAGGGTCTCCCATTGCCAGCCAGCTTCCAGGCCAGCGTTTCACCGGAGCGCAGCGGTTTGAGTTCGGCCTCGCCAAAGGCAAAACTTTCTGGCGGCGTCCAGCTTTCTTTCTTCAGCGTGATGCTGCCGCTGTTGCGTGGCAGGCCGTAAAAATCGGCGCCGTTGAAGCTGGCAAAAGCCTCAAGCTGGTCGATGGCACCCACCGCATCAAAAGCTTCGGCATACAGCTCCATGGCCGCATGGGCGGTGTAACAACCGGCGCAACCGCTCGCGTGTTCTTTCAGATGCGCGGGGTGGGGCGCACTGTCGGTGCCGAGGAAAAAACGCGGGTTGCCGCCGGTCGCGGCCTGCACCAGCGCCAGGCGGTGGGTTTCGCGTTTGAGCACCGGCAGGCAGTAATAATGCGGCCGGATGCCGCCGGTAAAAATCGCATTGCGGTTGTACAGCAGGTGGTGGGCGGTGACGGTGGCGCCCGTGAAACGGTCCGCCTGCTGCACGTATTGCGCCGCTTCTTTCGTTGTGATGTGTTCAAACACAATTTTGAGCTCGGGGAAATCGCGGCGCAGCGGGATCAGCTGGCTGTCTATGAACACCGCCTCCCGGTCAAACAGGTCGATCTCTGGGGAAGTCACCTCACCATGCACCAGCAGCAGCAGGCCTTCACGCTGCATCGCTTCAAGTGTTTTGTACGTTTTGCGCAAATCCGTCACGCCGGCATCGCTGTTGGTGGTGGCACCGGCCGGGTACAGCTTGAGCGCCACCACACCGGCATCTTTAGCCCGCTTGATTTCGTCCGGCGGCAAGTTGTCGGTCAGGTACAGCGTCATCAAGGGCTCAAAGGCCACACCTTCCGGCACGGCGGCCTGGATGCGCTGGCGGTAGGCGACGGCCTGCGCGGCGGTGGTCACGGGCGGGCGCAGATTCGGCATGATGATGGCGCGGCCAAACTGCGCGGCCGTGTGCGGCACCACAGTGTGCAGGGCTTCGCCGTCGCGCACATGCAGGTGCCAGTCGTCGGGGCGGGTGATGGTTATTTGGATCATGCCGCATTGTCCCAAATCTTGGGACTGTACCGTCCCGGGCCCCGCTCCCGGCGCGTAGCGAGCGGGATGCAGCGCAAGGCGCGGGTGTCAGGTCACCGGAACGTACTTCAGGTACGTGAGGATGGCCTGATCGGGACCCGCAACGCCGCGATGCGCCCGCGCAGTAGCGACCAAACTAGTGCGCCAGGATCTTGTTGAGAAAATCCTTGGTCCGCGCCTGGCGATTCTCCGGGTGCATGAAAAACTCGTCCTTGGAGCAGTCCTCGAGAATCTTGCCGCCCACGTCCATGAAAATGACGCGGCTGCCGACTTTTTTGGCAAAACCCATCTCGTGCGTGACCACCATCATGGTCATGCCATCGGTGGCCAGGCCCATCATGCAGTCCAGCACCTCGCCGACCATTTCGGGGTCGAGCGCCGAAGTGGGCTCGTCGAACAACATCGCAATCGGGTCCATGCTGAGCGCGCGGGCAATCGCCACGCGCTGCTGCTGGCCGCCTGACAACTGGCCGGGGAACTTGTCCTTGTGCAGCATCAGGCCCACGCGGTCCAGGTATTTGAGGCCGTGGGTTTTGGCTTCGTCGATGCTGCGGCCCAGCACCTTGACCTGGGCCAGGGTCAGGTTTTCGGTCACGCTGAGGTGCGGGAACAGCTCGAAGTTCTGGAACACCATGCCGACCCGCGAGCGCAGCTTGGGCAGGTCGGTCTTGGGGTCATGCACGGCCTGGCCATCAACAAAAATTTCGCCCTTCTGGAAGGGCTCCAGCGCGTTGATGACCTTGATCAATGTGGATTTGCCCGAGCCCGAAGGCCCGCAGACCACCACCACTTCACCTTTTTTGATGTTGGTGCTGCAGTTGTTGAGCACCTGAACCGCGCCGTACCACTTGGAAACTTCTTTCATCTCAATCATCATGTTCTCCAGTCTTCTCTTGATCAGTATTCAGCTTGTGTTCTCGTGGATTGAGACGTTCAACGAATGATGGCAATTTTGGTCTGCAGGCGCTTGACCAGGTAGGACAGGCCAAAACACATCACAAAATAAACCACGGCGGCCAGCAGGTAAGCCTCTTCAGGCCGGCCGTAAATCTTGCCGGCGGTGCTGAAGCCCTTGAGCAGGTCGTAAGCACCAATCGCGTACACCAGAGAGGTGTCCTGAAACAGGATGATGGTCTGGGTCAGCAAAATCGGCACCATGTTCCTGAAGGCCTGCGGCAGCACAATCAGCTTCATGTTCTGCGCATAAGTCATGCCCAGCGCGCGCCCGGCATTGACCTGGCCGCGCGAGATGGACTGGATGCCGGCCCGCATGATCTCGCTGAAATACGCAGCCTCAAAAGCCACAAAGGTGATGATGGCCGAGATTTCTGCCCGGTAATTGGCACCACCGGGAATCAGCGCGTAAAACCCGGCCGGCACCAGCAGGAAGAACCACAGGATCACCATCACCAGCGGCACGGAGCGCATGCCGTTGACATAAATCGTGGCGGGAACCACCAGGAATTTTTTGCCAGACAGGCGCATCAGCGCCAGCAGGGTGCCAAAAATGATGCCGCCTATGGTGGCCACAATCGTCAGCTGGATGCTGAAGAAAAAGCCCTTGATCACGAACTTGGAGATGACGTCCCAGTTCACAAAGCCCAGGTCGAGTCCAAACATGTCAGTGCCCCCCACCCGTTGCGCCAGCCATGATGTAACCCGGTATCTGGACCTTCTTTTCAATGAAGGCAAACACCCGGTTCACGGCAAACGCGGAGACGGCATACAGCGCCGTCACGGCCAGGTAAATCTCGATGCCGCGCGAGGTTTCTTCCTGGGCCTGCATCGCAAACATGGTCAGCTCGGCAATCGACACGGCGAATGCCACCGAGGAATTTTTGAGCAGGTTCATGGATTCGCTGGTCAGCGGCGGAACAATGATGCGGAACGCCATGGGCAATATGACGTAGCGGTAAGTCTGCGCTGTGGTGAAACCCATGGCCATGCCGGCATAACGCTGGCCACGGGGCAGCGCCTGAACGCCCGCCCTGACCTGCTCGGCGATACGCGCCGAGGTAAAAAACCCGAGTGCAAACACCACCAGCACAAAACTCGGCAACTCTTTCATCGCCGGAAACACCTTGGGCACAACAAAGTACCAGATGAAAATCTGCACCAGCAGCGGGATGTTGCGAAACAGCTCCACCCAGGCGTTGGCCAGGCGAACCAGCCACGGGCTGTTGGGCAAGGTGCGCAGCGTGCCGAACAACACCCCCACCAGCATGGCCACCACCCACGATGCACCGGCGACGGCCAGGGTCCAGCCCCAGGCGTCAAACATCCATTGAAGGTAGGTGCGACCACTGCCGTCGTCGTTCAGAAAAACTTTCCAGTCCCAACTCATGGCAACTCCAGTTTTTTGTTATTCATGTTGTTGTGCGCAAACAGGCCTGCGGTAAACGACAAACCCCGCCGTTTCAGATCAGGGCGGGGTTTGTACCTGGCCAGGCGCTCAGACGCCGGATTTATTTCTTGGCGTAGTCTTCCATCGGCTTTTCGTTAGGCGTCGCCCAGGCAGCCTTGGTGCTGTCGCTGGCGGCATAACCCACGCGGGTGTTTTTCGGCGGGATGGGCTGCATGAACCACTTGTCCCAGAGTTTGGCCAGGTCGCCGGACTTCATCATTTCCTTGACGGTATCGTCACCGACCTTTTTGAAGGCGAGATCGTCCTTGCGAACCATGATCGCGATCGGCTCCACGCTCAGCACTTCACCCACAATTTTGAAATCGGCGGGCGTTTTGGAGGTGGCGATGTTGCCGGCCAGAATGGCGCCGTCCATCACAAAAGCGTCGGCACGGCCGGACTCGAGCAGCAAAAAGCTGTCAGAGTGGTCCTTGCCAAACACTTCCTTGAAGTCAACGCCGGTGGCGCGCTCGTTTTTACGCAGGGTCTGGACCGAAGTGGTACCGGTGGTGGTGGCCACGTTTTTGCCATTGAGCTGGGCAATGCTGGTGATGCCGGAGTTGGCCTTGACCGCAATGCGCACTTCTTCCACAAAGGTGGTGGGCAGGAAAGACACGTCTTTCAGGCGGGTGGCGTTGTTGGTGGTGGAGCCGCACTCAATATCCACGGTGCCGTTTTGCACCAGGGGAATGCGGTTTTGTGAAGTCACCGACTGGTATTTGACTTCCAGCTTGCGGCCAACGGCTTTCTCGACGTTGGCGATGATGCGGTTGCAGACTTCGACGTGGTAACCAGCGTATTTGCCGTCGCCCAGGGTGTAGGACAAAGCACCTGAAGAATCGCGAACACCCATGGTGATCACGCCGGAGGCCTTGACTTTGGCGAGGGTGTCGTTGGCCTGGGCAAAAGCGCCGCTGGTCGCGAGGACAGCAATGGTCAATGCGGCTAGTTTGAGTTTCATGAAATTTCCTTCAGTTGATGAAATAGTTGATGACGCCATTCTAAGGAGCCGGTCATGGGCCAATGCCCAAGGTTTACCCCAGCCCTTGACGCGCCAGCCGGTGAGCTGGTATGTCCAGAAACGCGCTGCATCCACCGAGGGCCGACAAGGTGCAGGTAAAGCTTCATCGCTTGACGACAAAGACCAGACCCGCAAAAAGCAATCCCCAAGATAGTGCCCGCCTTCCCATCGGCGAAACAGAGTGGTCAAGCTAAGCAGTCTTTGTGCCAACCCTTGCGAAACCCTTGGCAGGCCGCGCCAGAAAGTCACTTTCCCTGCATCGCAGAACGAAACGGACTGTAAATTCAGGGCCTGTGAAAAGCCAATGCTGATAACGCGCCGGCTCATGCATTTTTTTTATAACCGATCAGGGTTGCTACTTAGTAGGCGCCTCGCCGGCGCCGCAGCTCAGGAGCGTGATTTGGCCGGCAGCCGGGGTGGCGACTGGCTTTCAAGAAACTGCCACAGCGCCTGCGCCGGGCTTTTGGCGGCGTCCTTGCCGGTCGGGCGTTCGCGGTACACCCGCAGATCCATGGTCATCTCCAGACCCTCGCCGGCGCTGACCAGTTTTTTGGCCCGCAACTCCTTCTTGACCGCACTGAAGGGAAGAAAGGCGATGCCGTGGCCTTCCAGCGCCATCGCCTTGAGGCCCTCGGCCATGTCGGTTTCGTAGACCCGGTCCAGGTGGATGGCGGTGCGGGACTGCTTGAGAATCAGGTCCACCACCCGGCCCAGGTAGGCGCCGGGCGCATAACCGAGGTAAGGCAGCGGTTGCCCGGCCCGGCCCGGCAGCCGGAACAGCGGTGTGCCGTCGGCATCGGCTTTGACAAACGGTGCCAGCACCTCCTGCCCCAGGCTGATCATCTCGTAACGGTCGGCATCCAGCTGGAAGGGCTGGGAGTCGTGGTGGTAGGCAATCAGCAGATCACAGCTGCCCTCGACCAGGCGCATCACCGCATCATGGACATTGAGGGCAATCAGGCGGCTCTTGATCGGTCCGAACTTCTCGCGCAGGCTGCTGACCCAGGCCGGAAAAAAGGTGAAGGCCAGCGAATGCGGCACTGCAAACTCGATCACGTCCTGCCCGGCCGAGTTGTGGCCGCGCAGCATGGCGCGGGTCGATTGCAGGCCCTGCAGCATCTCCAGCGACTGGCTGTACAGGGTCTCGCCCGCCGGTGTCAGCCGCGTCGGGTAGGAGCTTCTGTCCACCAGGTCGGTGCCGGCCCAGGCTTCGAGCGCCTGGATACGGCGCGAAAACGCCGGTTGTGTGACGTGGCGCAGCGTCGCCGAACGGCTGAAGCTGCGGGTTTCAGCGAGACTGACAAAATCTTCCAGCCATTTGGTTTCCATGGCGCAATTATGCGAGTGGACGCCGCGCCTGGCACTGCGGGAATCCCGCAGGTCGACCGGCTTTGCACCGGCCAAGCCCCTGAAACGCTATTGAATTAATAGCTGCTTGCGCCCGTCCCTTCTAGGCTGGAGGCCTGAAAGACTAAAAATCTATTCGGAACTCTGCTGCAGCGCCCACATGGCCGCATAACGCTGGCCCAGGCCCAGGAGCTCGGCATGGGTGCCGCGTTCGATGATCTGCCCGGCTTCCATCACCAGGATTTCGTGCGCATCCACCACCGTGGACAGGCGGTGCGCAATCACCAGCGTGGTCTTGTTTTCGGCGATGCTGCGCAGCTCGGCCTGGATCGCACGTTCGTTGGCAGAGTCCAGCGCCGAGGTGGCCTCGTCAAAAATCATGATGGGCGGGTTTTTCAGCAGGGTGCGGGCAATCGCCACGCGCTGCTTCTCGCCACCCGACAGCTTGAGACCGCGTTCACCGACCATGGTGGCGTAGCCGGCCGGGGTGGAGCTGATGAAATCATGGATGCGCGCGGCGCGCGCGGCTTCCTCCACCCGGGCGCGGCTGGCGCCGGGCTGGCCGTAGGCGATGTTGTATTCCACCGTGTCGTTGAACAGCACCGTGTCCTGCGGCACGATGCCTATGGCCTGGCGCACGCTGGCCTGGGTCACCTGTTTGATGTCCTGGCCAGCCACCGTGATGCGGCCCTGCTGGACGTCATAGAAACGGAACAGCAGGCGCGCCAGCGTGGATTTGCCCGAGCCCGAGGAACCGACAACAGCCACCGTTTTGCCGGGCGGGATCTCGAAGCTGATGTGGTGCAGAATGGGCCGCGACGACTCGTAGGCGAAGCTGACGTTTTCAAAACGCACCGCCGGCGAGGCCTGCAGGCTGAGCGCCGGGGCACCCGGTTCGTCAGCGACCTCGCGCTCTTTTTCCATCAGGTTGAACATCTTGGCCAGATCGGTCAGGCTTTGTTTGATCTCGCGGTACAACACACCGAGAAAACCCAGCGGAATGTAAAGCTGGATCATGAAGGCGTTGACCATGACGAGGTCGCCCAGCGTCATGCGGCCATCGACCACGCCCTGGGTGGCGCGCCAGAGCATGGCCACCAGTCCGGCGGCAATGATCAGCTGCTGGCCGGTGTTGAGCATGCTCAGCGTGGTCTGGCTCTTGACAGCGGCGCGCCGGTAACGGATCAGGTTGTCGTCATAACGCTGCGCTTCAAACTCTTCGTTGTTGAAGTACTTGACGGTTTCGTAGTTCAGCAGCGAATCAATTGCCCGGCTGTGCGCCGACGAGTCGAGCTCGTTCATTTCCTTGCGGAATTTGCTGCGCCACTCGGTCACCGTGACCGTGAAGGTGATGTAAAACACCAGCGCAATGATGGTGATGCCGGCAAACCAGACGTCGAACTTGACCGCCAGCAGGGTCAGCACCAGCGTGACTTCAATCAGCGTCGGGATGATGCTGTAAAGCGAATACGAGATCAGCGAATGCACGCCGCGGGTACCGCGTTCGATGTCGCGTGTCATGCCGCCGGTCTGGCGCTCCAGGTGAAAACGCAGGCTCAGCGCATGCAGATGGCGGAACACTTCCAGCGAGATGCGCCGCGCCGCGCCCTCCGTGGCCTTGGCAAACACCAGCTCGCGCAACTCGGTGAACAGCGAGGTCGACAGGCGCAGCAGGCCGTAACCGACCAGCAGGGCCGCCGGCACCACCAGCACCATCTGCACAGCGCCGGGTTTGAAACTCATCGCATCGACCAGGCTTTTCAGCAGCAGCGGCACACCCACGTTGGCGACTTTGGCGCCTACCATGAAGGCCAGGGCGGCCAGCACGCGCCATTTGTAGTCCCACAGGTAGGGAAACAGGCGCTGCAGCGTGGCCCAGTCAGAGCGGTTCAGCGCGGGTTCCGGGCTGGCGCCGGGAGCGGGAGGGGAGGTGGAGACAGGGGCAAAGGAGCGCATCGGAGACAATTGTCCCCTTTATTGATTTTCCCCACCGGATGCAGCCTATGTCCAGCGAAACCCGCCTTCCCCATGACCCCCTGAGCGTCAAGCTGCCGCTGGACAAGGAACTGGTGCTCAAGGTGATTCCCATGCCGGCGGACTGCAATGCGAACGGCGACATTTTTGGCGGCTGGGTCATGGCCCAGGTCGACCTGGCCGGCTCGGTGATCCCGGCGCGTTATGCCGAAGGCCGCATGGCCACGGTGGCGGTCAACGAGTTCATCTTCAAGCAGCCGGTGCGGGTTGGCGACATCCTGTCCTTCTATTCAGAACTCACACGTATCGGCCGCACCTCGATGACGGTCAAGGTCGAGGTTTATGCCGAGCGCTTTCGCTCCCAGGGGCGTTATATCAAGGTGACAGAGGCCAGCGTGACCTATGTGGCCATCGACGACAACGGCCAGCCGCGGCCGGTGCCGGCCTCCTCGCTGCCGCGGCCGGCCTGATCATTGCTATTGTTTTTATAGCCTGATACACCCGCCACCAAAGGGCAGGAGGCCAATTCAGTCCTGAAATTTGCCGTGGCGGCCGTGTCCGCCGGCAAACCGTGCCGCACCCTGCAGGCCTTCGCCGATACAGCCGCTGCCACGGTCCCACTCCTGCTTGAGCGCCTGCGGCAAGGGCAGGTCCCACTGGGCGTAAGCGCTCTGCCGGTCGGCCAGCATGGTCTTTTGCGGAAAAGCCGCAAGCTGGTGTGCCAGCAGCAGCGCCGCATCACGTGCGGTGCCGGTGGGCACCACGCGGTTGCACAGCCCCATTTGCAGGGCTTCTGCCGCCTCGACCTTGCGCCCGGTCAGAATCAAATCCATCGCATGGCCCATGCCGATCAGGCGCGGCAGGCGCACCGTTCCGCCGTCAATCAACGGTACCCCAAAACGCCGGCAGTAAACGCCGAAATAGGCGTCTTCCTCCATCACCCGCATGTCGCACCACAGGGCCAGTTCCATGCCGCCAGCGACGGCCGCGCCGCTGACCGCGGCGATCACCGGTTTGGACAGCAGCAGGCGCGATGGCCCCATGGGGCCTGGCGGCTGGCTGTCTTCGGCCTGAAAATCCAGCGCAGCCAACAGATCCGGCCCGGCGCCCCGTGATTCCTTGAGCATCCTTGCGCCGGACTGCAAATCCCAGCCCGCGCAGAAATGCCCGTGCGCGCCATGGAACACCGCCACTTTCGCGCTGTCATCGGCATCAAAGGCCAGGAAGGCCTGGTACAGCGCGCGTGCATGTTCGCTGTCCACGGCATTGCGCACGTCGGGACGGTCCAGCATGACGATGGTGACCTCGCCGTCTTTTTCAATGTGAACTGTCACGGCTTGTCCCCCACCAGCCGACACGCGGCGCCGCCAGACAAGCGGCCAGCTCATCAGCGCTGACGTGGATCTCCATGCGCAGCAGTGCCGCGGCCATGGACTTGCCGAGGTTGTCCAGGCGCAGGTTGCGCGCGCCACCGCCCTGCAAGGCGTCGTGCAGCACCAGCTTGATCGCCAGGATGTTGGGCAGATACCAGCACTCGACTTCGCCCGGCAGCCAGGGCGCAAAGTGGGCCTGCACGCGTGGTGCCGTGACTTCGCGCGCCAGCACGGCGTACCCTGCCGCATTCCAGGCAAACAGGCCGAAGTCGACCCAGTCGGCCTTGTCGCCGCTGCGGGCATGGGCCAGCCGGGCCAGCTGTACTTGTTGCGTGGCTGTGCTCATGTCTGCAACAGCTCCACACGCGTGTTGGGCTCGACCAGGCTGCGGTCTATCAGCGCCGGCCAGATGCCCAGCAGCTCGCTGCTGCTGTGCAAGCCATGAAAGCCGCAGGTGTAGGCCGGCCCGCTGAGCCCCATCCAGGGAAACAGCCGGCCAAAACCATCGGCGGCTTTTTTGTCGCGGGTGCGCAGCACCAGACGCACCCAGACTTCGTTGAGGTCGGCCAGCGCGGCCGCATCGGGCATGGGCGCCAACGCGCCATGCGCCGAATTGAGGCCTGGAAACTCGACAAACAGCGCTTCATGCGGCACGCCCTTGTCGGCCAGCTGGCTTTTGACCATCTCCACTGCAGCCAGCGCCTTGTCATAAGCATCGGGCCAGCTGAAGCCCCAGGTCACCTCGGCCTTGAAACCGTCGCGGTAGCCGCCCACCACTTTCAGCTGGTCCGGACGCGTTTGGCCGGTCGCACCGGTCAAACGCACCCGGTCCTGGCCCAGGTCCTCCAGATGGATGGTGGACAGGTCCAGCACCACATCGGGTGAAAAATAGGCATGGGGGTTGTGCACCTCGTACAAAAGCTGCTGGCGCACGGTGTCGAAGTTGATGCGCCCGCCGGTGCCAGGCGCTTTCATGAGGACGGCGCTGCCGTCTTCGCTGACCTCTGCGATCGGATAACCAATGTGCGCCAGATCGGGAATCGCCTTCCAGGCCTGCAGGCTGCCAAAGTTGCCGCCGCTGCCCTGGCCTGAACACTCCAGCAGGTGTCCGACCGCCAGGCCCTGGGCCAGGCGGTTCAGGTCGGTGGGCGTCGCCGCGATCTCATCGCCGAGATTCCAGTTGAACTCATGCACCAGCGGCGCGAGAAAAAGGGCGGCGTCGGCGACCCGCCCCGTGATCACAATGTCTGCGCCCTGCTCAAGCGCAGAAACAATGGGACGCGCGCCCAGATAGGCATTTGCAAACACCATGCGCTCACGCACCGAATCGAACGATCCACCATCAAACATGTGTGCCGGTGCAAGGCCGGAAACCTGTTTCAAGACCTCATCGCCTGTCACAACGGCGACGCGCGCAGCCCATCCTTTTGCCGCAAAAGCAGCACGGACAGCGACTGCTGCGCCGGCCGGATTGAGCCCTCCGGCGTTGCAGACGAAGCGTACTTTTCGCTGCGCCATCGCCGGCCACAAATGCAGCAACATCGGCACCACGTCCCTAGCGTAGCCAAGGGAAACATCACGCTGCAAATCCTTTTGCAAAATGGCCAAAGTGAGCTCTGCCAGATGGTCGCTGGCGATGTACTGCACAGCACCGCGTTCTATGCTCGCGAGCACGGGTTCCCACGCGTCTCCGTAGAAACCCAACCCGGCACCAATCCGGATTGATTTTTTCATTGAATGCAGCTCATGATCACCGCTGTCAGGGTTAAACCGTAGCAATTTTTTGCCGGGCCCGGCTTTCTGAATGGTAAATTATTTTCACCAAGCACCTGCTTGGTGAAAATCATTGTGGAGCAAAAGTGCAGTTATTGCAATTGATCATCAGCGGCATCGCGCAAGGCTGCATTTATGGCTTGATCGCCCTCGGTTTCGTTCTGATTTACAAGGCCACCGAAACGGTGAGCTTCGCGCAGGGCGAACTGATGATGCTGGGCGCCTTCGGCGGCCTGGCCTGCATGACCATGCTGGGCTTTCCCTACTGGCTGTCCGTCATCAGCTCGATCGCCGGCATGGCGCTGTTCGGCGTGTTGCTGGAACGGCTGGTGATACGGCCCATCCTGGGGCAACCGGCGTTTTCCATCGTGATGCTGACCATAGGTGTCGGTTACACGGCGCGCGGGCTGATCACCATGATCCCCGGCATAGGCACCGAAACCCACACCCTGCCCGTGCCCTACAAGGACCAGATCTGGAACGTCGGCGCGCTGGTGCTCAATGTCGAACAGATGGCCGTCATCGGCAGCACGGCCATCCTGTGCCTGGTGCTGTTTGCGCTGTTCAAGTACAGCAAGCTCGGCATTGCGATGCAGGCGTCCTCGCAGAACCAGCTGGCGGCGTATTACATGGGGATTCCTGTCAAGCGGCTCAATGGCCTGGTCTGGGGCTTGGCCTCTGCAGTGGCCGCCATCGCCGGCCTGCTGCTGGCCCCCATCACCTTTGTCCACGCCAACATGGGCTTCATCGGCCTGAAGGCTTTTCCGGCGGCGGTGGTGGGCGGCTTCGGCAGCCTGCCCGGCGCGATTGTTGGCGGCCTGGTCATAGGCATCGTCGAATCGCTGGCCGGTTTTTACGCGCCCGATGGCATCAAGGACGTCGCCGCCTATGTGGTGGTGCTCATCATGCTGATGGTCAAACCCAGTGGTTTGTTCGGCGAAAAACTCCGCAAGAAAGTCTAAGCCCCCATGCGTTTTATTTTCAAGACCGACTACGGCCAGGACATCAAGCTGGCCAAACATGGCGGGCATGTGTTCTGGTACGGCGCGTTGATGCTGCTGCTGGTTGCCGCACCCTGGCTGTTTGCCGAATACTGGCTGGCCCAGCTGACCTTCATCCTGATCTATGCGATCGCGGGCCTGGGCCTGATGCTGCTGGCGGGTTTTACCGGCCTGTTCTCGCTCGGCCATGCGGCCTTTCTCGGTGTCGGCGCCTACACGCAGGCGGTGATGACCAATGCCGGCGTGCCTTTTCCGATTGCGCTGGCCTGCGCCGCCGGCCTGTCTGCCGCCGTGGGCCTGGTGGTGGGCTTGCCGGCACTGCGCGTCAAGGGCATTTACCTCGGCATGGCCACGCTGTCCTTCGGCTTCATCGTGGAAGAGGTGTTCGCACGCTGGGAGAAGGTCACCGGCGGCAATGCCGGCATCCACATCAAGGCGCCGGACATGTTTGGCTGGAAGCTGGCCAGCGGCGAGGAATTTTATTTTCTCTGCCTGGTGCTGGCGGTGGGCTCCACGCTGGCCATCCTGAACCTGCTGCGCTCACCGACCGGCCGCGCTTTTGTGGCCATCCGCGATTCTGAAATTTCCGCGCAAAGCATGGGCATCCATCTGGCGCGCTACAAGACGCTGTCGTTTGCGCTGTCGGCGGCGCTGGCCGGTATTGCCGGGGCCCTGTACGCCCACAAGCTGCAATTCATCTCGCCCGACCAGTTCAACATCCTGCAGTCCATCGACCTGCTGCTGATGATTGTGGTCGGTGGCGTGGGTTCGGTGCACGGCGCTTTCCTCGGCGCCATCTTCCTGATCTCCATGCCGCAGGCGATTGCCCTGGTCAAGGACTACCTGCCCGCGGCCATCGGCCAGGCACCGGGCCTGCAGGGCGTGGTGTACGGCATGGTGCTGATCGCCTTTGTGCTGTTTGAGCCGCTCGGTCTGTACGGCCGATGGCTCAAGATCCGCACCTACCTGCAAACCTTCCCCTTCTACCGCAAGGGCATGTTCAAGCGGCAAAAATCCTTCCAGAAATCGGACAGACTCAAATGACCGACATGCAAACACCCGCCGGCCAGCCCCTGCTGTCGGCGCGCAATCTCAGCGTGCGTTTCGGCGGCGTGCTGGCCGTCAACAATGTCAGTTTTGATGTCAAGCAGGGCGAAGTCTTCACCCTGATAGGCCCCAACGGCGCCGGCAAGACCACGGTGTTCAACCTGATCAGCCGCATCTACACACCAACCACCGGCGAGATCGACTACATGGGCGCGAAGCTGACCGACCAGCCGCCGCACAAGATTGCCGCGCTGGGCATCGCCCGCACTTTCCAGAACATCGAATTGTTTGAGCACGCCACGGTCTTGCACAACCTGCTGATCGGCCGCCACACCCACCGGCAGACCGGCCTGTGGAGCGAAATTTTCTTCACCCAAAAAACCCGTGAGGCCGAAATCCAGGCCCGCGAAAAAGCCGAACAGGTGATCGACTTCCTGGACCTGCAACACCACCGCGACTCTTTTGTCGCCGGCCTGCCCTATGGCGTGCGCAAGGTGGTGGAGCTGGCGCGGGCCCTGTGCACCGAGCCCAAACTGCTGTTGCTCGACGAGCCGTCCTCGGGTCTGAATGTGGAAGAAACCGATGACATGGCCTTCTGGATACAGGACATCAAAAACGAGCTGGGCATCACCGTCCTCATGGTCGAACACGACATGACCCTGGTCTCCAAAGTGTCCGACCGCGTGCTGGCGATGAACCAGGGTGAAGTCCTGGCCATGGGCACACCGCGCGAGGTGCAGAACGACCCCGGCGTGATCGAGGCCTACCTCGGCTCCATCGACGATGTGTCCTCGCTGCGCCGGCAGCACCAGCCGGTCCAACTGGGCCAGGAGGCCCGCTCATGAGCGCCGTACCTCCTGCCATCAGCGACCAGCCGGTTCTCAAGCTGCTCAATGTCGAAAGCTCGTACGGGCCCATCAAGGCCATACGCGGTGTCAGCCTGCAGGTGCGGCGCGGCGAAATCGCCACCGTGCTGGGTTCCAACGGCGCCGGCAAAACCACCATTCTGAAAACCATCTCCGGCATCATCGATCCGCGCAAGGGGACCATCGAGTTCAAGGGCGGCAACATCACCGCGCAGGACCCGGCCTATATCGTGCAGCAGGGTTTGAGCCATGTGCCGGAAGGCCGCGAAGTCTTCCCGCTGCTCAGTGTGCGCGACAACCTGCTGATGGGCGCCTACACGCGCAAGGACCGTGACGGCGTCGCCAGGGACATCGAGGCGGTGTTCGGCTACTTCCCCATCCTGCGTGAACGTGCGCTGCAGGATGCCGGCCTGCTCTCGGGCGGACAGCAGCAGATGTTGTCGATCTCGCGCGCGCTGATGGCCTCACCCGACCTGATCCTGCTCGATGAACCCAGCCTGGGCCTGTCACCGAAGCTGACCAAGGAAATTTTCGAGATCGTGGTGCGTATCAACCGCGAGCGCGGCACCACCATCCTGCTGGTGGAACAAAACGCCAACATGGCCCTGAACGCCTCCGACTACGGCTACGTGCTGGAGAACGGCCGCATCGTGATGGAAGACACCTGTGCCCGCCTGCGGGAAAAGGAAGACATCAAGGAGTTCTACCTCGGCATGAAGGAAGACGGCGTGCGCAGCGAGCGCCGCTGGAAGAAAAAGAAAACATGGCGGTGAATAGGACGCCCCCCCAAGCGGCCTGCGGCCGCCTCCCCCCACTGGGGGACGCCGCTGGCGGCCCGGCAAAGCCGGTTCCGCGGCGGCCTGAAATTAATTCAACTGGCGCCTCTGGCCGTGGAGCTCGAAATGTCTAATCTCTGGGATCTTTCCCACATCCAGCCCGAGACCCGTGTGGTGCTTGAAGGCGAAACCATTCCCGCCCTGTTCTGGAATGGCGTGGCGCAGCGCCAGGACAAGGTCTGGATGCGGCAGAAAAAACTCGGCATCTGGCGCAGCTGGAGCTGGAACCAGACCGGCGAGGCGGTGCGGGAAATCGCCGGCGGCCTGATGAGCCTGGGTTTTGCGCCGGGTGAATGCGCCTCCATCCTCTCCAACACCGTGATCGAGTGGGTGCTGGCCGACCTGGCCGTGCTCAGTTGCGGCGGTGTGGCCAACGGCATTTATCCAACCGATGCAGCGTCGCAGGTGCATTACCTGTGTGAAGATTCACGCACCACCATCTTGTTTGTGGAAGACGACGAGCAGCTCGACAAGGCGCTCGAAGTGCGCAGCCAGCTGGCCGGCCTGCGCAAGATTGTGGTGTTTGACATGGAGGGCCTGCGCGATCTGGATGAGGCCGATGTCATCAGCCTGGCCGGCTTGCGCGAACTCGGCCGCAGCTACCTCGCGCAGCATCCCGATGCCGTTGAAAAGCGCGTTGAGGCCTGCCGGCCCGAAGACCTGGCCATTCTGGTCTACACCTCGGGCACCACCGGCAAGCCCAAAGGCGCGATGCACAACCACAAGGGCCTGGTCTTCACCGCGCGCGGCTACAACACGCTGGTGGCGCAGGACGAGAACGACGAGCGCATGTGTTTTCTGCCGCTGTGCCACATTGCAGAGCGCATGGGCGGCGAATATTTTGCGATGTACACCGGCGCCAAACTCAACTTTGTTGAAAATCCCGAAACCATCCCGGAAAACGTGCGCGAGATTGCGCCTACCGTGTTCACGGCTGTGCCGCGCGTCTGGGAAAAGTTTTACTCGGGCGTGATGATTTCACTGAAGGAAGCCAGCCCGCTGCAACAGGGTGCGTATGCCTGGGGCATAGGCGTGGGCACCGAAATCGCCGACAAGGTCATGGCGGGCCAGGCCGTCAGCAACTGGCTGAAGTTCAAGTTCACGCTTGCCCGCTGGATTGCGCTGGACAATGCGAGAAAACTCATAGGCATTCACCGCGCCCGTTTTTGCGTCACCGGCGCCGCGCCGATTTCGCCGGAACTGGTGAAGTGGTACATGGCGCTTGGCGTTCCGATGCTGGAAGTCTGGGGCATGACGGAAACCTGCGGCGCTGCGACCGGGGTGCCGGCCAGCCGCATCAAGCCGGGCTCGATTGGTCCGGCAGCCGGCTACAACGAGGTCAAACTCGACCCGGCCACCGGGGAGATCCTGGTGCGCGGCGCGAATGTCTTCATGGGTTACCTGAACCTGCCGGAGAAAACCGCTGAGACCCTGGACGCCGACGGCTGGCTGCACACCGGCGACGTGGGCCTGATGGACGAGGAAGGATTCTTTCGCATCACCGACCGCATGAAAGACATCATCATCACGGCCGGCGGCAAAAACGTCACGCCCAGCGAGCTCGAAAACGAGCTGAAGTTTTCACCCTACATCACCGACGCCGTGGTCATAGGTGACAAACGCCCGTATCTGACGGCCATCGTGATGATTGACCAGGAGAACGTCGAGAAATACGCGCAGGACAACGATGTTCCCTTCAGCAACTACCTGAGCCTGACACGCTCGGCAGAAGTGCTGGAGCTGATCCAGGGCGAGATGGACCGCGTCAACAAGAAATTTGCGCGTGTCGAGCAGATCAAGAAATTCTTCCTGCTGGAAAACCAGCTCAGCGCGGAAGACGAAGAGCTGACCCCGACCATGAAACTCAAACGCAAACTGGTCGAGAAAAAGTACGCCGAGCCCATCGAAGCGATGTACCGCTGACTCAGGTCTAACCCTGAGCACGCCGGTCGCCGACGTGACTAAGCCGCTTCCAAAAGCGGCATCTTTACTTGTTTGTGTCGCCAAGGTGCAAGGCAGCAAGCGCCCGCGCGGGAAACAATTGGTTGCAGATTGCCACTGCAGCCCATCCCACTCCCGGAGACAAACCAATGAACCTCAGACTTACCCTTATCGCCCTGATCGCCCTGAGCGGCATGTCGGCGTTTGCCCAGTCCGCCACCCCCGGCGTGAGCAAAAACGAGATCGTGATCGGCACGATCCAGGACCTGTCGGGACCGCTCGCCTCTTACGGCAAACAGATCCGCATGGGCATGCAGATGCGCGTCGACGAAGTCAACGAATTCGGCGGCGTCCATGGCCGCAAGCTCAAGCTGCTGGTGGAAGACTCGGGCTACGACCCCAAACGGGCCGTGCTGGGCGCGCAAAAGCTGGTGACGCAGGGTGATGGCATCTTTGCCATGGTGGGCCACCTCGGCACCTCGCAAAACATGGCGGCCATGCCGGTGCAGTTCGAAAAAAACGTCATCAATTTCCTGCCCATCACCGCAGCGCGTGAGATGTATGAACCTTTCCACCGCCTCAAGTTTTCGAGCGCCGCCACCTACTACGACCAGATGCGGATCGCCGCACCGCGTCTGGTGAAAGACCTGAACCTGAAGAAGCCCTGCATCCTGTACCAGGACGATGACTTCGGGCTGGAAGTGCTGCGCGGCAGCGAAGCCGGCCTGAAAACCATCAACATGGAACTGACCGAAAAGACCAGCTACAAACGCGGCGCGACTGATTTCTCCTCGCAGGTGGCCAGAATGAAGGCGGCGGGCTGCGACCTGGTGGTGCTGGGCACCGTCATCCGCGAGACGGTGGGCACCATTGCCGAGGCACGCAAGACCGGCTTCAACCCCGCTTTTGTCGGTTCCAGCGCGGTGTACACCGACCTCATCCCCAGGCTGGGCGGCAAGCTCATGGACAACCTGTACGCCACCATGACGGCGCAACACCCCTACCTGGACGCCGCCGAGCAACCCGTGCGCTTCTGGGCGAACAAATACAAGACCAAGTTCAACGAAGACCCTTCTGTCATGTCGGTCTACGGTTATGCGGCGGTGGACGGCTTCCTGAAGACGGCGTTCCGCACCGGCCCTGTGTTCACCACCGATTCGTTCATCAAGACCATGGACAGCACCACCTACAACCGCGACATGTTCGGCACACCCGAGATGACCTTCTCGCCAACCAAACGGCTCGGCAACCGCTACACGCGCCTGTCGCAGATCAAGGACGGCCGCTGGACCGTCACCTCCGACTACGTGGCCTTCGCCGGCCTCAAGTCAGTGATGCAGAAGGACGGCAAGTGGAAGATGGAATCGGAATTCCTCAAGGACCAGTGAGATACCGGCCGCCGGACCGGGGCACCTGCAACATCGGTGCCCACCCGTCGCGCATGTGACAAAGCCGCCTCAGTGCGGCTTTTTTTGCGCCGGTCTGGCGCGATGACAGGGTCTAAGTGAATACGCCAGCTTGACAGGCACCGGCGAACGTTAAGAATAGCGGGGCGCAAGTACCTTCGTTCTACAGGAGACATCGATGAGATTCAAAACCACTCTGGCACTGGCCACACTGGCACTCGGTTCCGGCATGTCCATGGCCCAGCAAGGCGTGAGCAAAACCGAAATCACGCTGGGCTCCATCCAGGATCTGTCCGGCCCGATTGCGGGTTTTGGCAAGCAGGCCCGCCTGGGCATGTTGCTGCGTGTTGATGAGATCAATGAACAGGGCGGCATCAATGGCCGCAAGCTGAAGATCATCGTGGAAGACTCGGCCTACGACCCGAAGAAGGCCGTGCTGGCAGCACAAAAACTGGTCAACCAGGACAAGATTTTCATGATGGTCGGCCACATCGGCACGGCGCAGAACCTGGCCGCCATGCCGGTGCAGTTCGAGAAAAACGTCATCAACTTCTTCCCGATCACCGCAGCGCGCGAGATGTACGAGCCCTTTCACAAGCTCAAGTACTCCTTCGCCGCCACCTACTTTGACCAGATGCGCAATGCCACACCGAAGATGGTGAAGGAAAAGAACATCAAGAAGGTCTGCACCATGTACCAGGACGACGAGTTCGGACTCGAAGTCATGCGCGGCGGCGAGGCCGGCCTGAAAGCCATAGGCATGGAGTTCGCTGAAAAAACCTCTTACAAACGCGGTGCCACCGACTTCTCGTCGCAGGTCGCCAAGATGAAATCCTCGGGTTGCGAAATGGTGGTGCTAGGCACCATCATCCGCGAGACCATAGGCGCCATCGGCGAGTCGCGCAAGACCGGCTTCAACCCCGTTTTCCTCGGCTCCAGCGCAGCCTACACCGACCTGATCCACAAGCTGGGCGGCAAGGCCATGGACGGCCTGTATGCCACCATGACGGTGCAGAACCCGTATCTGGATGAAGCCTCGCAGCCCATCCGTTTCTGGGCCAACAAGTACAAGACCAAGTTCAATGAAGACCCCACCGTCTTCTCGGTGTACGGCTACAACATCATCGACATTTTTGCCAAAGCGGCGCAAAAGGCAGGGCCCAACCTGACAACCGACAGTTTCATCAAGGTGATGGATACCATGGTGGTGCCGCCAGACATGTTTGGCAGCGCACAAGCCACTTATTCGGCCACCAAACGCCTGGGCAGCGACGCTTCCCGCCTGTCGCAGATCACCGACGGCAAATGGAAACCTGTTTCCGAGTACTTCAAGTAAGCACCCGGCCACCCTGCATCAAAAGCCACCTCCGGGTGGCTTTTTTCATGACACGATGTAAGCGCCAGCCCCGGTGGACAGCAGCTTGCCGTCGGCACCCAGAAACTCCATGCGGGTGCTGGCCACCCGTGAACCCAGGCGCAAAACTTCAGCGCGCAATTCGAAATGTTCGCTGATGCCGGGGCGCAGGTAGTCCACCCGCAAGTCTATGGTGCCGAGTTTGCTGAAACGCTGCAGGCGCTGCAGCGGCGACTCGTCCATGTGGCGCGCGCCTATGGCGGCCATCACCGCGAGCCCGCCCATGGCGTCGAGTCCGGCACTGATCACGCCACCGTGAATACGGTGGTGGGTGTAGTGGCCGACCAGCTGATCGGTCATCGTGATGCGCGCGGCCACACGCGCCGGTGTGAGCAGGGTGATTTTCAGGCCGAGCACGCGGTTGAAACTGATTTTTTCCTCAAACAGGGTTTTCAGTCCCTGGATGAATTCGAGTTCAAATTCTGTGGGCGCAGCGGCGCGCAGTGGGGGTGTCAAGCTCATAGGCCCAATTGTCGTGCAGCCAGGTCCTTCATGATTTCCTCGGCGCCACCGCCAATCATCATGACCTTGACCTCGCGGTAAATGCGCTCGCTTTTGGTGCCGCGCATGAAACCCATGCCGCCCAGGATTTGCACCGCCTGGTCGGCACAGAACTGCATGGTTTGCGTCGCGTGGTTTTTCAGCATGCAGACCTGGGCGACCCAGTCGGCGCCCTGGTCCCCCGCGTCCGCCCGGTCCGCCAGCGCCTCGACCCAGGCCTGGGTGGAGGCGATACGCATCTGCATGTCCACCAGCTTGTGCCGTATCACCTGCTTGTCGGTCAGCAGGCTGCCAAAAGTCTTGCGCTGGCGTGCCCAGTCCAGGGCCTCGTCGTAACAGGCCTGGGCAAAACCCAGGGCCCCGGCCGACATCGCCAGGCGCTCGCCATTGAAATTGCCCATGATGATTTTGAAACCACCGCCCTCCTCGCCCAGCAAATGGCTGGCCGGTACCCGCACACCGTCAAAACGCAGCTGCGCGGTGTCCGAGCACCACCAGCCCATTTTTTTCAGCGCCACGCGGGACAGGCCGGGGCTGTGGCCCGGCACCAGCAGCATCGAGATGCCGCCAGAACCCCTGCTTTCGCTGGTGCGTACCGCCACCGTGATGTAGTCGGCGCGCATGCCCGAGGTGATGAAGACCTTTTCACCATCCAGCACGTAATCCGCGCCATCACGCCGCGCAGTGGTGCGCAGGGCCGCCACGTCAGAGCCGCCGCCCGGTTCGGTGATGGCCAGCGCAGCAATTTTTTCGCCGCGCAGCACCGGCGGAATCACCGCCTGCTGCAAGGCGGGCGAACCGTGGTGCAAGACCGGCGGCAGGCCGATGTTGTGCGAAAACAGGCTGGCCAGCACGCCGCCGCTGGCGCCGTAACGGCACAGCGCCACGGTCATGGCATTGCGCAAGCGCCAGCCGGCCGGCGTGCCGCCCAGTAGCTCGGGATAACCGAGGCCCAGCAGGCCCAGTTCAGCGGCCTGGCGGTACAGGGCGCACGGAAATTCGCCGGCCTCGTCCCACTGCGTCACATGCGGCGCGATCTCGCGCTGTGCAAACCGTTGGACCGATGCGGCCATATCGGCCAGGGCGCCGGCATCGGCAAGCTGCGGGTCCGCGTTCTTATCCATGTTCAAACCTCAGCAAGACCTGGCCGGTGGCGGCCTGCTGGCCGGTTTCCACGGCCAGCTCGGCCACCCGCACATCCCGCGTCGCGCACAAGGCGTGTTCGAGTTTCATCGATTCGATCACCAGCAGGGTGTCGCCGCGCCGGACCGACTGGCCGGCCGTGGCGTGGATGGCAATCACCTTGCCATTAAACGGTGCCCGCAACTCCATGCCCTGGCTGCCCGAGGCGGCGCCTGCGGCAGGCGCCAGGCTCGCATCTTTCAGCCAGACATCGGTCGCGCCGACCTGCACATGCCAGCGGCCGTCCGCCGCCTGGCAAGCCTGCACAGGGCGGCTGAGCCCATCGAGTGTGATCTGCATTTCACCCGGACCGCTGCGCACACAGGCCGCCGCATGCTGCTCTGAGCCGGATAGCAGCTCCACCTGGCCATGACCGGTTTCCCGGACTGTGAGCGCCAGTTCCTGCTCGCCCTGAAACAGGCGCAACATCCTGTCAAACGGGCAAGGCAGGGCCTGCGCAGCGCCGGGGCTGGCCGCAAAGTGCAGCGCCAGTGCCGCCGGCAAACACGCCTCGGACTTCTGCTGCTGCAGGGTTTGGCGCAGGCTGTCGCCGTGCTCGAGCAGAAAGGGAATCAAGGCCTGACCGGCGCGGAACACCGGATGCGCGAGACAGGCTGCCAGAAAAGCGCGATTCGTCGGCAGGCCCAGCACCTGCGTGTCCGCCAGCGCAGCAATCAAGCCATCGATGGCTTGCGCGCGGCTTGCGCCATGGACGATCAGTTTGCCCAGCATGGAGTCGTAAAAAGGCGTGACTTCCGCACCGGCTTGCAGCGCGTGGTCAAAACGCGCATGGCGCGGCTCTGCAAAATGCAGGACCTGGCCGGCATGCGGGGAAAAGTCGTCGTCTTCGGCGCACAGGCGCACCTCGATGGCGTGGCCGTGAAACCCGACCTCGTGCTGGCGCAGCGGCAGTACTTCGCCCTGGGCGATACGCAATTGCCATTCGACCAGGTCCAGGCCGGTGAGCGCTTCGGTGACCGGATGCTCCACTTGCAGACGGGTGTTCATCTCCATCAAAAAGAAGTCGCCGTTTTCATCGAGCAAAAATTCGACGGTGCCGGCACCCACATAAGCCGCAGCCTGAGCCAGCGCTACTGCGCTGGCGCCCATGCGTTCGCGCAAGGTCGCATCGACTGCCGGACTCGGTGACTCCTCGATCAGCTTCTGATGCCGCCGCTGAACGGAGCAGTCACGCTCGCCCAGATGGATGCAATGACCCTGCGTATCGGCAAACACCTGCACCTCGACATGGCGCGGATTGAGCAGCGCGCGTTCGAGCAGCAACTCGCCGCTGCCGAAAGAGGACAAGGCTTCGGAGCGCGCACTGTCCAGCGCGGCCAGCAAGCCGGAGGCCTGGCTCACCAGGCGCATGCCGCGCCCGCCACCGCCAGCCGTGGCCTTGACCATCAGCGGGTAGCCCACTTTTTTGGCCTGGGCCGCCAGCCCCTCATTCGACTGATCGGAGCCCTGGTAGCCCGGCAGGCAGGGCACATTTTTTGCCAGCGCAAGCTGCTTGGCAGCAGCCTTGTTGCCAAGTGCCCGTATCGCGGCCGGCGGCGGACCGACCCAGGTCAGACCGGCGTCCAGCACCGCCTGCGCAAAGTCGGCGTTTTCGCTCAGAAAACCATAACCGGGGTGTACCGCATCGGCCGCGCTGGCCTGGGCAGCGGCCAGCAATTTGTCGATGCGCAGGTAGGTGTCCGCCGACGAATTGCCCTCCAGCGCCACCGCGCAGCCGGCTTCAGACACATGCAGGGCCTGCGCGTCAGCCTCCGAATACACGGCCACAGTCGCGATGCCCATGTGATGGGCGGTGCGCATGATGCGCCGGGCGATCTCGCCGCGGTTGGCGATCAGGAGGCGGCGAATGGGAGGGGTGCTCATGCGGCCCACCCGGGCTTGCGTTTGCCGGCAAACGCGGACAGCCCTTCGGCGGCCTCGGGGCTGCGCAGATTTGCTGCAAATTTGATAGCTGCTTGCGCAGGCAGATCAAGGGCTGGATCCTGATTTAGCATCTCAAGCAAAACCTTGGTGTGGGCCACGGCGCCCGGGGCGGCGCGACGCAGGACGCTGATGCGCCGCGCCACTGCGGCGGGCAAATCGTCAGCCACTTCGTCCACCAGGCCTTGTGCCAGGGCTTGCTGTGCGCCCAGTTTTTCTCCGGACAGCAGCATCTGCCGCGCCAGCCTGTCACCCAGACGCCGGTGCACAAAAGGCGCAATCTGGGCCGGTACCACACCCAGTGTGACCTCGGGCGTGGCAAACACGGCGGTCGGCGTGGCCAGCACAAAGTCGCCGCAACACAGCAGCCCGAGTCCGCCCCCCATGGCCGGGCCGTCTGCGGCGACAAGCAGGATTTGCGGCAAGGCGCACAGCCGGCCCAGCAAGCGGCCAAAGCCGGCATTTTTGGCAATCAGCGGATCGGTCTGGCCAGGTGGCAAAGCCTGCCCTATCGCCTGGGCAAAGCCGCCCAGGCTGCCACCGGCACAAAACGAGCCACCGCTGCCCTGCAACACGACAAAACGCAAGCTGCTGTCCTGCGCGGCGCGTTCACAGGCTTGTGCCAGCGCGGCCACCAGCGCGTCGGTCAGCGCATTGCGCGTGGCCGGGTCGTGCAGGGTCCAGTGTTCGACCTCCCCCGCGCGGGTGATCTGCAGCTTGTCGCTCATGGCCGTGCTCATGCTCAGGCAGCGGGTTTCTTGCTGCTTTTGGACAGCCCCATGTACTTGGCGATGATGCCCATCATCACCTCGTCGGCGCCGCCGCCTATGGAGGCGAGACGGCCGTCGCGGAACATGCGTGCCACCTTGTTTTCCCAGGTGTAGCCCATGCCGCCCCAGAACTGCAGGCAGGTGTCGGGCACCAGGCGGTTCAGCCTGCCGGCTTTGAGCTTGGCCATGGAGGCCAGCTCGGTCACGTCCTGGCCCTGCACATAAAGTTCGCAGGCGCGGTAAGTCATGGCGCGCAGACTTTCGACCTCGGTTTTCATCTCGGCCAGCTTGAACTGCACCCACTGCTGGTCGGCCAGCGTGGCGCCAAAAAGTTTGCGCTCGTGCGCCCACTCGACCGTCCAGTTGATGCAGTTGGTCAGCGACTGGATGCAACTGGCCGCGCACCAAAGCCGTTCTTCCTGGAACTGCATCATCTGGTACATGAAGCCCGAGCCTTCTGCACCTATCAGGTAACGCTGCGGCACACGCACCTCGTCGAAATAAATCAGGCCGGTGTCGCTGGCGTTCATGCCTATTTTTTTGATCTTTTTGCCGACTTCTATACCCTTGCGCAGCTTGCCGCCTTCGCGCATCGGCACCATGACCAGGCTTTTGTTCTTGTGCTGCGGCCCGTCGCCGGTGTTGACCAGCATGCACATCCAGTCGGCCTGCAAGCTGTTGGTGATCCACATCTTCTGGCCGCTGATCACATAGTCGTCACCATCCTTGCGCGCATGGCTTTTGATGGACGCCACGTCGCTGCCGGCGCCGGGCTCGCTGACGCCTATACATCCGACGGTGTCGCCAGCAATCGCCGGGGCCAGGAACTCGCGCTTGAGCTCCTCACTGCCAAACCGCGCCAGCGCCGGTGTGCACATGTCGGTCTGCACACCAATCGCCATGGGCACGCCGCCGCAGTCGATATGACCCAGGGCCTCGGCCATGGCCACGCCGTAGGAGTAGTCGAGGCCCGCGCCGCCGTATGCCTCGGGTTTGGTCAGGCCCAGCAGGCCCAGATTGCCGAGTTTTTTGAAAATTTCGTGCGCCGGGAAAATCTCGGCCGCTTCCCACTCGTCCACATGGGGGTTGATCTCGGCGGCGATAAAACGCTGGAGGGTTTTCTGGATTTCAAGGTGTTCGTGGGTGTACTGCATTGTTTTGTCTCCTGAATGGGTTCACATCCTGGCCACGCCAAACTGCATGGGCCGCAATTGCCGGGATGCAGCCTCGGCGCACATCGCCAGGCACTGGGTCAGCACGGCGCGTGTGTCGCGCGGGTCAATCACGCCATCGTCGAGCAGCAGACCAGAGGTGTAGAACACATCGGCCTGCGCCTCGAACACGGCGACGATCTTGTCGAACTGGGCCTGCGACTGCGCCGCATCCACGGGGATGCCTTTGCGCAGCATCGCGGCCTCCGTCACGATCTGCATGGTGCGCGCCGCCTGCTCGCCACCCATGACCGCGGTTTTGGCGCTGGGCCAGCTGAACAGGAAACGCGGGGCATAGCCGCGGCCACACATGCCGTAATTGCCGGCGCCAAACGAGGCGCCGCACTGGATGGTGATCTGCGGCACCGTGGCGTTGGTAACGGCCTGGATCATCTTGGAGCCATGTTTGATCATGCCGCCCTGCTCGCTGTCCTTGCCGACCATGTAACCCGTGGTGTTCTGCAGGTAGACGATGGGATGGCCGAGCTGGCACATCATCTGGATGAAATGGGTGGCCTTGTTGGCGCCGGCCACATCGATCGGGCCGTTGTTGCTGATGATGCCGACCGCATGGCCGCCCAGGCTGGCCTGGACACAGACCGTGGCCGCGCCATACAGGGCCTTGAAGGGCAGAAAGTCCGAGCCATCCACCAGACGCCCAATCACCTCATACATATCCACCGGCTGGCGCAGGTCGGCAGCCATCAAACCAAGCAGCTCATCGGCCGGGTAAAGGGGTTTGTTTGCTATGGATTCAATAGCTGCTTGCGCATGTCCGGAAAGGGCTGAAGGCCGATGGGACCATGCGGTCCGGGCCAGCACCTGGCGCGCCAGCCCCAACGCCTGCCGGTCGTCCTCCGCGAGCTGCTCGCCCAGGCCCGAGACACCCGTGTGCATCTCGGCGCCGCCGAGTTCTTCCTCGGTGGCGACTTCGCCGGTGGCCGCCATCAGCAGCGGCGGACCCGCCAGAAAAGCACGCGAGCGATTGCGCACCATGATGACCACGTCGCTGAGCCCCGGCATGTAGGCCCCGCCCGCCGTGCCCGATCCGTGCTGCACTGTGATGACCGGAATGCCTGCCGCCGACAGGCGCGCCAGGTTGCGGAACAAGGCGCCGCCATGGACAAAACCCTCGACCCGGTAACGCATCAGATTCGCCCCGGCGCTTTCGACCAGATGCACAAAGGGCAACTTGTTCTGCAGCGCGATCTCCTGCACACGCAAGATTTTGTCCAGCCCCATGGCCTGGATGGCGCCGGCCTCTATGCCGGAGTCGCTGGCCACGACCATGCAGCGCGCGCCCTCGATAAACCCGATGCCCGCCACGATGCCACCCCCAGGCACGGAGAGCGCCGGATCCTTGTGGTCCTGCATGAAACCCGCCAGCGAACACAAAGGCAACCAGGGCGCGCCCGGATCGAGCAGCAGCGCCACACGTTCACGCGGCAGCAGCTGGCCGCGTTTGTCGAACACCGGTTTCGATTTGGCTGAGGCCTGGGCGGCACGGCTTTCCAGTGCACGCAAAGCCGCGATGCGTTCCAGCATGGCGCCCCGCCGCTGCTGCGCCACCGCGCCTTGGGCATTCCAGGCCGACTGGAAAACAGTCATGAATAGGCCCCCACGCTTGCCACTTCGTTGGCCTCAGGCGGTACGCTGCCCCTCGCACGGGGAACAGGGCCCCTCGCCCCGTGGGTCGGCCCGGCGGTGCTCATTTCTGAAACACCCTGGGCGTCGTCGCCAGGTGAAAGCCGTCAAAAGGTTTGACCGCATCACGCTGCTGCGCCTGGGCATCGGGCAGGCGCATGGGCCAGCCCATACGCACTTGCGGCCGCGCACCATCCACACGCAGCACGGTGCCGCTGATGAAGCTGGCACCCGGGCTCAGCAAAAACACAATCGCTGCCGAGGTCTCCGCCTCGGTGCCAAAACGCCCCAGCGGCACGGTGTTGCGCATCTCGCGCAACATGGCGCCGGCCTCGGGCGGGTAGTGGTCCATGCCGCTGGACGCGATGTAACCCGGCGCCACCGCATTGACCCGCACACCGCTGTGTGCCCATTCGGCCGCCGCCGTCTCGGTGAAACTGACCATGCCGGCCCGCGCAGCACCGCTGTGGCCCATGGACGGCATGGAGCCCCAGATGTCGGCAACGATGTTGACGATGTTGCCGCCGTGTTCTGCCATGGCCTGCAGGTAACACTCGCGCGCCATCAGGAAGCCACCGGTCAGATTGGTGTTGATGACGGCCTCCCAACCTTTGGCACTGATGTTTTCCAGCGGCGTGATGTACTGGCCGCCGGCGTTGTTGACCAGGCCGTCGATGCGGCCATGCGCCAGCACAATCGCCGCCACCGTGGCCTCTACCTGCGCCTCCTGCCGGATATCGCAGGGGTGAAAACTGGCGCGGCCACCGCCGGCCACAATTTCGCCCGCCACATCGTGCAGCTTGTCGAGCTTGCGCCCTATCAGCACCACATGGGCACCCAGTGCGGCCAGCTCGTGGGCGGTGCAGCGGCCTATGCCCGAGCCGCCGCCCGTCACAACCATCACCTTGCCGGCAAACAGTCCGGCGCTGAAAACAGATCGGTAACTCATGGGCGGGCTCTCCTTGCGCCGGGTTTCGGGTTGTCGCCTATGAACAGGGCAATGGCCGCGTCGGCCAGCTCGTCGAGTGAGGCCCCCTTTTTGGCATCAAACCATTGGGCCGACCAGTTCAGCGCGCCAAAAATCAGCAGCCGCGCCAGTTTGACCGGGCAGCCGAGGCGCCCCTGCTCGCTCAGGGCCTGCAGCACCGGCTGCCAGACCGACTCATAGTCGCTTTGCAGCCTGGCCAGAGATGTCCGCTGGCGCGCCGTGATGGAGCGTGATTCGTACAGCATGACCGGGATGAAGTCGCTGCCAGGGCCCAGAAGAATATCGAAATGGTTGCGCACCAGCACGCGTAACAGCGCCGCTGCATCGGGTTTCGCGGCAGAGGCCAGCTCAAGGGCCGCAGTCTGGCGCAGGGTGGCCGAACGCATGCCTTCGTCCATCACCGCATACAGCAGCGCACCCTTGCTTTTGAAGTGGTAAAACGGCGAGCCGCTGTGCATGCCCACCGCCGTGGCGATGTCGCGCGTGCTGGTGCCGTCAAAACCCTTGCGGCGGAACAGCCGGGCCGCCGCGTTGACCAGCTCTACCCGGCGATTGCCGTCATCGCGCTCATCAAGTGTTTTGCGCGGCCGGCCGCGCGGCCTGCGCGGTGTGGGGGTGTCGGTGCCTAGGCTCTGCATAAGACAGAACCATATCAAAGCCGGGTATTTTTAGCAAGCAGTTGCTTTGTAAAAATAAAAAGCACCGATGGCGCTCAAAGCAGGCCGCGGTGTTCGGCCAGTTTGATATGTGCCACCAGCTCGTCCACGTCGTCCGGCGTGTTCAGGGGCCGGGCCAGGTGCTGCAGCAAAAAACGGGGCAGGCGCAGCGGCGGCGGGGTGCGCGCGGGCTCGGGCGGCCTGCCTCCGGGGGAGGTGGGGAAACCGTGGGTGAATAACATGGTCATGGCGGGCCCCTTTCCAGGCAGATGCAATAACTTCATGGTCTGCGGACCGGCGCCAGCTGCGGGTAGCCTGCCGCGCCCTGCAGCGGTAGGTGGGTGCGGTCAGGGCCTGTCAGGTCGCGCGCACGGTTGTAGGCCATACCTTACCGGCCGGCGTCACCCTCGCCCGCAAAACCGTCCCGCGCCCGCCTGGCGGCATGCGCGCGTTCCAGCAGCAGCTCGCGCTCGCGGCGGTTGCCGGCCAGTGCGGCAGCCCGTTCAAACTCCACACCGGCCTCGTCGGCACGGCCCAGCTTGCCCAGCAGGTCGCCGCGCACACTGGGCAGCCAGTGGTAGTTGCGCAGCGACTTGTCCTGCGCCAGCGCATCAATGATCTTCAGTCCGGCTGCTGGTCCGAATGCCATGGCCACCGCCACACCGCGGTTGAGCTCCACCACCGGTGACGGCGCCACCTGCGCCAGCGCGTCATACAAGGCTGCGATGCCGGGCCAGTCGGTCTGCTCCGCTGTGGCGGCGCGCGCATGGCAGGCCGCAATCGAAGCCTGCAGCACGTAGGAACCCGGCGTTTGGCCCTGCGCGCCGCCCAGCTCAAGGGCACGCTCCAGCGCTGCCAGCCCGCGGCGTATCAACAGCCGGTCCCAGCGGCTGCGATCCTGCGCCATCAGCAGCACCGGCCGGCCCTGCGCATCAACGCGCGCGGCCGAACGTGAGGCCTGCAATTCCATCAAGGCCAGCAAGCCCTGCACCTCGGACTCGTCCGCCGCCAGGCCGGCCAGCATGCGGCCCAGGCGCAGCGCCTCGTCGGTCAGTGCCGGCCGCATCCAGTCCTCACCAGCGGTGGCGGTGTAACCCTCGTTAAACACCAGATAAACCACCTCCAGCACCGAGGCCAGGCGCGCGCGAAGTGCATCCCCGCGCGGCACCTCGAAGGGCACACGCGCCTCAGCCAGCGTGCGCTTGGCGCGCACGATGCGCTGGGCGATGGTGGGCTCGGGCAGCAAAAAGGCGCGGGCAATCTCGTGGGTGCTGAGTCCGCCCAGCAGTTTGAGCGTCAAGGCCACCCGCGCCTCGGTGGACAGCACAGGGTGGCAGGCGGTGAAAATCAGGCGCAGCAGGTCGTCGCCAATTTCGTCCTGACGCGCCTCGTCGAGTGCGTCCACAAAGTCAGGCACCACCAGGGCTTGCTGCGCCTCCAGGTCCTGGCCAATCTGCCCGAGTTTTTCGCCCCGCATCTTGGCGTGCCGCAGGTGATCGAGCGCGCGGTTTTTGGCGGTGGTCATGAGCCAGGCCCCGGGTTTGTCCGGCACACCCTTGACGGGCCAGCTCTCCAGCGCGGACACCAGCGCGTCCTGCGCCAGCTCTTCGGCCAGGCCGATGTCGCGCACCATGCGCGCCACCACCGCCACAATCCTGGCGGACTCCATGCGCCAGACGGCGGCTATGGCCTGGTGGGTGGCGGAATGCATGAATCCATATTACCGGCAGAACCAGACGCCGGGAGCAAAACGCAACATGGAGGTATTCATCAAGCAGGGGCCGCGGATCTGGCTACGCCAGTCCGCAGGCGCAGCGGCCCCCCCCGGGGGGCAGGGAGCTACACGCAGTGAGCGACCGTGGGGGCTCAATGAGCCATCCAGAACACCTCCCAGACATGGCCGTCCAGGTCGGTGAAGCCATGGCTGTACATAAAGCCGTGGTCCTGCTGCGGATTGGGCGCGGTGCCGCCTGCGGCCAGAGCCTTGCCGACCATTTCATCGACTTCGGCGCGGCTGTCGCAGGACAGGGCAATCAGCACCTCGGTGGTTTTGCTCGCATCGGCAATGGCTTTTTGGGTGAAGCCCTGGAAAAAGGGCTCGACCAGCAACATCACATAACTTTGGTTTTCGCTGATCACCATGCAGGCGCCCTGCTCATTGGTAAATTGCGGGTTGAAGGAAAAGCCCAGGCTCTTGAAGAAGGCCTGGCTTTTTTCCATGTTCTTGATGGGAAGATTGATAAAAACCTGGCGTGACATGTTTAATCCTTTGAAGAGGGTTGGAACAAGGGTCGGCTCTCAGGCTTTTTCTGCCAGGGCCTTGAGGTTCGCGAGGCCGGCTTCGAAGTCGCTGCCAATCATGCGGTCCATGTTGAAAATCACACCCATGAACTTTGACAGGAAAGGCGCAGGGCCTTCCATGGCCCAGGTGACCTGCGTGTTCTGAGCTTCGGGCAGCAGCGAAAAGGTGATCAGGTTGCTGGCCTTGAACGGCGTCATCATGTCGAGCCGCATCTGAACCCGCGACGGCGCCGCAATCTGCACGATTTCAAAACTGCCGCTACCGGATCTTTTGCTTTCGAAGTCGTAGTGGGCGCCCGGCCCGATGAAAGGGCCGCTGTAGCTGCCTTTCATCTCCGGGGCTTTCAGCGCATACGGGTTCCAGCTGTTGAAGATCCGCACATCGTTGATCAGCGGGAAGATTTTTTCGGCCGGTGCGGCAATGCGGGTGCTGCGCGCGACCCGGAAGGTGTCGGGCCGCTGGGAGGCGATCAGCGCGATGACGGCAATGGCCAGCAGCAACACGCCGAGCAGGCTCAGAACAATGGTCTTGATCATGGCTCGCTCCTTACTTCTGGCTGGGGGTGTTCATCTCGCGGAAACGCTCGACCTGCTCGCTGGGCGCAAAGTCGTCCAGCTCAAAAAGCTGGCGAACCTCGATCACGGCAGCTGCGTTTTCGCCGACCGGGTTGGGAAAGCGCCGGGACCATTCGAGCGCCTCTTCGCGGCTGCGCACCTGGATGGTGGTAAAGCCGGCAATCAGTTCCTTGGCTTCGGCAAACGGGCCGTCGATCACGGTGCGCTTCTGACCATCGTAGTGAATGCGCCAGCCCTTGCGGCTGGGTTGCAGGCCGCTGGCGTCCAGCAGCACGCCGGCCCTGGCCAGCTCCTCGTGGAAATCGGCCATGGCAGCCATCAATGGCTCATCCGGCATGGGCGTGGGTTCCGCTTCGAATTCGGGCGTGGACTTGACAATGATCATGAATCGCATGAGCTTCTCCTTCGTGATGCGTCTGGAAGCCGGGAACCGGAGGGTCCGCAAAACAGCAGCTTCCATCACCACGACGAAGCAGGCGCTGCAAAATCGACAGCGCCACGCAAAAAAAACGCTTGTTACTCTTTTGGGAACGCCGCTCAGGCGAAACACGGTCCCAGCGCCCGCACTTCTACCGTCGCCCACTCGGCCGCCGGGCATTGGCCGGCAATTTCAACGGCCTGCTCGCGCGTGGCGCAATCGAGCAGAAAAAATCCGCCCACCATTTCCTTGGCCTCGGCGAAGGGGCCGTCCAGCACTTGCGGCTGGCCGGCGCGCACCTGGACCCAGGCCGCATCGTCCTGCGACGCCAGCGACTCGGCGGCCAGCAGCAGGCCGCGTGATTTCAGATCTGCGCCAAAGCGCAACATGCGATCGTAAACAGCACGCCCCTGCGCCTCCGTGCGTTCCAGCCGCTGGCCTTTCGGTTCATGGATCACAAGCATGTAAGGCATGGTTTTCCCGCATCAAAAGTTGCTGGCGATGATACGTGAGCCAGCCGGCACCGTCACTGCGCTGAAAGGCAGACGTACAAGCCCTGGACCGGCTGCTGCTGGTCCTCGCGCAGCGGCGCGCGCAACAAGGTCTGCAGCGCAAAACCATGGGCGCTGGCCAACTGCCGGATATAGGCCTCGGAGTGGGCGTAACGCAGGCTGGGCAGCAGCTGCAGCTCCTGGCCCTCTGCCGCGAGCTCGACGGTGAAACAGAACAGGCCTCCGGGCTGGAGCACGCGGGCCACACCGGCAAACACGCGGCTCAGTTCGCCCACATAAATAAACACGTCGGCGGCAAGCACCAGGTCGTCGCGCCGGCTGGCGCTGTGCAGGTAGTCGGCCACATCGGCATGGACCAGTGTGGTGTAAATGCCCAGCGCCCGCGCCTGGTCCAGCATGCCCTGGGAGAGATCCACACCGTCCACCCGCTCAGCCAGAGGCGCGATCAGCGGGCCGCACAGGCCGGTGCCGCAACCCAGGTCCAGCACCGAACGGAAGCGGCGCGGACCGAGATCGGCCAGGCGCTGGATCAGCAGCGCGTGGGCGCGGTAGTGCAGCACCCCCACCAGGTGCTGCTGAAACTCGGCCGCATAGTCGTCGAACAGGTATTCGACATAGGCGCGTGGTGCGGTCTGTGGCGCCGCGCCGCCGCGTACCGATGCGAGGAAGTAGGCATGCACCTGCGGGTCTGCGCCGAGCGCGATGGCTTTCTCAAAACAGGCAGCGGCCTCCTCCAGGCGCTGCATCTCGCGCAACAGCGTGCCGCGGTGGCTCCAGGCCTCGGTCAGGGAGGCATCGAGCGCGAGTGCGCGTTCGAACGAGACCAGGGCCGGTTCAGGCCGGGCCAGCCGCACCAGGGTCTGGGCCTGCTGCAGCCAGACAGCGGCTGCCGTGTCGTCCAGGGCCAGTCCCCTGTCATAAGCGGCCAGCGCTTCGGCGTACTGGCCCAGGTCGGCATGGGCCAGCGCGAGGTAGGACCAGGCCTGCAGGTTGTCCGGCTCGGCGGCTGTGGCCTGCTCCAGCAGGGGCAAGGCGGCGCTGGCCTTGCCGAGCTTGACGCGTGTGGCGCCTAGGTTGGTCAGTGTGGAGACACGCCCGGGCAGCAGCGCCAGCGCGGCCTCAAAACACAACTCGGCCTCGGGCAGGGCCTGGGCCTGAAAATGCGCCAGACCCTCCAGGAAATGCTGGCGGGCCTGTTCAAACGCATCACTCACGCGTACGCCTCAATCGACAAAAAAGTCGGGGATGAAGTTTTTGGTACCCGGTGTGACCGCGTATTGGTCCAGCTCGGTCACACCGTGCGCGGCCAGCAGTTCGTCGTCGATGTAGAAGTTGCCGGTGGCCAAACCGGTGCTGGTCAGTATGAACCAGGCCGCGTCGGACAGGATCTCGGGCTTGCGGCACAGCTTCAAATCCACACCGGGAATCATTTGCAGCGCTGCGGTGGCAATGGCGGTACGGGGCCACAGGCTGTTGACGGCAATGCCGTATTTTTTGAACTCGGCCGCATGGCCCAGGGTGCACATGCTCATGCCGTACTTAGCCATGGTGTAGGCCGTGTGTTGCGCAAACCAGTGCGGCTTCATGGACAGCGGCGGCGACATGGTCAGCACCTGCGGGCTGCGGCCCGCCTGGGCGGATTTTTTGAGCTCGGCCAGGCAGGCCTGGGTACACAGGTAGGTGCCGCGCGCATTGATGCCGTTCATCAGGTCATAACGCTTCATCGGCGTGTGTTCGGTATCGGTCAGGCTGATCGCACTGGCGTTGTTGACCAGGATGTCGATGCCGCCAAAGGTTTCCACCGCCTGGGCCACCGCCGCCGTCACCGCGTCTTCGTCACGGATGTCCACCGCCAGCGGCAGCGCCTGCCCACCCGCAGCTTTCACCGCTTCGGCGGCGCTGTAAATCGTGCCGGGCAACTTCGGGTTGGGATCGGTGGTTTTGGCCAGGATGACAATGTTGGCGCCATCGGCCGCGGCCCGCGTGGCAATGGCCAGGCCAATGCCGCGCGAAGCGCCGGTGATGAACAGGGTTTTGCCCTTGAGACCGGGAACTGAACTCATGACGACTCCTTGATGCTACAAAATTAATAGCTGCTTGCGCCCGCCAGATAAGGGCAGAACCCTGATTACATGCTCATACCGTGGAGAAGTCCGGCTTGCGCTTGGCCATGAAGGCGCCAAAAGCCTCGCGCGCCGCCGGCTCGCCCAGCATGCGGCCAAAACTCGCGCCCTCCTCGTCCATCTGCTGCGCCACCAGTTGCTGCTGGCCTTTTTTCATCAGCCGCTTGGTCTCGATCAGCGAGCTCATGGGCTTGGCGGCGAGTTTGCGCGCCACCGCTTGCGCCAGGTTGCTGGCCTCGGTGGGTGATACGACACGATTGACCAGGCCCACTTCGAGTGCCGCCTCGGCCATAAAGGGTTCACCGAGCAGCAAGGCCTCTGCGGCGCGGTGGTAGCCCATCATCTGCGGCACCAGCAGGCTGGAGGCCGCCTCGGGGCACAGGCCGAGGTTGACAAAAGGCATGGAAAAAGCGGCGTTGTCCCCCGCATACACCAGGTCGCAGTGCAGCAGCATGGTGGTGCCCACCCCCACCGCCGGGCCGCAGACAGCCGCCAGCAGCGGCTTGGGGAAGGCCGCGATGCCGCGCAGAAAGCGGAACACCGGAGAGTCCATGCCGGCAGGCGGTTTGTTGAGGAAATCGCCGATGTCGTTGCCGGCGCTGAAAATGGTTTCGTGGCCTTGCAGGACCACCACGCGGACGGCGGCATCAGCCTGGGCGGCAGCCAGTGCATCGGCCATGGCGCCATACATCGCTGAAGTGATGGAGTTCTTGCGCTCCAGCCGGTTCAGGGTGATGGTCATCACGCCGGCTTCGGTGTGGGTCAGTATCTCGTGGCTCATGTGTTTGCTTCCAGTGCTTGTTTGACAAAATCGAGGCGGTCCTGCCCCCAGTGCATCTGCCCGGCTACGAAGAAGGTAGGCGCGCCAAACACGCCACGCTCTACAGCCTCCTGCGTCACGGCTTTCAAACGCTCCTTGACCTCGGGTTCCGCCGCCAGTGCCAGCAAGGCCTGCGGATCGAAACCCGCGGCTTGCAGCACCGCAGCCAACACCGCCGTATCGTTCATGTCCTTGCGATCGACCCAGATGGCGCGGTACATCGCGTCCACAGCTTCGGCAAAACGTGCAGGTTCACGCATCTGCAGGCCGGTGACGCCGCGCATCAGAGTCAGCGTGTTGATCGGAAAGTAGGGGTTGTGCTCGAAGGGCACAGCATAACGCTGCGCAAAACGCGCCAGATCGTCCAGCATGTATTTGCCCTTGGCCGGCACCGTGGTCGGCGAATGGTTGCCGGTGGCGTGGAAGATACCGCCCAGCAGCATGGGTTTGTAGACGATGCTGCCGCCGGCCTGGCGGCAAAGACCGGGCAGCTGGGTCCAGGCGATATAAGCTGCCGGGCTGCCCACGTCGAAATAGAACTCCACCGTTTTACTCATCAGAATTTCTCCATCCAGGCTCGCAGCTGCCATGCGCCGGTTCAGGCGTCGCTACGCCGGCGCACTGGTTCATTCCTTGTAATAAACGACCTGGTGGGTCGTCACCAGCAGTTCGCCGGCCTCGTTCCACAACTGCGCGGTCTGGTCAAAATAACCGTTGCGAAAAGCCTGGGCCTGGGTCTGCCCCAGCAGGTAGCCGCTGCCAACACGCTGCAACAGGGCGGCATCGGCATGGTAATACACCGTCATCGACACCGTGCCTATGGGCACCAGCAGCGGCCGGCGGCGCCAGACCCGCGGAAAAAACACATCGGACAGGGCGGTGAGCGAGGCAAAGTCCAGCGGCCGCGGAGGATCGTCGCGCAACCAGAGGCGGGTGCGGCTCAGGCCCTGGTCGGCACCGTCCCACTGCACCGGGATGGCGCCTTCGGCAAAACGCATTTCATAACGCCTGACCCATTCGACCCGCGCCGGACCGCTGGCGCGCGCCACATCCGCGGCGGCGGGCACATCGGGCATGCTGTGTTCATCGGCGCCCCAGGTCTCTCGCCGCAGCCCGAAAAAGGCGGTGGCCGTCAGTACCACCTCACCCTGCTGCTGCATCTCTATCACCCAGTGCTGCGTGGAGCGGTTGGTGCGCGCTGGTCTGGCTGTCACGGTAAACGGGCCGTCGGCGAGCGCGGCGGCAAAATTGACGGTCAGCGAAATCGGGTCGCCAAGGCGCTGCGGATGCAACAGCGCCGCATTCAGCGCCTGCGCCGCCGTGACGCCGCCGAAGGGCCCGACCATATTGGCGTAAGCGGGGCTGGTGTGGCCAAGAAAACTTCCATCGGCCTGGGGCTGCAGCGCGACAGCCGAATCAAAGAGGTGGGAACTCATGGCTGAAGTATGCCGCCCTGGGCGCGGTCAGGCAGTCGTGCCGGAGACGCCCGCCACCGGGTTTCCGGGACGCATGCGCTCCAGAATTTCCACGGCGCGTGGCCACAGGCTCTGGCTGAACTGCTCGCGGAAGAATCCGAAGTGGCCTATGCGTTTGACGCCCAGATCCGCCGGTGTGACACGCTCGAAGCTGCGCGCGGCACCGGTATAGAGGTTGATCAGGTTCTGCGTACCGCGCCAGGTCATCAATTCGTCGTCGGCGATGGACAGCGCCAATACCGGAAAACCTGCGCCCGCATAAGCCAGGCGCGCAGCTTCGCCCTCGGCGCCTACGCTGTACTGCGGGTCCAGACACCATTTGCGCCACTGCAGCACCACGCCGGCCGGCAGGTCACCGACCTTTTTGAGCCTGCGCCCCGGGAAGTAGCCAAACAGGTGAGTGGCCACAGGCACCAGCACATACCAGAAGTACAGCACCATGCGTTTGAGCTGGGGCGCGTTGTCGCGCCAGTAACCACTGCCGGCTGCCACGCTGAGCATGCCATCCACCTTGGACTGGTTTTTCAGGAAACCCGGAAGTTGTGCGCCCAGGCTGTGCCCGAGCAGGTACAAGGGCACATCCGGCAGGGCTGCTTTGGCACTGTCCACCACGGCCTCATAGTCGCGGGCCCAGTCCATGAGGTCAGCCTGGAAACCGCGCAAGCTGCCATCGGCCGTGTCGGGCAGGGAGTCACCCGAACCCCGGTAGTCAAAGGTGGTGACACGAAAGCCCTGAGCCGAGAGCCATCCGGCAAATGGCGCGTAGTAGTCCTGGCGTACCCCCATGGCACCCCCTATCACCACGCTGGCACGGGCCGGACTCGCCGCCTCATACACACGCAGCGAAAGTTGCAGGGAACCGGATTCAAGAATCTGCTTTTGCATGACTTTTCCCCTAAAAAACCACGAAAATCACCAGGGCGTAGCGAGCGGGATGAGATGCAAGGCGGACGGAGCGGACCCACCGGAGCGTACTTCAGGTACGTGAGGATGGGGAGCACCGGACCAACGCCGCAGATCGCCCGCGCAGTAGCCCTACACCCGTTCGAAGATGCCGGCTGCGCCTTGTCCCATGCCCACACACATCGTGACCATGCCGTACTTGAGCTGATGCCGGTGCAGCGCGTGAATCACGGTTGCAGCGCGTATCGCACCGGTGGCACCCAGCGGATGGCCCAGCGCAATCGCGCCGCCCATGGGGTTGACCCTGGCGGCGTTCAGTCCGAGCGTATGGATCACCGCCAGCGACTGCGCCGCAAACGCCTCATTGAGTTCATACCAGTCGATATCGTCCTGCTTCAGGCCCGCATAGCGCAGTGCCGCCGGAATCGCCTCGATCGGGCCTATGCCCATGATGTGTGGCGGCACGCCTTTGGCGGCGTAGCTGACAAATCGCGCCAGCGGTTTCAACCCAAATTCTTTCACCGCTTTTTCACTGGCCAGGATCAGCGCGCCGGCGCCGTCCGAGGTCTGCGAGCTGTTGCCGGCCGTGACCGAGCCACGCGCGGCAAACACCGTCTTGAGTTTGGCCAGGCCTTCGAGCGAGGTGTCAGGGCGCGGGCCTTCGTCCAGGCTCACGGTCCGGGTTGTGGCAATCACTGCACCACTGTCCAGATCGGGCGCGCGATCGGTGACTTCAACCGGCGTGATCTCGGCCGTGAACTCACCGCTTTGCTGCGCCTTGATGGCTTTGAGGTGCGACTCGAGTGCAAACTGGTCTTGCGCCTCACGCGAGACTTTCCACTGCTGCGCCACTTTTTCGGCGGTCAGGCCCATGCCGTAGGCAATGCCTATGTTTTCGTCGTTGCCAAACATGGCCGGTGAGAGCGAGGGCGAGTTGCCCGACATCGGCACCATGCTCATGCTTTCGGTACCGGCGGCAATCATCACATCGGCTTCACCGACACGGATGCGGTCGGCCGCCATCTGGATCGCGGAGAGACCCGAAGCACAGAAGCGGTTGACCGTGATCCCGCCCACACTGGTCGGCAGGCCGGCGAGTACCGCGCCTATACGCGCAATGTTCAGGCCTTGCGGACCTTCGGGAATAGCGCAACCGCAGATGATGTCTTCTATCGCCTTGGGGTCCAGCGAAGGCACTTGCGCCAGCGCCGCCTGCAGGGCATGAACCAGCAGCTCGTCGGGACGGGTGTTGCGGAAAAACCCGCGGTGCGAGCGCCCTATGGGCGTGCGTGTGGCGGCAACGATGTAGGCTTCCTGGACTTGTTTGGCCATGATGATTTCTTTCAATTCCTGTTAACTTTTTCGCGGGCCGGAAGGTATCCAGGCCCAGACAAATTCACATTCGACCGGGTTCACGCCGATCTCGTCGGTCACGGTCACTGCCACCGTCACTTCACCCTTGTCGCTGGCCTGCATCAAGGCGCGCTGCTCATCGCTGAGGGTGGCCACCGCGCGCAATGCACCACTGGCGCGCTTCCTGAACGCCATCTTCAGCTCCTTGGCCAGCGGGATGCAGTCGTCGCGCACATTCATGCCGACCACCATGCCGGTGGCGGTTTCCGCCAGCAGGTTCATCGCCGAGGCGTGGATGCCGCCGATGTGGTTTTGCACCTTCTTCTCGTTTTTGATGCCGATCTCCACCTGGTGGCGGGTCATCTGCAAAAAGTCGAGCCCGGCCGTGCCGGTGAAAGGCACGGCGCGGCGCAGCACCACACTGCGAAACCAGGGCCGCGCAAAGGCCGGCACTTCAGAGAGCCTTTCCAGCTGCCGCTCCAGGCGATTGGGTGTGGCTTGAGGTGTTGTCATATGAACAGCGAGGTGGGGTTCGTGGTTGAGAAAGCGTAGCGAGGAGTCATCAGGCGAGGCGCGGGTGCCCGGAAACAACCGGAACGTACTTTCTGTACGTGAGGATTGGTTCTGGGCTGCAACGACGCATGGTGGCTCCGCAGTAGCTTGATCAATTACGAACCGGTTTGCCGGTGCTCATCATTCCCATGATGCGTTCCTGCGTCTTGGGATGCTCGAGCAATGCGCAAAACGCCTTGCGCTCCAGCGTCATCAGATATTCTTCCGTCACCAGCGAGCCGGCATCGACGTCGCCACCACACACCACATTGGCAATCAGGCTGGCGATGTGGAAGTCGTGGGCGCTGATGAAGCCGCCATCGCGCATGTTGACCAGCTGGCCCTTGATGGTCGCCACGCCGCTGCGCCCGACGACGGGGAAAGCCCGCCTGTGCGGCGCGCGGTAGCCGGAGTTGAACATGGCACGTGCTTCGTTCAAGGCGACAAACAGCAGCTCGTCCTTGTTCGCAACAATCACGTCGCTGTCCAGCAGATAACCGATCTTGCGGCTTTCAATTGCGCTGGTGCCGACTTTGGCCATGGCCGCAGCGGTAAAACCTTCGGTCAGGAAAGGCAGGATGTCCTTGTTGGTCGAGGCGGCTGCATTTTCAGCGGCACGGCGTGCGATGTAGGCCAGGCCGCCGGCACCCGGCACCAGGCCCACACCCACTTCCACCAGGCCGATGTAACTTTCCATCGCGGCCACACGTTTGGCTGAATACACCGCCATCTCGCAGCCACCGCCGAGTGCCAGACCGCGAATGGCAGACACCACAGGCACTGCGGCATAACGCAGCTTGAGCATCACGTTCTGCAGCTCGGCCTCGGCGCCTTCAATCGCCCTGGCGCCGCCCATCATGAAAGCCGGCAACATGGCCTGCAGGTCGGCGCCGGCAGAAAACATCTCGTCGTTGGACCAGATGACCAGACCCTTGTAACTTTTCTCTGCAAGGTCCACACCCAGGGCCAGGCCCTCGGCCACATCCGGGCTGATGGCGTGCATCTTGGTCTTGATGCTGGCGATCACCACATCGCCCTGCTCGCCGTCCAGCGTCCACAGGCGGATGGCATCATCTTCATGCAGCGTGGTACCGGCCGATGCAAACGCTGGCGCCTGGGAGCCGAGCACGTCCTCGGGGAAGAACTGACGCTCGTACACCGGCAGCTTGCGGCGTGTTATGAATTTTTTCGCCGAGGCGCTCCACGAACCTTCAGCGGTGTGCACACCGCCCGCTTCGGCCACAGGGCCCTTGAACACCCAGTCGGGCAAAGGCGCTTTGCTGATGGCCTTGCCGGAAGCGATGTCTTCCTGGATCCAGTTGGCGACCTGCAGCCAGCCGGCTTCCTGCCAGAGCTCGAACGGGCCCTGTTTGGCGCCAAAGCCCCAGCGCATGGCAAAGTCGATGTCGCGCGCGGTCTCGGCAATACTTTCCAGGTGCACGGCGGCGTAGTGGAACTGGTCGCGCAATATGGCCCAGAGAAAACGCGGCTCGGCGCCTTCGGCTTCGCGCAACAGCTTCAGGCGTTCGCCAGCCGGCTTCCTGAGCATGCGGCCCACCACCTCATTGGCCTTGGCGCCTGCTGCCACATACTCCATGCTTTCCGGGTCCAGCCGCATGATGTCGCGGCCCACCTTTTTGTAAAAGCCCGCGCCGGTTTTCTGGCCCAGGCTTTTCGATTCCAGCAACTTCGCCAGCACAGGCGGCGTGCCATACATGTCGGAAAACGGGTCTTCCACCTTGCCGGGGCCGAGGTTGTCCTGCAGCGTCTTGATGACGTGTGCCATGGTGTCCAGGCCCACCACGTCGGCGGTGCGGAAAGTACCCGAACTGGCGCGTCCGAGCTTCTTGCCAGTCAGGTCATCGACCACGTCGTAACTCAAACCGAAAGTCTCTGCCTCTTTGATCGTCGCCAACATGCCGGCAATGCCGACGCGGTTGGCGATGAAGTTGGGCGTGTCGTGTGCGCGTATCACGCCTTTGCCGAGGCCGCTGGTGACAAAGGCTTCGAGGTCGTCGAGCACCTTCGGCTCGGTCGTCGGCGTGTTGATCAACTCCACCAGCGTCATGTAGCGCGGTGGATTGAAGAAGTGGATGCCGCAAAAACGCGGCTTGATGGACTCGGGCAGCGCTTCGCTGAGTTTGGTGATCGACAGGCCCGAGGTGTTGCTGGCCACAATCGCGCTGTCCGCAATAAAAGGCGCGATCTTGTGGTACAGGTCGGTCTTCCAGTCCATGCGTTCGGCAATCGCCTCGATGACCAGGTCGCACTCTTTCAGAACTTCCATGTGTTCTTCGTAGTTGGCCTGCTGGATCAAGGCTGCGTCTTCAGGCACGCCCAGCGGAGCGGGCTTGAGTTTTTTCAGCCCTTCGACGGCTTTGATCACAATGCCGTTCTTCGGACCTTCCCTGGCCGGCAGGTCAAACAGCACCACCGGAATCTTGAGGTTGACCAGATGGGCGGCAATCTGCGCGCCCATGACGCCGGCGCCGAGGACAGCAACTTTTTTGACTTGAAAGCGGGACATGGTTTCTCTTTCTTTTTACCGGCCGGTGAACAACAGCGGACGGCACCTGAATGAATGGTTACTGAACGCGCACCCAGGTCTGGGTGCGGCCGAAGGGGCCGATGGAACCCCGGACTTCGAGCTTTTTTCCGGCGTCTACGGGCGTCATGCGCAGGCTGTAGTTGCGGCCGTTTTCAGGGTCCAGAATCCTGCCGCCTTCCCACAGGTCTTTGCCCTCGGCCTTTTTGGCGCCACGGATGATCTCAAGCCCGAGTATGGGTTTTCCCTTGCGGTCGTCACTGCATTCGTCGCAGACATCGTCGGGTTTGATGTCCTTGCCAATACGCCTGTCGATTTTTCCGCTCAGCACACCGCCGGTTTCCACAATCCGGATCTCGGCTTTCGCCTCGCCGGTCTTGTCGTCGAGGTTGCGCCACAGGCCCACAGGCGTCATCTGGGCCCATCCGGAACCGCATGTTGCTACAAAAATAATAGCTGCCAGCGCACGCTGCATAAGGGCTCCAGGTCTAATAGTCTTGAAGAGCCGGGGCATCAGGCGAGGGCGGCGTCGGTGTCCATCAACACCTGGCTGCCACTGCGCGCAGTGCGCATCAATGTCGCAGTCTCGGGGAACAGCTTGGCGAAATAAAAACGTGCGGTCTGCAGCTTGGCAACATAGAAGGCGTCGGTATTTCCCGCCGCAATTTCCCGCAGCGCCACTTGCGCCATGCGCGCCCAGAAGTAACCAAACACCAGATGGCCGGCCACACGGAGGTAGTCCACGGCAGCGGCACCTACTTCGTCGGGGTTCTGGAAGCCCTTGAAGCCCAGTTCAGTGGTGAACTTGGTCATCTGGTCGGCCAGGTAGGCCAGCGGGTTGATGAACTCGGCCATTTTTTCGTTGACGCCTTCTTCAGCCACCAGCGCGCCTATCAGCTTGCCGAATTTTTTCAGCGTGGCGCCGTTGTTGCCGAGGATCTTGCGGCCCAGCAGGTCCAGCGACTGGATGGTGTTGGTGCCTTCGTAAATCATGTTGATGCGGTTGTCGCGCACAAACTGCTCCATGCCCCATTCCTTGATGAAACCATGGCCGCCAAAAACCTGCATGCAGGCGTTGGTGGCAATGTGGCCGTTGTCGGTCAGGAAGGCCTTGACGATGGGTGTCAGCAGCGACAGGATTTCACCGCTGTCCTTGCGCACTTTTTCGTCGGGGTGGTAGTGCTCCTTGTCGAGCAGCACGGTGCAATAAATCGCCAGCGCGCGGCCACCTTCGGCATAAGCCTTGGCGGTGAGCAGCATCTTGCGCACATCGGGGTGGACAATGATGGGGTCGGCCGGCTTGTCCTTGGCCTTGGGGCCGGACAGCGAGCGCATCTGGATGCGGTCCTTGGCGTAAGCCAGTGCGTTCTGGTATGCCACTTCGGTCAGGCCCAGCGACTGGTTGCCCACGCCGAGCCGCGCGGCATTCATCATCACAAACATGCCTTGCATGCCCTTGTTCGGCTGACCCACCATGGTGCCTATCGCGCCGTCGATGACAATTTGCGCCGTGGCGTTGCCGTGTATGCCCATTTTGTGCTCCAGGCCACCGCAGTAGATGCCGTTGCGCGCACCGAGCGAACCGTCTGCATTGACGAGGAACTTGGGCACGATGAACAGGCTCACGCCCTTGATGCCGGGGGGAGCATCGGTCACACGGGCCAGCACCAGGTGGATGATGTTGCCGGCCATGTCGTGTTCACCAGCGCTGATGAATATCTTGTTACCGGTGATTTTGTAGCTGCCGTCAGGCTGTGGCTCGGCCTTGGTGCGCATCAGGCCCAGGTCGGTGCCGCAGTGCGGCTCGGTCAGGCACATGGTGCCAGTCCACTCGCCGCTGGTCATTTTGTGCAGATAGGTTTTTTTCTGCTCGTCGGTGCCGTGGCTGTGCAAAGCGGCGTGCGCGCCGTGTGTCAGGCCGGGGTACATGGTCCAGGCCTGGTTGGCGCTGTTGAGCATTTCATAAAAACACTGGTTGACCACCAGCGGCAGGCCCTGGCCGCCAAATTCCGGGTCCCCGCTGAGGGCAGGCCAGCCACCTTCCACGTATTTTTGGTAGGCTTCCTTGAAGCCTTTGGGTGTGGTGACGGCGTGCGTCACCGGGTCCAGCTTGCAACCCTCTTCGTCGCCGCTGACGTTGAGCGGAAGAATAACCTCGCTGGCAAACTTGCCCCCTTCTTCGAGGATCGCGTTGATGGTGTCCACATCAGCGTCGGCGTACTTGGCAATCGGCTTGAGTTCATCGGTGACCTTGAGCACTTCATGCATGACAAATTGCATGTCACGCAGCGGCGGGGAATATTGGGGCATGAGGAAGCGTCCTTTGTAGGGATTAAGTGGAAGGTGGTGAAGATTCGGGCGCCGTCCTGGCGCCGCGGCTTTTTATTGATGCGGCGGCAACAGGCTGGCCGTCGGCCTCGTTGCCGTAACGCGCCAGAATGCTTTGAAAGGCTTGCAAGGTGCGCGCCATCGCGCCCGGTGTTTTCAGGAAGCGGGCCTCATAGTGCAGCGCGAGGATCAGGCCATGGATCTCGAAAGCGATCTGGCGCTCGTCGGCATCGGTGCGCAAATGCCCGGCCTGTTTGGCCAGCACCACCGCCCGGTGCATGGCGGCCAGCCAGGTCTGCACCGAGGTGGCCAGTGCATCACGTACCGGCCCCGGGCGGTCGTCGAACTCGACTGCACCGCTGATAAAGATGCAGCCCGACTGCAATTCAACCGCCACCCGTTTCATCCAGTTGCCGAACAGCGCCTGCACACGCGGCAGGCCTTGCGGCTCCTTCAGGGCGGGGTAAAAAACTTCTTCCTCAAACCGCGCAAAATACTCGCGGATGACCGATATCTGCAGCTCTTCGCGCGAGCCGAAATGCGCAAACACGCCGGATTTGCTCATGCGCATGACTTCGGCCAGCGCGCCTATGCTCAGGCCTTCAAGACCAATTTGTGTCGCCAGACCCAGTGCGGCATCCACAATCGCGGCCTTGGTCTGCTGGCCTTTTTGCATGCCAGCCGGCGCCGCACGGGCGTGATCGCGCGCCGCGGGGCGGGCTGACTTGACGGGAAGTTCGGTCACAGACATGGAAACCAGACAAAAAAGAACGACCGTTCTATTTTGCAGCATTTCCATGACCCCGCGCCAGGGGCGGGGGTTTCTAGAGAAGTTTTTCTAAGGCACCCAAGGGTAAACCCCAGGCTCAAGCCCACTTCACGCGGCTGTCACAGCTTGAAAGGAACCACCACCTGGCGCTGTTCGCCCAAACCTTCAATACCGAGCGTCATCACATCGCCCTTTTTCAGGAACAGGGGCGGTTTCATGCCCAGTCCCACACCGGGCGGGGTGCCGGTGGTGATGACGTCGCCTGGCATCAGGGTCATAAACTGGCTGACGTAGCTGATGATTTTGGCGACGCTGAAGATCATGGTTTTGGTACTGCCGGTCTGCGTGCGCTTGCCGTTGAGGTCCAGCCACATGGCGAGTTTTTGTGGATTGGGCACCTCATCGCGCGTGACCAGCCAAGGACCGATGGGGCCGAAGGTGTCGCACCCCTTGCCCTTGTCCCAGGTGCCACCGCGCTCGATCTGGTACTCGCGCTCGCTGACATCGTTGATGGTGCAGTAACCGGCGACAAAACTGAGCGCGTCTTTTTGCGACACATAACGCGCCCGGGTACCGATGACCACGCCGAGTTCCACCTCCCAGTCCGATTTGACCGAACCTTTGGGCAGCATGACCGGGTCATTCGGCCCCTGGATGCAGGTGGTGGCTTTCATGAACACGATCGGCTCTTTGGGGATGGGCAGGCCCGATTCGGCCGCGTGGTCGGCATAGTTCAGTCCAATGGCAATGAACTTGCCGACAGCCGCGACCGGGCTTCCCCTGCGCGGCGCGCCCTTGACCAGCGGCAGGCTGGCCGGTTTGAGCTTGCGCAGCTTCGCCAAGGCAGCATCGCCGAGCTGGTCGGGGCCTATGTCCTTGACGACGCCACTCAGGTCGCGCAATTTGCCCTCGGCATCAATGAGGCCGGGTTTTTCCTTGCCGGGATTGCCGTAACGAACGAGTTTCATTTTTTTCCTTTGGGTTGAACAAATCAGTAAGTGGAGCGGCCGCCCGAGAGGTCAAACACGGCGCCGGTCGAAAAAGAACATTCCTCGGTGCACAACCAGCCCACCATCGCAGCAACCTCTTGCGGCGTGCCAAAGCGGCCCATGGGTATTTTCGACAACATGAAAGCGATGTGCTCCGGCGTCATCTGCTCAAAAATGGCGGTTTTCACCGCAGCCGGGGTGACGCAGTTGACGCGCACACCGCTATCAGCGAGCTCCTTGCCCAGCGACTTCGTCAAGGCGATCACCGCCGCCTTGCTGGCGCTGTAGGCGCTGGCATTCGGATTGCCGTCCTTGCCGGCCACCGAGGCAATGTTGACAATGCGGCCGTAGTTGTTGGCGCGCAGGTGCGGCGCCCACTCGCGGCAGCATAAAAACAGGCCGTTGAGGTTAACCTCCATCACCTGCCGCCATTCGTCCACCGGGTAGTCCCAGAGCTTGACGTTGGGACCGGTGACACCCGCGCTGTTGACCAGCGCATCCACCCGAGGCGCGATCAGCAAGGTCGCCTTGACAGCCATCTGCACCGAGACATGCTGCGACACATCGACCGCCACAGCCGAAGCCCCGGGCCCCAGTGCCACGGCCGCTTTTTTTGCTGCCGCGTCGTCGCGGTCCCACAGCGTGACGCTGCCGCCGGAAGCCAGCAAGCGTTGCGCAATTGCGTAGCCGAGCCCCGTGGCGCCGCCGGTCACCACCGCATGCCGGCCCTGGAAATCGAGCTGGTTCATATGGTCATGCCGCCGTCGATGTTGTAATGCTGGCCGGTGACAAAAGCCGACTCGTCGCTGGCCAGAAAGGTGACCACCGGCGCAATTTCATGCGCCTGGGCCAGGCGTCCCATGGGCTGGCGCGCGATGAAGTTCCTGCGCGCCTGCTCCGGGTCCTCAAACACATTGATGCGGTCCTGCAGCGAGGGTGTATCCACCGTGCCGGGGCAGATGCAATTGCAGCGCACGCCCTGCATCACATAGTCAGCCGCGACACTTTTGGTCAGGCCTATCACCGCCGCCTTGGAAGCGCCGTAGACAAAGCGGTTCGGCAGACCCTTGATGCTGACCACGCTGGCCATGTTGATGATGCTGCCGCCGCCCTTGCCGCCGTTGTTGGCGAGCATGCGCGGCAGCGCTGCCTGTATGGTCCAGAACTGCGAGCGAACGTTCAGGTTGAACGCAAACTCCCACTCTTCGTCGGTGGCCTGCAGCGCGCTGCCGGCGTGCACAAAACCCGCGCAATTGAACAGGATATCGAGCGCCGGCATGCTGGCTATCAGCTGCTGGATCGCGGCCTTGTCGAGCACATCGAGCTTCAAGGCATGGATGTTGGCTACCCCCGCATAGCTGTCGAGCAGCTTCGCATTGACATCGGTCGCCCAGACCTGGGCGCCTTCTGCCGCCATGGCCAGTGCGCTGGCCCGGCCTATGCCCTGCCCTGCCGCCGTGATCAGGGCCGTTTTTCCTTGAAGTCTCATGTTTTTTCCTTTGAACTTAAGAGATGGTGATGTCGGCAATCTGCCGCTTTTGAATGGCGGCCCAGTCCCACGCAATCCCCAGACCCGGTGCCTCGGGCGGGCAGGCATAACCGTCCTGCACCTGGATGCGGCTGGTGGTGATGTCGTCGAGCTGGGGGATGTATTCCACCCAGGCAGCATTGGCTACTGCGGCGCACAGGCTGACATGCAGCTCCATCAGGAAATGCGGGCAGACCGGAACGTTGAAACCCTCGGCCAGATGCGCCACCTTGATCCAGGGTGTGATGCCGCCTATGCGCGCCACATCGGGCTGCACCATGCTGCAGGCGCCCTGCTCCAGGTATTCACGGAACTGGCTCAGGTGGTACAGGGACTCGCCGACCGCTACCGGTAGCGCCGTCTGCGCACGCAGTTGCCGGTGCCCGGCCACGTCTTCGGCGGGCAGGGGTTCTTCCAGCCAGCACAGGTCGAGCCCGGCAAAAGCCGCCGCACGGCGCAGGGCTTCCGGACGGCTGAAGCCCTGGTTCGCATCGGTCATGAGCTCAAAGCCCGGACCCACGGCTTCGCGCACGCGGGACAGGCGTGCCACATCTTCACTGACATGGGGCCGCCCGACCTTGATCTTCGCGCCGCGAAAACCCTGGGCCTGGGCTGCCAGGGTTTGCTCCACCAGTTCCCCGGCACTAAGGTGCAGCCAGCCGCCCTCTGTGGTGTACACCGGCACCCGGGCTTGCGCCCCACCAAGCAGCTGCCACAAGGGCAGGCCCTGGCTTTGCGCCCGCCAGTCCCACAGCGCGGTGTCCACACAGGCCAGGGCCAGGCTGGTGATGGCCCCCACGGCGGTGGCGTGGGTGTGGAAAAACAGGTCCTTCCAGATCGCCTCCACCAGCAGCGGGTTGCGCCCGAGCAAACGCGGCGCCAGGTGGTCACGCAGCAGGGCCAACACCGATGAACCACCGGTGCCTATGGTGTAGGCATACCCCGTGGCTTCGATGCCGTCGCTGCAGCCCAGGGTCAGCAGCAGGGTTTCCTGGGTCACAAAGGACTGGATAGCGTCGGTACGCACCACCTTGGGAGGCAGGTTGACCTGCCGCAGGCGGACAGACTTTATCGTTTCAGGCATTGCCATGAACGGACGCGGGGAGATGACATGACAGGGTTTAGCCGGATGTTCGGAAAGCTCGGATTCAGGGATTATCAATTGGCCTTACCACTTGTCCAATTCTGGCTAACCCTTAAATCATCCGATACCACGCATGCCGCTGCAAACCGTTGAACCGCAACGCCTGTACCGCCAGATTGCCGAGCAATTGCGCGCGCTGATCAGCCAGGGGGAATTTGCAGCCGGCACCCGCCTGCCGGCGGAGCGCGACCTGGCCAAGCAGCTGGGCGTGAGCCGGCCCTCGGTGCGCGAGGCGCTGATCGCCATGGAAGTCGAAGGCTGGGTCGAGGTGAGAACCGGCTCCGGCGTCTACGTGCTGGACCGCTCGATGCGCACCAAACGCGCGGATGGCCCGCCTATAGCCCTGACCGAATGGGGGCCGCTCGAATTGATACGGGCGCGCCGCGTGGTCGAGGGCGAGATTGCCCTGATGGCTGCGGCACAAGCCAGGCGCAAAGACATCGACGCCATGCGCGCCGCCATTGACGCGATGGTCACTGACGCCAACCGCGGCGTGTTGCCGCTGGACGGCGACCGGGCATTCCACAGCGCGATTGTCGAGGCATGCGGCAACGTGGTGCTGATCGAAACCGTGCAAAGCTTCTGGGACTCGCGCCGCGGCCCGCTGTTCACCCGCCTGACCGGTTACTTCGAAACCATGAAGTCATGGCAATCGGCGATCACCGAACATGAAGCGATATTGGCCGCCATCTTTGCACACGACGGTCCCGCCGCCCGCGCGGCCATGCATGCACACATGGACAAATCCCATGCCCGATTCAGTGCGAGCTGGCGCCGCGCGAAGACCCATTGATTTCCGCCCAGCACTTAGACCTTCCACTTTTTTAACCGAGGAGACATCATGACAAAACGACTTGCAATAAAAACAGTAGCAGCTTGCGTACTGCTGACGGGGGCCATGGGCCAATTTGGCCTTGCAAATGCACAGACCAAGCTGAAATGGGCGCATGTGTACGAAACCTCGGAGCCTTACCACAAGTGGTCGGTCTGGGCCGCCGATGAGTTCAAGAAACGCACCAACGGCAAGTATGAAATCCAGGTCTTCCCGGCCTCCAGCCTGGGCAAGGAAAGCGACATCAACCAGGGCCTGCAACTGGGCACGGTGGACATCATCCTGACCGGCGCCTCCTTTGCCTCCAACTCCTATCCGCGCCTGGCAGTCAGTTACTACCCCTTCACCTTCCGCGATGCCGACCATGTGATCGCTTACGGCAAGAGTGATGTCTTCAAGGAGCTGACCGAAGGTTATAAAAAGGCCACAGGTAACACCGTGACAGCCCTGACTTATTACGGCGCACGCCACGCCACCAGCAACAAGCTGTTCAGGAATTGCGATGAAATGAAGGGCATCAAGATGCGCGTGCCCGACTCGCCGGCCTACACCGCACTGCCACGCGCCTGCGGTGCCAATCCGACACCGATTGCTTTCGCAGAGGTTTATCTGGCACTGCAAAACGGCACAGTGGACGCGCAGGAGAACCCGCTGCCAACCATCGAAGCGAAGAAGTTTTTCGAGGTGCAGAAGAACATCATCCTGACTGGCCACATCTCGGACGCCTTGCTGACCGTGATCTCCCCCGGCCTGATGGGCAAACTCTCGCCCGCCGAGCAGAAGTTGCTGGCCGACATCACGCAGGAGGCCGCCGTCAGCGCCACCAACGACATCCGCAAGCGCGAGGGCGAACTCGTCGATGAGTTCAAGAAAAAGGGCATCAACGTCGTGACCGTGGACCGCGCCGACTTCCAGCAGCGTGTGCTCAAGGCCATCTCCTTCGAATCGATGAAGCTGGACAAGAAAGACTGGGACCGCGTGGTCGGCCTCAAGTAAGCCGCTTCCATGACGATTGAAACGATTGACGACATGGCCCCCGTGATGGGGGCCGACGGTGAGTTTCACGCCCGGGACGAGGTGGTGGACCTGTCCGCCACCAAACTCGAGGCCTGGGTCGCCCTGGGCTTTTTCTGGGTGCTGGGGCTCACCGTCTTCTACCAGTTCTTCACACGTTATGTGTTGAACGACTCGGCCGCCTGGACCGAGGAGATTGCGCGTTATCTGCTGATCGCGGTGGTTTTCACCGGCGCGACCATAGGCGTGATCAAGAACAACCACATCCAGGTCGATTTTTTCTACAAGTTCATGCCACCCGCGCTGGCACGGGTCATGGCCACCGCGGTCGATGTGCTGCGTGTGGGGTTTTTTGTAGCAGCCGCTGTGCTCACCGTGATGATGATGCTCAAACTCGGCAGCAATTCGCGCATGACCATGGTCGACCTGCCGATGAACTGGGTCTACGGCGTCTGCCTGCTGGGCTTTGCCGCGATGGCTTTCAGGTCGGTGCAAATCGCGCTGTTTCACCGCAAGCGTGGCTACACCGTTCTGGAGCGGCCTGAGTCCTCGATGGACGACAACTAGCTTTCGACGACAACGACAAAAAGATTTCTCATGCTAAAAATCATCTTCCTTGTGCTCATGAGTGGTGGCATCCCGGTCGCAATGGCGATGGCCGGTTCAGCCCTGCTGTATATCTGGTGGACGGGCAACCTGCCGGCTTTTGTGGTGATACACCGCATGGTCAGCGGCATCGACAGCTTCCCCTTGCTGGCCGTGCCTTTTTTCATCCTGGCCGGCAACCTGATGAACAACGCCGGAATCACCAACCGCATCTACAACTATGCGCTGGCACTGGTCGGCTGGATGAAGGGCGGACTGGGCCATGTGAATGTGGTCGGCTCGGTGGTGTTTGCCGGCATGAGTGGCACGGCGATTGCCGATGCAGCCGGTCTGGGCACGATTGAAATCAAGGCCATGACCGACCACGGTTACAGCAAGGAATTTGCCGTTGGCGTGACGGCCGCCTCGGCCACGCTGGGGCCCATCATTCCGCCCAGCCTGCCCTTTGTGATCTACGGGATGATGGCCAACGTCAGTGTGGGCGCGCTGTTTCTGGCCGGCATCCTGCCCGGCATCCTGATGGCCGGCCTGATGATGCTGACCGTGGCCTACTTTGCGCACAAAAATGGCTGGGGCGCCGACATCAAGTTTCAGTGGCCGCGCGTGATCAAGGCATTGGTAGAAACGCTGGTCGTGGCCGGCTGGCCGCTGGTGCTGTGGCTGCTGATCACCAAGGCAGGCTTTCCGCCACAGATCACCGTCTTTGCCGGCCTGCTTGTGCTGTTTGCAGCCGACAAGTTTTTCAACTTTCAGGCCGTCTTGCCCATCATGACGCCGGTGCTGCTGATTGGCGGCATGACCACCGGCATCTTCACCCCCACCGAAGGCGCGATCGCCGCCTGCCTGTGGGCCATGGTGCTGGGTCTGGCCTGGTACCGCACCCTGAACTGGAAAATGTTTGTCAAGGTCTGCCTGGACACGGTAGAGACCACCGCCACCGTGCTGTTTATTGTGGCGGCAGCCAGCATTTTTGGCTGGATGCTGACAGCTACTGGCGTGACCGCAGCCATCTCGCAATGGGTGCTGGGTTTCACCAAGGAGCCCTGGGTCTTCTTGCTGCTGGCCAATGCCCTGATGCTGTTTGTCGGCTGCTTTCTGGAGCCCACCGCTGCCATCACCATCCTCGTGCCCATCCTGATGCCCATCGTCCAGCAACTCGGCATAGACCCGGTGCACTTCGGCCTGGTCATGGTGCTGAACCTGATGATTGGCCTGTTGCACCCGCCCATGGGCATGGTGCTGTTTGTGCTGGCGCGGGTGGCCAAACTCTCGGTGGAGCGCACCACGATTGCCATCCTGCCCTGGCTGGTACCGCTGCTAGGTTCCCTGGTGATCATCACTTACTTTCCCAAGCTGGTGCTGTGGCTGCCGAAGATGTTTTATTGAGAAGTTGCATGGTCATGTCAGCTCAGCACGGGGATCATGCCGACGCGGCGCTCAGCTACGCGGCTGTCCCCCGGCCTTCGGCCTCCTCCTTGATGCCGCTGCGCCGAACGCCGCACCGGCATGATCCATTGCCCGCAGGTTGTCGGGCTACGTACGCCAACCCTGCGGCCAGCCCGGGAGGCTGGGGTGGGTAGCGCAGCGAAATCAAGGAGGAGCGTGGCTGTAGGCCGCGCGGGGGACATTCGCGGAGCTATCCGCCCCAGCTTCCCGGGCCACACCTCACGGGCCAGCCCAAGTTCAGAAACTCACAAGACAGCGACACCCAGCCATGACCCCTTTCATCCGACTTCATCCCGCTGACGATGTGCTCATCGCCAGATCGCAACTGGTGGGCGGCACACAAGCCGAAAACGTCAGCATCAAGGGCCTGATTCCGCCCGGCCACAAAGTGGCCACGCGCGCCATCGCGGCCGGCGAGCCGGTGCGCCGCTACAACCAGATCATCGGTTTTGCCAGCAAGGCCATTGCGCCCGGCGAACATGTGCACACCCACAACCTCGACATGGGCCCCGACAAAGGCGACTTTGCGCGCGACTATGCTTTCGGCGCCGATGTCAAACCAGCGCCGCCCCGGCGCGAAGCGAGCTTCATGGGCATCAAACGCGCCGACGGCCGCGTGGCCACCCGCAACTACATCGGCATCCTGTCCAGCGTCAACTGCTCGGCCACCGCAGCACGCGCGATTGCCGACCATTTTTCCAGGCAGAACAATCCTTCGGCGCTGAAAGATTTTCCCAACGTCGATGGCGTGGTCGCCCTGACGCACGGCACCGGCTGCGGCATGGACACCGAAGGCATGGGCATGCAGATCCTGCAGCGCACGCTGACCGGTTACGCCACCCACCCCAATTTTGCCGGCGTGCTGGTGGTGGGGCTGGGCTGCGAGTCGAATCAGATCAATGCCTGGCTGGCGCATGGCAGCCTGCGTGAAGGCGAGACCCTGCGCGCCTTCAGCATCCAGGACAGCGGCGGTACCGCCAAAACCGTCGCCAAAGGCATTGCACTGATCAAGGAGATGTTGCCCCAGGCCAATGCCGTGAAGCGTGAGCCCTGCAGTGCGGCCCACATCACCATAGGCCTGCAATGCGGCGGCTCGGACGGTTATTCGGGCATCAGCGCGAACCCGGCGCTGGGTGCTGCGGTGGACCTGCTGGTGGCGCATGGCGGCACCGCCATCCTCAGCGAAACACCAGAGATTTACGGCGCCGAGCATTTGCTGACACGCCGCGCCGTGCGTCCTGACATCGCCGAAAAGCTGATCGCCCGCATCAAGTGGTGGGAGCATTACACCGGGATCAACGAAGGCGAGATGAACAACAACCCCTCGCCCGGCAACAAGGCGGGCGGCCTGACCACCATTCTGGAAAAATCACTGGGCGCCGTGGCCAAGGGCGGCACCAGCAACCTGCAAGCGGTGTACGAATACGCCGAGCCGGTCAGTGCCCACGGCTTTGTCTACATGGACACGCCCGGTTATGACCCGGTCAGCGCCACCGGCCAGGTGGCGGGTGGCGCCAACCTGATTTGTTTTACCACCGGCCGCGGATCGGCCTACGGCTGCGCACCCTCGCCCTCGCTCAAGCTGGCCACCAACTCGGCGCTCTGGCACAAGCAGGAGGAAGACATGGACATCAACTGCGGCGAAATCATCGACGGCGGCGTTTCGGTCCAGGAAATGGGCCAGCGGATTTTCGAGATGGTGCTGGCCACCGCCTCCGGCGGACAGAGCAAAAGCGAAAAACATGGTTATGGGCAAAACGAATTTGTGCCCTGGCAAGTTGGCGCCGTGATGTGAGCCTGATATTTTTTGTATGAAAAAAACACTCCCGGCCCAAGCATTACAAGCGCAAGTAGCTACTGTTTTGATAGCAGCCGGCAGCGCTGCCGAAGAAGCCTCTGCCGTGGCGGCAAACCTGGTGATGGCCAATCTGAGCGGCCACGACTCGCACGGCGTCGGCATGCTGCCGCGTTATGTGGACGCGGTGCTCGAGGGCGGCCTGCGGCCCAACAGCGACGTGAAAGTGCTGCTCGACACCGGGTCCCTCTTGAGCCTGGACGGCCAGCGCGGCTACGGCCAGATCGTCGGTGAACAAGCCATGGTGCTGGGCATGGAACGCGCCAAAACGCACGGCAGCTGCATCATGACGCTGGCCAATGCGCACCACCTGGGCCGCATCGGGCACTTTGCGGAAATGGCGGTGGCCCAGGGCCTGGTGTCGCTGCACTTCGTCAATGTGTTGTCCCGGCCCGTGGTTGCACCTTTCGGCGGCGCCGACGGCCGCTACGGCACCAACCCCTGTTGCATCGGCATTCCGCTGGCCGGACGTGCACCTTTCGTTTTGGACTTTGCCACCAGCCGTGTGGCGCAGGGAAAAATGCGCGTCGCCCACAACGAAGGCCGGCGCGTGGAACCCGGCACCTTGATTGACGAGCTGGGCCGGCCTACGACCGATCCCGGCGTGGTGGTGGTGCCGCAAAGCAATGGCCTGTTTGGCGCGTTGCTGGCCTTTGGCGAACACAAGGGTTATGGCATGGCCGTGGCCTGCGAGCTCCTGGGCGGCGCGCTGACCGGCAGCGGTACCTGGCACAAAGCCACAGACCCCGCAGTGCGCGCCGTCATCAACGGCATGTTGACCATTTTGATCGATCCGGCGAAGCTGGGCACACAAGCGGCGTTTGAAGAGGAAGCACTGGCTTTTGTCGACTGGCTCCAGGCCGGGCCGGTGGCGCCGGGCTTTGAAGCGGTACAGATTGCCGGTGACCCGGAGCGCGCCTGGCGGCTGCAGCGCGAACAGGAAGGCATTGCGGTGGACAAGCAGACCTGGCAGGAAATCGTGGCGGCAGGCGCCAAGGTGGGCGTCAGTCTGAAGGGCTAGTGCCGCCCGGCTCAAGGGCAAGTATCAAATCCGGCGCCAGCCCTTTGGCAGCGGGCGCAGCAAGCTCTCTTTTTGATAGCGACTGTCAGCCCAGCACCAGCGCCAGGCTGGCGTCCAGGTGTTCGGACGGCAGGCGTTTGAAGCCGGAGCGTGAAAAACGCTGCAGCCGGCCCACCATGAAGGCCACGATGACCGAGGCGTGCACCTGCGCCTGCACCGTCGGGGTGGCGGCGCCGCCGGCCGCAGCGGCATCGCGCAGGTTTTGTTTCAGGCTGGCTTCCAGTTTGTCAAAAAACTGGTTCATGCGTTCCTGCAGGCGTTCATTTTCAAACACCAGGGCGTCACCGGCCATGACGCGGGTCATGCCGGGGTTTTTTTCGGCAAACTGCAGCAGCATGACCACCAGTTTGCGGGTACGCTGCGCCGGGTCGGTTTCGCGCTCGGCAATCTGGTTGACCAGGGTAAACACGGTCTGCTCGATGAACTCGATCAGGCCTTCAAACATCTGGGCCTTGCTGGCAAAGTGCCGGTACAGGGCGGCTTCGCTGACCTCCAGCCGCGCCGCCAGCCCGGAGGTGGTGATGCGCTCCGATCCCGGCTGCTCCAGCATGGTCGCCAGCGCCTGCAGAATCTGCACACGGCGCTCACCCGGTTTGGGTCGCTTGCGCGGTGCCCCGGCACTGGAGAGTTCGGCGGTCACATCAGACTCAGACTCGGACATAGGCGTGAGGTGCGTGGTTGTAAGAGATGTTTCAAAACGAAGGCCGTCGGTCTGGATTCTCGCACAGCCGCCAGGACGCCCGGACCGGCTGCGCGGCTCAGGTGGAAGCGTCCAGCGTCAGCCGCACACACAAGCCCCAGGCCACGCCGTCACTCAGGCCGGCGGGCGTCAGCACCAGCTGCGCACCGTGCACGCGGGCAATCTCGTCGGCGATGGCCAAACCCAGACCATTGCCCTCACCCGCCGTGCCGGGCACGCGGTAAAACCGCTCCAGCACGCGGGCACGTTCGGGCGCGGCGATGCCGGGTCCGTTGTCTTCCACCTCCAGAAAAACCTGGGCCCCACCCGCTTCTGCACCCGGCTCGCTGCCGCAGCGGACGGTCACCGTACCGCCGGGCGCGGTGTACTTCACGGCGTTGTCCACCAGATTGCCCAGAAGCTCACGCAACAGCCACTCATGCCCCGAGACCTGGGCAAACTGCGCCTCCAGGCCCAGATCCATCCCTTTGGCAGATGCGGCGTCCAGGTGCAGGGTCAGCACCGATTCGCACAGGTCTTTCAGGTCCACCCGCTGCGCGAGCTGGCCCGACAGGTTACTGGCGTCGGCCCGCGACAACGCCAGCAACTGATTGGCCAGCTGCGAGGTACGTCGGGTGGCGCTGCGCAGACGCATGATTTTCTCAGCCGACAACAGCACCTGCCCGCGCGCAGCAGGCGCGCCCGCCGCCTGCGCCCAGGCTTCCACCTGGGCCTGCAATCCAGCCAGCGGGGTGCGCAGCTGATGGGCGGCGTCGGCCACAAAACGGCGCTGGCCCTCGGCCTGGTCGTTGACCAGCGCAAACAACCGGTTCAGTGAAGCCACCAGCGGCTGCACCTCGGCCGGGGTGTTGTGCGGATCGATGGCGCTGAGGTCACGCGGTGAACGGCGCTCTACCGCGTCCTTGAGCGCCAGCAAGGGCCTGAGCGCACGCGTCACGGCCCAGTTGACCGCAAATGCAGCGGCCAGAACCAGCAGCAGGTTGGGCAGCAAAACCTTGAAAAAAACCGATTTGAGCCAGTGCTGGCGCGCATCGGAACCGTCGGCCAGCTGCAGGATCAGCTCCCCGGCGACCGTCTTGACGCGCTGGACCACCACCCGGTAGGTGATGCCGTTGACCTCCATGCTGTGAAACTCGGGCTCACGGGTGCTGGGCACCAGCACACCGATCCAGGGCTCACCCGCCAGAAAGCGCCCGTCCGGATCGGAAATCCGGTAGCCGGCAAACCCGGTGCGCCCCTTGATGAACTCCTCGACCGGCGGCGCCAGCAAGATGGCCGGGCTCTCATCGGGCGCGCGCGCCGGGGCCACCACCGAATCTGCCAGCAAGGGCGCCAGACGACGCAGTTGCTGGTCCTGCTGCAGGGCCGCATCCCCAGCGGCCTGGTAGTCGAAGTAAACGCTCACAACAACGAAAAGGCTCAGGGGTGCCAGCAGCAGCAGCAACAGGCGTTGCTGCAGGCCGGACTTCATGGCCACTGTCTTTCCAGTGCCCGGAACCGGTGCGGAGCCTGGCGCCCACGCTACGCCGCGCTGGTTTTCAGTTCGGGGCATCGCCGGGACCGCCCGCCAGCTCAAGCCGGTAGCCAAAGCCGCGGATGGAACGCAGCGCGATACCGTGCGGCTCCAGCTTGCCGCGCAGCCGGGAGATATAGACCTCGATGGCGTTTGGCGTGATCTCCTTGTCCCAGCCGGTCAGCGCAGCCAGCAGTTTTTCCTTGCTGGCGGGCTTGGGGGCATGGACCATCAGATACTCCATCACCGTCCACTCGCGAGGCCCCAGCTCTATCAGCTGGCCGCTGGCCCGGGCCTGGCGGTTCGCGGAGTCCAGCTCAAAGGCGCCAAAACTCAGAACCGCGCTGGTGGCGGCCTGGGAGCGGCGCAGCAAGGCACGCAGGCGCGCCAGAAGCTCCGGCAACTCGAAGGGTTTGACCATGTAATCGTCGGCACCGAGGTCCAGCCCCTGGACCCGGTCATGCAGGGCGTCACGCGCCGTGAGAATCAGCACCGGCATGCCCAGCCCGCGGGTGCGCAGGCGCCGGGTCAGCTCGAGACCGTCAATTTTGGGCAGGCCGATATCGATGATGGCCGCGTCAAAACTTTCGCTCTGCAAAACCTCTTCGGCGCGTTCTGCGCTGCCGACCCAGTCCACCGCATAACCGGCATCACTGAGCCCCAGCTTGACACCGCTGGCCAGCATCACGTCGTCTTCAACCAGGAGCAATCTCATAAAGCCTCGATCAAAGTAGGAAAACGCGCCCAGGAAGCGTAGCGAGCGGCTGTCAGGCTAGGCGCCCGGAGCGCTAGCCGCCGGAATGTGCCAGGCGCACATGAGGATTGCGAGCACCGCGCAACAAAGCATGGCAGACGCGCAGTAGCTTCATGGGCGCGTTTTAATGGGATCGGATCATGGTGCCGTAGGCCTGGTCGGTCAGGATTTCGAGCAGCATGGCATGTGGGACGCGGCCATCGATGATGTGCACCGAGTTCACGCCGCTTTTGGCCGCGTCGAGTGCGCCTTCAATTTTGGGCAACATGCCGCCCGAAATCGTGCCATCGGCAAACAGATCATCAATTTCTCGGGCGCTCAGGTCGGTCAGGAGTTCGCCGGCCTTGTTCAGCACGCCGGGCGTGTTGGTCAAGAGCACCAGCTTTTCGGCCTTGAGCACAATGGCCAGCTTGCCCGCCACCACGTCGGCATTGATGTTGTAACTTTCGTTCTGCTCGCCAAAACCGATGGGGCTGATCACGGGGATAAAGGCATCATCCTGTAGCGCCTTGACCACGCTCGGATCAATACCGACGATATCGCCGACATACCCAATGTCGTGTTCTTTGGCCGGGTCGTCCTTGTCCACCATCTTGAGCTTCTGCGCGCGGATCAGCCCCCCGTCGCGCCCGGTCAGGCCCACCGCCTTGCCACCCGCTTGGTTGATCAGGCCCACAATGTCCTGCTGCACCTGGCCAGCCAGCACCCACTCGACCACTTCCATGGTCTCTTCGTCGGTCACACGCATGCCCTGGATGAACTGCCCTTTTTTTCCAAGGCGGTTCAGCGCCGCCTCGATCTGCGGCCCGCCGCCGTGCACCACCACCGGGTTCATGCCGACCAGCTTGAGCAGCACCACATCCTCGGCAAAGTCGGCCTGCAGGGCCGGATCGGTCATGGCATTGCCGCCGTACTTGATGACCAGCGTCTTGCCATGAAACTTGCGGATGTACGGCAAGGCCTGGGCCAGGATTTCAGCCTTGTCGCGCGGGCCTACGTGGGACAGGTCGGGGTCGGTCAGGGAGATGTCGGTCATGGCCAGGGTCTCGAAGTGGGAGGAAATGCGCCAATTGTGCAACATGCGGCGCGCACACCGGTCGCATCAGCGCAGCGTTGTCAGGTAGGCTGGATCGAACTTCCTCGGGCTGTAAGCAAAGTCACGCGTGGCCTCGCCGTGGTCGAACACAAGATCGGCCTGCATGCGCCTGGCCATGTCGGGCGTCAGATGCGCAAAGCGCGGGTGCAGGCGGGCCAGCGTCACGGCGGCCGTGAAGAGGGCCAGCGGAATCCGGATGAAGACGGGGCGCCGCCCCAGGGTTTCAAAGATGCGGCGCACCATGTCGGCATAAGCCAGCGTTTCGCCGCCACTGAGGTTATAGGCCCGGTTGTAGCTTGCGGGTACGGACAGGCTTTGTACACAGGCCGTGGCGAGATCGCGGGCGTGTACCGGCTGGCGGCGCCCGCTGGCGCTGCCGAACAGCGGGAATACCCCGAACCTGCGGATCAGCCGTGCAATATCAGCCACATTTCTATCACCACCGGCACCGCCATAAATCAGTGTGGGCCGGAAGATGGTCCACGCAATGCCCAGTCGCTCGCATTGCGCGGACACCTGATCTTCGGCAGCACCGAGTTTTCTGACAATTTCCAGTTCGTAGGCGCTGGCAGATGCCTGTTTGGTGAAGCGGCTGGTCGAGCTGAACGCAATGAGGCGACGCACACCATGGGCATGAAAGCTATCCAGCCATCCCGGCAACAGCCACAGGCCTGCCGTGTGAATCAGCGTCCCGGCTTCGATGTCCGGCAGGCCATGGTTTATGTCCGCAAGGTCGAGGAAATGCCAGGAGCAAGCGGCGGCGCCTGCGACCGGGGTTCGCCCAAGGGCCAGCACCGGCAAGCCGGCCTCAAGCAGCATGGGCAGCAGCAGCGAACCTACCGTGCTGGTCGCGCCCGTGAGGAAGACATGGCCCTGCCGATTTGCCAGCATGCTATTCGTCCAGCAGTTGCTGCGCAGTTTTTTTCAATGCGCTGTCCACGGAAACCGGAGGCTCCCAGGCCAGAAGCCGCCTCGTCTTCGTGATGTCCACCTGCAAGGTGTCGCAAAGCCGTTGCGCAATGGCTGCCTTGCCCAAAATGCGACCCGCCAGCACCAGCAGGGACACCGGAACCGGCAGCAGTCTTGCGGGTTTGCGCAAAGCCCCCGCGGTTCGCTGCAACAAGGCCGTCACCGTCAGGTCTTCACCATCACTCACCAGAAATGTCTGGTTGGCTGCCGCCGGATGGTGCAGGCAGGTTGCGATGCAATCGACCAGGTTATCCAGCGCGACCAGGCTGCGCTGGTTGTCCAGCGCGCCAAGTGGCAATGGCACGCCCTTGAGCACCCATCGCATCATCTCGTGAAAGTTGGCCTTGACCCCCGGCCCGTACACCAGCACGGGCCGGATGATGACAAGCTCCATGCCGCTGGTGCCGGCGAGCTGCCTCAAGGCCTGTTCGGCCTCGAACTTCGACACCCCGTACGCGTCCAGCGGCCTCGGCAGGTCGTCAGCCGTGAAGGGCTGGCCAACAGGTGTGCTTTCCCCGTTCACCTTGACCGAGCTGACAAATACAAAGCGCCGCACGCCGGCAGCCATCGCCTGTCGGGCCAGGTTCAGGGTCAGGGCGACATTGACGCGGCGAAATTCCGCCAGCGGGTCGGCCGCAGTCTCGCGCATCATATGCACGCGCGCCGCCAGATGCACCACGCTGTCGACGCCCGCAAGGGCGGCACCCCAGTCGGTGTGTTCGTCCATATCATCCAGCACAAGTTGCTCGGCAGCGGTCGGTTGCGCGGCATCCATTTTTTTGCGGACTGCGCCGCGCACCAGGTAGCCACGCGAGGGAAAATCGGCACAAACCGCCTGGCCCACAAAGCCGTTGGCGCCCGTGACGAGCACCCGCTGACCCGCAGCTGCTTCTGGTGGCAACCGGACAGTTTCACTGGTGACGGGCGTTCGCACCGCCAGTTCCCACGCCGGCTTGCTGCTGAAAATGCCTCCCCACTTGCGCCAATACAGCCACCCCGACCTCATGGTCACCATCTTCGCCTTTAGCGAGCGGTGTGTATCCCTGGCCCACTGGTGCACCACACGGACAGTGGGAACATACACCACGCCGGCGATTTTCAGCATCCGCCGGCCAATGTCTGCATCCTCGTAATGGAGAAAGAAGTCCGGGTCAAAGCCGCCAATCGCCTGAAGCGATGAAGTGCGAAAAAACATGAAGCAGCCGGTCGGGTATTCCACCGGGTGAATCGGTTTTTCGTAATCGCAATCCCGCATCTCGAAGGTTTCAAGCACATGGCTCAGCAGGGTCTGTAGCCAGTTGGGTGCGAAGCTTCGCAGGAACATCACCAGCAGCGTCGGGTTGCGCTTGCAAAGGTAATGCCTTTCACCGTCCTCACCAAAAACAGCAGGCGTCAGCAAGCCTGCCTCCCCGTGGTCTTCCATGAAACGCACAGCCGCGAGCAATGCATCGACATTGACAAAAAGGTCGGGGTTGACCACCAGGTGATAGTCGGACCGGGCGCCCGCAATCACGAGGTTGTTGCCGCGGCCGTAGCCTACATTGCCGGGCGCACGCAGCAGATGCAGGGTCCAGTCAGGCATGGAAGCCCGGAAGCCTTCCAGCCACCTGGCCACGCCACTGTGCACGATGCCGTCGTCCGAATTGTCAACCAGCGTGAGACTCAGGCTCAGCGAGCCATGTTGTCTGGCGAGCCGTCCGGCTTCCTGCAGGGCGCGCAAGGTGCGTTCGACCGTCGGCAAGTCCGCCTTATAAAGAACCAGTGAAGCGCTGATGCCCAACGGCTTCATGCATGCCCATCCGGCATGGCAGGCGCCACCCGTACCACGATCGTCGCCGGCACACCAACGGCCAGTGAATGGGCAGGTACATCACTGAGCACCACGGCATTGGCGCCTATCCTGGCGTGGTCACCCACCGTCACACGCCCTATCACCTTGGCACCTGCCCCTATGAGCACATCGTTACCAATAACAGGCCGCAAGGCAATCGTGAACCCCATGTCGGGTTCGGAGGTGCCCAAAGTCACCCCCTGCATGATGGTGCAGTTGTCACCGATGCGCTCAGCGCCCAACACTGTTCCCACGGTGTGGGGCAGGAACAGCCCGCCACCTATCCGGACCTGCGGAGACACCTCGATCCCGAAGAGCAGGACGTTGAGCATGGCAAACATTTTCGCCATCAGCCCGAGCCGGCGCTCATGAAAAAACCCCGCCAGACGCAACAGCACCACCGGCGCCATGCGCGGGTTCAAGCAGATGACAAGCAACATCGGCGTGGACACTGCTCCAACGTGCCCACGCATGCGGCAGAAACGTTCAATATCAGTACGCAGTTTTTTCACAACATCACTTTCCTGTAGGCGAGAAGCGCGGCGCCGCTGGCGGTCATGCCCACGCCCATGCACAGCCACTTCGCAAAGTCCGAGTATGCCCACTGCGAGGCGACGGGTCCTATTGCAAGATAAAACAAAGGCAGCGTGCCAGCCAGCAGATAGGGCCATATCTGGCGCCGCTGCATCAGCCGGTTTCTGGTTCGCACATACTCCACCACAAAAACGAGGTAGAGAAAATTCGGCACCACAAATGCCCAGCCGAGCGCCTCCAGTGACGTGAAATTATTGAGCGCATAACGGGTCGTCACCAGAAGAGACAGATTGAGGGCCAGGTCAGACAGCAGCAGAACGCGTGAATTTCTCGTCGCGAGAATCATGGTTCCATAAACCCAGGAGGTACCGCGAAATACCACGGCGATGACCAGTACCGTCAACACCTTGCCCGAGGCATGAAACTCGGGGCTGTAAAGCAGGTTGATCAAAGGCTCCTTCAACAACACCATGGCGTAACAAATCAGCGTACCCACGCCGAACACCAGGTAGGCCGTCTTGAGCATGCAGGTCTTCTGATTTTCAGGGGAAGTTGCCCTCGTGAGCAAAGGCAGGTAAATGGCGCTGCAGGCTGTCAGAAACAAGGTGGTGTAGTTAAAAGTCAAAGTCCAGCCGGCATCGAACAGGCCTGCAAAAGCCAGACCCCTGGCCTCGATGACCCAGGAGCGGATCAGCAACAAGGCCGCGGTAGTTGACAGCGCCGCCAGCAAATTGGACAGGGCAAACCGGATGAAGGCCCGGCTTTGTATTTTTGACAAAACCCCTGCTTTCGTGCCAACCGCAAGCTTGGGCAAACGCGACACCCCCAGCGCACCCACAAGAACCGTCACGCCAAAACAGAGCACAAAAGAAGCCGCCAGAAGCTGTGGTTCGGCAGGCACGCGCCACCACCATATGCCCGCCAGCAGCAGTACCAGCGCCAGTGGCCCTGCAATTTGCGCCAAAGCGAGGAAGGGGTAGGCGCGATAACCATTGAGCACGGCAATGGCGTAGGTGCCACCGACGTTGAGCAGCACGGCCAATGCAAGCCAGCGCACAGCTGCGACCAGATCCGGCGCATTGGACGACAGGAAAAATTGCGATAGCGCTGGCGCTGCAACAACGATCACCGCCACCACCACGACGCCGGCCATGCCGACGAAGCGCGAAACCGTCGCGCGAAACGCCCTGCGGGCCACTTCTTCCCCGGGTGCAGAAAGGCCCTGGACCACGGAGTTGGTACCGCCAAACGTTGCCCCTATGGTCGCAGCCTGCGCCATTTGCCGGAGCTGCGAAAACAAGCCCACGCCCTCCGGACCCATAGAGTAGGCGACGAGCTTAAAACCAAGCAGCCACAAAAAAGCCGATCCAAAAACACCTGCGGTATTGATCAGGACCCCGCTTCTCCAGGCTGATGGTGCGCGCATGGAGCAGCTGTGGCGCTAGGCGCTCAGCCTGGAAGTGGCGGAACCACGCAGGCGAGTCAACAACAAACCCCACATGAAATAGGCGAAGATGCCCGGATAGGGTTGGCGCAAGGTGACTTTGAAATTGCTGTCGACGAGCACGAGATACAACACGATGCCCGCCACCCACCAGGTTGCGGCCGGCAAGGTCTTTCGCTGTTTCCAGCACAGGTACACCGTGTAAGCGATCAGCATCAATATCGGCACCAGTCCGATCAATCCGAAGGTATAGGCGATATCGATATACCAGTTGTGTGGACTGGACCTTACCTCACGCGGCATGGGTTGCGGATGCCCCAGCAAAAGTGTTGTTCGGCTTTCAACAATACCTGCACCGAAAAACTTCCAGTCATTGAAGCGCTCCTGGAGATTGGGAGGTATCCTGCCATCGGCAAGGATTTTGAATTTGCCATTGAACAATGCCGCTTTGTCCTGGATCGATGCACGCTCCCCATCCATGCTCTTGAAATAAACCAGTCCCCCCGCAGCCAGCACGGCAGTCAGGGCCAATGAAATAAATACCAATTTTGCATTGTCACGATAAGGCCATAACTTGCTCACTCCAAAAATGGTCAGGAAAGTTATATAGGCAAAAATTGTCAGAAAAGACAGGCTTGCCGTAGCGTAAATAAGCATGATTACTATCATTGCGCAAAGCCAGACCCTGTATTCGTCCCAAAGTGACACCAGCGCATATACAAACGCACAAACAAAAATCAGGGTGACGTATTGAAAGTGGGAGTAAATGCTGAAGCCATATAAATAATGCGTCAGAATCAACCGGCCCTGCAGCCATGTGGCGACCAACTGCAAAGGAACCATGACGGAAAGCACCAGAAAAAATGCGCGTGCAATGATTTTGTCCCGGTCTTCGATCAACAGGCCGAGCAACAGGCCGCCCATGGGGAAGGCAACTTGAATGGCCATGATCAGCTTGCGCTGTGGCTGCGTTGTGCCGTCATGGGCCAGCCAAAAGGACAAAAGGCAGGCGACGATCATTCCGGTGATGGTCGCGACTGCTGGGCGGATCCTGTCCAGTTTTCCCGCCAGCAAGGCAACCAAGGCCACATATGTAAAGACGGAAATCGGCAGCGGAAGTTTTCCGATAACTCCCTGCGAATCGATGATGGGATCAAAGTCCCTGTATATTCCGCCGCTCAACTGGAAAAATAGCGGGAACAAAAGGCCCAGACCAACGCCCCATAAGCACTTGTTTTTCTGAAGGCGCATTTGTGGCGGGTATGAATGAGGGGTGCGATGGTTAAAAAAGGTGGCCGCCGAAATCATGCTCCAGGGATTTTAAGCGCCAGGTGCCGAATGAAACTGCCAAACTGTGCAGGTGCGGTAGTAGCAGATCCATCTCATCCCCGCGCCTGGCACCCGAACGCTATCCGTCCGCCTCGCTGGTCAGAGGCAGGCTGCGCACATCCGGCTTGTCGCTCGAGGCCGTCACCACATAGCCATGCACACATGCCTGCAGAACCGCTTTGATGCCGGCCAAATCACCAGTATCCGCAGCGCGGCGCAGGGATTGCAGGTGCTGCTCCAGTACAGGCCAAGTCAGATAGTCTTCCTGGGCCTTCATGATGCGAGGGTGCGCGGTCGGCGCCGGATTGTCTCCAATCAGCAATTCTTCATAAAGCTTTTCGCCGGGACGCAAGCCAGTGATGACTATCTCAACGTCGCCGTCCGGTTTGAAGGGGTCTCGCACCGTCAGCCCCGACAGCGCCACCATGCGGCGGGCCAGATCCATGATTTTCACGGGCTGGCCCATGTCCAGAACGAATACATCGCCGCCGCTGGCCATGGCGCCCGCCTGCAGCATCAGCTGTGCGGCCTCGGCAATCGTCATGAAATAACGGGTGACTTCGGGATGCGTCACAGTCAATGGCCCGCCCGCTGCCAGTTGTCGGTGAAACAGCGGCACGACGCTGCCACTGGAGCCGAGCACATTGCCGAAACGCACCATGCCAAAACAGGTCACCCCCGGCCCGGAGCGCGCCGCGAGTGCCTGCAACACAAGTTCCGCCATACGTTTGCTGGCCCCCATGATGTTGGTGGGACGCACGGCCTTGTCCGTGGACACCAGCACAAACTGGGTAACCCCGCTGTCCATGGCTGCCTGCGCCATGTGGAGCGTGCCAAAAACATTGTTGACAATACCCTCGGCCGGATTGGCTTCCACCATGGGCACATGTTTGTAAGCTGCCGCGTGATACACCGTGTCCGGGCCATACGCCTGGCAAATTTCCTGCAAGCGCCGGGGATTGGCCACGCTGCCGAGCAAGGGGACGAGCTCTGAGCCAAGCCCTTGTACGGTGGACAAGCCCTCAAGTTCCTGGTGAATGTTGTACAGGCCAAACTCGCTGTGGTCCAGCAACAGCAGCTGACGCGGCTTTTCCCTGAGAATCTGCCGGCACAGCTCGCTGCCTATGCTCCCCCCCGCGCCGGTCACCAGCACCACCTTGCCCGCGAGACCGCGTGCGAGCAATTCCGAATCCGGAGGCACAGGATCGCGACCGAGCAGGTCCTCAATATCGAGCTCCTTGAAGTCCTGCACCGTCACCCGCCCTGTCGCCAGGTCGCCCAGCCCCGGCAAGGTACGAATATGGACCGGCACCGACCGCAAGTTTTCAATGATTCTGTTGCGGCGCTCCCGGGAAGCGCTGGGCAAGGCGAGCAAAATGTCGGTCACGCCTCTGCGCGCGACCACATCGGGTACATCGGAAGGAGCGAACACAGGCACACCGTTGATGCTGCGGCCCACCTTGTTCGTGTCATCGTCCACAAAACCGAGCAGGATAAATTGCCGGGAAATCGCAATCGCCGAAGCTGTTTGCACGCCTGCCGTACCTGCACCAAAAATCAGCAGGCGACCTGCTGAATGTTTTTCGGCGTTGTCCAGGTTCGCCAGCCAGATTCTGGCCACAAATCGGCTGAAGCCAACCATCAACAGAAAGATCAGGGGCTGAAGCACCCCCAGGCTACGTGGCACGCCGGGCCATTGTCCCCACGATAAAACACCGAGCAGCGCCACGCCATACACCACCACTGCCAGCCCCGTCGCCTGCAATGCCGCCGGACCCGTATATCTGAAAATGGCCCGGTACAAACCAAACCTGATGAACACCGGGACTGCCAGCATAGGCGCGAGCCCATAAACCCACCATTGCGCTCCCGTTGGCCAGTGCCATGCGTCAAGTCGCAGCGTAAAAGCTATCCAGGTGGCCAACAGCGCCAGAATCAGGTCGACCGCAATAACGATGGCCCGCTTGGCCGCACGGGGCCAGCCCAAAATCCTGCGCTGCATTCAACTCCCTTGATTCACATCAATTTTTGATGGCAAATTCTTCTCTGGTTTTCCCCTGTGCCACCAGCGCCGCCAACCATCGCGGCGTCAAGCCCCGGCCACTCCACACTTCACCATTGGGTCCCCGGTACTTGGCAAGCACTGCTGAAGTGCTCTTCTTTTTGGGCTTGCGGCCTTCTGCGCTGGAAGACACAACCGCTTTTGACCGGGTCTTCGCGCCGCGTACCTTGCCCGGGTGTAAATCTTTCAAGGTAATGCCAAACGCCTGCATCTTGACCAGAATTTCCTGCACGGTCTTGTCAAATTCCCGTGCCTTGATTTCACTCGCCTGCTTTTGTAATTCTACAATTTTGCTCTGGATTTCGATCAAATTACTCATGTCAAACACCTTGTTATTTAAAATGGAAACTCCCTGACCGAATTTTCTATCTCATTATTAATGAGTCACATTATCTCTCCAAATAACCCTGAATCCTGTTAAAAAAATGATCTTTGCATCAAACAGCAAGGATTTTTTTTGCAGATATTCAATATCCAGGGCCACTTTTTTTGGAATCGGCAAGTCATCACGTCCGTTGATCTGCGCCCAGCCCGTCAATCCCGGCAGTAATTCATGAACGCCGTGACAGGTCCTCAATTCAATCAAGTCGTACTGGTTATAAAGCGCAGGGCGCGGACCGACAAAACTCATGTCGCCTTTGATAATGCTCCACACTTGAGGCAACTCATCCAGGCTGCTTTTTCGCAAAAAACTGCCAATAGGAGTGAGATAAGTAGACGGCTGGCTCAACAAATGCGTCGCCACCGCAGGTGTATCCATTTGCATGCTGCGAAATTTGGGCATTTTAAAAATCTCGTTGTTGCGCCCTACCCGGTCTGACCAATAAAGCGCCGGACCCTTGGACGTCAAACGCACCGCTATGGCGATCAGCAACATGGGCAGCATCAGCAGGACGCCCACCGAGATGCCCAGTAACAGGTCGAGTATCCTTTTCATGGTCCTTTTACTCCAGGCACAGCATGAGCAGAAGTCCCGTCCGGTTTGTTCACTTCACGACTTCGCGGAACAGGTCGGCGTAGGCCAATCCCAGCGCCGGTCCCGAAAAAAGCCGCTCGTAGCGCGCCCGGGCGGCGCTGCCGAGCGCAGCGGCCAGAGGATCGTCAGCCAACAACAGGGTCATGGCCCGGAGTAATTTTTCCGGCGACTCCGGCTCAACGACGAAACCTGTTTCTTCATGCGCATTGACATAGGAAGTTCCGGTTCCGATTTCACAGGAAATCATGGGTCGACCGAACATCGCGGCCTCCACCAGCACCATGCCATAGGCCTCGGACCGCAAGTGCGAAGGCAATACCAGTGCGCGGCAGCGCTTCAACAATGCAACTTTTTCACCTTCGCTAACCTGCCCGGCAAACACCACATTTTTCGCACCTGTCTCCCGAGCCAGCAATTGCAGGCTTGCGCCCTCGGGTCCCGCACCGGCAATCACCACCTTGGCATTCAGTTTTTTTGCGGCCTCCACCAAAAAATGCGCGCCCTTGTAATAACGCAAGACGCCGATAAACAGAAAATAGGGTTCGTCTGAATTAACGCCCAAGCGGTCGAAAATCGCATCGTCGCCCTCTTTCGGGTACGAACTTTCCTCTATGCCCAATGGAATGACACGCACTTTGCTGCGGATATCCGGGTGCGAAAGCACCGGGCTGGTCCTGGCATAGGCGGGAGAGTTGGCCACAATAACGCGCATTTTCCGCAAAGTGCGCCACATCAGCGGCGCATAGGCCGCGCCCAGCCAGCGCTGGCGCACCACGTCGGAAATATAGGTCAACACGGCCGGTCTATCAGGCCGAACAGCCGCGTGCAGCACATCGGCAAAAGGCCAGGGAAACAGATAGTGCAAAACGTCTGTTTCACGAGCCAACGCGGAAAATGTGGTGAAGGCTGCCGGTCCACCCAGATCGCAGGAGGCAGGAGCCGCCCAGGAACGGCTGCGCACAACACGAGCCTCAGGCCGAAACAGTATGCCCGGCTCGGGCTGGGGCGACAGCGTGAATATCGTGTTCGCTACACCCTGTCTGCCCGTCGATAACGCAATCTGTCGTATCGCTTCCTGCAAGCCCCCTTGAGGATCTGGAAAGTAAGTGCGATACACATGCAGGGCCGATATATTCAATTTAACCATCCCTCTTCAACACCGGCAATCTGCCTGCAACACCCATGCACAAACGGCCAGCGGCAGGCACCGTCAGCCGACTATTGATTTGAACCACACCGCGTAGGGCTGCGCCAGCCACCACTTCAACGGCACCCGACCATAATATTTTCGAACAACCATCATCGCTTCCTGATAATGCCAGCGTCGCTGGGTTCTGGTCTTGGTGTCCTTGTGCACACGATTGACCGCGATGAAGTCATCGACGAAATGCAGCGGACCCGCCGACCTGAACATCCGCCACCACAAGTCGTAGTCCATGGCCATGTGCAATTGTGCGTCAACACCCCCAACAGACTCCCACGCTGAGCGCCGTATCAAGGTTGCCGGTTGGGAAATAATGCAGCGCAACGCCAGTCGTCGCTCACTGAACGGTTCTACCCAAACCGGATACTGCCTTCCGGACTTCTCGACTACATTCCACGAACGCCCATAAACAACAGGAGCATCAGGACATTTCTCCAGCGCCGTGATCAGTTTCTTCAATCCCTCCGGCAAGAACCAGTCGTCGCTATTGAGCCAGCAAACATAAGGTGCGCGACCTTGAGCAATGCCCTCATTGATGGCGGCAGCCTGACCGTGATCGGTGTAACTGCGCCAACCAGCCAGCCGAGGCTCCCACTTCCGGATGACTTCCAGAGAGTTATCCGAGGATCCACCGTCAAGTACAAACACTTCCACAGCGACGTCCTGCTGAAATATGGAAGTCAGGGCATCATCCAGGAAGCGCCCCTGGTTGAAGGAGGTGACGGCAATCGTCACCAGTGGCTCTGCCATGCCTTACCCGGCCGTTTTGGTCAGGAAATCCGCGTATGCCTTGGCAATACCGTCGCGCAGCGAGGTTTGCGCTTGCCAACCCAAGCCACGCATGCGGTCCACATTCAACAGCTTGCGCGGTGTGCCGTCAGGCTTGCTGGCATCAAACACTATTTTCCCTTCGAAGCCAACCACACTCATGACCGTTTCGGCCAGCTCGCGAATCGTCACATCCTCTCCTGTTCCAACATTGAACAGGCCCTCACCAATACCGCTCTCCATCAAAAACACGCAGGCATCCGCCATGTCATCCACGTAGAGGAATTCCCGCATGGGCTTGCCGGAGCCCCACACCACCAGATCCTTGTCACCACGAACCCGGGCTTCGTGCGCCTTGCGAATCAACGCAGGCAGCACATGGCTGTTGTTCAGGTCATAGTTGTCATTGGGGCCGTACAGATTGGTGGGCATCGCCGAGACATACTGTGTGCCGTACTGGCGGTTGTAGCTGTCACACAGTTTTATGCCTGCAATCTTGGCAATCGCATAAGGTTCGTTGGTTGGCTCCAGCGGTCCAGTCAGGAGGTATTCCTCCTTGATCGGCTGCGGGCAATCCCGCGGATAGATACAACTCGACCCCAGAAAGCACAGTCGTCCAACGCCAGCCAAATGGGCGCCATGAATAATATTGGCCTCGACAATCAGATTTTCATAGATGAAATCGGCTCGATAGGTGTTGTTCGCGTGTATGCCGCCCACCTTGGCTGCCGCAAGAAAAACGTAATCAGGCCGCTCCTGCTTCAGGAAAGCATGGACGGTGTGTTGCTCGAGCAGGTTCAGCTCGGATCGAGTACGGGTAAGTATGTTGGTATATCCCCTGGCCTGAAGATTTCGCACCAGGGCAGAACCCACCATTCCCCGGTGACCGGCCACGTAAATTTTCGCATCTGTCGCTCTTGAGGCCATTATTCGCGCCCCACAAAAACTTTAAAGCCCTGACTCTTGAGAAGCGCGTGCTGCCTGGCCTTGTCGAGATCGTGAGCGACCATTTCTTCAACCATCTCGTCAAGCGTGATTTTTGGCACCCAGCCGAGTTTTTCCTTGGCTTTGGTGGGGTCACCCAGGAGGGTTTCCACCTCGGTAGGACGGAAATACCGCGGATCAATCTTGACGATGATATCCCCGGCTTTGAGGGCTGGCGCCTTGTCACCGCTGATCGCGACCACGCGTCCCCGCTCCTCGACGCCCTCACCCTCCCAGGCCAACTCGACACCGAGCTGCTCCGCTGATTTATTGATAAAGGTGCGGACGCTGTACTGGACGCCAGTTGCAATAACAAAATCGTCGGCTTCTTCTTGCTGAAGCATCAACCACTGCATTTCAACGTAGTCTCTGGCATGTCCCCAGTCACGCAAGGCATCGAGATTGCCCATGAACAAACAACCCTCGAGGCCCTGCGCAATATTGGCCAGACCGCGGGTAATTTTCCGGGTCACAAAGGTTTCACCCCTGCGTGAAGATTCGTGGTTGAAAAGAATGCCATTGCAAGCGTAAAGGCCGTAGGCTTCGCGGTAATTGATGGTGATCCAGTAGGCGTAGAGCTTGGCAACAGCGTAGGGAGAGCGCGGATAGAAAGGCGTGGTTTCCTTTTGCGGCGTTTCCTGCACCAAACCATACAGCTCGGAGGTGCTGGCCTGATAAAAGCGGGTCTTTTTTTCCAGCCCGAGAAACCGGATACCTTCCAGAAGACGCAAGGCACCTGTGGCATCCACATCTGCCGTGTACTCGGGAGACTCGAAGCTCACGGCCACATGGGACTGCGCACCAAGGTTATAAACCTCATCGGGCTGCACTTCCTGCAAAATCCGGTTCAAGTTCGAGGTATCCGTCAAATCGCCATAGTGCAGCTTGAGCTTGGGATGCGGCGCATGAGGATCTTCGTAAATATGATCGATGCGCTGGGTATTAAATGAAGATGCGCGGCGCTTGATTCCATGCACCTCGTAACCTTTGGCCAGAAGAAATTCCGCCAGATAGGAGCCGTCCTGGCCTGTAATACCGGTAATCAAAGCCTTTTTCATTTTTACTGTCCTGTTAAACAATTTACTCAAATCAGATTATCTGCCGCTAACCGGCTGTTTATTCAGCCGTGCGACCTGTGCATCAACCATCTCGCCAATCATTTCCTCGAAACTGATGGTGGGCGTCCAATTCAGGATTTTGCGCGCTTTGGAAGCATCTGCGAGGGTCTGGCCGGTTTCCAGCGGACGAACCAGCTCTGGATCACTGACCACATGATCCTGCCAGGTCAGTCCTACCCGGCCATAGGCGGCCTGACACAGTTGGCTGAGCGTATGCAGCTCCCCCGTCCCCACGACAAAGTCATCCGGCCGCTCTTCCTGCAGCATCAGCCACATCGCGCGAACAAAATCCCGGGCATGCCCCCAATCACGAGCAATATCGAGATTCCCAAGTGCAAGTCGGCCGCCGGCCACAATCGGGTGGCCGCGCTCATTCAGGTCTTGCGAGTCTTTGATGCCCAAAGCCGCGCAAGCTGCACCGTAGGCAATTTTCTGGCTGACAAAATGGAGCGGCCGCCGCTCGCTCTCGTGATTGAACAATATTCCACTGGAAATGAACAAGCCATAGCTCTCACGGTAAATCCGCACCATATGGTGGGCATAAACCGTCGCTGCTGCGTAAGGGTTGGCCGGATTGAAGGGCGTCTCCTCATTTTGCGGAATGTGCCTGGCCTGCCCAAACATTTCCGAGGACGAGGCCTGGTAGACCCGTGCCTGGGGACAAACTCGCCGCACCTCTTCAAACAGCCGAATCACCCCCATGCCATTGATCATAAGGGTTTCCGCTGCCCGGACCCACGATTCACCGGGGCGGGACTGGGACGCCAGGTTATAGATCTCGTCTGGCCTCGCATCGTGCAAAGCAGAAGCAATATCAACACCTTCCGCCATGTCCCCAAACAGAACATGAATGCTGCCGGAGAGATGACTGGCATTATTCGGGCGAAGCCATGTCTCGCGCCTCACCAGCCCAAACACCTCATAGTTCCGCTCCAGCAGAAACTCTGCGAGGAAAGACCCATCCTGCCCGGTGACACCCGTAACCAACGCTCTCTTCATGTCAACATCCGCCGTCCTGGAAAGGCCCGTGCCCTCTGATAAAGTTGCTGTCAAACAAGCACGCCGAACTTCCAGTCCAACTGAACGGCCAGGTGAAATTGTGCATCAGGCCGGCTCCTGCCCGCAGGTAACTTCCCGCGCCACATGTCGAAGACTGCAGGACGTACGTCGACCAGCCATGGGATTCAGAGTGCACGCCCAGGGATCAAAAAAGAACTCGCGGATCGGCATATGGATTCAAGCCCTGATTGGGCAAACGCCTTCGCGTGCCTGGAGAACTGGGTTACAGCTTGAATCCAGCCGCTACCGCATCGTTGTAAAACATCTTCACCGTGTCCAGAGAATAGGTATCCAGATCGTAGCCAACCAGCGAGAGTTTTTTCAGGATGTCGTTGGTCACCGTAATAACATGACAGCCAATGTCGTCTGCCTGAAAAATGTTCAACAGCTCGCGTGGACTTGCCCAGATCAGCTCAGCCGCGGGGGCCACCTTCAGTTGCTCTACGGCGGCCCTCATCATGGGTACAGGGTCATGACCGGTATCGGCAATACGACCTGCGAATACGGAAACATAGCTGGGAACGTCCGGGCTCAGGGAGGCCACCACATCACGAACCTGGGTCAGCGTCATGATGGCGGTCACATTCAATTTGACCTTCTGCGCAGCCAGTTTTTTGACCAGTGCGTAACAGGTCTCCTGCCTGGTGTTTGTCACCGGAATTTTCACATAAACATTCTCGCCCCAACTCGCAATTTCCATGGCCTGACGCTCCATCTCCGCGAAGTCATCGGAAAAAACCTCAAACGAAAGGGGCTTGTCCTTGATCGAGCCGAGAATGTCTTTACAGAAAGCCCGGTAATCCGTGATGCCCACTTTTTTCATCAGTGTCGGGTTGGTTGTCAGCCCCTTGATGTATGGCTTGGCGTACATCTCGAGCATGCCCGCCTTGTCAGCTCCGTCGGCAAATATTTTGACCTTCAGCTCTTCAACTTTTTTCATTTCATTTCTCCTAGGATAATTTGTGCGGCCTCACCAAGAGAGCGCACGCGGTAATCAAACGACTCGGGCTGCTTTTCGGCATAGCCATAGTCAATAAAAAAGGTTGTACAACCCGCACGCTGCCCTGCCTCGGTATCGCGCCAGCGATCCCCCACCATCGAACTCCTGCTCAGGTCAATTCCATGCTGTCTGGCCGCCGCCAGCAAAGCCCCGGGGAGCGGTTTACGGCAATCACAGCCGTCACTGCCGTCGTGGTAACAGGTCCGGAACTCATCGATGGGCAGGCGCATGGCCAAATGGTTGTTTATCTCTTCAACTACAGCCATTGGCGTTGTTCCGCGAGCCACATCAGGCTGGTTGGTCACCACAATCAACATGTAACCGGCATCATGCAGGGCCGCCAGAGCGTCTGACACCCCTGGCAGGATTTCCGTCTCGGCAAGGTTCGCCGGCGGGTAAGGCTTGCCATCACGCACCATCGCGCGATTAAGCACCCCATCCCGATCAAGAAATACAGCACGCCGCATTTATTTGACAGCCGATTCCCACTTGGTCTGGTTGGTTTTCAGTTTGGGGTGCGACACCAGCAGATGCCACACCACCGCCTGAAAGGCCTCGGAATGGGGGGTGATATTGTCCGGATTAACGGTCGGAATAATGACGCAAGCATCCGCCGCCTGCGCCGTGTACCCGCCGTCGCGGCCGACCACTCCCGTGATCTTGGCTCCAACGGTTTTGGCATATTTCAAGGCCTCAACCAGATTGGGGCTGATATTTTTTTCCAGATTGCCACCACCGACAGAGAAGACAAACACGGCATCCTTCCTGGACAGCTTGCTGATTTTCAGCCAGCCGGCAAAAATCGCAGCCCAACCCTCATCGTTGGCTCTTGCCGTCAGTTCCGACACATTGTCCGTCGGCGCATAAGATTCTATTTCAACGATCTTGCGAAAGTCATTCACGGCATGAGAACAGTTGCCAGCACTGCCACCCACCCCCAAAAAGAAGATCCGGCCACCCTCGGCTTTCACTGTAGCCAGAAGGTCTGCCATTTTTTCAATCGCAGCCACGTCGATCTTCTTGATAATCTCAATCGACTCGTTCAAATGTTGCTGTGCGTAAGTCATGCTTCATCTTTCTTTAAAAAATACGTCTCGGTTTCTTTCAGCCCTGCATGCGAGCCAATTTCATAAAAACGCTCATGCACTTCATAACCTGCAAGTTGCCCCCTCAGCGACAACGCATGGTAAACCTCGGCAAGGTCAAATGCCTCCGCTAAAGGGTGATTTTCCAGCACCGGCCTTGAAAGCACTGCGAGGCCATAGTCGATATAGGTCATCTCCGGCCGTGGGTGATGCTTGTTGTATTCCAGCAATTCACCTTTGTGAAAGTTCACATTACTTTTGTCCCATCGGTCATCGTTTTCAAGCACAGTCATGAGTGCAGATTTACCGCTATCAAAAAATGCCTTCTCTATGGGCGCAAAATCAACCGGTAGAAAAGAGTCCCCATACAGTACAAAAAATTCCTGCCCCAGCAGCGGTAAAGCCTGTCGGAGAGCACCACCAGTTCCGAGTAATCGGGGACCATCTGGCGCATAGGCCACTTCAAGACCAAAATTCGAACCGTCCCCCACGATGCTCCGAATCATCTCGCCCAGGTAGCCGATACACAAAACGACCTTTCGTATCCCCTGCGCGTGCAGGTAGACCAATTGGCGGCAAATAAACGGTTCTCCAGCCACCTCCACCAATGCCTTGGGGATGGTTTCAGTGATGGGCCGCAATCGGGTTGCCAGCCCGCCCGCAAGTATCGCTACCGGCAACATCAGGACGACATCACTACCTTGGCGCCTTCGAAGTCGAAGCGGAAGCGGACCTCCTCCAGGCCGGCTGCCGCCATGGCATGACGCAATTTATTCCGATCGTGCGCGAAAAACATCAAAAAGCCACCGCCTCCTGCGCCTACAAGCTTGCCTCCGACCGCCCCATTTTTCATTCCCAGCTCATACCATTCATCGATCTTCGGGTTGCTCATCCCGCCCGATCGGCGCTTCTTGTGCTCCCAGTGTTCGTGCATGAGTTCGCCGAACAAAACCGTATTGCCGGACTCCAGCGCGTCCTTGCTGCGATACCCCAACTCCTTGACGTAGTGCAGATTGTTGAGCATATCAACGTCATTCTTCTGGGAGCGCACCTGCTGGTCTTTCAATATCCCGCTAGCGCTGCGCGAGTATCCCGTAAAGAACAACAGGAGGTTGTCCTCGAGGTCAAACATGGTATCCATGCTGATCCCCAGGGGCACCGCGGTCACCTTGTCATCTTTGTGGAAGGTCAAACAGGTGACCCCCCCAACGGCAGCGATGTACTGGTCCTGCTTGCCAATGGGTTCTCCCAGACGATCAATTTCTATGTGACACGCCAGTTCGGCCAGCTCTTCCTGATGGAGGTGGCGCTTGCGATGGGTGTACAGCGCTTTCAGCAGTGCGGTGGTAAAACTGCCGGAAGAGCCCAAGCCTGTGCCAGCCGGAATATCCGCCAGGGTGGTGATTTCCACTTGTGGCGTTCTGAAACCAAGCATCTGCAAGGCTTCTCGGATGATTGGATGCTTCACGTCGGCAATTTTCTCGACATGCTCAAGCTGCGAATACTTGAGATAAATGCCCTCGGTAAACGGACGCATCACCGTCACATACACATACTTGTCAATGGCCGCTGACACCAGAAAACCTTCATGGTCCCGGTAATACGAGGGCAGGTCGGTACCACCTCCGCCCAAAGTAATGCGTAACGGACTACGCGCAATGATCATAGCCAGACTCCCTGTAGATCTTTTCAATAATTTTCAAAGCAGCATAGGCATCGCCCAGCCCGGCTGAGGGCGCCCGGTTTAAACGGATGTCGTCATAAAACTCAGTCATCTCAACTGCCCAGGAGTCATCGCCCATGGGGTATTCCCAGGAAGTCGTTTCCGGAGGGCCCATTTCCGGCAGCATCTTGTACCAGGTGAGCCGCTCTATGCCGTAACTTCCCCCCAGGCCAGACAGGTCCAGCTTGCCGTCCCGGCCATAAATTTCCATGGAGAAAAGATTCTTCCATTCAGTGCAGGACGCATGAAGAAAGGCCGTCTGCTTTTTCTCCGTTCTGAGCAACATGAAGCCGTTGTCATCGACCGGCATGTCCCAATAATAGGTGTGCGCGAACCCCTGCACTTCGCTGAAATCGCCCAGAAACCAGCGCGACAGATCGATCAGGTGCGGCCCTTGATCAATCAACTCGCCACCGCCGGAGAGCTCGGGTTTGGCCCGCCACTCCTTGTCATAACCGATCCGTCCGCCATGCCCATACCGGGCACGGATAAACATCAGTTCACCAAGCGCCCCCGAATCAAAGATTTCCCTGGCCTTGCGCAGGGAGCGGTGGTAGCGGTGATTGAACCCCACATGAACTTTCACGCCTTTTTTCCCGGCAGCAATCATGACCGGTTCGAGCTCTGCGGCTGATCGGGCGGCCGGCTTTTCAACGAGAACATGCTTGCCTGCCTCAATCGCGGCAAGCGTAATGGCGGCGAGTGAGTCATGCAGGGTAGCGATCACCACAATGTCGACTTCCGGCAGCCAGACAAGCTCACGCCAGTCCCGAAATACCTTGGCCCCGGATGATCTTGCCAAATTCTCGGCACGATCGACGTCGATGTCGGCACAAGCGACCAGGCGCCCGCCGGCACCCAGTGCTTTCGCGCGCTTCTGACCGATCATGCCGCAACCGACAATCCCGATGCCAAACGATTTACTGCTATTGCTCACTTGTCACCCCATGCAAAACCGCGATCGCGTCCGGCTATGCGGCGCAAGGTATAAACATCGCTCGACGACAACTCAGGGAGATGCTCCGGCCAATTCTCCCACTCATCCCATACGGCACTGATCAGCTTGGCCGTGATACCGTCACTGGCTGCCGACGCCAGAAACAGGGCCAGATCAGCGCCTCGACCAAGCGGGGAACCACCCGACTCTTTTTGTTTCAAGGAGCGGTCGTAAAAAGCCTGTCCCACTTTTTCCGGCCCGGCTTCCAGAACTTCGTCCAGCATTCGGGTGTTCAAGGCACCTGGAGCAATCGCATTGACGTCAATGCCGGTCCCGCGCACCTCTTCAGCAAGGGTTTCGGTAAATCTGACAATGGCCGCCTTGGAAACCGCATAAGCACTGATTCTTGGCATCGGGTTGGTTGCGCCCCCTCCGGAAAGCTGAATAAGCTTTCCGTAACCTTGCGCCTTGAAGTGCGGGAGAACCGCGCGGCACATCAGAATCGAGCCGTAAACATTGATCTCTATCGTCTTGGTCCATTCGGCCCAATCGACTGTCTCGATCTCGCCTTTAGGGCCATAAATACCAGCGTTGTTCACAAGAATGTGGCAAGCGCCCAGTCCAGTGAGCGTCTCGCTGACCAGCGCCTGCACATCGGACTCAACCGACACGTCAACCGCTTTGACCAGAACCTTCTGACCCGGCGCAAGCGTCTTGCCGAGATCAGCCTGCACCTCTTGCAACATTTCCAAATTTCGCGCGCACAACATCACATCAGCCCCGGCGAGCACGTATTTTTTCGCGATCTCCCGGCCAAAGCCCTGATTCGCGCCTGTAATAAGCGCCGCCCTTCCCGACAATACTTTTTGCACGATCAAACCTCGCTTGTCGAAGGAGTGCCCACAGCCACGTATTTCAAGCCCGAGGGCGCCACGATCGCTTGCAGATGCCGGTTTGCGTCAATGACAACAAGCTTGGGGTTCGCCACTGAGAGCAGTTCCGTTGCGTCCCTGCGAAATTCAGGCCACTCGGTCCCCACCACCAAAGCGTCAGCGCCAATCACAGCATCCAGCGCTCGAGCATGGCAGGAAACACGGCCGGCCCAACGCCCGGGCAACTGCCGCACGACGGGATCATGCACCCGCACAGACACGCCCTGTTCGATCAGCCAGTCGCAGAGTTCCACCGCAAGGGAGCGGCGGAGCGTGTCTGTACCCGCCTTGTAGGTCAGACCCCACACAGCGATGGTCACACCTTGAAGCGTCGGGAATTTTTCATGCAGCTTGCGACGCACCCAGTTCTTGTGCTCGTCATTGCTTGTTCTGACAGAAGAAAGAAGCGGCGTCACCAAGCGCTTTGCACGGCTTGCCACGCCAAGAAACTCTATGTCGCGCGCCAGAGTGCCACCGGCAAATGGACCGCCAGGCGACAGATAAGCTTTCGGCCCAATGCGCATCTCCGTCTTCAAGCCACGCTCCACTTCCTTGGCATCGGCACCAACCACTTCACAAATGGAGGCAATCTCGTTGGCGAACGTCACAGACGTTGCCAAAAAGGCATTGATCGCGTGTTTGGTCATTTCAGCCGACTCGACAGACATCCATTCAATGCGATCCGTTACCGGCAGCAACAGTGACTCCAGCCGCGAGCGATCTGTCACTGAACGAACACCAACCACAATCCGGTCCGGCTTCAGGAAAACATCCAGGGCCTTGCCCAAACGCAGATTCTCGGGGGAACACGCAAAACCAAATCGCTTGTCTGGAAGGTTTTCGCGAGCAAAAGCCTCAAGCTTGCGGATCGAACCCACCGGCATCTGGGAGGACACCAGAACAACCGCTCCGCTGGCCAATACCGGCAGGACAGTCTTGATCTGGTTCAGGACAAATTCGACATCGGCATGGTCCTCATCATCGACGGGGGTGTCAAACGTCACCCACAACACGTCAGCATCAGCCGCCGCATCGCCCGCAATGGCGGTAAAACGCAGAGCGCCGCCGGCAATCCCCGCCTTCAAAAGATCATCCAAGCCGGGCTCAAAAAGAGGCGCCCTGCCCTGGCTCAAACCATCAATGGCCGCCTGATCTGCATCCAGCCCCACAACCTCATGACCTGCGGACGCCAGGCAAGCTGCAGTCACAGCGCCCAGATGCCAGAGGCCCTGTACACATACTTTCATGTCAATCCCTTGCCTCGAACACCCATTCGTTGGCGCGTAAATACTCGACCGTCTTGATGACCCCTTCGCGAATACCAAATTTTGGCTTCCACCCCAGTGACTGAATTTTCTTCGTCTCCAGAAAGATGAAGGGATTGTCGCCAATCCATCCTCGATCGCCCCCCGAATACTCCAGCTTCGGCTTGACGCCAAGCTCTTCGCAGATCCAGCCAATCGAATCATTGACCTCGCAATATCCATCGACACCCAGGTTGAAAATATTCACCTTGTCGCCGGCCTTGTCCATCGCCAGCAAGATGGCGTCGATACAGTCCTGAACGTAAAGATACGATTTCCGCTGCTTGCCGTTGCCAAGCACAGGCAAACGCGAAGGATCAGCCTTGAGCTTCTGGTAAAAATCGAAAACATGCCCATGGGTATAACGCTCGCCGAGAATCGACACAAAACGAAAAATCCAGGATTGAAAACCAAAACCTTCACAATAAGCAGCAATCATTCCCTCGCCAGCCGCCTTGGAAGCACCATAAAGAGAGGTCTGAACCGGGAACGGCCCATCTTCGGGCGTGGGAATCACCGGCATTTCGCCATAAACCGAGCCGGTGGAGGAAAAAGCGATTTTCCGCACGCCGTTCGCCCGCATGGCTTCCAGCACGTTGTAAGTAGCAATGGTGTTTTGCTCCAGATCCTTGCGCGGATGCTCAGTCCCGAAACGAACATCAGCATTCGCCGAGAGGTGAAAAACCGCCTCGCCACCGGCAAACGCCAGCTTCAAAGCATCGAGGTCGAGGAGATCGATTTCGACAAATCGAAAGTTCGAATGGGCCAACGCCCCGTCGAGAAACCGCCGCTGACCTGTGGAAAAGTTGTCGATACCTGTGACCTGATGACCATTGGCCAGCAGCCGGTCCACCAGATTGCTGCCGATAAAACCGGCGCAACCGGTCACGATAAATTTGTTAGCCATGCAAAGACCCGTTAGTACGAAAAACCCAAAATTTGGAAGCGAAATACCCTACCCCGACAGTCACTACGATGGACATCGCAGCCCCAAAATACGGAGAGGCCCCAAGCCGACCGACAAAAAACCAGACCACACTGATCGTGATCAGGTAATTGATCACCAAGACGCCAAAATACCGAATTGATTGCTGAATGATCCGCTGATCAGCAGCATGAAAGGTGAACTTGCGGTTGACCACAAAATGGAAACTGACTGCAAGCACGTAGGCAACACTCACACCGACACGGTAGTCCAGCTTCAATACTTCAACGCTCAAAGCGATAAAGCCGAAGTAAATAAATGCCGTCAGCCCCCCCACCACCAGATATGTCAGAAACTCCGGATTGATGATTTTTCCGATTATCCTCATTGGTCAGACATTCGCTTTGGGTACAAATGTCGCACCTATGCAGAGGTTGCAGAACTCCGCCTTGATCGGTATGGGGAAATAATTTGATGAAGTTAACGAAAAATAAGGCGCCAGCTCTTCGAAAATTTCGTGCGGGAGATTGATGTGCTCCCTTTCAATAAACCAACGGTAACTTTGCTTGTAACGTGCCTCAAATATCCGCTGGGCAGATATTTTTCGCGCCAGCGAATAAGCCATGCTGCCCTCACACGGAATAACTACCGACAGCACACCCCGCGTCTTGTCACACAGACGATACATTTCCCTGACTGCGGCAGGCAGATCTGGAAGATGCTCAAGGACATGAATGGCCAACAGGCGGTCAAAGTAACCATCATCAAAATCCATGCGCTTCTGGCAATCTCCCACTACAGCGCGAATTTCGGGACAATTGCTGCGGATTTCCGCAACCATGTTTTCCCGTATATCCACAGCTACATAATTGGCCGTCTGCTCCCGACTCAACTTTTCATACTTGAGATGCTCGCCATTTCCAGCGCCAATTTCCAAAGTGCGCGTAAAGGTTTTTGTCGCGGTCTTGACCACGTAGTTATGGTTGAACTCGTCGACAATGCCATACTGACGTGGCAGCACTTCATGCCAGTACTTCATGAAGTCATCGCTGATGGCGACTTGTTCAGACGTCAGTGGCGAAAACGTTTTTGGCCACTTGCCGGGTGTCTTTGGGACATTGTTCAACATACTATTTACTTGATGGAAAGTACGAGAATACAGATTAACGGTCGAATTCAGGGAACAATTATAGCCGAGTCTTCCGGCCCCCAAGACAGGGCACCGGCATAAAAGACGATTTTCATGTCAGGGTTATCTACATAGGTGAACTCTATATTATTCAGTCCACTATTTAGCAGTGAAATAGTCATAGTCTTGCGTTCAGATTCCATAACACGACTCTCTACGCCATTAACTCTGACGACATATCCTGGAAGATATAACTTGATGATCTCCTTATACTGATGCTCCGACGTCACCACAAGCTTGAACCGACATCAAAATACAGCATCGCACATGCGCCAAGACCACCTTTATGCTAGGCAGGCCGTTCAGATTGCAAGTGCGGCTTTATACGCAAGAGCGCATGCCACAACAGGAATACAAGCACCAAACACCAAGATACCGCACTGATATAAAAAGACACCCTCATCCCAAGTGTTCCCACATACGAGAGTTCTATGTCATTCTGCCCAGGGCCACGGAGTGGAATAACCATAGTCTTGTTCGCAGACTCGATAATGGGAGACGCTGCACCATTCACCTTCGCAACATACCCGGGCCTGAATAGTTTTACTATTTCAATGTACTTATGATCCAGCCCCGTGAATACCGTGGCCCGGTAGGGTGTGTAGGACTGAACTTCTATTGGCAACTTGGCAGGCTCATAACTGGTGACCCCCACACCGTTGAGTTTTATCACGGGCTGAGTCCGGGACCATACGCGAAAATCAAATGCGTATCCATTTGTTTCCTTGTTGTTCTGGTCTGCGAAATAAAAAGGTATGCCAATTTTCCGCCTGACGGGCGGGCCTATCGCCAGACCAGGAACTTCAAGTGCCACTTTTTCACGCCGCTGATCGTCCAGTAGCTGAAACAATGCTTCGCCCTGCGAGTTGCTGATATCCGCGCATAACAGGTAGTGGGTATTGGGCAGCAAATTCAATTTGCCGAGAGACAAGGGCTCTTTCAGAGTGGCTTCAAAGGGCAAGTTGATGCCATCGCGGAAACCTGAATTGCTTTTTGAATGCGCACCTTGCAGACAATGGTCAATGACGTACCGCTCGTTGTCATACCCGTTGATGGCATTCTTTTGGGAATCCAGTATCCTGCTCTTCAACTCAGCGGCATAGGTGCCGTTCAAAAGATTTTGCGTATATTCCCTGGGCATGCCATACCCCACAAAACTCAAATTATGCGAACTGCTCCATGAGTCCTTCGGGTTCATGGTGGATTCATTGCCGCTTTTGACAGCTTTTCCATGCTTGATGAAGAAGCCAATCTGGTAAATATTCCAGACAAACAACCCCATAAGGGCGATGGCAACCAGGCGCCTTACGCGAGGATGCACAAAGTCAGCAATCTGCTTTAACGCGAGAGCGCCAACAAAACATGCGCCGGTCGCCAGAATGACATAGAGGCGCTGATTTGCATACAGATCGGTGATGTCCAGCACAAAAGCTGGCGTGCTCGACCAGAGGAAGTGGCCAATGCCTGGCAAAGGATATAGAAACAGCAAAATAATCACCACCAATGCGAGCATCAGCCGAAGCAAGATGGTGCCCGATGATCGCAGCGCAGTGATCACCGCGAGAACAATTACAAACCAGAGAGAGTAACCAAGTTGCAAAAAATACAGTCCATTTTTCCCCTGCCCCAGAGGAAGGAAAACATCTGGAATAACCAATAGCAAATGTTCAACGACCTGGTCGGCTTTGGATATATTATCTCTCCACAATTGCAAACCGCTGACGCTTTTGCCCAACATCAATATCGGGAAAAATTGCCATGCACATAAAAGTCCAAACAGTATGGCTATGACAAAAAATCTGCCCGGGCGTCTTCTTTTGAAAATGATGAGCGACAGGCAAAAAACAAAAGCAAGGGCACTGGTCCACAGCGCAATCGGCGCATGGGCCAGCCATAGCAGAGAGAGTGCCACACCTGTCAAAACGTAAGCGAAATCATCATCTTCTTTATAAATGCGAGCCAACCCATAAAACACCAGTGGAACAAAAGGCAATGCCATGAACGAAAAATACATGTCCATGTGAAAAATAAGCGCCATGACCCCCGGACTGCTGACGTATGCAAAAGCCAGAAATACAGCCTGCCAGCGCAGTTTGGGTGCGATATTTCTCACGCATACATACACTGTAGTTGCAGCGCCCAAGGCACTAGTAAAAATGGTCAAATGCTGAATAAGAAGAGGACTCAGCGCTCCAAACGACAACGCGTTCAGCAACTGACCAAGCAGTAGGTAATAAGGTGCAAGGATGACCAGGAGGCCATTGGGCGAAAACAGGCTTTGTCCGACATAGGTCGGGAAAAATCCATTTTCAAGTTGAATGATTGCGTCATGCAGTATGTATTGATAGAGCTGGGCATCTGCAGCACCCATGTTGAGAGCAGAAAAGAAGGGGTGATAGGCGTAAACCGAAAGCGCGAAGAGGACGCATACTCTTAGTACTTCGCTATCACGAATGAAAGTGAAGAACTTGGCACCTGCAGTCTTCACCCGTGGGCCAGCTGAATGCCATGTCGCAGCCAAGCGAATATTCAAAGCAGCAAACATCAACTGTTTACGCTTTTTAGGATGTCGACAATCGACTCCTGTTGCGCCTCTGTCATTTCAATCCAAAGAGGCAACCTCAGCAAGCAGTCTGACAGATGATTGGTATGATTCATTTCGCCCGCCACGCGACCATACTTTTTCCCTGCGGGGGAACTATGTAACGGCACATAATGAAATACGGCATTTATGTCGTGGTTTGCGAGTATTGAAATAAGTTCTGTGCGTTGCTGCAACGAATTCAAAAGTACATGGTACATGTGGGCGTTGTGTTTGCACCCGACCGGAATGACGGGGCGGCGCAATGCGCCAGTTGCTTCAAGCGGGGCCATGGCATCGTGGTACCTTTCCCATATCGCCAGCCGCAATTGCGTAATACTCTGGGCCTCTTCCATCTGCCCCCACAAAAACGCAGCGATTATTTCACTCGGCAGATAGGAAGAGCCAATATCTACCCAAGTATATTTATCAATCTGCCCTCTGAAAAACTGACTGCGATTCGTGCCTTTCTCACGGATGACCTCGGCACGCTCGGCAAAACGTTCATCGTTAACCAGCAAAGCGCCACCCTCCCCTGAAATGATGTTTTTGGTCTCGTGGAAACTTAGCGCCGCCATATGGCCCATGCTTCCAAGTGCCCGCCCCCTGTAGCTGGACATGATGCCTTGTGCCGCGTCCTCGATCACCAGCAAGTTGTGCCGGTGAGCGATGTCCATGATGGCGTCCATTTCACACCCCACTCCGGCGTAGTGCACCGGCACAATCGCTTTGGTCCTTGGTGTGATTGCCGCTTCAATTCTGGTCTCATCCATATTCAGCGTGTCTGGACGGATATCCACAAAAACCGGTACACCTCCACGCAACACAAATGCGTTGGCCGTGGAAACAAAGGTGTATGAGGGCATGATGACCTCATCCCCGGGTTGAATGCCGGCCAGCATGGCCGCCATCTCCAGTGCAGCCGTGCAGGAGTGAGTGAGCAATGCCTTATAGCATCCGGTCGTGTTCTGCAACCAATCGTGGCAGCGCTTGGTGAACGGGCCGTCACCGGCCAGTCTGCAGTTGGAATGCGCCTCTTCAATATGGCGCAATTCCTTGCCCGTCATGTAGGGCTTGTTGAATGGAATCACGCGCGTGTGCATTCTGTAAAACAGTGAGTATAGGGGACCCACGCTTTGTGGCGCACAGTGATTTTGACACTTCCAAAAACACCGTTCACCAGTTCCCTGTAACCAGCCTCCGTGCGAACGTTCTGACCGCGATCACGTGCAATTAGGAATTTGGCAATCGGATTTTGTCCCGGGACCCAACAAGGGTCAATCGTGACCAATCGTCCGCCCGGTTTAAGCGCCTCTTGAGCCAAGCGTAAAAATTCGACGGCCACTTCGTCGTCCATGTGATGCAGCACGCCGGTTGCAAGCACCACGTCAAATTTGGGCATGGAGGCCAAGTCGCCCATCGCAAGCAGCCGGGGAAAGAATCTACCTCTAGCCGCGAATTTTTTTATTGCGTGAGAGATGTACTCCTCGCTGATATCGAACCCCCAGTAGTCAACAGCAGGGAGGTAGTCCAGAATTTCGGCAGGACCACACCCCACGTCGAGAACCCGCATTCCAGTGACAGGTTTAACAAAATCAGTGACGAAACTCGCCCGCCCCTGACGCCCCCCCATGAGCAACTGAAACATGGAGTACACAACGGGATTGGACAGCATCGCCCTAAAACCATGGGTGATCTGCGCCATCAGCTGGTCTCCATACTGGCAGTCTTCAGAAGCCTGCAATCAATGATTAGTTGCAGAGTGGCAGGTGCAAGTCGAAATAGATTGTGCAACCGCAAACGCACCAATATCAAAAATAGTTTGAGTATCACCGGAAACCGGCGGCTCGCAAAATCACGATCAGCAACCACACGCTTAAGTGGCGCAACGAATAAACGGCGGTTGAAATTGACCTCAAGCCTGCGGGCGCACCTAGGTGCATTCAACATTTGGAGCACATTGATCCAGTTGAGTGATCGCGAAGTTACAGCGGGGCAGGACATTTTGGTTGATTCGGATATAGTCCCATAGAAAACTTTTTTCGATATTGCCCATAAGATGCGGGGTCGGAATATTGACATGCGACGCATAGAGGAATACCTAACTCGGACAAGTAAAACGATAAGTTATCTCAACTATAACGCTACGTGTAACATGAGCGATAACCAGCTCTACATTATAAGGCTACTACTGCGGGCAGGGTATAAATGAATTTCCTGGAAGAGCCTTGCCAATTAAGTAGTCCCCAAGTTTTTCTGCAACTAAAGTGTGAAGTAAGGCCGATGGATGCGCATCCAATGGATTAACCGTTCTTTCGGTGGGCTTTAGCGTCAGCGCTAAAGGTGAAACATCGAACATGGTGTCATTTCTTCTACAATTTTCCAAAAAATATTTTTTAAGCGGCAGAACGTATTTAGCACTTTGGGACAACACGTTGTCATCACCCAAAAATGGAAAAATGAGAAAAACAACTTTCGCCTCAAGGGAGTGAGCCCTCAAATGCAGGCGATTGAGATCAGACAAATGGGCATCCAGAGTGGCTTTATCGCTGTAAGCGGTAAATAGAGAGAGTAAATATTGATCACTAAAGCTTTTAAGAAAAAAGTAGTTGCCGATTAGATTAGCCAATTCACTTTTTTGGACTAAAAGCTTTAGGAAAGAGGACCTAAAGTGACCAGCGATAGGTTTCATATAATCCTCAATATCATTTCCAAAATATTGATGAATAACTAGCTCCACATTGCCATTATATGTTTTCAAGAAAACGTCCAGATTTATTTCTTCTCCTCTAGTGGACGCTCCACTTTGCCCTAGATTAACGTATCTATATTTTTCACCACCGATACGCTTGACGTGGGAATAAAACGTTTCCGTAAACTTAACACCGTAACCAGCAGTGAAGGAGTCACCCAGAAAAATAATAGTTGGTTTAGTATTATTTTCTATTTCGTTGTCCCTGTAGCCCAATTTATTTATTGGCTTCCAATTTTCCTCATGCCATCGCTGCGAAGCCTTACCGGTTCCCACGCCATTTGAAAAAGACACCAGGCGAAGTCCAATTTCAACAACGAATATTGCCAGGAGCAGAGATGCAAGTAACGATATTATATAAAATGCAACCCTCTTAGTCAGGCTCATAGGTACCTTTGTAATCCCTGATTAAATTCCTGTCTTGGTCTTCCTTATTTAAGACGCAATTACCTACAGCCAAAAAATCAATCTCAGTCCCCATCAGACAATTAAATGCATCCTCAGGGGTTGAAACAATTGGTTCCCCTCGAACATTAAATGAGGTGTTCACAAGTACAGGGCAACCGGTCAACTCCTTGAACTTAGAAATCAATGCATGATATTTTGGATTTGTTTCTTTGTGCACAGTCTGAATTCTGGCGGAGTAATCCACATGCGTAACAGCGGGTAGATTCGATCGCGGCACATTCAGCTTATCAATACCAAATAGATTTTTTTCTTCGTCGGTTACGGTCAAACGCTTATTAATTTCTATGTCTGCAACTATTAACATGTATGGACTAGGAACATCGAGATCGAACCAATCTCTTGCATCTTCGCTTAGCACACTTGGGGCAAATGGCCTGAAGGACTCGCGATACTTTACTTTGAGATTAAGTTGTCTTTGCATAAACGCAGAACGGGGGTCGGCAATAATTGAGCGAGCCCCAAGAGCTCGCGGACCAAATTCCATGCGCCCCTGGTGCCAACCTACCGCCTTACCCGCAACTAAAGCCTGTGCCGTAACCTGAATAAGGTCGTCATCAGAAACTGTGGTGAATCGCGCGCCCACTTGAAGAAGCGCTTTTTCGATGTTTTGCTGAGTGAATTCAGGGCCAAGATACGAGCCCTTCATGCCGTCTGTAGGCAACACGATTCTTGGCCCATTGAGCATAAGATGGTATGCAGCAAGTGCTGATCCAATAGCACCGCCCGCATCCCCAGCAGCAGGCTGAATCCAAATCCGATCAAAAACACTCTCGCGCAACAGCTTTCCGTTAGCTACACAATTCAACGCAACACCGCCAGCCAAACACAGGAACCTCTGACCTGTCGTGACCCGGATGTCTTTGGCCAATTTGATCACGACCTCTTCAGTCACCGCCTGCACCGAAGCGGCCAGGTCCATCTCCCGCTGCGTAAGAATGGCCTCGGGTTTTCGAGCTGGCCCCCCAAAGAGCCCATCAAACCGCTCATTGGTCATGGTTAAGCCAGTACAGTAATTAAAGTAATCCATGTTTAAATGGAAAGAGCCGTCTTCTCTTATATCGATCAGGTGATCCTTGATCAGCTTAACGTACTTTGGCTCACCATACGGGGCTAGCCCCATCACCTTATATTCCCCTGAATTAACCTTGAAACCAGTGTAGTAAGTAAAAGCGGAATACAGCAGCCCCAGCGAGTGTGGAAAGTGGATCTCTTTATATGTTTGAAGCTGATTACCTTTTCCGATCGCTAGTGAAGTAGTCGTCCATTCGCCGACACCGTCCATCGTGAGGACTGCGGCCTCTTCAAACGGCGAAGGGAAAAATGCGGATGCAGCGTGACTCAGATGATGTTCTGAAAATAGTAACCGGTCAGACCAAGCTCTTTTCTCACCATAGTTTTCCGCTAGGGCACTTGTAATTACTGACTTCTGAAAGAGTTTGTCTTTTAACCAGCCAGGAAGGGATGTGGCAAAGCTTTTAAAGCCCCTTGGGGCATAAGCCAAATACGTTTCAAATAATCGCTCAAACTTCAGAAAGGGCTTGTCATAGAAAACGACAAAGTCGAGGTCTTCGGGAACCAACTGCGCTTGCGCCAAACAATAGTTAATGGCATTAACTGGGAAGTTGGAGTCGTGTTTTTTACGCGTAAAGCGCTCTTCCTGAGCCGCGGCAACAATTTCACCATCAACTACCAAACATGCAGCTGAATCATGATAATACGCGGAAAAACCGAGTACTCGCATCAGAAGAGCGTATAAATGAATGGTGCAAAAATAGAGCCTTGCGCTGCAATCAGTAAGGCACCAAGGATTAGCATTAGGAAGATTATTGGTGCAAGCCACAGCTTCTTGCGGGCACGCAGAAAAATCCAAAGCTCTTTAATTAAATCGATCATATGGTTCAAAATTGATTCTTAAACGATTCCGGCTCTACCCCAGGTGGGGAGCGTTCAATCCAGTAGGAGGTTTTAGATTGGCGTTTCAGTCTCAGTTCGTCTCGGCCGGCTAGGCGAGCTATAAGAGCTATTGGAGTTAAAAGTCCAAAGAACATGAAGCCAAGGACAATCGGATTGACTATTTTCCCTAATAGCTCGCCTAATTTTTGCCATGCCTTGTTAAAGGGGATAAGAAGGCGTGGGGAAAAAATGGTGAAAACAGCGACCAAAGCACTGGCAACCAGCCACCCAATCCAAACATTCGGACTCCAGCCTTTCACAAAGCAGTAAGCCCCTAAGGCGATAAACACGGCTGAGAACAAGGCGCCAAAGCTTCGCTCAGACGGCAATTTAGGTGTTTGACTATGATTCATTGTCAGTTTTTGAGCTACGCAAGATAAAATTGTACCAAGGACATCTGTGGTTAAGAGCTTTTGTGCAAACGAAGTACTAGCAGGGAACTGCTGCAATGAGATTCCCCTGTCGGCGCCGATTGAAAGTTGACCCATCCTGCCGATTGAATATTGACCCAGGGCGGGTAGCTGTTTTTCGAATTGGCAACTGTGGATAAGTGTACTCATTGGCTGGTTTTGGGGTTCCCCTGTCTTGGTGAATCGCCCCGGGTATGGAGGAGGCCCGTTGGGTTAAGTCAGACCGACATTGCGGCCTGACTGGCTAATTGCCGATAGTAATTTTCTTCAGCTTCGGCAGGGGGAATGTATCCGATGGGCTCCAGCAGTCGGTGGTAGTTAAACCGAGACACCCATTCGAGCGTTGCAAGTTCCAGCGATTCCTTGGTCTTCCGAGGCGCTCTGCGATGGATCAATTCGGCCTTGTACAGGCCGTTGATGGTTTCCGCCAGAGCGTTGTCGTAGCTGTCACCCCGGCTGCCTACCGATGGTTCAATGCCCGCCTCGGCCAGGCGTTCTCTGTACCGAATGGACACGTACTGCGATCCCCTGTCGCTATGGTGAATCAGCGCGTCGGTGCGCTCGGGTTGGCGGTCGTACAAGGCTTGCTCCAGCGCATCGAGCACGAAGTCCGTTCGCATGGAACTGCTCTGGCGCCTGGACTTGACCCGCTTTCGTAGACACATTTCAGCTTCCAGTGCGAAGCTGCTCGAATGCCAGCGGGCTCAGCAGGTCAAGATGACTGTGCCTGCGGACTCGATTGTAGAAACTCTCGATGTAATCGAACACGTCTGACTTGGCATCGTCCCGTGTTCGATAGATCTGACGTTTGATTCTTTCCTTCTTCAGGCTGCTGAAGAAGTATTCCGCCACCGCGTTATCCCAGCAGTTGCCCCGCCGGCTCATGCTGGGCAGCAAAGCGTTGTCTTTGCACCAGCGGTTGAAGTCATCACTGGCAAATTGGCTGCCCTGGTCCGAATGAATGATCACCTCAGCCTTGGGCCTTCTGCGCCACACCGCCATGGTCAAGGCATCAAGTACCAGCTCTGTTGCCATCCGCGGTTTCATCGACCAGCCCACGACTGCCCGTGAGTACAGATCAATCACCACGGCCAGATACAGCCAGCCCTCATGGGTACGGAGGTAGGTGATGTCTGTGACCCAGACCTGGTCGGGGTGCGCCACGGTGAACTGTCGCTGCAGCCGGTTCGGTGCCGCCACCGCAGGTTTGCCTGTGCGGTAGCGCAGGCTCTTGTAGCCACGCACTGAACGCAGCTTGGCCGCCAGCATGAGCCGCGCAACGCGCTTCTTCCCGCATCGCACGCCAGCCTCCCGCAGATCGCGCAGGATGCGTGGGCTGCCGTAGATGCCCTCGCTGTCTTCAAACGCCTGCTTTATGGCTGTCGTCAAGGCTTCATCGGTTTGGGCTCGCAGCGACTTCGGTGCTGCCTTCCAGGCGTAGTACCCGCTGCGCTGACCCCGCAGCACCCGACACATGCTCTTGAGACGGAACTGTCCGTGGTGTTCGGCCATGAATGCGTACCTCACCCGGACACTTTGGCAAAGTACGCGGCGGCCTTTTTAGGATATCGCGCTCCTCGCTGATGCGCTTGAGTTCGGCTTTGAGCCGGGCAATCTCACCCTTCAGTGACGCGGCTTCACCACTACCCGCACCTTGCCGCTCCTTGGCCTGCCTGACCCACAGGTACAGGCTTTTGTCCGACACCCCGAGCCGGTTGGCAACTTCCACCACGCCGTGGCCCCGCTCAATGACTTGTTTGACTGCCTCAGCCTTGAATTCGGCCGTGTAGCTGACTCTCTTCATGACTTTCTCTCCTCTTCAATTTCGACCTTATCAGGTGTCTATTGAAACGGGTCAAGTCCAAACGTCAATCACGAAGGCCAGGTACTGCCAGCCTTGCCAGGTTGAGACGTAGGTGAAGTCCGATACCCACAGCTGGTTGGGCCGATCTGCCTTGAACTGCCGGTTCACGCGGTCCAGTGGGCAGGGGGCGTTGGCGTCGCCGACGGTGGTGCGCACCACCTTGCCGCGGCGTACACCACGCAGGCCCAGGTAGCGCATGAGCCGCTCAACCGTGCAGCGGGCCACGGCAATGCCTTCACGCCGCATCCGCTTCCAGACCTTATCGGCGCCGTAGACCTGCACGTTGACCCGCCAGACTCTTTGAATGTCTGGAATCAGGGTGTCATCAAGATGGGCCCTTGCACAGCGCATCGCCGGGTTGCGCATTTGGGCTGCGTGGCGTCGGTAACACGACGGGGCAATCTGCAAGACCTTGCAGATCGGCTCGACCCCGTACACATCACGATGACTGTCGATATACGTCTTTAGCTCTTGAGTCGGCGGTCGAGCTCCGCCTGGGCGAAAAACGCGCTGGCCGTCTTGAGAATCTCATTGGCCCGGCGCAATTCCTTGTTCTCGCGCTCCAGCTCCTTCACACGCTGCGCCTCAGTGGTCGTGACGCCGTCGCGCAGCCCTGTATCGACCTCCACGCGCTTGACCCATTCCAGCAAGGTCTGCGGCACGCAGCCGATCTTCGGTGCAGTGGATTCAACGGCAGCCTATAGCGAGGGGTACTCGCCTCGGTGCTCTTGCACCAGCCTCACCGCACGCTCCCGGACCTCCGGTGAAAACTTGTTTGACTTGTTCATGGCTCAATCCTCTCAGAGATTTGAGCCTCCTCAAAATACGGGGCGATTCACTAGCATGAGGCTATGCATCTGAGAATATTGCCAACGCAATTCCGCCCAAGATGAGCGAAATGGCGATGGCTTTGTTGATGCTCATCGTCTCGGCTAAAAAGTACCAGCCCCCCAATAAAACCAAGGCGTAAGTACCTCCTATGTAAAGTGGGAATGCTACCGTTAACGGTATTCGTGTGAGCGCATACAACCAAGCGAAACTCGACACGAGTGTCGCTGTGTAGGCAAACAGGATGACTGGATCAGTAAAAAACCGGATGATATGTTGTAAAAATGTTATCCCGGCTTCTAGCGGGGACGTATTTGTTCTCCACTTTATGATCAGTTGCCCGGCTGCAACCAGAAACACGATAGGCAGAAGTAGTAAATAGTTCTTCACGTTATTTCCGAAGCTATTTGGGGTCAAGTTCCTGCACCGCCAAACCGAATCCCGATAGACCATAGCCGTTTCCGTTGTACAGCATGTAGCGTTGACCTTTGTGGTCAAACACATAGGGATATTCAATCATTTCTGAATCCCAGCCGGTCGAGGAAACATCAATGCCCGCATTGTCCAGCGCCAGCGCCCAGGTTTTTTCATCTTTGCCTGTCGCGTAACCAATCCGATAGCTCTCACCGCTACCACTCCGGTAAGAAAACCACATTTCGTAGCCGGTTACGGAATCTCCAAAAATATTGGGTCGGGAAAACGCCTGTGCCTTGCCAAGCTCATAAGGAACGGCCAAGCCCTGGCGCTCCCAAACATGCCCATCGGTTGAGGAAGCAAAGTTGAGAACTGCGAGCATTTCTCCATTACCAGCATCCCATGTCTTTGTGGATGGGTACCACATGCTGTAGCCGCCAGAAACATTGGCTTGAACCCATGGGTAGGAAAGGCTGATGGGGTCTGTGGTATCAGCCCCCATGAGTGGTATCTCACTATCCAGCTTAAGCGTCAAATCTGATGCCACGATCAAGCGTCCGATATCTCCCCGCCAGTGACCATCTTTGGGCCGCTGCCACCCCATGAACAACATGTAGGTCACACCCTTAACTTCATAGCAATTGCCGATGCTCACGCCATCCGCATAGAAACTTCCTGCAGGACCATGCTCAAAAACAGGATGGACATGCTCCTCAATGACTTTGCGCCGAACGATATCGATATCAACAGCGCCTACGGAGGATCGATTTTCAGCATCCCGGCCGCTGAAAAAAACGCGATAGACATCACCCTGCATGTGTATCGGCAAAGGGTTTGCTGCATGAGAGACAAGTTTAGGATGTCGCTTGAGGCCGCCAGCGGAATATAGAAGTCCCAACTTTCTCCATCGTTTTTTCATATTCCGCGCAATCGTGTGCTCGGAATCTTCGAGCGTTCCGTGCCTGTGCCCATGTAAACACCCTCAGGCGCTGCGTCTGCAAGAAGCAAGGCGCCGGCGCCAATCACACATCGGTCACCGATCTTGATATGGTCACGCAGCGTGGCATTCACCCCTATAAAACATTGCTCACCAATCTCAACGCCGCCAGACACAACCACATGCGAAGAAATAAAGCAGTGATCCCTGATCGTGGAGTGGTGACCAATATGATTTCCGCTCCAGAGGGTCACGTTGTTGCCAATGGTGACGAAGGGCTGAACAGTGTTGTCTTCCAGAATGAAACAGTTCTCGCCAATGCGCCCATCATTCAGCACCGTGGCCCCCGAACTGACGAAGCTGGCCAATCGGTATCCGATTGCTTTTGCGGCCAGATACTTTTCTTTGCGAACCGCATTCAGTCTGGCATAGCTGAGGGCAACAAAAATATCGCAATGCTGCGGGGGAAACTGCGTGGTGATTTCCTCAAAAGCAATGACTGGAAGGCCACAAAAAGTTGTGTCCTTCAGATACGCCGAATCAACAGCAAAGGCAACCACTTCGTATTCTGAATCCGAGCTGAAATAGAAATGCGCAAGTTGAGCTATGTCGCCTGCGCCAAAGATGACCAGACGGTTTTTCAAGGCGACTTCCTCACCAGAATGGTGAACTCATACAGCCCGTAGTCGTGGAGCAGAGAGACGTTCCGGGAATAGCGGCGCTTGCAAAGATCGAAGAGCAAGCACGGGTCCGCATAATAAAGATAGTCACGCTTCAGCTTCTCATCGGAGTAGGACGTCAGACAGTTGAAGGAAAAGCCTGAGCGGCTGGTGCGATCAAGCACATCCAGGGTGGCTACCAGATAGTCTTGCCACTCGGCATCGGAACGGTCCAGGCGGACATTGAAGATGCCGCTGGCAATGCCGTAGTCCGCAACCTGATCAGGCGCACCAGAGCAAACAAACCGCGCCTTCTCGTTGTCCTTGAAACGAACCTCAGCTGCGTGAATCATGTTCTCGGCTATATCAATTCCCGTGTATCTCAGCTCCCCATACTGTCGGACCAAGTAATCACACAAGGCACCGTAACCGCAGCCCAAATCATTTACTGAAAAATGCCCAGAATTGTCGATGACTTTTTCGAGTTGCCGAAATCGCAAAAATTGGCCTTCTTCACCATTCCAGTCAACCCCGCGAGCAGTTTCACCATACTGAGTCAATTTATCCGAATAATATTCAGAGATGGAAACTAAAAGGTCAGTATTAGACTTTTTCATAATTTTATCGAAGAACACCTAAAAGCATTATATCTTCCATTTTTGAATACTATATAACGCTTCTATCTGCCAATGCTTTTTCTATTATTTGCTCCACCCAGTCGCTTTTACTGATGCCTGCATTTGATGCTGCAAGCTCAATTTGAGCCTTAAGATCAGGTGCAACCCCTTCCAACTGCCCAAAGTATCTTTTGCGCATACTGCCTCCCCGAGTTCCTTTGTGTGGAATGTCAATATTCATAAAAGGCAGAGAGCTTGCAACCTCGAAATCAATGACATAAAAGCAGTTGCCCAGGACCCAGGTTAAATTTACATTGGCAGCATTGGGAGGTAATTGTGACAGCGGCGCCTCAGACTCCCACAGCTTGTTATTACAAATGGCGATTTTTCCGTATTCATTGTTCTGGAGCCAGGGGGCAACGCCCTCGTCACCAATAACGACTTTTCCACCAATCTTGACCACCCGTGCCATTTCATGAATAGCGGCCCCCATGTCGGAAAACAGGTTGATTCCTCCAAAATGGAAGGCAGCATCAAAATACGCGTCCTGGTAAGGTAACAGGGAAGCATTTGAAACACTCAGGTGCAGATTATCTCTGTACAGTGAATTGCTGTCAGGACCCGAGAGTTTTCTTGCAGTTGCAGCAACCATGAGGTCAGAGATATCCTGGGCAAAAACTTTTCCCTTGGAGCCAATTTTTAGAAAGATGCACTCAATATCGTCCCCGAGACCGCATCCTGTGACAAGCACCCGGTCGCCTTCCTTCAAATTCAGTTTCTGAATCAGCGAGTTTCTGAATGCCGCCTCGTCCTGGTCAAAGGTCTGAAAAAGCCAGGCAAGAAAGTTTTCGTAGGTCGACTCCGCATCATCCTTCCTGTACATGGCTCTGGAAACCTTATCTCCACCCAAAAGCATTTTTTCATCTACAAAAACAGGGATTTTTCTTTCATGAGTGACGCTGAGATAGGGATAAAGCAAACCATCAGCTCTCACCAACCCTGAGTCCAGAGTTTCTAGAATTGCCCGGGTTTGCGGACAGCAATATGGATTAGCATTCATGTGTAGATGGATGGGTATTGAGGGCAAGTTGAGTCAGGCCGCATGTTAGTGCAGAATATTTCAGGATATCTTGCTGGCACGGATTGAGAGATATTTTTCGATCGAATCGCTTTCTACCTCGTCGAATCCCAAAAGGCTCTTTGTCTCGGCCGACAGCATTTGGTTTTTCATATTCATGGGGATATTGATCTGCTGTCTGAAATACGGGATGTTGTACAGATGATTGACAGCTCGTCGGCGAGCATTGGTGGTGTTGTATCCGCCTGCGTGGAATATCATGCAGTCCAACAAAAGAAAGGACCCGGCTTTGGCCTCCACCTGGATTGCATTCTTTTGCACATAACTGGACGTTGGGAAAGCTTCCGCCTTGTGCGACGCAGGGAGTACATAGGTTGCCCCATTGTCGCGAGTGAAATCGTCAACGCAGAACAAGGCATTGATGGCGATCGGCCGTGTTGAAACAAAGTGCTGATACGGAAGGTCCCGGTGCCATGCGCTCTGATTGTAGGTTTCCTGAGGAGGATTGATAATGCCATTCTGTTGATTGAGGATGAATTTGCCAGCGATCAGCTTTTTTAACGCGGCCAGCAGATTTTCGTTCAGCGCAAGTTTCAGAAATAACTCACTGCCATGTGTCAGGGGCGAACGAATGGTGTGGTATTCATTGGCAGTTCTGAGCCTGGCCTCTCCATATGTCTTTACATAGTCTTCAAACGTTCGATCAAACTCTTCGGAAAAGCGTTTGAGTTCAGGCGCCGTCAAGCCGGAATCCAAGATTGCATAACCAAGGTTCTTGACTTGTTCTACAGCTTCATCCAGGGAACTGCCCGGCTGGGTCTGCTGAAGAATGCCATACGACGCTGATGGGAAGTTATTGGGCATCATGGTCATTGAGGGAATTCTTGTCCGGTGGCTGTTTGTAGACACCGCGAATTATGGTGTACGGCCGTTGCTTGACTTCGGAGAATATTTTGGAAATATAGACTCCCTGCACACCAATGAAGAAAATAATCAATCCAGAAAATAGCCATATCGAGGCAATGATGGATGTATAGCCATCTGGTGGCGATGCGACAAAAAAATATCTGACGCTCAGGTGCAGGATATAAGCTAGCGCTGAAATCGATATCAACAGCCCCGAGTAAAAAGTAAACACCAGCGGCAGGCTGCTGAACGATGTCACTGCATTGACAAGATGGCTGAATTTTTTTGCTAAAGAATAGGTCGTTGGGCTTGAAGACAGCTTTTGCACGGCCTGCTGGCATTGCTTGAATCCGGTAATGATCCAAAGGCCACCGATATTCAGCTCACGCTCCTGATGCAGTAACAGGGCATCCACATAACGACGGGACATCAGTCTTGCAGTGACGATGTTGTTCGGTTGCGCTATTCCAGTCAGAACGCGAAACACCCGGTAAAAAAGGCCGCCAGTGATTTTTTCCAGCCATCCTCCTCTACGCTTTGATTGAATGCCGTAGACGGCATCGCATGCTTCGCCATCCATTTGGCTGCTAAAGCTGAACAGCCATTCCGGTTGCTCCTCAAGATCGCTGTCGATCAGGAACACCCTCTCTCCTGTTGTGTGAGCCAAACCGGTCATCATGGCTTTGTGGTGACCGAAATTGCGTGAAAGGTCGACGACCACGACGTGTGGATCGGACTTGCCAAGTTCGATGGCCAAGGCGAGGCTGTTGTCCGGCGACCCGTCATTCACCAGAATGATTTCGTAATCTTCCCCGGCATGCTGCCTGGCCGCAGCACTGGCCCGCCGGTGAAATCCGGTGAGGTATTGCGCCGACTGGTAGAGGGTTGCAACAATGGACAGCTTCATGCGCTTAGGTACCTCATATAGCGGGGCGCGTCTTTGCCGCAGTTGAACAGCAGATCGAGAATGCTGACTCCGTGGGAAAAATCGCCCCACAGCTGCGGATATTCGGGGTAGCCTGCATAGTCAAACCAGGTGAGTTGAATACCGCGCTCCTTGAATACATTTTCATCGATGTAATCTTTCGCCGCGGGCCCGGAAATGTATTCTGCCGCACCCGCCTGGACGCAAAGATCGGCCAGGCGTTCTGTTTTTCCATCCAGCAGGGGGTAGTCCCACGAATTACTGATCGTCGTACGGATGCCGAGGTAGGCGCAGATCGCCTCAATGAAGCGGCGGTTCATCGGGGACAGGTGTGTGTAGGACTCAGCCAGATAAAGCGGTTCAAGCCAGGCCGCGATCTCGTCAAAAAAGGGGGCGCGTCTATAGTTCTGCGCCAGCGCTTTCCAGTGCGCCGCTGCCCAGTCAGATCCATCGATCCCGGTATCCCTGATTCTCTGGTGGTATTTGCCTTTGACCAGAACGGGAACTGTCAGCCATTGCACCCCCTGCGGGGTCTTGATCTGATTGCGGTTGCGCCAGTCGCGCCGGGTGTACTGCATGTCATCGTAGAGGATGAACTCATCGACGGCCGCAATCATGTCAAAGTACCCCTTCCACGGGACGTAGTTGGACTGGAGAATGGCGACCTTCTTCACCACCGTTTCCTAGCTGTCGGGCTTCGAACTGGAATCCGTCCCTGAAAAATTCACCTTCCGGTCCACAATGTACATGGGCCGTCGCTTGACTTCGTCGTAAATCCGCCCGACGTATTCCCCAATCAGGCCGAGACCGAGCAGTTGTACGCCGGCGAAGAATGTCACCACCAATACAGTCGTGGAAAGCCCCGGGGTCAAATCGATGCCCATGATTTTCTGCACCACATACCAGGCACCGAGCAGAAAACTCAGACCGGCCAGAACGAAGCCGCCCACGGACATGACGAACAAGGGCCTGGAGCTGAAGCTGATCAGGCCATTGAGGCCTATCTTGAGCGAACCGGTCAGACGGTTGTAATTGCCCTGCCCCGCATAACGTTCATCCCGGTCGTATTCGATAAACGTCTGCTTGAAGCCGACGTAGGCCACCAGGCCCCGCAGAAAACCGTGGCTCTCATTGAGCCGCCGCAGCTCTTCGATCACTCGCCGAGTCATGATGCGGAAGTCCCCCGTGTTGCGGGGGATCTGCACATCGCTGAGCTTGTTGATCAGCGTATAACCAACATGGGAAATCACACGTTTAACCAGTGTTTCTCCCTGGCGAGAACGCCGCTTGGCGTAAACCACTTCGTAGCCTTCGCCCAGCTTGAGATACATCTGCTCGATGAGCTCGGGCTGATCCTGCAGGTCAACATCAATCACCACACAATGGGCACCGGTGCAGCCCAGAATGCCCGCCATGGTGGCCGCAGGTTGTCCAAAACGGCGCGAGAACACCATCAGCTTGACGTTCTGGTTTCGGTTGATCTCGTCGAGGATCACCTCCTCCGTCCGGTCCGGGGAAGGATCGAGGGTGAAGATGATTTCGTAGCTTTTCCCCATCTTCTCGAACACTTTCTCGGCTCTGGCGAGAAAGGGCCGGATATTGGCTTCTTCCTTATAGACAGGAACGATGAGCGAGATATCTATCATCTGGCCCCCTTCTGTGGATGTCCGTGCATGAAAATAAAGTCCGCATACCCCATATCCCTGCACCTGAGCCTGGACTCTTCGTTGGAAAGGGGCGCATCGAGCGCGCCTTTTTCAGCGCCGTACATCTGGTAGCCCTGGGCACGCAGCGATTCGATCAGATCATCGGCAGACGACCCGGCCTCGCGCAATGCCTTGTCGTCAATCTCGATGAATATGGCGGGATTGAAGCGGGCAATCGTTTCGCGGGCTCCCGCCAGCGTGCGCGGCTCGGCCCCCTGAACATCAATTTTGATCAGCGATACAACGGGCCACCCCCGCTCCTGCATCAGGCCGTCAATCGTCACGGCGCGGATCGCAATACCTTGCTCCGCCAGTCGGTGATCGGCAGGATTGAGCGGATTGAGGGAGAGGAAAAGTTCGCCCTCTTTCTCGGCGGCTGCGGCCTGAATCACATCAACGTTCGTCGATCCGCTTCTTGCGACGGCACGCTTGAGGGCATCAAGGTTTACAGGCTCTGGCTCAATGGCGAGGACACGGCCGCCGTCAGACGCCCATTTGGAGAACTTCAAGGTAAAGAACCCGACGTTGGCTCCCACATCGACAATGGTTGAGCCCGGACGAACCAGAAACCGCAGATGGTCAACGCTGGGTTCGAAGATGGTTTTGTAGCGGGCATAGGCCGTCTCGGAAAGCCAGCGGCCCCAGGCGGTCGAAAGAAAGCCCGTTGATCGCACAACCCTGTAGGCGAACAAAACGCAGGTCTGGAAAGCTCGCTTCATGATGACACTACGGGTACGCTGATACCGCCATCCTGCAATGCAGGCGCACCGGCTTGTTCCGCCTCGCCCGCCTGACCTTTGCGCCGCAGCACCCGAAATTCGTGGCCCGCCACGTCTGGTTTCATAAAATCAATCCTGTTCAAGTTAGATATTCGCATGAGGTCTGCGTAGTCTTGCCGGCAACCCATCCCGGTGGAAGTCGGGGTTATTTCTTCTCCAGCACCACAAGCATGCGCGCTGAAAAGGTGGACCGATGAATCCGCGTCAGCAAACGGTCAAGTCGCTCAATCCAGGGAAGCAGGAAAGCCGGATACATGGAAGGCTTCGAAAACCCGCCGCTCCCCAGGTAAGCCAGATCAGACCACGATGCGCATTCACTCACCCGCCATCCTGCAAGGTGACTCGCGCCTTCACCACCCCGAAAGATTCGCCAGGCACGGGCCTGGGCAGCAAAATAGGGCGCGTTTGCCAGGTCCAGGGAAGCTGGTGGCTCCCAGTTGATGCTTTCCCCAAAACCAAGTGGCTCATGGTGGAACAAGCCATACACCGCCCGTGGAATCCATCCCATCGCCGGCTCAAAGATGATCACACGCCCGCCTGGCGCAAGCACGCGATGGCACTCCCGAAGCGCAGCCCCCGGGTACTCCAGGTGATGCCACACGTCAAAAAGGATAATGTTATTTAAGGCTTGGTTTTCAAATGAAAGCGCATAAGCTGACTCAACCCGGTCAATGCCCGGGTTGGGAGACAGGTCAGAGGTGATGCAATCAGGGATGAAGTTTTTGATTTGCCCAATTCCGGAGCCGAGCTCCAGTGTCACGCCAGGCTGGAGCCGGGCCTGAATTGCTTCATAAAATCGCTGATAGATCTTCCCCAGCAGTGGTTTGCTCTGCCAGTGATTGCGATTTTCCTGAATTTCAATCTGGTGCTGAGTGATGTCGTCAGTCATTTTTAAGTACCAATTGAGCCGTCAAAACGCTTTCAACTTCTTGAAGGCGAAAACCACCATTCTCAACAACATCAGCCCATGCCTAAAGCGGGATATCTGGGTCTCACCGTACTGCCGACTGGCATAGGTAATGGGGATTTCAACAACTTTGAGATTGAGCTTGGAAGCCCCGAAGATCAGGTCAAAGTCGCCGAAAGGGTCAAAGTCGCCGAAATAGCTTCTGTTGGCTGCAATCTGCTCGTAATGCCTCTTCGTCAGAACCTTGGTGCCGCAAAGCGTGTCGGTGAAGCGCTGGTTCAGCAGCCAGCTGAACAACCATGAAAACACCTGGTTGGCCAGCAGGTTGAGGAAACGCATGGCCTCCTGCTCCATGGGGTAAACCAGGCGCGAACCATTGACAAATTCGCCTTTGCCCGAAACAAGCACCTCGTAGAATTTTGGCAGCGCTTCTGGCGGCATTGTCAGGTCCGCATCCAGAATCATCAGGACTTCGCCCCGCGCATTCGCAAAGCCCTTGCGAACCGCGTCGCCTTTGCCTTTTCCGTCCTGGACGAGAACCTTGATGTCGAGATTGGGATAAGCCAGGATAACCCGCTGGATTTCCTCCAGCGTCCCGTCCTGGCTATGCCCCTCGACAAACAGTATCTCGATGTCTTCGCAGAACCGCGGGATACGCTGTACAGCCGCTTCAATATTGCCGCGCTCGTTACGACAGGGCACAAGAACAGTCGCCGACATGGGCGTCCGCTGCCGATTCGCCACGGGACGCGCCACGATGTAGTTTCTCAGGCAGGCGCGCCGGATCACGGCAATCGGTGCAATGTAGCGATTGACAAGGTAGCCAAGGCCCAGCAGCCGCCTGGGCAACAGTTGTCGCCACTCCCGCTTGACCACCTCAAAATCACTCAAGTCAAGAAGGTTGGAGATATCCTCCGTGGACAGCCAGTTTTGCTGACCTTGCGGCATCTGCAAGCCGAGACTTTTCGCAACACCCAGGACCGGCTCCCACATGCGCGAGTAGTACGCAATGATGAGCCGCGTATCCGGCGTGCACAGATGCTGCAACTGTGAAAGCGTGGTCTGACAGTCTTCCAGTGAGCCGATCGTGTCGGACAGGATGATGACGTCAAATGGCCCGCTCAGTCGGGCGATGACACCGGCATTTTCTACATCACCCTCATGAAACTCTAGGTGCGGGTGTTTTTCCCTGGCGATGGAAATCAGGTTGGCGCTGAAATCAACACCGACGCCGTGCGCTGGATTGAGTGCGGCGAGCAAGCGCCCGTTGCCACAACCCAAATCCAGAACCTTCAGCCCCTCCGGGATCAGGAACCGCATGTAACGGAGGTCTTCTTCGTAATAAAAGGAATTACGAGCGACCCAGCGGTCACGCTCGGGAGCCTGGCGGTCTGCCAGATCGTGAATCGCCCTTTTTCTGGCGGACAGGTTATCCGTAATGGTTTCGTTTGTCATCGGTTGTCGGGGCCAGGGTTATGCTAATTTTTCGGATGTGCAACTGAGGCGGATGCCGGATGGTTGGTTCGCCACCAGAGCACCCCCCCGGGCAGGCTGGTGACCAGCAAGGTCGCACCAAAAAGCACCGACACTGCAAGCGCATCGCTGCGGGACACCTGAATCAAGCCGAGGGCTACCACCATGGCGCCCTCGCGCACCCCCCAGCCGGCTATCGATATCGGGAGCAGTGTGACCAGCATCACCAGCGGCACCAGAATGATACAGTGCGCCAAGCTTACCCTGACGCCCAAGGCGCCAGCCAGTATGAATACCACCAGGGCCACGCCCACATGAACCCCGACCGACAGCACCAGCGTAAGGCTGCCCGAGCTGGCATTGAGCAAGGTTTTCCGCGCGGCCTCTGAAAGTTGCAGGGCTGCCCGGACGACTTTCCATCGAAAAACAAATTCTGGCAAACGGTTCAGGACAAGCAGTGCGGCGAAACCGCCTGCTCCGCCGACGAGCACAAGCACGATGGCCCAGCGCAAGGCCGGATCAACGACCAGATCGGTAAGCCAAGGCAGCGCCACGGCAGTCATGATGAGCAGGGCGGCAAGCGCAATCAGGCGGTCCAGAACGACGGTATTCAGCGCCGTTCCCAGGCTCAATCCAGACCGATGGGCCTGCCATATTCGCATGGCGTCCCCGCCTATCGACGACGGCAGCGCCTGGCTGAAAAAATAGCCCTCGAACACCAGCTTGAGTGAGGTCGCAAACCTCATCCTTCCGCCATTTGCCCGAATGATGGCGGCCCAGCGAGCGGCATGCGCAAACGCAAGCAAAAACATCACCAGGGCGGCAAGCAGGAGGTACCAGGGATTGATGCCATGAAACCGGGTAATCAGGCCCGGGACATCCGCTCCGTGGAGCAGGACGGCAATCAGCAGCAGCGACACCGCCACCTTTAGCAGGGTTTTCTTCACTTCGTCAGACAGGCATGAATTTCAGATGGCGGCAGAAAAATCCTGCCTCATCGCAATCACGTTGTCATCAGCGGAGAAAGTCATCGGATTGCATATTAAATTCATAAAACCATATCTTATCATCCGGCATTAAACCGTCTAAAGCCAACTTCAGCTTGTTATGCCTGCTTTGCGTGAGATCGATTTTGACTGTCTGCATGGCCTCTGCGGCCTTGGGAGCAAGGCCTGAATAATAGTCAGGATTCTTGTCCAGACTAGCTGGCGCACCTGATTCACCCACCACTTTTAAAGTCGGCGAGGGAAGTGGCTGCGCGTTGTTTGCTGCTCTTTCCAGCATCCATTTAAAACTCAAGGAACGTGTACCCGTCATTTTTGACAGATCCAGCTCAAGCGCGATGGACTCTGAAGAGCTGCCTGCAGCTGGGCGTTTAAGTAAAAACCTGCGCGAATATTTTTCGGTACCGGAACTGAAGTCCCATTCCAGCGCCCCATTCAGCACTTTCAGGTCACCAGCAGCATAAAGTTGCGAGGCATATTTCTGCAAAGGAAATATCTGCGCCGCAGAAACGTCGAACCGGGTCTTGTCTGCGGAAAGAGGTATGAATGCCTTGACTGACGTTTCAGAAAAATAGAACGGAAGATTACTTTTGGAAGGCAGGTCAACCAGCCGCCTGACCACCCATGCCCCCTGTTTTCTCACCCATGCCGGCTCGTCCAGATGTGATGGAAATTCCACATACACAAGATTTGGAAACATCGTGAACGGAGAGATATTGTTCTGCAGGTAAACAATAGCCTGGCTGCGCATCTGCCTGTCCAGGTTCCAGATGAAGTCGCTCATGCCACCGTTAAAGATAATGTAGGGCGAGGCAGTGCCTCCGTGTCCCGTGCTGCCAATTTTCTTGTTCAGATCCGATATGTCCAACAGGATTTCCGTCGGAGTGGCCATATGCAATTTGGCTTGATTCGCCTGTAACCATGCCTGGACTTGCTGGGTAGGCGGAAAGGGAGTGGGAACCCCATTGTTTTTTTGCCAGGCCCGGTAGCCGACCACGCTGGCGCCAGCAACACCTATGAATGCCAGTATCGATATAAAAAAGTAGGTTGCCCAGGAAAGCGCGCGCGCTGCCCCGGTGGAGGACCCACCCTTTGGCGCCCCTGCCCCCTCCCACCCGTCAGTGTTTACAGATAAGTCTGGGGACGACTGGAAAAAGGGCAATTGCAGCGTGGAGATAAGTCCCAGCATTGAAAGAGTAATCAAATCGTTGACAAAGAAAAACTGGGATCCCAGGCGATAACCCAGCGCATTCATGTCATGCGCCGCGCCCAGCGGTGGCCCCCATGTTCCCCCGACGAGATAAAGCACCGCCACACCCACCCACCAATAAAGCACAAAGACGGCGTAAGTGTGATCCGCCTTGCGCCGGAAAAGGCCAAGCGGCAGCAAAAGTGCACCGGCCAGAATCAGTGTTGTCTGGCCCACAGGCAGAAGGGCAGCCAAAAGACCGATCACGCCGACCAAGCCGGCTCCCAACCAGTGCCTTCGGGCTATGGCGGCAATCACAAGAGCCGCGACAGTGGCCAACAGGATTGCCAGCCGGATGCCCTGCCACATGCGGTCCTTTTTGGAGGTGTTCTGGCTCGAAAAGACGGCTATGTCCAGGGTGTGGGGAATCAGGCGGGAAACGTGATAACCAGAATGCAATACGTAATTGTCTTTCGTGAGCAGCCAGAACTCCTTACTCAACTGATCGGCAGTGGGTTTCTGGGTCTGGTTCCGGCTTTTGGCCGAGTCTTCCACCCTGGTGTACATCGCACCGTTCCATACCTGTATTTGCGGATCGCTGGCGGCATAGACGGTGGTGGAATCGTGCCCGGCCATTGCCCATGAGCCCGTGATGCTGTGCAGGGCAATCACCCACAAAACCGTCGGCAGGGCGAACGCAGCAAATACAGCCGCCAAGCCCTGAATGCGCCTTTTCCAGGGCGCGGTTCCCTGCAAAACCAGAATCAGTATGGCCGGGGCAATGAACGGGCTCATCAGGGGGCGAGTTAACGATGCGGTGGCCAGCAACACGCCAAATGTCGCCAGAAATCCCAAATGCAGAGAGCGACGCAGACCGAAAATGAAACACGACAAGGCAGTCATGTTGAGGATCAAGCCAATGCCGTCAGATGTGGAAATGGCCAGCCATTCTGCGGTGAAGGGGTTGAATATCAGCAGTGCTGTTGCGCCCGCTGCAGCGATTCTTCCAAGTGTTGGCTTTAAAGCGAAATATAAAAAGGAGGCCGCAAACAGAAAAGCTGCGATCAATAACTTGTGAAACAGGAGAAAGCTGCCGCCGAGAACCGCGACAAACAGGCCGGCAAATAATGCATAACCCATCCTGAAATCCAGATTGGGATTGTCCTTGATAATGCCTTCCGCAAAATGCAAAGCGCCATTCCACCAGAAGGCGGCATCCCCATATTGCGCGCTCCCCATATTGACGAGGCCAGCCCAATAGGTCGAGTCCCACAAAAACCAGCTGCCGCCCAAAAAGAAAGCCAGGACGATGAACAAGTCATGGTGGCTGGTTGCAGGTGTAGTCGCAAACGACCTCATCAGCCTGGAGAAATCACGCATATCTGAATCCTGTTCGATTTATTCATGGGTGAGATTCCCTCTGTGGACCTGATCCGTTTAAATAGGCACCTGCCAAAATAGAAATCAAAGATATACTCTATATTACCCTTGAAAGGCGATATTTTTGGGGGAAAACAAATCGATTCCACGTTAGGACCAAGATAAGACCTAAAAATCCAGAAAATGTCAGCCATATGGCATCAGCATCTAAACGGTATTTTACAATTACCGGTGACTGAAGGGTACTCACCTTCACTCTCATCCTGTGATTGAAATCCACAGAACTTTCCAAAAGCTCATCATTCTGATAAGCCCGAAACAGCCGACTATAAGTCATAGGCAGTTCGACTATCCAATCCCCATCAATTTTCATTGTTTCTCGATCCTTAACGGCAGACGGATTAACTTGAAACTCTCGACTGTAGCCCCTTGAATTTTTGATGAGAACATCCTCTGCAACAACATACCGCGATTTTTTCCCTTCATAGAGAAAAAATCCTTGCGGAACTATCTGCGCAGGAACTCCGGTCACCGCATCGACTGCGACCAATCGAAAAAGGCTCATTTCAGTCGGGACTGCGACAGGCTGAAATGAAATATCAAAACTAGTAGCTATTTCAATTTTCTGTGTAACTCGTTGCATCCTTTCGGGTGTGTCAGCAATAATTTCCTCGAGATACACCACGACTGGATTGATCGACGCCGATCGATAACCAACCAACCGCAGTGAAAACTCACGAATATTTGGAGACGAAACAGAAAACAGATTCGATGTGTCTAAAATTCCAGTTAGGTCTCGGATACGACGATGAGTAGGGGGCGTGGAATAATAGGCGTTAATTGGCGCACCTCGAATTGCATCGACAGAGACCACCTCTTGTCTAACCAGTGTCGTGTAGTTTGAAATCACCGGCACTTGACTTACAACTACAAGCAAAGCAAAAAGCCAAACCGCTCTCGTTTTTATCAGTGGGAACGCGACTGCAAGCGCAAAAGCTGAAGCCAAGGACACAAAGCTAATAAGACGGTAGGAGTTCTGCACAACATTAAAAAATCCCGGAAGCCAGTTTTGAAATAGATAGGTCGACATAGGCGCAAAAGTTAACGCCAAAAAACCAATGCCTGCGGTAATTATAGAAAAAGCTAATCGTCTTTTCTCCTTGGGAACAAAAATCAGTAAGGCTATAAGGGGTAAACTCCAGAAGCCGATTGTGAAATAATGACTATATACCTGCGAGTCCCAAGATGTTGAAAAGAGTTGTGGAAACCCCAAAGCACCGGACCAAGACGCAGAGTGCGTCTCCGTCTCAATAACATCAGGAATTTTCCAGGACAACATTCTTCCAAACGCGGTCTCTCCGACCGTCTGCTGCATCGGCAACCACTGCCAAGATGTAATTAAAACCCCTAAAAATGAACCCACTCCTCCTGCAACAATGACTCGCCACTTAAAGGAAGAAAAAAGTAGAATTAAATGAAGAATCGCTCCGTAGAGTAAAAAAATATTATGGCATAGGCTTAGGGCTGCAAATGCCGCGAAATAGATTAAAATTGATCGCTGATATTTCTCTCTCCAACTCAGGGCAAATCCATAATAAATAAGAGGCATTAGACTATGGGCAATACTTTCGGCCAAGGCACCACGAGAATAGAAACAGCTAATCACATATGGCGAAATTAAAAAAGAAAGATTTGCAAGAATGGCGACTGCCCGAGTTGCACCAAAAAGCAAGCACGCCTCATACATGGCAATCGCACCAATAATGCGAGCAAGAATGACAGCCGACACTGCCGCTAATGCAGGCTTGAAGCCCAGGAGGTGAAACGGCAATGCCAATAAACCTTCAAAAAAGCCGTAGTATTGAAATGTGGGCGCATCAGCCACAGGCAATGCCGCATCGTTAAAAATAGTCGCAGAGGTGACTGTGCGTGGAATCCATTGCCCCGAAACAAAAGCGTCAGCATAAGCCAACATAAAATGGGCATGCGCCTTAAAATCATTGTTACCCGCAAAACGAGGTTCATGCACAATAGAATACGGTACGCTAAAGCCGTAAAGAATCATGCAGATACCAGCCAATAATAGATAACTTTTCTGACGAACACTTAGCATATAACGGTCCAGTTTAAGATGATTTTCTCTCAGTGTGGTCAGTCAGGTCGCCATTGGTTTGCTTCAATTGGCAACTCCATTGGGATCATCCGCTGGTTCAATAGCAAGCTGATTCCAACTGGCATTACTTGCCCTGGTATTTTTTTGTGACTAACAAGCAGCTGAAAAATCTCCTAATTTTCTCTTACTCAATTCTGAAAGCGAGTTTTCACCAAATTTCTAATCAATCCAACCTGAAAAGTCCTGAAAACTCGCATCAATTCTCACTTTTTGTGCGACAGCGATGCGATAACACTATCTTACGATGTTAATTGTAGAAGAGATTTTCTATAGATTTCACAGATGAGTGCACCAGATTTTTTCTGCGCCCACCTTGATGCCATGATTGACAGGCGACCTTAGTAATGCTCACTGCACAACTCGCTTAGGATCGTTGAGTTTAATCAATCAGCCACAAGTCCTTTGCCGCCGCGCCATCGTTTGACCCCGCTGCCTTGCCCAACTTGCCGCGATACAATTCCGTTCTTGCTCCCCCTGCTCCAACTGAAAATCGCCAGCTAATGGTTATACACACGCTATTGAGCTTTTCTTTACCCCTTCTTGTACTTTTTGCAGGTGGACTGACCGTTTTGCTTTGGCTACTTCCCCGCGAATATCTGGGCTTTGGGTTCTTCATTGCTCCGGTCGTCGGACTCACCGCTTTTGTATCGCTGGGTCTTTTTGAAATAGGCGTCCGTCTTGTTCCGCTACGCCCCATTACCCTCACGCTGTTGATCGGTCTGAGCTTTATTGTGACCGCGTGGCTCAGGCGGGATCAGCTCATAACGGTTGTTGCCGGGGTAAAGGCACATCGAGCCTTTCTTGTTTTACCCGCCGCTCTGCTGCTGCTTCTTGCCATTGGGACGCGGGATCACGGTCTCAGCTTTCTGTCGGCTGGACAAGACGAAATTCAGTATGTCAACAATGCAGTTCAGATTCTCCAGCATCAGCACACAGGATCTGCGCGCGACACCGTCATACCACGCGTTGACCACTGGGCACACGATGCAGTGACCCTCGATCTCTCCTACAGCCGCACCTACAGGCGTGGTGCGGAGATATTCCTGGCTGGGGTCATGGGCATTACCGGGGGAAATCCGTTTGTCAGCTTCACGGTCGCCGCCGTCATTGCTTTTTGTTGCTTTCTGTTGGCTCTTCCCGCGATTTGCCGGGCCTTTTTAGGCATGAGTCCTTTTTATGCAATTGCGACCCAGGCCCTTTTAGCGACCTCTCATCTCTGGATCATGCTGGTTTTGCAAGGAAGTTTGGCAAACCTGTGTTCGCTTGGGTTATTTTGCCTGGCTGCGGCTGCGGTTCCACAGCTCAACAGCTCCAGGCAAGTGGGGGGTAGCCTGCTGGCGGGATTACTGCTGGCGGGGCCCATCATTTTCTACAACGAAGTGGCCATGGCAGTGCTGCTGGTGCCCATGGGGCTTCTTCTTGCCATCAGCTGCTTAAAGAGCAAGGCTTACTTTAAAACATCCTTGCACAATGTTCCGCTAGCCCTTGGAGCACTGGTGCTGTTTTCGCATACCGCCTTGTATGGCTTGATATGGATGACTTACGGGATGTTTTTCAAGACACTCGCCGAAAGCGCCGTGATCTCTCCATTTTCCGTATCAAGCACGGCAGCTGTGCTTGCGCCGATCTATGGCATCTACACCTACTACTCACAGTCATTCGCCAACAACTGGCTTTCCCAGCTCACCTCCGGCACCCCATGGGCAGTACTGGGGCCCCTTGTTCTTCTTCAACTTATCGCTGCGTGGGCACTTTTTAGACAGAGAAAGCCAGGGACGTATGTTCTGGGCTCGGCGCTTCTTGTACTGCTTGCTGTCACCCTGCATTCGTTGACAATAAGTCAGCCATTCATGCTGGTCAGGTCTCAGCAATATTCCTTTAGTTATGTCGCCATCGGCTTAATCATCGCCGTGTCTTTGCTCAAGAAATGGCAGCTCAGATTGCCTGTGATCTTGATAATACTGGGGCTCATGGCCATCAATATCTCATCGATCTGGTCAACAGTGCAGCATTTGTCCAAACACGATGAGCGTTCCGACCCGATCATCCTGCGATATTCGCCTCAATCGCAGTTGTGGGCGCAGTTCCTGAAAAATGCCAGCCGTCATGGCGATACGCCAGTGCTGATCACTGGCTACAACAGCACCGCAAAGCCTTTACTGATCGCGTCCCTGATTGAGCCACGTCCCAACTACATGGGGGCATCCATTCGCGGATTCTGGAGCATCATGGGGCCCCCGCCCTCGGATTCGATGAGGGAAAAAAAGCCCCATTTGCCTTTTATAGCACCGTATGTGCACTATATTTTCTCTGCGGATATCTACGGCGTGCGCCAGAGTATTCTTGATCTGCTTCCCTACAAAGTGGATATGAAACAAAGCATCGAAGAGATGGATGGAAAATCCCGACTGGCGATCATCATGTCGGGTAGCAAGGACCCGGAGGAGTGGTCGGAAAAAAGACTGATCGCGCTTCAAAGAAAACGGTTCTTACCCATCGGCGACATCGTCGAGCGCTCTCAGTGGAGCGCCGTTCAACTGGAGATCGACGGCCAGTCTGTGGCTGCTGAACATAACGGTATGAAGCACATCAACGAAACCCTCAATATCCGGTTGAAGCAGGACGCCGGTGACGCAGTTTACGAATTTGAAATGGTATTTGACTCCGTCATCCGGGAAGAAGACATCGCGCCCGATCCTGGTTCAAGAAAAAACCTTCAACTGTCGTTCAAGGACAAAGTGCTGACGGGTCGCATCCTCCGTGGAGATGTCGGTTCTTTCCCAATAAAGTTCTTGCGCAAGGACGGGCTCAACTTGATTGAGCTTCGTCTGATTGAAGTCTTTTGATTTTTACCGCCCCGCCTTCTTGCGCGGAGAAACAGGCTTCCGCGAAGCGCTGCACCCTCTACTTGACGCAGTGAAGGGCTCGAGTTGCCAGTACCCAGAGACTCATCTTGGCTAATCCCAGGATCAGAATCCAACGTAAACAAAAGGCTTCGCAGGCAGCGTCAGGCAATACATTATCAAGATTCCCCCGAATCCAGCGCACAAACCCAGAAAAAAGTACCTGAAAATCTGTCCGAACTTCTTTTTCATTTTTTTGCCTCTTTCGCCGTTGAGAACCAGCCCCCCGGGCCGAGCAGATTGGCCGCAACCGTATCCGCCAGGCGCTGCTGACCCTGGGGCGTCAGATGCCCTAGATCGATAAAGTCATCTACCTGTAGCTCACCGTGAGACGCAGTCAGAGACACCCAGCGCAAGTCTGTGATCTGTGCCATGTCTTTCCGCACTTTGTCCCAGTTATCAAACCACGCTTTCATTTTTTCTGGGTCATTTGTGGGGGCGTAGTAGGGATTGACGTCAGGCGTGAGCAGGAGCAAATGGCTGCGCAGCGACGAGGGAAACATCTCTGAAAAGTAGTCAACACGCTTTGCAAGAGGGCGCTCCAGGTCGGTTGTCTGTGCGGTGATCCTGTTGAAGGAAATGAGGCGCATATGCTTCACTGCGTCGGCGCCAGGGGGCGTAAAGGTCTGCACCGGGACGTCCGAGTCGGCGGCGTCTCGCAATGCCTGGATTTTTACTTTCCGGTCGGCATCGAAAAAAGGACGGCCGAGAAGGAGGTAACGAACCCAGTTTCCCGCATCAAGATAGTTGGTGGCGATATTGAGTCCCGCTAGTGCGAAGGAGTAATGCTCTTCGCTGAGACCCTCGTACACAAACGCATAGGGCTTTGTGTACCAAACCGGCTGAGCTAAGCGGGAGCGCTTGATAGCGGGGTTTTCCTTGCCGTCACGCAACGCTATTTCCGAAGTCAGCCAGAAGTGGAAAGGATGTCGCGCACCGACTTCACCGGGGAAATGCCACTGGACGATATACCGGGCGTCTGGAAACTTTTGCTGCAGGTGATGAAAAAGAAAGGGCCCCAAAAGATCACCAGCATTTTGCGCGTAGTTGACAACACGCACGCGTGGTTCGACGGCTTGCAGGCGACGCTCCAGCACGCGCGTCCACACCTCATCACCGGTGGCACCAGTTCCGCGAATGGTTGAGTCGCCGAATACAACAACGGGAATGAGACCTCCAGATAAGAGCTCTGCAATCGGTGCTTCGTAGGAACGCAGGGTCGCAAAATAGGAAGTTTCATAGGACTGCCAGTAAGTGGCCCGCGCCAGTTGTGGTGAGAAGGCCGGCGCAGGAGGCAGGGCACGAACCAGCAGCAAAGCTGTCGCAAGACCGACCAGGAAACTCACGGTTGGCAGCCAGGCCCAGCCACGCCGTTCGCGTGCCACGGATGAAGAAGTCTGGGTGTCGGAAGAACTCACACCCAGAGCCTCAGCTTGCCGAGAATTTGCCATGTGTCCTCCACAGAGAAGAAAAACAAGATCCAGGTGAAGCCGACGAAAAACTGAGTCATCACCCAGCCCAACCCCGTTGTCACCAGCCCGCTGGCACGCCGTATGACCTCGTTATGGGGCCCCCTCGCCGCCACCCAATCACAAACCCAGGACAGGCCGTGGCCGATTTGTAGGGCAACACCATGCAGTACACCCCACAGGACAAAATTCCACGCAGAACCGTGCCACAGGCCGCAAAGCGCCATCGCAAACAAGAGGTTGGCCCCTTTGCGGCCCGCAGACATCCGCCCTCCACCAAGGGGAATATAAATATAGTCGCGAATCCAGGTGGAAAGCGTGATGTGCCAGCGTCGCCAGAAAGCGGACGGTGATGTGGCAAGAAAGGGAAAGCGGAAATTCTCCGGCAGCCGAATGCCCCACAGGCGCGCCAAGCCGATGGCCATGTCGCAGTAGCCCCCAAAATCCATATAAATTCTGATGTAAAGCAGCAGACACAACCAGAGCACATCGGTGCCCACGAGAATATTGGAGGGTTGAAAAGCGGTGGACACCAGCTGCGCCGCAGGATCCGCCAGCACAAACTTCTTTGCGAAGCCTATCGATATCCGGAGCAGGCCATAACTCACATCGGCCTGAGTCACTGGCTGCAGGTCACGCAACTGCGGCACAATCTGCTGGAAGCGCACGATAGGGCCCGAGACCAGCCGAGGGTAAAACAGCGCGAAGATTCCGAAGTGCAACGGGTTGCGAATCGGCTTCTCCCCGTGATGGACATCAACAAGGTAGTGACAGAATTCGAAGGCAAAAAATGAAATGCCCAAGGGACGGATGACTGGCGTCGCCTGCTTGATCCACTCCTGCGCCGCAGCTGGCAAACCTGCGCCGAACAAATCCAGCCCCTGACTCAGTGAGCTATCCAGAAAATCGTAGTAACGAAAATACAGCAGGGCGAGAACTGCGGGGCTAAGGCACAGCACAAGCAAGAAAGCAGGCTGTCGCGACTGGTTTTTCGCGTAGCGATGTATGCCCAGTCCAGCGGCGTAAGTAAATGCCGCAAGAGCGCCCATCACCCCGAATCCTGCCAGGCCGACAAAGTGAATATAAAAGAAGATGGAGGCGGACAGCATCAGCGCCAGCCGCGCAGGCCGCCATCGTCTCACCAGAATATAAAGTGTGGCGACGGCCACACTGAACAGCAGGAACCACGGCGTCGTAAAAATCATGGTCAATCAGGCGCGAATGGCCAATACGTCAAATCGCTGGTAACGTACCGCCACCCGATCTCCACGAGGGTATCCTCCTCATTTTGGAACCCCGTCACTGACGAAGCCAATGAAATCGATCTTCCCGCCCGCAGGGCGCAAATCCGCACCAGGGAGCACCTGATGACGGTCAAAAGCCAGATCGACCCGTTGGCGCTGGCCGTTTCCTGAGACAGGCACCTTGAGCTCGAAATTCCCGAGACCCAGCGGATGCTTGATGACTTCCTTGCCATCAATGCTCACTGCCAGCGTACTGCGAAAATCAGGTTTATCAATCTGCGGAACTGTACCCTTGATGAGCAGGTAACGGGTGTCTGGTTTGGAAGCGAGCGTGAAGAAGGCGCGTTCTGAAATCCATCCGTCTTCGTAAATACCGGAATACTCCAGGTTGCGATTAGCCAGATCTGCGGGGAATCTCGAAATAGACGCAGGCGGCGTCAACTTCAAATAATCCTCCTGGCTGATGAGGGAAATATCCCTCGCAAATGTGGTCAGTCGTCGCGTATCCTGAACAATGTCAGACCCGTAAAGCTTCATCAGGCCCGTCGCATTGTTTTGAAACTGCTTACCATCGCGTCCCATGTCTATCGAGAGATAGGGAAGCCCTCCGGACAAGGCGGGCTGAACCGGCGCGCTGAATACCCTGCCGCTACCTCGCCCCACAAACTGAAGCGGGACCGCTGACTCGCCGTAAACAACAGGCAATGGCAAGGCGCTTTCAAAGGTCTTCATGACTGTGGATGTCGCCTCCATCACCATGCGCGCGCCGGGAGTTGTATTGGTGCCCATCAGCAGAACGTAACGGCCCATACCGGATAAGCTGTTGCCTGCGAAGAGTGGGTCGTCCTCCATCGGAAAAAACGCCGTGTTCCGCCGGTCTCCCTGCTCTACCCCTGGCAGAAAATAGTAGTGAATACCCAACTCGGAGTCAATGAAGGTAAGGTGGTTACGCACCTTATCCATCGGTAACGCCGAGAAGTAATCTTTAGGGTTGTTTTGCGCAGCGTATGCATTAAAAGGGGTGTACTTTACGTTCGCAATCAACATCCATCTACGACTGATTTCTTCTGCAGTGAGATTTTTATCTTTTCGAAATGAATTGGATACGCCGCCCAAATCTATAATCTCTTTTGCGGTCGAAGGAAATGCTCCCGAGATACCTCGAATAAACTGTTTGCTCGGAAAAAGTATGCTGGTGCCGATTGAATACAAGGTTTGATATTTGGCCATGACCAGGTGCGAAGTATCTGCTATGAAACCCGCCGGTGACGAAGCTTTGACCGAACTCAGCAATTCGGCGAACTGACGATTCATTTCCCTACTTGAGGAGTGGGGGATTTCGTTCAAACCCCCTAAAAATTCGCCAGTGCTTCTTCTGACATACTCCATCTGGGATGATACACAGAGAACCAGCAGTGCCACAACCACGCCTTTAACCCGCCATTTTCCGGCGACCCATGGCATTGCTGACAGGCGCATCGCAACAACTGCGGTCAGGAAAGGTTGTACGAACATCGCCAACTTGAACAGGCCAAAGTCGACGTTTCCGGCAAACAGTTTTACAGCCAGAATCAGCATGACCAGACTGATGATTGCCGGCGGCGAGGCCTTGCGCAATTCGTGCGGCAACTTCCACACAAACCACAAGGTCAGCGCCAAGCCCAAGGCGATCCCACCAGAAAGCAAAGGCTCATCAACACCACCGCCCATGACAGATATACCCCATAACATGGAAATACCACTGGGTATCAGCATATAGGGAAACATAACGTCAGATGGGTCCACTGTCTTGCCTGCCATGGAGGCCTGAAACAGCAAAAAGCCCATCGCCTCCCTGATAGTCCCTTGCAATAGCAGCAGCAACAAAATTCCGACGATACCGGCGGGGATCAATAAGCTAAGGCCCCCCTTTTTGTCTTGCCATATGCAGATGGCCACGTAAACAAACCACCCAAGCCCCAAAAACGGAAGTGCTTCTGGGTACCAGACAAACAGACCGGCAATCGTCAAAAAAGCGGGGATACTGGTAAAAAACAGTCGCCATGGCTTCAGGCTACGCGGAGCCCGGAGCAATAGGGACACCGACGGGACAAGCAGGGCAAGTCCACCTACCTGGCCAATCAACTGATATAGGGAGCCGAGCGAAGTCAGCGGGGAAACTGCCATCAAGGACATGGCAATCAAGGGCGCTTTGCGGTTGCGCGTCACTCCGGTGACCATGCCCCCTACAGCTGAGAGCAGAGCCAGATTCAATGCCATGATCACGGGCATGAACACTTGGTGTGCATTGAACCCGGAGCTGCCCCAAACAAAGGCCAGCATCAACTCGCTGCCCGGCCGCACTTTACCGGGAACATATAAATACCAGTAGGCCTGCGAGTAGTCGCGCCCCTGGTACAAAGCATCCAGGTCAGGCGCAGCAAAGAACCCATGGTTGAGAAAGCGCGCAGCCCCCAAGCAATAGTTGGCCATGTCGTCGTTCGAATAGCTTACCCAGTCAAACCCATAATTGAGCATGGGACGGGCAACAAGAAAGAGCGCTAAGACCAAGATTCCTAAAATTGGTAGCAGTCGCCTGACAGGGAAAACTGGTCTTTTGATTGCCAATGCAATAATAGCTAAGGTTGCCAGAGCGAGAAAGAGTGTTCCACCAAAATCCTTGACGGGAATTCCCGCACGATTGATAAAAAATACTGGAAGTATGGTGACAGCAACACCGATGGCGGGTGATATCAGCACACCTTGAATCACACGCAACCGGGGCGAAAAGACAGCAATCGTGGCAAAGCCAACCAAGCCCCAAAAAGCGAAAAGCGCTAACGTAAAGAGAAAAGAATCCATGAAAAACTACTTCGCCTCGTTCTCGACTTGGAGCAAGCCGTTAATAAACGTTGATCGGGATTGGACGTTGCCGCCCTCTAACCAACTGATGCTGATACCGTTAAGAACGCCGTCTTTGTATTCGGCTTCACCTTTTTTTGCACCACTTTCGTAATATGACACCGTCTTGCCATCTAATAGGCCGGCCCGATAGCTGGCTTCACTCTGCTTGGCCCCGCTCTCGTAAAACATAGTCGCAGGCCCGTCGAGCAAACCATTTCTGACGGTAGCTTCCGTGCGAATATTTCCGGACGGGTAATAGCTGCGCCCCACATCTTTTTGCCAGCATCCGCTCAGCATGAAAGACACGCAAATTAGCGTAGTGGTTAAAAGCCTAGTCAAAATTGCAACCCCAATCGCGTTTTGACTCTGTAAAGCATGTCAACAGCAACATGCTTTAGTAAATATGGCAAGGCCGCTTTTCGGATCTCTTTACGGTCAGGTACTCTGCCGAGCAGCCTGGAGCGGATCCGGTCCATTTCTTGATGACCAATGTCGTTGATAGTGGCAGTAGTTTTCTGGTGCTCATGGATCCGGAATGCGCCCAGGAACTGAGGAATGTGAGCAAACTTCGCCTCAGCGTCCCTAAAACGAACCAGCAAGTCCCAGTCCATGGCGAACCGGAACGACTCATCTATCTGGCCGCCAACCTTATCCCATATCCGTCGCCGCCAAAACATGGTTTCTTGGGGCACATAGTCACTCCATGAGAGGACAGCACCGTCATGCCCCGGTAAGATCCAGCGGCCAATTTCCATGTCATTTGCATCGATAAGTAGCCGATTCCCATATACCACATCAACCGCAGGATGGCGATTAAAGTAGTCGGCAATAGTAACCAGCGCCCCAGGCAAAAGCAAATCATCGGAGTTGAGCCAACCCATGATTTCACCGTTAGTTTGCATGAATCCCAAGTTTATTGCTTGAGATTGGCCGCCGTCTTTTTCTGATAGCCAACCGGAAAGCTGTCCCTGGTAACGCTTGAGAACATCGATAGTATTGTCATTGGAACCACCATCCTGAACAAAATATTCGATATTCGGATAGCCTTGACTCAGAACGCTTACTATGGTGCGTTCAAGATACTCGCCCTGCTGGAATGAAGGAGTGACAATTGAAAACTTGGGCGTTACTGTCAATTGTGGGACGCCAATATGTATTAAACTTTTGCTGAGTGAGCGTGGTGAATACTGCCTCAGATTACCGAGGCGCGGCCTAAGTATTTCAGTACAACGTCGTGCCGCTCGCGCAGATAACCGCAGCAATGGGAAAAAGGGCCTTAGGGGCCATAAGACCAGACGGTAGACTTTTATGGCTTCGACTTGTGCGTTAATGACGCGCTCTTTCTCCTGGATAACGCGCTCCTTCTCCTCAATGATACGCTCCCGCTCCCGGATAGCCTGCTCCTTCTCTTCCAGAAGCCGCATCAAACTACCATATGCCGGCATGGTGTCGATCACGTGCTGTTTATTTGCAAGATCACTATTAGCCAATATTAATCTTGCGGTCAATCGCGCTTCACGCACAAAATTTTTGCGCAAACTTGGACTCTCGCTACGTTGATGATTTATCTTTACAGACTTCTGAGCAATGCTCAAGAGTTGAAGCGAAGCTGCCAACTGCATCTCGCCTACTTTCTTACGGGCTATGGCTTCTGCAGATAAATGCGGCCCTTCATCTACGCCGTTGTCAATATGATCAATGAGAGCGGCAATTCCATCAACGGATAGCGGATCAAAGTATTCTGCACCACATACAGCCTGTTCCAGATGTACAGGTATGTTGGATGCTAGAACCCGCTTACCAAGGCCGCGCGCATCCTCCATGACCGTACTCCATCCTTCAAATAGGGATGGTTGAATAACACCGATTGACCGTCGAATAAGTTGCAACTGATCGCTGCGAGGTATAAGGCCAAGTACCGTTACGCGTGACTCAATTTCTAGTTCTTTCAGCAGACGCCGGAGTTTTGGAAACCATTCAACGTTGCGGTAATCAGCATGCCCGCCGGTACAAACTAGATGCACTGAGCTCTTTGTTTTAGCCAATGCGCGAAACAAATTGTCGTGGTTCTTGTGTTGCCAAAACTGATTGCAACATATAATAAAACGATCAGGAAGAGCATAGGTTTTTGCAATACTCACTGGGTCTAACGCAAATACGTCAGCGTCAAAACGGGAATAGAAATGTACGACCTCAAGGTGACCCGAGAACGATGAATAGTTCGCGAGAAAATCCTTTTTGGTGCACTCACTACTTAAAATAACCACGTCGGCCGTGTCGACTACAAAGTCAATAGAGTTGTTCCTAGAGTCAATGTCTGCTTGGGCAAAGAATTGCGGCAGGTACTTGTGCTGGAGATCTGGAATCCAACTAGCACTGGCGAATCCGGGCAATGAATCACAGTTAAGCGGGAAGATGAAATCGACAAATTTATCTACCTGCAATAAATCAGTAAGTACAATGTTCTTGCTCTGCAGGTGCTCATATTTTGCAGGGTCAACGTTAAACGTAATCGTTCCGTCTACCAAAGAAATTAATTCTTGATGCATCGAAACGTCGACATCTCCCTGCATACCAACGATAAGCCAAAGTTCTGGTTGCTCATCCAAAGGCAGAACGCGGAAAGCACGAACGATTGCATCAAGGTAAGTTACACCACCGTGCCAGGCTGCTCCACCAATTAAAGGCAGGCCAATGCGTAGCTTCATATTCGTACACCTGCTGATGTGGCAACTGTCGTGCAAATTTGCGCCAAGCCAGTGCGTAGAGAAATAGTTTGGAAGATACCAAGACTGTTGGATAGCTTAACGTCAGCGACAAGATGGCCAGGATCAGTCGTCCTGCCGCTGCCACTGAAAACAATGTGTGTTTTCGGCGAGAGTTGCCCCGCAATCTGCCGCACTAAATCGGCGATTCTTGTCGGAATTCCTGTGCCAAGATTCACTACACCGGTGTAGCGCAACTTTATAAGACTCAAAATGGAAGATGTAAGGTCGTCGATATGCAAAAAATCACGAGTTTCTTCCCCAGAGCCCATGAGCACGAGTTCGTTCGGCAGCAGTACCAATTTTGCGCAAAGATCATAAATGACCTGCTTCTGTTGCATTTCCCCATAGACAGAGAACGGCCGAACCACAAGCGCGCTGATCCCGAATTGGCTTGCGTACTCCTGCACCAACATTTCCGCCATTGCCTTGCTGTAGCCGTAAGCTGAGATTGGTTTTGGAGTCAGTGATTCATGCAAGAGCACGTTCCCACGGTCTCCATAAACGGAAGCACTAGAGATAAGTAAGAATAAGGTATCGGGAGAAAATCCACGCAAGGCATCCAATGCCACCGATACGGTACCAACATTGCTATTGAAACTCAACTGCGGATGGCACTGCGCTTGTGAAACAGTGCCTGTACCAGCACAATGAATCAATACGTCAGGCTTATGCTTCTGCAATAATGGTGCGAGTGTGGAAATTTCGATAGGTCCATCTATTTTTTTGAGTCGCTTACCGTGCTCCCTGTTCGCCATTTTTTTTGGCATAACACGCGCCACTGCGAAGACCCTATGGCCATCCGCAATTAGACTATTGGTTAACGACGAGCCGATGAAGCCTGAAGCTCCCGTGATAAGAATATTCATCGCTATTTTTTAGGCTATCTTTACAGAATTACTTCACGCTAAACTATTAATGCCGAATCACCCCTGGTTTACTCGCAACGAAAGAATATAATCTACCCGGGGTTTGATCAAGTCGATTAAGCACCATGACAAGTATTTTCATAAAGACTTTGCCAATATTCGATTTTTGATTAAATATAATATTTGTGACTGATCGACCCACAACCTTGGCAATACCCTTGGTGCAAGTCATATAGTGCTGATCTGATGTCATTGGAAAATAATTTATTGGCGAGTCCAATGGTCCCAGAGATAGCTGCAGATGAAGCCCTGCATCTTTAATCGCACCGAAATATTCACGGAGTAGATATGCGTGCTCCCCACCATAGAATTTGTGCAATGCATGACTTTCTAAGAAGCTATCTAGGTCCTCCCTCTTAGAAATTACATGCTCACGAGTAGCTATCATTACCCCACCGGGCTTGAGTACACGAAATATCTCCTGACATGTTTTACGAAGGTCATGAGCGTGATGTAGTGCCTGCCTACAGTTCACCAAATTGAAACTATCATTCGCGAAAGGTAATTTTTCTGAATACTCGCTTACTACTGTAATATCCAAGCCAGTAGCCTGCGCTAGCGAGTTAATTGCCCCAGCCCCCACTAACTTGCTGGGATCGGGCTCGATTGCTGTTACTTGCCACCCATCGTGGCTAAGCGCATAACTGCTAATCCCCCGTCCTGCACCCATGTCTAATGCCAAACCTTTATTTTCTGGAAGTAATTCAGTAACAGCCCTCCACTCGTCGCTTTTGCGAAATCGCTCCGCAGCCTGTGGCAGCGGATCATCAAAATAACAGGCCTTCACCAATTCCCTCTGTGATGGTTGATCCCGCAGTGACTGAACAGCCTGCTCCCAAGTCATCTTAATCATTTGTACACCTTATCACCCATTGCCTAACCAGCCGCATTCAAAGACCGCAGCGTAGTGACTCCACCGCTAACAACATTAATTAAAGGGAGGTCTAAGATCTCCCTCTTTCTGGCCTCACCACCTAAAAAATTAAGTTTCCCATTGACATCTCGTGAATCACGAAAACGCGACTCGACATACGCCTCCTCAGCGGAAAGCTCCTTTAAACGACCTAGTCGATCCTGGCGAACAAAAAACAAATTGTTTCCAGCGGCATTGGAACCAACTAGTGCATAACCTTTGCGTTTAGCCAAATATGAAAAAGCGCAAATTGAAGCACCCCAAAATAGATTAGAAAAATGGGCGTTACTCCGCGAGAATTTTGAATCGTATGGGACAGAAACATAATGCTCCGAACCGAAAACACTATTCCACTCTATTACCACGATGACTGGATTTATTACTTCTATGCGCTCCCAAACCCAATAGTCATTGCCATCGATATCTATACTCAATATACCAATATCGCCGGCGAACCCAGCACTGTCGATCAATTTATTAATATTATCGCGATCTATCCATGCATTAACCGCAGTTAAATCATGGCGCCAAAAGATATCCTGATTGCGCACCCAGTCAATATATTCACGGCTACCATCAATAATCAGCCCTCGCCAATTGTCCTTCATCAACAAAAAGCGCGTATTCGATTCAATGTAATTTTGAACTCCAAATTCTACAAATAGGGTTTCTTTTTGAGATATATTTGTTTCTAGTATTAAATATTGAAGGATGCCATCCTCACCAAACTGAGAAAACACTTTAAACTCTGCATCACAAAGGCTCTTTAGAGGCAAACGACTAGCGTTTATTTGCGCAAACATTTTCCCCTGAAGCAACAAAAGATCATCCCACCGCCCCATTTGGCCCTGTATCGACTGAGAAATAATAGCTTGATTGTCCTTAGTTACTGCCGAAACAATGGCTGCTACCAATTTAGATATCAAAAACAAATCAGCTCCTAAATGTCAAGTGGACAAAAATAAACGGCATACGAAAGGTAGCCCTTCCAAAAAAACAGCACTTTACAGTTATTCTAGCCCTGACGAATTTCTAGCGGTCAGAGTTACACGCACTATCTGCCTGGGTAACTCGGTCAGGTAAGGTCACAGCACCAAAAGCTATCTTCCAAAAAAACGGTCAGCCTAAACCATGAGTTGAATCTGCATTTCATCATTTACTACTCGGGGTCGAAAATCTGGCGGTGGTGGAGGAAGTTCTATATTGGAGTCGCGCAATCACAAAAACGCGCTGAGTCGACGAAATCAACATTGAGCCGAGAAAGCTGTACATCGGGTGCTAGCCGTTGCAGTTCATCTTTGGATAGCCGATCGCAACCTGTTTGCAATTTTGCCGAAAGCACCTAAACTGGATTCCTTAGCATTTTTCCCACTTCGGATTGTTCGTTCAGAATCAAGCGCAACTTTGAGTTCCTGAATGACCGCTTCTTTTTCTTCAAGTCCTACTGTCGCCAGATTCAACTCGTTGCTGAGCAACTGATTTGTTGCTTTCAGCTCCAACACGCTGCTACTTGGCGCGCGCATCCTCTCCTGCATGTAGTGTATTGCTACTTTTTCGTTACCCAGAAAAGGAATGATGCCGACACCCTCAAGATAAAGGTGATCTAACGCGGCTTCAAAAAAACCCTTAAGCGCGTCTTCAGGAGAGCAGACGATTGGTTCTTCGTGAATATTGAAAGAGGTATTTACGAGCACCGGACGCGAAGTGATCTCCTGATATTTGGTTAGGATTTGATAGATTAACGGGTTACATTCTTCTGTGACGAGTTGTGGTCGTGCCGTGCCATCAACGTGCACAACGGCAGGGCATAATTTCTTCAAACTATCTGTGCAATTAACAGTCACCGTCATGAATTCTGCCGCATGACGCACACGATCTATGTGCAGATAGCAGTTGTCCGCATCTTCCATCCGACCTATTGGTGCAAACGGCATGAATTCCGTCCGATTAAGCCGTGCATTAAGTACATTATTAATATCAGATTTGCTGGCCGACGCCAATATCGACCGATTGCCCAATGAGCGCGGGCCAAACTCCATGGCGCCCTGAAAAATGGCGACAACTGCGCCCTCGGCGAGCAGTTCAGCGATACGGTTGGCCGGATGGATAGGTGTCTCGAAGTGGATTCCACGGGAAGCGACGGCACTCTGTGTCTGGGCGGCAGAAAAGGCAGGTCCTAAATACATTGAGTGCAAGGGAGAAGGCCTAAAGTCTCGCCCTTTCGACAAGACCTGCCATGCGGCACCAAGTGCTGTACCGTCGTCTGTCATCGGTGGGGCAACAAATAATTTCTTGAACCCAAACTCGCTTATTCGTTGATTGATTTTCACATTGGCGAATAAACCACCGGCTAAACAAATATTGTCGTTTTCCCACCCAAGCGATCTGGCATTAGCCAATATCTCGAGAACGTGCGTTTCCGCCATTTCTTGTACGGTTGCAGCGATTTCCTCTTTGGGAAAGGCCAGAACGCTTTTACAGAAGTCCGCCATCCGCCTATCATTTGGAACAATTCGAGCTGAAACCTCGTTGCTGTAGGCGAATATCCATTTCAAGGTGCCTTCGAGTTCTAAAAACTCATCTGCTAGCCATCTCTGAAAAATTGAGCGGCAACGATCAGTCGGCTTCCCGTAGGCGGCAAGCCCAGTTACTTTTCCTTCGTGCTTACTTGCTGTGAACCCGAGAAGCGCGGTGACGACCTGATACAGCAGCGTTATCTTGCCGTAATACTGTGCACTGAATTGATCGAGCGCGCAAATGCCATCCCCTCGGCTAGCTTCAAACATGCCACCGAACCAAGGATCGTTAGCCATACCTCCATCGTAATTTAGACATAGAGCGCTTTCAAACTCGCTTCCCCAGAAGGCTGAAGCAACATGGCTTATCCGATGACAAACATACTCGACCTCGCATGGGAGTTGTGCAATAAAGTCATAAAATCGCTGATCGTGAAAAACATCATGGTGTTGCTTCTTTAAACGTATCGGATGCAATTTGCTAACGCTGTCAGCGGGCGAAATTAATGTTTCATTTGTCGATATTGCGATTTTATGTATTTTGGCCCAAGGTAGCTCCTCAAGCAAAAACGCCGGCGACCGTCCGTCTTGCTTGATCCTGGAAATTCGCTCTAACGCAACAGCGTAGATTGGAGTACCACAAGGAGCAACGATCGCTAGTGCTGTATCGTGCATTCCGCTGTAATTAATACCAACCACACTGCCGGTTGGGATATTTATGTTCGACAAGTTCAAACTAGCCATTTTGTATTTTGGTAGGTTAGATCAATAGGTAGCAAGAACATTCCACAGGAAGTCCAAAGCGACCGAGAAACGGTGCGATATTTTTTTCGTAATCCCATTGGATGTCTATTGGTCCAATAGGCGGAGCGGCGTAAAGCAATAAGCCACGATTAGGCAATGTCGTTGGTCCACTTGTTACTTCTAGCGAGTATTGTCCACTCTCCAGCATCAATTGCACTCGCAATTCGCTTATCACCACTTTCCGCTGCGTGTCTGATATTGATGGCTGCGGGAGAGTGGACTTTAGGAAATAGGACCCAGTGGTACTAACAACTTCACCAAACTTGTTGCGAATACTCAGCCCTGCATGACATTCACTGTTCAGATCACTAACGTACGCAATTGAGATGACTGCGTATTCCCCAACTTTGAAAGTGACGCAGGGATGACCATTTTCATCATGAACTGCAACCGCCAATAGTTTTCCTTCCTTATCGGTAGTCTGGTCTGAGTTGCGCCAAAGAGCGTCAGCAAAAAGTCGATTGTTAGCGATGAACGAGGCTTGCACCCCGACAGCCAGTTGTGACTGTGAGGCCGTTACATCGACGGTCTTTGTGCTATGTGCGTCGCCAAGATACTTAGAAATCACCGCCAATGCTTGGCCCTCGTGGCGGACTTCTCCTGCCCGCAGGTAAATGGCTCGTTCACATATATCTCTGACCGTCCCCATGTCATGCGAAACAAAAATTAAAGTCACCCCTTTATTGCATAGGCCACGAATAAAGCTCAAGCACTTCTGCTGAAAAAAGAAATCTCCTACGCTCAGCGCCTCATCAATGATCAGTATGTCCGGGTCGCAGAGCACCTGCACTGCAAAGGCCAGGCGCATCATCATGCCGCTGGAGTATGTTTTTACTGGGCGGTCAATGGCAGCACCGATTTCTGCAAACGCTTCAATCTCACCAAAACGGCTGAGGATGTCTTCTTTGCTCAGGCCAAGCAACAAGCCGTTTAAGATAACGTTATCCCTGCCGGAATACACTGGGTTAAAGCCGCTACCTAGCTCCAACAAGGCAGAAACGCGACCGTTCACCTTAACTTCGCCAGTGGTTGGAGTAAGAGTACCTGTCAGGATCTCCAGCAGGGTACTTTTCCCTCCTCCGTTGCGACCGATGATGGCAACCGCTTCGCCGCGTTTGATGTCGAAATTGATGTGTTTGAGCGCCCAAATTTCCTGCACGCCTGTGATGCGCTTGGGCCACACGGCATGCAGAAAGCGGGAGCGTTGATCATCAAACACGCGATAGCATTTGCTGACGTTTTTAACGGAAATTGCAATATCGCTCATTACTTAAACCATGTCCGCAAAGCCGGGGCGAAGCCGCCGGAACAATTTCAATGACGCGTACCCAAACAGCGAAGCTAGCACGAAATACAAGGCCAAGCCCTTCATGGCGGGTATCTGTCCATAAAAGAGAACCAAACGGAACTGCTCCACCACAAATGTGAGCGGGTTGAGCATGAGCAAGTTTCGAAGCAGCGGCGGAGCGGCTTCAATGCTGTAAAAAATGGGGGTTAAGAACAGCAGGGTGTGATTCAGCATGCCAGTCAACTGGCTGATATCTCTGACCATGACGCCAAGAGCGGAGAGCAGCCAGCCCAGCCCAAGCAAGACCGGAACGAAGCAAATCAGAATCAACGGAAACAAAACGACTGTTGCCTTGGGGGTTCCAAAGAGAAGGGTATAACCCAACAACCAGACGGCCGCACCGATCAGGGCATGAATCAAGGCGGTTGCCACGGTGATCACCGGCAGCAGCTCAAGTGGAAAAACCACCTTCTTGACGAAATTCGGGTTGTCCGTGATCAAGGCGGTCGATTTGGTCAGGCATTCCGAAAAGGCATTGAACACAATCAGCCCGGCAAAAAGCATGAGGGCATATTCTGCAGTGCCACCAGAAAAACCCCAGCGCGATTTGAGAATGACGCCGAAAGCGATGGTGTAAACGGTCAGCAGAAACAGCGGCTGGACAAAAGACCAGACAATGCCTCCAAAAGACCCCCGGTATCTGCCGGAAAACTCCCGTTTTGTCAGTTCAAACACCAGGCTGCGATGGCGCCAGAGGGATGCAAGCAATTCAGGTCACTCCTGTGGCACGCCCATAGACGTCTTCAAATCGCACGATGTCATCCTCACCGAGATACTCGCCACTTTGAACTTCAATCATGACGAGGTTGAGCAGCCCGGGATTTTCCAGGCGATGCTTGTGCCCCGCGGGGATATAGGTGGATTCGTTGGTGTGCACAAAAAATTCACGGTCACCGTTGACAACCTTGGCCATGCCACTGACCACAATCCAGTGCTCGCTGCGATGGTGGTGCATCTGCAGGCTGAGGCTGGCGCCCGGCTTGACTTCTATGCGTTTGATCTTGAAGCCCTTGCTCTCCTCGAGCACGGTGTAGGTCCCCCAGGGACGATGCACGGTGCGGTGGAGCTTGTGAGCCTCGTGGCCGTTTGATTTGAGGCCGGCGTAGAGGTGCTTGACATCCTGCGCACGGCTGCGGTCCACCACCAGCAAGGCATCAGGGGTGTCAACAATGATGAGGTTGCTGATGCCCACAGCACCCACCATGCGCGCATTGCTCTGGATATAACAATTGTTCACATCGTGCAGCTGGACTTCCCCCTCTATGCGGTTGCCATTGCCATCAGGTTCTGCAAGGTCGCCTACCGCATCCCATGAGCCGATGTCGCTCCAGCCTATGCTGCAGGGGACCACGGCCACATGGCGCGACTTTTCCATCACGGCATAGTCAATCGAGTCATCCGGCACCTGACCGAAAGTGTCGGGGGTGAGTTCGATCTGGGTAAAACCTTTGCCAGTGGCCTTGCTCGCCTGCTCGACACAAGCACGGGTGGCCGCCAGGATGGCCGGGCAGTGCTGCGCCATCTCGCGCAGCATGGCACCAGCGGCAAAGCAGAACATGCCGGAATTCCACAAATAGCGACCAGTGGCCAGGTATTCACCAGCCTTCTCGAGATTGGGCTTTTCGACAAAACGCAGTACGGTGCTGCCCTCGGCTTCGATGTAACCATAGCCGGTTTCCGGTGCGAGGGGCTGGATGCCGAAGGTCACCAGTTTGCCTTGCCGGGCCAGTTCCATCGCCTTGGCCACCGCCACCGCGAATGCGGCCTGGTCAGAAATCAGGTGGTCGGCAGCCAGCACCAGCATGAGGGCGTCGTCGCCATGCGCAGCCGCCACTTGCATCGCTGCCGCAGCGATAGCGGGCGCAGTATTGCGACCGAAGGGTTCGAGGATAAAGCTGTTGGTCATGCCCTTGGGCGCCAGGCCAGCCACCTCGCGGTACTCGTCCTCGGTCTTGAAGAAGAGTTCACGGTTGGTCACCGTGACCACCTCTGCCACACCGGGCAATGCGACACCGCGAAGCCAGGCCTTCTGCAACAGGCTTTGCCCATCAGGCAGCCGCATGAAGGGCTTGGGATGCAATTCGCGCGAGACCGGCCACAGGCGCGAGCCCGCGCCGCCACATAAGATTGTTGGTATCAACTTCAAACTAATTGCCCCTAAGAAAAGTCTGCAAAAGTCAGCCCGATGGACCATGAGACACATGCGCCTGGCCACCGCCGGATTCGGGTTCACCCTCCAGGAGGCGAAAACGCAAGTTTCTTGGTGAAGTGTGCCTGATGCTGCCAAGGGTGCAGCCAGCAGTACTGGTCCGCCTGGCAGGCCCCGCGAGTGCGGCCGAAAGGTCATACCCTTCGGACAATTTCAGCGAATCGATAACAGGCCCTCGGATCAAACGCCTGAGCTCCCCGGCGCAGCCAACCCGCACATCAGGCAGGTCGACCACTGTGTTTTCACGCCTGTTTTCATTCCTCCGCCAACCTCTCTGACCCACATTATCCACTGAAAAATTCCGCGCACGCCCTAAGGCAGCTCCGCGTCCGCCAGCCGTGCACCAGCGCGGTCTTTCAGGGACAGTTGGGGGGCGCGGCCTGACAATGGCCACTCGATGGCCAGGCTGGGGTCGTCCCAGGCGATGCAGCGATCAAATTCGGGGGCGTAATAGTCGGTGGTTTTATACAGCACATCGGCTGAATCGCTGGTCACCAGAAAGCCGTGCGCAAAACCAGCCGGCACCCACATCTGCAGGTGGTTTTCTTCGGTCAGCTCAATACCCACCCAGCGGCCAAAGGTCGGCGACGATCGACGCACGTCGACCGCCACGTCAAATACCGAGCCACGCACGACGCGCACCAGCTTGCCCTGGGCATGGCTGATCTGATAATGCAGGCCGCGCAGAACGCCCCCGGCAGAGCGGCTGTGGTTATCCTGCACAAACAGCACATCCAGACCAGTGGCCTGGTTGAAGGCCTGCTGGTGGAAGCTTTCGAAGAAGAAGCCGCGCGTATCGCCAAACACCTTGGGTTCGATGACCAGGACCTCGGGCAGCGCTGTGGCGGTCACAATCATGTGGCTTGTTACCGTCCGGCACCTGCTTCAAGCCCGGCTTCAGCGCCCCCCTGACGCGCCAGGCCGTCGGCACTTTCGCGCAGATCGAGTTCCAGCAGGCGCAGCAGGTATTGCCCATAGCCGTTTTTGGCAAGGGGCTGCGCCAGTTTTTCCAGTTGCCCGCTGGTGATGAAACCATTGCGCCAGGCAATTTCCTCGACACATGCAATCTTCAGGCCCTGGCGCCGCTCCAGCGTGGCGATGAACTGGCTGGCCTCGAGCAGGCTGTCATGTGTGCCGGTATCCAGCCATGCATAACCGCGCTGCATGATTTGCACGTTGAGCTCGCCGCGCTCCAGATAGACCTGGTTGATGGCGGTGATTTCCAGTTCCCCACGGGCGCTTGGCCTGATAGCCTTGGCGATCTCTACAACTTGGGGATCGTAAAAATACAGGCCGGTCACGGCATAACTGCTTTTGGGCGCAAGCGGCTTTTCCTCGATGCTGCTGGCCTTGCCCGCCCCATCGAAAGCCACGACACCATAACGTTCGGGATCCTGCACATGGTAGGCAAACACGGTCGAGCCCGCCTCACGGGCATCGGCCTGCATCAGCAGCTTGTGCAGGTCGTGTCCATAAAAAATGTTGTCGCCCAGCACCAGCGCGCTGGGCGCACCTGCCAGAAACTCCTCGCCAATGATGAAGGCCTGAGCCAGCCCGTCCGGGCTGGGCTGGACCGCGTACTGGAGCTTCAGGCCCCACTGCGATCCGTCGCCAAGAAGCTGCTCGAAGCGCGGCGTGTCCTGCGGCGTGCTGATGATGAGCACCTCACGGATGCCTGCGATCATCAGCGTGCTCAGCGGGTAATACACCATGGGTTTGTCGTAAACCGGCAGCAATTGCTTGCTGATGGCGAGCGTGGCGGGATGCAGCCGGCTGCCCGAGCCACCGGCGAGGATGATGCCTTTGCGTGGGGTCATGAATGGAGTGTCAGGTGGTTTCAGCCAGCATGCGGGCCACGCCTTGCTGCCATGCGGGAAGATGCAGACCAAAGCTGTTCCGGAGTTTAGCGGTGTTCAGGCGGGAATTGGGCGGACGCCGTGCCGCTGTGGGAAAGGCTGTGGTCGGGACCGGGTCCACGGTGGAAGGCGATGCCTTGAGGGGCAAGCCGGCCCTGCTGGCGTGGTCGATGACAAAGCGGGCATAACCGTGCCACGATGTTTCACCAGCGGCCGAAAGGTGGTAGATGCCGGCAAGCTGGTCTGACCCGCCGGACAACAGCGTGCGCGCGATATGGGCCGTGACGTCGGCCAGCAATTCGGCCCCGGTCGGTGCGCCATATTGATCATCGATGACGGTCAGGCGTTCACGCTCGCCGGCCAGGCGAAGCATGGTTTTGGCGAAGTTGCCGCCACGCGCGGCGTAAACCCAACTGGTGCGCAAGATGAGGTGCTTCATGCACCTGGCAGCGATGCGCTGCTCGCCTTCAAGCTTGGTTCGGCCATACACGCTTAATGGGCCCGTCGGATCGCCCTCTTCCCACGGTTTGCTGCCGCTGCCGTCAAACACATAGTCGGTCGAATAATGAACCAGCCAGGCCCCCAGGTTGCTGGCAGCTTCTGCAAGCACGCCCGCTGCTTCTGTGTTGACCGCATGCGCTGTGGCAGCATCACTTTCAGCTTTGTCCACGGCGGTATAGGCAGCTGCATTGACAATCACATCCGGCCTGACCTGACGCACCGTGGCGCTGATTCCGGCAGGATCACCGAGGTCGCCGCACAGGTCTGCACTGTGACGATCCAGTGCGACGAGCTCACCAAGCGGCGCCAGACTGCGCTGCAACTCCCAGCCAATCTGCCCGTTTTTTCCAAAAAGAAGGATTTTCACGGGACCGCCGCACCGGCATAGTGGGTTTCCACCCATTCCCGGTAAGCCCCGCTTTGAACGTGTGCCACCCAATCCGGATGGGCCAGGTACCATTGCACGGTCTTGCGTATGCCGGTCTCGAAAGTCTCCGCCGGCTTCCAGCCAAGCTCCCGCTGGATTTTTCCTGCATCGATGGCATAACGGCGGTCGTGGCCCGGTCGGTCCTTGATGTAGCTGATCTGTTCGCAGTACTGTTTTCCGTCGGGGCGTGGCCGCAGCTCGTCGAGCAGGGTGCACACAATATGGACGATGTCTATATTGGGCTTTTCGTTCCAGCCGCCGACGTTGTAAACCTCACCCACCTGGCCCGCCTCCAGCACGCGGCGGATCGCACTGCAGTGGTCCCGCACGTACAGCCAGTCACGCACCTGCAGACCATCGCCATAAACAGGCAGGGGCCGGCCGGCCAGGGCGTTGACAATCATCAGGGGAATGAGCTTCTCGGGAAAGTGGCAGGGGCCGTAATTGTTGCTGCAATTGGTGGTGAGCACCGGCAGGCCGTAGGTGTGGTGATAAGCGCGCACCAGGTGGTCGCTGGCGGCTTTGCTGGCAGCGTAGGGACTGTTGGGTTCGTAGGAATGCGATTCGGTGAACGCCGCGTCCGAGGGTGCCAGTGAGCCATACACCTCGTCCGTCGACACATGCAGAAAACGAAAACCAGCCTTCGCGGGATCACCCAGCGCACCCCAATAGGCCCTGGCAGCTTCCAGCAAGCGGAAGGTGCCGACGATATTGGTCTGGATGAAGTCTTCGGGACTGGAGATGGACCGGTCAACGTGTGATTCAGCTGCAAAATTGATGATGGCCCGCGGCTGGTGCGTGCTGAGCAAGCCGGCTACCAATGGTCCGTCGCCGATGTCACCCTGCACAAAAACATGCCGCGGATCGCCTTGCAGCGATGCCAGCGTCTCCATGTTGCCGGCATAGGTGAGTTTGTCCAGATTAACGACCGGCTCGTCATGCCGTGCAAGCCAGTCCAGTACAAAATTGGCACCAATGAAACCCGCGCCTCCGGTAACCAAAATCATGAGCCTGTTCCCCTGTGTGCCAGCGCCGCATGGCGCTCTCCCGCATTATGCCTTTGGCGCTCATGCCGGCACGCCTGCGCGTCGATGGAGGCACCAGCAAAAAATCGCTCCGGAGAGCGATTTTTTGCTGGTGCCCGGGCAGTTGATCAGAAGTGAATGCCGCGCATCATCTGCTGCATGGCCACCGCCTCTGGCGACAGCGTCTGCTTGACCGGCTTGTCGCCCGGCTTGGCCCCCTTGGCGGCGGACGAATCGGGAAACATGCGGAAGCTGGTGTTCATTGCAATTTGGGCCACGCGCGGAAGCAATGCATGCAACACCTGACCGGCGATGCCCAGGCGTGTGGCAATACGCACCGATTTGAAAATGCAGGCCTGGGCCACCAGATCAGCCGCTTCCTCCGGGCTCAGGGTCGGAACGTTGTTGTACAGCCCGGTGGGCGCAATCATCGGTGTGCGCACCAGTGGCATGTTGATGGTGGTGAAGGTGATGCCCTGGTCGGCAAACTCACTGGAAGCGCAACGCGTCCAGGCGTCCAGTGCCGATTTGGAGGCCACATAGGCCGAGAAACGCGGCGCATTGGTCAACACACCGATGGAGCTGATGTTGACCACATGGCCTTTGCGTTTGGCCACCATGCCTGGCAAAAAACCCATGGTGACGCGCAGGCAGCCGAAATAGTTGAGCTGCATGGTGCGTTCGAAGTCGTGAAAGCGGTCGTAGCTGGCTTCAATCGCGCGGCGTATGGAACGGCCCGCATTGTTGATCAGGAAGTCAACACCGCCGTGATTGGCAATCAAGGTCTGCACAAAACGGTCGCAATCGGCCATGTCGGCAATGTCGGCCGGATAGGCCACAAAGTTATAACCCTTGGCCTTGGCCTCCTTGCAGGCTTCGTCAAGTTTGTCCTGGTCGCGGCCGCAAATGATGGTGATGGCGCCGGCGTCGGCAAACTTGTGCGCAGCCGCCAGGCCAATGCCCGAAGAACCACCGGTGATCAGCACCACCTTGCCGTTGACCGTGCCCCTGAGTGAGCGGTCAATGTGCAGATCCGGGTCCAGATGCCGCTCCCAATAGTCCCAGACACGCCAGGCGTAGTCTTTCAGATTCGGGCATTCAACACCCGTGCCCTTGAGTGCAGCCAGGGTTTCACGGCAGTCGAAGCGCGTGGGGTAGTTGACAAAGGTCAGCATGTCCTCCGGCAAACCCAGATCAGCCATGATGGCATTGCGCACGCGGCGTACCGGTGCCAGCGCCATCAGGCTTTTCTTGACGCTGCGCGGAATGAAACCCAGCAGGGCCGCATTGACAAACAGGTTCATCTTGGGCGCATGTGCAGCCCGGCTGAAAATGTCAAGCACGTCGCCGACGCGATAACCCACCGGATCCACCAGGTGGAAGCACTTTTTGGCAATGCTGGTCTTGTGGCTGATCAGTTCCAGCGCATCCACGACAAAATCAACCGGCACGATGTTGATACGTCCGCCTTCCAGGCCGACCGCCGGCATCCACGGCGGCAACAGCTGGCGCATGCGCTGGATCAGCTTGAAGAAATAGTAGGGGCCGTCAATCTTGTCCATCTCGCCGGTCGTGCTGTCACCCACCACCATGGCGGGCCTGAACACGGTCCACGGCACCTTGCATTCCTTGCGAACGATTTTTTCGCTCTCGTGCTTGGTCATGAAGTAGGGGTGTTCGTAGTTCTCGGCTTCTTCGAACATGTCTTCACGGAACACGCCTTCGTACAGGCCTGCAGCGGCAATCGAGCTCACATGGTGGAAGTGCCCGGCGTCAATCGCCTTCGCAAATTCGACGGTATTGCGGGTACCGTCCACATTGACGGCAATCTGGCTTTCTTCGTCGGCACCCAGGTCATAAACCGCCGCCAGGTGGTAAAAATGATCTATCTGCCCCTTGAGTTTCTTGACATCATCAGCCGACACACCGAGCTTTTTGGCCGTCAGATCGCCGTGAACCGGAATCACGCGGGCGGTACTTGCCCCCCAATAAGCACGCAGCGCCTCGACCTTGCTGGCGCTCTCCTTGCGGATCAGGAAATAAACCGTGCTGCCTTTCCGCTCCAGAAGCTTTTTGACCAGACGTTTACCAATGAAGCCCGTGGCTCCCGTGACGAAATACTGCATTGTGTTCTCCACTTGACGACTCTGGATTCTTGCCGATCCGCTGCGACGCACTGGTCAGCAGAAACCCGCGCTCCCGCCCTGCAGCGCTCAGCTTGCAGGGAGGCGCTCACCCGCTTCTAGAAGCCAACATCTAAACCTGCCTGCGTTCACGGCTTACATTCCCCACATGTGCGTCACGCCTCAACACGGCGCAAAACCTCAAAACCCACGTCATCGACAGGAGCCCCCATGGTCAAGAAACTGCAAAAAATGAGCGCCGACAAAAAAACCTCACCCCAGCTTTCGGGTGCGGTCAAAGAATCTGCACAACAGATCTGGCTCGCAGGTCTGGGCGCTTTTTCCAAGGCCCAGGAAGAAGGCGGCAAGGTGTTTGAGACCCTGGTCAAGGAAGGCCTGTCCATTCAACGCAAAACACAAGCCGTAGCCGAAGAAAAAATCTCGACGGCCACCAACAAGATGGCCAGCATGGCCACAGACATCAGCTCCAAGGCCGGCCACCAGTGGGACAAGCTGGAAAGTATTTTTGAAGAGCGCGTCGCCAAAGCCCTGAACAAGCTGGGTGTGCCATCGGCCAAAGATGTTGAAGCCCTGATCGCGCGCATCGACGAGCTGAACAAAAACGTGCAGCAGATGGCGGCCAAACCCGCAGCTGCGCCGCGTGCTGCCGCCAAAAAAGCGCCGGCACGCAAGCCGGCAGCCAAACGCGCACCGGCACGCAAGTCCGCCTGATAGCTGGCGGCACCGGCCAAAGGGACGTTTTAACGTCCCTTTTTTTCGCCCACTTTTCGGCTGCGAGTTTGCTGCAACGCAACAAACATGCGGCCAACCGCCGAATACACTTTTGACCCATGACCACTGCCAAGCATCCACGCGCCCCGTCAGATCTCAAAACAAGGAAGACAAAACGGACCGCGTCCAAGCCACGTATTGCTCTGGCGCTGGCCGGCGGCGGTCCGTTGGGGGCGATCTATGAAATTGGTGCGCTTTGCGCGCTCGACGAATCGCTGCAGGGCCTGTCGCTGACAGGGCTTGATCACTATGTGGGCGTCTCGGCCGGCGGTTTCATCGCAGCGGGCCTGGCCAATGGCATGACGCCGCGCGAGCTGTGTGCGGCTTTTATTGAAAACGACCACCATGCGTCTGACCTGTTCGACCCGGCCTGGTTGATGGTGCCGGCCTACGGCGAATTTTTGCGCCGCGCGGTCATGTTGCCAGGCCTCGCTGCAAGCGCCCTGTGGCGGGCCACAGTGGGGCGCCACAGCCTGCTCAATGCACTTGAAAAACTGGGGCCGACTTTACCGACGGGCATTTTCTCCAATGAAGAGGTGGACAGGCGCTTAAGCCTTCTGTTTTCAAAGCAGGGGCGCACCAATGACTTCCGCAAGCTCAAAACGCGGCTGACGCTGGTGGCGACCAATCTGGACAGCGGCGACGCCGCACCTTTTGGTCAGCCCGGCTGGGACCATGTGCCGATTTCCAAAGCCATCCAGGCCAGTTCTGCCCTGCCCGGGCTGTTTCCGCCGGTGGAGATCGACAAGCACTACTACGTCGATGGCGCACTGAAAAAAACACTGCATGCCGGCGTGGCCATGGATGGCGGCATAGACCTCATGTTGTGCCTCAATCCACTAGTGCCCTTCGACGCCACCAGGGTGCCTGAATTGTCCATGGCGCAGCGTGTGATGCAGCGCGGTCTGCCCAGGGAGCGGCAAGCCATTCCGCGCATCGTTGATGGCGGCCTGCCGGCCGTGCTGAGCCAGACTTTTCGCTCCATGATCCACTCCCGGCTGGAACTGGGCATGAAGCACTACGAGCATGCTTACCCCGGTACCGACATCGTGCTGATCGAGCCCGACCATCGCGACGCCGACATGTTTCTGGCCAACACTTTCAGCTACCGCCAGCGCCGCCAGCTGGCTGAGCACGCCTATCAGAAGACCCGCGAGATGCTGCGCTCGCGCAAGACCACACTGTCGGCCAAACTGGCGCGCCACGGCGTCTCGCTGAACCATCAGGTGCTGGACGACCCGCGCCGCCATCTCGTGAGTGAGCCACCGGCCGCCACACGCCTGGGCCGCGCAGTCCGTTCACTCGAAGAGATGATGGAAGACCTGAACCACTTCCTGCAGCCTTCTCCTGCCCGCCTGGCCTGATCGGGTCTTGCTCGACTTCCCTACTTCCAACACCCCGGTGAGTCGGTTAGAGTCTTGAGGAAGCGCTGAACAAATCCCCTGCGGCGTGCGATCAGCCGGGCTCGGGCGGTATGCTGCGTTGAATTTCTTGCCAATAGCCAGCTATTGGCTGCGAAATCCGCCTTGCATCCCAACCCGATCCGGCTGCCGCCCATCCGCAAGGACTTATTCAGCGCCTCCTAACAAATACAAGGGCAGACAACATGGCGAAAAAAGCGCCGCGCCGAACCGCTGAACGCATCCTGGAGGTCACGCTGGACCTGTTCAACCGTTTTGGTGAACCGAATGTGTCCACCACCCTGATTTCTGCCGAGCTCGGCATCAGCCCCGGCAACCTGTACTACCACTACCCGGCCAAAGACGAGCTGATCAATTCGCTGTTTGACCGCTATGAGCGCTCCCTGAGCGAGCTGCTCAACGCCAGCGACAGCGTGCGCGATGTGGAGGACGCCTGGTTTTTCATGCACACGCTGTTCGAGTTGATCTGGCAATACCGCTTTCTGTACCGCGACCTGAACGACCTGCTGAGCAAAAACCGCCGGCTGGAAACGCACTTTCAGTGGGTGCTGAAAAACAAGACCCGTTCCGTCAAAACCATGCTGGACGGCATGAGCCGCGCGGGCACCGTCAGCATTGACTCGCGTGAGGTTGAGGCCACCGCCACCAGCATGGTCGTGGTGCTGACCTACTGGCTGAGTTTTGAGTACGTGCGCGACCCGCGCAACGCACTGGAGCCGGAAAACGCGCAGGCGGCGTTGCTGCGCGGCGCCCACCATGTGCTCAACCTGCTGATTCCCTACCTCGAACAGGGCCAGCGCATGCATTTGCAGGCCCTGGTGGGGGCCTACACCAGCCCCGTCAAGTCCAACTAAAACAACCCATTCAAGGAGACACAAGATGGCCAAATGGACAGCCTTTCCCCACGCCGGCGACTACACACTGGACGCAGCCAGCCTGAAGAAAAACTGGGCCCGACTGCACCAGGGCGATTGCGAACCCCTGCCCAAAGAAGCTGCGGTGCTGCAGGCCTGGGTGCTGTTCCACAACGGCGAGTTCCAGAAGGCCGCCGAGGCCGGGCTCAAGGCCGGCGGCGCCGGCATCACGGTGGCCAACAAGGCCACCAGCATCTACGCCAATTACCTGGAAGCCAAAGAGAAGGTCAAACTCGAACTTTTCATGGAAGTTGCCGAGCGGGCCGAGGCGCAACAGGCAGCCGATCCGAAAAATGCCAATGCCTGGTACTGGCAGGCCTACGCACTGGGCCGTTATGGCCAGGGCATCAGTGTCGCCAAGGCCTTGGCCCAGGGACTGGGCAGCAAGGTCAAAAACGCGCTGGAGCAGGCCATCAAGCTGTCACCCAAACATGCCGACGCACACATCGCGCTGGCCGCGTTTCACGCCGAGGTGATCGACAAGGTCGGCTCGCTCATAGGCGGCATGACCTATGGCGCCAAAAAAGACCTGGGCCTGGCGCTGTTCAAGGAGGCCCTCAAGCTCAATCCGGGATCGGCCATTGCCATGATTGAACACGCCAACGGCATGGTCATGCTCGAAGGCGACAAAAAGATGAAAGAAGCGACTAGGCTGTACGAACAGGCCGCCGCCAGCACGCCCATGGATGCGATGGAGCGGCTGGATGTGGAGATGGCCAAAGCCGAGCTCGAAGACTGAGCGGCTGCACATTGTCGCGCGCCGCCCGCCCCGGCAGCCCCTGATTTGCTATAAATTCAATAGCTGCCTGCGCATGTCCAGAAAGGGCTGCAGGCCCAAAAGACTATGAGCTCAGGCCATCAACCGCCTGGACGAAGGACTCACGGGCCTGGCTCAGTATCTGGCCTTTCCACGCGTCGGTATCGACATAAAACGCATCGCGCATCTGCTGCTTGATCTGTGCCGCCAGCGCAGGCGGCGCATCGCGATGGATGTTGAGCCAGTGCTCGGCGCGCAAGGCCTGCATCATCTGAAACGGCGGCAGGGTGCCGTACTCCATGGCGATGCCGGTGTATTCGGCGTTCGGGCATTCGTCATAAATCGCCGACCACATCAGGCCGGTCAAAAACGCCGAGCTCGACGATCCGTCGTAAATCGAGGTGACCGGTGTCGCACCACCACCGCCCCACCAGGCCCGCGCGCGGGCCAGTGCGGCCGGGTCGTCCCGACAGGCGCAGATGCGCTCACCCAAACCGCTGGGGCCCAGGCCGGTGTGGATATCGATCCAGGCCAGGCGCCCTGCCCTGGCCGCATAGGACTGAAACACCTGGCGCAAGGTGCGGTTGCTCCAGGTCGGCGCCGTGCCGCCAAAAAACAGGCCCTCCGGAAATTCATGCTGGCCGCGGGTAATCGCCGCCTGGTAGGCCTCCATGCCCTTGTCGCTGATGTAGCGGTCCGTCGCTGCGCCGTTGGCTTCGTCGGGTGGCCAGACTTCTGGCAACAGCAGGGGCTGCAGCTCACGGTAAGCGGTGTTGACCGGCAACGGCTGCGAGAAATCGTGGAAGTTGCGGTTCAGATCGACGTTTTCATGCGTGGCGCGCCGGATATGCGAAAAGCCATAGGGGTTGAGCGCATGCAGATACAACACCGACACGCCGGCGGCTTTGGCCTTGGCCCGCCAGGCTTCATCCTGCAAGGCAGCCACCTGCACGCCCGAACCGCAGAAGCCCTCGACGCCGTGGCAGGCGCTGCTCACCACCAGCAGCGCGCGCGCGTCGGCCGGGCCGTCCAGCACCACATCCATCGCCAGTTCTTCGCCGCCCTGCCCGCGCTCGGGATGCACCCGGGAGTCGACCTTCAGCCCTGCGGCGGCAGCCGCCTTCAGAAACTTGGCACGCGCCTCGGCATAACTGGCGGAAAAAGTCTCTGCAACGCCCGCCACGCCGGTCATGCGGCGCTCCGGGTCAACCAGCTTTCAGTCAGCCGTACCCAGAAAGTGGCACCCAGCGGAATCAGGTCGTCATTGAAGTCGTAACTCGGGTTGTGCAACATGCAGGGCCCGCCACCGTGGCCGATCTCGCGGTGCGTCCCATCCCCATTGGCAATAAAAGCGTAACAACCCGGTTTGGCCTGCAGCATGTAAGAGAAGTCTTCACCACCCATGGTGGGCTCCTGGTCAATCACGTTGTCGGCGCCCACAATCTCGGCCATCACCTTGCGCGCAAACTCGGTTTCTTTCTGGTGGTTGATGGTCGGCGGGTAGTTGCGTACGAATTCGAACTCACACTGGGCCTCATGCGCGGCGCAGATGTTTTCTGCCACCTGCTTCATGCGCCGCTCAATCATGTCCAGCACTTCCAGCGTGAAGGTGCGCACCGTGCCCTGCAGCTCGCAGCTGTCCGGGATCACATTGGTCGCTTCACCCGCATGGATCATGGTCACCGAGATCACGCCGGCGTCGACCGGCTTCTTGTTGCGGCTGATGATGGTCTGGAAGGCCTGCACCATCTGGCAGGCCACCGGCACCGGGTCAATGCCGTTGTGCGGCAGCGCGGCATGGCCGCCCTTGCCGCGTATCGTGATCTTGAATTCGTTGGTCGAGGCCATCACCGGACCGGCGCTGGCAGCGAACTTGCCGACCTGCGTGCCCGGCCAGTTGTGCATGCCAAACACCGCGTCCATCGGAAACTTGTCGAACAGGCCGTCCTTGATCATTTCACGCGCGCCGCCGCCGCCTTCTTCTGCCGGCTGGAAAATCAGGTACACGGTACCGTCGAAGTTGCGGTTTTTCGCGAAGTGCTGGCCGGCCGCCAGCAGCATGGCGGTGTGGCCGTCATGACCGCAGGCGTGCATCTTGCCGGGGTGCTGGCTGGCGTGTTCGAAGGTGTTGAACTCCTGCATGGGCAGGGCATCCATGTCGGCCCGCAGGCCAATCGCACGGCTGGACGTGCCGTTTTTGATGATGCCCACCACACCGGTCGTGCCCATGCCGCGGTGCACCGGAATACCCCACTCGGTGAGTTTTTGCGCCACCACATCGGCGGTGCGGACTTCCTGGAAACACAGTTCGGGGTGGGCATGGATGTCACGGCGCACAGCGGCAATGCCGGCGGCCTGGGTGACGATGGAGTCGATGATTTTCATGAAAACCTTTGGGTGTTCGGGCCCGTCGCATCCGTCAGGGACTGGATGTTTTTCGGGCCCAGGGGCGGCCTTGATAGTGCGCATAGTCTGCCAGATTTAGCAGGGGGATGTCGCCATGCGAGTCGCCATAGGCATGCAACACCGCGGGTTTTGCGGCAACCGGCGGGCCCGCCAGCCAGGCTTGCAGGCGCAGCACTTTTTCCGGGCCGTGGCAGTTGCGGGTCAACAGCTTTCCCGTGAGGGTATCGCCTGCGACGGCCAGCTCGGTACACAGCACCGCGTGCATGCCCAGTGCTTCGCCGACCCGGTGCAGATAAATGCCGGGAGAAGCACTCACGATCACACACCAGTCACCGCGCTGCTGGTGCCAGCGCAATCTGGCCAGCGCCTCCGGCTGCATCTGGGCTGGAAGGTAATTTGTCACAAAATTTTCGGTCCAGTGGGCAACTTGCGCGGTTTTTCTTCCGCCCAGGCTGACCCTGAGCAGGCGTGCTTTGGCGCGGTGGTTGCTGATCAGGCGGCAGGCATAAGCCGCCAGCCAGGGCGCACTTTGCAGCAAGGCGAGCAAAAAACGCGGCCAGCCCAGGCTGCGGCGCAGGTAAGGCAGCAAGCTGTCGCGCCGCGTCAAGGTGCCGTCAAAGTCGAAGGCGGCGACCTCAGGCGGCGCCTCTGTGCCTAAGGCGTGCATCGCACCTGGCCACACAGGCGTTCGCAAAATGGGCAGCCGGTCATCGGCAGCCAGCGGGGAATGTTGTAGTAGCGGCTGTAAATGGTGGCCAGCACGCCCTGTTTGTAGGCCGCGTAGTTGAAGCCCCGGCCCTCGACCGCATAAAAAGGCACGCCATCCTGCGAGAAACCCAGCACCTGCACGCTGTCGAAATAGGGACTGTATTCCTCCAGACGCGGCGGGTCCATGCGGATGATGCGCACAGTTTTGCCCTGGTACAGCGAGAAATCAACCAGCGCATCATCCTGCCGCGCGTGGAAATTACCGGGGCCGAACACTGGCACATACTGCCGCAGCGCATGCCCGTAAATCGCCGCCGGTGTGTAAGCACTGGCCATCAGCACCACCCCGGGCGCGGCCACCTGTTGCAGCATCTCGCTGGTCTTGTAGCTTCGGATGATTTGCGGATAGAGTTTTGTCGTTTTCCAGTTGTCCAGCGAACTCGCGTACAGGCCGGCCAGCACCAGCACATGCAGCGCGGCAAAAGCTGCCATGCCGATCGCGCAGGTCCTGAGCTTGTCCTGCGGCAGCGCAAAAGCCAGCAGCGCAAAACCAAAGGGGTAAAACGACAGCACCCAGTGCAGGCCGACCACCTTCTTGAGCGACAGCAGCGCAAAAAACAGCAGCGGCACCAGCACCAGGCAGGCCAGCAGCCCTTGCCGGCGCGAGGCGGCGGCCAGCGCGCTGCGCTGCGTCCAGGCCAGCCAGGCGACCACCGGCGTGGCCAGATACAGCAGCATGGCGGCGTAAAGCAGCGGCTTGTTCCAGGCAAACGCCGCCCCCTCGTTGCGGTTGTAGAGGTTGAACATGATGTTCGACCAGCCATGCGACATGTTGTAGGCGATGTTGATCGCCGGGCCGGGCAAGGCACACAGCACCAGCAGCACCAGAGCCGGCCAGCGCTCGCGCCGGTACGCGGCAAAATAAACCAGGTAGGTCAGGCCCAGCACCACCGAGAAATACTTCGATAAAAAGGCCAGGCCCAGGAACAGGCCGGCCAGCGCGTACTGCAGCCAGGCGGTGCGGTCCATGGACCCGCGCCGGTCGGCGCGCAGCAGCAGCGCCACCGACAGCCCCGACCAGGCCATCAGCGGCGTGTCGGTGGTGATCAGCACGTTGAGCCAGTTGATCGGTGCGAGCCAGAAAAACAGCACCGCCCAGGCGGCACGCACGCGGTCCAGCGGGCTCAGCGCCCAGGCCAGCAGGCCACCGAGCACCAGTGGCAACAGCACCGCTGGCAGGCGTATCGCCCAGATGCTGTCACCGAGCGTGGCGCGCATCACGGCAATCAGCCAGCCGACCATGGGCGGGTGGTCGTAATAACCCCAGTCGGGATACACCCCCCACCAGTAGAAAAAGGCCTCATCGCCGGTGATGGGAAAACTCAGCGAAATCCAGAGCCGCAAGGCCAGCGACAACACGCCGGCCGCCAGCAGCCAGCGCGTGAGGGATGAAGAAAAGAGCCCGGGGGCGGCAGGACTGTGGCGCATGAAATAAAACTACCTGAAACTGATGTCCCGAATGGCGGCACTATAGACCAGCGCCAGCGCGCCAATGACCACCGCAAACCACAATGTGGCCAGCCGCACCAGCACGGTGATGCCCAGGGCCTGCGCGGTGCCGGCACCGTGCAACACCAGCAAGCCGGTGAACACGGCCTCCATGCCGCCCAGCCCGGCGGGCAGCAGCGACACCGCCCCACCCACCATGGCCACCGCGTAAAACCCGGCCGCCTGCATGACACCGATGGACAGCCCGGCATCACGGCACAACAGCCAGACCGCCAGCCCCTGCGCGGCCCACGCCACCCCGGTCAAACCCAGCCACAGCGCGGGCTGGGCCGCCAGGCAGCGCCAGGCTTCCGCCAGCCAGGGCAGGCGGCGCAACAGCCGCACCCGGAACTGCATCCACAGAGCAAGCAGCAGGAGCAGGGCGAGCCCCAGCAGCCCGACAGCCAGCGCCAGCCGCGCAGTCGAGCCAGAACCGCCTGCGCCTGCCAGGTACCAGAGCACCGGCAAACTCATCAGCAGCAGACAACACAGGTCGGCCAGGCGCTCGGCACCAAATATCGCCAGGCTTTGCGCGCTGCCCAGAGGCTGGCGTGCCAGCAGCAACCCGCGCGCCGCCTCACCGATGTTGCCCGGTGTTGGCGTGAAGGTGTAACCCGCCAGATACAGGCGCAAGCCTTCGAACACACCCAGCGGCCGCCCGAAATGCAGCATCCAGCGCCGCCAGCGCAGGCCGCGCAGCAGGTAGTTCAGCAGGCACAGGGCCAGCGCCTGCAAGCCCGCCCAGGAGCCCAGTCGCTGCAGGCTGGCCAGGGCACTGCCTTCTCCGAAGGCCGCCAGCAGCAGCGCATAAACGGTGAGGGCCGCCGCGATCACCAGCAACAAAGGTTTGAGCGGCAGGCGCTGGGCCGGAGCAGTTGGGGGCCCGGGCCGGGGCTGCGGCATCAGAAACGGCGCCCCAGAAAGACCATCAGCCATGCGGCCAGGGCCAGCAATATCCATGGGTCGCGCAGCAGGTCGCGCGAGACATCTTCACCGCGCCCCCTGTGCACCTGGTAGGCATAACGCAACATGGCAAACACCACAATTGGCACGCTGTACACCAGCCGGTTGCCGTGCTGCAGCTGCGCTTCGGGGCTGGTGGCAAACAGGCCGTAGGTCATCAGGCTGGCCGTCATGGTCACAGCCATGAACATGTCGAGCAGGGCCGGCGGGTAATGCTCAAGCACTGCGCGCTGGTCGGCTTCTTCATGAAAACTCTCGGCCTTGCGTTTGGAAAAACCGAGAAACAGGGCGACGAACAAACCGGCCAGCAACAACCAGCGCGAAGGCGGAATGCCCACCGCCAGCGTGCCGGCCAGCAACCTGAGCATGAAGCCCGAGGCGATGATGGACACATCGACCACCGGCACCTGCTTGAGACGCCAGGAATAAGCCAGGTTCAGCACCAGGTAAATGCCCAGAAGGACCAGCAAGGCCAGGTTTCCGGCGGCCAGCGCCACCCCGCCGGCCAGCAGCAGCAGGGCCAGCAGCAGCGCAGGCAGCGGCTGCACCGCACCGCTGGCCAGCGGTCTGAGCCGCTTGACCGGATGGCGCGCGTCGCTGGCGCGGTCCTGCCAGTCATTGAAGATGTAAACCATGCTGGACAAGCAGCAAAAGGCCCCGAAAGCCTTGAGCACCTTGATGATCACAGGCCCGTCACCCCAGGTCTCGCTGAACACCAGGCCGGCAAACACAAAGGCGTTTTTCAGCCATTGGTGGGGTCGCATCAGGGTGACGAAGCTGGGCAGGGAGTGCATCAGGAGGAAAAAGGCAGATGGGGTTGGGGGCAAAGACCGGGCAGGCAGGGCCGGGTGCAAGCATAACCGCCTACGCGCCGGAAGCAATTGGGCCAGAATCGGGCATGACTCCTGTGACCTCCTCCACTGCCGCCGCTTTGCCGGCCCTCTCTACCCCGGCCCTGATACTGGCGCAGACGCTGGTTCGCATGAACACCGTCAGCCGCAACTCCAACCTGGAACTGATTCACTTCGTGCGGGACGAGCTGAAAACGCAGGGCGTGAGCAGCCGCATCACCTTCAACGCCGACAAAACCAAGGCCAACCTGTTTGCCACACTGGGTGAAGGCAAACCCGCGGGGGTGATTCTCTCGGGCCACACCGACACCGTGCCCTGGGACGGCCAGGATTGGTCGGTCGATCCGCTCTCGGCTGTGGTGCAGGACGGAAAGCTGTTTGGCCGCGGCAGCGCCGACATGAAAGCTTTCATCGCGCTGGCGCTCGCGCAGACCGGGCTGTTCCTGAACAGCCCCGCCCCTTTTGCCATCCACCTGGCGCTCAGTTATGACGAGGAAGTCGGCTGCTTCGGTGTGAAAGAGCTGATTGCCGACATGAAAGACGCCGGCATCAAGCCGCTGGCCTGCATCGTGGGCGAGCCCACCAGCATGGTGCCGGCCATCGCCCACAAAGGGGTGTACCGCTACAAATGCTGCGTGCGGGGCAAGGAAGCCCACTCGTCGCTGACGCCGCAGTCCGTCAATGCGATTGAAATGGCGGCGCGCGTGGTGGGCAAGCTGCGCGACATGGCCGAAGGCTTTGAACGCGACGAGCCGCGTTATGCGGGTTTTGACGTGCCCTTCAGCACCGCCAGCGTGGGCCAGTTCCATGGCGGTATTGCCGACAACGTGGTGCCGCGCGATGCGGAGTTTCGCTATGAGTTCAGGGATCTGCCCACCGCCGACGCCAATGCCATGCAAAAAGAGGTGCTGGCCTATGCGCGACGGGCGGAATCAGCTATGAAAAAAATATCGCCTGAAGCGGGTTTCAGCTTCGAGACAATTTGCGAAGTCCCCAGCTTCCTGGGCTCGGCCGGCGACGCCGTGACGCGGCTGGCGCAGCGCCTGAGCGGTGAAGCCCGCACCACCGAGGTGGCCTTCGGCACGGAGGCCGGCATCTTCAGGAACTCGGGAATTTCCACCGTGGTCTGCGGCCCCGGCAGCATCACGCAGGCACACCAGCCTGATGAGTTTGTCAGCCTGGAGCAACTGGCCCGCTGCGAATCCTTTTTGCAAGGCCTGGCGGCCACGAGCGAGCTTCGTTAAGAGCCGGATTTTGCGCGGACGACGATCAAGCGCGTCAGGGGTGCATCAGGTTCTGACGCGGCCGTCGCCGGTCAGCATCGACAACTCGACAAAGCTGGATGCGACATGGTCGTTCGGCGAAAACGACACCGAAAAACCGCCCAGCGACTGGCTGCCGATGCCCTCGAGGCCCGCCACCAGTGCATCACGCGTGAGCTTGGGGCCGGCACGCCTGAGCCCGTCCACCAGCAGCCTGGCAGCGATATAACCTTCCATGCTGGAAAAATTGGCCTGGGCATCCTTGCCGGCGGCTTTCACGGCGTCGACAAACTCGCGCGCAATCGGGCGGGCAGCGTTGTAGGGCGAAGGCATCACCTGCGACACCACCACACCCGCGCCATCCTTGCCCAGCTCGTCGGCCAGCGCCTGCGTGCCGACAAAAGACACGTTGTAGAAAGTACCGCCGTAACCGGCCTTGCGCGCTTCGCGAATGAAAGCGGCACAGGACTTGTAGGCGCTGATCTGCACCACCGCATCAGGGCCTGCGGCAATCAGGGTCTTGACGGCCGCGGCCACGTCCACCGAGTTGCGCTCCACCGTGGCCTGCGCCACCGGTTTCAGGCCCTGGCCGGTCAATGCCAGATTGACACCGTCCAGCCCGGCTTTGCCGTAAGCGTCGTTCTGGTAAAACACCGCGATTTTCTTCAGCCCCAGGCTGGTCAATTGCTTGACGATGAGCCCGGTTTCGTCGTTGTACGAAGCCCGGACATGGAAAGCGTACTTGTTGAAGGGTTCACGCAGGCCCATGGCACCGGTAAACGGTGCAATAAAGGGAATTTTTTCCTTGGTGGCCAGTGGCAGGGCGGCAAGACTGGTCGGTGTGCCGATGTAGCCAAACAGCGCAAACACGTCGTCGCCAATCAGCTTGCGGGTGTTTTCGGCACAGCGGTCCGGCTCGTAACCGTCGTCCAGGTTGCGGATCTCGATCTGCCGCTTGCCCACGCCCCCCTGGGCGTTGACCTGGTCCAGATAGACCCTGGCGCCCTGGTAGAACTGGATGCCCAGCTGCGCGGCGGGGCCGGTGAAGGCGGCCGACTGGCCGAGGATGATTTTGCTTTCGGACTGGGCCTGGGCAATGTTGAAACCGGCCAGCACGGCAGCACCGGCGGTGAGGGAGAATTTTCGGCGATTGATAAGCATGCTTACATTCTCGCCTCGCGCCACGTCCCCCAAACCGACAGCCTGCGCGCCACCACTTCACTTTTCAGAAAAAAGAATACTTTGGTTTTATAAAACCCTCAAATCAAGGGTTAACCCTTAAAAATAAGTCAGTAAATTGTCAGCCTTCTGTCGCGGCGCACCCACTGTGGCTACTCCCGGACCCGGCCCTGAGAATCCACCACACTGAGTTCCACCAGGCGGGAGGCCACACGGTCTTCGGCAAAGTGCACGCGAAAACCGCCTATGTTGACCTCGTTCAGCCCATCCAGGGCCTTTTTGAGTTTGGCCCGCGTGGGGTCTTTGCCGACGCGCCGCAATGCCTCGGCATACACCCGCGCGGCAATATAACCTTCCAGCATGTAAACATTGGGTTTGCCCAGTTTTGCCGCCGCCGCGTCCTCCTGCAGCTCGCGCACCACGGCCACACGGGTACCGTCGCTTTTTGGCACCGCGCGCACCACCACCACGCCAACCCCTGCCGGGCCAAGTTGCTCGGCCAGCAGGCTTTCACCGGTGTTGGAAAATCCGTAAATGGTCCCGCGAAAGCCCTTGGCGCGCAGGGCGCGCACCGCAGGCGCTGCGGCCACGGAATCGCTGATCAGGAGAACCGATTCAGGCCCGGCCGCAAGCACCTTGTCGATCGTGGCCGCCAGCCCGGCCGAACCCAGGGTGTCCTTGCCCAGTAAATTGACGCCCAGACTGGTGATAACGCGTGTGGCCGAATCCAGCGCCGCCTGGGATTCGCTGTCTCCGGCGTAAAGAATGAAAAATTTCCGGGCCCCCAGGGTTTCAGCATGTTTTGTCACGGCTGCGGCCTCTTCCGAATAACCGGGGCGCAGCGAATAGATGTTGGGGTACAAAGGGCCCCGGAATTCATCAGCGGCAGCCATGGGCGCAAACAGGACGGTTTCGCTGTTCTTGATGAAGGGATAAACCGTGGTGACCTGGGGCGAGCCATAAAAGCCAAAGAGCGAAAACACCCCCTGGGCCAGCAGTTTTTGCGTGTTGGCCGCCGTGGTCGCCGCATAACCTTCGTCATCGAGTGTGAGCAGTTCGATCTGGCGGCCGTGGATGCCGCCGGCCGCGTTGACGCGGTCAAAGTACATCCTGGCCCCCTGATGGAAGGGCTTGGCCAGCGCCGAACCCGGGCCGGTCAGAGGCAGGGACTGCCCCAACACGATAGCGGTCTTGCTCACGCCGTTCTGGCCAAAGCTGGCAGCGCTGGCCAGCAGCAAAGCCGCCACAGCCAGGGTTTGCCCGAGGCGATGAGATGTTTTCATGAGTGCTTCCCTGAACAGTGCGTCATGGCGGCGGTTGCCTCCACTGAACAACACCATAGCCAGATCCATGCCTGTTATCCATCAGGTTCTATCCCACATCCCTGAGAAAACCGGCCTCAGTAGCAATGCTTCTACTCGCGCACCCGCCCCTGCGAATCAATCAGGCTGAGTTCCACCAGTTTGGACGCCACCCGGTCTTCGGTGAAGTGCACGCGAAATCCACCCACACTGACTTCGTCCAGGCCATCAATCGCCTTTTTGAGTTTGGCCCGGGTTGGATCTTTCGGGACGCGCCGCAAAGCCTCTGCGTACACCCGGGCGGCGATATAACCTTCCAGCATGTACACATTGGGTTTGCCGAGCTTGGCAGCGGCGGCGTCAGCCTGCATTTCGCGCACCACCGCCACGCGGCTGCTATCGCTTTTTGGCACGACGCGCACCACCACCACCCCTGCACCGGCCGGGCCCAGTTGCTCGGCCAGCAGGCTTTCGCCGGTATTGGAAAAGCCGTAAATCGGCCCCCTGAAACCCTTGGCACGCAACTCGCGCACCACGTTGGCGGCCACAGAAGAGTCGCTGATCACCAGAATGGATTCCGGTTTGGCCCCCATGGCCTTGTCCACCGTGTTGGCCACACTGCCGCTGCTGATCGCGGACTTGATCAGCAGGTTGGCGCCCATGCTGGTCATGGTGCGCTCGGCCGACTCCAGCGCGGCCATGGACTCGCCATCACTGGCGTGCAGGATGGCCAGTTTGCGGGTGCCCAGGGTGCCGGCATGCCGGGTGATGGCGGCCGCCTCTTCCGTATAACCCGGACGCAGGGAATAGATGTTGGTGTACATGCCGCCACGGAATTCGTCGGCCGCAGACATGGGCGCAAACAGCAGCACGTCGCCGTCCTTGATCAGCGGGTAGGCAGCCGTCACCTGGGGCGAGCCATAAAACCCGAACAACGACAACACGCCCTGGTCGAGCAATTTTTTGGTGTTGGCCAGGGTGTTGGCCGGGTTGCCCTGATCGTCCAGCGTGACCAGCTCGATCTTGCGGCCATTGACCCCACCGCCGGCGTTCAGGCGGTCAAAGTAAAGTTTGGCGCCCTGGTGAAAGGGCTGGGCCAGTGCCGAGCCCGGTCCGGTCAGGGCCAGCGACTGCCCCAGCACAATAGCCGTCTTGCTCACCCCGTCCTGGCTGTGGCCCGGCACACCTGCCAGCAACAGGGCCGCTACGATCAGCATCTGCCCCAAGCTTTGAAATGTTTTCATAATGGTTGGCCCGGCTTGCCCGCCATTGGGGCCAGTTCAGGCTTGTCTCCTTGTAAGAAAATATAGTTCCAATTCATGCCCTCCGCCATCCGCATCTCCCCTAGCGTCAGTTTCGCGTCAGCCAGCATGCAGGTGCGTGGCGCCTGTCCGCACGACTGCCCCGACACCTGCGCGCTGATCACCACCGTGGAGGACGGCGTGGCGGTCAAGGTGCAGGGCAACCCGGATCACGCGCAAACCGGCGGTGTGTTGTGTACCAAGGTGTCGCGTTACACCGAGCGCAGTTATCACCCGGAACGTATCCTGCAGCCGCTCAGGCGTGCCGGGCCCAAGGGTTCGGGCCGGTTTGAGCCGGTCAGCTGGGACAGCGCGCTCGATGAGATTGCCGCGCGCCTGCAAGCCATCGCCAGCCGCAACCCCGAGGCCATCGTTCCCTACAGCTACGCCGGCACCATGGGGCTGGTGCAAAGCGAAAGCATGGCGGCGCGCTTTTTCAACAAGCTCGGCGCTTCCCTGCTGGAGCGCACCATCTGTTCTGCCGCCGGCAGCGAGGCCCTGACACAGACCCTGGGCGGCAAGGTTGGCATGAAGGTGGAGTTTTTTGCCGAATCGCGTTTGATCATCATCTGGGGCAGCAACTCGATTGCCAGCAACCTGCACTTCTGGCGTTATGTGCAACAGGCCAAACGCGCGGGTGCCAAAGTGGTCTGTATCGATCCGCGCAAGACTGAAACCGCCGAAAAATGCCATGAACACATCGCACTGCGGCCCGGCACCGACGCCGCACTGGCGCTGGCGCTGATGCACGAACTGATCGTGCACAACTGGCTGGACCATGATTACATCGCGCAATACACCGTCGGCTGGGACCTGTTGAAGGCGCGCGCGCTGCTCTGGCCACCGGAGCGTGCAGCAGAAGTTTGCGGCATCCCGGTGCAACAAATCCGTTCGCTCGCCAAAGACTACGGCAACACGCAGCCGGCCGCGATACGCCTGAACTACGGCATGCAGCGGGTGCGTGGCGGCGGCAACGCTGCGCGCGCCATAACCTGCCTGCCGGCGCTGGTGGGCGCCTGGCGGCATCGCGCCGGCGGCTTGCTGCTGTCGAGCTCGGGCCTGTTTCCGGTCAATCGGGCGGCTTTGCAGCGGCCCGAGCTGCTGGCGGGACGCCAGCCGCGCATGCTCAACATGAGCACCATAGGCAATGATTTGCTGAGGGAAAGTTCGCCGGAGTTCGGCCCGAAGATCGAGGCCCTGATTGTTTACAACAGCAACCCGGTGGCGGTGGCGCCCGAGTCCGGCCAGGTGGTGCGCGGCTTTGAGCGCGAGGACTTGTTCACCGTGGTGCTGGAGCATTTCCAGACCGACAGCGCCGACTATGCGGACTTCATCCTGCCGGCCACCACCCAGCTCGAACACTGGGACATCCACGGCGCCTACGGCCACACCGATGTGCTGCTGAACCGCCCGGCGATTGCGCCCGTGGGGCAGGCCAGGCCCAACACCGAGATCTTTCGCGGCCTGGCCAGCCGCATGGGTTTTACCGAGCCGTGTTTTGGCGACGACGATGAAACCCTGTGCCGCGCCGCCTTCAGTCACGCCGACGGCGACAAGGTGGACTTCGATGAACTGCTGGACCGGGGTTTTGCCACCCTCCCGGTTCCCGACGCGCCTTTTGCCCAGGGCGGCTTTCCCACACCCTCGGGACTGTGCGAGTTTTTCAGCGCGCGCCTGGCGGCCCAGGGCCTGGATGGCCTGCCCGACCACCTGCCCAACCATGAGACGGCAGGCAGCTCGGCCGACTTTCCGCTGGCCATGATTTCGCCGCCCGCGCGCAATTTTCTGAATTCAACCTTTGTCAACGTCAAAAGCCTGCGCGACATCGAAGGTGAACCGCTGCTGGAGATACATGCCGACGACGCCGCAGCGCGCGGCATCCGCAGCGGCGACATTGTGCGTGTGTTCAACCAGCGCGGCAGCTACCGCTGCAAAGCCGAGGTGTCCGGCCGGGCGCGCCCGGGTGTGGTCCACGGCCTCGGCGTCTGGTGGCGCAAGCTCGGCCTGGACGGCAGCAACGTGAATCAGCTCACCAGCCAGCAACTGACAGACCTCGGGCGCGGACCGGTGTTTTACGACTGCCTGGTCGATGTCCAAGCCGCCCCCTGAGACACCATGCGGTTTGTACGCCCACGCAGCAGAATCTCCGCCAGAGCAGGCGCGCTGATCGCCGGCGTACTGCTGCTGGGCCTGTCCGGCTGCGCCGGCCTGGGTTATTACTGGCAATCGGTGCACGGGCACCTGAACCTCATGAACGCTGCCCGGCCGGTGGACGACTGGCTGCGGGATGCCGGAACGCCGGAAAAGCTCAAGGCCAGGCTCGCGCTGTCGCAGCAAATCCGCCGCTTTGCCGTCAGCGAGCTCGGCCTGCCGGACAACGCCAGCTACCAGCGTTACGCCGACCTCCAGCGCAAGGCGGTGGTCTGGAATGTGTCGGCGGCGCCCGAGTTTTCGCTGACGCTGAAAAACTGGTGTTTCCCGGTCACGGGATGTGTCGGCTACAAAGGTTATTTTGATGAAATCGAAGCGCGTGCCGAGGCCGACAAACTCAGCGCCCAGGGGCTGGAAGTCAGCGTGTATGGCGTGCCGGCCTATTCCACCCTGGGCTGGATGAACTGGGCCGGCGGCGACCCGCTGCTCAACACCTTCATCACTTACCCCGAGGGCGAACTGGCGCGGCTGATTTTTCACGAGCTGGCGCACCAGGTGGTGTATGTGGCCGACGACATGGCTTTCAACGAGTCTTTTGCCACCGCCGTGGAGCGCCTCGGTGGCGAGCGCTGGCTGGAGCGCCAGGGCAGCGCGGCAGCCCGCAGCGAATACGCGAGCTTTCGCGAACGCCGCCAGCAGTTTCGCGCCCTGACCCTGGGCCTGCGCCGCGAGCTCAGCGATATTTATGAGTCAAAAACACCTTCAGCCCTAGACCGGCGCGCGCAAGCAGCTATGAAAAAGATAGCAATTGAAGGTTTTCACCGGCGTTACGCCGAGCTCAAAACCGGCTGGGGCGGCTACGCCGCTTACGACGCCTGGGTGGCCCGCACCAACAACGCCTCTCTCGCCGCGCTGGCCGCCTATGACGAGCTGGTACCCGGTTTCGAAGCGCTGTTTGTGCGCGAAGGCCGCAACTGGCCGCGGTTTTATGATGCAGTCAGGAAGCTGGCCGCCCTGCCGAAAGCAGCACGCCTTGCAGCGCTTCAATCTTTCACGACCACACAGAACAAGGAGACACCCCATGGCTGACATCCACATCGAGCGCGAGCACACCCTGGGCCTGGCCCAGGCGCGCAAGATCGCCTTCCAATGGGCCGAGCAGGTCGAGGAAAAATTCGACATGAGCTGCACCTATGAAGAAGGTGTCAGCGAGGACGAAGTCAGTTTTACCCGCTCGGGTGTCAGCGGCACGCTCAAGGTGAGCGCGGACCTGTTTGAGCTCGACGCCAAGCTGGGCTTTCTGCTCGGTGCGTTCAAAGACAGGATAGAAGGCGAGATCGTGAAAAATCTCGATACCCTGCTGGCGCAGAAAAAACCTCCCGCCAAAAAGAAACCCGCCGCCAAATGACGGCCTCAGGCCAACCCGGCCCGCTGGCCGGCCTGAAGGTGCTGGAGCTGGGCCAGCTGATTGCCGGGCCGTTTGCCGCCAAGACACTGGCCGACTTCGGCGCCGAGGTCATCAAGATCGAGGCCCCCGGTGCCGGCGACCCGCTGCGCAAATGGCGCTTGCTCAAGGACGGCACCTCGGTCTGGTGGCAGGTCCAGTCGCGCAACAAACGCAGTGTGGCGCTCGATTTGCGCCAGGCCGATGCGCAGGAGATTGTGCGCAAGCTCGCCGCTGACGCCGATGTGTTGATTGAAAACTTCCGCCCCGGCGCCATGGAAGGCTGGGGCCTGGGCCCCGACACACTACAGGCGCTGAACCCCCGGCTCATCATGCTGCGCATCAGCGGCTACGGCCAGACCGGCCCTTACCGCGACCGCCCCGGTTTTGGCGTGGTCGCCGAAGCCATGAGCGGCCTGCGGCATCTGACCGGCGAACCAGGCCGCGTGCCGGTGCGTGTCGGTGTCAGCATTGGCGACACCCTGGCGGCCTTGCACGGCGTGATCGGCATTTTGCTGGCGCTGCAGCACCGCCATGCCTCGGGCAAAGGTCAGGTCGTTGACGTGGCGTTGTACGAAGCGGTCTTCAACTGCATGGAAAGCCTGCTGCCCGAATACAGCGCTTTTGGCGCGGTGCGCGGCCCTGCCGGCAGCGCCATGCCCGGCATCGCACCGACCAATGCCTACCGTTGCAGCGACGGCGCGTACGCGCTGATCGCCGGCAATGGCGACAGCATTTTCAAACGCCTGATGGTATGTATCGCCCGGCCGGATCTGGCGGCGGACCCCGCGCTGGCCGGCAACGACGGCCGCGTGTTGCGGGTGCAGGAGCTGGACGAGGCGATTGGTCAATGGGTCGCGACCTTGCCGGTGGACGCAGTACTGGCCGCCCTGGAGGCCGCCCAGGTGCCGGCCGGAAAAATCTACACCGTGGCCGACATCGCCGCCGACCCGCACTATGCCGCGCGCGGCATGTTGCAACAAGTGCAGATGGACGATGGCTCGGAAATCGCCGTGCCCGGTTTTGTACCCAAACTCTCAGCCACCCCCGGCAGCCAGCGCCGCAACGCGCCCACCCTGGGCCAGGACACGGATGTCGTGCTGCGCGAGGTCGGGTTGACGGAGGCGCAGATTGGGGCGCTGCGGGAGCGGGGGGTGGTGGGGTGAAGAAGCTTTCGCTGCGCCGTGATCAAATCGTGCTTCTCGTGTGTCACAGGCGGGCGCAGCAACAAGCCGCTGGACAAGCGTGAAAGGCCAACCCATGCCGTCCAATCGCAGCATTGAGTTCTTCGACAAGCAGTTCCAGCAGCAGGCAACCCTGGATGAACACACGCTGAATCCGTTTGAGCAGATCGCCATCGGGTATCTGAGCGGCCGTGTGCTCGACTACGGATGCGGCATGGGCAACCTGGCCTTTGCCGCCGCCGGCCGCGGTTGCTCGGTACTGGCACTGGACGCCAGTCCGGCTGCCATTACCCACATCCAGCAGCGCGCAGCCAGGCAGGGATTGGCCGTGCAGGCCTCGGTGGCAGACCTGCGGGACTACGTGCTGGATGAAGACTTCGATGCGGTGGTCTGCATCGGACTGCTGATGTTCTTCGACTGCCCGACAGCCTTCAGGCAGCTGGCGAGTCTTCAGGCCCGGGTGCGCGAAGGCGGGGTGGCTGTTGTCAACGTGCTGGTCGAAGGCACGACCTACCTGGACATGTTCGATGCCAATGGGTATTGCCTGTTCTCCCGCACTGAAATCGAAACCCGCTTCAAGGGGTGGGAGATTCTGCACTCGGCGTTCAGCGACTTTGCCGCACCGGGCGATACCCGCAAGGCCTTCGCCACCGTGATTGCGCGCAAACCGGGCCGGCAACATGGCGAAAAACCTGCCCGTCCGGCACCGCTCAGCGCCCGCTGAACGCTGTCTCTTTCGCAGCTGCCAACGCAAACCCCATCAGGGCTGCAGGTCGATTGACCTGATCACATTCAGCTCAGCGACTCAATCAAATCAATGTACTGCTGCATCGCATCGTCCTGCGAGGTGCCCTTGAGATTGTTCCAGGCATCCCACTTGGCGCGGGCCACCATGTCGCCGAAGCCGGGTTTCTTGTCGGCGTTGTCGCCACTGCTGCCCTGCTTGTACAGCGCGTAAATTTTCAGCAGGGTGGCGTTGTCGGGCCGCTCGCTCAGGTTTTTGGAATCGGCCATGGCCTTGTCGAAAGCGGCTTTGAGGTCTGACATGAAAAGTCTCCGTGAGGTTTGGGAAGTCCCCATGAATTGGGGTAACTGCCCGGTATCTTAGCCACACCGTTGCTTGCAGAATAGGGGCCCACCTCCATCGGAGGCAAGAATCAGTCAACGGAGTTTTCATGGTCACACGCGTTTCGGCCCAGGCAGCGGGCAAAAAAGTCGCGAAAACTGTACAAAAAAACGTGACACGTGCGGTCTCCGGCACGCTGGGCCTGTCGGGTGAACGCATGAGCAAGGTGGACACCGCCTGGCTGCGCATGGACACGCCGTCGAATCTGATGATGATTGTCGGCGTCTGGTCGCTGCAACCGGGCGTCAGCCATGCCGCCGTGGCCGAGCGCCTGGAAAACAGCCTGCTCAAATACGCCCGCTTCAAACAGCGTGTGATCGAAGACGCGGCCGGCGCCACCTGGGTCAATGACCGGAACTTCGACCTGAACAACCACCTGATTGCCGAAAAGCTGCCGAAAGCGGCCAGGGGCCGCGAGCAGGAGGTGCTGCAGGACCGCGTGGCCGAGCTCGCGATGCAGCCGCTGGACCGCAAACGCCCGCTCTGGCAAATCCACCTGGTCGAGGACTACACCGGCCCGGACGGCGTCAAGGGCAGCGCCATGATTGTGCGCATCCACCACTGCATTGCCGACGGCATTGCGCTGATTTCGGTGACCATGTCGCTGGTCGATGGCGGGGCCCCGCCGCCCGAGCGCCGCAAGAAGGAAAGCGGCGGCGGCGCCGAGGACTGGATTGCCGACACCCTGCTCAAACCGTTTACCGACCTGACCGTGAAGGCGCTGGGCGCTGCCGGCGAGGGCGCGGTGCGTTCGTTAAACCTGCTGGCTGACCCGCAAAAAGGCATGGCCGGTTCACTCGACATTGCCAAGGTCTTGCTGCAGGTGCTCAAGGACAGCGCGGCCCTGGCGCTGATGCCGGATGACTCCAGGACCCGGCTCAAGGGCAAGCCGGGCACGACCAAAAAAGTCGCCTGGTGCCAGCCGATACCGCTCGATGAAGTCCGCGCCGTCAGCAAGGCGCTGAACTGCTCGATCAACGATGTGTTGCTGAGCTGCGTGGCCGGCGCGATTGGCGAATACCTCAAGTCGCACGGCGACGACGTGAGCGGCCAGGAAATCCGCGCCATGGTGCCGGTGAACCTTCGGCCGATCGAGCAGGCCTACAAACTCGGCAACCGCTTTGGCCTGGTGCCGCTGGTGCTGCCGATTGGTGTGGACAACCCGATCGAGCGCGTCTACGAAGTGCGGCGCCGCATGGCCGCGCTCAAGGGCAGTTACCAGCCGCTGCTGGCCTTCAGCCTGCTGGCCGTGGCCGGCCTGCTGATCAAGCCGGCGCAGGACGCGATGCTGAACCTGTTCTCGAAAAAAACCACGGCGGTCATGACCAACGTGCCGGGCCCGCGCGAAAAGCTCAGCTTCTGCGGCGCCACGCTGGAGCAAAGCATGTTCTGGGTGCCGCAGTCGGGCGACGTCGGACTTGGTGTGTCCATCCTCAGTTATGGCGGCGGCGTGCAGTTTGGCGTGATCACCGACAGCACCCTGTGCCCGGAGCCGCAACGCATCATTGACGAATTTGTGCCGGAGTTTGCCAAGCTGTCCATCGTGACGCTGATGTTGCCGTGGGGCGATCAGGGGCCAACCCCTTGAGTCTTTCAGGGGTTTGGTCCTTATCTGGCGGGCGTAGGCAGCTATTTAATTCATAGCAAGCGTCCTGCACTGACGTCATCCCGGACTTGATCCGGGATCCATGTTTGCTTACTCGCGCTTTGCGGTGTGCCAGCAAGCCGGGTCTCGCCCCGGCGGGCGAGGCACTTTTCTTTGCGTCGCCAAAGAAAAGTACCCAAAAGAAAGGCGACCCGATGGTCTGGGTCCTTCCGCTTCGCTCCAGGCAACCTGCGGTGCTCGGTAAAAGCGGGGTCTCGCTCGAACTCGCCTTCGGCTCAGACAATCGCGAGCCCTGATCCGCTTTTGCCTGCGCTCCTCGGCCCAGCCCGACGGGTGGGGGGAACGAATACGGAGGCGGGAAGGCGAGGACGCGCTTCGCG
>CALRUM020000007.1:0-174274 GCA_943371375.1 Asaia bogorensis
GCAGGCGCTTCTTTTTTGATAGCTGCTTACGCCCGTCCAATAAGGGCCGGACCGCTAAAACACTTCAAGCTCAAGCCGCTTGCGGGTGCTCTTTGTTGTAGTTGGCAATACCGTCCGTGATTTCCTTGCGGGCAGCCTCCGGGCCTTCCCAGCCTTCAATCTTGACCCATTTGCCTTCTTCCAGGTCTTTGTAGTGTTCAAAGAAATGCGCAATGGTTTTCAGGCGCAGCGGGTTCATGTCTTCCGGTTTTTGCCAGTGGGTGTAGAGCGAACACTTTTTGTCGATCGGCACGGCCAGCACCTTGCCGTCTTCGCCGGCTTCGTCGGTCATCTTCAGGATGCCGATCACGCGGCAAGTCACGACCACTCCGGGGATCAGCGGCACGGGTGTGATCACCAGCACATCGACCGGGTCGCCGTCGCCGCTCAGGGTCTTGGGCACATAACCATAGTTGGTCGGGTAATGCATGGACGTGCTCATGAAACGGTCCACAAAAATGGCGCCGGATTCCTTGTCCACCTCGTATTTGATCGGGTCGGCATTCATCGGGATTTCGATGATCACGTTGAAGGCGTCGGGGGCATTTTTGCCGGGGGTAACTTTATCGAGGGACATGGTCGCTTTGCGTTGAAGTAATAAAAAGGGGCTGATCAGCTGTCGGTATTTACCCTCATTTTACTGATTCAAGCCTGACGCTCCGCCAAGTTGTCACGTTTTGGCGTTAAATTTCCGGGGTTGGCCAATTGTCCCGGTTTGAGGGGGGATGAGGAAGCAACGCAAGGCGGTGTGCCTTTGTGTTGCACCGAAATCCTTACGTCATCAATTTAGGAGAACAACATGGTTGGCAACTCAGCGCTGATACTCGCGCTAGTCTGCGGGTTCATTGCCGTCGGATACGGCTTTTGGGCACGCAGCTGGATTCTTTCCCAGGACGCAGGCAATACGCGCATGCAGGAGATCGCAGCCGCGATTCAAACCGGTGCCGCTGCCTATCTGGCACGTCAATACAAAACCATTGCCATCGTCGGCGTCGTGCTGGCGATCCTGATCGCCATTTTTCTGGATGTGCCGAGCGCCATCGGTTTTGTCGTCGGCGCGGTGCTGTCAGGCGCCTGCGGCTTTATCGGCATGAACGTCTCGGTGCGCGCCAATGTGCGTACCGCGCAGGCCGCCACCAAAGGCATTGGCCCGGCGCTCGATATCGCCTTCCGCGGCGGTGCCATCACCGGCATGCTGGTGGTTGGCCTGGGCCTGCTGGGCGTCACCGCTTTTTACTGGTTTCTGGTCGGCAATGGCAACTACACCCCCGCCTCCAATCTGGCGGCCCTGCTCAATCCACTGATCGGTTTTGCCTTCGGTGCTTCCCTGATTTCCATCTTCGCCCGACTGGGTGGCGGTATTTTCACCAAGGGCGCCGACGTGGGTGCCGATCTGGTGGGCAAGGTGGAAGCCGGCATTCCGGAAGACGACCCGCGCAACCCGGCCGTGATTGCCGACAACGTCGGCGACAACGTCGGCGACTGCGCCGGCATGGCCGCCGACCTGTTTGAAACCTACGCTGTCACGCTGATTGCCACCATGGTGCTGGGCGCCCTGCTGGTCACCAGCGCCGGCACCAACGCGGTGATTTACCCGCTGGTGCTCGGTGCGGTGTCCATCATCGCGTCCATCATCGGCTGCTTCTTCGTCAAGGCCTCACCCGGCATGACCAATGTGATGCCGGCGCTGTACAAGGGCCTGGCCGTCGCCGGTGGCCTGTCGCTGGTCGCGTTTTACTTTGTCACGGTCTGGCTGATGCCCGACAACGCGATCAAGGCCTCGGGTACACAAATGGCCCTGTTCGGCGCCTGCGCCGTCGGTCTGGTGCTGACCGGTGCGCTGGTCTGGATCACCGAGTACTACACCGGCACCCAGTACGCGCCTGTGAAACACATTGCGCAGGCATCGACCACCGGCCATGGCACCAACATCATCGCCGGGCTCGGCGTGTCCATGCGTTCTACCGCCTGGCCAGTGATTTTTGTCTGTATCGCCATCGGCGTGTCCTTCAAGCTCGCCGGTCTGTACGGCATTGCGATTGCAGCGACTTCCATGCTCAGCATGGCGGGCATTGTGGTCGCGCTGGACGCTTACGGCCCGATCACCGACAACGCCGGCGGCATTGCCGAAATGGCCGACATGCCGGAAAGCGTGCGCGCGATCACCGACCCGCTGGACGCCGTGGGCAACACCACCAAGGCCGTGACCAAGGGTTACGCGATTGGTTCGGCCGGCCTGGCAGCGCTGGTGCTGTTTGCCGATTACACGCACAAGCTTGAAGCCTACGGCAAGGCCATCAGCTTTGATTTGAGCGACCCGATGGTCATCATCGGCCTGTTCATAGGCGGCCTGATTCCCTACCTGTTCGGTGCCATGGCCATGGAAGCTGTGGGCCGCGCCGCTGGTGCGGTGGTGGTTGAAGTACGGCGCCAGTTCCGCGACATCAAGGGCATCATGGAGGGCACCGGAAAGCCGGAATACGACACCTGCGTTGACATGCTGACCAAAGCCGCGATCAAGGAAATGATGATCCCCTCGCTGCTGCCTGTGGTGGTGCCGATTCTGGTCGGCCTGCTGCTCGGCCCCGCTGCCCTGGGCGGCCTGCTGATGGGCACCATAGTCACCGGCCTGTTTGTGGCGATCTCCATGTGTACCGGCGGCGGTGCCTGGGACAATGCCAAGAAATACATCGAAGACGGCAACCACGGCGGCAAAGGCTCGGAGACCCACAAGGCCGCCGTCACCGGCGACACCGTGGGCGACCCCTACAAGGACACGGCCGGCCCGGCCATCAACCCGCTGATCAAGATCATCAACATCGTGGCACTGCTGATCGTGCCGCTGATGATGAAGTTCCACGGCGGAACCGCCAATGCAGCCCCCAGCACACCGGCGGCAGCACCCACCGTCATGAGTGCGCCAGCCGCCCCGGTGGCCACACCGGTCGCGCCTGCCATGCCGGCGCCCAAGCCGACACAGGCGGCCGACGCCGCGGCCACCCCCACACCGGTGCCCGCAGCGTCTGGCACCAAATAAATCAACCTGTATTTTTTCAAGCCCGGTTCGCCGGGCTTTTTTTTATTCTGGATGCCGGGCTTTAGACTGCGAACTGCGACACCCAAGACCCGAGGACAACATGAGCAAAAAAACACCTGAATCGCTGCGCAGTGCGCGCTGGTTTGCGCCTGACGATTTGCGCTCTTTCGGGCACCGCTCGCGCGCCATGCAGCTCGGTTATGGGCCGGAAGACTGGGTCGGCAAGCCGGTGATTGCCATCATCAACACCTGGAGCGACATCGGCACCTGCCACGGCCACTTCAAGCAGCGTGTCGAAGACGTCAAACGCGGCGTCTTGCAGGCCGGCGGGTTTCCACTGGAGCTCCCGGCGCTGTCGCTGTCGGAGTCGCTGGTCAAACCGACCACCATGCTGTACCGCAACATGCTGGCGATGGAAACCGAAGAGTTGCTGCGCAGCCACCCGATTGACGGCGCTGTGCTGATGGGCGGCTGCGACAAAACCACGCCGGGCCTGATCCTGGGCGCACTGAGCGCTGGCCTGCCGTTCATCTACATGCCGGCCGGGCCCATGCTCAGCGGCAACTGGAAGGGCCAGGTCCTCGGTTCGGGCTCGGACACCTGGAAATACTGGGACGACAGGCGTGCCGGAAAAATCACGACCACGCAGTGGATAGAGGTCGAAGGCAGCATTGCCCGCAGCCACGGCCACTGCATGACCATGGGCACGGCCAGCACCATGACCGGCATTGCCGAGGCCTGCGGCTTCACCCTGCCCGGCGCATCGTCGATTCCCGCTGTGGACTCCAACCACATCCGCATGGCGGCCGAATGCGGCCGGCGCGTGGTGGACATGGTCTGGGAAGACCTGACACCGGCCCGCCTGCTGTCGCGCGCCTCTTTTGAAAACGCCATCACCGTGGCGATGGCCATGGGTTGCTCGACCAACGCCATCATTCACCTGGTGGCGATGTCGCGCCGCGCCGGTGCCGACTGCGCCGTCGGACTGGAAGACTTTGACAAGGCCAGCCGCAAGGTGCCGGTGATTGCGAACATCCGGCCCAGCGGCACTACCCACCTGATGGAAGACTTTTATTACGCGGGTGGCATGCGCGCGATGATGGCCGTGCTCAGGGACCATCTGCAACTCGATGCGCTGACGGTGAGCGGCAAAACCCTGGGCGAGAACCTGCAGGGCGCCGAGGTCTACAACCACGACGTGATCCGCCCCCTGGACAACCCGATTTACGCCGAAGGTGCGCTGGCCGTGTTGCGTGGCAACCTGGCGCCAGACGGCTGCGTGATCAAACCCAGCGCCTGCGCGCCCCAATATTTGCAGCACACCGGGCCGGCGCTGGTATTTGACGACTACCCCAGCATGAAGGCGGCGATCGACGACGAGCACCTCGACGTGACGGCTGAGCACATCCTGGTGCTGCGCAACTGCGGCCCCCAGGGCGGTCCCGGCATGCCCGAGTGGGGCATGTTGCCGATTCCCCTGAAGCTGGTCAAGCAGGGCGTCAAGGACATGCTGCGCATCTCGGACGCACGCATGAGCGGTACCAGCTACGGCGCCTGCATTTTGCATGTGGCGCCCGAGGCCTATATAGGCGGCAACCTGGCGCTGGTGCAAACCGGCGACATGATCACGGTCGATGTACCGGGACGGCGCATCCACCTCGAAGTCAGCGACGCGGTGCTGGCAGAACGCCGCGCCGGCTGGTCGCCTTTGCCCAAGCGTTTTGAACGCGGCTACGGCTGGATGTTCTCGCGCCACATCATGCAGGCCGACCAGGGCTGTGACTTTGATTTTCTGGAAACCTCGTTCGGCGCGCCAGTCGGCGAGCCCGACATCTACTGACACGAAAGCCAACATGCCCGTACCCTCTGCACCGACGGCCCTCACTGCCGCCACCCGCGACAAGCTCAAATCTGTCAGCACCGCGACCCTGTGCACCGCCCTGTTCAAACGCGGCTTGCGCAACCAGTTCATCCAGGACGTACACCCGCTGAACCACAGCCTGCCGAACATGGTGGGGCCTGCCTTCACCCTGCGCTACATCCCGGCGCGTGAAGACATAAACCCGATCACGGTGTTTCAGGACCCCGCGCATCCGCAACGTGTGGCGGTGGAGCAATGCCCTGAAGGCGCGGTGCTGGTGATGGACAGCCGCAAGGATGCGCGCGCCGCCTCGGCCGGTTCCATCCTGATCACACGCCTGATGGTGCGTGGCTGCGCCGGTGCAGTGACCGATGGCGGTTTTCGCGACTCGCCTGAAATTGCCGCCATGGCTTTCCCGGTCTACCACCACCGGCCCTCGGCACCGACCAACCTGACCCTGCACCAGGCGCTGGACATCAATGTGCCGATTGGCTGCGGCGATGTGGCGGTGTTTCCCGGCGACGTGGTGGTGGGCGACCGCGAAGGCGTGGTGGTGATTCCGGCGCACATGGCCGACGAGATTGCCGGCGAAGCGGTGGAAATGACGGCCTTCGAGGACTTCGTCACCGAAGAGGTGCTCAAGGGCCGCGCCATCATAGGCCTGTATCCGCCGACCGAACAGCGTTCAAGGGACGACTTCGCCGCCTGGCGCCAGGCCAGGGGGCGTTGATCGCTCAGCGTCCGGTTTATTGCGGCTTGATGCCCGCGGTTTTGATCACGCGCGTCCAGGTGTCGAGTTCCGACTTCACAAAGGCGGTGTAGGGCTTGACACCTTGCGGCGGGATGATGAAACCTATGGAGCCCATGCGTTGCTTGACCGCGTCTGACTGCATGGCCTGTGCGATGGCAGCTTCCAGCTTGTCCACAATGGGCTGCGGTGTGCCTTTGGCCACCGACATGCCGGACCAGGACAGCGCTTCAAAACCCTTGTAACCCGATTCGGCAATCGTCGGCACATCCGGGTACAGCGGGTTGCGCTGTGTGCTGGTGACCGCCAGTGCGCGCAGCTTGCCGGCCCGCACATGCGGCAATGCGCTGTCCTGGTTGATGAACATCATCGGAATCGTGCCGCCCAGCGCGTCGGTCATCATCGGCCCGCCGCCGCGGTAAGGAATGCCTGTCATGAAAATGCCGGTGGTCTGCTTGAACAGCTCCATCGCCATGTGGCCCGATGCCGCATGCGTGTAGCCATAGTCCAGCTTGCCGGGATTGGCTTTGGCGAAAGCCACCACGTCCTTGACCGTTTTGTAGGGTGTCGAGGGGTGGACCACCAGCACGTTGGGGCCGGAGTGGATTTGCGAGATGTGGACAAAGTCCGTCATCGAGTTGTACTTGAGGTTGGGGTCCAGGCCGTGCGCCACGGCGTTCTGCCCGACGCCGGTCTGGATCAGCGTGTAGCCGTCAGCCGGCAGCTTGACGGCGCGATCCGTGCCTATGGTGCCGCCCGCACCGCCTATGTTTTCGATGACAAAAGGCTGCTTGAGGCTTTTGGTCAACTCGTCGGCCAGCATGCGCGCCATCACGTCGCTGGTGCCGCCCGGAGGAAAAGGCACGATGATCTTGACCGGCTTGTTGGGGTAGTCCGCCTGGGCAAAAGCGGCCATGGGCAGGGCGGCGCCCAGCGCCGTCATGGCAGCAAGGCAAACCAGCTTGCGTCGAATCATGTCTTGTCTCCTGGGGTTGTTGTCTGACCGGACCATTAACCGGGAATTAGCCCGGCCCGTCAATCCAGTTTTACGCGACCCGGTCCCCGCAAGCGGCATGGGCGTGGGTGACGGCCCGCACCAGTTCGCTGGCAGGCTGTACCAGCTCATGCAGCGCGGCCACCCTGTCCTGCTCGATGTATTCCAGAATCAGCTCGTTGATGCCGCCCACAATGGCCATCGCCATGCCTGCCGAAAGCGGCGCTCCGGGGGTGCCGCGAGCCGGCCCCGCGTTGATGACGCCCAGCATGAAGCCGGCAATCTCCAGGTTCACGCGCCGGCGTGCCGCCAGACCCGGCGCGCCCAGGCCCAGGATTTCGATGAACAGGGTGCGCATCAGCACCGGGTTCTGCATCATGCAGCCGAGGTAAGCCGCCAGCGCGCGTTCGATCTGCGTCTGCCATTCGTGGGACGGGTCAATCGCCTCGCCGAGCATCTTCAGGGCGTTGTGGCTGGCCGCTTCGTACAGCGCTATCAGGCAATCGGCCTTGGTGGCAAAACATTCGTAAAACGTGCGTTTGGAGACGCCGGCTTCGCGCACGATGTCGGCCACCGTGGTGTCGGCATAACCTTTGACGGCCACGCTGTGCGCCATGCCCTCCAGCAGGCGCGGCCTGTAGGCATTGGGTGGCTCAAGGGTGGCCGGAGAAACAGCTTGGGAATACATCAGTGGTGCAAGCCTGTCAGATGGGTGAGTTCTTTTTTGGTACTTGACAGTACCACAAATGCGGCCTACATTCAGCCGATGGTACCCGTCGGTACCAGACCGTTTGACCGGAAGCCCCATGACCGAACTTGTTGTACGCCGCCTTCTGATTGACCTGGAAACCCCCTTGCCGCGCCACTGGTGCGCCGGCGATGCGTTTCAGACCGCTTTTTTCAATGCGCTGTCCATGAGTTTCCCGGTAGGTGAGCAATTTTTCATTGACGCCGTGCGCAACGGCCTGAAGGCCTTGCCGGTTGAAAAACAGCAAGCCTGGCGGGCGGAAGTCCAGGGTTTTATCGGCCAGGAAGCGACGCATCGCCGCATCCACAGCCTGTTTAACGGCCACCTTGAAAAACAGGGCCTGGTCAACGACTGGGCGCCGCGCGCCGAGCGCAACATGAAATTGCTGGCCGGCACCAACCCCTTGCACGCGCTGGCCATCACCGCCGCCAACGAACATTTCACCGCAATTCTTGCCGAGTGGATGCTGCGCAACCACGACCTGCTCGACGGCTGCGAGCCACGCCTGAAAACCATGTGGCTGTGGCATTGCGCGGAAGAGTCCGAGCATAAAAACACCGCCTTCGATGTCTACAACGCGCTGGGCGGCAGCCATGAGTGGCGCATCAAGTGGTTCCGCCGCATCACCTGGGTCTTTTTGACCGACACCCTGCGCCAGACCGTCAACAACCTGTACCACGACGGCAGCCTGTGGCAGTGGCGCACCTGGCGCAGCGCGGCCAGCTACCTGTTTGGCCAGCGCGGCCTGATCCGCCAGACCTTCAAGCCCTGGCGCGAATACCTGCGCACGGACTTTCACCCCGACCAGCAGGGCAGCGAGCTGTCGGCACGCTGGCTGGCCGACAACAGCCGCACCTACACCACGGTAGGCGCTGCGGCCTGAGCCCGGCCCATCAGCTATACATTTGATAGCTGCTCACGCTCAACGATAAAAGGCTGCAGCCGTATTTGATCCTGACCGGTGAAAACGGCCAGGCCGCCAAAGACCTGCCGGCGCGCGATTTTCCCGGCCTGCGCGTTTTGGCGGAAAATCATAAGCATGCAACTCAATTACATCGCCAACGCGGCCGTCCACTCCGCGTCGGGCAAAACCATTCCGGTGGTGGACCCGTCCGACGGCCAGCCCTTTGACGAGATCCAGCGCAGCAATGCGCCCGACATCGACAGTGCCGTCCGCGCCGCGCATGACTGCCTGGACACGGTCTGGTGCAAACTCACAGCCGCCGAGCGTGGCCGGCTGCTGATGCGGCTGTCGCAAAAAATCAGCGAACATGCCGACGAGCTGGCGCTGATCGAGCAGCGCGACTGCGGCAAACCCACCAAACAGGCCAAAGCCGATGCCGCGGCATTGGCGCGTTACTTCGAGTTTTACGCCGGTGCCTGCGACAAGTTGCATGGCGAGACCCTGCCCTACCTGGACGGTTACAGCGTGCTGACCTGGCGCGAGCCGCATGGCGTGACCGGCCACATCATCCCGTGGAACTACCCGATGCAGATTTTTGGCCGCAGCGTGGGCGGCGCCCTGGCCGCCGGCAATGTGTGTGTGGTCAAGCCGGCCGAAGACGCCTGCCTGTCCTTGCTGCGTGTGGCAGCGCTGGCGGCTGAGGCGGGTTTCCCGGCCGGCGCGATCAACATCGTCACCGGTTACGGCCATGAAGTCGGCGACGCACTGGCCCGGCACCCTGGCATACAGCACATCAGTTTCACCGGCAGCCCGACCGTGGGCACGCTGATCCAGCAGGTGGCGGCAGAGCGCCATTGCCCGGTCACGCTGGAGCTCGGTGGCAAAAGCCCGCAAATCGTTTTTGCCGACGCCGACCTGGACGCCGCCATCCCGGCCATCATCAACGCCATCGTGCAAAACGCCGGCCAGACCTGCTCGGCCGGCTCGCGCCTGCTGGTGGACGAGATGATTTACGAACCCTTGCTCGAACGCCTGGGTCAGGCCTTTGAGAAGCTGCGCGTCGGCCCGGCCACCATGGACCTGGACGTGGGCCCGCTGATCCGGCAAAGCCAGCAGCAACGCGTCTGGGACTTTTTGAGCGATGCGCAGGTTGCCGGCATCCCCATGGTGGCGCAGGGCCAGATCGTCGATGAAGCGCCCGAGACCGGTTTTTACCAGGCACCGACGCTGCTGCGCGATGTGCCCGTTTTGCACCGGCTGGCGCAGGATGAGGTTTTTGGCCCGGTGCTTTGCGCGATGAGTTTCAGGGACGAAGACCACGCAGCCGAACTCGCCAACGCCACCCAGTTCGGCCTGGTGGCCGGCATCTGGACGCGCGACGGCGGCCGCCAGTTCCGCATGGCCAAACGTGTGAAAAGCGGCCAGGTCTTCATCAACAACTACGGCGCCGGCGGCGGTGTGGAGTTGCCTTTTGGCGGCGTCAAGTCATCCGGGTACGGCCGCGAAAAGGGTTTTGAGGCCTTGCTTGGCTTCACCACACTCAAAACCGTGGCCATCAAACACGGCTGACAGGTCGCCCCTGCAAGAGATCGACCTCCAGCCCTTGCGCCACCTGCACAAGCCGCTATCAAATACATCGTAAAAGGAACCCCCATGCGACTCCAGGACAAATCCATCATCGTCACCGGCTCGGGCGGCGGCATAGGCGAAGGCATTGCCAAACGCCTGGCCGCTGAAGGCGCAAAAGTCATCGTCAACGACATCAACACGGCGCTGGGCGAAAAAGTGGTGGCCGACATCGTCCAGGCCGGCGGCACCGCTTCGTTTTTCAAGGCCGACGTGACCAAAACCGCCGAGGTCAAGGCGCTGGTGGCTGCGGCTGTGCAGCGTTACGGCAAACTCGACGTGATGGTCAACAACGCCGGCTGGACGCACCTGAACCAGCCGGCACTGGAAACCACGGAAGAAGAGTTTGACCGCTGCTACGCGATCAACGTCAAAAGCATTTACCTCTCGACCATCCACGCCACGCCGGTGTTCCGCAGCCAGGGCGGCGGCAGCTTCATCAACATCGCATCGACCGCCGGCGTGCGCCCACGGCCCGGCCTGTCCTGGTACAACGGCTCCAAAGGGGCGGTGATCACCACTTCCAAATCGCTGGCGGCAGAACTGGGCCCGGACAACATCCGCGTGAACTGCATCAACCCGGTGTTCAACCCCGACACCGCCCTGTCCACACAATTTGCCGGCGGCAGCGTGACCGGCCCCGAGGGCGAGGCACGCCGCGCCAAATTTCTGGCCAGCATTCCGCTGGGCCGCTTTTCCAGCGCCCTGGACGTGGCCAACGCGGCGCTGTATCTGGCCAGCGACGAAGCGGCATTTATCAGCGGCGTGTGTATCGAAGTCGACGGCGCACGCTGCGTGTAGCCAGGCCCGGAACAGGCCGCCTCATGCCCCGGCTGCAGGCAGGGACATGCAATGGGGTAAATTCTCCTTCTAAGCCCCCATGACCGACAAAATCATTCCCCTCGCCGATATCCGTTACGCCGCGCGTGTGCCGCATATTCCGCTGCAACTCCAGGCGCCCACCGGCCTGCTGGCCGACACGCTGGCGCGGCCTTTGCACGACCTGCGCATCAGCGTGACGGACCGCTGCAACTTTCGCTGCAGTTACTGCATGCCCAGCGAGGTCTTCAACAAGGACTACGCGTTTTTGCCGCAGACCTCGCTGCTCAGTTTTGAAGAGATCACGCGCCTGACGAAAATTTTCGTCGCCCATGGTGTCGAAAAAATCCGCCTGACCGGTGGCGAGCCCCTGCTGCGCAAACACCTCGAAGTGCTGATAGAAATGCTGGCGAAGCTGCAAACCCCGGCAGGCAACCCGCTGGACATCACCCTGACCACCAATGCGTCGTTGCTGGCCAAAAAAGCCCAGGCCCTGAAAGACGCCGGGCTGCAGCGCGTGACCGTGAGCCTGGACGGCCTGGACGACGCGGTGTTCCGGCGCATGAACGACGTGGACTTTCCGGTGGCCGATGTGCTCAAGGGCATTGAAGTGGCCACCCAGGTGGGCCTGGCGCCCATCAAGGTCAACATGGTGGTCAAGCGCGGCACCAATGACGCAGAAATCCTGCCCATGGCCAGGCACTTCCGCAACAGCGGCGTAGTGCTGCGTTTTATCGAATACATGGACGTAGGCGCAACCAACGGCTGGCGCATGGACGAGGTGCTGCCTTCGGCCCAGGTGATTGAGCGCTTGCAGGCTGAATTTCCGGTCGAAGCCATAGATCCCAATTACACCGGTGAAACCGCCGAACGCTGGCGTTACACCGACGGTGGCGGGGAAATTGGCGTGATCAGCAGCGTGACCAAGGCGTTTTGCGGTGGCTGCAACCGGGCCCGCCTGTCCACCGAGGGCAAGCTGTTTTTGTGCCTGTTTGCCCACCAGGGCCATGACCTGCGCGCGCTGCTGCGCGACACCAAATATTCGGACGAGCAGATTTCAGGCGCTGTCGCCCACATCTGGCAGGGCCGCAGCGACCGTTACTCAGAGCTGCGCGCGGCGCTGCCGCCGGATGCGTCCATGCCCGGCGCCGATGGAAACAAGCGCGTCGAGATGAGTTACATAGGCGGATGAATCCATGATTGACACCATAGACGGCGCAGAAATCACCGGCGTCATCCTGGCCGGCGGACGCGGCTCGCGCATGGGCGGCGCCGACAAGGGCCTGCAGAATTTCAACGGCGTGCCGCTGGCGCTGCACACCCTGCTGCGGCTCGCGCCGCAGGTTGGCGAGGTGATGATCAATGCCAACCGCAACCTCGCCGCTTACGAGTCCTTTGGTGTGCCGGTCTGGCCCGATGCCGCCGGGCTCGGTGAATATTCGGGGCCGCTGGCCGGCTTTTTGACCGGGCTGGAGCGCTGCGAAACCCCTTACCTGCTGACCGTGCCCTGCGACACCCCTTTGTTCAGCCCGGATCTGGTGGAGCGCCTGGCGCAGGCAATGGCGCGCGAGGACGCCGACATTGCCGTGGTGGCCGCCCCGGAAGAAGACGGCCAGCTGCGGCCGCAGCCGGTGTTCTGCCTGCTGCGCACCCGGCTGCTCGAAAGCCTGATGTTGTTCACCACCAGCGGCGGGCGCAAGATCGATGCCTGGACGGCGCAGCACAAAACCGTGCTGGTGCCCTTCAACCTGCCGGGCGACGATGCACGGGCGTTTTTTAACGCCAACACCCTGGCGGAGTTGCACCAGCTCGAAGCCCTGCGCCCGTGAAAAGCATCGCGCAGATTGCCGCTGAATTACAAGGCTACGACCCGCAGGCCCTGAGCACGGACGATGTGTTGCGGTTTTTGTCGCAACTCGTGACACCGGTGCAGGACAGCGTGGACCTGCCGCTGTTTGACGCGCTGGGCCGGGTGCTGGCCGCTGATGTGGTGTCGCCGATTGATGTGCCGCCCCATGACAACTCGGCCATGGACGGTTATGCCTTTGACGGCGCGCAGCTGGCTGCCGGTGTGGCCTTGAGCTTGCGCGTGGCCGGTACCGCGCTGGCCGGCAAAGCCTGGACCGGCCAGCTGCAGCCCGGGCAATGTGTGAAGATCATGACCGGCGCCATCATGCCCGCCGGGCTCGACACCGTGGTGCCGCAGGAGTTTGTCAGCCTCGCGGGCGAGCTCATCACCCTGCCCCCGGGGCTGCTGCAGCCCGGCGACAACCGCCGCCTGCGCGGCGAAGACCTGTTGCAGGGCCGGCCAGCGCTATTAAAAGGTGAGCTGCTCACGCCCGCCCGCCTTGGGCTGGTGGCCTCTTTGGGCATGAAAACCGTGAATACCCTGAGGCCGCTGCGGGTGGCCTACTTCTCCACCGGCGATGAAATCCTCTCGCTCGGCGAGCCGCCGCGCGAAGGCGCGGTGTACGACAGCAACCGCTACACGGTGTTTGGCCTGCTCAAGCGCCTGGGTTGCGAGGTCATCGATATGGGGGTGGTGCGCGACGACCCGGCGCAGCTCGAAGCCGCCTTTCTTGCTGCAGCGGCGCAGGCCGACGCCATCATCAGCTCTGGCGGCGTCAGTGTCGGTGAAGCCGACCACACCAAAGCCATGATGAAAAAACTCGGTGACGTGGCTTTCTGGAAAATTGCCATGCGCCCCGGACGGCCCATGGCCGTGGGCCGGATTCTTCAAGCCAAATCAGCCTCCAGCCCTTTGCAGACGGGCGCAAGCAGCTCCGAAAACAATAGCAGCCCCAACGCTGCCAGCGGAGGGGCTATCCTGTTTGGTTTGCCCGGCAACCCGGTGGCGGTGATGGTCACCTTTCTGGCTTTTGTGCGCCCCGCGCTGCTGCAAATGATGGGTTGCAGCGCGGCTGCAGCACCGCTGCTGAAGGCCCGCAGCCTGGAGCCGCTGCGCAAAAAACCCGGCCGCACCGAATACCAGCGCGCCACCGTCAGCACAGCGCCAGACGGCAGCCTGCAGGTCAAAACCACCGGCAACCAGGGCTCGGGCGTGCTCAGTTCCATGGCCCAGGCCAATGGCCTGATCGTGCTGCACCATGGCCAGGGCCATGTGGCAGTTGGTGAAGAAGTGGACGTGATGATGTTTGACGGCGCGATCTGAGGCGCCATCGCACGGGCTCAGACCGGCCGCAAATGGCTGGGCGCATCGAAGTCGCCCATCTCCTGCTTGAAGCGGATATGCGCCTCATCCATGGCCACCATGGCGGCATTGACCGCTTTGTCGTCGGGTGTGTCCATGCTCAGAAAGCGCATGTAGTCGGCGCGTGCCTCGTCGTAATCGGCCAGCGCCAGCAAGGCTTTGGTGGACAGCGCAACCATGGGTTCAGATCTCGGGCTGTGCGGCGCCGGGCTCGTCCGGATGTGCCGGCGCAGGCACAGGCCCCAGGTCCGGCTCCACCGGCAAGGCGTCTGGTGCGGGTTCGGGTTTTTCGCCCGGCGGTGAGGCCGGTCCGGCTTCAGGGCGGGTCTGGCGATGTGCAGCCATGGCTTACAGGGAAGCCAGCAAAACGTCGGCCGGCACGCCCTTGACCAGCGCCGCAGCGGCGGCCACGCAGATGGATACGGTGGTGCAATACACCAGCAGGCCCTTGGCGAGCGGGCTCAAGCGCCCGCGCCCGGAAGTTGACAGGGGCCGGTCAAAGCTCATGGATTCGGGGCTGGGCATGGAGGCAGACATGAAGCCATCTTGCGCCGCGCGGCGGTAGCTGGCGATCAGATAATTGTGACGGATGGTGTCAGCTTTTGCCGATTTCGCAGGCTAGAACTTCGGAATGCGCAGTGTTTTGCTGAGCATCAGGGTGCCCGACAGCACAAACAGCAAGGCCAGCGGGTGCAAGGCCCAGGGCCCGAGTTGCCAGACGCCGCCCCACAGCTGCTCGCCCAGGCGGCCCTGCCAGGCGGCCAGTGCCAGCAGGCCGGTCAGGAGCACACTGGTCGGTATCGGTGTGCCCTCAAAGTAGGCAACTTTGTCGGCACCGGCAGACAGGGTTTCCGCCGTGACGTTGTAGCGCGCAAGCCGGCTCACGCCGCAGCAGACAAAATAAATCAGCGCCACCCAGTCCCAGCCGCCGCGCATGCCGGCTGCAAAAGCCAGCGCGGCAGGCGCCATGCCGAAAGAGATGATGTCGGCCAGTGAATCGAGCTCCCGGCCCAGCGCCGAATGCTGGTTGCGCCAGCGCGCCACCCGGCCATCGAGCACATCAAACACAAAGGCGGCAGGCGCCATCGCAGCGGCCGCGTAAAAATACCCGCGCTGGCCTTCGACCGCGAACAACATCGCCAGAAAAACGCCCGCCACACCGCACGCGGCATTACACAGGGTCAGAAAATCCGCGAGGTGAAAACCACGCAGCATGGAGAAGTGTTTGGGTGTAGCGGCCACAGTGTTTTGGATCACAGGCGAGCGCCAGCGCGGCGCCCGTCAGCAAGCGGATCTTACTTCTGTGGAACCGGCACCAGAATCACGGGCGCATCGGTCTTGGGCTCGATGCGGACCGAGGTGGCGCCGGCGGGCAGCACCACGGTCTCGACCTCGCGAATCACGCCACCACCGGCCACGCTGCCGCTGGCATTGCCATAACCCATGACACGGGCTTCGCAGGCAGAACGCTCTTCACCGGCCAGCGCCTCACAGCGCAGGCGCGCATTGGCCTCAAACTGCGCGCCGTTGTTGTCCAGCCTGCCGCTGCGTTTTTCTGCGGCGGCATTGTTGGCTTCGCGCAGGCAGGTGGCCTGGTCCTGCTGGGTGCGGCCACTCATGCAGGCAGCGCGCTCCTGCTGGGTGCTGCCCGAGGCATCAATGCCTGTGTTGCCTGTCGCGGTGATGGGCACTTGCGCCAGGGCCGCACCGGCTGCGCACAGCAGGCCCAGGCCCGCGAGGGAAATTTTTGCACGCAGCGATGTTGGCGTGGTCTTGCCGGCCGAACGTGTGGAAATGGAAAGGGATGAGATCATGGGATGACTCCTTGACTGGTAAAAGCCCAGTCTAGAAAGTCATGGCCCCGCTGGCTGAGGGACTTCGCGCCCCCTGGCTGCCGCCTGCACCCTCAAAACCTGTAGGACAGGTCTTTCAGGAGAGTTTGGCCGGCCGGCTGTCGTGCTGCATGGTGAAGGAGTCTTCCCACCTGGCGGCGAAGCGGTCTTTTTTGTCGCGGGTCATGAAAGAACCGGTGCCGTCCGGGTTGAAGCCGGCGTTGCGCGCAGCGTCTTTGGGCTCGGTCTCTGCGGCCCGTTTGTCCTTGAGCTCCTTGATGGCCTGGGCCTTGGCGGCACGCACTTTTTCGCTGGTGAAATCATCCAGCGCTGCATGAAAGCTGCTGTCGCCGCCGCGTGTGGCCTGCGATTCGATCTCGGGAATCAGCGCCTCACCCAAAAAGGCGGTGCGCATCGCACCGGCCGATGGCAGGCTGTTGCTGCGCACGGTGGTATAGCCTATGCCGCAGGCCTGCAGCAGCTCTTCCTTCATTTCACGCTGGGCGCGCGACAGGCCTCGTTTGCCCGGCACGTCCACGCAGCCCACCACCTTGCCGTCCAGGGAACAGACCGAGAAGCTGCAGTACACCCCTTCGAGCAACTGGTGCCAGTCCTGCTGCTTGTTTTCCGGCTGGTTGCGGGTACTGGGAAGCGTGAAACGCATCACCGGCACCTTGACCATCACCGCGTGGTCTGAAAACGCGGCACGCAGCCACTTCCAGACTTCCTGCTCCTCGCTGTTCACCAACGCCCGGGCATTGAGCAGCCAGCGTGACGGCAAGCGCAGCTTGCTCGAAGCCCGGCGGCGCACCCAGCTCCAGTGCAGAAAAATACCCAGCGCGGCGCCCAGCAGAACGCCCGCCAGGGTCATCAGCCATATCGATGGGTTCACGGTATCTCCTCTTGGTGGCAGGGTGGCATTGCGGTCCAGCATAAATCACAAGGCCCTGCGGGTCAAAACATCTGTTGTCTGACAGCTACCGGCCAGCCAGCGCAACAGCAACACAAAGTAACGGGGCCGGCCACAAGCCGACTGTCCCTTGCCGCCGTTCAGTCGTCCTTGAGCAAAAACTGCATGGCCGTGCCGCCCAGCTCCAGCACATCGTTGTGCTCCAGCGGCGTGCCGTCGGTCCCCACAGGCTGGCCATTGAGTGTGGGCACGGTGCTGCCGGCCATATGCGCCACAAAATAGCCATGGCGCCGGTGCGACACCGCCACCACGCAGACCTCGGGTTTGCCAAAGGTGGTGACGGCCTTCACCACCGGCACCTCCAGCCCGGCTGAGGAGCCCGACAACACCTTGAAGCTGGCGTGCTGGGCCACACTGCTGCTGGCGTTGTGCGCATCGAGTTTCATCGCCGCCGTCGCGTGATAACCCGAGTCTTCCGAGGCCGACAGGAACTGCACCCTGAAATTGCCGATGGCAATCACGTCGTTGTCATGCAGCAGCTGGCGCGACTTGATCATCTTGCCGTTGATATAAGTGCCGTTGGTGCTGCCCAGGTCTTCCACATACACATCGGCCAGGCCCACCAGCTCAAACACGCAGTGGTCGCCGCTGACCACCAGGTTGTTGAACACAATGTCGTTGTGTGAGCGCCGGCCCAGGGTGGTGCGGTCCTTGACCAGGTACACATGCTTGATCTCGACGCCTTCGACCGATGCAATGAGTTGTGGCATGTTGCCTCCCGGCTGTGTCCAGTGGCCGGGCAAGCCTGCCCGGCGGCGGAAAAATCATGGTAATCCTCCTGCGGCGCCGACACAAGCCCGGCCTGCGCCGCGCCGCCCTCAGCGCTGGCGCAGCGGTGCCAGCAGGGCCGACAGGCCGTTGTGGTCGATCTCGTGCATCAGCGCCAGCAGGCGGCCAATCTCGCCGTCAGGCAAGCCTTCGCGCACAAACCAGCTCAGGTAGTTGCCCGGCAGGTCGGCCAGCAGGCGGCCCTTGTATTTGCCAAAAGGCATCTCGCGGCTGACCAGCAGTTGCAGGTCTTCGGGTTTCATGCGGCCTTGCCGCCGGCTTTTCCGCCGGCCTGCTTCACGGTCCAGCCCTGTTTTTGCAGCAGGGCCATGACGGTCGCCAGGTGTTCGCCCTGCACCTCAATCACGCCGTCCTTGACGGTGCCGCCGCTGCCACAGGCCGTCTTGAGCTGTTTGCCAAGTACGGTCAACGCAGCGGCATCCAGCGCCAGGCCGCGAATCACCGTCACACTTTTTCCGCCCCGGCCCTTGGTCTCGCACACCACCCGCACTATCCCGTCGGCGGCACCGGCCGGCCTGGCCTGGCGGCAGCTACATTGGGCGATGGGCCGGCGGCAGACGGGGCACATGCGGCCCGCGTCGGTTGAATAAACAAGCCCGCCCGACATCCTTGCGTTTTTCATCCGCCCGCCTATTGCTGTTGATCCCGAAGTGCAGGGTCGGTTGACCCGCTCGCAGAATCATATAGCGGCAACTGCCGCTGTCAGGGCGCGGCGGATTGCAGGACTAGATATGCCCCAGCGGCTGGGGCGCGTGCCGCAGATGCAGCGACAGGCCCAGTGCTTCCATGTGATTGCCGTTGCGGCTCAGTATGGTTTGAGCCAGCGGCAAAAACTGTTCTTCCTCGAAGCGCGCATGGGCGCTGTAGAGCTGCACCAGCTCCTGTACCGCAACCGTGTCCAGCTCAGCCGCGCCGGCTTTGGCCACCGCCTTGACTGCAGATTCCAGGTTTTTCCAGCGCGCTTCTATCATGCGGTGCTCTTCCGTCAGCCGCCGTACCATGGCGCGCACCTGGTCGGCTTCGGCACCTGGCGCCGCGCTGCGCAGCACCGCGGGAAACAGCTCGTTTTCCTCATCCGCATGGTGGCCAAGTACCGCATCCCGGAACAGCACCAGCGTCTGCGCCGCCACCGTGCGGGCCCGGGCTGCGGCCGCCTGCAAGGCCGGCAATTCCTCAAAGGCCTGCAACTGCGACAGGATGCCCTGGTGGCACTGTGAAAAGCTGGTCAGCGGCGCACTGGCAGTGTCCGCATCATGTGTGGTGGCAATGGATCCCATGGCTTCAATGTAGGGGACGGATGGCGCACGCCGCTTGACCCACATCAAGAAAGCAGGACATGCGCAGCCGCCTGCTGCCCCGGTGGGCCTCAGGTGCGGGCCACCTTGCCGGTCTCACAGGCCGCGCGTAGCAGGCGTGCCGTCGGATTCGGCAACATGTCCCGGAACTGCATCCAGCGCGGATTGGCCTCGGTGTAGGTCGAGGTCTGGTGCGGCTCGCCGCGCCACAGCGGCTGCTGGTAAAAAACCAGCGAGGTGTATCTGGCGTTCCTCCTGGCGCAGTCAAACACCACCTCGGCCACATAAGACCGGTAAGGCACTGCATCCCAACTGGTTCTGGGCTCTGAGCGGCTGACCCTGACGCGCAGGGTGCGCTGACGCTCATGGACGGACAGCGGCACCGGATCCACCTCGACGGTATTCGCGGCGGCGTCATGGCGATCCCCGACCACGGTAAACCAGGCGGTCTGGGCACAGGCCCAGCCACCGCAAAACATGGCCGCCAGAACAACAAGTGTTTTCATGCGAGATCCCGGAACAGGGCAGCTTGCCCGCTCGCCTTTTTATACCAGAGCGTCCGCAGGGATCCGCGGCATTTGCAGGCCCGGCAGATGGAAGGTCAAGGCCGGCTTTTGGGCGGTGCCGGCCAGCACGCCGGCGCGCCAAAAGCCTCCTTCAATTATGGGATGACAGTGCATGTATGCCAGCGCTCCAATACGCCGGGGACCTGCTTCAGGCCCTCAACAACGCACAAGAAAGTATTCATTCCGGGAGCCATCATGGGTCAATTCAAACTGGGAAAAACCTCGCTGCGCGAACTCGACGGCGTCCATGCCGATCTGGTGGCCGTGGTGCAACGTGCCATTGCCCTGACCGCGCAGGACTTCAGCGTGCACGACGGCATACGCACACTGGCCGATCAGCAGCGGCTGGTGGCCAAAGGCGCCAGCCAGACGCTGGACTCACGCCATCTCACAGGCCACGCGGTGGACCTGGTGCCTTACATCAACGGCAAGCTGCGCTGGGAATGGGGGCCGATTTACGTGATTGCCGACGCCGTGCGGGTGGCGGCGCAAGAGCTCAACATACCGCTGCGCTGGGGCGGCGCCTGGGACATCGACTTCAGTACATCGGGCGACTCGACCGAGGACCTGGTGGCGCTGTATGTGGCCAGGCGCAAGGCGGCAAATCTGCGCGCCTTCATCGACGGCCCGCACTTCGAGCTGCCCCGGGCCGTCTACCCCTGACAGTCTGCGCGCTCAGGCCTTGGTCTGCGCCGCCTTGCGGTCGGCCACCACTTGTTGCGCGGCAGGCCGCTCGCCGACCAGCTTCACATAAGCCTTGTAGTCCACACCGCCGGCCAGCAGCAGGTCTTCACCAAACGCCACCTTGCTGGCCATGCCCACCAGCGGCAGGCTGGCAAACGCGGCGCAGTCGGCCTGGCTGAAGCTGTCGCCCGCCACAAAGGGCGAAAACTTCGCCAGCCTTTTAAAGGCCGCGATGTTGGTTTCCAGCTGTTTGCGGATACGCGCCAGATTGGCCTCGCTCAGGGGCTCAGCGCCAAAAAAAGCGGCGCCATAGAGCTGGCGCGCCACCATCTCCAGGTGCCAGTCGATAAAAGTGGTCAGCTCGCGCACCTTGGCAGCGGCAAAGGCATCGGACGGCAGCAAGGGCGGCTGTGGCCAGGCGGCCTCGATGTAGTCGAGGATGGGCTGGCTTTCACACAGCCCGCCCTGTTCGGTGCGGATAAAGGGAATCTTGGCCAGCGGGGAAGCGCTCAGCACAGCTTCATCCTGGCTTTTGGTCAGCACCACTTCTTCGGTAAATGGCACGCCTTTTTCAAGCAGGGCCAGTTTGACCTTGTTGTAGTAGTTGGACACGGGAAAGCCGCAGAGGGTCAGCATGAAAGTCTCCTGGATTGAATCAAGCCAGTTTATGCGAGCCTCGGCGCTCACAGTGCCACCGTGGCGACAGCGCGTGGCGCCGCCCGCCGCCTTCAGAAAAGATCAGGCAGCGTCGCTGAACAGCGGCGTCAGCAGGCGCACGGCAATGTTGAAACCCTCACCCGCCGCCGCGACCCGCACCACCTCGGCCTCACAGGTCAGCGGATAAACACGTTGGGCGCCCGGAAACTCCAGCACCAGCTCAATACGCTCGCCCACCTGGTAGCTGCGGTCTGACTCAAAGTACAGCCCGGTCGCGCTGAGGTCGTGGGTGGCGCCCTCCCCGCCGGCCACCGTCAGGCGCAAGGCCACGCCAAAACGCTGGGCCACGCGCTGCTCAACCAGCACCGCCTTCTTTTCAACCGTCCCGGAAATGCTCATGTCCTGTTTTCCTGTTTTTGCCGGCAAAGTTGCGGCCTCACTACCTTAAGGGCACAAAACGGCGGGTTTGTAGGCCAAGCATGGGCCTGCGCGTCGGACAGCAGGCGGCAGCAGCCCTTTGGCGCAGCAGGTAATATGTACACCTAGTTTCCCCCTGGTTTGCCCCCTGCCCTGAAGGCCACGCATGAACGCACCACTTCCCACCCCCACGCTGCAAGCCGTGGCCGCCGCCGACCTGGCAGCCCTGCCCCTGATTGAAAAATGGGTGTCTTTTGCCTCGGTCTCGCGCGACAGCAACCTGCCCATCATTGAATGGACAAAAAGCCTGCTCGAAAGCTACGGCCTGACATGCAGCCTGACCTATGACGACAGCGGCAAAAAAGCCAACCTCTGGGCCACACTGCCGGCCTCCGATGGTGAAAGCAAAATCGGCGGCCTGGTGCTGTCGGGCCATACCGATGTGGTGCCGGTGGACGGCCAGCCCTGGGACACCGACCCCTTTGTGGCGCAGGTGATAGGCGACAAGTTGTATGGCCGCGGCGTGACCGACATGAAAAGTTTTGGCGCGACCGCGCTGATGATGGTGCCAGAGCTGCTCAAGCGCAAACTCAAACGCCCGGTCCACCTGGCCTTCAGCTACGACGAGGAAGTGGGCTGCATAGGTGTGCGGCGCCTGATCGCCGACATGCTGGCCCAGGGCTACCAGCCGGCCGGCTGTATTGTGGGTGAGCCCACCGGCATGCAGGTGGTGATTGCGCACAAGGGCAAACACGCTTACAAAACCTCGGTGCGCGGCTTTGAGGCGCATTCATCGCTGACCCCGCAAGGTGTCAACGCGGTCGAAATCGCCTGCGAATTTGTGGCCCACCTCAAAACCATGCACCGCCGGCTGGTGGACCAGGGGCCTTTTGACCCGGTGTACGACGTGCCCCACACCACGATACACACCGGCGTGATCGCCGGCGGCACCGCGCTCAACATCATTCCACGTGACTGCGACATCACCTGGGAGATCCGGCACCACCACATGAATAGCCCCGACGCGCTGTTTGCCGAGGCCAAAGCCTTTGGCGAAAGCCTGCTGCCGGCCATGCGTGCGGTGGCGGCGGACACCGGCATCAGCCACAAGCTCAACTCGGTGCTGCCCGGTTTTGCGACCGATGCCGGCAGCGAGATTGCGCAGCTGTGTTTTCGCTGCGCCGATGTGGACCCGGCCAGCGGCGCGGGCAAGGTCTCATTTGGCACGGAAGCTGCTCTGTTTCACCAGGCCGGTGTGCCCACCATTGTTTGTGGCCCTGGGCATATCGCCCAGGCGCACCAGCCCAATGAGTGGGTGACGCTGGCCCAGCTGGCCTGGTGCGAGCGCTTCATGCGCCGGCTGGCCGACGAAATCTGTATCGCCTGATTTTCTTCCACCCTTTATCCAAAGCCCTCACACCATGATCCAGCGTAGAACCCTTCTTGCCGCCGCCATCGCGACCGGCCTGGCCAGCCTCAGCTTCACCCCCGGCCTGGCCCTGGCCCAGAGCTCCGGCAAACCGGTGCGCATTGTGGTGCCTTTTGCAGCCGGTGGCGTGCAGGACATCCTGGCGCGCGCGATGAATGCCGAGCTGGGCACGGCCCTGGGCCAGACCGTGATTGTGGAAAACCGCGCCGGCGCGGGCGGCACCATAGGCACAGGTTTTGTCGCCAAGTCCGAGCCCGACGGCAGCACCCTGGTGATGTCTGCGGCCAGCCACAACATTGCCGGCTCGCTTTACACCAAGCTCGCTTACGACCCGCAAAAAGACTTTGCACCGCTGGCCCACATCGGCAGCGCCGGTTATGTGCTGATGATCCACCCCGACGTACCGGCCAAAAACGTGGCCGAGTTCATCCGCTACGCCAAGGCCAACCCCGGCAAGATGAACTACGCCACCGCAGGCATGGGCAGCGCCACACATCTTTCGATGGCTTACTTCAACGGCCTGGCCGGTATCGACCTGGTGCATGTGCCGCTGAAAGCCACCGGCGAAGCCATCAACGAAGTGATCTCGGGCCGCGCCCACGCGGTGATTGCCGCCAGCATTGGCGCGCTGGCCTTTGCCAAAGACAGCCGCATCCGCCTGCTGGGCGTGACCTCACCCAAACGCAGCAAATACCTGCCCGACCTGCCCACCATTGCCGAAAGCGGCCTGCCCGGTTACGAGTTCGACTCCTGGTTCGGCCTTCTTGGCCCGGCCGCCACCACCCCGGCCGAAGCCACGCGCATCAACGCCGCCATGGGCAAGCTGCTGAAAGACCCGGTCATCCTGGAGCGCCTGGACAAACAGGGCATTGAGCCCCGCGCCATGAGCAATGCCGACTTCGGCAAGCTGCTGGCGGTGGACTACAAACGCATGGCCGATGTGGTGAAGGCTTCCGGGGCGAAGATTGAGTGAAGGCTGAATGGCTGGCGGGATGGGGCTTCAGCCTGATCGCCGCTCAACTATAAAAAGGGCTGCTTCCGCAGCCCTTTTTTATGGGCCGTTGCGAAGATAATGAGTCGATAGCCCAATGCGGTTGGGCGCAAGCAGCTATAAACTTGATAGCACGAAAAATCAAATCAAGTCAGGCCACCTCTTGCGGCACGCCTGTTGTAGATCGCCTGGAACATTAACTCAACAGCTCTTGTTGCTTCTGCTTCGAGCTCGCGTTGGTTGGCAGCAACGTCGCCGCCGGTAACCTTCCACAGTTGCGACGCGGTGCCCGGCTCTGGGGCGTGCACCAACTCATTCCGAAGTTTTCGCAGCCATTGGAGATTGGGGTCATTGGCAAACAGGTCGAGCGCGGGCGATGAGTAGTCACAGGCAGTTACCTGGCGCGTCTGCGCTTCGATGGCGGCGCAAGCCAAGACAATCACTGACAGCCAAGCACCCGCGCAGTACGCAAGACGGAGGTCAACTTCCAGCAAAAGTGCATGACTGCTGATCACTTGACCATTCCGCAATGGTCCAGCTGCTGTCGCCGCCTGAGAGAAGCGACGATAGCGCAGCTCGGTGACGACGTGTTGATCGGCTGCGGGGTCAGTCATATCCGATGGCATAGGCCCTACCTCTCCCTGAAAGCCCGCTGCGGCGCAGCAACTCCGTAGTGCTCCTCGCGCTGCCCTTCAAGCCAGACAAGACGCTTGAAGAAGGCTTTGCGTCCCTGGCTGGCGCCGCCATTTTCGTAGCCCCACAGACAGCGCCGAATCTCCGCCTCGAACTCTGCCGGCGACATCCGCGCGGCCTCGTCCGAGCGATCAGCAATGCCGGAACGCGACCGTCTCTTCATGCAATGTAACGTTGAAGCTGCCGAGGGCGCCACACTTGCCGCGAAGCTGCGACCTGATGTGGCGTGTCCCTGCCGAGCGACCTGTTATGCAGCACGATTCTTCTTCCCGGTTTTTCGCTGAGCGCGCACATCACCTTCCGCAGCGACCTCACGGATGCGCTTAGCAAGTAGCAGCATGCCAAGGAGAACCCATGCACCACAACTGATAAAGCGGTACCAGAAGCCCAGTTCGGATGGTTGGGCGGAGATGGCGCCATACCCCATGCCGCGAAGCGCCCGAACAGCGGGCTCTGGCACTTCCGGGTAGATGGCAACAAGGTAGAACGGGATCACAAAGTGCACCAAAAGAAAGTAAACGCCAAGCCAACCGCGGAAGAAATGCAGGATCACTCTCATGCGGCATACCGTCGGCGCTCAGCCACCGCCGTAGGCGGTCGGCTCTGGAGCCACATGTTAGGCGGCTGATTAAGCGCAAACATTTTTACGGATTATTTTTAGGGGTGATCGTAAATGCTTTGGACAGCTCTTCGTACATTTCAGACAGCTGGTGCGAGAGCTTCATGGGTTTTCGAATCAGCTCAATAAATTTCTTCGCGAGATAAGAGCCGTTTGCACTTGGTTCGTTTTCAGCTAACCAAGAGGCAAGAGTAAAGGCTTCAATCAAGGCTTTTGTCGGTGTTTTGCAGTTAGCCAGGGGGATTTTGTACTCGTCGCTAAATTTGCAAACCACGCTATCACCCTGAATGGAAATGTGGGTGTCTAACCAGTCCAGATAGTCTTCCCATTGATGGACGGTGCGAATTTCGTGGCCGTATTCCACTTTTCCCATGGCGTCTCCTAGTGTCATGGTTTTTTCCCGCCTAACGTCAAAGCTGCCGGACAGGCAGCACCGGCCGCGCAGCGGCATCCTGCTGCTGCTGCTGCGTGTCCATGCCGAGCGAAATGTTAGACAACGAGTAAATCATTTTGGGGTCTCCTGGTCGGCCCTTTTGTAGTAAAGCATGGCCTCCCAGGCGACCTCGTCAACCGGAAGATTCAAACCGTTGTGGAGGTTCGCCAGCGTCACGAATTTCTTGATGATTTCTTCGGGGCGCATGGCATACGATTTGACGCATTCTTCGAGCTTTCTGGCATGTTCTACGACAGAGTACTCATCCTTCAATTCGTTGAGGCGCGCCCGAAAAGGATCGCCGAGGTCGCAGACCACGGCACCGTCTTCAACCCGCAAGCGTTCCTTCTGCTCGTCAAGGCGATCTTCATACTGATGCAGTGTCGTCATAGCGCAGTCTAACGTTGTAGATGAGCGGAGGCTAGAGGCGGGCAAGGCCCGCCGGAAGCGGTCCGCTCGATTGACTGGTTAGGCTGCACGTTGTGCATGGCGCGGAGGAAGATGTTTATTCTGGAGCATACGCTTGGACTTAGAGCCGAAGTAGTTGTACACGAGAAGTCCGGTTTCCTCTCGCTCGGTGCCATCGTCCGTTGCGTACGAGAGCACCCAGCGGTGGGGCCTATTGCCGGCGTAGCTCACCTCTAACGAACTGTCCGCACACAGCAACGAACGAACAAACCCAAGACAGTTCTCCGCGGTTGCCTCGGGTGTTTCAGTAACCGGACCACACTCGAAAGGCGAGCCATGCCAGCCTCCCGCGTACACGTAGAGACCGTAGCTTTCGCATTCAACGCGAACCGGGAAACCCGATTCGCCAGATGACGGCACCTCCAAAACGCGCTTGCCACCAGTCCTCGGGCTGGACCAATAATGCGACACCTGCGGGAATTCACGAAGCCGAGCGTTTGCTACAGCGAAGAACACTTCGGGGAGGGATGGCATTCCGCGCGGCCTAACTTTGATATATCCCGCAAAACTGCGGAATAACATCGCGCCCTGTCAGATAACGTGGCGCAGAAAAATCGAAAAAGTCGTTTGTAGTCATGTACTTGGCTTGATGGACTGCCTGTTTATACAGGTATATTGAATTCGACAAAGTCGCCGTTTCGGCTTCTGTCCAGTCAATCGATTCTCAGGCAAGGGCTGTACTTTGACCATCCTGCAAATGGATGACTAACAACACCTAGCGCAGCGTTTCTTCTAAGCCTGCCAAACCCCATACCCCAACTCCCGCAGCGCAATGCCCAGTTCCACCTCCATATCCCGCGCGCCTTCATACGGCATGGGGTTGTACATGGTGTACAGCGCGGGCAGCAGGCGTATGCCCCACTTCTGCACATAGACATTGGCCTGGATGCCGGCCTTGTGTTTGTCGAAACGCACATCCGGGTCCAGGCCGGTCATGCCGACATACACAAAGGGCTTTCCAAGCAGGTAGTCGGGGTTGGCGCGGCGGAAGCGGCCCACGTTCCAGACCTCGTCGGACAGCTCGATCACATAGACGTGGTAGTGGTGGCTGCGCGGTGTGCGCGGTTTTTTTGCGCTCGGCTTTGCCTTTGCTGCCACGTCGGCAGACGGCGTGGTTTTTTTGCGGGGGGTCTTGCGGGGTGCGGCGGGCATGCTGCTGACAAGTATGTATCAGGCGCTGGCCTGGACACCTGATACCACGGCGCTGCCGGCCTGCTTTTATCCCGAGTTTCGTCTTTTGCCCACCCCGGCGCCGCCCCCTGCACGGTCCCGGATGATCATGACGCTGGTGCCTATGGGCCCGGGCTGAGGGATATTCGCATGGATCCAGCGCATGATGGTCACGATCCCGTGTTGCACACTGGACTTGACGCTGTATTGCAAGCCAGCCGCCGCCCAGAAGCTGTAGGAGTCCGGTTCCAGCTGCGTTCCTGCCGCGGCGGTGGTGCACCCGGCGTGCATGCCAAAACGCAGAGCCAGCAGCAGACCCAGCCGGCCCCAGCCGCGCGCCTGATGCCCGTCCACCGTGCGCGGGTAGTCCAGTTCCAGATGGGTGTCCTGCACGCTGATTTTCATGTGAAAAACCGGCAGGCCGCCCTCGTAGATGATCAGCTTGCCGCCCTGCAGCCTCACCCGCACACCGATGGCCAGTTCAAGGGAATGGCCGGAGCCCAGCTCCTTGGCACAGGCAATCAGCCGCTCCAGTTGTATGGTGGTAGGCATGGTGGTCCCCTTGTTCAGATGAAAAAGACCGGCGCGTCGCACTGTCTGGCGGCCACACCGGCCGGACTTGCTTCCAGATTACGGCGCCAGCCTTTGCCTGTCATCCTTCATATGGGGGAGCACCCGCCGCCCTGACTGTCATTGCGGGCCCCGGATGGTGGTCCGGGGCAGGCCCGACCCGCCATCCATGGTGGCCTACCCGAAACAGTGGTCCCTGAGGCATGGATCCCGGGTCCAGCCCGGGATGACAAGTCGGGGCCCGGGATGACAGGCCGGGGTCAGAAAAAACGGCGCCTCAGGTGTTCCGCTGCGCGTCGCGCCTGCGCAGCACCCAGGCAAAAAACACCCCTTCGGCCAGCATGACGGCGCCACCCAGCGCCACCACCATGCCGCTGCCCAGCCGCCCTATCAGGCCGGCGGCCAGTACCACCCCCAACGACTGGCCCAGAAACAGGAAAGAGGCAAACAGCGTCACCGCCGTGCCGCGCGCGGCCGGGGTCATCTGGGTGGCGGTGGTCTGCATGGTGTTGTGAAACATGAAAAAACCGAAACCGGCGATCAGGCTGGCCGGCAGCGCCGGCAACCAGTGCGGCGTAAAAGCCAGCAGCAGCGCGCTCACGCCGACCAGCGCGCCGCCGGCCAGCACCAGGGCCTGCTGGCGAAAGCGCCGTATCAGGTGCCGGCCCACCGCCATGTACAAGACACCGCCCAGGCCAAACAGCGCCACGATGGCGCCGGCCACCGACAGCGGCAAACCCAGCACCCCGTGCAGGTGCGAGGCCCAGATCGCCAGCACGCCAAAACCTGCCGCGCCTTCGACAAATGCCATCAGCAGCACCACCCGCGACCAGGGGCCGGTGATGATTTGCCAGGCCTGCTGCACAAAGCCGGTGCGGGCGCCCTGCGGCGCAGCCGCTGGGGCGGCAGGTGCTGCCTGTTGCCGGCGCCAGTCCAGCAGCAGCAATGTGCCGACCACGCCAAACAGCAGCGTCAAAAAGGCAAAGGCCCAGCGCCAGCCGAGCGCGTCGGTCAGCAGCCCACCGGCCAGTTGCCCCGCCACAATGCCCAGCGTGCTTCCCAGGCCGGTGCGTGTGAGCATTTCCTGCAACTGCTCGGGCGGCACGTTGTCGCCGACCCAGGCCATGGCCAGCGGGATCAGCGCCGCGGCGGTCAGCGCCATCAGCAGGCGGGCCCAGACCAGCATGTCCAGGCTGGTGGCCAGCAGCGCCAGCGCACTGCCCGCGCAGCAGCCCAGCGCTGCAAACGTGATGATGCGGAACTTGCCGAGACGGTCACCGAGCGGGCCGTAAAACAGTTGCGCCAGACCATAAGTCACGGCAAACACCGACACCACCTGCGCGGCCTGGCCCAGGCTGACGGCAAACACACGCGACAGCTCGGGCAACATGGCGTCGCAAATGCGCTGCGCCACCATGCTGGCAAAGGTGGCGAAGGACAGCAGCGTGATGCTGCGCCGCGTGGCTGCAGACAGTGAGGAAGTCATGGCGCTCACCCCTGGAGCTTGAAGATCAGGGCGCGCGCTCGCCAGGCGGCAGGCCAATCACCACACCCGGTGTGGGGGAGCGATTCGCCGGCTGTGGCTGCGGCTGTCCGACACCGCCCTGTACCGGCGCCGGACGCGCGCCGGGAATCGGCTCCCAGCGCTGGTCGTTGCCGGCGGGTGGGAACTGCGGCGGAAGCTGTGAAGGGTATGGCGTGGGTGCCTGCTGCGGGCCCGGCGGATAAAACACCGTACCGGGCTGCTGCTGTTGCTGCGGCAATGGCTGCGGTTGCGGCACGTAAACCGGTGAGGCCTGCTCTTCAGCCGGTGGCCGCGGCGGCGCCACCCCCTGCGGCGCCGAAGGAAACAGCGACTGGAACCAGTCGCTGACCTGGCTGGCCATGCTTTCGGGTGCGCCGGAAATTTTGGGGGCGTCAAAACGCCGCTGCACATCAACCACGCGGGTGCGCAGCGACTGCGCAAAAAAGTCACCCACCATGGGCAGCGCGCTGCGTGCCCCCTGGCCCCAGCTGTCGCCCATGGTGATGCGGTTGTCGTTGAAACCCACCCAGGCGCCGGCCACCAGCTGAGGGTGCATCAGGATGAACCAGCCGTCGGTGTTGTCCTGCGTGGTGCCGGTTTTGCCGGCCACATCGGCCTGAATGCCAAACCGCGCACGGATGGCAACGCCGGTGCCCTGGTCCACCACACCGCGCATGGCATCGATCAAAATCTGCGCGCTGGCCAGCGAGATGGCCGCCTCTGGCGCTTTGGCCTCAAAGGTCTCCAGCACCTTGCCCTTGCGGTCGGTCACGCGCAGCACCAGAAAGGGTTCTATGTAGTTGCCGTTGTTGGCAATGGTGCTGTAGCTGGCCACCATTTCCTTCAGGGTCACGGGGCTGGTGCCGAGTGCCAGTGAAGGCACTTCTTCGAGCTTGCTCTGGCGCACCCCCATGGCCTGCGCCAGGCTGGCCACGCGGCGCGGGCCCACACTTTGCATGACCTGCGCGGTGATGGTGTTTTTGGAATAAACCAGGCCGTTGCGCAAGCTCATCATCTCGCCGCTGGGCGGGCTGCTGTCGCTGGGCCGCCAGACCTGGCCGCCGCCCAGCGGTATCTCGACCGCCTGGTCCATGTAGCCGTCGGTCGCACGCGCGCCGTTTTCAAACGCTGCGCCATAAACAAAAGGCTTGAAGGTCGAACCCGGCTGGCGCCGCGCCTGCTGCACATGGTCAAACGGGTCTTTGGCAAAGTCGCGGCTGCCGACCCAGGCTTTCACATGGCCGGTGCCGGGGTCGATGGCCAGAAATCCGGCTTGCAGCCGGGTTTTCTCCTGGCGCAGCGTCTGCATGAAGTCAGAGTCGGCCTGCAGCTGTTTCAGCGCTTCCTCGTCGCTCTGGCCGCCATCACGCGCGGCCTTGTACTCGCGCGTTTCGCGCACAAAGGCGCGCACCATGTCTTTTTTGCCGGCCCAGGTACGCGGCCCCCACTCGGCACTGGCGTTGTTCTGCAGGCTGTTGCCATGGCGCACCACCGCCTGGTTGGCCATGTTTTGCAGGCGCGAGTCTATGGTGGTGTGGATTACCAGCCCGTCGGCATAAATGTTGTAGTCGTTGCGGTCGGCCCATTCAATCAGCCAGCGGCGCAGAAACTGCGCCACATGAGGCGCGGCGCCCAGTGGCTCGGTCTGCCTTTCAAAGTCGACCTTGAGCGGGCGTTTTTTCAGCGCGTCCAGCTTTTTGGCATCAAGCTTGTTGTGTTTGACCATCTGCCCGAGCACGATGTTGCGGCGCTCCCTGGCGCGCTCGGGATTCAGCACCGGGTTGTAATAACTGGTGCCCTTGAGCATGCCTATCAGCGTGGCACTTTCCAGCACATCGAGCTTGCTGGCCGGTTTGTCAAAGTAGGTCTGGGCCGCCATTTCAATGCCAAAGGCGTTGTACAGAAAAGGCACGGTGTTCAGGTAGGTCTCAAGGATTTCGTCCTTGGTGTACACCGCCTCAATCTTCAGCGCGGTGATGACTTCCTTGATCTTGCGTGTCAGGCTGCGCGAGCGCCCGACCTCTTCCGGAAACAGGTTGCGTGCCAGCTGCTGCGTGATGGTCGAGCCGCCCTGGGTGTCGCCGCTGAAGGTGTGGAACACCGCCGCGGCGGTGCGCTTGAAGTCAATGCCGTGGTGCTGGTAAAAGCGGTGGTCCTCGGTCGATATCAGCGCGGCCAGCACGTTGGGCGAGATGTCGGCCAGCTTGATGCGGTCGCGGTTGGCGCGTTTGAAAACCGCCAGTTCCTTGCCATCGACCGACAGCACCATGGCCGGCTGCTGCGACTTCGATTGCAGGATGTCCCGGATGCTCGGCGTGAAGGGAATCAGCAGCAGCACATACAGCAGCAACAAGCCCGGCAAGGCAGCCAGCGACAGCAGGACCCCGCGCCGGGTCGGGTGGCGCAGGTGGTACATGGCCTGGGCGGCCAGGGGTTGGGCGCGGGCAACAAGGCGGGCTAGAAAGGTGTTCATCTGTACCCAGTGTAAAACGCCGGGCCGAAGGGCTGGTAACAAGCGCCCGGCTCACTCAGGGCATGGAATGAAATCAGGCTTCAGCCCTTGTTTGGCGGGCGCAAGCAGCTATTTATTTGATAGCGGCTTCAGGACGGTTGCCGCCGGCAGCGGGCACGGCGACTTCTGACAGGGGAAAGTTCGGCTGCGGCTCAAACGCCGGCAGTTCGGCCCGGCCGCTGCCCGTCGGCTGGGCCGGGTGGATCTGGATGTTCACATATTTGATCGGTGGCGGCGACAACAGGCCCGCAGCCGGCGCGGCGCCCGGTAATCCTGTGCCGACAAGTTGTGGCGGCTCCACGCCGGGCTGCAACTGCGGATCGACGGCCGACATGGCCGCGTTTTGGTCCACAAACGGCGCCGGCACGGTGCTGATGCCGGCAGGCGCAGAAAACCTGGCTTTGGCATCCAGCAGCCTGGTCTTGAACGCCTGCTGGAAAAAGTCCCCCACCATGGGCAGCGCACTTTGGGCCCCCTGGCCCCAGCGTTCGCCCAAAGTGACGCGGTTGTCGTTGAAACCGGTCCAGGCCCCGGCCACCAGCTGCGGGTGCATCAGGATGAACCAGCCGTCGGTGTTGTCCTGGGTGGTGCCGGTTTTGCCGGCGACGTCGGCGCGTATGCCGTAACGGCTGCGTATGCCGGCGCCCGTGCCCTGGTCAATCACGCCGCGCATCACATCGACCAGCATGTTGGCCGCCTGGGTGGACATGGCGGCTTCGGCCACCGCCGGTTCAAAAGCCTCCAGCACCACGCCGTTTCGGTCTTCCACACGGGTGACCAGCATGGGCGCCACGTAGCGGCCGTCATTGGCCAGGGTGGCGTAGCTGGAGACCATTTCTTTGAGTGTCACCGGGCTGGTGCCCAGCGCCAGCGACAAAACTTCATCAAGTTTGCTCTGGCGTACCCCCATGCTGTGCGCCAGCTTTGCCACACGCGCCGGCCCCACCCCCTGCATGACCTGGGCGGTGATGGTGTTTTTGGAAAAAACCAGCCCTTCGCGCAGTGTCATGGGCGTACCGCTGGGGCCGGTGCCGTCGGTGGGCCGCCAGAAAGTGCCGTCGCCCAGCGGGATGTCCACCACCTGGTCCATGAAGGGGTCATAAGGCCGTGAGCCGTTTTCAAAGGCCGCGCCATACACAAAAGGCTTGAAGGTCGAGCCCGGCTGCCTGCGCGCCTGCGCCACATGGTCAAACTGGTCCTGCGCAAAGTCGCGGCTGCCAACCCAGGCCAGCACATGGCCGTTGGCCGGGTTCAGCGCCAGAAATCCGGCCTGCAGCCGGGTTTTGTCTTCGCGCAGTTTTTCCATGAAGCCGGGGTCGCCTGCCGTGAGTTTGAGCGCCTGCTCCTCGGTCTGGCCAGCGGCTCTGGCGGCTTTGTACTCGGGTGTGTCCAGCACCAGGGTCAGCATCAGCTCGCGCTTTTTGCCGGGCTTGCCGCCCTTGCCTTTGGCCTCTGCCCAGCCGGCTTTTTGCGCCCAGTCGGCATCCGACAAAACCTGCAGCTTGTCGGCCTGGCGCGTAACCGCCTCGTTGGCCATGGCCTGCAGGCGCGAATCGATGGTGGTGCGCAGCACCAGGCCGTCGGCATAGATGTTGTAGTCGTTGCGGTCGGCCCACTCAATCAGCCAGCGCCGCATCTGCTGCGTGAAGTGGGGCGCCGGACCGAGCTCGGGTTCCTGGCGCTCAAAATCCACCTGCAGCGGCATTTTCTGCAGCGCGGCCAGTTGTTCGGCCGGCAGCTTCTGCTGCCTGACCATGCGGCCCAGCACGGTGTTGCGGCGCTGCAGCGCGCGATCCGGGTTGAGCACCGGGTTGTAATAACTGGTGCCCTTGAGCATGCCTATCAGCGTGGCGCTTTGCAGCACGTCGAGTGTGTCGGCGCTTTTGTCAAAGTAGGTGCGCGCCGCCATCTCTATGCCCCAGGCGTTGTACAGAAAAGGCACGGTGTTCAGATAGGTCTCCAGGATTTCGTCCTTGGAGTACACGGCTTCAATCTTCAGCGAGGTAATCGCCTCCTTGATCTTGCGTGTCACGGTGCGGGATCGGCCAATTTCTGCCGGGTAGAGGTTGCGCGCGAGCTGCTGCGTGATGGTGGAGCCCCCCTGCACCCTGCCCTGCAGCGTGTTTATGGCCGCCGAAAAGGTGCGCTTGAGGTCCAGCCCGCGATGGCTGTAAAAGCGCGCGTCTTCGGTGGCAATCAGCGCGTCCTTGACGTGCGGCGAGATGTCCTCGAGCTTGACCCAGTCGCGGTTCGCGCGTTTGAAAACCGCCAGCTCCTGGCCGTCGGCTGACAGCACCACCGACGGTTTGGCCGCCTTGGCCTTGCGCAGGTCGTCAATACTCGGGGTGAAAGGAATCAGCGCCAGCACATACAGCAGCAGCACCACCGGCAGCGCAGCGAGCCCCCAGGCCAGGCCGCGCAAGGTCGGGTGGCGGATGGCCGAGGCCAGGGCTGCGCCCCAGCGGCGGAGGGACAAAACAAGGGGGGATGCGGTCGGCGTGGTCATTCGCCGCAAGGCTAAGGCAAGGCCGGCACCGGGGCTGTAGGACCAGGCGCACGAAGCCCATCATCCGCCTTCGTGCGGCGGCGGCCCGCGCTGATTCAGACCTTTTTGTTCAGCGGCTTCCAGCCCGCAAACTGCGGGTAATGGCGCTGCACCACCGCACCGTCGAAATCCCAGGCGATACATTTGCCGACGTGATACGGCGGCCCGGCGTTTTCAGACTCGGGTGCGCCCGACTGCCGGCGCAGCCGCTCGCGGTACACCGGCACGGTCTGGTAGGCAGCGGTCGCCATGTTGAACAGCAACTCGCGCAAATGGGTGCAGCCGCGGGTGCCGCCCAGGGCTTTTTCAATCGCCTGGCGCCAGCCCGGCCCCATGGTGACACCCACCATCTGCTGCATCGGGTCCACCCCCTGCTGGCATTCGGCAAACGGCGTGTGGTCGCTGGCGGTGGCGATTTCGCGTATGGTCATCTGGTCGTCCACGGTGGCGCGTATCGCCATGCCGTGTATCGGTGTGCCCGGCGGCATGTCGCCGCGCTCCGAGCGGTCCAGCGGGTAGGTCTTGCTGTCGGTCATCTCGGCCTCTATGTCCCACAGGCCGTCTTCACGAAGGTAACCGCGGTAAACAACGGCGCGGGTGTGCAAATGGGTTCGGGCTTGGGGTGCGGGTAATGGCATGGGAAGGCTTGGTGACGGTAAAAGTTGTGCGGGGCAGATCAGCCATTTTCCCAGCAAGACAGGCCGCGGGCTGCGCTGGCGGCGACAAGTTTTTGGTTGGGCATCAAACAGGCCGCCAGCCCTTTGCGCACCTACACAAGCAGCTCCTGTTTTTATAGCATCTGTGGTCCCCAGCCCGGTGAAAGACCCGGCGGCCGGACTTGAAACCCGCCCAGCGCTGCGACAAAATCAGGCTCATGAGCAGCACCGCAAGCCCTTTTTCGCAAACCACACCCACCTTGCGCATCGGAGAGCTGGCACGCCTGAGCGGGCGCAGCGTGTACACCATACGCTGGTATGAGGCCCAGCGCCTGATGCCGGGCGCCGCGCGCGACGCCGGGGGGCGGCGCATGTTCTCGCAGCTGCATGTCGAGTGGTTGGGCCTGCTGGACCGCCTGCGTGCTTCGGGCATGAGTGTGCGCGACATGCAGGCTTATACACGCCTGGTGCGCCAGGGCAAGGAAACGCTGGGCGAGTGCCGGCAGATGCTGGCCCAGCATCGCATCAAGGTGCAGCAACGCGCCGACGAGTTGCGCGACGCGGTGGCCCTGGTGGACCGCAAAATTGCGATGTACGACAAGTGGCTGGCGCGGGCGGAAAGCAAAAAAGCCGCAGCTTAGTTTGCCCCCGCCGGCGCCTCCAGCGTGGCATGCACCAGTTGGGTGTCCAGGTACTCCACCAGTTCCTTGAGCTGGCCGCCCTCCAGCCGGCAGACATAACAGTAGCTGTTGTTATAGGGCTTGCCCTGGCGGGTGGTGACCTGGCCGCGGCACTCCACCACCACCATATCGCCTTCGGCGACAAAACGCGTGGCCTGGTTGGTGTAGCTGTCTGCAAACTGGGCAAACAAGGGGCGAAACAGCTCTTCGCGTACCGCCCGCTTGCCTTCGTAACGCCGCGACCAGGCGGTCTGTCCGGTCAGAATCCAGCAAAAATCGTCGGCCATGGCGTCCAGAAAGGGCCGGCCATTGCCCTGCGCCAGTTCGGCAAAAATTGCCTGCATCAGTTGTTTGTTGTTCTGCGGCTGAATCGGTGTGTTCATGTCGGGTCCTGCGCTCTAAAAGTGGAGAGAAGCGGATTGGAAAAGCTGGAGTGCACTCGAAGTCAAGCCGCCCGGCACTTTCGCCCCATTTTTTTTGCAAATGTTGAATCGCCTGCCGGCCAGGCTGCGTATCCCCTCCACACCCAGGTGCCCCCCGGCTTTGGCCCTGCTGGCCTTGTTGCTGTAAGAAAACCCCTTCAGCGACGACTCATACCCAAAGCCACAATGGCTGGATAGCCAAGGAGATTGTCATGATGAGCCGAAGAAACACCGTGCTGGGCCTGTCCGCCCTGCTTGCAGGCGCGCGTGGCCTGCTGGCGGGTTCGCCCGCACATGCCGCCCGCGCCTACGAAGTCACGCGCAGCGACGCCGAGTGGAAAAAAATGCTGACTCCCGCCCAGTACCAGGTGCTGCGCAAAGCCGGCACGGAAACCCCGTACACCAGCCCGCTGAACAAGGAAAAGCGCAGCGGCGTTTACAGCTGTGCCGGCTGCGCCCTGCCGCTGTTTTCATCGGCCACCAAATACGACAGCGGCACCGGCTGGCCCAGCTTCTGGCAGGCGATGGACAAGGCCGTGGCGGAAGAAAGCGACACCACCCTGTTCATGAAACGCATAGAAGCCTTGTGCAGCCGCTGCGGCGGGCACCTGGGCCATGTCTTTGACGACGGCCCCAAACCCACCGGCCTGCGTTATTGCATGAACGGTGTGGCCCTGAACTTCAAGGCGGCCTGATGAGGGGCAAGCGCCAGCGCCGCACGCTCAGCGGGCAGCGGCAATGGCCTACAGGTTTGAGACACCGGGCGCGGTAGGCTGTTTGCTCCACCACCAGGAGCTCCCATGACCCCAGCCGGCGCACAGCCCGAGTGTTTTGATGCCAGCGGCATGGCCGCCAGCGAGCCCGGCGGCGCGGCGCGCTGATGGACGCCTTTCTGGGCAGCGCCGCGCACGGCGTCACCGCCTTTCTGCTGGGCCTGGTCACCCTGCTGGGTCTGGTGATCTGGTCCATCAAGCGCCACCACAGCCCGAAACTGAAGATTGAATGCGGCGCGTCGATAAACACACTGATCCCCTCGCTGGCCGGCCTGACCCTGAGCACGGCGGTAGGCGGCAACGCTGTCGACATCCTGGAGAACGGCCGGTTTTTTGATGTGCTGATCGCGCGCATTGGTGCGGCCAGGCAGACGGTGCACTTCGAAACCTTTCTCTGGAAGGACGGCCAGCTGGGCCAGCGCATGGCCACGGCCCTGGCAGAACGCGCCAAAGCCGGTATCAAGGTGCGTGTGCTGCTGGACGCCACGGGCAGCAAAGGCATGGGCAAGGCCACACGCCAGCAGCTCAGGGACGCCGGCTGCAAGCTGGTGTTTTTCCATGAAAAAGCCTTCCACAACATCGGTGTGATGAACGAACGCGACCACCGCAAGCTGGCGGTCATTGACGGCCGCGAGGCCTTTGTCGGTGGCCACTGTGTGGTGGACAACTGGCTGGGTGACGCTGAAGACGGCCTGCACTTTGCCGACCTCAGCGTGCACCTGCACGGCCCCATCGTGCACAGCGTGCAGGCCGCCTTCAGCGAGAACTGGGGCGGCCAGACCGGCGAGCTGTTTGTCGGCGACGATGTTTTTCCCCGGCTCGAAGCTGCGGGCCATATCACCATGCACGCGTCTTACGCCAAGCCCGAAGGCTCGGCCCCGGCCGTCAAAATCCTGCACCACACGGTGATTTGCCTGGCGCAAAAACGCATCTGGATCCAGAACCCCTACTTCATCCCCGAGCCCGAGGCGATTGACGCCTTTGGTGAAGCCGTCAAGCGCGGCGTCGATGTGCGCGTGATGATGCCTTCGACCAGCGGCTCGGACAACCCCATGGTGCAACACGCCGGCCACCGCAACTTTGAAAAACTGCTCAAGTGCGGTGTGCGCCTGTTTGAATACCCGCACACCCTGCTGCACCAGAAAGTCATGACGGTGGACGGCGTCTGGAGCGCGATTGGCTCCAGCAACTTCGACGACCGCTCGTTTGACACCAACGACGAGATCACCCTGGGCATCCACGACGCGGCCATCGCCAGCCAGCTTGACGCGTTTTTTGAAAAATACGTGGCACGCTGCAAGGAGATCAATCTCAAGGCCTGGCAACAGCGCGGGCTGTGGCACAAGGCCAAGGACAATATGTTTTACCTGTTCAACGAGGTTCTTTGAGCGGGTAGCGGCGCAACACTTGCCCCCCAAATGGGGGATGCACAAGCCTGCTTTTTTTTGTAGCCTGCATGCCTGTCCACCCTTTGCTGGACACCAACATGCGGGGTAAACATGAAACACTGGCTTCTGGTGGCCTGCGCCCTTCTGCTGTCTGGCTGCGCCACACAAAGAGGTATTCAATCCAACCTGAAAGAAAGCATACGTCTGGCTGAACTGTGCAACAAGATTCACTTTGACAGCAACGACTACGCCACCCATCTGAGGAACAGCCTGCAGTCCCTGGTGGTGGGCTCCTGTGAATTCAACCTCATGCCCGAAGCCGGCCTGGACAAAGTCCCCGGTGTTCCCACACCCGCATGCACGGCAGCCTTCGAGCTGACCCGAACAAGGGTGGGCGAGCTGGGAACGTCTTTGGACGCCCTGCTCAAGCAGCTCAAGCAAACCCTGCAGGAGGACAGAACCACACTGCGGCGGTTCCGGAACCGCGTCTCGGGTTTGTGCAGTGTCAGAACAGAATGCGCCACCGAGGTGGCCAGTCTGCTGCGTGACAACAGCGTCTCTGTCGCCATCCTGGATCTGGGAAAAAAACTGCAGGAAAAGACCAGGGACCATCAGGCCGGCGCGAGCAAACAGGTCGAAGCCGCAAAGCAGGCCCTGAACGCGATGGATCAAACCTGCGACCCAAAGTCTGAGGCCAATGCCGCATTGAAAGAGCTCATAGCAAGCACCCGCAGCACGGTGGCCAGTGCCGAAAGCCAGATCAAGCGCACTGCCACGCTGGTCGACACGCTGAGCAGTCAAAAATTCACGGCCAACGCCGCATCCGCCCATACCGGCAAAGCCCTGGCCAGGCGGATTTTGTCCGGCCTCGAGTCGGCCACCGCCCCCATAGAAAAATCGCTGGAGAAGCTCGATGAAAGCTGGTACGGCGCCATCAGCCTGGTCAACCTCGCGGGTGAACAGCCCTTGTCCGATGCGCTGGTGAATCTGTTCCAATCCTCTTTCAAGGCGGATGCCGGGCGCGACGCACAAGAGATCAGCGCCAGGGCGCGACTGTCGCTGGCCAGGGCCGCCTGCGACCGCTACCTCGAAGCCGTGCCTTCCGCCCCGGGGCTGGGCGGCTACGTGCGGCCCATCCTGGTGAAGGCGCTGATTTCACAAATCGAGGGCGCCAAGGTCAACAACCAAAGCTACGAAGATTACGCCACCACCTATCCGCAGCATCTCGAACCGCCCGACGCCTCCTGCGATGCTGAAACCAGCAAGGAGGTTGTGGCCAAAAAACGCCAGGAACTCAGTGAAAAATTCTGCGCAGGTCTGCAGGCCAGGGACAGCCAGACGGAGTGCGCAGTCAACGACATCGGCATCACCCTGGACATCGCCGAAAAATTCGAGCAGCGCAAGTGGAAAGGCGGCAAGGCGATGACGGAGCGGCTGACACGTATTGCCGACTATGTGGCGCGCAACCGCTTTCGGGTCAGCGCCACCATCAAGGGCCATGAATCCTCTGGTGACGCCAAAGACCTTTTCCTCAAGGTCGAAGGCGCCTTGCACCCCGAGACCTGCGCGTCCGCGGGCGAAGTGCCGGTCAGGATATCGACAGGTGCGACCGACTGGGAGACAGATCTCCACCAGCACATGCGCCCTTCGCTGGAAACAGTCAATGGAGTGAGAAAACTGCGCATTTCCGACCGATCGTCGAAAGACAAAACCGCGCTGCCCCTGTATATCGAGGAAAAGAAAGAAAAACCCTGGATTTGTGAGGCAGGGATGCTGAAGATCCCGATGGAAGACCAGTTTCTGTTCTCCTACCTGCGCGCCTGGTGGGCCAGCCAGCTGCTGTCCAAAAGATCGGGCGATTTTGTGCACATCCACGACCTGATCGAAATCGGTACCGCCCATGCGGCCAACGACTTGCTGCAATTTGATGACGGCAGCCCCGACCGCTTCATCAGGATAGACCTCACCTTCAGGGACCGCTAGGCGCAAGCGGCTTGCCTGAGGACCTTGGTACCCCCTCTCAGCCGCCCAGCACCTTGTAAAAGTAGGTGGTGTCGCAAGGTTCACCATTGGGCAGCAAGGCGTAACCCGGAATCACCCCCACCCGCTGCCAGCCCTGGCGCGCATACAGGCGCTCGGCAGCGTCGCTGGCGGTGTCCAGCACCAGCAGGGTCTTGCCGCCTGCGCGGGCCGCGTCTTCGGCGGCCTGCATCAGGGCGGCACCCAGCCCCTGGCGCCGCGCCCGGCGGTGCACCAGCATCTTGGCCAGGTCGGCGCGGTGCGGCTGGTTGTCGGGTTGCGCCAGTATCAGTTGCACCGTGCCGACGATGCCTTCGGTATCTTCGGCCACCCACAGCGCACGCTCGCCACTGGCCACCCCGTCGGCCACCCCCTGCCAGAAGGCCAGCGCCCTGGGCAGGGGCAAGGGCTGCATGAAACTCACCGACGCGCCGCCGTCCACGGCGTCCATCAGCAGCCCGGCCAGGGCCTGCAGCTCGGGCTCAGTGACCGTCTCAAGGCGGCGGACAGGCGTGATGGGGTGGGTGCGCATGACGGGGTGTTTTGAAAACCTGGATACCCAGGGTTGATCGGCCCTGACTATGCCAGATGGCTGAGCAGAACGCACAGGATTGGGGTCATCCCGAATGCAGGCACTGCGGGCTTGAGGTTCAATGGGTTCACGCAGGACAACAAACCGCCCGTGATGCGGGCGGCAGCAGCCACGCTTGTTCATGCCGGGGGCGCCATTTTGCGCAGCAACCGGGTTGATGTCCTGTGTACCTGAATTCATCCACATTTATCACCGACAGGAAACCCGTCATGCGCCAACTCAAATACATTGCCATCGCCACTGCCACCGTGGCCGTGCTCACCGCCTGCGCCAACCTGCCGAGCACCGGCCCGATGAGCTTTTTTATCACCAGCGCAGGCAGCGGCAAGGGCGCCGACCTGGGCGGCCTGGCCGGCGCCGATGCCCACTGCCAGAAGCTGGCCGCCGCTGCCGGCGCCGGCGGCAAGACCTGGCGCGCCTACCTGAGCACGCCACCCACTTTTGCCACGGCCACTGCACCGGCCGGCGCCGCCACCCATGCGCGTGACCGCATCGGCAACGGCCCCTGGCACAACGCCAAGGGCATGCTGATTGCGCGCAACCTGGACCACCTGCACAACGGCAACATGCTGTCCAAGGAAACCGCGCTGGACGAACGCGGCAACATCATCAAGGGCCGGGGCGACACCCCCAACGAGCATGACATGCTGACGGGTACACGCTCGGACGGCACCGCTTTTGCGCCGCAGACCGACACCACCTGCAAATCCTGGACCAGCTCCACCGACGGCTCGGCCATTGTTGGCCACCATGACCGCGTCGGCCCGAATACCGACGCCTGGGCCAAGTCCTGGAACTTCTCGCACCAGTCGGCCGGCTGCAGCCAGGAAGCGCTGGTGCGCACCGGCGGCGCGGGCAAGTTTTACTGCTTTGCGTCCAACTGATCTCCAGGGGGGCTAAGGCCCCGCTTGTCGTCCCGGCCTTGCGCCGGGATTTTTTTTGCCGGTGGGGGGCAGAATGATGGCTTGATGCTGGTCAATCCGGCCCCATCATGGATGCAGCACTATCTGTGACCACCGCCAAGGAGCCAACCATGACAGACAACGCCCTGACCACCCTGCCCACGCGCAAGCTGCCCATGCGCGCCCTGCTGATGCTGCTGATGTGCCTGGCCTTCCAGCTCGCCGCCTGGGTGCTGATTGCCATTGCGCTGCTGCAGCTTGCCTTTGCCGCCTTCACCGACGAAGCGAATCCGCGTTTGCAGAGCCTGGGCCGCAGCGTGGGCCGCTACCTGGGCCAGATCGCCGCCTTTGTGTCTTTTTCCACCGAGACCCTGCCCTTCCCCTTCAGCGACTGGCCGCCTGCGGAGGTGTGAGCTGGCGCTGGTCCAGCGCGGGATGATGAGTCAAATCGGCCTCCAGCCCTTTATCCAAGGGCGCAAGCAGCTATAAATTCAGTAGCAATATGTTGTCATTGCGGGCCTGACCCGCAATCCATGTTCGCGCGCAGAAAGCTGTCGATTCCGGCCAGGCCCAATCGTCGTAGAGTCAGAGGGCCATTCCTCTGCTCTTTCCAAAAGGAAGCCACCATGTCCACAGGAACCGTCAAACTTCACCGCGTGCTGCGCGCCACCCCGGATCGGGTGTACCGCGCTTTTCTTGATGCCAGCGCCTTTGCAAAATGGCTGCCACCGTTCGGCTTCACCGGCACTGTCCACCAGATGGACGCCAAAGTCGGCGGCAAGTACCGGATGTCATTCACCAACCACAGCAACGGGCACAGCCACGCCTTTGGCGGCAGCTACCTGGAACTGGTACCGAACGAGCGCATTCGTTACACCGCCAGCTTCGAAGACCCGAACCTGCCCGGTGAGATGACCACCACCATCACCCTCAAGGCCGTGTCTGCCGGGGTGGAGGTACATGCCGTGCAGGAAGGCATCCCGGCCATGATCCCGACCGACCAGTGTTACCTGGGCTGGCAGCAGTCGCTGCTGCTGCTGGGGCAGCTGGTGGAGGCCGAAATCAGCGAGTGAGGACACTCCCTATCCGTCATTGCGGGCCCCGGATCAAGTCCGGGGCAGGCTTTGACCCGCAATCCATGTCGGCACACCCGTGCCGCTGGTCCATGAAGCATGGATCCCGGATCCACAGTCCGGGATGACAATCCGGAGTCCGGGGTAACCATCCGGAGCCCGGCCTCACAAAACCGTCCCCATCTGTCATTGCGGGCCTGACCCGCAATCCATGCCGGCGCACCCACGCCGGGACGACAAGCCGGTCAGGCCTAAGACTCCACCACCGAATGCCACCAGATCCTGAAGTCGCGGCACAAGCCACCGGCTTCGAACTCGGCAACGGCCACGCCGTCCAGCGCCAGGCGCGGCAACGGGTCACCCGGCTGGCGCGCGAGCTGGCTGGTACCGGTGGAGGCGGCCCACATCGCAAACATCTCTTCCGACGTGACCTGGTAAGTGGTGTGCCAGTGCGCGATGCCGTCCAGTGCCCCGGCATGCAGGATGTCGAAGCTCAGCGTGATGTCGGTCTGCAGCTTGACACGCTGCCAGTACTGCCTGATCTGCGCGTGCCCGGTCTGCACCGCAAACGGCGTGTTGTGGTACTGGCCGTCTTCGGTGAACAGCGAGGCCAGTAAAAATTCGTCCCGGGTCTCCCAGGCCTTTTTGTAGTTTTCCATGAAGCGCTGCATCAACATCCCGAGGGCCCTCCGTCTCTCAAAAAAAAACATGGCACCATTTTGGCGCAAGCTTGCGGCAGCGGTATTCAGCCCTATCGCCCGCCCGTGAATCGGTTGCCTGCGGGCGGCTTACGCGGCAAGATGAGGTCTCCATGTTTTTCCTCTGGCCCCACTACCTCTGGCTGATGCTGGCCCTGCCCCTGCTGCCGCTGGCCTACCTCTGGCTGCTGCGGCGCCGGGGCAAGCTGGCGGTGCGTTACAGCAGCCTGGGCACGGTGCGCGCCGCGACCGCCGGGCGCCAGTGGCGCCAGCATGTGCCAGCCGCCCTGCTCTTTCTGGCTTGCGCCGGCTTGTTGCTGGCCACGGCGCGTCCCATGGCGCGGGTGCCGCTGCCCTGGGCGCGCTCCACCATCATCCTGGCGATGGACGTATCGCTGAGCATGCGTGTCAACGACGTCCAGCCCACACGCATGGTGGCCGCGCAGGAGGCCGCCAAACTGTTTCTCCAAGACCTGCCCAGAAGCATAGAAGTCGGGCTGGTCACCTTTGCCGGCAGCAGCCAGGTGGCGCATGCCGTCACACTGGACCGCCCCGCATTGGCAGCGGCCATCGACGGCTTCCAGATGCAGCGGGGCACGGCCATCGGCAGCGGCATAGTCACCAGCCTGGCCGAGCTGTTCCCGGACCAGGGCATCAACCTGGAGGACATGACCTTTGGCGGCAAGCCGCGCGGACGCAGCCTGGACGACAAGGACAAGCCACCGCCACCGCCGCTCACGCCGGTGGCGCCGGGCTCGTACAACGCCGCGGCCATCATCCTGCTCAGCGATGGGCGCCGCACGACGGGTGTGGACACCCTGGAAGCGGCAAAAATGGCCGCCGACCGCGGCGTGCGCATTTACGTCATCGGCCTGGGCAGCGTGGGCGACGCCGCAGCCATGCCCGAAGGCATGGCCATCTACCTGCAACTCGACGAACCCACCCTGCGCGAGGTCGCCCGCATGACCGGCGGCGAGTACCACCAGGCCGGCACGGCCGAAGCGCTGCGCAGCGTTTACGAGAACCTCGGGTCGAGGGTGCAGGTGCAGACGCGGGAGACGGAGGTCACGGCCTTGCTGGCTTTGTTGGCGGCGGTGCTGGCGCTAACGGCGGGGGGGCTGTCGCTGGTCTGGTTTCGGCGGGTTGTGTGATCGCATGGACCTATTGAGTTGAGCTTGAAGTGGGACCTATCCCACAGGAGCTCGGGCGGATTCTTGGTCCGTCCGATCGTTCAGATCCAAGACGAATGCTATTCAGACTGACTGCGCCTTAAGAAGGCGAAGGCGAAGGCGGATAAGGACGAGTAGTCTGCTGTTAACGTGATGGCAGCACTACTCTATGCTTTCAAAACCATTGGTGGACTGAACTAAGGTTAACAACCGTCGAAAATCCGCATCCTTGGAATCACTCTTCCAGCGATTCAAAAATTTACAAATCACCTGCAAATTTCCAGGCTCATAGTGACCATCACTGGAAATTCGATCAAGTGAACATTGCAACTCATGGTCGTCAAGTTCCCCTGGGTATTGGAGTCGAATTCCAGATATCGCACAAAGTCCTTCCTGATCCTTAATAAGAGCTCTTAAGTAGCATCTCAATTCATCATCAGTCAAAAATCCGAAATTCTTATTCTTTAGAATCCCTACGACCTCCTGACCATTAGAACGTTTGGTTGTCTCGCGAGCCTGATTAGCCATCATGGCTATTCCAGCCTCAACCGGATCAAGCACGACGCCGCGTTGTACTTTCTTGGTCGCCTCCTTCGTTTGCCAATCTACACGGTTGTGCCACGGCTGAAGATCGAGTCCCTGCACTAGTGCTCTCGCATAGTCAGCATTGTCCTCGCTCACTTTTTGCAGAGTTCCTTCTGTGAAAAGAAATGTTTGAGCTTTGGGATGAAGTGCAACCCAACTCAAACGCTGCCCTCGTAAAGACTTATTGCGCCATTCAAATGTCGGTTTGTGCAAGACGACCACCCTGCCAACCCCAACCCCGGCCTTATGAGACTCCTGCAAACTTGCAACAACTGGGTCTACTTTGGAAATAGTCCACCAAAGATCGTCTTTTTCTCTATGAATCCAGATATTGTTGAATTCCGTCGAAATCTGACCCACTTAGCGCAGTAATTTCCATCCAAAACTGACCCACGTAGGCACTACCCTGCTTGTTTTAAAAGCAAGAGGGAAATTAGGAGTGATAGACGTGGCGACATTGAATGTCATAAGGCGTTGGGCACTGCGGGATCAGATGTCCATCCGCGAGATTTCAAGGCGTACAGGCCTGGCTCGCAACACAGTAAAGAAGTACCTGCGATCAGATGAGACCGAGCCCAGCTACGAAAGGCGTGGCAGCTCAAGCAAGCTCGATCCCTATGCCGAGAAGCTGGCCACCTGGCTGGGAATCGAGGCAACAAAGTCGCGGAAACAGCGGCGCACTTTGAGGCAGATCCACACAGTCATATCCTTGAGACTGGAAACGACAGCTATCGGTTCAAAAACAGCTCTGCAAAGACTCAGCCCAAAAAGGAGAAAACCAAGAACTTATCCACATCGTGAGCACCTTCTGCTCACAAAGAGTGTGGGTCAAAATTCGATGGAAAACTCGGGTCAGACTTCAGCGGAATTCAACAACAAAGGCCACCCCCTGCTCAATCGCCCTCTTGGCAAACTCGCCAGCGTCTTTGGTCTTCCTACCCGCGCCCAAAAGAACAATCCGTCTTCCGAATGAACGGGATCAATTTCTTAATCCCGAACCAGCCGAATATCAACCTCCCGCTCCACATACCCCCACTCGGGCGAGGCGCGCAGCTCAACCAGCATGTGGTTAAAGCTGTCCTCATTCTCAGGCGCAAACTCGAACCAGGTCAAAAAGTCAAACGGTTCACTGCCCGACAGGTCGCGGCAGTGGTGCAGCCTTCTGGCGATAGCGGGCAGGTAGTGCAGGCCAATGCGGGTGTGGTGCGACTGCTCTTCAAAAATGGCGCGTCGCTCGTCCTGGGTCAGCGCCCACCAGGCCGGGCTTTTGCGAATGGGGATCAGTGCTGCGCAAGTGGCCTCGGGCCGGCCCAGGCCTTGCTGTTTGGCCAGCAGCTGGTCTTTCTCGCTGCGCACCACATAACGTTCGTTGCTGGTAATGCCCCTGAGCACCCAGCCAGGTGTTGAGCTGGCATCGGCCACCAGGTCGGGCACCACCAAAACCCTGGCGGTCTGTGCGATGGGTTCACCGGCCACCGCCCGCGCACTGGTGACGCGCCACGGGCCGGTGTTACCGCCTATGAATGAAAACAGCCGTGAAGTCATGTGCCTACCCACCTTTCTGCGCAGGCGGCATGCAACTACAGTGCCAGTTTCAGGCGCTGGATGCCTTGTTCGATCTTCGCGACATCCGCCGTTGCAAAACTGAGCCTGAAGGTCGCCATGTCCGGATTCCCCGCATAAAACGGCGCCCCAGGCACAAAGGCAACACCCTGCTCTATCGCCTTCCTGGCAAACTCGCCCGCGTCTCTGGTCTTGCCGCCCGCCCCGGTCAGCCGGGCCCAGAAGAACAGGCCGCCTTGCGGCTGCGTAAATTCCACCGCGTCACCCAGCTCACGCTTCAGCGCCGCACCCATGGCCAGGGCGCGTTCGCCATAGGCCTTGCGGACTTTGGCCAGGGTGGCAGGCATGCGGCCGGCTTTGAGGTATTGGGCTGCGGTGGCCTGGGCAAAGGTGCTGGTGTGGGCGTCGCTGAACTGTTTGCACATGGTGGCTTTGGCAAGCAGCTCGGCGGGGCCAATCATCCAGCCCACGCGCAGGCCGGGGCTTAAGACCTTGCTCATGCTGCCGCAGTGGGCTATCAGCTCGCGGCTGCCGGGCACGTCTTTGCTCAGGCTCAGGATGCTGGGGGGCGGCGCGGCGTTGAAGTACAGGTCGCCATACGGGTCGTCTTCCACAATCAGGGTCTGGTACTTCACGGCCAGCTCCAGCACTTTTTTGCGGCGCTCCAGGCTCAGCATGGCGCCGCTGGGGTTGCCGAAGGTCGGGATCAGATAGACAAACTTGGGTTTGTGCTCGGCCATCAGTTTTTCCAGCTCGTCGGTGTCCACACCGTTGGCATCAATCGGCGCGCTGATCAGTTCTGCGCCGTACAGGCGAAAGCACTGGATGGTGGCCAGAAAAGTCGGGCCTTCCACAATGACCTTGTCGCCGGGGTCAATCATGGTTTTGCCCAGCAGGTCCAGCGCCTGCTGGCTGCCGGTAGTGACGATCAGGCCGTCGGGTGCCACATCCACACCTTTGGTGCCCATGAAGGCGGCCAGTTGTTCACGCAGCGGGTTGTAACCTTCGGTCGCGCCGTACTGCAGTGCGCCGCCGGCTTCTTCGGTCAGGGCCTTGTTGGCGGCCTCCTTGATGCCATCCACATCAAACATGGCGCTGTCGGGAAAGCCGCCGGCAAAACTGATGATGCCGGGTTTGCCCAGCAGTTTGAACAGCTCGCGGATGGCAGAGGTTTCTACGTTGTTGAGGCGGTCGGCAAAGGGCAAAGGCATGGCGGTCTCTCTTTCTGCTGAACATTGTCGCCAATTTGCGCGCAGCTTTCCTGCGTGGCGGCAGAATGTGGGCCATGAACCTGCCTGCCCTGCTTGTTGCCGCCAGCGCCGCCGTCATTTTTGTGCTGGGTGTGATGCACCTGATCTTTACCTTCCACGGCCCCAAATTTGACCCGCGCGACGCCGATCTCAAGGCCAGGATGATGGTGGTCTCGCCCGTCATCAGCCGCCAGACCACCATGTGGCGCGCCTGGATTGGTTTTAACGCCAGCCACTCTTATGGCGCCATTTTGTTTGGCTTGGTCTGGGCCTATCTGGCGCTGGCGCACCCGGTGTTTTTGTTTCAGTCGGTCTTTTTGCTGGCGCTGGGGCTGGTGTTGCTGCTGGCTTATGTGGTGCTGGCCAGGGTGTACTGGTTCAGCATTCCGTTTCGCGGCATAACGCTGGCAACGGTTCTTTACGGCCTGGGTTTGCTGGCTTATTTTTTCCTTTGAGGTGTTTTGATGATTGAGCAACACATAGACATCCCCGGCGCTGACGGCGCGATGAACAGTTTTGTGGTCTGCCCCGAAGAAGGCGGGCCACACCCGGTGGTGCTGTTTTACATGGACGCCCCCGGCAAGCGCGAAGAGTTGCACGACATGGCGCGGCGTATTGCGGCTGTGGGGTATTACGTGGTGCTGCCCAACCTGTATTACCGGCGCACGCGCGACTTCTGGCTGACCGAACGCACGGAGGCGCAAATGGCCACCATGTTTGAACACATGAACTCGCTGAGCAACGCCATGCTGGTGCGCGACACCGAGGCCATGCTGCGCTTTGTGGATGGCCAGCCGCAGGCCGACGCCAGCCGCGTCGGTGCGGTGGGTTACTGCATGAGCGGGCCGTTTGTGATGGCGGCCGCCGCCGCCCTGCCCGATCGCATCAGCAGCATTGCCAGCATTCACGGTGCCAACCTGGTGACCGACCGCGACGATTCACCGCACCTGATGACCCCCAAAATTCGCTGCGAAAGCTACTTTGCCTGCGCCGAAACGGACCGCTGGGCCTCTGCAGAGATTGTGCAAACGCTGCAGGAGGCGCTGGTGGCCGGCGGCACGCCGCACCGCATCGAGTGGTACCCGGGCACCGAGCACGGCTTTGTTTTTCCCAAACGCACAGGCATTTACCACCAGGCAGCGGCCGAGCGGCACTGGGAGCGGCTGTTTGACCTGTTCCGGCGCACGCTGCAGGTCTGAGCGCCGCTGAACCCGCCGGCAGGGTTGGCAAAAAAGCCACTTGACTGGAGTGGTACTCTGGAGTGATACTCCAGCCATGGACCCGAACTCGACCCGATCCAGACTGCTGGACGCCGCCACCGCAGTGTTTCTGCAACACGGCTTTGCCGCTGCTTCCATGGACATGGTGCGGCAGGAGGCCGGTGTCAGCAACGGTAGCCTGTACCACCACTTTCCCACCAAGGCGCTGCTGGCCGATGCGCTGTATGCCCACACGCTGCGCGACTTTCATGCGGCGCTGCTGGGGCCCATCACAGGCCGGGCCACGGCGCAGTCGGGTGTGAAGGGCCTGATACGCGCCTACATTGCCTGGGTGGAACAACACCCCGACCGGGCGCGCCTGCTGCATCAGCTGCGGCGCAGCGGCGACATGACAGGCGGCACTGAAATGGGCGCGGCCAACGCAGAGGCCTTTGGCACGCTGGCGCAGTGGATTGACACCCGCGTCGCGGCCGGTGACATGCGTGCCCTGCCCTTTCCGATCTGGATGGCGCTGGTGTTTTCACCCGCAATAGCGCTGACACCACACTGGACCAGCCAGCCGGTGCCCGCCGTCGCACCCAGGGTGCGCGCCGCACTGGAGCACGCCGCCTGGATGGCGGTGGCCGCCTGAGAACGTCTTTCAACCACAGGAGAACTTGTCATGAAAGTTGTCAATGTGCACCAGCGGCGGCTGCAGGCCACACCGGCGCAGGTGGCCGAGCTGCTGGCTTCGTTGGGCTCGCCGGCCGACAAGCTGTGGCCACCCAACTGGCCGCGCATGAAGTTCGACCGGCCGCTGGTACCGGGCGCGGTGGGCGGGCATGGGCCCATCGGCTACGTGGTGACGGCTTACACACCGGGCGAAGCCATCCGCTTCCGCTTCACCGAGCCCAAGGGCTTTGACGGCTGGCACAGCTTCACCGTGCTGGGCGCCACCGAAGAAGACTGCGTGCTGGAGCACCGCATTGAAATGCAGACCGAAGGCCGCGCCACCCTGCTCTGGGAGCTGGCGATCCGGCACCTGCACAACGCCCTGGTGGAAGACGCGCTGTCGCAGGCGCAGCGTGCCGTGGGCAACAAGCCGCTGGTTGTGCCCTGGCCGGTCAAAGTACGGCTGCTGCGCTGGCTGCTGCCGGTTGGCAAGTTCAAAACGTCCAGCCCGCAAGGTGATGCCCATGTCCGCTGACATGCTCAGCCAGGGCCGGCACATCCTGAGCCTGCAGCCCTTCAGCGCCCTGCTGAACGCGCGGCTGGAGGCCTTTGCGCCGGGCAGCGCCGAGCTGTCGGTGCCCGTGGCGCCCGGCCTGCTGCAGCAACACGGCTTTGTGCATGGCGGTGTGTTGTCTTACCTGGCCGACAACGCGCTGACTTTTGCCGGTGGCTCGGTGCTGGGCGATTCGGTCACGGCCGAGTTCAAGATCAATTACCTGCGCCCTGCCAAAGACGCCGAGCGCCTGCTGGCCGTGGCCACGGTGGTGGGCAGTGGCAAGACGCAGGCGGTGTGCCGCTGCGATATTTTTGTGCTGCGCGGCGGTGAGCGTACGCTGTGCGCCGCGGCGCAGGGGACGATTCGCAAGGCGGGGTGAGACGATTTGTCATCCCGGACCTGATCCGGGATCCATGCGCGCATCCCACAGGTGGTTGACCCGCGAGGCATGGATTGCGGGTCAAGCCCGCAATGACACGCGGGAAAAGATTTGGCAATTAACTACCTTTAAGGTGTAATTTGACTTAACTACTTAAAAATAGTAAAGTGGAATAACTACCTTTGAGGTGTATCCATGAAATACCCCGTTGACAGCCCACAGCAGCTACGCACCATCCTGCGTTCATTGCGTCAGGCACGAGGCCTGACCCAGACCCAGCTTGGCGAGAGGCTGGGCGTTACGCAAAAGCGCATCGCCCGCATAGAGGCCGCGCCGGAAGTCACCGCTTTCGACCAGATTTCCCGCATGGTTACGGCTATGGGCTACCGTTTGACGATCGAAGAGCCTTCTTCGTACCGCGTCGCCGAACCGGGGCCTGACACATGGTGACTTTTCGCCGCCCCCGTACCAACCCGCAAGACAGCGTACTCGGGGTCTGGGCCAATGGTGAACATGTGGGCAACTGGTCCCTGGTGGATGGAGAGCACCGCTTCAAGTATGACGAAAGCTGGCCCGCGTCGCCCGCCGCGCGCTGGTTGTCACTTTCCCTCCCATTCACGCCCGACAATCTTCCCCATCGCGGAGAAGTCGTCCGTAACTTTTTCGACAACCTGTTGCCGGACAGTGACTCCATTCGTCGGCGCCTGCGTGACAAGTTCGCCACCGGCAGCACCGAAGCGTTTGATCTGCTGGCAGCAATTGGGCGCGACTGCGTAGGGTCTGTGCAGTTGCTCCCGCCGGACATGGCACCTGACGGCTTTGACCGTATTGAGTTCTTGCCGCTGAATGAGGCAGAGGTAGAGCAGGCCATCAACCACGCTGTTACCGGCGGGCGTGTGGTGGGCCAGGATATGACGGATGACTTGCGTATTTCCATAGCCGGCGCGCAGGAGAAAACTGCCCTGCTCTGGCACACCGACCAGTGGTGCAGGCCGTTGGGCGCTACACCTAGCACGCACATCTTCAAACTGCCGCTGGGGCTTGTGGGAAATATGCGCGCTGACATGAGCGACTCGGTGGAAAACGAGTGGTTGTGCGCGCAGATACTTGCGCAGCTTGGGCTGCCAGTGGCTGATTGCGAGATGGCCCGCTTCGGCCAGCGCAAGGTGCTGGTGGTCGATCGCTTCGACCGGGCGCTTCAGCAGCCGCAAGGACGCGCACCCTGGATTGCACGGCTCGCGCAGGAAGACTTTTGCCAGGCGCTTGGCGTGGCCGGCGAGCGAAAGTATGAAAACGAGGGCGGCCCGGGGATACGAGCGATTCTTCGCCAGCTGGACAACAGCAGCCGTGCGGATCAGGACAAGCTGGTCTTTGTCAGCACCCAGCTCGCGTTCTGGCTCATGGCCGCCACCGACGGCCATGCCAAGAATTTCTCGATCTTTCTGGAGCGTGGCGGCGGTTACCGCATGACGCCGCTGTACGACGTGTTGTCGGTCTGGCCCATCATGGGCACCGGGCCGAACCAGGTGCACCCGCGCCGCGCCAAACTGGCCATGGCCCTGCGCAGCAAAAACACGCACTACCATCTGCACGAGATCCACACCCGCCACTGGCAAGTGCTGGCGCGGCAAAGCGGCGTGCCCGACGCGTTTGACCACATGGTGGCGCTGGTGCTGCTGGTGCCCGACGCGCTGGAGCGGGTTGAAGCGCAGTTGCCGGCCGGCTTTCCGCAGCGGGTTTTCAAAACCATACGTACCGGCATGCTGGCGCAGGCCCGGCAATTTATTTCAGAGCTTCCATGAACTCGCCCGACCACAGGCGCGCTTACGTCGCCCGCATCAACCGCGTGGTCGATCACATCAGCACGCACCTGGACAACACGCTGGACCTGCAGACACTTGCCGGCGTGGCACATTTTTCACCCTGGCATTTCCATCGCACCTTCCAGGCGATGACGGGCGAGACGCTGGCCGACTGCGTACGCCGCCTGCGGCTGGAGGCTGCGGCGCAACGCCTGCTGGCTTCACCGCCCCAAGCTGCGCTGGCGGTGGCACTGGAGGTAGGCTTTGCGTCGGCCGAGGTGTTCACACGGGCCTTTCGCGCGCACTTCGGCATGACGCCCACCGCGTGGCGACGCGGCGGCTGGCGCAGTTGGTCGGCCAGCCGCCGCGAGCAACTGAGCAAGATTCATCAAGAGGTGCGCAAGGCAAATCAAGCCGTCTATCCCGGCTTCCCGCACGATGCTGCCAGCTGGCCATCGGGTCAGCCCACCATTGAAAAAGGAATGCTGATGCAAGTCGAACTCAAGACCCTGCCCGCCCTTCGCCTGGCCTATATGCGCCATACCGGCCCCTATGGCCACCCCGACATCGGCGCCACCTGGCAACGCTTTTGGGCCTGGCTCGGGCAGCACGGGCTGGACCCGGAACGGATTTACGGCATCGTGCAGGACGACCCGGAAGTCACCCCCGCCGAAAAATGCCGCTACGACTGCAGCTTTGAGGTCGATGCGGCCTTCCAGCCGCAGGGCGAAATCGGCGTGCAGACCTTTGCCGGCGGACGTTATGCCTGCGCACCCTTCACCGGCACAGGATCGACCATTCACGAGGCATGGATGCGCCTGCTCGGCGAGTGGCTGCCGCAAAGCGGCTACCAGGCCGATGACAAACCCTCGCTGGAACTGCACGAAGGTGATTTTGTGGTGGACAAAAAAACCGGTACCTTCCGCTGCCTGCTGTGTATACCGGTGCGTCCGCTCTAAGCCGGAGGGCGTCTGAAGCGCGGCTAGACTTGGCGCCATGAAAACCGCCGACATCGCCCCTTTCTTTGCCACCCTGAAAGCCGCCAACCCGATGCCGGTGACCGAGCTTGAATACACCAGCGTGTTTGAGCTGCTGGCCGCCGTGTTGCTGAGCGCGCAGGCCACCGACGTGGGTGTGAACAAGGCCACACGCAAGCTCTTTCCTGTGGCCAACACGCCGCAAAAGATTCTTGATCTGGGCCTGGAAGGGTTGGAGGGCTACATCAAGACCATAGGCCTGTACCGCAGCAAGGCCAGGCATTTGATGGAAACCTGCCGCATGCTGGTGCAGCAACACGGCGGCGTGGTGCCGCGCAGCCGCGAGGCGCTGGAGGCCCTGCCCGGCGTGGGCCGCAAGACGGCCAACGTGGTGCTTAACTCGGCTTTTGGCGAAGCCACCATGGCGGTGGACACCCACATCTTCCGCCTGGGCAACCGCACCGGCCTGGCACCGGGCAAAACACCGCTGGAAGTGGAGCTGAAACTGCTCAAACGCATCCCCCCCGAGTACCTGGTGGACGCGCACCACTGGCTGATCCTGCATGGCCGTTATGTGTGTGTGGCGCGCAAACCCCTGTGCTGGCAATGCGCGGTAGCGCCGTACTGCGACTTCACGCCGAAGACGCCATTGCCCGCCTGAGCCGTCAGGGTGCCGACAGCGGCAGCAGCTTGCCTTCACTGGCTGACGGAGCCGGCACACCGAGCAGGCGCGCCAGGGTAGGCGCAATGTCCACCACCTCGACCCGGCTGTCGATGCGGCCCGGTGTCACCCAGGGTGGCCCGTACATGAGGATGGGCACATGGGTGTCGTAAGGGTGCGGTGAACCATGGGTAGTGATTGAGGTGGGCGGGCCAAACATCCACAGCGGTTTGAGCACGTACTGCACGTCACCCGACACGTCCTTGTGCCAGGTCTTGCGCATCTGCCCGAAGAAGGGTGCGCCGGCACGGCTTCCGGCTTCGAGCTCACGCCGGGTGTAGGCCGCGGCGATCACCGGATCGGCCAGTATCAGGGTTCTGGCGGCGTCCGCCACGGTGTTGAAGTCCAGACTGCGCTGCGCAAGCAACTGGCGGTTCAGCACCAGCGCGGAAGCGGAAAGGAAGGCGGCCAGTTTGGGCACACCGAATTCACGCTGCAACCCCTCGTTCACGCGGTTCAGCAGCTGAGTGCTGGACGACCGCCCTGCGGACAGCCCCTGCGACTGGCTGTGTTCCGCTGCCGGCATGAAGCCGTGATCGGCGGTCAGCACGGCGACATAGTTGCCCTTGCCCACCGCGCTGTCGAGGTCGCGGAAAAAAGCCTGAAGCAAACGGTCGAGCTGCAGCAGATGGTCGTGCGAGAGGCGCGACTCGGCGCTCCAGGCGTGGTTGATGTAATCGTGGCTGGACAAACTCACCGACAGGATGTCAGGTGCGTCGTCGCGGCCCAGCTGTTCACCGGCAATGGCGGCCCGCGCAAAATCGAGCGACAGCGCATCGGCAAACGGGCTGCGCAACAAGGCTGCGTAGAAAGCCGGACCGGGTGCGTCGTCGGCAGGCGCACTCATCACCATGGGCAGCTTGCCGCCGCGCGGGCCGAACCAGGGCTGGCTGTCGGGAATGGAACGCGCATAGGCGGCCTCCGGCAGCAGCGGCTTCCACTCGGCTCTGAAATAGCGGTCGGCCGGTTTGCCGGCATGGAAAGCATTGACCCAGGCGGGATGTTCTTTCATGTAATACGTGGTCGAAGCAAACTGCCCGCTGGCGCCCATGTACATATAGGCCGTGCCACGCTTGCCGGCGGGCAGGATGGCACCGCGGTCTTTGCCCGAGATGGCGACCACCTTGCTGCGCGCGTCCAGGCCACGCAACACGTCGCCCACCGTCTCCACCTTCAGGTTTTTCGGGCTGGTGCCATCCAGTGCCTGGGTGGCATGGCCGATGTAGGTCGCCCCGATATCGCTGGTGTTGTAGACCTGCGCGCCGGTCATCACATCGCGCCACTCGTTGCCTATGATGCCGGTGCGGTGCGGGTAGGCGCCGGTCAGCATGGTGGCGTGACCGGCCGCGGTGACGGTGAAGGCATGGCCGTAGTGCGCGTCGGCAAACCAGGTACCACGGTCCAGAAAACGCGCCAGGCCATCGGGCGCGAGCTGGTCGCGGTAGCTGGTGATCTGGCGCTGCGGCAGGCCGTCCACCACCAGCAGAACAACCAGCTTTGGCCTGGCTGGCGAGCCGGGAGCGGCAGTGCAGGCCGCCAGCATGGCGGCAACAACAAGAACAAGGCCAAAGCGCAAGTTGTGGATGATGTTCATCCGGCCAGCTTAAGGAGTTTTGCCCCCCACAGCAACCGGATGGACCCTGCGGCAAAACGCTGCCTGGAGGCCAGGTCACCCGGGGGCATGGGCCCCGGACCGGCTCAGCCGGGGTTCAGGACCCTTTCCAGACCGGGCTTCTTTTGGCCAGAAACGCCGACACGCCCTCGCGAAAATCGTCGCTCGCGTAACACTGGCCAATCAGGTCCTCGTCGAACGGTATCGCATGGTTGACCAGCCGGCGCAGGCCTTCCTTGCTGACACGCTGCGTCACCGGTGCCAGCGCCGACAGGCGTTCACACAGGCCAGCCAGCAGTACGTCGATCGCGGCGGCCTCGCTGAGCTGCAGGAGGAAACCGCAGGCCAGCGCTTCTTCGGCAGTCAGGATATCGGCCAGCATCAGCATGCGTTTGACGCGAGGAATGCCGAACGCGGCGCCAAGCCGTGCCAGATTGGCCACCGACAGGCAGTTGCCCAGGGTTTTGGCGATCGGCACACCGAAGCGCGAGCCCGTGGTCGCAATGCGGAAGTCGCAGGCCGTGGCAATCGCCAGGCCACCGCCTATGGTCCAGCCTTCGATCACCGCCACGGTGGGCATGGGCAGCGATTCGAGCCTGGCGATGCACTGGTCGATCTGCTTTTCGTAGGCGACCCCGTCCTCGCCGCTGCTGAAATTGCTGAACTGCTCGATGTCGGTACCGGCCACAAAAGCCTGGCCGCCGGCCCCGCGGAAAGTCACAACGCGCACCGAGCTGTCCGTCTTGAGCTGCTCGCAGATCTCATTGAGCCGCTGGTACATGGCCCAGGTCATGGCGTTGCGCGCGGCCGGACGGTCAAACAGCACCGAAGCCACGCCGGCCTTGATACTCAGGTGAACGCTGCCTGTGGGGTTGGGCTCGTTCATGCTGCAAAAGCCCCCTGCCCGGCCAGCGCCGCCTGCTCTTCGGCGCTGATGCCGAGTTCGGCCAGCACCTCGGCCGTGTGTTCACCGAGGCGCGGCGGATGGCGGCTCACCTGCTGCGGTGTGCCCGACATCTTCACCGCAAAACCGATGTTGGGCACCTTGCCCTCCACCGGGTGGTCTATCTCCATGCGCATCTCGCGCGCCTTCGCATGGTCGCTGTCGAAGGCTTCGGGGTAAGTCAGGATGGGGCCGGCGGGAATGCCGGCGTCCAGAAAGGTGCTGACCCAGTAATCCTTGGGCTGCAGGCGAAACGATTTTTCGAGTTCCACTTCCAGCGCGTGCCGGTTCGCCAGCCGCAGCGAGATGGTGGAGAAACGCTCGTCGGCCAGCAGTTCCTCGCGGCCCATGAGTTTGCACAGCTGCAGCCAGAGCTTCTGGTTGTTCGCGCCCATCACGAAGTAGCCGTCCGAACAGGCCATGGCCTGGTAAGGCGCGGTCATCTTGTTGGAGGTGCCCAGCGGTTCGGGTGGCTTGCCCGTGCCCCAGTAGTCGCAGATGTCCCAGACCGAAAAAGCCAGCGCCGAGTCGAATAGCGAGGCGTCCACATGCTGGCCCTGGCCGCTGGTCTTCGCGCCTATAAAGGCCGACAGCGTTGCGTACACGGCGAACAGCGCGCAGCCGATGTCGGCCACCGGCACACCGGCCTTGACCGGCGGGCCGCCGGGGTAGCCGGTGACACTCATCACGCCCGACATGGCCTGCGCCATCAGATCAAAACCGGGACGGTCGGACCAGGGGCCGGTCTGGCCGAAGCCCGAGATGCTGGTGTAGACCAGCCGCGGATTCGCCTCTTTCAAGACCTCGTAGCCCAGGCCCAGCTTTTTCATCGCGCCGGGGCGGTAGTTTTCCAGCAGGATATCGGCATCTTTCGCCAAACGCAGCAGCAAGGCCTTGCCGGCTTCCGACTTGAGATTCAGCGCAACACTGCGCTTGTTGCGGTTCATGTTCAGAAAGCCCAGTGAATCGGGACCTTTCATCTTGAAACCCATGGCGCCGCGGGTCTGGTCGCCGGCACCCGGCGGCTCGATTTTGATCACGTCGGCGCCCATGTCGGCCAGCAGCATGCAGGCGTAAGGGCCGGCCATGACCTGGCTGATGTCGAGCACGCGGACACCGGCCAGCGGCAGGGGCCGCGGGGCCCTGTCGGCCTGTTCCTTGGTTGACGCTTGGTTCACTCGGGGATCCTTGTTGATGGCTGTTGCATGGAGAAATTAAAAATCCTCCCGCATCACGCCGGGAGGAAAAAAATGCGGCATCAACGCGGCGCCCGGCATTCAAGCTGCCCGACGCCCCGCCATGGCTTCAGCCCTCGCCTTTGACGCCGCCGTCCTTGATGATCTTGGCCCACTTGATCTGCTCGGCGCGCATGAAGTCGCCGAACTTCTCGGTCGAGCCGCCGCCGTCCTGGGCACCCGAGGCGGCCAGCTTCTCCATCACATCGGGCATCAACATGACCTTGTTGATGTCCTCGTTCATGCGTTTGGCCATGGCCAACGGCATCTTCGCCGGGCCGGCCAGGCCGTACCAGGTGGTCGCCTCGAAACCGGGGAAGCCGGACTCGGCCATGGTCGGCACGTTGGCGTAGGCCGGCACGCGCTGCTGGCGCGTCTGCGCGATGGCAATCGCCTTGCCGCTTTTCACATGCGGCGTGGCCGCTGTCATGGTGTCGAAGCTGTACTGGATGGTGCCGCCTATCAGGTCGGTCAGCATGGGCCCCGACCCCTTGTAGGGCACGTGGATGGCATCGACCTTGGCAGCCAGCTTGAACATTTCCAGCGCCAGGTGCTGGGCCGAGCCGGTGCCGGCCGAGCCGAAGCTGATCTTGCCGGGGTTGGCACGGCACAGCGCGACCAGCTCACTCACGGTTTTGGCGGGCTGGTTTTCGTTGCAGATCAGCAGGTTGGGCGTGACGCCGACCAGCACAACAGGCTGGAAGTCTTTGGCCGCGTCGTAGTTGACCTTTTGCAGCGCCGGCGTGATGGCCTGGCTGTTGATGTGGGCCATCAGCAAGGTGGCGCCGTCGCCGGGCTGTTTGGCCACATAGTCGGCGGCGATGGTGCCCGAAGCGCCGGCCCTGTTCTCGACAATGACCTGCGTCTTCCACATCTCACCGAGCTTCTGGCCAATCACGCGCGCCAGGATATCGGTGCCGCCGCCGGGCGCGAAACCAACGATGATGCGCACCTGGCCGGGCGGCAGGTTTTGCGCGAGGATCAATGAAGGAAAGGCCAGGGCCGCGGCGCCGGCGGTGACTAGTGTTCTGCGTTGCATGGTTGTCTCCTGTTAAAAAATGAAATCCTCTTTACCCTGTGCATGTCATACCGGGCTTGACCCGGTATCCATGTCACACAAACCACTGTCCTGGGGACGCGAGCCATGGATTGCGGGTCAAGCCCGCAATGACTCATAGGCCATCAGGCCGCCTTGCGCAGCGGCACAACTGCGGCGTGGGCAGAAAAATAGTCCATGGCGGCCAGCACGCCAGAGCCGGCCAGCTTGACGCCAGCGAGCTTGAGGCCCATCTCGCAGCCCGACAGCGCGGCCATCAGGGTCAGGTCGTTGCAGTCACCGAGGTGGCCGATGCGGAACATTTTTCCTTTGACCTTGCCCAGGCCGGTGCCCAGCGAGCAGTCAAAACGTTCATAAATGATCTTGCGCACGGCGTCGGCATCGACACCTTCGGGCGTCATCACGCCGGTCAGGATGGGCGAATACACGGCAGCATCGGCGCACTGGATCTGCAGGCCCCAGGCGCGCACTGCGGCGCGCACACCCTCGGCCCAGCGCTGATGCCGCGCAAACACGACATCCAGACCATGCTCGAGCAACATGTCGCAGGCCTCGTTCAGGCCGTAGAGCAAATTGGTGTTGGGTGTCGACGGCCAGTAGCCGGTCTTGTTCATCTCGATGATCTCGTCCCAGGCCCAGAAGGCTTTCGGCAGTTTGGCGCTTTTGCTGGCCTCCAGGGCTTTGGCGGACACCGCGTTGAAACTGATGCCGGGTGGCAGCATCAGGCCTTTTTGCGAGCCGCTGATGCTGACGTCCACGCCCCACTCGTCGTGTTTGTAGTCGGCCGAGGCCAGTCCGGAGATGGTGTCCACCAGCAGCAGCGCCGGGTGTTTGGCCGCATCAATGGCCTTGCGCACGGCGGCGATGTTGCTGGTCACACCGGTGGAAGTTTCGTTGTGCACGACGCAGACCGCGCGGATGGCGTGCTGCGTGTCGGCCTTCAGGCGTTCTTCAATCAGGTCGGCGCGCACACCGTGGCGCCAGACCTCGGCGCCGGGGTCGCGCATGACTTCGGTCTTCAGGCCCAGGCGGTCTGCCAGCCTTTGCCACAGGGCGGCGAAGTGGCCGGTCTCGTACATCAGCACATGGTCACCGGCACTCAGGGTGTTGACCAGCGCGGCCTCCCAGGCACCGGTGCCGGATGCCGGGTAAATCATCACCGGCTGTTTGGTCTTGAATATCTTTTTGATGTCGGCCAGCACCTTCAGGCCCAGGACGCCGAACTCGGGGCCGCGGTGGTCTATGGTGGGCAGGCTCATGGCGCGCAGGATGCGGTCCGGCACCGGTGAAGGGCCGGGGATTTGCAGAAAGTGGCGGCCTGTGGGGTGGAAGTCTAGCGTCAACATAATCGGTGCTCCGTGAATATGCGCCATTTTTTGCATACAAAATTCATTTGTCAAGCCCTATAACCCGTAACAATGGATTTGACATCTGACTTTTTTGCATACAAAATTTGCCCATGACTGCTGAAATTTTTGCCATCCCGCGTGCCGCGCTGCATGAACAAGTGGCGCATCGCCTGCGCCAGATGCTGGTCGAAAACCGCATTGCGCCCGGCGCCAAGCTCAATGAACGCGAGCTCAGCGAGGTGCTGCATGTCTCGCGCACGCCGCTGCGTGAAGCCATCAAGATGCTGGCGGCCGAAGGCCTGGTCGAGCTGCTGCCGAACCGCGGCGCGATTGCCGTCGAGCTGACGGAGGCCGACATCCTGAACACCTTCGAGGTGATGTCCGGGCTCGAAGCGCAGTCGGGCGCGCTGGCGGCCGAGCGCATCACCGAGGCCGAGCTGGCCGAAATCAAGGCCATGCATTACGAGATGCTGGCGGCTTATACGCGGCGCGACCTGCCGGCCTACTACCAGCTCAACTCGGCGATCCACCGTGCCATCAATACGGCCGCCAAGAACCCGGTGCTGACCGCCACCTACAACCAGGTCAATGCGCGGCTGCAGGCGCTGCGTTTTCGCTCCAACCAGGATGGCGAAAAGTGGAAGGCCGCCGTCTCGGAGCATGAGCAGATGATCCAGGCGCTGAGCGCACGCGATCCGCAGGCCATGCGCGCCGTGCTGGGCAGCCACCTCAACAACAAGCTCGACGTGGTGATCGAACAGGTGCGCGCGGCCAAACGCGCAGCCACGGCGCAGGCCAAGGCATGAACGCCCCCCTGCCCCTGAAAGTGACCCAGGACACGGCGGCTCACGCCTACGACAGTGTGGCGCGCATCAGCAATGAAGTGGCCGGCAGGCTGGCCGCGCGGCTGGCCAGCGAAACCCATGGTGAGGTACTTTTTACGGCAGCCGACCGGGGCCGTTATGCCACCGATGCGTCGATCTACCAGGTGACGCCGGTCGGCGTGTTTGTGCCGCGCAGCGCACCCGACGTCAAAACCGCGCTGGACATCTGCCGTGACATGGCGGTGCCCATTGTTGCGCGCGGCGCCGGCACCAGCCAGTGCGGCCAGACGGTGGGTACCGGCCTGGTGATCGATTACGCCAAACACCTGCGCAACATCATTGATGTCGATGCGGCGGAGCGCACGGCCGAGGTGGAGCCCGGCATAGCTCTGGACCACCTCAATGCGGCCCTGAAAAAGCACGGCCTCTGGTACCCGGTGGATGTGTCCACCAGTGCGCAGGCCACGCTGGGCGGCATGGCAGGCAACAACTCCTGCGGCAGCCGCAGCATTGCCTACGGCAACATGGTGCACAACGTGCTGGGCGCGCAGGCCTGGACATCCGGCAGCCAGCTGCTGCAACTGGGGCCTTACGCCAGCAGCAGCGGCAAGGCGCGTGAGCTGGGCAACTACGTGCGTTCGCTGGCCGAGGAATTGCATCCGGCCATCCACCGGATGTGGCCCAAGGTGATGCGCCGTGTGGGTGGCTACAACCTGGACATTTTTGACCCGCAGAGCGAGCGGCCCTACACCAGCGACGGCTCGGTCAACCTGGCGCATTTGCTGATTGGCAGCGAAGGCACGCTGGCCCTGACCAGGTCGCTGACCCTGCGCCTGAGCGAGCTGCCGCGCGCCAAGGTGCTGGGTGTGGTGAACTTCCCGACCTTTTACCGCGCCATGGATGCGGCGCAGCACATCGTCAAAATTGGCGAAGGCACGCTGACCGCCGTCGAGCTGGTGGACCGCACCATGATTGACCTGTCGCTGCAGAACCCGGCTTTTGCACCGACGATACGCAGCGCGCTGATTGGCCAGCCCGCCGCGGTTTTGCTGGTGGAGTTTTCAGGTACCAGCAAGGCCGAACTGCTGCCGCACCTCAAGCGCCTGGGCGAACTGATGGGCGATTTGCTGCTGCCCGATTCGGTGGTTGAAATGACGGACGACGCGCCACAGAAAAACCTCTGGGAAGTGCGCAAGGCCGGGCTCAACATCATGATGAGCCTCAAGGGTGACGGCAAGCCGGTCAGTTTTATCGAAGACTGCGCCGTGCCGCTGGAGCACCTGGCCGAATACACCGACGCGCTGACGGAAGTTTTCAAAAAGTACGGCAGCAAGGGCACCTGGTACGCCCATGCGTCGGTCGGTACCCTGCATGTGCGGCCAATTCTGGACATGCGGCGCGAAGGTGCGCCCAAGATGCGCGCGATTGCCGAAGAGGCCTCCGAGCTGGTGCGCAAGTTCAAGGGTGCTTACAGCGGCGAACATGGCGACGGCCTGTGCCGCGGTGAATGGATTCAGTGGCAGTTTGGCCCGCAGATCACGGAGGCGTTTGCAAAAATCAAGCAGGCGCTGGACCCTATCCAATTGCTGAGCCCGGGCCGCATGGTGAACCCGCCCAGGATGGACGACACGCGCCTGATGCGGTTTGCGCCCGGCTACAAGGTCATACCGATCAAAACCGCGCTCGACTGGCGCGCCTGGGACGTGCAGAACGACCCGGTCACCGAGCAAACCAGTGCACCCGGCAGCGGCGGCGACCCGGCCCAGGGGTTTGCCAAAGCGGTGGAGATGTGCAACAACAACGGCCATTGCCGCAAATTCGATGCTGGCACCATGTGCCCCAGCTACAGGGTCACGCGCGATGAGAAACACCTGACACGGGGCCGCGCCAACACCTTGCGCCTGGCTTTGAGTGGCCAGCTCCAGGGCCCGGATGCAGCCGACGCTTTCACCAGCGAAGCGGTCAGGGAGGCCCTGGACCTGTGTGTGGGCTGCAAGGGTTGCAAACGCGACTGTCCCACCGGTGTGGACATGGCGAAAATGAAAGTGGAATTTTTGCACCACTACAAGGCGAAACACGGCTACACGCTCAAGGACAAACTGGTGGCGCGCCTGCCCGATTACGCGCACTGGGCCAGCCGGCTGGCGCCGCTGCTGAACCTGCGCGACAAAATTCCGGGCCTGGCCGCACTGAGCGAGAAGTTGACCGGTTTTTCAGCCAGGCGCACGCTGCCGCAGTGGACCACGCAGACCTTTTTCAACACCGCAGCTAGAGGCGCCACCCGCGACGCGGTGCTGGCTGCGCGCAAACCGGTGGTGCTGTTTGTCGATACCTTCAACGGCAGCTTTGAATCACACAACGCCCACGCCGCATTAAAAGTGCTGCAAGCCGCCGGCTACACGGCACACGTAGCCACCAAAACCAGGGCAGATGGCAAACACCTGTGTTGCGGCCGCACCTACCTGGCCAGCGGCATGGTGGAAGAAGCCAAAGCCAAGGCGCGCGAGGTGGTTGATGCCCTGCTGCCCTTTGCCGAAAAAGGCATTCCCATCGTCGGCCTCGAGCCGTCCTGCCTGCTGACGCTGCGCGACGAGATGCTGGTGATGGACCTCGGCGAAGCGGCGCACACCATCAGCCGGCACGCGCTGCTGCTGGAGGAGTTTCTGGCGCGTGAAGCCGCTGCGGGCCAGCTCGATGAACTCAAAGGCAGGCTTCAGCCCGTGGACCAGCCGATTTTGCTGCACGGCCACTGCCACCAGAAGGCCTTTGGCGCGGTCAGCCCCATCATGGAGGTGCTCAGGCTGATTCCCGGTGCACAACCCGAACTGATCGAATCGAGTTGCTGCGGCATGGCCGGCAGTTTTGGTTACGAAGCCAGCCACTACGAGGTGTCGATGCAGATGGCGGAACTGAGCCTGTTGCCCGCCGTGCGCCAGCAGCCCGATGCCATCGTGGTCGCCGACGGCACCAGTTGCCGGCACCAGATCCGCGATGGCGCGCAGCGCGAAGCCATTCACGTGGCAGTGTTGCTGGCGCAGCAGTTGCGGCCCTGACCCCTGCCGGCGCCGGGGGGGCGGAGTAAAGTGCAGCGATGCACGCGCCCGACATCCTGACCCTCACCCTGAACCCTGCCCTGGACCTGTCAACCTCCACGGACAAGGTCACCGACACCCACAAACTGCGCTGCGCCGCCGCGCAATACCATCCCGGCGGTGGCGGCATCAACGTGGCCCGGGTAGTCCACCGGCTGGGCAGCCCTTGCCTGGCGATTTATCCGTCCGGGGGCGCGACAGGCGAGCGTTTGGGCCAGTTGCTGGACCAGGAGCAGTTGCCTCACCATGGCTGGCGTGTTGCAGGTGAAACGCGCGAAAATTTTTCGGTGCATGAAAGCGCCAGCGGGCACGACTTCCGCTTTGTATTGCCGGGCCCCACCCTGAGCACACCCGAATGGCAAGCCGGCCTGGACCATGTGACCGGCCTTGCGGCGCCACCAGCCTATGTGGTGGCCAGCGGCAGCCTGCCGCCCGGCGTGCCGCCTGATTTTTATGCCCGGCTCGCCAGGCTGGCGAAGGCGCGCGGCAGCCGCATGGTGGTGGATACATCGGGGGCGGCGCTGGCGGCCGCACTGGCTGAGGGCGTGTACCTGTTCAAGCCCAGCTTGCGGGAGTTACGCGAGTTGACGGGCCGGCAGCTGGAGAGTGCAGCGCAGCAGCGCGCAGCCGCGCAAGACATCATCGCCCGGGGGCAAGCCGGGATCGTGGCCCTGTCCCTGGGTGCAGACGGCGCCATGCTGGTGACGGCCGACACGGCGCTGCGGGCCCCTGCCCTGCAGGTTCAGGTGGCCAGCACCATAGGCGCGGGCGACAGCTTTGTCGGTGGCCTGGTCTGGGCGCTGAGCCGCCGCCAGGGCCTGGAGGACGCCTTTCGTTACGCCATGGCAGCCAGTGCTGCAGCGCTGCTCTCACCGGGCACGGCTCTGTGCCAGCCGGCGGATGTCGCGCGGCTCAGTACAGAAGTGGTCGTGACGCCGGTCTAGGGCCTGCAGCGCAAGCCCTGCGTTTGATCTTGCGCAAGGCCTGCCGCAACCCGCGCGCCTAAGGTAAGCGCTGTCACAGCCAAGGGAAGCCGGCACGCCATGAACACACAAGCCCATATCCGCTGGTTCGCAGAAACCGGCGCTGACGAGGTCGCACTGGTGGGCGGAAAAAACGCCTCACTCGGAGAAATGGTCCGGGAACTGGGCGCACAGGGCGTGCGTGTGCCCAATGGTTTCTCGGTCACGGCGCAAGCCTACCGCTACGTGCTCGATCAGGCGGACGCCTGGCCAGGCCTGCGTGCCGCGCTCGACGGACTGGACGTCAAGAACGTGGACGACCTGGCGCGGCGCGCGCAGCAGGCCCGGGACATCATCCAGTCCGCACCCCTGCCGAAAGATCTGGTGGCAGACATCGCAGCTGCGTACACCCGGCTGCAGGCCGAATACGGCGAGACGCTGACCCTGGCGGTACGCAGTTCGGCCACCGCCGAAGACCTGCCGACGGCCAGCTTCGCCGGCCAGCACGAAACTTTTCTCAACATCGCTGGCCAGGCCCGCCTGCTGGAGGCAGTGCGCCAGTGTTTTGCCAGCCTGTTCAAGGACCGTGCCATCGCCTACCGCGTGGACCATGGCATCGATCACTTCAAGGTTTTCCAGTCGGTCGGTGTGATGAAGATGGTGCGCGCCGACTGCGGTGCCAGCGGCGTGATCTTCACGCTTGACACCGAAACCGGCTTTCGGGATGTGGTGTTTGTCACCGGGGCCTGGGGGCTGGGCGAAAACGTGGTGCAAGGGACCGTGGACCCGGATGAGTTTTATGTGTTCAAACCCACGCTCAAGCAGGGCCACCGCGCCGTGCTCAGGCGCAAGCTCGGCGGCAAGGAAATTCGCATGGTGTATGCCAGGGCCGCCGGCCGCGAGACCACGCGCAACATGCCCACATCGCTGGAAGACCAGACGCGTTACTGCATCAGCGACGAAGAGGTGCTGGAACTGGCCGATGCCGCGATCACGATCGAAGCCCACTACAGCCGGAGGGCGGGTTCGCCCATGCCCATGGACATCGAGTGGGCCAGGGATGGCCTGGACGGCAAGCTGTATATCGTACAGGCGCGGCCGGAGACCGTGGCATCCCGCAAGCCGCCTGGCACGATGGACGACTTCCGCCTGGATGCCAAAGGCGAACTGCGCGCCAGCGGCGGCGCCGTGGGCGGGAAAATCGCCTCGGGCCGGGCGCGCGTCATCCACGACGTCAGCGAGCTCAACCAGTTCCAGCCCGGCGAAGTGCTGGTGGCCGACAGCACCATGCCCGATTGGGGCACGGTGATGAAAATCGCCGCTGCGGTGGTGACCAACCGCGGCGGCCGAACCTGCCACGCCGCCATCGTCGCGCGTGAAATGGGTATTCCGGCAGTGGTCGGCTGCGGCCAGGCGACCACGGCGATCCGTACCGGAGACGACATCACCGTGTCCTGCGCCGAAGGCAGCACGGGACGCGTATATGCCGGATTGCTGCCGTTCACCACAACACACATCGACGTGACCGGGCTGGCGCGGCCGCAAACACATCTGATGGTCAACATCGCCAACCCCGATACCGCGTTCCAGACCGCGCTGCTGCCCAACGACGGCGTCGGTCTGGCGCGCATGGAATTCATCGTGGCCGAACACATACGCGCGCACCCGATGGCCCTGGTGCACCCGGAGAAAGTCGACGACGTGACGGTGCGCGAGGAGATCGCCCGCCTCACGCAGTTGCATGCCAAGCCGGCCGACTATTTCGTGCGGCAGCTGTCCGAAGGTGTGGCCACCATCGCTGCAGCCTTCTACCCCAAGCCGGTGATTGTGCGCATGTCCGACTTCAAGACCAATGAATACGCGAGCCTGCTCGGCGGGCGCTGGTTCGAGCAGGACGAAGCCAACCCCATGATCGGTTTCCGCGGGGCCTCGCGCTATGCACACCCGGCTTATGCCGAGGGTTTCGCGCTCGAATGCGCGGCGATGAAACGTGTGCGCGACGACATGGGTCTGGTCAACGTCAAGCTGATGATCCCGTTTTGCCGCCGTGTTGAGGAAGGCGAACGTGTGCTGCAGGCCATGGCTGGGCATGGCCTGACGCGCGGGATCAACCAGCTGGAGATTTACGTGATGTGCGAAATCCCCAACAACGTGATCCAGATCGATGCCTTTGCCCGGCTGTTCGACGGCTTTTCGATAGGCTCCAACGACCTGACACAACTGGTGCTCGGGGTGGACCGCGATTCGGACATCGTGGCCTTCGACTTCGATGAACGCGATCCGGGCGTCAAGGAGATGATTCGCCAGACCATCACAGGTGCCCATCGCAACCAGCGCCATGTCGGCATCTGCGGACAGGCGCCGTCGGACTACCCCGATATTGCAGAGTACCTGGTGGAGCTCGGCATTGACGCCATCAGCGTCACGCCCGATACCCTGCTGAAAATCACCGGTGCGGTGCTGGCCGTGGAAGCGCGGCTCGGACGCGCGCCACGCAGCGCTGCAAGGGCGCGTTCAACACCGCCAGAGGCGGCCAGGAGTTTGTCATGAGCACCACCATAACGTCATTGATGCAGCGGGACGTGGTTCCGGTCTCTCCGGACGACACGGCGCAGTCCGTCGAGGCGCGCTTGCTGGCCAAAGGCCTGTCCTGGGTGCCGGTGATCGACACCGGCGGCGTGGTGCTGGGCGTGATCAGCAGCGCGGACCTGCTGCGGCTGCACGCCGACGGCAAGTCACCCGCGAAAGTCTGCGCCTGGCAACTGTGCACCTACAAGCCCATCACGGTGTGCCCGGACGCCAAGCTCAGCGAGGTGGCCGGGCTGATGGTCGAATCCGGCATTCACCATGTGGTCGTGGCAGAAGGCGCCGACATCCGGGGCGTTGTGTCCTCTCTCGACTTCGTGCGCACCTTCGTGACCTGATGACCGCGGCCGCCCATGCGGCGCTACAGTTGCCTCAGGGCGTGACCGGGGTTGCGGCCGGCAAGACCATGCCGCGGCGCTTCATCTCTTCACGCAGCAGGTCGGGCCGGTCGGTGACGATGCCGTTGACCCCCATGTCCAGCACAGCCGCCATGCGGGCGGGCTCATTGATGGTCCAGGCCAGCACCTGCAAACCCAGGGCCTGCGCCTCCCTGACCTTTTCTGCGCTCAGGTCCAGATGAAAGGCCGACCAGGTGTGGCCACCAGCTGCCTTGATCATTTTGGGCACCGAGCCGTGGTCGCTGTAACGCAAACCTGCGGTCCAGGGAGAGGGTTCGGCCTTGCCGACGCCTATGTTGTCCCCGTTGCCACGCTGAATGCTCAGGTACACGGTAGGAATTTCTGGCGCGTCGCGCTGTATGACCTTGAGCGTGCGCCAGTCAAACGACAGGATGGAAGTACGCGAGGCCATGCCCGCCTGGCGAACCTCAGCAATCAGCGCCTGCGCAAAAGCCTCGGGCGCCAGCGTGTCCTGCGGGGCCAGCGGCGAGAGTTTGGTTTCGATCGCGAACCTGACCTGGTCATTGCCCGACTTTTTGACCAGCGCAAACAGCTCGGCCAGGCGCGGTATGCGCGTGCCGTCCAGGGCTTTCTGCTCCGCAAACTGCCGGGCATAGTTGCTGCCGGGATTGATGCGGCCCACGTCGTAGCGGCTGACTTCGGCCAAACTCAGTGAGGAAACTGCAGGCCCCGGGGCGCTTATGAAACGCCCGTCTTCCCCGCGAGTGATGTCAGGGTTCAGCGCGCGGTCATGGGTGACCACCAGCACCCCGTCTTTGGTGATGGCAATGTCAAGCTCCAGGGTACTCACACCGATGCCCAGCGCCTGGGCAAACGAGGGCAGCGTGTTCTCGGGTGTCAGCCCGCGGGCGCCGCGGTGGCCCTGCAGGTCAAAAGCCTGCGCCGCAACACTTGCCGCGACAAGGATGGCCATGAGGCCCAGTTTGAGAACGTGTATCTGCATGGTGCTTCCTTGAATCCGAAGGTGAAGTTGGGATTCAGTTTAGGGCAGGCACCGGCTTTTCGCGTGACGAATAGGTGTCAAGCTTCCACCAGCTGGGCAAAAGCGCACGCACCTGGGCCTGTGTATAACGATCATCCATCAGGTAAACCACGCCCCGGTCCGACTCGGTGCGGATCACGCGGCCGGCAGCCTGCACCACTTTTTGCAGGCCAGGGTAGAGGTAGGTGTAGTCATACCCCTTGCCAAAACTGGCCTGCATGCGCAGCCTGATCTGCTCATTGACGGGGTTCAGTTGCGGCAGGCCCAGCGTGGCGATGAAGGCGCCCACCAGGCGTTTGCCCGGCAGGTCTATGCCCTCCGCAAACGCGCCGCCGAGCACGGCAAAACCGATGCCGCACGACTCTGCGCTGAAACGTTCCAGAAACATTTTTTTTGCAGCCTCTTCCATGCCGCGTGATTGTTCCCAGACCGCAATGCCGGGGTGTCGCAGCTTGAACAACTCCACCAGCTGCTGCAGGTAGTCGAAGCTGCTGACAAAACTCAGGTAGTTGCCCGGTGCTGCGGCGTACTGACTGGCCATCAACTCCACCATGGGGGACAGCGAGTTTTCGCGGTGCTGGTAACGCGTGGACAGGTGCCTGACCACCTGCACCGACAGCTGCGCCGGTGTGAAGGGCGAGGCCACATCGACACAGACGGTGTCCTCCGGCAGGCCCAGCATGTCCTGGTAAAAATGGGAGGGGCTCAAAGTGGCCGAGAACAACACGGTGCTGCGGGCCGCCGCAAAACGCGGGCCCAGAAATGGCGCGGGCACCACATTACGCAGGCACAACAGCGCCCCGCCCTCGCCCTGGGTGATGTCAAACAGCGAATGTTCGCCCAGCAGCTCGGCCATGCGCGAGAAATGCAGCACCTCGAAGAAGAAGTTCTGCAGTCTGGCGTCTATGCCGGCGGGATGTTCAGCCAGATGGTCGAGGATGGCGCTGGCCGTCTGTTGCAAGGCGCCGCGGAAAGCCTGCGGCACTTCCTCATACACCTGGTAGGCCTCGACCTGGTCGCGGAGCAGTTCGTACCAGCTGCGTGCAAGCCGGTCCAGCACCGCCTTGATGGCTGTGGGCGCCGCCTGCCTGGCCAGCAGCAGGTGGGCCGGGTCCAGCTCGGCCGAATACATCTTGCGGGCGCGCTCTACCAGGTTGTGCGCTTCATCGACCAGAACACTGACCCGCCACTGGCTGGCCTGGGTCTGCGCAAACAGCATGGCGTTGACATCAAAATAATAGTTGTAGTCGCCCACCACCACATCGCTCCAGTGCAGCAAGTCCTGGCTCAGGTAATAGGGGCAGACCTGATGCGCGAGCGCCACTTCGCGCAGCGTATGTTTGTCGAGTGGGCCGGCGCCGCTGCTTGCCCGGTCCACCGCACTTTGCCGGGCCGCCGGCAGCCGGTCATAAAAGCCGCGCGCCAGCGGGCAGGCGTCGCCATGGCAGGCTTTGTCGGGGTGTTCACAGGCCTTGTCCCTGGCCACCAGTTCCAGCACCCGAAGAGGCAGTGCAGGCGCGGCAGTTTTGATCAAGGCCAGGGCATCCAGCGCCAGTTGCCGCCCCGGGGTTTTGGCGGCCAGGTAAAACACCTTGTCGAGTTGCTGCGTGGGACAGGCCTTGAGCAGCGGAAACACCGTGCCTATGGTTTTTCCTATGCCGGTGGGGGCCTGGGCCATCAGGCAGCGGCCGCTGCTGGCGGATTTGTACACCGCCTCGGCCAGATCGCGCTGACCGGGGCGGAAGCTGTCGTGCGGAAAGGCCAGGCTTGTGAGGGCCTGATCGCGCGCAGTGCGATGCAGCTGCTCCTGCTGCGCCCAGGCGCTGAAGCGTTCGCACTGGTCTTCAAAAAAAGCCTGCAGCTCAGCCGCGCTGTGCGATTCGACGATCAGTGTTTCGTCCTGCGTGGCCACATTGAAATACACCAGTGCCAGCTTCAGGCCGGTCAGGGCTTCTTTCTGGCACAGCAGGTGGCCGTACACCTTGAGCTGCGCCCAGTGCAGCTCACGGTGGTTCTCGCGCATGGCCGCCAGATCACCGCGAAAGGTCTTGACCTCTTCCAGCTGACCGAGCTCGGCGTCGTAACCATCGGCCCGGCCACGCACGCGCAGGTTCTGGTACTCGCCGCTCAGGCTGACTTCGGTCTGGTAGTGTGCCGGCCGCCGCATCGCCACCATGCGGTGGCCCGCCATGCCTTCGAGTGCGGAAGGTGACGGGGTGAAGCGCAAGTCAAGATCGCCACGCTTGGCGGTGAAATCACAAAGCGCACGCACGGCCACGACATAGGGCTGGTCCGGATCGTGAGGCTGGTTCATGGGCAAGTGCAGTGGCTTCAGGCTACTGTATGAATAGCCAGTATTGTAGCCAGGCCCTCCAGATCGCTGCGTGTGATCTGCCCAGCCCTATTTTGAATCCCAGAACTTCTGCATCTCGACAAACAGGAAGGAAGCGGTCCAGGTGATCAGCACCAGGCCGGTCAGGGACTCTATGCCGGTCAGGAAACGCAGGTCGCCTACTGGCTGGATGTCGCCAAAACCCAGGGTGGTGAAGGTGGTGAAGGAAAAATAAACGCAGTCCATCAGGCTGCCATCAAAACTTCCGGTCAGGTGGCCCCACGCCCTGGCCTGATGCATGAAATAGTAGGCGAAGGCAAACACCCAGACCTCGACCGCATGGGCCAGCAAGGCGCCACCTACGCCCAGCAGGATGCGCAGGCGGTGCCGGATCTTCACCCGCGCCAGCAACAGGGTCAGCCGCAGCAGGCATTCGTAGTGAATGATCACGGCGAGGGAAACAACGGCCATATTGGCCAGGACCACAATGAACACGGTTACCTTCGAAACGCCTGTCTGAAAAAGCGCAGGCCTTCAGCCTGACGGAGCGCGCCAGGCGGTGCAACGCAACTGGTCGAACTATAAGCCCGCACGGCGGCCAGTCAGGCGGGGCGTGCGGGCGCCGGTGCGATCAGTGCGTCCAGCACCCCCGCTTCGAAATGCCTGGCTATGTAGTCGGCCAGGCCCTCAAACACCGACTCCAGCGTCGGCGTGGCGGCGCCGAACAGCGCCTGCAGCACGGCCGGGTCTTCAAACAGGCCGTGCAGATACACACCGAGGACATTGCCGCTGCCGTTTTGCCAGGCCAGGCCGTCCGGCAAAACGGCGCGCGCCAGATCACCGGCTGCCGCCATGGCGCTGTGCGGCGCAGTCTGGCCATGGTGGATTTCGTAGCCCTGCACAGCCACACCCGACAGCGCCGACCAGGGCCCGCTGAGCGCGCTGAAACAGGTCTGCCGGTGTTGCACGGTTTTGTTTTCTTCAAACAGCGTGACCACAGGCAGCAGTCCCAGGCCAGGCCCGTTGCCGTCAATGCCATGCGGGTCAATCAGCGCCTCGCCCAGCATCTGCAAGCCGCCGCAGATGCCGAGTACGGCGCCGCCCCGCCCTGCATGCGCCGCAATCGCCTGGTCCAGCCCCTGCGCGCGCAGCCAGTCCAGGTCGCCGCTCGTGTGTTTCGAGCCCGGCAGGATGATCCAGTCAGCGCCGATCAGCTCTGCAGGGCTGCGCACCCACTTCAGGTGAACACCGGGCACGTTTTTGAGCGGCTGGAATTCATCAAGGTTGCTGATGCGCGGATAGGCAATCACCGCCACGGTTCGCGTGACCACGCCCGAAGCCTTGCTGCGGTCGTCAAATACACCGTCTTCCTCTGGCAGGCCGTGTTGCCACCACATGGGCAGCGTGGCCACAGTGGGCACACCGGTCAGGTCCTGCAACATCTGCGGGCCAGGCGCGAGCAGCGTCGCATCGCCGCGAAACTTGTTCAGCACAAAACCCCTGATCAGTTGTTGCTCCGCCGCATCGAGCATGGCCCAGGTGCCGTAGAGGTGGGCAAAGGCACCACCCCGGTCGATGTCGGTGACCAGCAGGCAGGCCGCGCTGGCGTGTTGCGCCACACGCATGTTGACGATGTCGCTGTCCTTGAGGTTGATCTCGGCCGGCGATCCCGCACCCTCTATCACCACCACATCGTTTTCTGCCCGCAATTCGTCCAGCGCCTGCGCCACCACCGGCCAGACCGAAGCGCTGCGGCCGCGCCAGGCCATGCGCGAGAGTTCGGCATTGACCTGGCCCATCAGGATGACCTGGCTTTGTGTGTCCTTCTCGGGCTTGAGCAGCAGCGGGTTCATGCGCACCTCGGGCACGGCGCGCGCCGCCAGGGCCTGAAAGTACTGCGCGCTGCCGATTTCTCCTCCTGCCACCACCCTGGCGTTGTTGCTCATGTTCTGCGCCTTGAAAGGCGCGACCTTGAGCCCCTGGCGTGCGTAATAACGGCACAAGGCGGTGGTCAGCCAGCTTTTTCCGGCACCGCTGGTGGTGCCCAGAACCATCACACTTTTTGCGCTCACCTTGATGTCCCGAGAATGTCCTGCAGGGCATTGTGCAATGCCTGCTGTGCGGCAGGCGTTTGCACACTGAAGCGGACGTGATCCGGCACGCCAAAAGACGTGCAGTCGCGCAGCTTGATGCCGCGCTCGCGCAAAGCGGCGACAAGGCCCGGAGCCTGCACACCAGTGCCAACAAAAAAGTTCGCGTTGCTGGGCGCTATCTCCCAGCCAAACGATTCACACAGCGCGATTTGACTGGCCTTCCAGAGCCGCAGCGTCGGCAGGCTGCCTGCCAGCCAGGCTTGCACCCCGGGCATGGTCCAGGCCTGCAACATGGCCACGCCATGCGCACCCAGTACCCAGGACGGCGCAAGCTGCTCAAGCTGTGACACCTCCTCATCGGCATCCGGCGGTGCAATCACGTAAGCCGCTCGCACACCGGTCAGGCCCAGGGCTTTGTTGGGTGTCCAGAGCTGCCAGAACTTTTGCAGCAGCTCTGGCGACAGCCCCAGTGCGCCGCTGAGCCGCAGTGGTTCATAAGCCCGGTCCAGCACACACAGCGCTGCCGGGTACGGCAAGTCCTGCAGGCCGGCATGCGCCACACCGAGCGGGCTGGACGGGTCGCAGGCCCAGCGCAGTTGCGCCTGCGCCGGCTCAGATCTCAGGGCCAGCTTCCAGGCCCGCGCGGCCTGTGCATAGTCGCCAAAGCTGTGGTGTGGCAGCCAGATACCACTGGCGCCGCGCTGCGCGGCCAGCGCCGTGATGCGGAAAATGAACTCACTGGCGCTGCCGGCCAGCAGCACACGCGACGGGTCCACAGCATGAAACGCCGCCAGCTGCCTGCGCAAAACGCTGTAGCTGGCGTCCGGGTAGTGACGCGCGTCGGCCCGCTGCACCGCTGCCAGTGCATCCGGGCAAGGCCCGCAGGCATTGCTGTTGCTGGAAAAATCGTGCAGCGGCACGCCCAGGTGGTCGGGGCCGCCATGGGTACGTGGGGCCACAGCCTGGGCACTTGCCCTCATGGCGTTGCCATCGCTATCAAAACAATAGCTGCTGTTGCGCATGGTAAAAGGGCTAGCAGTACTTTTGATGCAACCCCCACAGCCAGAGGCGTGTCGGCGGCTTGTGACGCCCGGCCCGCTGCATTCAGGGTGTAGACACCGGGCTTGCGCAGGCAAATACCCAGCGCCAGGGCCATCCCGGCCATGGGCCAACCGCTGTTCGGCGAAGGTGTCTGCGCGGCCTCACGGCGCAGGGCAGCCCACTGAAAACCGCCGGCCACCAGCCAGATCAGCAGCGCCGTCAATCGCGCCGGCAGCCAGGACAACACATCATCAGCACGTGCCGCCCACTTGCCCGCCCATTCCCAATGTTGGCCCCGGTACACGCCGCGGTAGCCCCACATCGCGTCGGCGGTGTTGGCAAAACGGTAAACCACTGCACCGGGCAGACCCAGCAACACAAACCAGAAGATGGGTGCGACCACCGAGTCGTTGAGGTTCTCGGCCAGCGATTCGATGCTGCTTTCGCGCACTTCACTCTCGCTGAGATGGCCGGTGTCGCGGCTGACCAGCCAGGACAGTCTCGCACGCCCGGCTGGCAGCGACTGCTGCAAGGCGCTTTCGACGGCCAGCACCTCGCTGCGCAACATGCGCCAGGACAACATGCACTTGAGGGCGATGGCCAGCAGCACGGCAGCAAGCAGTGGATGCATATGGCTCCATATCAGCTCCTGCCCCCAGAAAGCCAGGGCGCCCAGCGCCAGCGCAGCCAAGCACCAGGCGGCAGCACCCGCGGCAAAAGCTGCGTGCGCAGGCAGCGGCGTCAGATGTTTGCCCACCCACTGCAGGTAGCGACCCATGCCCACCACAGGATGGACGGCGGCCGGAGGTTCACCCCACAGCCGGTCTATCAGCAGGGCCAGCAACAGGACCGCAAACATGAGCATGTTTCAGTCTTCGATGCCGCGTTGTGCCGGGATTCCAGCGTTGAAAGCGTGTTTGACCTTGGTCATCTCGGTCACGGTGTCGGCCAGTTCAATGATTTCGGGCGGGCAGCGCCGGCCGGTGATGACCACATGCACGTCTTTGGGCCTGTCCTTCAGGGTCTGCAGCACATCGTCTAGCGGCATCCAGCCGTAAATCAGCGGATAGGTCAGCTCGTCGAGCACCACCATGAAGTTCTCGCCGCCCAGGATGGCGGCTTTGGCTTTCTCCCAGCCAGTACGCGCGAGCTGGGCCGAGTGTTCGAGGTCCTGGCTTTTCCAGCTGAAGCCGTCGCCCAGCCCCTCTATGGGTATACCAAGCTGCTCGAACATGCGGTGTTCGCCAAAACGTGCGCTCGGCACCTTCATGAACTGGAAAATTTTCACCGCCTTGCCATGCACATGGTGCCGGCCATGCGCGCGCAGCGCCAGGCCAAAAGCCGCCGTGCTTTTGCCCTTGCCGTCGCCGGTGTTGACGATGAGCAGGCCGCGGCGTTCACCCTCGGGTTTGTCGTAGGGCTTGTCGATGGGTGGTTTTTCGATTTGCATGGTTCTTTTTCCGGAAGCTCAGAGACGGGGAAGCGCCACCCACTGGCCAGCCAGCGGATACACGGCGATACGCTGGTCAAACACGCCCTCCAGCGCACGATGGGTGGCGGGGGCTGTGCAGCCGCCCTGATGCGTGACCCGGCCAGCCGCCATGACCACCATCTCGTCGGCCTGCAGCGCCAGGGAAATTTCATGCAACACGCTGACCACGGTCTTGCCATGACGCACCAGCTCGCGTGCCAGCTGCAGCCAGTCGGCCTGGTGCGGCGGGTCCAGGTTCGCCAGCGGTTCGTCCATCAGCAACACCTGGGCTTCCACCGCCAGCACCCGCGCCAGCAGCACACGCTGGCGCTCGCCACCGGAGAGCTGACCCAGCGGCCGGTCACGCCAGTCCCAGGCCTGTGTGCTGCGCAGCGCGCGCTCGACGGCGGCGCGGTCGGCCGGCGACGGCGGCGCCAGCCAGGGCTGGTGCGGCAGGCGCCCCAGCATGGCCACGTCGTAGGCGCTCAGGTCATCGGCCGAGTTTTCGTTCTGCCCCAGCCAGGACAGCTGCTGCGCGCGTTCACGGGCGCGCATCTGCTGCAGCGGCCGGCCCAGCAGGGCCAGCTCACCGCTGTGCGCCAGCAGCCCGGCCAGCACACGCAGCAAGGTGGACTTGCCCGCGCCATTGGGGCCGACGATGCTGGTCCAGCGCGCCGCCGGCAAGGCCAGCGAAATGCCATGCAACACCTCGACATTTCCGAGGCTGGCCCTGATGTCGCGGGCTTCAATGGCTATGGAATTCATAACAAACCGCCGCCGCGCGCGCCACGCCTGTGCATCAGCCACAGCAGGTAGCCGCCACCCAGCACAGCGGTCAGCACACCCACGGGCAACTCCTGGGGCGCAATCATCCAGCGCGCCAGCACGTCGGCCGCCATCAGCAGCAGCCCGCCCATCAGCGCACTGAGCACCACCAGCCGGCCGTGCGTGGTCTTGACCATGGAGCGCACCAGGTGCGGCGCGGCCAGGCCGACAAAAGCAATCAGGCCGGTCTGGGCCACCGCCGCGCCGGTGGCCAGCGCCAGCACACCGACCAGCACGGCACGCACGGCTGTCAGCGGCAGACCCAGACTGGCCGCTGTGGCCTCGCCCAGGGCCAGGCCGTCGAGCACGCGGCCCATCGTCCAGGCGATGGCCAGCGTCGGCAACAGGACCGCCGCCATCACGCCGCAGGACACCCAGCCGACAAAACCGGTGCTGCCCAGCATGAAAGCCTGCATGGCTTGCAGGATGTCGGGCACGGCGATGGACACCAGGTCGCGCGTCGCACCCAGCACCACGCCCACAATCACGCCGGCCAGCAGCAGGCGCAGGGTGTGCAACACACCCTTGGCGAGCAACAGGGTCAGCAGCACACCGCCCACCGCGCCGGCAAATGCCGCACCGGTCAGGCCCAGGCGCACCAGAAAAGCCGTCGCAAACGGCGACACACCGAACAGCGCCAGCGCCACGGCGACACCAAGTGCGGCGCCGGAAGCACTGCCCAGCAAATAAGGGTCGGCCAGCGGGTTGCGAAACAAACCCTGGGCCACGGCACCGGCCAGACCCAGCAAGCCGCCGGCCACCCAGGCACCCAGGGTGCGCGGCAAACGGATGTCCCAGATGATTTGCCAGGCCACCGGGTCATGGCGTGCCTGCAACACGCTGTCAAAGCCGGTGCTGCCTACGCCAGCACCCACCAGCAAAAACACAGCCGCGCCCAGCAGCAGGCCCAAGCCCAGCACATAGGTGCGGCGCTGGATGGCGCCACCGGGCACAGCGGCACTCATTGAACCGGCGCTCCGGGCTTGCCGCTTTTGCTGGCGATGCAGCTGGCCATGAGGCGCGCGGCTTCGGCCATGCGCGGCCCGGGCCGCACCAGCACGTCCGACTCTTCCGGCGTGAACACACACAGCCGCCCTTCGCGCAGCGCCCGCATGCCGGCCCAGCCCGGGCGCTGCGCCAGACCCTGGGCGTTGCGCGCACCAATCATGATCACATCGGGGTTGGCGCGCACCACATATTCGGGGTTGATCTTGGGGAAAGGCCCAAGCTCGGGTGTCATGATGTTTTTCACGCCCAGACGTATCAGGGTCTCGCCGATGAAAGAGCTGGTGCCGGCGGCATAAGGGCCACGGCTGACCTCGAAGTAAATCCGCGTGTCTCTGGCGGCGGGCGGCAGCGATTGCGCAGCCGCCGACACCCCGGCGTCAATCACACGCCAGATGCGCTGGGCATCGGGCACTTCGAGCACCTGGCCTATCTTGCCCATCACGCGCTGCACGTCCACCGCACTTTTGGGCTCGAGCGCCAGCACCTTCAGGCCCAGCGCCTCCAGCCGCTGCACGCCGCGCGAGGACGTCGCCATCAACACCACGTCAGGCCGCAGGGCCACGACGGCCTCGACGTTGGGATCGATGCCGCCGCCGACCTGCGGCAGGCTGCGCACCATGGCCGGGTAGTTGGAATAACGGTCCACACCGACCAGGCGTTTGCATTCGCCGAGTTCGCAGACGGTTTCAGTCAGCGAAGGCAGCAGGCTGACGATGCGTTGCGGGCTTTGCGCCAGCGTGACGGTGACGCCACGGTCGTCGGTGACCTGCAGGGCCTGCACCGGCGCCAGCAGCGCCAGCCCCAGCCAGAGCGCGCAGAGTAGCTGTTTCATGTCGCGTCTTTCAGGGTGAGCGGCAAGCCGGCCGCCATGAAGGTCACGCGGGCACAAGCCTGCGCCACCTCCTGGTTGAGCCGCCCCAGGGCATCGACAAAGTCGCGCGTTTCGCGGCCCATGGGGATCACACCGAGCCCGATCTCGTTGCCGACCAGCACCAGCGGGCCCTGGCAGTCCGCGATTGCTCCCAAAAGCATAGCTGTCTGCGCTCGTGGATCAAGGGCTGGCGGCTGATTTGGCCTGGCATTGATGGGCATCAGCAGGTTCGTGAGCCACAAGGTCAGGCAGTCCACCAGCACCAGCGTCCGGGTCGAGCTGGCCTGGCGTATGGCCTGCGCCAGTTGCAGCGGTTCTTCGACGGTGCTCATGCCCGGCACCCTGTCGGCCCGGTCTTGCTGATGGCGCAGGATGCGTTCGCGCATCTCCTCATCCCAGGGCTGGCCGGTGGCGATGAGCACGGCCCTATGGTCACCCGCCTGCGACAGCCACTGGCGCGCCAGCATTTCGGCGCGGCGCGACTTGCCGCTGCGCTGGCCACCGAGGATGAGTTCGCTGCGCGCAACTTCAAGCATGGGATGTGCTCCATGACATCACCAGGCGGTGCATCTGCTCGACGCCGTCGGTCAGGGCAGCGGGGCCGGGCTGCAGAATCTCGGCCGACTTGATTTCAAACAGCTGCTGTTTTTTCACTGCGTTGACGTTTTCCCAGCCAGCGCGCGCCCGCACATGCTCGGGCCGGAACTTGCGGCCGCACCAGGAACCCAGAATGATGTCGGGGTTGCGGCGCACGATCTCGCTGCCGTCGGCAATGATGCGGTCCTTGCCCATGGCCTGGGCCGCCAGTTCGGGAAAACAATCATCTCCGCCGGCAATGCCCATGAGTTCTGAGACCCAGGCAATCGCGCTGATGTGGGGGTCGTACCACTCTTCAAAAAAGACACGTGGACGGCGCTTGAGCGTGGCTGCGGCCTGCTCTATCTCGAGCAGGCGCTGCTGCATGCCGCGAATCAGCGTGAGGCCCCTCGCCTCCTGCCCCACCATGGCGGCAAGCTGGTACATCATGGAAAAAATTTCGGCCACGCTGCGCTGGTTGAAGATGGTGACCTGTATGCCTTTTTTGACCAGCTGCGACGCAATGTCGGCCTGCAGGTCGGAAAAACCAATCACGCAGTCGGGTTGCAGCGCGACGATTTTGTCGATTTTCGCGTTTATGAAGGCGCTGACCCTGGGTTTTTCATCGCGCGCCCGCGGCGGCCGCACGGTGTAGCCGGAGATGCCGACAATACGCCGCTCCTGCCCCAGCAGGTAAAGCCATTCGGTCGGCTCTTCGGTCAGGCAGACGATGCGCTGCGGCCCATAGGCTGAACTGTCCTGGCTTGCGGCCAACACCCGCCAATCAGTCTTTTCGCTCATGCGGCTTGCTCCAGGAAAAGCTGCGCGGCCGCCGCAGGGTGAGAGGCAAACCAGGCGTGAAAATAACTGGCCCGAACGGCGCCCGAGGCATACAGCGCCTCGCCGCCGGAACGCAGCTTGCGCCCCGGCGCGGCCTCAGTATGCGCGACCGGCTGCAGCGGCGTCGTGCAGGTCGAGTAGTGAAAAGTGTGGCCGCGCAAGATGCCACCGGCCACACCCAGCTGCTGTGGCCCGAGGGCGGCGAGGCGTTTTTGCAGGGTCACCTTGCCGGGCAACACACCCCACATCGCGTGCGATGCGCCATCGAGGGTCTGCAATTCATCAAACAGCGCCATCATGCCCCCACACTCGGCCCAGACCGGTTTTCCGGCGCGGACATGGCCGGTGATGCTGTCCTTCATGGCGCGGTTGGCGCTCAGCGTCCCGGCATGTAATTCCGGATAACCGCCAGGCAGCCACAAGGCGTCGCACGCGGGCAAGGCCACGTCGCTCAGCGGCGAGAAAAACACCAGCTGCGCACCCAGTTCGCGCAGGCAATCCAGATTGGCCGCGTAGATAAAACAGAAGGCGGCATCCCGTGCCACGGCCACCGTGCGACCCTGCAGGGCGCCTGCCGGAAATTCCGGCGCAGGGGGCGCCACGAAGGGCACGGCCCAGGCCTGCAAGTCATCCCCGTTCATCTGCCCCAGACGCGTGCTGGCCAGCGCATCAGCCGCAGCGTCCAGCCGCTGCATGGCGTCACCCAACTCATCCGCCATCACCAGGCCCAGGTGCCGCTCGGGCAGGGTCATGGCACTGCTGCGCATCAGGGCGCCCAGCCATTGCCCGGGCGCGCGCAGGCTTTCCTCCAGCATCAGCGCATGGCTGTCCGATGCGACCCGGTTCGCCAGCACACCGGCAAAACGCAGGCCTTCGCGGTAGTGCTGCAGCCCCCAGGCCAGCGCGCCAAAGGTACCGGCCATGGCGCTGGCGTCAATCACCGCCAGCACCGGCAAACCAAAACGCTGGGCCAGGTCGGCCGCGCTCGGCTGGCCGTCAAACAGGCCCATCACCCCTTCGACAATGATCAGGTCGGCCTCCAGCGCGGCAGCATGCAAACGTTGCGCGCAGTCGGCCTCACCGGTCATCCACAGATCGAGCTGGTGCACCGGCGCGCCGCTGGCCAGGCTGAGCCAGTAGGGATCGAGAAAATCCGGCCCGCACTTGAACACCCGCACCCGCCTGCCCTGGCGTGTGTGCAGCCGCGCCAGGGCGCAGGCCACCGTGGTCTTGCCCTGCCCTGAAGCAGGCGCGGCGACCAGGATGGCGGGGCAATGGCGGGGGGGTGTCATGCGTCTTGCCGCTTACAGCGGCGCCCATTTCAGCCCGACATACAAAGTGCGGCCTGCCGTCGCGTAGGTCTGGGCCAACTCATAAGACTTGTCAGCCAGGTTGTCCACCCGTGCCACAAAAGTCCAGTCGCGCGCCAAGCCGGTGGTCGCGCTGACATTGAACAGGCTGTAGCCCCCCAGGCGCCTGGTGTTGGCAGCGTCGTCGAACCGGTAGCCCGACAACTGCGCCTCGGCCCCCAGCGACCAGGTACCCATTCGGGTCTCAGCCGCCAGCACGGCATGCTGGCGCGCGCGGCGGGCCAGGGTCTTGCCGGTATTCACATCGCGCGGGTTTTGCAGGTCGAGGGAAGCCGACAGCTGGGTGTTGCCGATCTTGTAGCCGCCACTGAATGTCACACCGGCGTACTCGGCACGTGCGGTGTTGGTGTAGCAGGCACGGCTGGCCAGCGCGACAGGCGCGCGGCCATTGGTGCAAGGGCCCGAGCCGCTGGTGAAGGTGATGAGGTTGCTCACGCGGTTGCGGTAGGCGACGACGCCAAAGCTGCTGCTGCCTTGGGCGTAACGAAGGCCAAACTCCAGATTGCGGCTGCTTTCGGGCTGTAGCGTGGACACCCCGTATTCGCTGAAGCGGTGGTAAAGCGTCGGTGCCCTGAATGCGGTGGCCGCTGACGCCGTGGCACGCCATTGCGGCGTGATGGCAAAGCCATAGGCCGCACTGCCGGTATTCCTGCCTCCAAACTCACTGTCATCGTCATGCCGCGCATTCAGCTGCAAGGTATGCGGCCCTCCCTTCCAGCCGTAGCCCAGTGCCAGCCCTTCCTGGGACCGGCCCCGGTTGATAGGCGCGTTTTCCAGATGGTCGTCCTTGTGTTCAATGTCGGCCGTGAACAGGTGGCCACCCAAGCGCAACTCATTGTGCAACAAGTAGCCGCGCAAGCTGGTAATGGTGAGGTAAGGTGTGGGCGTGGTCTGGTAACTTTCGCGTGAATCGGAAATGCTCAGGCGCGTGCTGTAGGCATCGGTCCACTGCGCCTGCCAGTTCACGCCCACCGTGTGCAGTTCATGCAGGTTGCGGTCGTCACGCAGCAAACCGCTGTCGTACTGTGAATTCATGTTGCTGGTTAGCGCGGAGGCTTCCAGCCTGTGCGCCTTGTTGAGCTGCAGCCCCAGTTTGGCGTTGGCCGAGCGGCTGCTGTAGCCGTCAAGGTCACGGTTCTGCCCGGCAACGGGGCGGGAGTTGAAGCCGTTGCTGCTTTCCTGTGCCAAACCGACCGAATAGTCCACGGCGCCGCTGGAGCCGCTGAAACCGGCATCAGCCTTGCGTGTATGGCGCGAACCCAATCCGAAGCCCACAAAGGGGGAAAACACGCCCTCACCGCGTCTGGTGAAAATCTGGATCACCCCGCCCAACGCATCCGAGCCGTACACCGCAGCAGCGGGGCCGCGCAGAACTTCAATGCGGTCAATCTGCGCCAGCGGAATACTTTCCCAGGCCGCGCCACCCGTGGCCTGAGAGTCGATGCGCACGCCGTCAATGTAAACCGCGGTGAACCGCGATTCTGCACCCCGCAGGAACACGCCGGTGGTGGCGCCCGGCCCGCCATTGCGCTGGAACTCGATACCCGGTAAACGGGCCAGCACATCGGCCAGCCCGGCGGCGCCGCTGCGCTCGATCGCCTCGCGGTCAACCACCGTCACATCCGCCAACAGGTCGGACAGGGGCTGTGCAGTGCGCGTGGCGGTCACGACCGTGTCCTTGAGTTGGGCAGCATCCCGGGTTTGGGCAACAGACGGAAAAACGGCGGCAAGCGCCAGGGGAAGCACGGCAAGGCGTGCGCAGGAAACACTGGTTTTCATGGGTCGGAAACATTCAACAAAAGGCCCTCACCGGCTTCCCCGCCAGTGCATGAGCGTTACGGCTGCAGCCCTTGCGGACGTGCAACCACCTTGTTGGCCGGTATCCGGGCTGACGGAACTGCCTTCATCGCCTTCCCAAGCGCGTGTTCAGAACGCTCAGTGGCTGCTGATGAAAGCTGAATGGGGTCCCCCTGTGAAGCCGGGGAGAAACATTCGTCCGTTTACCGTTGCGGGGGCAGCGCAGGTTAGAGGTCGCGGCGCCTGCTGACCGGGGTGACCGGGTCCGAATGGCGTTGACTTCCTCCTGCTTCCCGTTGAACTGCGGCGTGTGAACCACACCGCGAGCACCAACAGGCAAGATTCTACGCGCCAAAAGCGTGCAAACCCTACAATTGAGCCTGCCATGGCCAACCCCACCCCCATTGACCAGATCACCGAACGTGTTGAGCGGCTGCTGCTGCGCTACGAGGAGTTGCAGCGCACCAATACGCTGCTCGATGAGCAGGTGCAGGTTTTGACGCAAGAGCGCGACTCCCTGCGCTCGCGCCTGAGCGCAGCGCGGGCCAGGGTCGATGCCCTGCTGGAGCGGCTGCCCGATTCTTCCGCACCCATCATGGGCTCCGGCCAGGCCAATGGCAGAACAGCCGTGGGCTCCGATTCATGAAACAGCTTGACGTACAGATCATGGGCCAGAGCTACCTGCTCGGCTGCCCCGAAGGCGGCGAAACCCGCCTGCTCGACGCGGTGGAAAAAGTAGACGCTGCCATGTGCAAGATCCGCGACGCCGGAAAAATCAAGGCGCGTGACCGCATTGCCGTGCTGGCCGCCCTGAACCTGGCGTTTGAGCTGTCCGAGCTGGAAGCCAATGCGCTCAAGAGCTCACGCAGCGCGGCAACAACGGCCCCGGCCCCGCTGGAGGCAACGCCGCCCACGCGCGGCCCGGCCAGCGCCGCAGACGCCCTGGCACAGCCGCAATTGAGCGCGCTGCTGCAACGGCTGGACAATGCCCTCGGGGTCGACGGCCGGCTGTTGTAAATCGCCGCACGGCTGCGGCCGGCTCCACGCATTTCCCCAGCAAGCGCCAGCACAAGCGCCTACAATTCAGACGTCTGCGGTGCGCACCGGGCTTTATATTTCCTTGAACCAATGCTCTTAGAGCACGGGCTTGGTAAATTGTCAGGCAGGCGTGATCGTCTCGCGTTAGACGAACCCGAAACCCGACTGCCCTCGCCCACCTGAACCCTGGTTCAGGATGACGGTCCGGTGGTACTCGCAGACACCTTTTTTCAGCCCCCGCCATTTTCCGGCGCCCCACTTCCACCCCGCTCGCCTGCGCGAGCCGCCTGCTGCCCATCGCATGAACCTCGAACCCCTGCTTATTCTTGAACTCGTCCTGCTGGGTGTTGGCACCGGTTTTCTGGCAGGCCTGCTGGGCATAGGCGGCGGCATGTTGATGGTGCCTTTCATCACGCTGATCATGGCCGGCCGGGGCGTGGCGCCGGACCTGGCCGTGAAGATGGCGATTGCCACCTCGATGGCCACCATCATCTTCACCTCCATCTCCAGTGTGCGTGCGCACCACAGCCGCGGTGCGGTGCGCTGGGACATCGTCCAGCGCCTGGCGCCCGGCATTGTGGTGGGCAGCATCATCGGCAGCCTGGGCGTGTTTGCGCTGCTCAAGGGCTCTTACCTGGCGATCTTTTTCGGCCTGTTTGTGAGCTTCTCGGCGACCCAGATGTTCCTCGACAAAAAACCCAAACCCACACGCCAGATGCCGGGCACGGCCGGGCAGTTTGCAGCCGGTGGCGTCATCGGTTTTCTGTCCGGACTGGTGGGCGCCGGCGGCGGCTTCATCAGCGTGCCGTTCATGACCTGGTGCAATGTGGCGATTCACAGCGCGGTGGCCACTTCTGCGGCACTCGGTTTTCCGATTGCCGTGGCCAATGTGCTCGGTTATGTGCTCAGTGGCCTGAACGTGCAGGGCCTGCCTGCCGGCTCCTTCGGCTACATCTGGCTGCCGGCGCTGGTGGTGATTGCGGTCTGCAGCTTCTTCACCGCACCGCTGGGCGCCAAAGCCGCCCATAGCCTGCCGATCGGCAAGCTCAAACGGGTGTTTGCCAGCATTCTTTACGTGCTGGCGGCCTACATGCTCTGGAAGGGCCTGAGCAGCCTCTGACTGCCCGGCAGGCCCTCAGCCGTGCGCCTGGCGCGAGTCGGCAGGCGCTTCGTCCCTTTCCTTCAGGCCGTAATCGCGGATCACCTCGGCAATCCGCAGCCGGTAGTCCCTGAACATGGTGGACCGGCCTGCCGCCTGCGCGGCGCGGTGTGCCTCCAGATTGCGCCAGGCCTGCAGGCAGGACTCATCGCGCCAGAACTGCAGCGACAGCAGCTTGTCGGGCTCGCTCAGACTCTGGAAACGCTCGATGGAGATAAAACCATCCATCTTCAGCAGCTCGGTCTTGAGCTCGGCCGCCCAGTTCAGGTAACCCTCGCGGTGCGCCGGGTCCGGCCAGACTTCAAAAATCACGGAGACCATGGTGTTGTCCTTTTTCAGTTTTCAAATACGGGAATGCGTGCGTTGGGCAGAGGCCGAAAGCCGACCTGCCGCCCGAAATACTTGTCCAACAGGCCTGCAGACCTCATCCAGCTTACGCAAGAAGCTACCATTTCAATAGCAATTTCGGCACCCGGACAGGCGTGCGCACCGGCGCCAAAGCCCATGCTGCGGGTCTGCGTGCGGTCCATGTCGAAGTCGTCCGGCTGCGGGTTGAAGGCCGCGTCGCGATTCGCGCTGCCCAGCAGCAGCAAGACGCCCTGCCCGGCCGCGATGGGCTGGCCCAGCAGGCTCAGAGGCTCTGCCGCGAAACGCCGGGTGTTCTGGATAGGCCCCGCCCAGCGTTCCACCTCGCGCACAAAAGCCCGCATCGCCAGCGGTGAAACCTCTGCCAGCGCGGCAGACACCGGGTCCTGCAGCAGCCGCAGCACCACATGGCCGAGCAGGCCGCTGGTGGCATCGATGGACTGCTGCATGAAGGCGATGCGGTTGGCGGCCTGAACCGGCGCCAGCCCCAGCGCCTGACCCTGCGCCATCAGGGCCGCAGCCGCCTGGTGCGCCAACGCCACGGCCTGCGCATCAGCGCCGGGCGCGATGCCCTGTGTGAACTGCGCCGCCCAGCGGCAGGTGGACTCGTGTTCGTTGGCAGGCACATCCAGCAAACGCGCCATGGTGTGCACCGGCAGCGCCGCCAAAAAATCATTGGCCGCCAGCCTGGGCAGCAGTTCCTGCGTCGCGCCCAGCGCCGCGTGCGCTACATCGACCAGTTGCCAGCGGCGCGCAGTACGTTCCACATCGGGCTTGTGGGCCGCATGAAACTCACCATCGCTCATGCGCACCAGTTGCGCAAACACCTGGCCCGCCGCGCCGCCGTGCAGGGCTGGAGGCACGGCCTCGCCGGGTGGCCGCACGCACAGGGCCGGGTGCCGCAGTGCCGCCTCCACGGCCGCATGGCTGCTGGCCACCCACAGACCCAGGCCGGCGTCGAAATACAGCGGCTGCGCCTCACGCAGGCTGCGGTAATAAGGCCAGGGGTCGGGATGGGTGGCCGCCTCAAGGGCGTTGCGGGGTGGCTGCATGAAAAGCAGTGTCCCAAGCGCGCAGCGCTTTGTCCAGCGCCAACAGTTTGGTTAACATCAAAGCATGCTTGTTGAACCCGACATGACCCGCATCGCCGCCACCATAGGTGACGCCAGCCGCATCCGCATGCTGGTGCTGCTGATGGAAGGCCGTGCGCTGACCGCCAAGGAGCTCGCACTGGGCGCAGGCATAGAGCCTGGCACCGCGACCTCACACCTGAAGCGCCTGGTGGACGACGGCCTGCTGGCGTCTGCAGCGCAGGGGCGGCACAAATATTTCCGCTTCGCTTCGGACCAGGTGGCGCAGCTGGTGGAATCACTGATGCGTGTGGCGCCGCCACGAAAAAGCCAGCCCGCCAGCAGCTCTGCCGACCCGATACGCCATGCCCGCTACTGTTACGACCACCTGGCTGGCAGCCTGGGCACCGGCCTGCTGGCCATGCTGCTGCGCAAGCGCTGGCTGGCAGATGGCGCCGACCACCCTGGCCAACTGCAAGCCACACCTGCGGGAGAAAAAGCCCTGAAGGTTTTGGGCCTGGACCTGCCTGAATTGCGCAGCAAACGGCGTCAGTTCGCCTGCACCTGCCTGGACTGGTCGGAGCGCAGGGACCACCTGGGCGGCGCACTGGCGGCGGCGCTGGCCCGGCATTTCACGCAGCAGGGCTGGATCACGCGCAAAAAACATTCGCGTGTGGTGCTGATCACCGCCGGGGGCAGCGCGCAGTTCAAACGCCTTGGCATCCAGTTGCCGGCCTGAGACTGCGCCGATGGAGGCCCATGGCAAGCCAGTGTGGCCTATTGCTTTGTCGATCGCGCTCAGGCGGTTGACTACCGAATGCAAGATGGGAGACCCGACCCTGCTCCTGTTTTCCTGCTCATGCTTTCGACATAGGTAAAAGAGTATGTAGGTTTCATTTTCTCTGAAACACTGCGGGATTCAAACTGAGCTTGTCGGCGCCTTGGTTTCCGCGCATCAAGTCAATTCTTATTGGTAGATTCGCAGGATTGGTAATCCCAGTCAACTTAACCCCAAAAGATATGGAGGAGTCAAAAAACCGATTTGTCTCATAGACGCTCATCACCGTCAGCGTCGAGCCAGTCGCGATGGGAATTCGAAAACCAACTTCAGACCCTTCGATACCCGGTGGCGGAATAACGGTAACAAACTCTACGGGCCCATTGGAGTGTTTCCGGATTTCGTAGGCGTCTACCGGCCCTACGATGGTGTATGTCGCTCCTACTAGCTCACGGTAACCGGGCTTAGTACTAACGTCCGCATATTTTGTTTCGCCACAGGCAGAGAGCATCGCTATGAAAGCAATCAACCAAACGAAACCTGAACGGAAAACCATTTTCTACCTCCGACGAAACAAGTTTCGTACGCTGAGCTCTAACTGAACAACGAGTTACTAATCTGCAGTGCACAAGTGGACCGTGTCACACCTGCAGCGGCGCCGGCATCACCACCATGCCGTCCTCGTCGGCATACAGCCAGTCGCCCGGATAAACCCACACGCCCTGGATCTGCACCGCCACACCACGCTGGCCTTCGTTGCGTTTTTCGGTCGGCAGCGGCATGGCCGCGAGCGCGCGTATGCCGACCTGGCACTGCGCCAGTTCAGCCACATCACGCACACAGCCATCGACCACCACGCCGGCCCAGCCGTTTTTGGCGGCCGCTGCGCCCAGGTTGCCGCCCAGCAGCGCGCGGCGCAGCGAGGCGCCACCATCGACCACCAGCACCGCCGGCACGCGTCCTGAGGGCGTTTCAAGCAGTCCGCTGCCATCCACCGCCGCCTTGACCAGCGAGTTGTCCTCAAAACATTTGACCGTGACCACCGGGCCGCAGAAGGAAGCTACGCCCCCGAAGGCACGAAACACAGGCGGCAACACGCGAAATTGTCCCGTGCTGTCGTTTTTATGAGCGTCGCACAAATCGCAGGTGGCAAAGCGCTGACTGGTTGACGGGCTTGTCATGGGGAGATGCCTTTCAGTGACAAAAAAGAGGGTGGACATGCAGGCGAAAGTGTTCACAAGCATACCGCGCTGCAAAGGCGCTCCGGGGCAAATGCTGTGTGCTGGCGCGGTGTTAAGCCGTCTTTCTCGGGTGCTGGGTGAACAGGTCTGCAGGCCATGACGCAGGCCCTGGCGCGGCCTCTGGCAAGGCACAAACCCGCCCTCCCACACGCCTGTCCTGCAGAAAGGACCGCAGCATGCAGCGCTTTTTCAGACTTCCTCGAAGTAAATCTGCAACATCCAGACCCAAAAAAATTGCATTTTCCCTATGAAACAGCGGTTTTCTCCAGTAGCATCCGCAGTGCCAGTGAAGAGTAGTTATCTGCATTGGTGATTTATCAACTTCTAGAAGGAAAATCAATCATGGCAACTGCAAAAAAAGCACCGGCAAAAAAAGCAGCCGCAAAAAAGGCTGCACCGGCAAAGAAAGTAGCTGCGAAGAAAGCAGCTCCAGCGAAAAAAGCCCCTGCGAAAAAAGCACCGGCTAAAAAAGTAGTGGCGAAAAAAGCCCCTGCAAAAAAGGTAGTGGCAAAAAAAGCCCCTGCGAAAAAAGCGCCCGCCAAAAAGCGTACGCCCAACGCAGCGTTCATGAAGCCACTGACATTGAGCCCTGCCCTGTCGGCCGTGGTTGGCGCTGTTGCGCTGCCCCGTACCGAGATCGTGCGCAAACTCTGGGTCTACATCAAGGCCAAGGGTCTGCAGGACAAGATCAACAAGCGCATGGTCAATGCCGACGAAAAACTGCGCGCCGTTTTCGGCAAGGCGCAGGTGTCGATGTTCGAGATGGCTGGCCTGATCGGCAAGCACGTCAAGTAAATCGACGCAAAGGTTCCGCGCCACGTTCGCGTGGCACAGGAACCCGCCGAAAGGGCCACGCAAGTGGCCCTTTTTTTATGCCCGGATACAGCCCCCACGTTCGCTCGCTGCGCGTAGCTCTCTGCCCCCCGAGGGGGCGCTGCGCCTGCGGACTGGCAAAGCCAGATCCGCGGCCCCTGCTTGCAAAGAGGAGCCTCACCCGAAGCTGAACTCAGACCTCCGCTGCATTCGTGATTGCTGACAGCGTGCCGCGTGTGCTGATGACTTCCGGGTCCAGCATGATTTCTATCAGTGCGCCCTCCTTGCCCTGCAAGGCCTGCCGCAAAACGGCTTCAAACTCTTCGGTGCGCGTAATGCGGGTAGCGGTGTAGCCGTAAGCCCGCGCGAGTGCGCAGAAGTCCGGGTTCTGCAAATTCGAGCCGCTGACATGGCGCGGGTACTCGCGCTCCTGGTGCATGCGGATGGTGCCGTACATGCCGTTGTTGAGCAGCAGCACAATGCTTTTGGCGCCATGCTGCACTGCCGTGGCCAGCTCCTGGCCGTTCATCAAAAAGTCGCCGTCACCGGCGATCGTGAAAGCCGTGCGGCCGGAGACGATATTCGCGGCAATGCCGGCCGGCACGCCGTAACCCATGGCGCCGACGGTGGGCGCCAGCTGCGTCTTCAGGCCCTTGACCAGGCCGTGGTGCTGGAAGAAGCGGTGCACCCAGCTGGCGAAATTGCCGGCGCCGTTGGTCAGCACCGCATCTTCGGGCAGCAGCTTCTTCAGCGTCGCGACGATGGCCGGCATGTCTATGGTCCCCGGCAGCACCACGCCGCCGTTGGCGGGGTCTATATTGGCCAGGTAGTCGGTATGGGCGGACTCGGCCCAGGCCTGCCAGGGCACATTCACCGGCGCCGTCAAGACCTCGAGCGATCGCGCCGCCGCGTTCATGGTGGCGTTGATCGCCAGGTCGGCCTGGAACACGCGGTTGAGCTCTTCGGCGCTGGCGTGGATGTGCACCAGCTTCTGCTTCGGCCTGGGTGCCTCGATCAATGTGTAGCCGCCCGTGGTCATCTCGCCCAGGCGCGGGCCGATCGCGAGAATCAGGTCGGCCTGCCTGATACGCGCCGCGAGTTTCGGGTTCAGGCCAATACCGACATCGCCGGCATACAGCGGATGGTGGTTGTCAAAAGTGTCCTGGAAACGGAAGGCGTTGCCGACCGGCAGCGACCAGTTTTCGGCAAAACGCTGCAGCGCCTGCGCCGCCTGCGGCGTCCAGCCGCCGCCGCCGGCAATCACCAGCGGACGCTCGGACTGCAGCAGCATCTCGCGCAAGCGGCGCAGTGAGCCGGGGTCGCTCCAGGCCTCAACCGCTTCCACGCGCGGCAGCGGCTCCACATCCACCATTTGCGTGAGCATGTCTTCGGGCAGCACCAGCACCACCGGCCCGGGCCGGCCGTTCATCGCGGTGGCAAAGGCCCGCGCCAGGTATTCGGGGATGCGGCGCGCATCGTCGATACGTTCCACCCGTTTGGCCATGCCCTTGGTGGAAGGTCCAAAAAAGCTGCTGTAGTCCACCTCCTGGAAGGCTTCCCGGTCGCGGGTGTCGCTGGCCACATCACCGACAAACAAAATCATCGGCGTGGAGTCCTGGAAAGCCGTGTGCACGCCTATGGACGCGTTGGTCGCGCCCGGGCCACGCGTGACAAAACAGATGCCGGGCCGGCCGCTGAGCTTGCCATGCGCTTCAGCCATGAAGGCGGCGCCGCCCTCCTGCCGGTTGATGATGAAGCGGATCTGCTCGTGATAAGCATGAAAGCCGTCGAGCACGGCCAGATAACTTTCACCGGGGACACCAAAGGCATGGGTGACGCCCTGGGCCACAAGGCATTGAACAAGAAGATGGCCGGCAATTTGTGTTGTCATGCCAATATTGTGCCGTTGGAACACACGCAGGCGCAGCGCCGCAAGGTGCAAGGCTCTTTTCGTACCAGCAGGGGCCGCGGGACTGGCTTTGCCAGACCGCAGGCGCAGCGGCCCCCTCGGGGCTGGTGCCTGCGGCTCCAAACCTGCTTGAGCAGGTTTGGACAGGTATCAGAAGCGAAGCCTCTGGCGAGCGGCGGCCTGCAAGGTGCAGGGAGCTACACGAAGTGAGCGACCGTGGGGGCCAGTTATTCAGGGGTGGTGTTGTCGCCGTCGCCGCCGCCGGCCTCCAGCGCCTGCCGGGCCAGTTCTTCGTCGCTGAGCGGCGGCGCTTCTTCGAGTGCCTTCAACTCCTCCAGAAACTCGGCCGTGGGCTCTTCATGCTCGAGCAGCACCTCCTCGAGTTTCTGCCGGCCGGTTTCCACATGCACGGACGGAGAATGCAACTCGGTAGGCGGCACCGGGAATTTTTCACCGAGCTCGAATTTCAGCGCCTCGGCCTGGGCTTCGACCCAGTGGGCAAAGTCGCCGTCTTTGGGTGTGCCTGAATTGTTCATGCCTGTCTCCTTGCAGTTCGGCACCGGCGCGGCCGGTCGGTACCTGCTTCATTATGGAGGGCTGCCCGCCTCAGCGCTATGGTTGCGTCTCAGGTTTTTTGCACAGCTTGTATTAATTCACCAAACAGTTAAATTACCCGCCATGCCGACCCCAAAAACAAAAACTGCCAAAACCGCCGAACCACGCTCGCGCGATGCCGACCGCTCCCAGCTCGCCATCCTGCTGGCGGCCCGCGACGAGTTTGCACAACACGGCCTGGGCGGTGCCCGGGTGGACCGGATCGCCGAACGTGCCGACGTCAACAAGCGCCTGATTTACTACTACTTCAAAAGCAAGGACGAGCTGTTTCTGGCGGTGCTGGAAAACGCCTATGCCGACATCCGCGAGGCGGAAACAAAGCTGCACCTGCGCGACATGGCGCCGGCCCAGGCGATACGGCGGCTGACCGAATTCACCTGGGAGTACTACCTCGAGCACCCGGAGTTTTTGACGCTGCTCAACAGTGAAAACCTGCACCAGGGGCGGCATCTGGCGATGTCCAGCCGGGCCCGGGAAACCAATTCGCCGCTGATCGAAACACTGGCCGAAATCCTCGAGCGCGGGCGCGCCGAAGGCCTGTTTCGCGGCGGCATTGATCCGGTGCAGCTTTACGTCTCGATTGCCGGCATGTCCTACTTCTACCTGTCGAACAACCACACGCTTTCAGCCATATTCGGGCGTGACCTGATGACACCCAAAGCGCGCCACGAACGGCTCTCCCACATGTGCGAAGTTATCCTCGGGTATGTACTTAGAAACTGATACCAGACCCCCATTGACGCAGGGGTGCCGGTTTTTTTACAATTTTCTAATTCACTTAATGGTGAATTAAGCGTAGACTACGGCCACCACAAAGCAGGACGGCGGTCTTCGCCCCCACTGCACAGCGCCTTTTTTTGACCTTCTTCAGGAGACAAACGCATGAAATTCACCCGTCGCGCCGTACTGGCCAGCCTGAGCCTCAGCTGCGCCGCAGCCCTGTCCCCCCTGGCAGCCCACGCCCAGGGCGCTTACCCGAACAAGCCGATACGTGTGATCGTGCCTTTTGCTGCCGGCAGCACCACCGACATCATTGCCCGCGCCATCGCCGACAAGATGGGCCAGAGCATGGGCCAGACGCTGGTGATCGACAACCGCGGCGGCGCCAGCGGCACCATAGGCCAGCAAGCCGTGGCCACGGCAGCGCCGGACGGCTACACCATCATGGTCCACTCGTCCTCACACACGGTCAGCCCCTCGACCTTTGCCAAACTGCCCTTCGACACCACCACCGACTTTGTGGGTGTGACACCCATCTCCAGCACCCCCAATGTGCTGGTGATGTCGCCGTCAAAAAACATCAAGACCCTGCAGGAACTGCTGGCCGCCGCGCGCGCCAAGCCGGGCAGCATGAACTTCGCCTCGGCAGGCCAGGGCAGTGCCACCCACCTGAATGCCGAAAAATTCAAGCTTGCCGCCAAAATCGACGCGACCAACATCCCCTTCAAAGGGTCAGCAGAGGCCGTGACCGAGGTGATCTCCGGCCGCGTCGACTACTACTTCTCACCGATTGCGCCGGTGATAGGGCAAATCCGCAGCGGCCAGCTGGTGGCGCTGGCCGTCGGATCACCGAAACGCGCGACCGCCCTGCCCCAGGTGCCCACCACGGCAGAGGCCGGTGTGCCCGGCTCCGAGTTCAACTTCTGGATCGGCATGATGGCCCCGGCCAAGACGCCGCGCGACATCGTCAACCGCCTGCACGACGAAGTGGTCAAGGCGCTGAACACGCCTGAAGTCAAGGAGCGTTTCGCGGCGCTGGGCGCCGATGCCTGGACGCTGTCGCCTGAGCAGTTCGACAGCTACATCAAGGACGAGATCAAGAGCAACGCGGTGCTGGTCAAGGCCGCAGGCCTGCAGCCCGCCCAGTAAACCCGGCAAGTCCCCCCCCGCGCCCCCCGCCCCGAAAACAAGCCCCGGCGTGACCAGGGTGGGGCCGCCGCATTTCCCACCTCCTCTCCAAGGACCCCATGGCTACACAACGACTAGGACTCATCATGCACGGCGTCACCGGACGCATGGGCATGAACCAGCACCTGATCCGCTCCATCGTCGCGATCCGCAAACAGGGCGGCGTCACGCTTTCCAATGGCGACAAGGTGATGCCCGACCCCATCCTGATTGGCCGCAACGCCGAAAAAATCGAAGCGCTTGCCAAAACCTGGGGCATCTCACGCTGGGGCACCGACCTCGACGAAGCGCTGAAGAACAAGGACGACAGCATCTTCTTCGACGCCGGCACCACGCAGATGCGCCCCACCTTGCTGGCAAAAGCCATACGCGCCGGCAAACATGTGTACTGCGAAAAGCCGATTGCCACCAACCTCAACGAAGCCGTCGAGATTGCCCGCCTGGCTGAAAAGTCCGGCCTGAAACACGGCGCGGTGCAGGACAAGCTTTTTCTGCCGGGCCTGCGCAAGCTCGACATGCTGCGCCGCGCCGGCTTCTTCGGCAAGATGCTGTCGGTGCGGCTGGAGTTCGGCTACTGGGTGTTCGAAGGCGACCTGCAGCCTATCCAGCGTCCGAGCTGGAACTATAGGCAAGAAGATGGCGGCGGCATGATCCTGGACATGATGTGCCACTGGCGCTACGTGCTGGACAACCTGTTCGGCGAGGTCAGGTCCATCTCCTGCCTGGGCGCGACCCACATTCCCGAGCGCTGGGATGAAGCCGGCAAGCCTTACAAGGCGACCGCCGACGATGCCGCCTACGCGACGGCCGAGCTCACAGGCCACAACGGCGAGAACGTCATTGCGCAAATGAACATGTCCTGGGCCACACGTGTGCGCCGCGACGACCTGGTGACCTTCCATGTGGATGGCACCCATGGGTCGGCGGTAGCCGGATTGAGTTCGTGCCGCGCGCAAAGCCGCGTCACCACACCGCGCCCGGTGTGGAACCCGGACGAAAAACAGATGATGAACTTCTTCGACCAGTGGCAGGAAGTGCCGGACTCGCAGACTTACGACAACGGCTTCAAGATCCAGTGGGAGCATTTCATCCGCCACGTGGTCGAAAACGAGCCCTACAAATGGACTTTGCCAGAAGGCGCCAAAGGCGTGCAACTGGTCGAGGCCGCACTCGAAAGCTGGAAAGAACGCCGCTGGGTGGATATTCCGGCGCTACAGGTTTGATAGCTGCCTGCGCCCGTCGGACAAGGGCCAGAGGCATATTTGATGCATAAAAGGCAGGTTTCATGGCGTTGACTCTCACATTGCCCACCGCTGCGGGCAAGCTGCAGCCTTACACACTGCGCGGCAACACACCGGTCCGGCCGGCGGCTGGCCTGGCCTTCAACCGCATCGCCTACTCGGCGGCCCACGTGGTGGCTGACCCGCTGGCCGTGGTCGATCCCTGGATCGCTTGTGCGGTCGACTGGGACGCCACCATCGCCTACCGCCGCCACCTGTGGTCGCTGGGCCTGGGTGTGGCCGAGGCCATGGACACGGCGCAGCGCGGCATGGGCCTGGACTGGCCGACTTCGCTGAAGCTGATACACCGCTCACTCGAGGCCGCGAAGCATGTTCCGGGGGCGCTGGTCGCCTCGGGTTGCGGCACCGATCACCTGGTGCTGGAGAACGTCAAGACCGTTGATGAGGTCATCGCCGGCTACGAAGAGCAGATGGCGGCGATTGAAAAACTCGGCGGCAAACTGATCGTCATGGCCAGCCGCGCGCTGGCCCGGGTGGCCAAAAGCCCTGCCGATTACGAACGTGTCTATGACCGCATCCTGAGCCAGGCGAAACAGCCGGTGGTGTTGCACTGGCTGGGCGAGATGTTTGACCCGGCGCTGGCCGGCTACTGGGGCAGCAGCGATGTCGAAAAAGCCATGGACACCGCGCTGGGCATCATCAACGCGCACCCAGACAAGGTCGACGGCATCAAGATCTCCCTGCTCGACAAAGACAAGGAAATCGCCATGCGCCGGCGCCTGCCGCCAGGCGTGCGCATGTACACCGGCGACGACTTCAACTACGCCGAGCTGATCGCCGGTGACGGCGAGGGCAGCGAGTTGTTCCATGGCCAGAGCGATGCGCTGCTGGGCATCTTCGACGCGATCGCACCGGCTGCCAGCGCCGCGCTCGGCGAACTGGCCCAGGGCAATCTGGAAAAATTCCACGCCATCCTCGGCCCCACCGTGCCGCTGTCGCGCCACATCTTTGCCGCGCCCACGCGTTTTTACAAAACCGGCGTGGTGTTCATGGCCTGGCTCAATGGCCACCAGAAGCACTTCACCATGGTCGGCGGCCAGCAAAGCACCCGTTCGCTGCAGCATTTCGCCGAGCTGTTCCGGCTGGCCGATGCCGCCAACCTGCTGGAGCAGCCCGAGCTGGCGGTTCGGCGTATGAAGACGCTGCTGGCATTACACGGCGTTGAACACTAAACCCGCCGCGCCTGTCATCCCGGGCTCGACCCGGGATCCATCCAGGCGCGCCAACATGGATGCCGGATCAGGTCCGGCATGACAGGACATTGACAATGCGCGACTTCTCCACAGACCACCGCTGGCTCTCCATCAACACCGCGACCGTGCGCAAAAGCCGCAGTGTCGAACAGCCGCTGACCGACATCATCGAAGCCTGCGCGCAGCGCGGCATCCGGGCGATCTCGCCCTGGCGCGACCAGGTCGCTGCCGCCGGGCTGCCGGTCATCTCCAAACTCGTCAAGACCCATGGCCTGGAGCTGTCGGGCTACTGCCGTGGCGGCATGTTCCCGGCCGCCGACGCTGCCGGCCTCCAGGCCGCGCGTGAGGACAATCGCCGCGCCGTGGACGAGGCCTGTGAGCTCAATGCGACCTGCCTGGTGCTGGTGGTCGGCGCCCTGCCCGGCGCGCTGGCCGGAACAGCCGCACACAAAGACATCGCCCTGTCGCGCAGCCAGGTCAGCGACGGCATTGCCGATCTGCTGGAGTACGCCAAAGCCAACAGGATGCCGCTGGCCATCGAGCCGCTGCACCCGATGTATGCGGCCGACCGCGCCTGCATCAACACCCTGGAGCAGGCGCTCGACGTCTGCGACGCGCTCGACCCGGCCAAGAGTGGCGCGCTGGGTGTGGCGGTCGATGTGTACCACGTCTGGTGGGACCCGAAACTCGAAGCGCAAATCCAGCGCGCCGGCAAGGAGCGCCTGCTGGCCTTCCACGTCTGCGACTGGCTGACACCCACCACCCATTTGCTCGAAGACCGCGGCATGATGGGCGACGGGGTCATCGACATTCCGCGCATTCGCGGCTGGGTCGAGGGCCAGGGTTTTGCCGGCTACAGCGAGGTCGAGATTTTCTCCAGCGGCAACTGGTGGCAACGCGAAACTGCCGAGGTGCTGGACACCTGCATCGCCAGGCACCGCTGCGCGGTCTGAAGCCCGGTTTCACTTCAGGGCTTGTGCACCATCGCCCCACGACGATGCGCCCCATGTGATACGGTCTGGGGCCTGTTCCTACGGAGGCCCTCACCATGAGACGCCGCGATCTATTGCTGCAGCTTGTGCCCGCCCTGGCCACACCAGGCGCGCTGGCACAAACCCCTGTCCAACCACAAATACTGACCCGGCCCATCCCGTCCTCTGGCGAACAGATCCCGGTGATCGGACTCGGCAGCTGGATCACCTTCAATGTCGGCAATGACCGTGCAGCGCGCGAGCAATGTGTCGAGGTCACGCGGCAGTTCTTCGCCGCTGGCGGCAAGCTGATCGATTCATCACCCATGTACGGTTCCTCGCAGGGGGTGATCGGCGAGGCGCTGCAAAAGCTGGGGGGGCAGTCCAAGGTGTTTTCAGCGGAGAAGGTCTGGACCAGTTCCGACGGCGCGGCGCAGATCGGGGCCTCGCGCAAGTTCTGGCAGGTGCCGCGTTTTGACCTGCTGCAGGTCCACAACCTGCTCGCCTGGGAAAAACAGCTGCCGCTGCTGCAGGCCATGAAAGCCGCAAACCAGTTGCGCTACGTGGGTATCACCACATCCGAAGGACGGCGCCACAGCGAGTTCGAACAGCTCATGCGCAGCCAGCGCATGGACTTTGTGCAGCTCAGCTACAACCTGCTGGACCGCGAGGCCGAGCAGCGCCTGCTGCCGCTGGCGCGCGAACGCGGCATCGCGGTGCTGGTGAACCGTCCGTTCCGCGAAGGTGCGCTGCTGCGCCAGTTGCAGCGGCACCCGCTGCCGGCCTGGGCGGCCGAGATCGACTGCACGAACTGGGCGCAGGTGGCGCTGAAGTTTGTCGTTTCGCACCCTGCCGTCACCTGCGCCATCCCGGCCACCGGCAACCCCGTCCACCTGCGCGAGAACATGGGCGCGGCGCGCGGCCGGATGCCCGACGCGGCCCTGCGCCAGCGCATGGCCGAGCACGTCGCAAAGCTTTAAGCGCGGATCAAAACCATGCCGGAATGGTCGACCTACACGCTGTCGGACTTCCTGATGTATGCACCCAGGACTTACTGGCGAATGGTGGAACTCTACAACCGCGACTTCTGGCCTCTGCAATTGCCGCTGCTGGCCGCAGGGCTGGCCGCGCTCTGGCTCGCTGCCACCCGGCCAGCGCAAAACTTTCGCTGGATCGCCCTGGGGCTCGCAGCCGCCTGGTTGTGGGTGGGCTGGGCTTTTCTCTGGGAGCGATACGCCAGCATCAACTGGGCCGCACAGTATGTGGCCGTCGCCTTTGCGGTGCAGGCGCTGCTTCTGGCCGGCCTGGCACTGCGACCCGGCAAACCCGCCCCGCAGCCGGGGGGCAGCGCGCGTGGTCTGGGCGGGCTGCTGGCCGCTGCGGGCCTGTTGTACCCGCTGCTGGGCCTGGCCCTGGACCGGCCGTGGGAGCAGACCGAGCTCTTCGGCATGGCGCCCGAACCGACGGCGCTGTTCACCCTGGGCCTGCTGCTGCTTTGCGGCCAACCGTCCACCCCTACAGGGCGCGCGCTGGTTTTTTACATCCCCCTGCTCTGCCTGCTGCTGGGCGCGGCGACAGCGTGGACTTTTCTGAATTGATGCTTCTGCCATGAGCCTGGGTGTTTCCGCCGCCGCCAACCGCCGCGGCATTGTCTGCATGGTGGCCGCCATGGGTTGCTTCGTCACCAACGACGCCCTCGTCAAGTTTGCCAGCCAGAGCATGCCCAGCGCACAACTGATCTTCATACGTGGCTTGATGTCGGTGCTGCTGGTGCTGGCCGTGGCCCATGCGCTGGGTGCGAGCTCGCGCATGCGTGAGGCCACACGCGGCTGGGTGGCGGGCCGCGCGCTGGTCGATGCCATCGCGACGATGTTGTACCTGGGATCGCTGTTTCACCTGCCTATTGGCAACGCCACCGCCATCAACCTGGCGGCGCCCCTGTTCATGACGCTGTTTGTTGCGCTTTTCATGGCCGAGCGGGTGCGCGGCGCGCGCTGGCTGGCGGTGGGTGCCGGTTTCCTCGGCGTATTGCTGGTGATCCAGCCACGCGCTGAAGGTTTTAACGCCTGGGCGCTGGTCTGCCTGCTGGGCACGCTGTTTCACGCGGCACGCGACCTGATGACGCGCCGCATCCACGCCGGGGTCCCGTCCATCCTGATCACACTTGCCACCGCGGTGGCCGTCACCGTGGTGTCGGGCTTGGGGTCTTTGATGCAGGGGTGGAAACCTTTTGGCCTGTTCGAGTTCGGCCTGCTGTCGCTGGCCTCGGTGTTCCTCACGGGTGGCTATTACTTCATCATCAACAGCATGCGCCACGGCGAGATGACGCTGGTGGCACCGTTTCGCTACAGCGGCCTGCTGGTGGCCCTGGTCGTTGGCTACCTGGTGTGGGGCGAGATGCCGAATGCGCTGGCATGGGGCGGGATCGCGCTGCTGATAGCCTCCGGCCTTTTTGTGCTGCGCAGTGAAAAGCGCCGCGACCGCGTCAATGCTGCGGGCGAATGAGCGCACACCCTGGCCTGGCCCCGGCATCAAGCCCCGTTTCCCGCTTTCTGAGCCACCCTTTGGCCAGACGGCGGTTTGATTCAGGCCGCAAGCAGCACGGTGCGCCGCACCCGCCGCACGTTGAAGGCACTGGCAATCAGCACGCCCTGCATCAGCGCCAGGCCCAGCAACACGCCACGGTACTGGCCATGGTCCATCATCAGGCCGAAGATCAGCGGCGAGATGGCCTGTCCGATGTCCAGCCCCGCATACACCACGCCATACACACGGCCCGATGCGTTTTCAGGTGTGGAGCGTTTGACCAGCAGGTCGCGTGAAGGCCCGGCCATACCCGAGGCAAAACCCATGGCGCCAAACAGCACCGGCACCATCCACGCCGACAGGCTGCCCAGGGCCAGCAGCAAAGCCATCACCGCCGCCACGCCAAAGCCGGCACCCACAATGCGCTCACAACGCGACGGGTCCGAAGCCAGAAAACCGCCCAGCACCATGCCGCTGGCGCTGCACACCATGTAAATCGTCAGGCACATCGCCACCAGCCCCAGCGGCACCGCATGAAGCTGGCGCGCAGCCTCCGGCGCAAAGGCCTGCACCACGCTGAGCACAATCGCGTACCAGAAGAAAAACGCAAAACACATCCAGACCGCAGGGATCTTGAGGAAGTCCAGCGAGTTGTCGGCCACCGCCGCACCTTTGACCGGCGGCACCACCGCGAGGGTGAGCTTGTCGCGGTGCAGCAGCAGCACCGCCAGCACCACAAAGGCCAGCACACCGGCGGCCGTCAGCGCCACGCGCCACGAATACGCAAAGGTCAGCGGCACCACCAGGGCCGGCGCCAGCGCCCAGCCCAGGCTGCCGGTGATGCCGTGCACGCTGTAGGCATGGCCGAGACGCGGGCCACTGACCTTGCGGTTGAGCAGGGTGTAGTCCACCGGGTGAAACACGCCGTTGCCCATGCCGGCCAGCGCGGCAAAACCGGCCAGCATCCAGTAGCTGCTGCTCAGCGCATAACCAAAAGCGGCGAGGCCTATCAGGCTGAGCCCGGCAAACAGGATGGGGCGCGGGCCAAAACGGTCCACCCAGAAGCCCGACAAGGCCTGCACTGCGCAGGACACGACAAAAAAGATGGTCATCAGAAAACCGAGCTCGGCGTAGCTGACGCTGAATTCGTCTTTCAGCCACGGAAACAGCGGCGCCAGCAAAAGCTGGCTGAAGTGGCTGATCAGGTGGGCCAGACCCACCAGACCAATCACACTGGCATCCGTGCGCAGGGGAACCACGCCGGGGTCTTGCAGGGTGCTTGCTGTGCTCATGGCGCTATCGTAGTATCAGGCTTCGCTGCTGAAACGCGACGAAAAGCCATCATTCAGCGAATTTCAGACAAAGCACACCTACTGCAATGGAGCCCATGGCCCGCCAGCCGCGTCTTTTTTTCATGCCGGTCGGCGACACCGACCCGTTCACGCCCAGCCGCGACCGGCCGGTGCGTGTACGCGCCCGCTCCATGCCGGTGGACAGCCATTTCGAACCCCATGCCCATGCCTGGGCGCAACTGGCTTACTGCGCCACCGGCATCGTGCAGGTGACGGCAGAGCAAAGCCGGCACAAGGCCGACGAGATCACCTACATCGTGCCGCCGTCGCGGGCCGTGTGGATAGCACCCGGCGCGCAGCACCACATCACTGTGCTGGAGGCCGCCGAGTTCCGCACGCTGTACATCGACGCCAGCGCCACACCGCCGGGCTGGAGCACTTGCCGCGTGATGGTGGTGTCGGCGCTGCTGCGGGAAGCCATACACGCGCTTGACGCGGGCCCGCTGGACCGGGCGCGCGAGCAACTGCTGACCGGGCTGGTGCTGGACGAACTGTCCCGCGCCAGCACGCAGGCGCTGGGCGTGCCCATGCCACATCCGCAAACTGGCGACAAGCGCCTGCGCGCCTTGTGTGAGGCGGTGTTGCGCGCACCGTCCGATCGCGCCACGCTGGCCGAATGGGCGACGGGCATAGGCGCCAGCGAACGCACGCTGGCCAGGCTGTTCCAGACCGAGCTGGGCCAGAGCTACCAGCAGTGGCGCCAGCAGGCCGTGCTGGCGCACGCGTTGCCGCTGCTGGCCCGCGGCACACCTGTCAGCCTGGTGGCGGCAGCCAGCGGTTATGCCAGCGACAGCGCTTTTTCCGCGATGTTCAAGGCCGCCATGGGGCAGCCGCCCAGCCACTTTCAGGGCAAAAACAGGCTTTAACCCTTTAGGGGCATGCGCAAGCAGCTGTCAAAACCACAGTGACTTGAAGCGCAGGTCCGGCACGCCGCACAGCAGCGACACACAGCATGGCTATCATGGACACATGCCCAAACCCAGTGCCCTCCTGACACGCCACGCCCTGTGTGCCTTGGTTTTGAGCGTGCTGTCGGCCGGCAGCCAGGCCCAGGCCGTGGCAGATCACCCCGGCCTGCTGGACGCACTGAACACGGTGCGCCGGCAGGGCTGCGAAAGCGGTGCCAAACCCGCCACGCCGCTGCTTGAAAACCCCAGTCTCTCGCGCGCAGCGATGCTGATCGCGAACGGCGGCGGCATGGACGACGCGCTGCGCGCCGTCGGTTACCGCGCGCTGCGGGCAGCACAAATCAATGTGCGTGGCGCAACGGGCGAAGCCGCGCTGGCCCGCAGGACGCTGGACACATCGTGCAGTGTTGTGATGCACCCGGAGCTGGCCGAGGCCGGTTTTCACCAGCGCGGCAAACTGACCTGGCTGCTGGTGGCGGCGCGCTTTTCACCGCCGGGGGCGGGCCAGGCCGATGAGATGCAGGCGCGCATCGTGGCGCTGGTCAACGAGGCGCGCACCCGACCCCGCCGCTGTGGTAACGACCACTTTGCGCCCGCGCCGCCCCTGCTGCCAAACAGCACCTTGCAGCAGGTCGCTGCGGTGCATGCCCTTGACATGGCCACCCATGGTTACTTCAGCCACACCGGCCGCGACGGCAGCACCGCCGACTTGCGCGCCAACCGGCTTGGCTACCGCTGGCGCACCATAGGCGAAAACATTGCCACCGGACTGATACAGGCCGACACCGCGGTTCAGGGCTGGCTGAACAGCCCCAGCCACTGCGCCAGCATCATGTCGCCAGCTTTTCAGGAGACGGGGGTTGCGTTTGCGCTGGGCAACAGCAAGACCGGCAGCAACGGCATTTACTGGGTCCAGGTGTTTGGCACGCCGCGTTAGTGGGTCTGCGCCCGGGCTTGAGGCAAAAATGGGCCACAGCCCTTTACCGGCATACGCAAGCAGCTATCAAAAATGGAGCTACCGGGGTGCCCTGTGGCGGCGCGGGACGGGCGGAAAATAAAACCAGCAGGCCATCACCAGCAGGCCAAACACCGAATAGAGCGCGATAAACACCCAGTCGGGCGCGTCGTAATACAGCAGCCGCTGCATCCAGTGCGCGATGAAGCCACCGCCGTAGGTGCTGGCGCCGGCGCGGGCACGCAGCGCCATCTCCAGCGTGGTCAGCGGGCAGACCTGGCCCAGCCAGGCCTGCAGCACCACAAACACAATCGCCGCCAGATGGACCAGCCGCAACCACAGGGCATTGACCCAGTGCCAGCGCCGCCAGTTGCCGGCCACCACCACCAGCAGTCCACCCACAACAAACAACACCAGCGCCAGGTGCAGCGCCAGCACCGCGTCGGCCAGCAGCTGGTAGAAACCGTCTCCGGTCATGGGCGGCAGGCCTGCATTCACAACCAGCGCTTGAGCAGCCCCATGATCTGGTCGAAACGATGGCCATACGGCGGATAAAACAGGTCGCCGCGCGCCCACGTCGACTGCACCAGCACCGGCTTTTGCTGCGTCAGGCGCAGAAAGCCGGCTTCGCCGTGGTAGCTGCCCCAGCCGCTCTCGCCCACGCCGCCGAAAGGCAGGTTCTCGTGGGCGACGTGCATCAGCGTTTCGTTGACGGTGACGCCGCCGCTGACGGTGCGCGCCAGCACGTCGTCGCGCGCGGCCGTGTCCGTGCCGAACCAGTACAGCGCCAGCGGACGCGGCCGCGCGTTGATGTAGCCAATGGCTTCATCGATGGTCGCATAGGCCAGCACCGGCAGAACGGGGCCGAAAATTTCTTCGCTGAGCAGTTTGGCGTCGGCAGCCGTGTCAAACACCAGCACCGGCGCCATCTGCCGGGAGGCCGTGGCCGCCGAATTGCCAGGATTGACCACCTGCAGCCGCGCGCCGCCGGCTTCGGCCTGCGCCAGCAGCGCCTGCAGGCGTTCGTGATGGCGCGGGCTGATGATGGACGCGTAGTCGGGGTTGCCGGCAATCGTCGGAAAGAGTTTTGCCACCGCACGCGTGAAGGCTTCGCCAAACGCGGCTTCCCTGCCCTGCGGCACCAGCACGTAGTCGGGCGCAATGCAGGTCTGCCCGGCGTTGAGCAGCTTGCCATGCGCGATCTTGATCGCAGCGGCGTCCAGGTCGCAGGAGACATCGACGATGCAGGGCGACTTGCCGCCCAGTTCCAGCGTGGTGGGCGTGAGGTTGGCCGCAGCGGCCTCGGCGACCTTGCGGCCCACGGCGGTGGACCCGGTGAAAAACAGGTGGTCAAACGGCAGCGCGGCAAAGGCTGCGGCCACGCCGCCGTCGCCCTGCACCACACAGACCTCGTCGGCCACATAGGCCTGACCGATCAGCTCGGCCATCAGCGCCGAGGTCTGTGGCGTCAGCTCGCTGGGCTTGAGCATCACCCGGTTGCCCGCAGCCAGCGCGGTGATGACCGGGCCCAGAGCAAGCTGCACCGGGTAGTTCCAGGGGGAGATCACACCGACAACCCCGAGCGGCTGGCGTTGCAGGAAGGCACGCGAAGGCTGCAGGTAGATGGGCGTGCGAACACGCACCGGCTTCATCCACCTCGCCAGGTGCTTCAGCGTGCCGGTGAGCATCAGTCGCAGGGTCAGCAAGTCGGCAATTTCGGTCAGCTGCGGCGAACGCACGCCGAAGTCGGCCTGCACGGCCAGCGCCAGCGCCGGGCCGTGCTCGTCGAGCAGGCGCTGCATGCGCTGCAGCCGGTCCCGGCGCAGGGCCAGCGGTACCTCGATCTGCACGCGGCTGGCGCGGTGCTGGGCATCAAACAGGGGGCGAAGGTCGGTGGGGGTGGTCATGGTCATCCGGCGATGATAGGACGCAGGCTGCTTGTATATTAGGCAGGCAAGCTCAGTAGCCAAGCAAGCACAAGGAATAAGCCCATGCAACGCAGACACGTTCTGGCCGGCGCGGCCGGTACCGCCGCCCTCGCCGCCCTGCCCGGTTTCGCGCAAGCCACAGACAGCTGGGGTGCCAGTGCCGGTTACCCGACCGGCTGGGGCGGCGGCTTTGAAAAAGGCCGCAGCTTTCGCGTGGGCAACTATTCGGGTGGTTATGAACAGATGATCAAACACCGCAACATCGCCGCCGGCAGCGTTGTCAGCCCGCTGACGCAGGCCTTGCGCCCTGATTTGCGCTACCGCTTCGGTCTGTTCCAGCGCAGCCCGCAGGACTATCTGGACCAATGGCCCGTCACGGGCCTGCTGATCGCCCGCAAAGGCGAAATCTGGCACGAGAGTTACCGCCACCAGCGCACGGCAAACATGCGGCTGACCAGCTGGTCCATGGCCAAAAGTGTGACTTCCCTGCTGCTGGGCATTTGCCTGGACCGGCGCCTGATCGCCTCCTACGACGACCCGGCGCAGCGTTACCTCCCCGAGCTGCAGGGCAGCCTGCACGGCGGCGTGACACTCAGGCACCTGTCGAACATGTCCAGCGGCGCAGAGGTGCTGCATGACCGCGACAACGCGGTGATTTATCCCGCTGCTTTTCTGGGGGCCAACGCCGACATCGCCCGTACCGTGGCCGGCTGGAACCAGCGCCGCGAGGACGCCGGGCGCAGCTTCAACTACAACGAGTTGTGCCCGCTGACCATAGGCATGGTGATACGCCGCGTCACCGGGCAAAGCCTGTCGGAGTTTGCGCAAACAGCGCTGTGGCAACCCATGGGTGCCGAAGCAGCTGCCACCTGGCTGACCGACTCGCGCCTCAACGAGTTCAACTGCATTGGCGTGGGTGCACGGCTGCGCGACTGGGCCCGGCTGGGCCAGCTGGTGGCCCAGCGCGGCAACATCAATGGCACGCAGGTTGTCAGCACGGCCTGGATCGATGAATGCACGCGCTGGAGCGACAGCGACAAACAGGTCAGCTACGGCTCTGCGCGGCAGCGGCCGGCCGTGCTGGCCGGCTACAAGGCGTTGATGTGGCATGCCAGCGCCGACGGGTCCCAGCCGGTTTTTGCCGGCCACCATGGGCAACGTGTGCTGGTGGACTTGCCGACCCAGACGGTGCTGGTACAAACCGGTGTGGACCACGAAGGCGCCTGGCAAACGGAGCTGCACGCCCTGTTCAAAGCGGCCGTCGACATGAAGACCTGAGCGCAGTGCCAGCGCCGGCCGCAAGACCGTGTTGATGCATCAAATGGGCTGCCAGCCCTTTATTCTCATGCGTAAGCCGCTATGATTTCAGGAGCTATTGACAGCCCGACCGGAAAAAATATCCATGACCCAGCACACTGCCACTGAAAAACTCGAAGCCGCGCTCGCCCTGATCACCGGCGCAGGTGATGAAGGCCGGCGCATTTTCACGCGCCTGTACCCCGAAGCCGCGCGCGCGGCCGCCCGTGCGGCGGACCTGCGTGCCCAGGCGGCTAGCCCACTCGGTCCGCTGGACGGCCGCATCGTCTCCATCAAGGATTTGTTTGATGTCGCCGGCGAAGCCACAACCGCCGGCTCGGCCCTGCTGCGCGATGCCGCACCGGCCCCGCATGATGCAGTGGTGGTCAGCCGCCTGCGCGCGGCAGGCGCCGTCATCATCGGCAAAACCAATATGACCGAGTTTGCTTTTTCTGGCGTGGGCATCAACCCGCACCATGGCACGCCCGGCAACGCGCTGGACAACAGCCGCATCCCGGGGGGCTCGTCCTCGGGCGCGGGCGTGTCGGTGGCGCGCGGCCTGTGTGAGATCGCCATCGGCTCGGACACCGGCGGTTCGGTGCGTATTCCTTCAGCCCTCAACGGCCTGGTGGGTTTCAAGCCGACACAGGCGCGGGTTCCGCGTGATGGCGCTTTTCCCCTGTCCTTCACGCTGGACACGCTGGGGCCGCTGTGCCGCAGCGTGGCTGATGCCGCAGCCGCAGACAGTGTGCTGGCCGGCGTGCCCGATGAGCCCCTGCCCGCGCGCCAGGTGGCCGGCCTGCGCCTGGGCGTGCCACGCGGACTGCTGTTCAGCCAGGCTGACGACGCGGTGCTGGCTGCAGTGGAGCGCGCCCTGAGCCAGCTCGCCGCCGCGGGCGCACGGCTCAGCGACGAAAGCCTCGATGATTTGCTGGGCCAGCCCTTTCGCCTGCAGGAACGTGGCACCCTGGTGGCCGCCGAAGCGGCCTGGATACACCGCGACTGGGTGGACAGCCAGCCTGAAGCCTACGATCCCATAGTGCTGGGCCGCATACGCCGTGGCCAGACCCTGGACGCCGCAACTTATGTCGGCATCCAGCAGGCCCGCGCCGCACTGCTGCCAGCGCTCGATGCCCGCATGGCAGGGCTGGACGCGCTGGTCTTGCCCACCGTGCCGCTGCTGGCACCGCTGATCAGCGCGGTGCAGGATGAAGAGGCTTTTTTACGCACCAATGCCCTGCTGCTGCGCAACCCCTCGGTTTTCAACTTTTTTGACCTGCCGGCCCTGTCCCTGCCGCTGCCGCTGCAAGGCGGGCTGGCGCTTGGCCTGATGCTGGTGGGCAGGCGCGGAGCCGACCGCGAGTTGCTGGCGCTGGGCGCCGCAGTGGAGAGCCTGCTCAAGAAGCGCTAGCCGGGCAGAAGGCGGTTTTCAGCCGCGTTTTTGAGCCCACAACCAGAGCCAGACACCGGCCGCGATCATGGGCAGACACAACCACTGCCCCATGCTCATGCCCAGGGCCAGGATGCCGAGATAGTCGTCGGGTTCACGGAAAAACTCGGCGATGAAACGGAACACGCCGTAACCGACCAGGAAGGCGGCGGACACCTGCCCTGTTTTGCGTGGTTTGCGTGCGTACAGCCAGAGCAGCACAAACAGCAGCAAACCCTCGAGCAAAAATTGATAGACCTGCGACGGATGCCGCGGCAGCAGCGAGCCGCTGTTGCGGAACACCATGCCCCAAGGCAGGTCCGGGCTGCTGAAACGGCCCCAGAGTTCACCGTTGATGAAGTTGCCGACCCGCCCTGCCGCGAGCCCCGTGGGCACACAGGGCGCGATCAAATCCATCACCTGCAGCCACGGTTTTTGCCGGGTGCGGGCAAACCAGATCTGCGAGACCAGCACACCGAGCATGCCGCCGTGAAAACTCATGCCACCCTGCCAGACGTAAAAAATTTCCAGCGGATGTGCCAGGTAATAAGCGGGTTTGTAAAACAGGCAGTAGCCGATGCGCCCACCCAGCACCACGCCCATCACACCGAGGAACAGGATGTCTTCGATGTCCTTGCGGCTCCAGGCCGCTGCACCGCTCATCGAGGCATAGGGCTCATGCCGCAGGCGGCGCAAACCCAGAAACAGGAACAGGCCAAAAGCCGCCAGGTAGGTCAGGCCGTACCAGTGGATGGCCAGCGGTCCGAGCTGCAGGGCGACGGGATCAATGGTGGGGTGAATCAGCATGCGGCTTATTGTGCCAGTGCGTCACGCGCTGCCAGGCCCGCCAGTGCCGGGGCATAGGCCACAAAACGCTGCACACAGGGATTGAGCGCGCCGGCGGGCCAGACCAGGCTGGTCTCGCACACCGGGACACGCCGCCCCCTGGTGCCGGCCACGCTGCGGTAGGTCACGCCCGCACGCTGGAACTGCCGCACGCTGTCGGGCACCCAGGCCACGCCCAGGCCGGCCGACACCAGGTTCACGATGGTTTGCATCTGGATCGCTTCCTGCGCGATCTGCGGTGACTGGCCGCCGGCGTGGTACATCGCAAAAATCGCGTCATGCAGCGACGGCAGGATGCGGCGCGGAAAGATCACCAGCGGCTCTGCGAGCACCTGCGCGAGGGTCAACTGTTTTCGCGCGGCCAGCGGATGTTGCTCGGCCAGCGCCAGCACCAGCGGCTCCCTGGCTACCAGCCGGTGCACCAGACCCGGCAGCCGCATGCCCGGCGAGTGCAGCATCACACCGGCATCTATGTCCTGCCTTTCAAACGCCTGCAATTGCATGTCGCCGGTGGCCTCCAGCAATTCAAGCTGGACCCCGGGCTGCTGTTCGCGAAAAGCCCGCACCCAGGCCGGCAGCAGGGAGAACCCGGCGGTGGAAACAAAGGCCAGGCGCAAACGACCCACCTCACCGTCTGCCGCCGCTTGCGCCTGCGCCGGCAGCGCCTCGGCCCGCGCCAGCACATCCAGCACCTGCGGCAGCAGCGACTGCGCCGCAGCCGTCATGTGCACGCTGCGTTTGGTGCGCTCAAACAGGCGCACACCGAGCAGCTTCTCCAGATGGGCGATCGCCTGCGTCAGCGGCGGCTGCGTCATGTGCAGACGTGTGGCCGCCCGGCCAAAATGCAGTTCTTCGGCCAGCGCCGCAAACTGGCGCCAGAGCCGCAGTTCTATGCTCGGATTTGTCATATGCCCTGCATATTAATGGATCGCGACAAATATATTGGCCCCGCTCAATAAGCCGTTGCATACTCTGACTTTTGCCACCCACACGAGACACCAGCCATGACCCAACAAGACCAGGACAGCGCGGGCGACGCGATCAACCGCCGCAGCAAAAACATCACCGAAGGCACGGCGCGCGCGCCGAACCGCTCGATGTATTACGCCATGGGTTACGAGGCGGGTGACTTCAAGAAACCCATGGTCGGTGTGGCCAATGGCCACAGCACCATCACCCCCTGCAACAGCGGCCTGCAAAAACTCGCCGACGCGGCGATTGCCGGCATCGAGGAAGCCGGCGGCAATGCGCAGGTCTTCGGCACCCCGACCATCTCTGACGGCATGGCCATGGGGACAGAAGGCATGAAATATTCGCTGGTCAGCCGCGAAGTGATTTCTGACTGCATCGAAACCTGTGTGCAGGGCCAGTGGATGGATGGCGTGTTGGTGGTGGGTGGCTGCGACAAAAACATGCCGGGCGGCCTGATGGGCATGTTGCGCGCCAATGTACCGGCCATTTATGTTTACGGCGGCACCATTCTGCCCGGGCACTACAAGGGCAAGGACCTGAACATCGTGAGTGTGTTCGAAGCCGTGGGTGAACATTCCGCCGGCCGCATGAGCGACGAAGACCTGCTGCAGATCGAGCGCCGCGCCATTCCCGGCACCGGCAGCTGCGGCGGCATGTACACCGCCAACACCATGTCGAGCTCCTTCGAGGCACTCGGCATCTCCCTGCCCTACTCCTCGACCATGGCCAATCCGCACGATGAAAAGGCGAATTCGGCCAGGGAATCGGCCAAGGTGCTGATTGAAGCCATCAAGAAGAACATCAAGCCGCGCGACATCGTGACCAAAAAGGCGATTGAAAACGCCGTGGCCGTCATCATGGCCACCGGTGGCTCGACCAACGCCGTGTTGCACTTCCTGGCGATTGCCCATGCGGCCGGCGTGGACTGGACGATTGAGGACTTCGAGCGCGTGCGTGTCAAGACACCGGTGCTGTGCGACCTCAAGCCCAGCGGAAAATACCTGGCGGTGGACCTGCACAAGGCCGGCGGCATTCCGCAGGTCATGAAGACCCTGCTGGTGGCCGGCCTGCTGCATGGGGACTGTCTGACCATCTCCGGCCAGACCATTGCCGAAGTGTTGAAAGACGTGCCCGATGCGCCGCGTGCCGACCAGGATGTGATCCGCCCGATCCACAAGCCCATGTATGCCCAGGGCCACCTGGCCATCCTCAAGGGCAATCTCTCGCCGGAAGGCTGCGTCGCCAAAATCACCGGCCTGAAAAACCCGGTGATGACAGGCCCCGCACGCGTCTTCGACGACGAGCAGTCGGCGCTCAAGGCCATCCTGGCCGGCAAGATTGTGGCCGGGGATGTGATGGTGTTGCGTTACCTGGGCCCCAAAGGCGGACCCGGCATGCCCGAGATGCTCGCACCGACCGGCGCACTGATAGGTGCTGGCCTCGGCGAAAGCGTGGGCCTGATCACCGATGGCCGCTTCTCGGGCGGAACCTGGGGCATGGTGGTTGGCCATGTGGCGCCGGAAGCAGCCGCCGGCGGCAACATTGCCTTCATCCGCGAGGGCGACTCGATCACCATCGACGCGAAACAGCTGCTGCTGCAGCTGAACATAGACGATGCCGAACTGGCCCAGCGCAAGCAGGGCTGGAAAGCACCTTTGCCGCGTTACCTGCGTGGCGTACAGGCCAAGTTTGCGTTTAATGCGTCAAGCGCCAGCAAGGGCGCGGTGCTGGACGACTACTGAAACATCGTCCTGCGCAAGGCTGGCAGCACTAGCCCTTGAGGCCGCGTGCTGCCACCTCAAGAATTTCCGGTGTGGATTTGTCCTGCAGGCACAAAGCGCCTATCAGACGTCCCGAAGCGCCCAGCGCATGCCTTTGCGCGTCGCTGCCTTCGCCCGCAAGCAGCTCTACCGCTGCGCCCAGTTCCTTCAGGCGTGTTGCCAGGGGCAGCTGTGTGGGCCAGGGCACATTGCTGTCCCTGGGATCGCCGAGCACAAACACGCGCAGTTGTGGATGGAAGGCCTCGCGCCTGAGCTGATCCACCGGTTCATGTGAATCCGCATGCCCCGTCAGGTCGGCAGTTCGTCCCATGCCCTGCCAGCGCATTTTGGGCGAGGACACCGATGAAGTGGGCACTGCGCAAACGATGTCGGAGCGCCACGCCAGCAGCGACGCCACCGTATGCCCACCGCCGCTAAGCCCGACCAGCACCAGTTCGCTGACGGCGTGCCGGGCCTTGATCAGGTCCAGCGCCGCCGACATCAGGCGCGGCTCCAGCTCGCGCCGGCGCTGCTTGTGTTCACCCGATGAGCCAAAGATGCCCGGACGCGACAGCAGGATCAGGGGCACACCAGTGCGGGCAGCCATGCCATCGGCCAGGCCCTGCATGATCTTCGGGTTGCGGCCGGCATAAGCCGCGTCGGCCTGGTCAAAAGCCATTTGATCGCTGGGGATGTAGATCAGCACGCGCGCCACCGGACCACCTGCGGGCAGGCCCGACGCCCAGTAACGCAGACACTCGGCCGAACCGCCGGGGGCGCGCGCCCACACCGCGTTCGGCACGGCGGCACATTGCGCCTCGCTGGCGGCGACACCGCGCACCAGGCCCTCTGCGCTGAAGTTGTCATCGCCGGTAGCGAAAGGAAGGCGCTGCGCGTGTGCGACGCCGATGAGGGAGATCGTCAACAGGAAACGAAGAAACCATGCACGACCCATTGCAGCCCCTTGTTGAATCACCTTCACCATCCGAGCGAAAAACAGCCTGCGCCGGCAAACCTACTTGGCGACCAGTTCAACCTCATGCGGAGCACCGGGCGACTCTTTGGCTTCGGCCGTATTCGCGCCCGGTATTTTCTTGCGCGCAAACAGCGAATACATGGTCGGCACCACAAACACGGTCAGCAAGGTGCCCAGCGACATGCCACCCACAATCACCCAGCCGATCTGGATGCGGCTTTCTGCACCTGCGCCTGTGGCCAGCGCCAGCGGCAAGGCACCGAGCACCATGGCACCGGTGGTCATCAGGATAGGCCGCAGGCGCTGCGACGAGGCCTTGATCAGGGCCTCCGTCATCTCCATGCCCTGGCCGCGCAACTGATTCGTGAACTCGACAATCAATATGCCGTGTTTGGTGATCAGGCCGACCAGCGTGATCAGGCCAATTTGTGAATAGACATTGAGCGAGCCGCCTGACCACTTCAGTGCCAGCAGCGCACCAATCATGGACAGCGGTACCGACAGCATGATCACCAGCGGATCAACAAAACTCTCGAATTGCGCGGCCAGCACCAGGAAAATGAACAGCAGCGCCAGCACAAAAACAATGGCCAGCGCCCCCTGCGAACTCTTGAACTCGCGCGAGGTGCCGTTCAAATCCGTGGTGTAACCCGCTTTGAGTACCCTGGCGGCGGTCTGGTCCATGAAGCTCAGGGCCTGGCCCAGCGAATAATCGGGCGACAGATTGGCGGTGATGGTGGCTGAGCGGCGCTGGCCGAAATGGTTGAGCTCGCGCGGCGACACGCTTTCGCGCACCTTGACCAGGGCCGACAGCGGAATCATGGCGTCGTTGCGGCCGCGCACATAAATGCCGTCAATGTCTTCGGGCGTGCTGCGGCCACTGGCCTGGGTCTGAACAATCACATCGTATTGCTCGGCGTCACGTTTGTAACGCGTCACATTGCGCCCGCCCAGCATGGTCTCCAGCGCCTTGGCCACCACCTCCACGCTGACCCCCAGATCAGCGGCCTTGTCACGGTTGACCTCGATACGCAGCTCGGGTTTGTTCAGGCGCAGGTCCACATCGGGCGACTGGATGCCGGGGTTTTTGGCGATTTCCTCCATCATCTGGCGCGCCACCAGATTCAGGTTCTGGTAACTGTCCGAGGTCTGGATGACAAAGTTGACAGGCCGCTCGCGAAAGCCCTGTCCCAGCGAAGGTGGCGTGATCGGAAAGGCCGTGACACCCGGCAAGCTGGCAAATTTGGGCTGCATTTCGCGCGCCAGGTCCAGCGTGCTGCGCTTGCGGTCTTCCCAGTCCACCGTGCGGTAGACCACGCTGGCCTGCGACACCGTGGGATTGCCCACATTGGCAAAAATCCGGTCAAACTCCTTGTAGGGCTGGCCAATTTTTTCCAGCGCCAGCGCATACCGGTTGGTGTAGTCCAGCGTGGCGCCGTCCGGCGCCGTCACGGTGGCCAATATCGTGCCCCGGTCCTCCAGCGGAGAAAGCTCCTGCTTCATAGTCGGAAACACCAGCGCCAGGGCGGCGGCACACAGCAGCATGACCCCCACGACAATCCAGCGCGCCTGCAGCACCAGGCCCCGGATTTTGCTGCCCAGGCCCTGCTCTCCTGGCGCCGCGCGGTAGCGGCTGGAAACCACCCAGCGCAAGGCCGATCCGTAACGATCCGAGAGCGCCGTGAGCCAGCGTTCCATCGAGCGGTCAAACCAGTTCGGCTTGGGGTTGTGCCTGAGCAGCAACGAACACATCATCGGGGTCAGGGTCAGGGCGACCAGACCCGACACCACCACCGCGCCAGCCAGCGCCAGCGCAAACTCGACAAACAGCCGGCCGGTTCGGCCCGGGGTAAAGGCCAGCGGCGCGTACACCGCGACCAGCGTGGCCGTCATGGTGACGACCGCAAAGCCGATTTCGCGCGCGCCCTTGATCGCGGCCGAGAACGGGTCCAGCCCCTCTTCGATGTGCCGGAAAATGTTCTCCAGCATCACAATCGCATCGTCCACCACCAGTCCAATGGCCAGCACCAAAGCCAGCAGCGTCAGCGTGTTGATGGTGAAACCGGCCAGCGCCATCAGCGCAAAAGTACCGACCAGGCTGACAGGAATGGTGACGATGGGAATGATGGACGCACGGAAGGTGCGCAGGAACACAAAAATCACCAGCGCCACCAGCGCCACCGCCTCGGCAATCGTGCGGTAGACGTTTTTGACGGAACGGTCGATGAAGATGGAGTTGTCGTTGGCCACGTCAATCAACATGCCACCGGGCAGGTCGGCCTGCAGGCGCGGGATCATCTCGCGCACCCCCTTCGAAAGCACCAGCGGGTTGGCCGTGGCCTGCCGGATCACGCCGACCGCCACCGCCGAGCGGCCATTGAGCCGCACCGCACTGCGTTCATCGGCGGCGGCCTCTTCGACCCTGGCCACGTCGCGGATCTTGACGGGAAAACCGTTGACACTTTTGATCACAATCTCGGAGAACTGCGCCGGGCGCACCAGGTCGGTCTGCGAGGTGACGCTGAACTCACGCTGCTGGGATTCAATCCGGCCGGCCGGCAGCTCCAGGTTGCTGCGCCTGAGGGCGTCTTCCACATCCTGCGTCGTGAGTTTGTAGCCGGCCAGTTTGTCGGCGTCCAGCCAGACCCGCATGGCGTATTTGCGCTCGCCAAAAATGCGCACATCGGCCACGCCGGTCACCGTCTGCAGACGCGACTTCACAACCCGGTTGATCAGGTCATTGATCTGCAGGCGCGACAGGGTTTCGCTGCTGAAAGCCAGAAAGATGACCGGAAAGGCATCGGCCTCCACCTTGGCGATGACCGGCTCTTCAATCGCCTGCGGCAGGCGGTTGCGCACGCGCGAGGTGCGGTCGCGCACCTCGGCGGCGGCGGCGTCTGCGTCTTTTTCCAGCCGGAAGCGCACCGAGATCTGCGCCTGTTCGGCCCGGCTGATGGAAGTGATGACATCGACCGCGTCAATGCCGGCAATCGAGTCTTCCAGCGGCTTGGTGACCTGCGACTCAATCACCTCGGCCGAGGCGCCGGCGTAACGCACGCTCACGGTGACCACAGGTTCGTCAATTTTCGGGTACTCGCGCACCGCCAGGCGGCTGAAACTCACCGCACCCACCAGCACGATCAACAGCGACAGCACCGTCGCAAAAACCGGCCGGCGTATGGAAATTTCAGCAAGTTGCATAAAGGTCTGCCTCTTTGGTCACCAGGTCAGATTCAGGCCGGATCACGCGCCGCTGCGGCAGGCCGGCGCTCCGGCGTGGCCAGGCCGCGACCGGCTTTTGAGGCTGCAGGCAGTTCGGCAAGCACGGCGCCACAAGGATTGGGGCCCGATAGCGCCGTTCGAGCCGGCGGCGCTGGCGCAGCGGCTGCAGGCGGTGCAGCGCCCGCCGAAGCAGCCGGCGCCGGCGCCGCTGCAGAAGCGGCTGAGGCTGCCGGGCCCGGGCTCGCCGCGCGCGCTGCGGCCAGATCCAGCACGGTCACCACCGTGCCGTCGCGCTGCACGCGCTGCTGGCCCGCCGTCACCACGCTGTCACCGGCTTCCAGCCCTTCCAGAATTTCCACTTTGCCGGGGCTGCGCAGGCCGACCTTGACTTCGACACGCTGGGTCGTGCGGGTTTTTTCGTCCGGCCCGCCCAGCAGCTTGATGACAAACTGCCGGCCGCCCTGGGGAACAATGGCTTCCTCGGGGATCACACGCGCGCCTTCACGCACGCCAAAAATGGTATTGACCCGCGCAAACATGCCGGGCCTGAGCTGCAACTGGCGGTTGTCAATACACGCACGTATGCCGACAGAACGGCCGTTGGCATCAATCAGCGGGTCAATCGCCTGGATCTGCGCGCTGTATTTGCGGCCCGGCAGCGCGTCGATGTCCAGCATCGCCGTCTGGCCCCGCTTGACCTTGCTCTGAAAGCGCTCAGGCAACCTGAAGTCCACAAAAATGGCCTCGATGTCTTCGATGTTGACAATATCAGCCCCGTCCTTGAGGTAGTCGCCCACGTTGACCAGCCGGATGCCGGCGATGCCGTCAAAAGGTGCGACGATTTTCAGCCGTGCGGCCGTGGCTTTGGCCAGCGCCAGTTTGGCCTGCGCCACCTGCAGGTTGGCCGCACTTTCATCGAGCGAGCGCTGGCTGATGAAGTTCTGCGCCACCAGTTCCTGGTTGCGTTTCTGGTTGGCCTGGGCAATCGACAGCTCGGCCTGGCTTTGCTGGACCTGTGCCAGCGGCAGCTGGTCGTCAAACTGAACCAGCACCTGCCCCTTGCGCACACGCTGGCCATCGGTGAAGTTGAGCGCGGTGATGCGGCCGCTGACCTCGGGGCGCAACACCACGCCACGGCGTGAACGCAGGCTGCCCACGGCCGGGGTGTCGTCGCTGAGCCGCGCCAGTTCCACCCGCGCAGCCTCCACCGAGGGCGGCTTGCCGCCTGCGCCGGCCGCACTGGCGGCCGGACCGGGCGAAGCCGGCGCTGGCCGCACTGCCGCATCGCCGGAGCCGGGCTTCTGGTACCACCAGGCGACGCCCGACGCCGCAGCCATGCCTGCCACCGCGATCACCATGTAAAGAGCTTTTTTTGCCATGCAGACTTGTTATGAAAGGAAACAAACTTCCAATGTATCAGGACACTCCGGGCTGTAGCGCCTGCGGGCTTTATGGGCGCAATTTTCAGGCCAGCTTTACAAGGGCTTTACCGATGCTGGCCGCGCCAGCCCGGTCCACCGGGCTGCGATGATGTGTGTGCTTATTGTGCACAGCTTCCGGCCGAGGACGCCAGCGCAGACGCCTAGCGCCGGCCCAGCGCGCGCTCCACACCCATGTTGGCGAGCGCATCGGCACGTTCGTTACCGGGATCGCCGGCATGGCCCTTGACCCAGCGCCATTCAATGGTGTGCCCGCCGCTGCTGACCAGTGCGTCGAGTTTCTGCCACAGATCCACGTTTTTCACCGGCTGTTTGGCCGCCGTGCGCCAGCCCCGGGCTTTCCAGCCGCTGATCCACTCGGTGATGCCCTTGCGCACATATTCGCTGTCCAGGTACAGCGTGACACGGCAGGGGCGCTTGAGCGCGGCCAGCGCTTCAATCACCGCCGTCATCTCCATGCGGTTGTTGGTGGTGCCCAGTTCGCCCCCGAACAGTTCCTTGCGCGTGTCGCCGCTGGTCAACATGGCGCCCCAGCCACCGGGGCCGGGGTTGCCCTTGCAGGCACCGTCGGTGTAAATCACCACTGCCTGGGCTGCGGTCTGTAAATCGTCTGTCATGAATCCGGTGTATCCAGGTTGTTGCGGTGGTGGGAATGGAATGAAAAGCTGCCTGGGCGCTGCACCTGGTTGGCAATCGCGGCTGGCGCGGTGGCGCTGGCCTTCTGGGTTTTCCAGTTGGCCTCGAGCAGGCGCATGCCGCGCACACGCTTGACCGCCACCAGAAAATACAGCGCACCAAAAATTGGCCACCAGCGCTGGCCGACCTTGTCCATCCAGGAAAACCGCTCCAGCGACGCCGCGCGGCTGACAGCCGGCCGGTAACAGCCAAACTGGCCGGATTCGACCTCGAAACTCAGCAGGCGCAACCAGTCGCGCAGCCGCCAGTAACCAATAAACTCGCCGGCCTCGGGCAGAAACAGCTCGCCATAACCGAGGCGCCGGTAAAAATGCGCGCGCCGCTGGCGCAGGCCCCACAGGCTGGCGGGGTTCAGGCCGGTGATGACCACGCGCCCTTCCGGCACCAGCACACGCTCGACTTCGCGCAGGGTCGCATGCGGGTCCGCACTGAGCTCCAGCGTGTGGGGCAACAGCACCAGGTCCAGGCTGTTCGCAGGAAAAGGCAAGGCGGCGGAATCGGTCAACAGGGCGATGCGCGGGGAACTTGCTGCCGGCCCGGCGCTCTGACCGGCGTAGTCGGTTGACGAAAATTCGCTACCCTGGGCCGCCAGCCATTTGTGCGGCATGCGGTTGCTGCCCAGCGCGTCGAGCTCGGGCAGGCCCAGCTGCAGCGCGTGGTAGCCAAACATGTCGGCCACCGCCTGATCAAATCGCTCACGCTCCCACGCCAGCAAATACTCGCCGGGCGGGGTCTTGAACCAGTCTGTGAATCCTATAATTTGTGAGCCCATGAAGACTGCTGCATGTTCCTGACACCCATCCCCGCATTTGACGACAACTACCTGTGGAAGCTGGACGACGGCCAGCGCGCGCTGATTGTCGATCCAGGTGATGCGGCGCCGGTGCTTCAGGCGCTGCAGGACCGGCAGCTTCAATTAGAGTCGATTCTAGTCACGCACCATCACCCGGACCACACCGGTGGCGTGGACGCCTTGCGGCGCGCCACCGGTGCCCGGGTATTTGGCCCGGCACGCGAGCGCATCCCCGGACCGTTCACGCCGCTGCAGGACGGCGACACCGTGCAGGTGCTGGGGCTGGACTTCCAGGTGCTCGACGTGCCAGGCCATACCGCCGGACACATTGCATTTTTTACGCCAGACATGGACGGCAGGCCCCTGCTGTTTTGCGGCGACACGCTGTTTTCCGGTGGCTGCGGGCGGCTGTTTGAAGGCACGCCGGCGCAAATGCTGGCATCGCTGGACCGGCTGGCCGCGCTGCCTGGCAACACCGTGGTCTGCTGTACCCATGAATACACCATGGGTAATTTGCGTTTTGCCCTGGCGGTAGAACCTGACAACCAGGACCTGATTGGTTACCATGCACGCTGTGCTGCCTTGCGCCAGACCGCAAAGCCGACCTTGCCCACGTCGATTGCCCAGGAGCTGCTGATCAACCCGTTTTTGCGTACCCGACATCCCGCGGTGATGGCCGCTGCCAGGCGTTTTGACCCGGCAGCCCATGACGACAACACCCTATTTGCCGCCATCCGGCAGTGGAAGAATCAATTCAAATGACCGAGCCGCACGTCCCGCCTTCCTCGCCTTCCCCCACCCTTCATGGCCGTGCCGCCAGCCGCATCTCCCGCCTTCCATCCCTTTTGACCTTTCTGGTCATCGCCGCGCTGGCCGGCTGCGCCAGCAGCCCGCCCGGCATGCCCGGCGATCCGGTGCTGGGCACCTCGTCGGTCGCAGCGCCTGCTGCCAAACCGGTTTACCCCAGCGGCCCGCTGGCACCGATTGACCCGGCCCAGGCCTCGTCCAGCGCGGTGACGGCCACCCAGGCGCCGGTGGATTTGTGGGACCGCATGCGCCGCGGCTTCACCATGCCCAACCTGCAAAGCGATCTGGTGACGGACCGCGAGCAGTGGTATGCCAGCCGGCCGGACTACATCCAGCGCATGACCGAGCGCTCCAGCAAATACCTGTTCCATGTGGTCGAAGAACTCGAGCGGCGCAACATGCCGACCGAGCTGGCCTTGCTGCCCTATATTGAAAGCGCCTTCAACCCGCAGGCGGTCTCCAGCGCCAAGGCCGCCGGCATGTGGCAGTTCATGCCGGCCACCGGCAAATATTTTGATCTGAAGCAGAACGCCTTTCGCGATGACCGGCGCGATGTACTCGCCTCGACCCGCGCTGCGCTGGACTACCTGCAAAAACTGCATGGCATGTTTGGCGACTGGCACCTGGCGCTGGCCGCCTACAACTGGGGCGAAGGCAGCGTGGGCCGGGCCATCGCCAGAAACAAGAAGGACGGCCTGGGCACCAGCTACACCGAACTGCGCATGCCCGACGAAACCCGGCTGTATGTCCCCAAGCTGCAGGCCGTCAAGAACATTGTGGCCAATCCCCAGGCCTTCCGGGCCGAGCTGCCACTGATCGAAAACCACCCCTACTTCCAGCAGGTGCAGATCACGCGCGACATCGACGTGGCGCTTGCCGCCAGACTGGCCGATGTGGATCTGGCCAACTTCAAGGCGCTCAATCCGTCGGCGCACCGTCCGGTCATTCTGGCCGCCGGTACACCCCACATCCTGCTGCCCTGGGACAACGCCAAGGTGTTCCAGCGCAACTTCGAAGCCTACACCCAGGGCCAGTACGCCAGCTGGACCGCCTGGACCGCACCGGCCACACTCAGCGTCGGTGATGCAGCCCGGCGTGTCGGCATGAGCGAGGACGCCCTGCGCGGCGTCAACAACATCCCGCCACGCATGCTGATCAAGGCCGGTTCCACCCTGCTGGTGTCGCGCAGCGCAAAAACGGAAACCGACGTGGCCAGCCATGTGGCCGACAACGCGCAGATGACGCTGGCCCCGGAGATCGTCACACGCCGCAGCACCGTCAAGGCGCGCAAGGGTGAAACCGTCGCCAGTATTGCCAGACGTTACGGGCAAAGCGTCGCCAGCGTGGCCGAATGGAACAAGGTCAGCGCCAGCGCCGGCTTCAAGCTCGGGCAACAGGTGGTGCTGTTCCTGCCGGTGCGTGCGGCCAGCCCGGTGCGGGCGCAAACGCGCGGCGCGGTCAAGGCGCTGCCGCGCAGCACCGGCAAAGCCGTGGTCAAGAGCAAAAAACGCTGACCTGTTCAACACCTGAAGCAAAAACGATTGCCAGCCCTTGTCCAGTCTGCATAATCAGCTATCAAACCAATAGCGGATCAGATTGCACCTCACATGGCCGCCAGCCCCTCTCGCAAACCAGTCCAGGCCAAGTCACCCTATAGCTTTCTTTTTGTGATCGGGCTGCTGGCCCTGGCCGCCGGCATCGTCCTGCTGCTGCTGTCGGTCAAAAATCGCCCCCTGCGCCCTGTCGGTGGGGCGCTGTTGCTGTTCGGAGTTGTGCTGGCGGGCGGCTACCTGACGAACCGGATCATTTCCGGGATTTTTGTCGACCCCCTGGCCTATGAACCGCCATGGGCCAAGCTGGGCCGGGGCGAGGGCCCTCCCCGCCTGCCAGCTCCCGGCAAACCGGCAGCGCCCGAGAACACGCCTTTCGCCATCGACAAGCTGATCGACTTTCCGGTGGCCGACGCGCCGCGCCGTCCGGCTGCCCCGGTCAACCGGGCAGCACCAGTGCCGCCAGTGCAACCAGCGCCGCCGGTGCGCCCGGTCTGGACGGCTGAGGTCTTCGACCACCTGTCGCCGCAGCAGTTTGACGCGCTGTGTGAAACACTGTTTGCCCAAAGTGGTCTGGAAACCCGCGCCCAGTCCCATGGCGCCGCGGGCGGCGTGACGCTCTGGCTGCATTCACGCAACGCCCAGCAGGGCAAGGACAGCCCGGTGGCGGTGGCGCTTTGCAAGTTGTGGCCGGGGCAGCCGCTGTCGGTGCGCGACATCCACCCCCTGCTGACCTTGATGACCGCGCGCGGGCTCAAGCGCGCCACCTACGCCACCGGCTCCAGCTTCACCGAGAACGCCAGCAAGTTTGCAAAATACAACGGCATCAATGCGCTGGACCGTTACGGCCTGCTCAAGCTGATTGCGACACGCACACCGGCGCAGCAGCAGACGCTGCTGGCCATCGCGCTGGGCAAGCGCTGAAAAGCCGCGCCAGCTCCCCGGGTTTTACAGGCGCAGTGAGCCGCTGCCAAACAGGCCAATCAGCCCGATGACAATCAGGTAGATCGCGACGATGTAATTGAGCAGCCGGGGCATGATCAAAATAAGAATGCCGGCAACCAGCGAGACGATGGGGCCGAGGTGGAGAGAAAGATTCATGCGGGTTCCTTGTCATGAGAGCACCCTTGCCTTGCGTGCTGTCCGTGCTGCAGGCAATAAGGGGGGTCGGGCTTTGACTGTAGATTCAGGCGCGCCAGGCGTCTGTAGGACGGGACAGCGACTGCAACCCGGCCGGCGCAGCGCTCAGAGCCTCTCGGTCTCGCCAGTACGCGGCTGCCACTTCATGAGTTTTTTCTCGACCCGTCCGACAATGCCGTCCAGCACCAGCGCAAACGCAGTCAACACCACAATCCCGGCAAATACCGTGTTCACGTCAAAAGTGCCCTCGGCCTGCAGGATCAGGTAACCGACGCCGCGTGCAGAACCGAGGTACTCACCGACCACCGCGCCGACAAAAGCCAGGCCGACCGAGGTGTGCAGGCTGGAAAACACCCAGCTGGTGGCGCTCGGCAGGTAGACGGTGCGCAGCAACTGCCGCTGGTTCGCGCCCAGCATGCGGGCATTGTTGAGCACCACCGGGCTGACCTCTTTCACGCCCTGGTAGACATTAAAAAATACGATGAAAAAAACCAGCGTGACGGCCAGCGCCACCTTGCTCCAGATGCCCAGGCCAAACCACATGGCAAAAATCGGCGCCAGAATCACACGCGGCATCGAATTGGCCGCCTTGATGTAAGGGTCCAGGATGGCGCTGGCAGTCGGCGCCAATGCCAGCCACAGTCCGCAGGCCAGGCCCAGCAGCGTGCCTATGCCAAAGGCCAGCACCGTCTCCAGCAAAGTGGTGCCGAGGTGGATGTAAATGTCGGCATGGCCCGGCAAGCCGTCGGCAAACAGCAGGCTGGGGCCAAAAGCAAAAGGCATGAACCAGGACCAGATGCGCCCCGCCACCTTGACCGGCTCACCGAGGAAAAAAGCCAGCTGCTGATCGCGCGAGGCCAGCTGCCACAGCGCCAGAAAAGCCAGCAACATGCCGACTTGCCAGGCGCGCAGGTTGGAGGCAGACGGTTTGAGAGCGGACCACATGTTCATGCCCTTTTCAGTTGCTGGGCATAACCCTTGAGCACTTCGTCGCGCAGCACATGCCATATCCGGGTGTGCAGCTCGATGAAACGCGGCTGGGTGCGGACCTCGGCGACATTGCGCGGACGCGGCAGGTCAATCTCGAACTCCCCCAGGGGCCGTGTCGCCGGCCCGGCCGACAGCACCACCACGCGGTCGCTCATCGCAATCGCCTCGTCCAGGTCGTGGGTGATGAACAGCACCGCCTTCTTTTTGGCGGCCCACAAATCGAGCACTTCGTTTTCCATGAGCTGGCGCGTCTGGATGTCGAGTGCCGAAAACGGCTCGTCCATCAGGATGATGTCGGGGTCCAGCGCCAGCACCTGGGCCAGCGCGGTGCGTTTGCGCATGCCACCGGACAGCTGGTGCGGGTAACGGTCGCCAAACTCACTCAGGCCCACACGCTCCAGCCATTCCTGCGCCTGCGCCCTGGCTTCGGTGTCGGGCACACCCCGGTACTGCAAACCCAGCATGACGTTGCTGATGGCGCTGCGCCAGGGCATCAGCGCCTCGGTCTGGAACATGTAGCCGGCGCGGGTGTTGATGCCGCTCAGCGGCTGGCCAAACACCTTCACCGTGCCCGAGGTGGGGGGCAGCAGGCCGGCGCCTATGTTGAGCAGCGTGGACTTGCCGCAGCCGGTCGGACCAACGACGGAGACAAACTCGCCAGCGCGTATGCGCAGCGTGGTTTGACCAACAGCGGTATAGGCCTGACCCGCATCATCGCGCGAGCGGAAGGTACAGGTGATGTCCAGCAGTTCAAGCGCGTAGTCGCTGGCGGGATTTTCGGCGAAGTCTGTCATGGACGGATATTGTCACCGCGAACCAGCGGCTTACACCGGGTCGAACGACAAGTGACGTGGCGATGTGAGTCTCATACCAGCCAGGGCCGCGGAACCGGCTTTGCCGGGCCGCAGGCGCAGCGCCCCCTCGGGGCCGGAGTCTGCGGCTCCAAAGCTGCCTGCGCAGCTTTGGACAGACGACAGAAGCGAAGCCTTTGGCGAGCGGCGGCCTGCAAGGTGCAGCGTAGTACACGCAGTGACAGGCGTGGGGGCCTAAGCTTTAAATTTGTCTTTCGCGCGGCGCGCAAATTCGTTGGTGTAGGTCTTGCCCAGGTCAATCCTCTCGGGCTTGATGCTGGGGTCAAAACTGGCCAGCGCCTTGAGTGCCGTTTTGGCACCTTCCTCGGGCAGGATGCCATCGAGCGCAATCGCGTCACGCACCTTGTTGAAGGACGCCAGGTACAGGCCCCGGTCGCCCAGCAGGTAGTTGTCGGGCACGGTCTTGATGATGTCGCTGGGGCCGGCGGTTTGCAGCCACTTGAGCCCATGCACGATGGCATTGGCCAGCGCCTGGCAGGTGTTGGGATTTTTCTGGATGAACTCCAGCGGCGCGTACAGGCAGGCCGCCGGCATGGGGCCACCAAACACATCGACCGTGCCCTTGAGGGTGCGGGTGTCGGAGATGATCTTGACCTCGCCCTTTTGCTCCAGCATGGTCATCACCGGGTCGGTGTTGCTCATCGCATCAATCTGTCCCGAGCGCAGCGCGGCCAGCGCGCCGGCCGCTGTACCGACACCGATAAAACTCACGTCACCGGGCTTGATGCCGGCGCGCGACAACACCAGGTTGGCCATCATGTTGGTCGATGAACCCGGTGCCGAGACACCGATTTTTTTGCCGCGCAGGTCTGCCACCGACTTGTAGTTGGGCATGTTTTTGGTGGACACACCAAAGGCAATCTGCGGCGCCCGGCCCTGCAGCACAAAAGCCTGGAACATCTGGTTTTTCGATTGCAGGTTGATGGTGTGTTCGTAGGCGCCCGACACCACATCGGCCGAGCCGCCCACCACCGCCTGCAGCGCACGCGCGCCGCCGGCAAAGTCGCTGATCTCCACCTCCAGGCCTTCCGCCTTGAAATAACCGAGCTGCTCGGTGATCGTCAATGGCAGGTAATAAAACGCGGCCTTACCACCCACAGCCAGGGCAATTTTTGTTTTCTCCAGCTTGCCCTGGGCGCGCAGCGCAGGAAAAGCCAGCGTTGCGGCACCGAGTGCCACCCCACCCGAGAAGCGTCTGCGGGTCAGGCTGAAATCAGGCTTCATGAAGCTATCCTCTCTCTGTTTTTTTGTGTTCAGAAGAGAATAGCCAGCCCCCCAAAAGCCCGCATCGGTATCATCCCGTGCGGGTTTGTACGGAACGGGGACGCGCCCTGGTTACCAGACGTTACCGGTAGCCGAGAAAGAGAATGCCGACGTTGACCAGCAGCGCCAGAAACCACAGGACACTGCGGCTTTTCGCCATGTCGGCCACGTACATGATGACGTAGGCCATGCGCAGCACCACAAACACAAACGCAAACACATCAAGCCGGACCTGCGAGGCCTGCAACTGGTGCGCGATGATCACTGCGGCAAAGAAAAAAGGCAGGGCCTCAAAAGTATTGGCCTGCGCACTGTTGGCACGCGCGCGCCAGTCGGTCTGACGCGCCAGCCAGGCGCGCGGGTTGTGGTTGTCATAACCGCCCTGGCGCGCAGGCAGGCTGAACATGCCCCACTTGGCCAGTGCAGCGCAGGCAATAGGCAGCAAGGCGGCAGCCAGCAGACACCAGTAGGCGACAGTGAAACGTGCGTAAGTCATTTTTGGGAGCCTTTCTGGCGTTGGGTCGTCAAGATACGGATGCAGGCAGCTGTAAAAAAAAGAGCGATTTGAAATGCTGTGCGGCCGCGTGTTAACGCCGGTCCACGAGCGCATGGGCGATGGTGCCCAGGTCCACGTACTCCAGCTCGCTGCCCACCGGCACGCCGCGCGCCAGCCGGGTGACCTGGACCTGTCGGCTTTTCAGGGCCTGCGCAATCACATGCGCGGTGGCCTCCCCTTCGGCGGTGAAGTTGGTGGCCAGAATGACCTCCTGCACCTCGCGCTCGGCCGCAGCCAGCGACTGCCCCTGCGCATCCCGGGGCAGGACGCGGTCGAACAGCTTCTGCAGCCCGATGTCATGCGGGCCAATGCCGTCGAGCGGGCTGAGCTTGCCCATCAATACAAAATAGAGGCCGCGGTAAGCCAGCGTGCGCTCCAGCGCCGCCTGGTCGGCCGGGGTCTCGACCACACACAGCTTGCTGCGGTCCCGGCCCGGGTTGGCGCAGGTGCTGCAGATCTCGAGTTCGGTCAGGGTGTTGCACAGTGCGCAGTGTTTGACACTGTCCACCGCATGTGTCAGCGCGCGGGCAATCTGCAGGGCGCCCGGCTTGTCATGCTGCAACAGATGAAATGCCATACGTGCGGCCGACTTGGCGCCCACACCCGGCAGGCGCCGCAGCGCCTGGGTCAGGCCCTCAAGGGCATTGGAATCAGCCATGTGTGAAAAAAATAGCGTGCATCAGCGGCGTAGCGAGCGGGTTCAGGGCAAGGCGCGGGTGTCAGGTCAGCGGAATGGCCTGAACGGGCCCCGCAACGCCGCCATGGGCCCGCGCAGTAGCCGCCATCAGAACGGGAGTTTCATGCCGCCGGGAAGGCCGGCCGTCAGCTTGCCCATTTTTTCCTGGCTCAGGTCTTCGGCCTTGCGCACCGCCGCGTTGAAAGCCGCTGCCACCAGATCTTCCAGCATGTCCTTGTCTTCGGCCAGCAGGCTGGGGTCTATCTCGACGCGTTTGACATCGTGTTTGCAGGTCATGGTGACCTTGACCATGCCGTTGCCCGACTCGGCCGTGACCTCGATAAACGCCAGCTCGTCCTGGGCCTTTTTCAGGTTGTCCTGCATGGCCTGCGCCTGTTTCATGAGGCCGGCGAGTTGTCCTTTGTTGAACATGTCTGTATTCCTTTAAAACTTGTGAAGAATCATATCGGCTTGCTGGCCAAAGGCGCCAGTGGCTTGATGCTGCCGGGCACCACGCGGGCACCCCACTGGCGCACCATGTCCTGCACCAGGGGGTCGTTTTCAATCGCTTCTTCGGCCTGGCGCTGCCGCTCTGTCTGCGCGGCGGCATTGCGCCGTGCCGGCGTATCGAGCACCGGACCAAGTTCCACCGCCAGTTGCGGCGCAGGCTGGCCCGGCAAGGCGGCTTGCAGGGCGAGCTGGAGTTTTTCGCGCGCGGCGGCCTGGTTCAGGGACTCGCGTTCGACCCGCAAGGTCCAGATGCCGTCGGCCTGCGAGCGCAACTCGGACTGCAAGGCCAGTTCACGTGCCAGCGCCGCCACCTTGTCAGCAGCCACCAGGCGGTTGACCAGCTCGGCCCAGGCGTCACCGAGCGGGCTGGTGCCGGTGGCCGGCAGCGGCGCTGCCATGCTGGCTGGCGCTGGAGTCGCCGCCGCTACCACCATGGCGGCGGCTGGCGCAGCCTCTTCCCACGGGGCCGGCCTGCTGGCCGGAGACGGCTCACGCCGCACAGGCGCTATAAATTCAGGAGCTGCTGGCGCAGACTCCGAAAGGGCTGGAGGCCGATTGGACTCCATGCTTGCGGGGGAAGCAGCGGTGGCGCGTTCAGGCGACGGCTTTTTTGCGGGCTCGACGGCGCCTCCCGCAGGCTTGAAGGCCAGCAGGCGCAGCAGCACCATGGTCAGGGCCGCGTAATCGTCGGGCGCCAGGCCCAGCTCGGCGCGGCCATGCAGGCACAGGCTGTACAGCAGCTGGGTCTCATCGGCCGGCATGGTTTGCGCCAGCCGCGCCGTGGCTGCGATCTCGGGGTCGGCAGCATCGTCGCTGGCGCCTATGCCGGGCACCGCCTGCAGCACCGCCATGCGTTGCAGCACGGTGGCCATTTCTTCGAGTGTGGAGGCGGCACTCAGGCCATTGAGGCGCAAGACCTCGGAGGTCTCGACCACGGTTTTGCCGTCGCCGCGTGCCAGCGCATCGAGCAGCTGGAACACATAACTGCGGTCCACGCTGCCCAGCATCTGGCGCACGCTGGCTTCCTGCAACTGGCCGGACCCAAAGGCAATCGCCTGGTCGGTCAGTGACAGCGCATCCCGCATGGAGCCCCGCGCCGCGCGCGCCAGCAGGCGCAGCGCCTGCGGCTCGGAGGCGACGTTTTCGGCCTGCAGCACCTGGCCCAGATGCTCCAGAATGGTTTCAGGCGCCATGGGACGCAGGTTGAACTGCAGACAGCGCGAGAGTACGGTGGCCGGCACCTTCTGCGGATCGGTCGTGGCCAGCACAAACTTCAGGTACTCGGGCGGCTCTTCCAGCGTCTTGAGCATGGCGTTAAACGCCGTGTTCGTCAGCATGTGGACCTCGTCGATCATGAAGACCTTGAAGCGGCCAACCACCGGTTTGTAGACCGCCTGCTCCAGCAGCTGCGCGATCTCGTCAACACCGCGGTTCGAGGCGGCGTCGAGTTCGGTGTAATCGACAAACCGCCCGCTGTCGATGTCGCTGCAGGCCTGGCAGACGCCGCAAGGCGTGGCGGTGATGCCGCCCTGACCGTCGGCGCCCAGGCAATTGAGCGATTTGGCCAGGATGCGCGAGATCGTGGTCTTGCCGACACCGCGCGTGCCGGTAAAGAGGTAGGCATGGTGCAGGCGCTGCGTGCCCAGCGCATTGCTGAGGGCCTGCACCACATGCGACTGCCCGACCATTTCAGAAAAATTCCGGGGGCGGTATTTGCGGGCAAGCACGAGGTAAGACATGGCATGGATTCTAAAGCGCCACCCCGAAGGTTTTTTGCCGGCCTGCCCTTTAACTCCTGCGTCTCGCCCTTACAATACAAAGCGACGGGCCTTCCCGCATGGTAAAGCGGCCAACCGGGTCAGATGGGGAACCAAGCAGCCCTAACTGCGGAGCCAGTGCCGGGGTCGAGGCTCGTCACCTTTTTCAAAGACAGGGCATCCCTTCGATGCCCTGTTTCGTTTTCTGGACACGGCGCTGTGCTCCAAAAACTTCACAAAATCCAGCTGCTTGGCAAAATTCCTACATGTGCAAGCGGTCTCTGCCTGCCGTTTTGGCTTTGCCCGGTGCACGGTTTTCCATAGAATTTTTCACATGGAAACATTTGAAAAACCAACCCATGAGGAACTGGCCAGGTACTTGAAAGCCCTGGGCAGCCTGATCAAGGCGGAATCACAGCGGCTCGAGGCCATCTACGAGTTGTCCAGGGTGGGGCCGGATGACTTTTTAAGGCTGCATGTCGAGTCAGAACGGCTCAGTGCCTGGAGTGGCTACTTCGCGCAGCGCAAAGGCGAGATCTAGCGCAGTTGATGCGGCTGCAGCCCGGTGGCTCCGGAGACGGTTTCGAAGCGCGCAAGCGCCTCCTGCAAGCCGGGCAAGTTGCGCCGCACGCTCGCGAGATGGCCTTTGCTGGCACTGTCGTGCAGGGCCAGCAGTGCCATGTGCACCTCGGTGGCCGCAATCGCCGATGACGATCCCAGCAGTGAATGCAGATGGCGCACGACCGTTGCGGCATCGCCGTCCTGCACGGCGCGCTCCAGCTCGGCCATTGCCGCGGGCAGTCGCGTCACAAATGACTGCACCACCGCATCCAGAAGCGCCTGATCACCCCCGAGGCGCTCCAGCGCAGTCTCGCGCTCAAACACCGGTAAACCTGCCGGGGCAACAGGCCCGGGCGCGGGCACATCGCCCGCAGAGGCTGCGTCAGGGCTGCTCACCCAGCGCTTCAGGGTGTCCCGCAGGGTAGCCCGGGCCACGGGTTTGGCCATGTAGTCGTTCATGCCCGCTTGCAGGCATCTTTGCGCATCGCCCGCGCTGGCATTGGCGGTCATCGCGATGATGGGGGTCAACACACCCTGTGTGCGCAAGGTCCGCGTCGCCTCGTAACCGTCCATCACGGGCATCTGGCAATCCATGAGGATGGCTGAAAATCCACCCCTGGCGCCCTGCTCGACCGCATCGCGCCCGTTGCCCACCACCATCACGTCGTCATAACCGAGTTTGTTGAGCAGGCCCACGGCAACAATCTGGTTGGTCGGATTGTCTTCGGCCAGCAAAATCCGGCCCGCGTGTTCCCGTACCTCGGGCTCAGGCCGGCTCGACGGGCGGCCAGTAACCGCGCCAGACGCCAGGCGCACGTCGTCCAGCACCAGCGTGAAGATGGACCCCTGGCCAGGCACACTGTCGAGTTCCACGCGGCCGCCCATCAGCGCACTGAGCTGCCGGACAATGGCCAGCCCCAGGCCGGTGCCGCCATATTTGCGGGTGGTGGAGGTGTCGGCCTGGACAAAGTTGTTGAACAGCCGCGCCTGCACCTCTGGCGCTATGCCTATGCCGGAGTCGGTGACTGAAAACCTCAAGCCAACCCGGTCTCCGTTGCGCTCACCCGCTTCGACCCGCAGGCCGATCTCACCGGCCTCTGTGAACTTCAGCCCATTGCCGAGCAGGTTGACAAGAATTTGCCGCAGGCGCGAGGGGTCGCCCCAGATCCATTCCGGCAAGTTGGGGGCCACCCGTCGCTGGAACATCAGGCTCTTGGCACTGGCCCGGTAGGCAAACAGGTCGGCGACATCGGCCAGCAAACGCGGCAGATTGAAGGGGACATCCTCCAGCACGGTTTGACCGGCATCGATTTTGGCCAGATCCAGAAAGTCGTTCACCAGTACCAGCAGCGACTGCGCACTGCCGTCGATCAGCTGCGCAAACTGGGCTTGCTGCGGGCTCAGAGCCTCGTCCAGCAGCAACTGGGTGATGCCCAGAATACCGTTGAGCGGCGTGCGAATCTCATGACTCATGGTCGCCAGAAAGGTGCTTTTGGCGCGGTTGGCGGCTTCGGCCTCCTCCTTGGCTTTCTCCAGCTCGGCGGCGGCGGCTCTGCGCGCGGTGACATCTCGAAAGCTCCAGACCCGGCCTTTGCTGTAGGCGCCCACCACATGCGGGTTGGAGTAACGTTCAAAAACGCGGCCATCCTTGAATTCGAGAGAGTCAAAACTTGTGGCTTCGTTGGTGCGTGCCAGTTCCCTGATTTTTGCCACAAAAGTGTCGGGGTCCACGAGTTGATTGAGCACAAAACCAATCATTTCCTGGTTACCCGATTTCTCCAGCTCCGGTGGAATTCGCCACATGTGCAAAAACTGCTGATTGAACAGCACCACCTTGTCCTGGTCGTCAATCACCAGAATGCCGTCTTCAGTGGATTCCAGCGTCGCGCGGGTGATGGCTGCCGCGCTTTCACGCTGCATCTGGGCCACCTTGCGTGCAGTGATGTCCTGATTGGTCCCGCTCGCGCGCAAGGCACGCCCACTGGCATCGCGCCGGGTGACCCGTCCGACGCTCAGCACCCAGGCGCTTGTTCCGTCGGCCTTGCGGACACGGTGCTCCACCGAATAACTCTCCCGGCTGCCCTTGAGCACCGGCACAAAGGCATCGCGGATCGCGAGCTGATCCTCCGGTGGAACCAGGGCCACCAGGGCCTGCAGGGTGGTCGCGGTGGTGCCACCGCCGCCACCCACCAGATCGGCCCAGTTCTCCGAGAGATACACCTGGCCGGTCTCAAGATCGAAGTCCCAGAGCACCACGCCAGAAGCCACAAACGCGCGGTGCTGCCTTTCCTCGCTCAGGCGCAGGGCTTCCTCGGCATTTTTTGCAGCGCTTATGTCCACATAGGTGGTCACAAAGCCGCCGCCCGGCATGGGGGATCCGCGTATGTCCAGGGTGATGCCGTTAGGCCGGGTGCGCTGGAAATGGTGCGGCGCCGGATCGCGCGCACGCGCCACAATCTCATCGACCAGGGCCTCCAGCGGACCATCGTTGTACTCGCCACGCACAGCGTTGTGGCGGATGATGCTTTCGAACGTGACCACCGGCACCTCAAACAAGCTGTCGGGCAAATCCAGCAGACGGCGAAACTGCGCGTTGTGTGCCACCATGTGCAGATCCCCGTCAAACACACTCATGCCGCAGGGCAGGTTCTCCAGCACCGCCTGCAACAAGCGGTTGGCCTGGCGCAGCTCTTCTTCAACGGCCTTTTTGGCAGTGATGTCCTGCAGGGCGCCGACCAGGCGCACGGGCAGCCCGTCCTCGTATTCTGCAAGCCCGACAGAGCGGGTCCAGACCTGGCGCCCTTTCGCCGTGACCATGGGCAGTTCCAGGTCCCAGGGCTTGCCGCTGCGCATCGCTTCTTCCGCCGTTTTTTCGATGATGGCCTGCGATTCAGGCCCAAAATGCGCAAGGTGGGTTGCAAAGTCAGGCTGAAAGTCGGCCGGCAACTCGTAAATGTGCTTGCACTGGTCTGTCCATTTGATGCTGCGCTGGCGCAGGTCCACCTCCCAGCCGCCCACGCCGGCAATACGTTCGGCCCGGTCCAGAAAGCGGTTGCTCGCGCGCAACTCTTCTTCAACCAGCTTGTAGCTGGAGATATCTTCCACCGCGCCGACAAATCCGCGCTGTGGTGGATTGCCCCAGGACACGGTACGCGCCTGCGCCCGCACATGGCAGACTTCACCGTTTTTCCGAAGCAGGCGGTATTCCATGCGCATGGCACCGCCGCGCAGCGCCGCTTGCTTCAACTCGCCCAAAAAAGCCTCCCGGTCTGCGGGATGGATGGCATCGCGCCAGGCGCCACCCAGACTCTGGCTCAGGGGCAGGTCGTAAATCTCACGCCAGCGGGGGTTGGTGTAGGTGCAGTTGCCCTGGGCGTCAGCATGAAAAATGCCCAGGGGGGAGGTTTCCGCAATCAGCTTGAACCGGTCTTCATCCCCCACAATCTCGAAATAATGAAAGCGCTCGCGCAGCAAAAGGGCCTGCCCCACCACTTCAGCCAGATCGCCCAGCGCCCGCAGTTGCGCTGCTGAAAGCTGACGCGGCTGGCGGTCAATCACACACAAGGTTCCCAGACGCTCTCCGCCCGGCATGACAATCGGCGCCCCGGCATAAAAGCGTATGCCGGGCTCGCCCGTGACCAGCGGGTTGGTTTTAAAGCGGGCGTCCAGCCGGGCATCCCCTACCACCATCGGCTCGGCCCCCTTGATCGCGTGGGCGCAAAAGGCAAAATCACGCTCGGTCTCGGCTACGCCTTCCAGCCCGACATTGGCCTTGAACCACTGGCGCCTGTCGTCCAGCAGACTGACCAGGGAAATCGGCGTGCCACAAATGGTGCTGGCCGCACGCGCCAGCGCGTCAAAAATCGGTTCAGGCTCGCTGTCCATCACGGCCAGCAGGCGCAGACGCGCCAGGCGGCGGTTCTCGGCTTCAGGGTCTGAAGGCGGGCCTGATTCGGAAGGGGTGCTCATTCGGGCTCAAGCGCATGTAGCTCGACCACCGGCACCAGTTCCAGCCCGTCGCCGCGCGCGACCAGGGCTGAGCCGCCAGCCACCACCCATTCTGAAAACCCGCTGGTCACGTCCCTGGCGCAGCACACCTGCCAGGCTTCGGTCCGTGCATGTTCAACGAGGACCCTGACGGCATCCACCGCCTCACCGCTGGCAAAGGCCAGACCTTCGCCGCCATGCAGCGGGTCCTTGATGTGAACCAGCGTGACCGTGCCGCCGTAGAGGGCAATCGTGACCGGCGGAGAAACCACATCGCCGTGTGCCGGTTCGGGCGCCATGGCGTGAAAGGCAGCCTGGACAATTTTCTGCAGGCCCAGCGCTGCACGCACCGCCAGCAAACCGGTGCTGGGCGCCCCGACCTCGTCCGTGTCCGGAAAAATCGCCAGCAGATCGTTGCCGGCCGGTACCAGGCGGCTGGCGCCAAACAGGTACAAGGTGTCACTGGCCGCCTGGTACACGCGCCGGGTGGCGCTGAAGCGCTGGGCCTGGGGAAAGCGGTGGTTGATGCTGCTGAACAGGTCCACCAGCAGCACGGTCGCGTTGTCGTAGCGGACCTCCTGATTGGTATCGTCCTGCGCGCTCCAGCGCTCGTTGAGCTCCTGCATCAGGCGTTTTTCATAGCGCAGGGACAGCGCATCTTTCTGCGCACGCAGCGCGCTTTTCATTTTTTCAGCGAAATCACGGTTGTACTGCGCACGCTGTACTTCGCGCTTGGCCAGCAGGGCTGCGACCGAGCGCCGCAACTCAGCCGCGCGGAAGGGTTTGGACAGGTAGTCATCGGCCCCCGCCGTCATGCCGGTGCGTACATGCGCACGTTCCGTCATGGCGGTGAGCATGATGACCGGTATGGTGGAAAGCGCGACCTCGTCCTTGAGCGCTGCCACCAGCTGGTAGCCGTTCAGCCCCGGCATCATGACATCGCACACAATCAGTGCGGGCACGGATTGGCGCGCCAGCTCCAGGCCGGTGGGGCCGTCTTCTGCCTCAAGCACTTCGTAGCCGGCGCTGCGCAACACAGAGCTGCTCAGCAGCCGCTGCGTCGGGTCGTCTTCAATCACCAGGATCAGCGCTGCCGGCGCCGGCAGCTCAAAGTCGCCGGCTACGGAATCAGCATCAGTCGCCACGCTTGCCACCCCCATCCAGCGCAGCCACCACCGCCGGCCGGGTGATGCAGCAGTTGCAGCGCAGACCGTACATCTTCTGGATGCCGGCAAGAGGTGTGAGTTTCATAAGGGGCAACTTTCTGACAAATTGTCCGGCAGGGAAAAGCGCAAGGTACTGCACTCACCCAAGGCAGATGTTAGCCACATTCTGCCTGCCATAGCGCTGTATCACCGGGCGGCACCACGCCAGCCCATGCCCCAGGAGATGACTTAGCGGCAGACCTCTTCAATCGCGGTCGTTGTCTGCAGCGCATGATCCGCGATCTGGGCCGATGCCAATGCCAATGAAGCCAGCGCATAGGTGCCGCTGATCACGCCCTTGTAGGCCACTTCCGCAGCCACGGCGTCCTGCCCCAGGCCTTCGGTGGCGGCCACGATGCAGGCCTCCATGCTGGCCAGTCCCGCGTCGCCATACAGTTCTTCGCCCTCGTAACTCACGCGGTAGTCGTACCGGCCCTGTCCGTCCGGGTCAATGTGGAAACGCACAATCATGTCCAACTCCTGGCGTACACCGACGCACTGCTGCTTGTCCCGTCCATTGCTGATCACACCCCTGGCATGGGGCTACAGCCCGAAATTCCTCAAAACGCCCTGACCCGCCACACGCCCGCTGGCAAAACACGCCGTCAGAAGATAACCCCCCGTGGGCGCTTCCCAGTCGAGCATTTCCCCGGCGCAGAACAGCGGCGGGCTGATGCCGGGCGGCAGCACAATTTTCAAGTTCGCATCCAGGGCCTCAAACAGCACACCCCCAGCGCTGCTGATGGCCTCGTCGATTGGGCGGGCGGCCGTCACGCGCACGGGCAGGGCCTTGATCGCGTGGGCCAGTTGCACCGCGTCGTTCAGCGCCTCCTTGCCGAGCAGTTCGTGCAGCATTGCGGCCTTGATGCCCTCGATGCCGAGCCGGCTTTTCAGGTGGCTGGACAGGGAGCGCGAGCCGCGCGGATGGCGCACCTCGACCAGCACCTGTTCCGGTGACTTGTCCGGCAAAAGGTCCAGCGTGAAGGTGGCGCTGCCGTGCGCGGCGATTTCATCACGCAGCAGGGCGGAGGCCGCATAAATCAGGCTGCCTTCGACGCCGCTGGCAGTCGCGACAAACTCGCCCTTGCGGCTGAAGCTGCGGCCCTGCGAATCGGTGAAACCGATGGCCACCGACTTGAAAGGCTGGCCAGCGAAGCGGCTGGCGAAGTGTTCGGTCCAGCCCGGCTGCTGCGACGGCCCCTGGCCGATCAGCTCCCTGAAAAACTCACGGCGCGTTTCGCCCTGTTCGGCAACCGCCAGCGCATGTGGCTCGGGCCCCACGTCGAAGCCACAGTTCGACGGCCGCAGCGGCGCAACGGCCACCCCGCGTTCGCTGAGGAGCGGCACCCAGGTGCCGTCCGAGCCCAGCCGCGCCCAGCTGCCACCGCCCAAAGCCAGCACCACAGCGTCGGTGTGGAAGGTGGTCTGGCCGGCAGGTGTTGCAAATCGCAGCGCGCCATCGTCGGTCCAGCCCAGCCAGCGATGCCGCATCGAAAATTTCACGCCGGCCGCGCGCAGGCGCTGCAGCCAGGCGCGCAGCAGCGGCGCGGCCTTCATGTCCTTGGGAAACACGCGGCCCGAGCTGCCGACAAAAGTCTCCACCCCCAGACCCTGGGCCCAGGCGCGCAGTTGATCCGGGCCGAAGGCGGCCAACAGCGGCGCGACCTGCGTACTGCGTTCGCCATAACGGCTGAGGAAAGCCTCGGGCCCTTCCGAATGCGTGAGGTTGAGCCCGCCCTTGCCGGCCAGCAAAAACTTGCGGCCCACCGAGGGCATGGCGTCGAACAGAACCACCTCCAGCGCCGCGCCGGACAGGACCTCGGCCGCCATCAGTCCGGCCGGACCGCCGCCGATGATGGCGACACGTTGGGGAGACGCAGCAGTGCTTGGGTGGTTCAAGGAAAATCCGTCCGCAGGTGATGGCAGGTGGCAACACAAAACCGGACCGCATTCAGCCCGGGGCATTCATTGCTCTGTTTTTGATAGCTTTCGACCCTTGTCCGGTAAGGGCTGAGATGCACAAAGGCCTGAAACCTGCAGGAAAGGCAGACGCCGGGCCGAGGTGCTGATTATCGCAGCTACATGGGTGGCGCGAATCCGTTGCGGCCCACAATCATGCGCAAGGCGGTTGGCTTGCCATCCCTGAGTTGCGCGGTGATCAGCACCCTGGCGCCCGGCACCACCAGCGCCGTTTCGTCGTCTTTGCCGGGCTTGAAAGTAACGACCGGTGCGCTTGGCGGCACGATCACGGTTTTTTCGCCGTCCTTGTATTTCAGGATCATCTTCTGCCCGCCAGGCACGCTGGACGGCGCTGCCGCAAGGTCGGCCACCGTGGCGTTGGTCATGGTGCTCTGCGGCTGAAGGTCCCAGGGGAAATGCCCTTCGCCGGTGCCACGTGCCGCTTCGGGGAACACCAGCACTTCCAGCGCGAGTTGCGTGCCGTCGGGCTGCGGCATGGCAGCCGTGCCCACATAACTGCCGGGCTTGATGTCGGCCAGCTTCAGGGGCAGCACTTCCGAGACCGCCATATCGGTCGGTCGCACCAGCGTGATGACCTCCCCGCTGCGCTCCCGGATCGTGAGGCTGCCCGGTTCGACTTTTTCAATCGTGCCGCGCAGGCGCACCGTGGCGTTGGCCGGTGCCGAAGTCTGCGCCCATGCCAAGGGCAGGACGGCCAGGAAAGTCAATGAGGCCACAAGTTGCTTGAACATGGAAATGTCTCCTTGTTACTGAAGCCGGCGGGTAACCGGCGGCCGTGTGGGATCACTCCAGCTCGACCACAGTTCCCCGTCCCGTGAGGAAAGCCGCTTTCACCGGTGCGCCAGGGTAAATCAGCTGCACCGCCGCCCGGTAGTCCTGCAACTGGGCCAGCAGCGCGGGCTGCAGCTCCGGCGCTGCTGCCGATTTGTAGTCGAGCACCCACCAGTGGCCCTCATGGCCCGCGTCCTTGCGCTGCACCAGGCGGTCCAGCCGCAGCGCCTGGCCAGCGTAGACCAGGTCAACCTCGTTCCCCTGCCAGGCCACGGCTTCCGGGCGCCAGGCCCAGGCGCCCTCGCCCGCCAGAATGCGCCCGGCCAGCCCGGCGGCCTCGGCCGCCTGCGCCGGGCTCAGGCGGAACTCGCGCGCCGCCGCCTTGACCTGTTCGGCAGACAAGGCGCCGCCCCACTCCAGCAAGCGGTGCATGGCCTTGCCGATACGTGCCTTCAGGGAATCGTCGTCCACCCGCTGCACGGCCGATGCAGCGGGTACCAGGGCTTCAGGCAGGGCAGGTAATTCGGGCAGGTAAAAAACACCGCTGTCCGCCAGGGCCGGCCGTGCCGCGGCAGATGCGTTGGCCACTGGCGCCGGCAGTTCGCCCAGCAGTGCCTGCAGGCGCTGCCACCAGCTCTCGGTGGTCACGCGGTACGGTGTGATGGAGGAAATCACCAGCGTATGGCGGGCACGTGTCAGCGCCACATACAGGGCGTTGAGTTCTTCACGCTTGCGCGCGGCCTGCTCGCTGGCCAATGTGTCGGCGGCGCAGGCCGGCGGGCGGCTTTCGCTGACCAGGAAAACAAACTTGCGCGGTTCGGTCGCCTCGCCAGGCCAGTCGACCAGCACGCCCATGCTGTCGGCATTGCGCTCAACGGTGTCGGTGTCCAGCAGCAGCACGGCTTCGGCTTCCAGGCCCTTGGCGCCATGGATGGTCAGCAACCGGACGGCCTCGCTGCTGACCGCGGCCGGCGCCTGGGTGCCGCCGGCCTTGAGCGCACGCACAAAACCGTAAGGTGTGGCGTAACGCCCGCCGTCGAGTGCCAGCGACACACCCAACAGCGCGCGCAGATTCGCCAGCACCGCGCTGCGCTGCGCCGCGGGGGCGGCAGCGCCAAAACGCGCCAGCAGGTCGCCGTCGTCATAAATGCCCTGCAGCGCATCATGCGGCGGCAAGCGGTCCAGCCAGCCCTTCCATTTGGTCAAAACAGGCCCCAGCCCTTTCAGATCGGGCGCAAGCAGCTCCTCTTTTTGTAGCAGGTTGTACCACGGCAAGTGGTGCTCGCGCTGCAGCAGGGCCAGTTGCACCAAACCCTCGTCGGTCAGGCCAAACAGCGGAGAACGCAGTGCGCGCGCCAGCGACAGGTCGTGCTGCGGCGACACCAGCACGTCCAGCAGCGCCACCACATCGAGCACTTCGCAGCAGGCTATGAGTTCGGTTTTTTCGCCCACCTGCGCAGGGATGTGCAAGGCGCGCAACTCGTCCTGCAGCGGCAGCAGGCCGGCGCGTTTGCGCGAGAGCACCATCACGTCCTGCGGCCTGAGTCCAGCCGCCACCTGTTCGGAGATCCATGCGGCGGCCTGCCGTGCTTCGCGCGTACGCAGCGTTTCTTCCGGCAATTCGCGCGGCGTGGTGAGGCTGTCGCGCCAGCCGGCGGCCAGCGGCGAGGCTTCCTCACCGTCCCCGCTGCGCGCAATCGGCGGCAGCCGGCCTGCGGCGCCGGTCCGGCCGGAAGCCGTGCTGTGTTCGCGAAAGCCCTCATACCCGTCGGTTTCACACGCCGTGGCCATGACCGAGTTGACGGTGTTGATCACGGCTTCGGCGTTGCGCCGGGTGTGGTCGCAACTGAGCAGGTCGCCGCCCAGGCCGTGCACCACAAAAGCCTGCGCGGCACGAAACACCTGCGGCTCGGCACGGCGGAAACGGTAAATGCTTTGTTTGGGATCCCCCACCAGGAACACGCTGGGCGCCGAGCCCGCACCCGAGTAGCCAATGAGCCAGGCGTACAGCGCCTGCCACTGCAGCGGGTTGGTGTCCTGGAACTCGTCAATCATCAGATGCCGGATGCGCGCGTCCAGCCGCTCCTGCACCCAGCCCGACAACACCGGGTCGGCCAGCATCAGCAGCGCGGCGCGCTCGACGTCGTTCATGTCGACCCAGCCGCGGTCGCGCTTCAAGGCGGTGAACTGGGCAATCAGCACACGCGTCAGGCGCGCCATGCGCTGCTGGTACAGCCAGGCGTCGTGCTGCTGGCGGGCCGCCACCACGCGCAGCACCAGGTCTTGCGCAATGCGCACCTGCGCTATGCCGGCGATTTTTTCGCCAAACTTGCGCGGCGTGCCCTTCTCGGTCAACAGGGCCGCAATGGCCGCCGGGAAGTCACCCGACGTCAAAGCCTGTTCCAGCTCCACGCCTTTGGCTGAAAAAGTCGGCGCGCTCGCGCGACCCAACGCCATGGCGGCGTCCCTGAGGGTTTGCCGATGAAAGCGGTTGGTGCTGAGCAGCTCTTCCGGTTCGTCGAGGCCGCCAAATTCGGTGAACTGCGCGCAGAAGGTTTGCACCGACGCATCGATGACGCCCTTTTCATCGGCCAGCGTGAACTCGGTGCGCTTGTCGAGCGCGGCCTGCAAGGCCTTGTCGGTCTGGAAGCGCCCATAAGCCAGCACCACCGCTTCAAAGTCGGCCTTGAGCGCTTCATCCGCCGACACGGCCGCATAAAACCGCCGCCACACCAGCGCGCGCGCCGGCGCGTCGTCTTCCAGCAGCTCGTAGTTCACCGGCAGTTCCAGGCGCTGCAGCACCGCCACCGGTGCGCTGCGCAGCAGGGCTGCAAACCAGCTGTGGAAGGTGCGAATCTGCACCGAGCGGCCGCTGGCCAGAATGGAACGGTATAAATTTGATAGCTGCTCGCGCACGGCCTGTGCGGAATGCAGGCCTTTTTGGCTTGAAAAATCACCCCTGACACCGCGTATTTCCAGTTCACGCTGCAAGGTAGCGTCGTCGGCGTGGGCAAAGGCCTTGAGCCATTCGTCCAGCCGCTCGCGCATTTCGCCTGCGGCTTTTTTGGTGAAGGTGATCGCCAGGATCTCGTGCGGCCGCACCTGCTGCCCGGGAGCGGCAGTGGCCCCGTCAAGCAAGGCCCGAACAATGCGCGAGACCAGCATCCAGGTCTTGCCGGCGCCGGCGCAGGCTTCCACTGCGACGCTGCGCCGCGGATCGCAGGCGATGACGTAAAACGCATCGGCAGAAATCGGCTCGCCGTTGCATTCGTAGGCGGCGGCGTGGGGAATGACCGCGTCTTTCGCGCCGCTCATGTGCGAGCCTCCGCGTCTTCCTCGTCCAGGCTCCAGAAATCTTTGCGGCAGAGTCCGCGGGCGGCGCAGTAATCGCAGGCCTTGCCCTCACCGAGCGCCGGCAACGCCGCGCCGCGTGTGATTCGCGCCATGTCGGTCAGGATGCTGTCGATGAGCTCGTCGCGCAGGCCCACGATGCCGGGCTGTTCATAGGTTTTGGTCGGCTCTTTCTCGCCGAGGTTGACATAAGCCGCCGCCAGCGTGTCGTCGCTCACCAGGGCGGCATAAAACGCCAGTTGCGTGTCTTCCTGGCCGTTCTTGATGCGCTCGGCGGTTGTGGTGCGCGGCTCGGTCTTGTAGTCAATGACCAGGGCGTGCCCGTCCGGCTGGCGGTCTATGCGGTCCAGCTTGCCGAGCAGCGTGAGTGTGCCAACCGGCACTTCGCGCCAGACTTCGGCTTCGTCGAATACCGCGCCGCTGGCTTCATGCCCGGCCAGCCATGTCAAATACCCTTCGCGCACGCCGGGCCAGGCCGCGGCAAAGGGCAGGAATTCGCTGTCGCTGAGTGCCAGTTCCTGCGTGGCGCGCCCGGCCGCCGCATTGATCATCACCACCCGCGCTGATGGTTCCTGCGTCGGCGCCTGCTTGAGCGCTTCATGGAAATGCCGCAACAGGCTGTGCAGCCAGTTGCCGAAGTCACGCTTGCCGAGCTCGCTTTCAAGCTCCTCGGGCTCCTGCAAGCGGAGCTGGCGCAAGGCAAAAAAGCGGTAAGGGCAACGCCGCAGGTCTTCATAGGCGCTGGCCGAAAGCCGGTTGACGGGCAAGGCCGCGCCGGTCGGAAACGGATGCGGCGTGGGCTGGATGGCCACGGCGCGCGGCTTGCGGGGGTCGGCGGCCAGGTCTGGCGCCGCATCCTCGTCCCGGTCCAGCAGCAGTTCCTGCACAAAGCCGCTGGGGATCAGGTGTTCGCCGGACTCGCTGCTGCGCCAGAGCACATCGAGATGCGGCATCTGCAGGGCATACTGCCAGGCCTGACGCTGGGCAGCGGCGAGCACTTCCCGCGACGGCAGGCCCAGCAGCTCGCGCTGGCCCGGGGTCCAGGGGCCGGCCGGCTCCGGCGACACCGGCAGGCGGACTTCATCGCAGCCGGGCAGCACCACGGCCTGCATGGGGCGGCCCAGCAGCTGCGCCAGCGGCAATATCACCACTTGTTCTGCGGGCGGATGCGCCGGAGAAAACTTGCCGCCCTCCAGCGCCTGCTGGGCCCACTGCGTGAAGTCATGCAGCCGCATCACCGGCGAGGTGGCAAATTCGGCTTCGGCGCCTTCGTGCAGGCGCAACACCTCCAGCACCGTCTGCCCGGCCTCGTCCTGCACCAGCGCGTCCCACTGCCCCGCCGATTGCAACAGGGTGCGCAGCTCGCGCAACCACAGCGCCAGAGGGCGGGCCCGGATAAAAGGGCTGCGCAAGGCGTTCACTTCGCGCGCCAGCGGCCCGGTGGCCGCAAATGCCGTCGGCAGGATGTCTTCTTCCGGAAAATCCGGCAGATCGCGCCAGGCACGCACGCCGGTCTTGCGCAGTTCGGTTTCGCCAGCCGTGACCAGGGCGACGTCAAAAGCCGGTGCGTTTTTCAGCCAGTCCAGCATGGCGTCCGTCGATACATCCCAGGCCATGGCGCGCAGCAGGCTCATCAGGCTGGCGGCAGCACGTGTGGTCGAAAGCTTCCAGCCGGTTTCGTCGCGCATGGCGATGCCGAGACCGGCCAGCATGGCACCAATACGGCGTGTGAGCTGCCGGTCCTGGGCAATCAGGGCGACCGGGCTGCGGCCTTGCGCCAGATGCGCCAGCACGCAGGCAGCGGCGCGGCTGGCCTCGTCTTCAGCGTCCTGCGCGCTGTGCAGGGCGGGCGGCGCAGCCAGCCCTTCGAGCGAAAGGCACAGCGGAATGGAAACCGACCGCGCGCCGAAATGCGCCTTCAGGGCTTCGCTGAGCGGGTCGGCCTGAAAACCTTCCAGCACCGCCAACAGCTGCGGTTGTGCATCAAAAAGCCGGTCTGTAGGATAGCTGGAAGCCGCCGCCCAGGCCAGCGCAATGCGCCCCACCGCAGCCTCGAGTGCCAGCACCGGCGAGTCCAGGCCCGCACCCAGCGCCAGGGCCAGCCGCTCACTCCAGGCCAGTCGCCCGGACGGCACGATAGCAGCAGCCACACCGGCCAGACTCCAGGCGGCTTCGACCAGCCGGCCCGCCAGTACATCCTGCTGGGCGCCCAGGCCCGCGCGGCCCAGTAGCGATGTTGCGGTCAGCATGTCGACCGCCATATCCCTGCGCAAATCGTCGCCAGAGGGCACATAGTGGCCCAGCGTGCCACCCAGGCCGCTGGCCCAGTTCATGGTGGTTTCAAAGCGGGGAACAAAAAACGTCCCGCCCGCCTGCGCGGCCCAGGCACGGCGCGCCTGCTGCATCAATTGGGCGTAGGGCAGCAAGACCACGGCCTCGGCCGGATGGACATCACGCGCCTGCAGCGATGCGGCCAGCTGGCCCATGGCCTGCTGCCAGCACAGCGCATCCGGCGTGGGCAATGCGGCGTCAGCGGTCGGGGCGGGTGGCATGGATGGCTTGGGGAAAGGCTGGTCGCAAGAAGGAAACAGGCAGAGTCCGTGAAACGAAACCGGCGCGGTGGCCAAAAGCCGCCAATTGAATAATCGCTATCGCAGCCATAGCCCCGGCGTGGCCGACCCGATCACTTGCTTTCTGCCACAATGACTGCAACTTTAGCCTCCACCGTATCGTAACCATCCAACCAGACAAAGGAGCCGCCATGGCGAGCGAACTGATCAAACATACCACCGATGCCACTTTTGAAGCCGACGTGCTGCAGGCGACAAAACCCGTGCTGGTGGATTACTGGGCCGAGTGGTGCGGCCCATGCAAGATGATTGCACCGATTCTGGACGAAGTGGCGACGGGTTACGACGGCCGCCTGCAGATTGCCAAGATGAATGTGGATGAAAACCGCGACATCCCGGCCAAGTTCGGCATTCGCGGCATTCCGACCCTGATGCTGTTCAAGGACGGCCAGCTCGCCGCCACCAAGGTCGGCGCCATGAGCAAGGCCCAGTTGACCGCCTTCATCGACCAGCAACTGGCCTGAGCCCCACCTGCCGCCACGAAGTCCGGCCCCGCCGCCGGCCTTTCGTGTGTGGCCCTTTCCCCGCCCCGCTGCGCGGACGATACTCCCCGATTTCCTGTCATAATGACCCTGTTCGCTGACCGGCCGCTGCCGGTTGGTTCGAGTTCCCGGTTTGTAAGCCTTCCCTCTGAAGCGGCTTCTTTTCAAACCTCCCCCGTTTCCATCAATGAACTCCGCAAGGAGTAATTCCATGCACTTAAACGAACTCAAGGCACTGCACGTGTCTGAAGTCCTCAAGCAGGCAGAAGAGCTTGAGATTGAAAACGTTGGCCGTATGCGCAAGCAGGAGCTGATGTTTGCCATCATCAAAAAACGCTCCAAAACCGGTGAAACCATAGTCGCCGACGGTGTGCTGGAAGTGCTGCCCGACGGTTTCGGCTTTTTGCGTGCACCGGACTCCAGCTACACCGCCAGCACCGACGACATCTACATCAGCCCGAGCCAGATCCGCCGCTTCAACCTGCACACCGGCGACATGATTGAAGGCGAAGTGCGCACCCCGAAAGACGGCGAGCGTTACTTTGCACTGAACAAGCTCGACAAGGTCAACGACGGCGCGCCCGAAGCGAACAAACACAAGGTGATGTTTGAGAATCTGACGCCGCTGTTCCCGCGCGAACAGTTCAAGCTCGAGCGCGACATCAAGGGTGAAGAAAACCTGACCAGCCGCATCATCGACATCGTGGCACCCATAGGCAAGGGCCAGCGCGCCCTGCTGGTGGCGCCGCCCAAATCCGGCAAGACCGTGATGATGCAAAACATCGCCCACGCCATCACCGCCAACTACCCCGAGGTGGTCATGATGGTGCTGCTGGTCGATGAGCGCCCGGAAGAGGTGACCGAGATGCAGCGCAGCGTGCGCGGCGAAGTCATCTCCTCCACCTTCGACGAACCGGCCGCCCGCCACGTCCACGTTGCCGAAATGGTGATCGAGCGCGCCAAACGCCTGGTCGAGCTCGGCAAGGACGTGGTGATCCTGCTGGACTCCATCACCCGCCTGGCCCGCGCCTACAACAATGTGCTGCCCTCCTCGGGCAAGGTGCTGACCGGTGGTGTCGATGCCAACGCACTGCAGCGCCCCAAACGTTTCTTCGGCGCGGCGCGCAAGATTGAGGAAGGCGGCAGCCTGACCATCATAGGCACCGCGCTGGTCGATACCGGCAGCCGCATGGACGAGGTGATTTTTGAGGAATTCAAGGGCACGGGCAACTGCGAGATCCACCTGGACCGGCGCCTGTACGAAAAACGCGTGTTCCCGGCGATCCACCTGAACCGCAGCGGCACCCGCAAGGAAGAGTTGTTGCTGGCGCCCGAAATCCTGCAGAAGTCGCGGATTTTGCGCCAGTTCATGTACAACATGGACGAAATCGAGTCCATGGAGCTGATGCTCAAGAACATGAAAGCCACGAAAAACAACCACGAGTTTTTCGACATGATGCGGCGGGGCGGTTAACGCCACTTCCTTTACCCCTGAGGAGCCCGATTTAGTCAAGCCGGGGCCGCGGAACCGGCTTTGCCGGGCCGCAGGCGCAGCGGCCCCCTCGGGGGGCAGCGTTTACACGCAGTGAAAAGCGTGGGGGCGATGTAAGTGCTTGATTTCATGGCATAATGCGAGGCTTCACGGAAAGTGCTCAAAACTGGTTTGAGTGGCTGCCGAAACGAACAAGGAAAGATCATGAAAGAAGGCATTCACCCCAATTACCGCGAAGTTTGTTTTGTGGACCTGTCCAACAACTTCAAATTCGTCACCCGCTCCTGCGTGAACACCAAGGAAATGGTGAAGATGGACGACGGTCGCGAATTGCCCCTGTACAAGCTCGACACCTCCAGCGAGTCGCACCCCTTCTACACCGGCACACAAAAATCCGTGGACAACATGGGTGGCCGCGTCGAGAAATTCCGCAACCGCTTTGGCAAAACTGCCGCCAAAGACGCAGCCCCCGCTGCTGCCGAATAAGCTGCGACAAGTTCCCAAGCTTTTTCAAAAAAGCAGCCTGGCACCCAGGCTGCTTTTTTTTGCCCCAGAATCGGGCTTTTCCTGACCCGTCTGTCCCCTTGAACAAGCCTTCGCCCGCCATCATTGCCCAGTCTGCGGTTCGCCGCCTGCCCCGGCTTGCGCTGCTGCTGTTTTGCCTGGCCTATGTGCTGCCGGGCTTTCTGGGCCGCGGCCCCTGGAAAAACGCCGACATCGCCGCTTTTGGCGCCATGCAGGCGCTGGCGTCGGGTCAGACTTCCTGGCTGGGTCCACAGTTGCTGGGTCAGGCCGGCGAGTTTGAAGCGCTCGCGCCTTACTGGCTGGGCGCGCTGGCGATCAAGGCTCTGCCCTTTCTGGACCCGGCACTGGCGGTGCGTATTCCCTTCGGCCTGCTGCTGGCGCTGACCCTGCTGTGCACCTGGTATGCGGTGTATTACCTGGCGCGCAGTCCGCAGGCCCAGCCCGTGGCCTTTGCCTTTGGCGGCGAGGCCAGCCCGGTGGACTACGCCCGCGCCATTGCCGACGCCGCCCTGCTGGCGCTGATCGCCAGCCTGGGGCTGGCCCAGTTGTCGCATGAAACCACTCCGGCGCTGGCGCAACTGGCTTTCGCGACACTGGTTTTTTATGCCATGGCGGCCAGCGCCTACCGCAGTGCCTACAAAGTCATGGGCCCGGCGCTGGGCCTGGCCATTGGCCTGGCCGGGCTGGCCCTCAGCGGTGCCCCGGCAGTGGCCACCCTGCTGGGCCTGGGCAGCACCCTGATCGCCCTCGGCGCGGTGGCCGGAAAAAACCAGCCACACCCCTGGCGCTGGGTGCTGCTGGCCGGCACACTGACCGCGGCCGTGGCCGCCCTGGCCCATGGGCTGGACCTGTGGCGCTGGCGCATCGAAATTCCCGGCCTCGAAACCTCCGCCGAACGCAAGGAATGGCGCAGCCTGATACGGCTGCTGATCTGGTTCACCTGGCCTACCTGGCCGCTGGCCGCCTGGACTTTGTACCGCTGGCGCCGGCAATTGGGCAGCCGGCATGTGGCCCTGCCGCTGTGGTTTGCGCTGGTGGCGCTGGCCGCCACCGTCACCACCACGGCCTCGGACCGCAGCCTGCTGCTGAGCCTGCCGCCGCTGGCGGCGCTGGCCGCGTTTGCCCTGCCCACCCTGAAACGCAGCGTGGCTTCGCTGATCGACTGGTTCACCCTGCTGTTTTTCACCGGCTGCGCCTTTGTCATCTGGGTGATCTGGATCGCGATGCAAACCGGCATGCCGAAGCAGCCTGCGGCCAATGTGGCCAAACTGGCGCCCGGTTTTGAGCCGAGTTTTTCCTGGCTGGCCTTTCTGGCCGCCGTGCTGGCGACGCTGGCATGGGCCTGGCTGGTCCGCTGGCGCGCCGGCCGCCAGCGTGCGGCCATCTGGAAATCCATGGTGCTGCCCGCAGGCGGCGCCACACTGTGCTGGCTGCTGCTGATGACTTTGTGGCTGCCGCTGCTGGACTACGCGCGCAGTTACGCGCCGCTGTCGCGGCAGCTGGCCGCACGTGTCGATCCGGCGGCCTGTGTAGAGGTCTACGGCCTGAACAGCGCCCAGGTGGCGGCCTTTCAGTACCACGGCAAACTCGATCTGCGCCAGGCCGGTGTCAAGGCCAGCTGCCCTTACCTGGTGGTCGATCTGGATTCCCAGGCGACACTGGGCAAGGCCGTGGACCTGCCCGAATGGGCTTTCCTCGCGACGCTGCGCCGGCCCACCGACAAAAACGAAAACGTCGCGCTGTATAAAAGGGTGCGCCTTGACACCCCCGCTCCGGCCACACCCGCGCCGGCCCGCCGGCGCCCGTGAGCGAGCTCAAAATCATTGCCCGGCATGCGGGCACGGTGCTGATCGGCCAGCTCGCCGTCATGGCCTTTGGCATTGCCGACACCGTGATCGCCGGGCGCTACAGCGACGAGGCCCTGGCCGCGCTGTCGGTGGGTGCAGCCATCTACATCAGTGTCTACGTGGGCCTGATCGGCATCGTGCAGGCTTTGCTGCCGATCTGGGCCGAGCTGCACGGTGCGCGCAAGTACGTGGCCCTGGGCCGCTCGCTGCGCCAAAGCCTGTACCTGTGCGGCTTCATCGCGGCGGCCGGCATCAGCGCCCTGTTGCTGCCGGGGCCGCTGCTGCGCTGGGCTGAAGTGCCCACAGCCATGCAGGCAGAGGTGGAAACTTACCTGGCAGTGCTGGCAGCGGCGCTGCTGCCGTCCCTGCTGTTCCGGATTTACAGCAGCTTCAACCAGTCGCTGGGCCGGCCCTGGCTGGTCACCTGGCTGCAGCTCGCATCGCTGGCGCTGAAGATTCCGCTGTCACTGTGGCTGGTCATGGGCGGTGCCGGCATGCCGGCGCTGGGCGTGGTGGGCTGCGCCTGGGCCACGCTGGTGGTCAACTACGCCCTGCTGCTGGTGGCGCTGGTCATGCTGCGCACCCAGGACATCTACCGCCCCTACCGGCTCTGGAGCCGCATGGAAGCGCCGCACTGGCGCCAGATCGCGGAATTTTCGCGCCTGGGCATTCCCGGCGGCATGGCCTATCTGGTCGAGGTCACTTCTTTCACCCTGATGGCGCTGTTTATTGCACGCCTGGGCACGGTGGCTTCGGCCAGCCACCAGATCGCCGCCAGCGTGGCGTCGGTGCTGTACATGATGCCGCTGTCCATAGCGATTGCCTGCAGCGCCCGTGTGTCGTTCTGGATCGGTGCGGGCCAGCCGGATCAGGCACGGCGCGTGGTCTGGACCGGTTTTTGGCTAGCAGCCCTTATGGCGCTTGCGTCAGCAGCTACTATTTTTATAGCATGCCAGAACCTCGCGGGTTTCTACTCACGCAACCCGGCGGTGGTCAGCCTGGGCGGCGGCCTGCTGCTGTGGGTGGCGGCTTTCCATGTGGCCGATGCGCTGCAGTCAGTGTGTGCGTTTTTGCTGCGTTGTTACCGCATCACGCTGGCACCGCTGCTGCTGTACAGCGCCCTGCTCTGGGGTCTGGGCCTGCTGGGCGGCTACGTCCTGGCCTACAGGGGTTGGGGCGCACACAGCGCCACGCAGTCGGCCACCAGCTTCTGGCTGGCCGGCACTGTGGCCCTGACGCTGGTGGCCCTGTGTTTTTGCGGCCTGCTGTGGCACGCAGTCAGGCGCAGCGTGACTCAGCGTGGATCAAGCGCACGCGCGTAGCCGGGAACACCATGGAAAAGCGCGAGCCCTGGCCCAGCTGGCTTTCAATGCGCAACTCGGCGCCGTGGCGCTGGGTCACATGTTTGACAATCGCCAGACCGAGCCCGGTGCCGCCGGTTTCGCGTGAGCGGCTGCTGTCCACCCGGTAAAAGCGTTCGGTCAGGCGCGGGATGTGTTCCGGGGCAATACCCGGACCCGAGTCCTGCACCGAAAACTCCGCGCGACCGTCGGGCAGGCTTTGCCACTTGAGCTCGATACTGCCGCCCGCCGGCGTGTAGCGAATTGCATTGTTCAGCAGGTTGGACATGGCGCTCAGCAACTCGGCCTGGGAGCCGGCCAGTTCGCCGCCGGCCGCATTGTCCACCACCAGCACATGACTTTTGTCGCTTTGCTCCGTCAGCAGCGCCGACAAGGCACGCCCCTCCTGCTCACACAAGGCCAGCAGCATGTGCACCGGCACCCATTCATTGGCGCCGGGCGGCGGGCTGCCCTCCAGCCGGGACAGGGTCAGCAGATCGCTGACCAGCGTCTGCATGCGGCTGGCCTGGCGTGCCATCAGGGCCAGGTAGCGGCTGCGTTCCTGCTCATCGAGCGGCAGGGTTTGCAGGGTTTCGACAAAACCTGTGAGCACGGTCAGGGGGGTGCGGATCTCATGCGACACGTTGGCCACAAAATCGCGCCGCATGGTTTCAGCCTGCTCCAGGGCCGTCACATCCCGTGACAAAAGCAATTTGCGCCCCTCGCCATAACGATGCAGATGCACCGCCAGCCGGACAGGCCGGCTCGCGGTACTGCGCGGCCCGATCATGACAATTTCATGCAGATAGTCATCGTTGGCCAGGTAGCCCGTGAAAAGGGGATCGCGCAGGAGGTTGCCGATGTGCTGCATGATGTCGCGCTGCGGATCAAAGCCGAAGTGCGTGGCAGCCGTCTCGTTGCACCACTCAATGCGGTGGTTGCTGTCCAGAAGGATCACCCCGTTCGGCGAGGCCTGGATCGCCGCCAGAAACTCCTGCAGCCGCGTCTCGCTGTCGGCCGCCTTGCGCTCACGCGACTTGACCAGGCGCCAGGTCCGGTCCGCCACTTCGCCCCAGAATCCATCCACCCTGGCCGGCTTGGCGGTCTCGCCGCGCTTGAGCCACAACAGCAGCCGGGCACCGCGCCGCAGATCAATCAGCACCCACAGTGCGCTTGCGACCAGCAGGCCGACAATCGCGCCCTGCGCCGGGCTGCCGCCCAGCAGCAGGCGGCCCAGCAAGGCGCCCACCAACTGAAACAGGAAAAAACGGAAAAGGCGCCAGGTCATGCGCGCATTGTGAGGGAAAAAACCCGCCTCACTGGGTGCGCGGACGGGCTGTCAGGCGATACCCGGCGCCACGCACGGTCTCCACCAGCGAACCGGCGGGACCGAGTGCTTCGCGCAGACGCTTGACATGCACATCCACTGTGCGCTCCTCGATGAACACATGGTCACCCCAGACTTTGTCGAGCAACTGTCCGCGGCTGTGCACCCGCTCCACATGTTTCATCAGGTAATGCAAGAGCTTGAACTCGGTCGGGCCGAGCCGGAGCTCCTGGTCTTCGTACGAGATCCGGTGGGTGGCGGCATCGAGGACCAGGGAGCCCACCGTCACACTGTCGTTGACCGTCTCGGGGGAGCGTCGCCGCAGCACAGCACGGATGCGGGCCAGCAATTCCTGTGTGGAAAAAGGCTTGGTGATGTAGTCATCGGCACCGGCATCCAGACCGGCAATCTTGTCGGGCTCATCGCCGCGCGCCGTGATCATCAAAATCGGAATGGATTTGGTACGGGCACTCGAGCGCCACTTCTTGGCCAGCTGCAGGCCGCTCTGGCCCGGCAGCATCCAGTCCAGAAGAATCACGTCGGGCAACACGCCGTCGAGCTCGCGCTGGGCCGCATCCCCATCGGCCGCCCAGATCGGCTGGAAACCGTTGTGCCGCAGATTGACGGCCACCAGTTCGGCGATGGACGGCTCGTCCTCCACCACCAGAATGCGGGGTACTGTCTTCATAACATGTGGTCCATGGTCAGCGGACCACGGACTCAATCGCCTCCATGGAGGTGTGGCGCACATCCGCACCCTTGACCACATAGATGATGAACTCGGCAATGTTTTTGGCGTGGTCACCGATGCGCTCAATCGCCTTGGCGACAAAAAGCAGGTCCAGGCTGGAAGAAATCGTGCGCGGATCTTCCATCATGTAGGTGATGAGCTTGCGCACAAACCCGTCAAACTCCTTGTCAATCGCATCGTCCTCCTTGAGGATGGACACCGCCACATTGACGTCGAGCCGCGCAAACGCATCCAGCGCCTTGCGCAGCAGCCCCGATGCCAGGTCGGCAGCAATTCGCAGCTCGGACGAAGGCAGGGTACGGGCGGCGCCGCTGTCGATGATGGAGCGCACCATGCGCGCAATTTTTTCGGCCTCATCGCCTGCACGTTCCAGATTGGCCGTGGTTTTTGAAATGGCAATCAGCAGACGCAGATCCCGGGCCGTGGGCTGCCGGCGGGCAATGATGGAAGACAACTCCTTGTCAATGTCAATCTCCATGGAATTGACGCGGGTTTCCATCTCGGTCACCTCGTTGGCAGCCTCCGCGCTGAACTGGGCCAGCGCATAGACGGCGGTGCGAATCTGGGACTCGACCAGACCACCCATCTCCATGACCCGGGTTGAAACGCTGCTCAGTTCGCTGTCGAACTGGCTGGACAGATGTTTGTCACTCATGATCAACCAAACCTTCCCGTGATGTAGTCTTCAGTTTCCTGCCGCTTGGGCTTCATGAAGATGTCGTTGGTGACACCGTATTCCACCATCTCGCCCAGATACATGTAAGACACATAGTCCGACACACGGGCAGCCTGCTGCATGTTGTGCGTCACGATCAGGATCGTGACCTGGTTCTTTATTTCGCCGATCAGTTCTTCAATGCTGCCGGTGGCAATCGGGTCCAGTGCAGAAGTCGGTTCGTCGAACAGGATGATTTCCGGGTCGGTCGCCAGGGAACGCGCAATACACAGGCGCTGCTGTTGACCGCCGGACAGATTGGTCGCCGACTCTGTCATCCGGTCCTTGACCTCGTTCCAGATGGCGGCTGACTTCAGGGCAGCCTCCACCTTGTCTTCGAGATAACTCTCGGATTTTTCCCCGCGCACCCTCAGGCCATAGGCCACATTCTCGAAAATGGATTTCGGAAAAGGATTGGGCTTCTGGAACACCATGGAAATGCGCATGCGGACCTCGATCGGGTCCACCGCGTGATCCAGGATGTCCACATCGTCCGGATAGAGCTCTATTTTTCCGTCGTAGCGGTGCCCCGGATACAGGTCATGCATGCGATTGAAGCAGCGCAGGTAAGTGGACTTGCCGCAGCCGCTGGGCCCGATCAGCGCGGTGACGCGGTTCTCGTAAATCGGCATGGTGACACTCTTCAGGGCTTTGAAGGCACCGTAGTAGAAGTCAAGGTTTTTTGACTGCGCCTTGAGCGCAGGGGCATTGTCAGGAAGCGTGATGGTGGATGGCATGGGTTGTTCTCGGAAGGATTACCACTTGATGTTTTTGCGAAGGCGATAACGCAGCCAGATGGCCAGACCATTCATGCCCAGGGTGAGGAACACCAGCACCAGGCTGGCCGCCGCCGCATTGGCATGGAAAGCGGGATCGGGGCGCGAGGTCCAGTTGAAAATCTGGATCGGCATGACGGTGAAGGGCGAAAAGAGCCAGTCAAACATCCCGGCGGGCGGATCACCGGCGAACGGAACCGGCGGCAAAAACGCGATGAAGGTCAGGGCCCCGATGGTGATGATGGGTGCGGTCTCGCCAATGGCGCGCGACAGGCCGATGATGACCCCTGTCAGGATGCCGGGCATGCCGTAAGGCACCAGGTGGTCGCTGACCACTTGCCACTTGGTGGCACCGCAGGCGTAAGCGCCTTCGCGCACCATCTGGGGAATCGCGCGCAGGGCTTCGCGCGTCGTCACGATCACAATCGGCAAAATAAGCAGGGCCAGCGTCAATCCAGCCGACAGGATGCTCTGGCCAAAGCCGAAGGTATAAACAAACAGACCGAGCGCCAGCAGCCCGTAAACAATCGAGGGCACACCGGCCAGGTTGCTGATGTTGATCTCGATGACATCGGTGAACCAGTTTTTGCGTGCGTACTCTTCGAGGTAGATGGCGCTTGCAATGCCGACCGGAATGGCAAACAGCGCGGTGACCATCATCACGAAAAACGAACCCACCCAGGCCGACAGGATGCCGGCTTCCCCGGCCCTGCGGGACGGAAAGTTGGTGAAAAATCCCGAAGACAGGCGGGGAAAACCGTCGATCACCATGGAGGTGAACAAGGCCACCAGCGTCAGGATGGCCAGCGTGATGGCAGCCAGACCGATCAGGCCAAAGGTGATGTCCCAGCGCTTGTGCGCCTTGATGATGGCACGGATTTCCTCCGTGCGTTTTTCATTGCGGTTCATTAATAAGCCTCCCGGTATTTACGGCGCAGCCAGTGGCCCAACAGGTTGAAAAGCAGGGTGATGATCAACAGGGTCAGACCTGCTGCAAAAATGGTCTGATAACCCACGCTGCCGTGTGGCAGATCACCCAGCGCGACCTGGACGATGAACGAGGTGATGGTTGCGGCGGGCTCCAGCGGATTGAGCGTCAGGTTAGGCTGCATGCCGGCAGCTACCGCGAGAATCATGGTTTCACCCACTGCGCGCGAGATGCCCAGAATGTAGGCCGATGCGATGCCGGAGAAAGCCGCGGGCACCACCACCCGGGTCGCGGTTTGAAACCGCGTGGCGCCCATGGCGTAAGAACCCTCACGCAGACTCATGGGCACAGACCGCATGGCGTCTTCTGACAGTGAAGACACGTAGGGGATGATCATGATGCCCATCACGATGCCGGCCGACAGGACATTGAATGTCGGCAGATCGGGATAAATCATCTGCAACAGCGGCGTGACAAACAGCAGGGCAAAAAACCCGTAAATGATGGTCGGCACGCCGGACAGCAGCTCCAGCACCGGTTTGAGCACTTCACGCACACGGTGATTGGCGAACTCGGACAGGTAAATGGCAATGATGGTGCCCAGCGGAATGGCAATGACCAGTGCGACCAGCGAGCTCGACAAGGTGCCGGACAGCAGCACAATGATGCCGAAGTGCGCATCATCAAACAGTGGCGTCCACTGCGTATCGGTCAGAAAGGTCCAGAGCGGCACATCGCTGAAGAAGGAGAGCGATTCCTTGACCAGGATATAGACAATGGCCAGCGTGGTGAACACCGACACACATGCAGCCATCAGCAGCACGAATTCGACGATCTGGTCCTTGCGTTTGCGCGCAGCCTTGATTTGGGCCAGTTCGGCCAGGCGGGCCGCCCCTGTGAGTCGTTCAGCAATCACGATCTGACCTGAAGTGGTGGAGGCACTCATTGTAGATTTCGTTTCCATGGAGGCGGACTAAAAAAAATCTGCCTGCAAACTTCAATGAAGATGCAGGCAGATCCGTTTCGTTCAGCAGATGAGTCGGCTTAGAGCTTGGCTTCGCGCTTGACCAGCTCTTCGATGCTGATGCCCACTTCGTTCTTGCCACCAAAAATGGTGCCCTTCTTGTTGTCGGCCATGTGCTTGATGTTGGCCGTGTAGATGGCGGCTGGCAAAGGAACGTACTTCACTTCTTTGGCCATCTTGGCACCCTGGGTCATGTAGAAGTCGACAAACTTCTTGACTTCAGGCTTGGCCAGCGACTTCACATTCACGTAGATGAAAATCGGGCGGGCCAGCGGCTGGTAAGTGCCCTTGATCACGGTTTCGGCGCTTGGGGACACAGCGGGTTTGCCTTCTTTTTCAACGATGGGCAGGGCTTTGAGTTTGCCCATGTTCTCCGCGTAATAAGCGTAACCAAAGTAGCCGATCGCGTTGACATCACCGGCCACGCCCTGCACCAGCACATTGTCATCTTCCGAAGCGGTGAAGTCGCCACGGCTGGACTTGGACTTGCCGACAATGGCTTCAGTGAAGTAGTCAAAAGTACCGGAATCAGAACCTGCACCAAACAGCTTCATCGGCTGGTCTGGCCATGTGGGGTTGATCTGGTTCCAGCGCATGACCTTGCCCTGGGCTGCCGGCTCCCACATCTTTTTCAGCTCGGCCACCGTGGCTTGCTTGAGCCAGGTGTTGCGGGGGTTGATCACCACCGTCAGCGCGTCAAAAGCGACCGGCATTTCGAAATATTCGACGCCGATTTTCCGGCAGTCTTCCATTTCGGAAGCGGTGATCGGACGCGATGCGTTGGAAATATCGGTCTCTCCACGGCAGAACTTCTTGAAACCGCCGCCGGTACCGGATACACCGACCGTGACTTTCATGCCCTTGTTGGCCTTCTGGAATTCTTCGGCAACCGCTTCGGTCACCGGGTAAACGGTGCTGGAGCCGTCAATTTTGACGACCTGGGCAAAAGCCGCCACAGGCATGGCACCGAGAAAGGCCAGGGCAGAGGTGGCCAGCAGGGACTTGATGGGAAAAGATTTCATGGGGTTTCCTTTCGGGAAGTAAAAGTCATTGGGGTCAGTTTATGTCTCTAATATGACAAAACAGTGACAGTTCAGGCTGCCTTGCAGTTCTTGTGTACAGATTTGCCGTTGTGGATCAACTCGGCGGCCCCTGGTCCTTGCGTGACCAGTTTCCAGCCCTCAGCCTCGTAAACGCCCGCTCCCTTGTTGTCCAGTTCGTAGCCACCCTCGTAACGCACACGCACTGTGGAACCGTCCGCTGCGGCCCGCGCCTGAAAGGACTTGCCGCCTTCGCAATTGAAGGTCACAAACTGGCCGGCCTTCATGCCCATGGGCACGGAAGAACCGGTGGCGCAGCCGCCTAACAGTGCGACGAGAACAAGGGGAGCGGTAAAAACAAATTTCATGCGGAAATCTCCATGCGGTGAGTTGGTAACAAGCGGTAGTTTCGACGCCATCCGTGACAAAGGCGTGACAGAACCGTGAATTTCTGCGCCGAAAAGGCCAGGCCAGTACCGGCCCGGCAGCGGCCTCAATGGGCGGCCGTCTTGCCCATGCGCACCACCAGGTGGGCTTCATACCGGTCCCACAACATGGGGATCACAAAAGGTGCGGCAGCAAAACCGGGCGCTGCCACACCTTCGAGCTGGGTGATCACGCGTGGCGGTGAGATATCCATGCTTTCGCCAAAATGGCGGCGCGCGTAGCCCGACATCTGGTTGGTGATTTCGCCCACGATATCGCGGTGGCTGGCGTCGGTGTAACTGCTTTCCCCCATTTTCAGAAGCACATGGGTCAGCAGCCCGCGCGGCGCCGAAAACGTCACGCTGCCGCGGTAGTTGCCGCTCAATTCAATCCGCCCCTGGAAGTCGTTCCAGACCACCGTCTCCGCCCCGTCGAGCATGTAGGCCGTGCGAACAGCGGCCTTGTGCCCGGTCGTCTGCGAAAAAAAGGCCATCGCAGCGTCGGAAAAAATCTTGATGTCTTCGACCTTGAGCCGGGTTGTTGTCATGCCATCAACTCCTGAAGTGATTCGACCAGTTGCCTGTCGGAAAAAGGTTTGAGCAAAAAGCCGTGTGCGCCTTTGGTCATGGCCTTCAGGGCGGTCGCGCGGTCGCTCAAGGCCGACACCACCAGAACCCGCGCATCAGGCAGTACCGTGCGCAATGCCTCCAGGCAGGCGGGCCCGTCCATCACCGGCATGGTCAGGTCCATGGTTACAAAATCGGGCTTGTGCAGCTTCGCCTGCTCAATCGCCTGGCGGCCGTCTTCTGCCATGGCCACCACCGTGACGCCCGCCAGGCACTGGTCGGTCGCCAGACGGGCGATGCGGTTGCGAAAAATCATGGAATCGTCCACCACCATCAGGCTGCGTATTTTCATCAGACCACCGCAAACTTGAGTACAAACTGCGTCGAAACATTGGGCCGCGTCAACACCCGCAACTTGGCACCCGCCTTTTCGGCAATCTGCTTGACCAGCGACAGGCCCACGCCACGCCCGGCATGTTCTGTGACTTCGCTGGCGGTTGAAAAATGCGGATCAAAAATGAACCCGAGCACTTGGGAGTCGGAAAACTGATCGGAATCCGCCCGCAGCTGCGCCACCCGCTGCCTGACCTCGGGAACTGCAATGCCGCGTCCGTCGTCGCTGAGGGTCACCTGAATCGCGCCGTCCCCGGCACGTCCGATATCGAGCCGCAACTCACCCACCGGCGGCTTGCTGAGCTTCTGCCGTTCCAGCGGCAACTCTATGCCGTGCACCACCGCATTGCGTACCAGCTGCGGCAGCGCTTCGCGCAGCACCTGCTCGACTTCGGCGGGCAAAACGGCCTCGTCCACATAGGCCGTCAAACGCACCTGTTTGCCCAGGGAAAGCGCCACCCGTTCCGACAGGGAGCGCAGGTTGCTGACCATGGCATCCAGAAGGCGCGGCTCGCCAGGGGTGGACGCGCCACCGGACTGACCGATTCTTGCGAACACCCGGTGCAATCGATCCACCTGATCCTGCACCTTGGAGAGTTCAAACACGATGGGGATCAAGTCCTCGCCCGACAGGTCCGGGCGCCTGAGCAGCGGTGCCAGTGCATTTTCCATCTCGTGGCATTGGCGGGCGATGGCCGTGAGGCTCAGCGCGGCGCCCTCCCCCTTGATGCCATGGATAAGCCGCGCGGCGTCATCGACCAGGGTTTTATAGGCTTCTGGCCGGCGCCCGACGGTACGCATGGCATGGTTCAGGTCCGCCAGCCTGGCGCGTGAGCCCAGCAGAAAGTCCTGCAACAACAGCGGCTCCTGCTCCAGCACCCGGATCAAGTCCTCGACATCGCTCCTGGCGGCCTCCTGCGTTGCCGCGAGTTCGCGCTGCAGCTGGATTTTCTGCGTGACATCAAATACCGTCACCAGCAGTTCCTTGATACGGTCGGCCTCACGCAGCTGGGTGATCTGGAAAGTCAGAAACCGGGTGTTGCCCGATTTGCCGTCGGCGATGCTGATTTCAACGTCCTTCAGCGGGTCGAGCTGGGTCAACAGGCCGGGCTTGACCTTGGGGTCGAACAGCAATTTCAGATAACTCCTGGCTTCCTCAGCCCGCTCCGGCGACAACACGCTGTCCAGCAGCCTGTGAAAGTCTTCACCGGGCCGGATTTCGCGCCCGAAATGCCGGTGCACCGATGCGGAGAGCTGGGTGCCCACGCTGCCGTCACTCCTGACCAGCAGCAAACCCTCTGACACCGTGTTGAGAATGTCATCGGTCTCCTGGCGGGCCTCGTCGGCCACACGATCGCTGGCGTTGAGGCGGCGCAAAAACTTGAAGACGATATAGACGAAGTTGATCAGGGCCAGGATGATCGCCGCGACCTGGATCTGCCGCATGCGTTCTGTCTTGGTTCGGGCCGCAGCCTCGACACCGGTGGCCAGGTCATCACTGAGCGCCATCAGCCGGATATTGCGGGCCACCGCCTTGGTGACCGCCATCTCGGTATCCTCCAGATTGGGATCCGGCGTGGCGATCACCGGGTCTATGCTTTCCTTGAGCGGCAACCATTCACGCTCCAGCTTCCTGAGTGTGTCACGCAGGTCCTCAGGGTTCAGGCCAAACACGGTGAACTCGGTGTCTTTGGTCATCGAGTTTTTCAGAACGGCAAGGCCCTGCACAAACGCCCCGGTTCCCTGCGTCAGCTGTGCCATGCTGGTCTGGGTCGGAAGTTCGGCTTTTTTCTCGACCTGCAAGGTCAGCAGCGATTTGGTGATCTGCTGCGTCAGCATGCGCAACTCACCCGAAGTATTGATGCGGCTGGCGTCGCGTTCGAGCTGGATGGACGCAAAAAAGTTGAAAAACAGGATGCCGAGATCCAGGACAATAAACAGCAGAATGGCGAACAGCAGGTCGCGATACTTGCCCAGACCCAGTGAAGATTTCATGGTGTGGCGAAAAGTTGGTATGGGCCATGCTGCCACTGCTTGGTGACGTGGCTGTGACAAGCCGATGAACTGCGCACCGGGCGCGCATGGGCGCCGCGTGAATGCTATGCTGGGCTCACAACAAGACGCTTTTACATGCAAAACGGAACCCGACTGGCCGCTGTTGATCTCGGATCAAACAGTTTTCGCCTCGAAATTGGCCGCCTTGAACACGGCCAGATCAACCGCACCGAATACCTCAAGGAAACCGTCCGCCAGGGCAACGGCCTGGACGCGGACCGCAACCTCACGCCCGAAGCCATGCAGCGCGGCTGGGATTGCCTGGCGCGTTTCGGCGAGCGGCTGGCCGGTTTCAAAAAAAGCCAGGTGCGCGCGGTGGCCACACAGACGCTGCGCGAGGCACGCAACCGCGATGTGTTTCTTGAGCGCGCACACCGCGTGCTGGGTTTTCCGATTGATGTGATTCCGGGCCGCGAAGAAGCGCGGCTGATCTACCAGGGCGTGGCCCACATGTTGCCGCAGTCGGACGACCGCCGCCTGGTGGTGGATATCGGTGGCCGTTCTACCGAAGTGATCCTCGGCAAGGGCCTGAGCGCCCAGACCATGGAGTCCTACCGCGTGGGCAGCGTGGCCTGGTCCATGAAGTACTTTGCGGAAGGCCTGTTCACCGCACGCGCGTTCCAGACCGCCGAGGTCGCCGCCAAGGCGGTTCTCGACGAAGCCATCAACACCTACCGTGGGGGCTGGGACATCGCCTACGGATCGTCGGGCACCATAGGCGCGGTCAGCGACGTGCTGGTGGCCGCCGGCTGGCCGCAGGGCCTGGTCTCGCAGGAAGGCCTGGACTGGCTGCTGGACCGTCTGCTCAAGGCCCAAAGCGCCGACCGCCTGCGACTGGAAGGCATGAAGGACGACAGGCGTGCCGTCATAGGCGGCGGCGTCAGTGTGCTGCGCGCCGTGTTTGAGCTGCTCGGCATCAGGCAGATGCATGCGGCGCAGGGTGCGCTGCGCCACGGCGTGCTGTACGACCTGCTGGACCGCGAGCAGGACGTGACCGACCTGCGCTCCACCACCGTCCAGCGCCTGCTGCGCAAATTCGAGGTGGACAACACCCAGGCCGAGCGCGTCAGCAAGGTCGCGCGAACACTTTTTCTGCAATTGGGCACCGGTTTGCCCGAAGCGGAACTTGATCGCCTGCAGCGCAAGCTCGACTGGGCCGCGCAGCTGCATGAAATTGGCAGCCATATCTCGCACAGCGAGTACCACAAACATGGCGCCTACATTCTGGACAACGCCGACGCGCCCGGTTTTGCCCTGCCCGAGCTGCACCGGCTCAGCCTGCTGGTGCTGGGCCACCGCGGCAAGCTGCGCAAGCTCGAAGCCGATTTCGAGGACATGCTTTTTGTGCAGCAGTTGCTCTGCCTGCGCCTGGCCGTCATCCTGTGCCATGCGCGCCGCGACCCCGACATCCGGGACATGCGCATCGAAGCTGTGGGCGACCATGTGTTTGCCATGGCCTGCCGCACCGGCTGGTCGGACGGCTTTCCGCAGTCGGCCCACCTGCTGCGCGAAGAAGTGCTGGCCTGGCAAAAAACCACCTGGACGCTGGCCCTGACCGGGCTGTAAGCGGGCGGGGCCTGCCGGATAGTCTCGGAGAAAGCCCTGCTTACAGCACTTCCGGCGACTGCACCGTCACCACCACGGTCTGCGGCGCGCCCTCACGCTCGCGCGTGCGCAACCACCACACAGCGCCTTTTTTCACGGCGCAATCGTTCTCCTGCAGACCCAGCAGATGGGCGATGGTCTGCCCCAGCACGGGCTGGTGGCCAATCACCAGAATCGGCAGCTTGTTGAATGGCCATTGAACCAGCTCCAGCAGCTGGGCCGGCAGCGCATCGGGGCCGAGCTCGGCCCGGATCTTGTACTTGCGGCCCAGCGCCAGGGCGGTTTGTTCGCAGCGCCGCGCCGGGCTGACCAGGATGCGCGCGCGCTCCGGCAGCTGGCGGTCCAGCCAGACCGCCATGCGGGCCGCCTGCTTCTCACCGCGCGGTGTCAGCGAGCGCTCCAGATCGCTGACGCCATGGTCATCCGTGGCCTGCTCTTCAGCCTCTGCATGGCGCCAAAGAATCAGGTCCATGGGGGCTACCTGTCGAGCTCGCTGACGGTGGCGGAATAACGCGCCATCAGCGCGGCTTGTGCGCCATGCCGCTCACCCTTGGCCGGGGCGCCCACCCGCCGGTAGCTGCCATCAGGCTGCAGCTCCCAGGCGTCCTGGCTGTCATGCAGGTAAGCCACCAGGCATTCATCGATGATGCGCTGTCGGATCATGGGGTCGGTCACCGACCAGGCCAGCTCCACCCGCCTGAGCATGTTGCGGTTCATCCAGTCGGCACTCGACAGGTACAGCGTTTCCTCACCGGCGCAGCGGAAATAAAACACGCGCGAATGCTCCAGAAAACGCCCTATCACCGAACGCACGCGGATGTTCTCCGTCACACCCGGCACACCGGCCGGCAACATGCAGGCACCACGCACCACCAGGTCAATTTTCACGCCGCACTGCCCTGCCCTGACCAGCGCAAGCATCAGGTCCTCGTCCGTCAGCGCGTTCATCTTGGCCACGATGCGGCTGTCTTTGCCGAGTCTGGCGGCTTCGCCCAGGGCATCTATTTTTTCGATCAGCTTGCGGTGCAGCTGGAACGGCGCCACCAGCAGCCGGTTCAGCCGGGGCAGCTTGCTCTGGCTGGCCAGGTGCACAAAAACATTGTCAATGTCTGCGGTGAGGTCCACATCGGCCGTCAGGTAACTCACATCGGTGTACAGGCGGGCGGTATTGGGGTTGTAATTGCCGGTGGACAAGTGGGCATAACGCTTGAGCTGTTTGCCTTCGCGCCGCGTCACCAGCAGCATCTTGGCGTGGGTTTTGAGGCCTACCACGCCATACACCACCTGCGCACCAATCGACTCCAGCATTTCGGCCCAGTTGATGTTGGCCTCTTCGTCAAACCGGGCTTTCAACTCCAGCACCACCGTGACTTCCTTGCCACGGCGCACCGCCTCGCGCAGCAGCGCCATCAGCTCGGAGTCGGGCCCGGTGCGGTAAATCGTCTGACGTATGGCCAGCACCTGCGGGTCGTTGACCGCCTCTCGCAGGAAATCAAGCACGCCGCCAAAACTCTCGAAGGGCTGGTGGATGGACACGTCGCCGTGTTTGAGCCGCTCAAAAAACGACTGCCCCGGTGACAGCTGCGTCGGGTAACAGGCTTTGTAGGGCGGGAAAAGAAGTTTCGGGTCATTCACCAGATCGACCAGCTGGGTCAGGCGCACCAGGTTCACCGGGCCATGCACGCGGTACAGCGACTGCAGCGGCAGGTTGAACTGGCGCAGCAAAAAGCCCGACAGGTATTCCGAGCAGCCGGCTGAAACCTCCAACCGCACCGCCTGGCCGTAGTGGCGCTGCTCCAGGCCCAGGCGCAGGGCGGTACGCAGATTTTTCACATCGTCTTCATCAACCGCCAGATCGGAGTGCCGCGTGACCCGGAACTGCGAGAACTCGCCGACCTCACGCCCCGGAAACAGGTCGGTGAGGTGCGCGCGTATCACACTGGAAAGCGAGACAAACAGCGACTTTTTCTGCGAGCCCTTGTCCGGCATGTGGATCAGCCGCGGCAACACGCGGGGCACCTTGACAATCGCGATGTCGTTTTCGCGGCCAAAGGCATCGTGCCCGCCCAGACGGACAATGAAGTTGAGCGACTTGTTGGCCACCTGCGGGAAAGGGTGGGACGGATCCAGCCCCACCGGAATCAGCAAGGGGCGAACCTCGTTGTCAAAGTAGTTCTTGACCCAGCGACGCTGCGCCGCATTGCGGTCGCCGTGCGAAACAATGCGTATGCCGTGCCGCGCAAACTCGGGCATCAGGGCGTCGTTGTACAGCGCATATTGCCGCTCCACCATGTCGTGCACCGACGCCGACAGGGTCTGAAACGACTGTGCCGAGTAGCCGGCCTTGGGCTCCTGCTGTACCGCAGCCGTCAGGTGCAGCGCCGCGCGGACTTCAAAAAACTCATCGAGGTTGGAAGAAACAATACACAGAAAGCGCAGGCGCTCCAGCAGCGGTACATCCGGGCGCCTGGCCCAGTCCAGCACCCGCTCATTAAAGGCCAGGATGCTTTGGTCCCGGTCCAGAAACTGCACCGCAGGCGCAGCCGGCACGGCCACTGGCGGGGTGCTCACGGCGGACGGGTGGGAAGGAGTTTGGCGCATGCAAATTCAGGGTCTGGCCCTAGCCTCTTGTTTTTTTGTCATCATTCTGACTCATCAGTGTGGCTGCAATGGATGACAGTTGTGTGACAGCCTTGTTGCAAATCAATGACAAGCGCTTCAGACCAGGGCCTGCACCGCTGCGGTCTTGCGCTCGGCCTGCGCATGGGCCGGCACCAGATGGCGCTCAAACAGCTGAGCCGCGTGTTCCCAGCTGAAGTCGAGCGCGCGAGCCCGCGCCGCATGGCGTGGTACCTGCATGGCCTGGTAGCTGGCCTGTTTCAGGTCCTGGTGCAGAACGCCGCCGTGACAACTGCCGTCGGCTTTGCCCAGCACCTCCAGCGGGCCATCGACCGGAAAGGCCGCTACCGGTGTGCCGCAGGCCATGGCCTCGAGCATCACCAGGCCAAAGGTTTCCGAGCGGCTGGGAAACACAAACACGTCCGCTGCGGCGTACACCCGGGCCAGCTCGTCGCGTGGCAAGACACCGAGCCAGCGTACCTGCGGATAACGCTCCTTGAGCGAGGCTTCCAGCGGGCCGACACCACACACCACCTTGGTCCCCGGAATGTCGAGCTCCAGAAAGGCCGCGATGTTTTTTTCGTAGGACACGCGCCCCACAAACAGCGACACCGGCCGCACCAGCGTGCCCATGCGGGGGTAAAGCCGGGCCTCGGGCTGAAAGGCAAACAGCCCGGTGTCCACACCATGGGTCCAGTTGCGCAGCTGGCGAAAGCCACGCTTTTCCAGCATTTGCAACACACCGTGGGTGGGTACCATCACGCCGGAAGACGGTTTGTGAAAATGGCGGAACAGCGCATAGCCCCAGGACAGCGGAATTTTCAGGGCCGCGTTCAGGATTTCCGGAAACTTGGTATGAAACGCCGTGGTGAACCGCAGCCGTCTTTTGAGGCAGTAGCTGCGCGCCGCCCAGCCCAGCGGACCTTCGGTGGCGATGTGGATGGCGTCGGGCTGCAAGGCATCCAGCCGGGTACGCAGCAAGGCCCTGGGGCGAATGGCCAGGTCTATGCCGGCATACCCGGGGCAAGGCCGCGTCTTGAACAGCCCCGGGTGAATAACCTCCACGCTGTGGCCCAGGTCCTCCAGCTCGCGCACAAGTTCCACCAGCGTGGTCACCACGCCGTTGACCTGCGGCTGCCAGGCATCGGTGATCAGGGCGATCTTCATGCGGTCACCGTGCTGCTGACATGGCCCAGGCCATGGGTCTGGTGTGCCGGCGCCCAGTGCAGCAGCTCCAGCGTGCCGTCGTAGTGCTCGACCAGCGCGGTGCGGCTTTCCACCCAGTCGCCATCGTTGCAATACAGCACGCCGTCGATGTCGCGCATCTCGGCGCGGTGGATGTGGCCACAGACCACGCCCTGATGCCCCTTGCGGCGCGCTTCAGCGGCCACGGCCACCTCAAAGTCGGTCACGTAGTTCAGCGCACTTTTGACCTTCTGCTTGAGGTAGGCCGACAGCGACCAGTAAGGCAGGCCCAAACGGGCACGCAGGCTGTTCAGGTAGCGATTGAGTTTGAGTGTGAATTCATAAAGGTTGTCGCCGACGATGGCGAGCCACCTCGCGCATTGCACCACGGCATCAAAGTAGTCACCGTGGATCACCCACAGATTGCGGCCGTCGGCGGTGGTGTGCACCGCCTCTTCCATGACCTCGATGCCGCCGAACTGGTGGCCAATAAATTCACGCGCAAACTCATCATGGTTGCCGGGCACATACACAATGCGGCAGCCCTTGCGCGCGCGGCGCAGCAGTTTTTGCACCACGTCGTTGTGGGTTTGCGGCCAGTACCATTTGCGCCGCAGCTGCCAGCCGTCGACGATGTCGCCGACCAGATACAGGTAGTCGCTGGGGTGGGCCTTCAGAAAATCCAGCAGCGCTGTGGCCTGGCAGCCGGGCGTGCCCAGGTGCAGGTCAGAGATGAAAATGCTGCGGTAACGCTTGCGCAAGGCCTCATCGTCATGCTCGTCATCCGGCTCGGGAGCGCCCCCGGGGTTGAGCGGGCCCAGTTTGTCGAACAGTGTGCGCATCAGGCCGCCCCGGCAGAAAAGTGTTTGCGGTAACGCGGCGGCAGGTCGGCAATACGCATCATCATCGGCAGATCGGCCGAGTTGAAATCCGGGTCCCAGGCCGGCGCGCCCAGCACCTTGGCGCCCAGGCGCAGATAACCCTTGATCAGCGCCGGTGGCTCGACATCGAGCGAATCATCCATGCGCTCCACCGGCAGCGGCAGGCGCGGGGTCACGTGGTATTCAATCGGTGCCAGATGGGTTTGCCGCACCTGGCGCCAGATGCTGGCGGCCGCCTGGCCACTGGAGGCCCCGGTGTGCTGCATCGGGATGCTGGCGCAGCCAATCATGGTGTCGAGCTGGTTGCGCGCCATGAACTCGGCCAGCGCGCCCCACAGCGCCAGAATCACGCCGCCATGGCGATGCTCGGCATGCACGCAACTGCGGCCCAGTTCCACCATGCGGGCGCGCAGAAAACGCAGCCGCGTCAGGTCAAACTCGGTGTCGCTGTAGGTGCTGCCGGCACGTTTGGCCTGGGTCGGCGTGAGTACGCGGTAAGTGCCTATGACCTCCTGGCTGTCTTCATCGCGCACCAGCAGGTGTTCGCAAAAGTCGTCAAACAGGTCGATGTCATGGCCAGGCACGGTGTTCGGCAGGGTGGCGCCCATCTCGAGCGCGAAGACCTGGTACCTCAGCCGCTGCGCCTGGCGGACTTCATCCTGGTGCCTGGCCCAGCTGACCTGGATTTTCCCCAGGGCAGGCCTTTGAACAGCGGCTGGAAGGGTTGCATGAGAGCTTTGATGAAGTAACCCCCGTGGCATTGCGACTGGCGACAATGCAAAGGTGGGATTGGGCAGTTCTTTCATGATGACTCCTTGTTGTCTTTCGATAAATCAGGTTCAAACGCTGTAAAAAAGCCCCGTTACAGGGGCTTGGTGATAACTGACTAGGTGCCGACAATGCCGCCGTCCCTGCGACGGATGACAACGGTGGCCGAACGCGGTCGGCCACCGGTGGGCCCGTCCGGCCAGTGACTGACCGCCTTGGGCTGGGCCGGGTCGCCACGCTCGCTGGCGGTTTCTCCCGGGTGCTGGATATTGATGAACACCGCGCGGCGATCGGGCGTGAAACTGACCCCGGTGATTTCGCAGCCCGCCGGGCCGGTCAGGAAACGCTTGGTCTCGCCGGTGGCCGGGTCGGCGCACAACATCATGTTGTTGCCCATGTTTTTGTAGCCGCCTTTGTGCATGGCCGAGGTGGACACATCGGTCTGTATCCAGAGCATGCCGCCCGAGTCAAACTGCAAACCGTCGGGGCTGCCATACATGTCGCCCTTGATGGTGCCGCGGTACTCGGCCTTGTCGGCGTTCGGGTCACCGGCCAGCGCAAAGTGCATCCAGCGGAATTCCGTGGCGCTGGCATCACCATCGAGGCGGCTGGCACGGCCGCCCGGGCTGCCCTTGCCTTCGCGCCAGCGGATGATGTGGCCCATGATGTTGTCGTTGCGCGGGTTGGCCGCATTCGCCAAACGGCCGGGCTGGCTGCCCTGGCCCCGGTTGCTGTTGTTGGTCAGCGTCACAAACACCTCGCCGGTGTTCGGGTGCACCGCCACCCATTCAGGCCGGTCCATCCTGGTGGCGCCGGCCACGTCGGCGGCCTGGCGGCACTTGACCAGCACATCGGCCTGGCTGGCAAAACCGTTGGCGGCGGTCAGGCCGTCCTGGCCGTGGACCAGCGGCAACCAGCGGCCATAACCCTGCTCGTCAAAACGCGCCACATACAGCGTGCCGTGGTCCAGCAGCGCCTTGTTGGCGCGGTAACCGCCGGGCTTGACCTTGTCACGGCTGACAAACTTGTAGATGTACTCAAAACGCTCGTCGTCACCCATGTACACCACGGCGCGGCCATCGCGGCTCAGCGTGGTGGTGGCGCCTTCGTGTTTGATGCGGCCCAGCGCCGTGCGTTTGACCGGGGTTTGTGTCGGGTCCTGCGGATCGATCTCGACCACCCAGCCAAAACGGTGCGCCTCGTTCGGGTGTTTGACCGCGTTAAAACGCTCGTCAAACTCATGCCAGCGGTAACCAAACCCCTTGGCATTCATGCCGTAACGCGCCTCGTCCGCAGCCGGCTTGTCGCCGGTGACAAAGTAGCCGTTCCAGTTTTCCTCGCAGGTCAAAAACGTGCCCCAGGGGGTTTGCCCGGCAGCGCAATTGTTCAGCGTGCCCAGGGGCCGCATGCCTTCAGGGTCGGCCGCGGTTTTCAGCAGGGCATGGCCGGCGGCCGGGCCGCTGAACACCATGGGTGTGTTGCCGGTGATGCGGCGCGCATAACGCGAATTCGGCATGACACGCCAGACACCGGCGCGCTCCACCACCTCGATCACGCTGACACCGTGCGCCGCCTGCGACTTGCGCACCTTGTCGGCCGTCCAGGTCAACATGCCGTCGCTGTGCAGCAGGCCGTCGTCGGTGTATTCGTGGTTGATCGCCAGCAAGCCGTGGCGCGGATTTTTGTCGAGCGGGAAATACTCCATGCCATCGTGGTGCATGCCCGACTGCAGCAATTGTTCCTGCCAGCTGTTCGACGCATCGGGTTGAAAAGCCGGCGCCGCGGCACCGGCCACCCCGGTGGCATCGCCCCAGCGGTACAGGACCTGGGCCTCATATTCAGGCGGCACGATCAGCGCATCAGCGCTGGACACCGGCACACTGGTAAAGCCCAGTGGTTTGCCCTTGGCCACTGTGGCCGCGTGGCCGGTCAGCGTGTGTGAACCCATCAGCAAGGCCACGGCCGCCGAGGTGCAACGCAGCACATGGCGCCGCCCGCTGTCTATATCGTGGATAGAGGGATTGGACGTGTTGTTGACGCCGTACTGCTCGGAATCCCCTGCAAAACCTTGACCCATGAATCACTCTCCATCGTGTTTTTTGACTGATGGGAAGATTCTGGAAGCCGGGGGTTACGTGTTCATGTCAGTTTGATGGCGGTTTGATGACAGCAGTTGGGGCGCTGGCTTGCTATTGAATGCATAGCTGCTTGCGCAGGTGGGGAAAGGGCTGGCGGCTGATTTATCTCATTAGGCCGGAGCCCCCGGCGCGCTCACGCTTTCGAACGCGGGGGCACGGCCTTCCTGACACGCGGCGTCAGTTCGCCGGCCGCCGCTGATCTAAGCAGTCGCTGAAAGGTCGGGCACTCGGCGTGGCTGGGCGCGGGGCACACCGCGGCGTGCCTGAGCCCATTGCGCATCGCCTTCAGGCGCTTGATGGTTTTGTCCAGTTCGTCGGCCTTGGCACTGAGCGACTTCCTGTCGATGCTGGCCTGGCCCTCGGGCGAAAACATGGCACCTATGTCGTCCAGCGAAAAGCCTGCCGCCTGCCCGAGTGTGATCAGCGCCAGCTGGTCCAGCACGCCCGGTGCAAAGGTGCGGCGCAAGCCTTGCCGGCCGACCGAGGCGATCAAGCCCTTCTCTTCGTAGTAACGCAGCGCGGAAGCGCTCAGGCCTGATTTTCTGGCGACCTCGGCAATGTCCATGAAAAAACCCCTTGACTTCAAGTTGACTTGAACTTGTAGAGTGCCCTCCTGTTCACTTTTCGTCAACGGGAATTTCACATGAATACCTTCACTGCAGGCGCGGCACACATCGCGCTCATCGGCTTGGGCGCTACCGCAGTCATGGACGTCTGGCTGCTGCTGTTGCAGCGCCTGGGCGTGCCCACACTCAACTTCGCGCTGATGGGCCGCTGGGCCGGCCACTGGGGGCGCGGCAGCTGGAAGCATGACGCGATCGCGAAAGCCGCGCCCGTGCGCGGCGAACTTGCCTTGGGCTGGTTGCTCCACTACGCGTCCGGCATCAGCTTCGCGGGCCTTCTGGCCGGTATTGCCGGCATGGACTGGGTGCACCAGCCAACACTGCTGCCGGCCATGTGTGTGGGCATCGCCACGGTGGCCGCGCCCTGGCTGCTCATGCAGCCTGCCATGGGCGCCGGCATCGCCTCGTCGCGCACGCCAGCACCGGCAAAAAACCGGCTCAGAAGCCTGGTCAACCACAGCATTTTTGGACTCGGCCTGTACCTGGCCGCCGTCTTCATCGCCTGGATCTCGCGATGAAGACTTTTTTTTCGGGATCACTGACTCAACAGGAAATGGACAACATGAAGAAGCAACAACTCGCCGTTATTTATCACAGCGCGCACGGCCATACCGGCCACATCGCCGCGCACATCCTGGCCGGTGCAAAAGCCGTTGCCGGCATAGATGCGTATTTGTTAAAGGCGGAAGAACTCACCGCGACGCCAGACCGTCTGCTGGACTATGACGGTTTTATCTTCGGCTCACCGACCTACCTGGGCGGGGTCACCGGCACCTTCAAGACCTTCATGGATTCGACCGGCCGGCTCTGGAAGAGCCACGCCCTCAAGGGCAAGCTGGCCGCGGCCTTCACCGTCTCGTCCTTGCCCGCCGGCGACAAACAATCGACGCTGCTGTCCCTCTTTGTCTTCGCCATGCAGCATGGCATGGTCTGGGTCGGCAACGCCATCCTGCCCGAGCAGCACAGCGGTGTGCCTTACGAAGAAGCCGCCAACCGTCTCGGCTCGTGGTCGGGAATGATGGCGCAGGCCGGGCATTCCGCGCCGGCGAATTCGTTCGCGCCCGGCGACATCAAGACAGCGCGTATGTTCGGCGCGAATGTTGCGCAAGCGCTGCTGCGCATGGCATGCTCTGACTCCCTGGAGGCAAGGTCATGATTCCAGGAAAATTCGAACCCATGCTGTTCGGTTTCATCCTCTCCGGCCTGATGTCACTGCTGGTATCGGGCATATCCACGCTGCGCGCCGCCGGGCTGGGGCCGGGCTTTTTGCCGCTGTGGGGCGGTTCCTGGCTCACGGCGTGGTTGTTCGCCTTTCCCGCAGTGCTGCTGGTGTCGCCCCTGGCGCGCCGGATCGTTCGCAGCCTGCTCAGCCGGGAGGCCGGAGGCGTGACGCCCTAGGTCCCTGAACGCCGCCATTCCGCCTCAAAGCGCTCCAGCTCTTCGTCCAGTGTCCCGCGGCTGCGGAAATGACGGTCGGCCTTGCCGTACCAATATTCGGCATCCTCCAGGTCGCCTTCCTGGATGTGCAGGATGCCGTGCAGCCAGGCGGCCAGCGGTGAGTTGTCGCTTTGCACCAGATCGTGGGCTTCGCGCCAGCGCGCCGCCTGCATGTGGGCCAGCACCTGGTGAAGTGTGTTCATGATGGGTATCTCCTTGCTGCAGCATCTTCAGCTGAGCCGCTTCAGGCGGAAGCGATCTGGTCCAGCAGCCTGTCGGCATCGCCGTAGAGTACCTCGCCGCGCAGCAGCCGGCTGCCCTGCCCGTCCGTGACCACCAGCGCCGGCACGCCCTGCGCGCCCAGGGACTGCATCAGGCCTTGCGCCTTGCGCAGGCGTGCCGCGTTGGCGGCCAGCAGTTCCCTGTCACCGGCGGCCAGGCGGTCTGCCGCAGCACCCAGCCCGGCGTCGCGCAGCAACTTTTCCACCACGGGCGCAGCGCTGGTGTCCAGGCCATGCACATAACGGGCTTCCTGCAGCAGCTTCAGGGTGTCCAGCTCGCGTGACGCTTCGCTCAGGGCGACCGCCGTCAGCGCCAGTGTGGTCGCCGCTGAATCAAACCGCCCGCCGGGCCGGCGCAGCACCTGTGTGCGATACACCTCGGTGAAGCGCTGGCCGGTAAGTTTTTCGATGCGCGTATCGTTGGACCAGGCATAGTCCGCAAAACTTGCGTCCAGGCTGCGTCCGCCCGCGCCGGCAAACAGGCCGGTGGGGGCCAGTTCGAGGTGAATGTTGCCGTGCCGGCCCAGGCGCTGGATCGCGGGCGATGCCCCGTAACACCAGCCGCACAGCGGATCGAACAAATAGGTGACGATGGTTTTTTGAGAAGTGTCCTGCATGATTGCCTTGCCTTTCAAGCCATCGCCTGCGCGACCAGCAGGGTGTCGGTGAACTGCTCGAACTGCACAATTTTTCCGTCCTGCAGCCGCCAGACATGCGCCACGCGGGCCTGCATGGATTTGCCGGTTTTGCCGTAGGTGCCGTGGTACGAGCCAATGCCGATGACCCGGTCGCCGGCGTCTATCAGTTCCTGCAATTCAAACCGGTAGCCGGTCCAGGCCGCGCCCAGGGCCTTGAAGACATGCTCCACAACCTGTGCCGGCCCGATCCAGGTGCCCGCGCAGGGAAAGCCGGCCATCTCGGTCCAAGACACATCCGGCGCAACATCGGCCATCATGGCGGCGATGTCCTGGCGTGTTGATGCGGCGTAGTGGTCGGCGATGATGTTCAGGGGTGTACGCATGTGAGTTCTCTTTTCAAATAAAAGCGCTGCACCCGGCAGGTTTTACCGGGTGCAGTGTGAAGCCCTGTCAGGCCGTCTGGATTACCACTTCATTTCGCCCTTGTTGACCTTGGCACCGATGTCCAGCGACATGGCGCCGTCCGTCACCTGCGGATAAGACTGCTTCATGGCGTTGATCAGCTCGGCGCTATTTTTGCTGGCAGCCAGGTTTTTCTCGAAGGTCTGCAGGTAGTCTTTGGTGAAAGTGATGGCGCTGGCGTCCACTTTGGTGCCTGATGCCATGTGGCCAGGAATCACCAGCTCCGGTTTCAGGGCCATCATTTCGTCCAACTGCACCACCCACGCAGCACGTTCAGCGGCGGTTTGCGCATCCGCCGTCCACACATGCATGTTGCCGACCACGCCAATGTTGCCCACGATGGCCTTGATGGACGGAATCCACGCATACGGACGGTGCCCCAGCAGTCCCTGGGTGCCGCGGATTTCAATGGTCTGGCCTTCCAGCTTCAGGGTGTTGCCGGCCAGCGCGCGCGGCAGCACCGGCTTGCGCGGTGCGTTCGCGCCCATCTTGGGGCCCCAGAAGCTGACCTTGCCAGCAAGCTTGGCCGTGAGCTTTTCCAGCACGGCGGCGGTGCTCACAACGTCGGCCTGCGGAAAAATTTCCTTGAGCGTTTCCACGCCGAAGTAGTAGTCAGGGTCGGCCTGGCTCACATAAATGGTGGTCAGCTGTTTGCCGCTGTCCAGCACGTTGGCGGCGATGCGCAAGGCGTCGGCCCGGGTGAAGCCGGCGTCGATGACCATGGCTTCCTTTTCGCCATAGACCAGCGTGGAGTTGACATTGAAGCTGTTGGCGTCGGCGTTGTAGACCTTCACGTTCAGCGGGGCTGCCTGGGCGCTGGCGAAGGCAATGGCGAGGGATGCGGCGAAAACGGTGGTGCGGATCATGATGAGCTCCTGTGGGGTTGTGAAAAAGACGCCTTGCAGCGCTGAAACAAACTTTAATTTCAATATTCGGACAGATAAACCCTAAAATTCAGCCATTACTGTTTCATAAATAGATCAAATCATGGACCGATTGACTGCCATGCAGGTGTTTGCCGAAGTCGCCGTCAGCGGCAGCTTCAGCGCCACCGCCGACAAGCTGGAGATGTCCCGCGCCATGGTCACGCGTTATGTGGCCGAGCTTGAGCAATGGCTGGGCACGCGCCTGCTGCAGCGCACGACGCGCAGCGTCACGCTCACCGACGCGGGCGAAAACTGCCTGCGGCGCAGCCAGCAGATGCTGGCGCTGATGGAAAACGTGGAGGAAGAAACCAGCAGCCACGACGGTGCCCTGCGCGGACAGCTGCGCATCACCTGCAGCATGTCGTTTGCCTATGCACAGATGGCGGCGGCCGTGACGGACTTCCTGAAGCTACATCCGCAGCTCAAGATCGACCTCAATGCCAGTGAAGGCGCGCTGAATCTGGTGGAGGCGCGCATTGACCTGGCGATTCGCATCAGCGCACAACCCGACCCCGCGCTGATAGGCCGTGTGCTGGCCCCATGCGCCTCAGTGCTGGTCGCCTCTCCTGCCTACATCGCCGCGCACGGACTGCCGCAGCTGCCGGCCGACCTGCCGGCGCATCGCTGCCTGAGTTATGCCAACTTCGGAAAAAGCGTCTGGACGCTGAGCCGGGGCGAGGAGCATGCCGAAGTCAGCGTCGGCAGCCACTTCAGCGCCAACGAGGCGACGGCCCTGCTGCAGGCCGCGCTGGCCGGCGCCGGCATTGCCATGCAGCCGACCTACCTGGCCAACCCGCACTTGCGGGACGGCAGCCTGCAACGGCTGCTGCCCGGCTGGACGCTGCCCGATATGTCGATTTATGCGCTCTACCCTTCGCGCAAACACTTGTCACCGGCCGTGCGCGCCTTTCTGGATTTTCTGGTGGAGCGTTTTGCGAAGGTGCCGTGGCAGGGCTGATGAGGGGCCAACCCGCGCTATCAATTCAATAGCTTCCTGCGCTTGTCCCGTCTGGGCCAGAGGCCAGTTTGACTCATCAAACTCAAAGACTCCGCTGATTCACCCGTTTTGACAGCGCCTCTGCACTTTCCTTGCGCTCGCTGTAGCGGTCCACCAGATACGGCGACACATCACGCGTCAGCAGGGTGAACTTGACGAGTTCTTCCATCACATCGACCACGCGGTCGTAAAACGCCGATGGCTTCATGCGCCCGGCTTCGTCGAACTCCAGAAAAGCCTTGGCCACGGATGACTGGTTCGGAATCGTCAGCATGCGCATCCAGCGGCCCAGCACGCGCAGCTGGTTGACGGCGTTGAAGGATTGCGAGCCGCCGCTGACCTGCATGAGGGCCAATGTTTTGCCCTGGGTCGGGCGGATGGCGCCGTCGGCCAGCGGAATCCAGTCGATCTGCGACTTCATGATGCCGGTCATGGCGCCGTGGCGCTC
>CALRUM020000008.1:0-168526 GCA_943371375.1 Asaia bogorensis
TAGGCGGGGTGTCGGCCCAGGCGGGGAAGGCGGCCTGGGCAGCAGCGACTGCAGCATCGACCTCGGCGGCATTGGCCAGGGCCACCTGGCCTGTCACAGCACCGGTCGCGGGGTTGAAGACCGGCTGGCTGCGGGCGGAGCTGCCGGGGCGGGCCCTGCCGCCGGTCCAGTGCCCCAGCGGGGAGGGCGATGTTTGCACGGAAAAGGGAAGGGATGCGGTCATGTATTTCTTTGGTGGATAGACGTCTTGCCCGGCCACTCCACACATGGCGCGGGCTTCCCGAAAACAAAAGATCAGGCGGGCTGAAGCTGTTGAAAAAAGTCCTGCGGGCCCGATGCCAGGGTGGGTGTCAGGGCGCCCAGATAGGCGCGCACCCTGGGGTCGGCCGTCAGGCTGTTGAAGTCCGGCGCCTGGGTCACCACCCCCTTCTGCACAAAAATAAAACGTTCGCAGCTCTTGCGCAGAATGTCGATGTGATAAGCCTCGTTCGGATGCAGGCACAGGAACACCACACGGCCCTGGCTTTTGAGTTTGCTGAAGAAGTCCAGCATGAAGCCGATGTAGCCGTCCTGCGTGTTGAACTGGGGCTCGTCAAACAGGTGCACCAGTGGTGAGTCTCCTGCAGCGTGGTCCAGCATGAAATCAGGCCGGCTTTTCTGGAAAGAGCGCACCTGGTAAGACTGGTGGTAGTGCACCGCCAGACGGTCGCGCTCTGTGGTGCGCACCGCGTGAATGTCCTGGCCATTGACCAGAACACGTCCCGCCGTCGGCAGATTGCTTCCAGTGATCAACTCAAACAGGGTGGTCTTGCCCGATCCGTTGGGCCCCATGACGCCGATCACGCAAGGTTTGTCCACCTCGAAGTCGGCCGTCAGGGAAAAGGTAGTGGTCTTGCGGAAAATACCGCGTTGATAACGCTTCGCAACATTTTCAACGCGCAGCAGTGGATGACTCATACGGACTAAACTCCCAATAAATGCAGGCGCAGGGCTGCGTTGTTGCGCAGCTCGGCAGCGGGGCCTTCATGCACCATCTGACCCTGGTTCATCACGTAAACCCGGTCAGCGACCTGTAACGCGCTTTGCACGTTCTGCTCGACAACCAGTACCGCAATGCCTTCGGCCTTCAGGCGGGTGATGGTTTTCATCACATCCTGAACCACCTTGGGTGCCAGCCCCTGACTCGGCTCGTCAAACAGCACCAGGCCGGGCGAGCCAAGCAGGGCACGCGAGATGGCCACCATCTGCATTTCGCCACCGGAGAGGTTTTCGCATTCGCGGTGCATCAGGTACTCCAGCGCGCTGAAGATCTCAAAACATTCGTTCTGGCTCCATTTGCGGAAGCGCGTGCTTTTGCGCGCGATCGCCAGGTTGCGGGCCACCGTCAGGGTCGGAAAAATGCGCCTGTCATCCGGCACCCACCCCATGCCCGCCTTGGCAATTTCGTGCGTCGGTGTGCGTGTGATGTCCTGCCCGTCAAAGCGGATCGCACCCTTGCGCGCCTGCGTCAGTCCCAGAATGGAGCGCAGGGTGGTGGTTTTGCCTGCGCCGTTCGGGCCGAGCAAGGCCACAACCTCCCCGGCGCCGATCCGCAGGGAAACGTCAAACAACACCTGTGTCTCGCCGTAAAAGGTGTCGATGCGGTCTATGGACAACATGTCGCCGGCTTGCGCAGATGGCTGGAGGACCGCGTTCATGCCATGGCTCCCAGGTTGGAGCGGCGTACCCACTCGTTTTGCCGCAGCTCGGCAGGTGTGCCCTGGGTGATGACCTGACCCCAATGAATGACGGAGATCTGGTCGGCCAGACTGAAAAGAAAATTCATGTCGTGCTCAATGATGACAATGGTCAGTTGCTGCTTCAGTTCCCTGACCAGCCCGGCAAGCCGTGCCGTGCCTTCGGCGCCCAGTCCCGCAGTCGGCTCGTCCAGAAACAACATGCGTGGCTCGGCGGCAAGGGCCACACCGATTTCCAGGGCGCGGCGCTCGCCGTAGGAAAGACTGCTGGCGAGTACGCGCTCCTTGCCCTTGAGGCCGACACGCTCCAGCACGGCCGCTGCCAGCTCCTGCGCCGTGCTGTCGGCACCCAGATCGCGCCAGAGGTTAAAGCCCTGCTTGCGGACATGCGGTGTGGCGACCAGCACGTTGTCCAGCGCGGTGTAGCTGTCAAAAAGATTCATGATCTGGAAAGAACGGGACACACCTTTGCGGGCGATCTCGCGCGGCGACAGGCCGGTGATGTCTTCGCCGGCAAAGGTGACCTTGCCGCGGTCCGGTTTGTAGCGCCCGGTCAGCACATTGAAGCAGGTGGTTTTTCCTGCACCGTTGGGCCCCATGATGCCGGCCAGCTGGCCCTCTTCAAAGCCCAGAGAAATGTCCTGCAGCACCACCTGGGCACCGAAACGTTTGGAAAGGCCGGCGGCTTCAAACAGTTTCACAGGGCACCTCCTGCGGGGACTGCTGCGGACGCAGGCGCCGGCTTCAGTCTGGCCCGCCAGGCCTGCCACGCACCTGCAATACCTTCTGGCTTGTAAAGAACCATGGCCATGAAAATCAGACCGTACCAGAGCAGCCAGGTTTCGGTGTAGGCGCCGAGCAAATCGCGTGCGAGGATAAAAAAGACAGCGCCTATCAGCGGCCCCCAGAAACTCACCAGGCCACCGCCAATCAGCACCATCATCACGACAAATCCCGAATTGTGCAGGCTCATCACATTGGGATAAGCCGACTGCTGGGCCATTGCAAAGAGAGCACCAGCCAGGCCGGCCACGGCGGTGGAAAGCGTGAAGGCCAGCCACTTGTAAAGCCAGACGTTGTAGCCCACAAACGCGGCGCGGGTTTCGTTTTGCTTGATGGCGCTGAAGATGCGTCCGAGCGGCGAGTGGATCAGGCGCCAGAGACCCAGCAGCACAACGGCAAAAACTGCGAGGCCGAAGAAAAACAGCGCGTCGTTGCTGGCCAGGCTGAAAGACACAAAGCCGAAGTCCGCCGGCAGGCGCTTGATGTTGAGCAAGCCGTCCTCGCCACCCGTGACGGTATGCCATTTGTTGGCGATGAACCAGAACACCTGGCCGAAAGCGATGGTCAGCAGCGCGTAATAAATGCCGCGACGGTGGGAAATAAACAGCGCCACCAGAGCCCCCATGAGGGTGGCCACCAGCACCGCACCCAGCAGGTCGAACCACAGGTTGGGCCAGACGCGCAGCTGCAGCAAACCGAAGGCGTAGGCGCCGACCCCGAAAAACGCGCCGTGCCCGAAAGACGGCAGGCCGGTGAAACCGAGCAGCAGGTTGTAGCCCATGGCAAACAGGATCCAGATCATGATTTCAAGGGCCAGGTATTGATACAGGCCCACATGCGTGACCCAGAGCGGCGTGGACAGCAGGAGCGCCAATGTGATCAGCATGGGCGGTGGGAACAGGGGCGCGCGGCCTGAGGCGAGTTGCATGAAGTTGTCTCTGAAGGAATAAATAAAAAACGCTGGACAAAACAGAATATACGTTCTAATATTTGAAAATGCAAGAATATTTATTCTATTTACACGTGCCACCGGGCCTCTTTTCGGGCGCACATTTTCACGGCAGCGCAGGGTACTCATGGAATCAGTGACCACTTACGACGAGTTGAAGGACGTGATCAGCCGGACCTACCCCGGCATGTCCAAACAACTGCAGCGCATCGCACGTTTTGCGCTGGAGCAGCCGCATGATATGGCGCTGGGGACGGTGGCCACGGTGGCTGAGGCCACCGAGGTGCAGCCCTCGGCCATGATCCGTTTCGCCAATGCGCTGGGCTACGGCGGTTTCTCCGAAATGCAGCAGGTTTTTCGTGGGCACCTGCTGGAGCGCTCGGACACCTACCGGGAGCGCATTGACCAAATGCGGCGCAAGCAGGTGCGTGGTGCGCGTGCACCCTCTGGCGTGCTGCACCAGCTGGTGGCCGAGTCGGTTGCAGAGCTGGGTCACCTGGAGGAAAAGGTCTCGCAGCTGGACCTGAAGGCCGCCGTCAAGCTGCTGGCGGCTGCACCCCGCATTCATGTGCTGGCGCAGCGCCGGGCTTTTCCGGTGGCCGGTTATCTGGCCTACGCGCTGAGCCAGCTTGAACTGAAAACCCATTTGCTCGACGGAGCTGGCGGCATGTTGCGGGAAAGCCTGCGCTCGATTGCTCCCGGCGATGTACTGATCGCCGCGAGCTTTCGCAACTATTCGCCCGAGGTGATAGAGGCGGCTGCCACTGCAAACCGATGCGGTGCGTCGGTGATTGCCATCACGGATGGACCCCTGTCACCGCTGAAAACATCGGCCAGTGTGTGTCTGGAGCTGGCCGACGACTCTTCCAAACCGTTTCGTTCGCTGGTGGCGCCGCTTTGCCTGGCGCAGGCCCTTGTGGTCAGCACCGGCCACCATCTGGCCGAGCAGTCGGCGGAAAAACCGGCGCGTGCTGCGCCGCGTCGCAAGGAAACCCGATGAAACGCGCGCTTGATCTGATATGTATGGGCCGGGCTGCGGTGGACCTCTATGGCGAGCAGACCGGCGGGCGGCTCGAGGACATGCTGAGCTTCACCAAATACCTCGGTGGTTCTCCCGCCAATACAGCCGTCGGTACTGCGCGCCTGGGCCTGAAGGCGGCGATGTTGACGCGGGTCGGGGATGAACACCACGGGCGTTTTGTGCGCGAAACCCTGATGGCCGAAGGTGTGGATGTGAGCCATGTCGGTACCGACCCGAAACGCCTGACGGCGCTCGTGTTTCTGGGCATCCAGGACCGGGATACCTTTCCGTTGATCTTTTACCGGGACAACTGCGCCGACATGGCCATCAGCCCGGACGACTTTGACGCAGACTTCATAGCCTCCAGCACGGCGCTGCTGCTGTCGGGCACACACCTTTCGCAGCCGCAGACCTATGCCAGCTGCGGCAAGGCGATGGCGCTGGCCCGTGCAGCCGGCACCCGCGTGGTGCTGGACATCGACTACCGGCCGGTGCTGTGGGGACTGGCCAGTCCGGGCATGGGTGAGCAGCGTTTTGTGCCTTCACCCGAGGTCAGCGCGCACCTGCAGACGGTGATCGGGCAGTGCGATCTGGTGGTTGGCACCGAAGAAGAGATCCACATCGCCGGCGGCAGCACGGACACGCTGGCCGCATTGCGCCGCCTGCGTGAGTTGACCGCAGCAACGCTGGTGGTCAAGCGCGGACCCATGGGCTGCGTGGTGTTTGACGGGCCGATTCCCGACGACCTTGAAAAAGGACTCCGGGGTCCGGGCTTTCCGGTGGATGTCTACAACGTGCTGGGTGCCGGTGACGCGTTCATGGCGGGATTTCTGCGCGGCTGGATCAGGGATGAGCCCATCGCCCGTTGCTGCGCCTATGCCAACGCCTGTGGCGCACTGGTGGTGTCGCGCCACGGTTGCGCCCCGGCCATGGCGAGCTGGGAGGAGCTGCAGTTTTTCCTGCTGCATGGTTCTGCCACGCGGCGCCTGCGCGAAGACGTCCAGCTGGAGCACCTGCATCGCGTCAGCACACGAACCCGGCGGTGGGCAGAACTGGTCATTCTGGCTTTTGATCACCGGGTTCAGCTTGAAGAACTCGCCGCACGGCACGGCGTTGGCCATGAGCGCATCAACCGCTTCAAGTCGCTGATCGCCGAGGGCGCGCGTCGGGGCGCGGGCCGCAGGCCGGGTGTTGGCATCATTGTGGACGGGCGTTTTGGAGAGGACGTGTTTCCCGGGATGACCGGAAAGGGTTGGTGGATTGCCCGACCGGTTGAGTTGCCGGGATCGCGACCGCTGAGATTCGAGGCAGGCGCCCATCTTGGGCTGGCCATGCGCGCCTGGCCCGGGGAACATGTGGCCAAGTGCCTGGTGAGCTACCACCCGCACGATCCGACCGCGCTGCGCGAGGCGCAGCTGTCGCGTCTGTCGGAGTTGCAGCGCGCCAGCGTGGAGACCTTTCACGAGTTCCTGGTGGAAGTGATACCGCCCCAGGACATGCCCAGCGATGAAAGCACCGTGCCCGAAGCCCTGGCGCAGATCTATGCGGCCGGCATCTACCCTGACTGGTGGAAGCTGCCGCCTGCGGCTTCAGCCAGCGAATGGTCGGCCATCTCCGGGGTGATAGAGCAGCACGACCCGCACTGCCGCGGCGTGCTGGTTCTCGGCCTGGAGGCCAGCGAGGAAGAGCTGGAGCAGAGCTTTCGCATCGCTGCGCCGCACCCGGTCTGCCGCGGGTTTGCCGTGGGCCGATCCATCTTCGCAGAGGCGGCGGCCGCGTGGTTTGCGGGCCGCATGAGCGACGCCGACGTGGTCAGCGATGTGGCACAGCGGTATGCGCGGCTGATCAGGCTGTGGGATGAGGCACGAAGCGGAGCCACAGAGGCACTGAGCAACTAGCACAACAAAGGCAAAAAACATGACACCCAAAATCGGATTTATCGGCATCGGCATGATGGGGCACGGCATGGCCAAAAACCTGCTGGCCAAGGGGTTTGCGCTGACCTTCAAGGTCAACCGCAACCGCGACAACCTGGCTGACCTGTTGGCGGCCGGCGCACAGGAGGCCGCTACCCCTGCGCAATGTGCGCAGTCCTCGGACATTGTTTTTATCTGCGTGACCGGATCGCCGCAGGTCGAAGAAATTGTCTACGGCAAGGACGGTTTGCTTGGTGCCGGCCGCGAGGGCCTGATCGTGGTGGACACCTCGACCGCCGAACCGGCGTCGAGTGCAAAAATCCGCGCAGACCTCGCCGCCAAAGGCATACGCCTGGTTGATGCGCCGCTGGCACGCACGCCGAAAGAGGCCGAAGAGGGGCGCCTGAACACCATGGTCGGCGCCAGTGCGGAAGACTTCAAGACCCTGGAGCCTGTGCTCAAGGCGTTTTGCGAAAACATCTTTCATGTCGGACCGCCCGGCCATGGCCATGTGCTCAAGCTGGTCAACAACATGATGGCCATGAGTTTTGCCGCTTCCATTGCCGAGGCCTTTGCGGTCGCCGCCAAAAGCGGGCTGAACCTGAACCGGCTGTATGAGGTCATCTCGGCGGGTGGCGTCAACTGTGGAATCTTCCAGATGATGACGACCAAAACCCTGCAGGAGGGCGATGTCACCGGATTCAAGTTCGGCATCGCCAATGCGCAGAAAGACCTGCGCTACTACACCCACCTCGCTGAAATGCTGCCTGTCACCAGCTTCATGGGCGAGGCGGCACACCAGAGTTTTGTGCAGGCCGTCAACGCCGGATATGGCGACAAGTTGATTGCTTCCCTGTTCGAAGCCCAGGAAAAACTGAACGACGTCAAGATCATTCCCCGTTAAACCCACCCACCCCTGAAGGAGACAAACATGAGCGACATCCACAACGAAAAAACATCGCATCCAGGCCTGAACGCGGCGTCGGCGTCCAGGCGCAAGATGCTCAAAAACTCAAGTCTGGCGCTGGTCGGCGCGGGGCTTTATGGCGCCGCGCCGTTCATGGGCCCCTGGAAGCACAACCATGCCTGGGCCCAAACCGGCCAGAAAAAACCCCTGACCATTGGCCTGACCATGGACGCGTCCGGCCAGTACGGCGCCTCCGGCTCGATGGAGCGCCTGGGCGCCATGATGGCGATCAAGGAGTTCAACGACAAGGGCGGCGTGTTGGGCCGGCGCATCGAGGCGATTCACATCGACACCGAGACCACGCCCGCCACCGGATCCCGCGCTGCGGAGCGCATGATCACACGCAATGAGGCCTCCTTCCTGATCGGGGCCGTGCACTCCGGTGTTTCCAACGCCATCTCGCAAGTGGCGCAGAAATACGGCACCATTTTTCTCAACACGAATTCCAGCTCGCCCACCGAAGCCGGCAAGGACTGTCACCGCACCAAGTTTGTCTGGGACGGCAACGGCACCAACTTTTCCAATGCCATTGTCAAAAACGCGATCAAGGCCAGCGGCCGCAACTGGGTGCTGCTGACCAACGACTATGTGTGGGGCCACACCACATCGAAAGCGACACGTGCGATTGTGGAGGCCAATGGCGGCCGCATCATCGAAGAGCTGCTGGTGCCGCAGAACACCCGTGACTTCGCTTCTTACCTGCTCAAGCTGCAGCAGCTCAAGCCGCATGTGGTGGCCACCGCTGTGGGTGGCGATGACATCAAGGCGCTGCGCCAGCAGGTGGTACAGCTCAAGATGAACCAGAGCATGGCCTGGATCAATAACCAGCAGGACTGGCCCGATGTCTATGGTCTGGGCCCCGAGTCGATCTTCGGCGTGTTCGGCACCACCTGGTACTGGCGCCTCAATCTGCCTGGTGTGAAGGAGTTTGTGGCGGCCTACCAGAAACAGTTTCCGGGCATGGCGATCCGGGTGCCCGGCAATGTGTATCACAACGGCTACATGGCCACGCGCGAGTTGTTGCGCTGTGCCGAAGAAGCCGGTACCACCAACAACATCGCCATCATCAAAAAGCTCGAGGGCCGCAAGATGAGCGCCGTGGATCGCCTGCAGCACTTCGATGCCTGGATAGACCCGGTGACCCATCAGTGCCAGCAAACCATTTACATGGCCACTTACAACGAGGCGCCGGCCGAGAAGGACGACATTTTCAGGATCCTGACGCAGAGTGATCCCAGGGATGTGCAGGACAAGGACGCCCAGGCGGCCTGCAAGCTGGAGAGCTACGAAGCGACTCCGACCTACGACGTCTAGGCAACCCCATGAGCAGCCAGCAAAACAGCGGCGCCGCAGGGGCGCAGAGCGCAGCCATCCCGTCTGTGCCGCAGCGGCAGCGGCGCCAACTGATCCGGTGTGCCGGTGCCGCCACCCTGGGCTGTTTTGGCCCGTGGTCGGTGCACCGCGCGTGGGCGCAGGCGAATGGCAAAAAACCCTTGCTCATAGGGTTGACCACCGATGACACCGGCCAGTACGGGGCCAGCGGACAGGATGAGCGCCGCGGCATTCTGATGGCGATTGCAGAAGTCAATGAACGCGGCGGTGTGCTCGGGCGCCGCATTGACACCGTGCACTCTGACACCGGGGGTGATGCCGTCAAGGCGGCGGCGGTGGCTGCCGAGTTGCTGAGCGCCAGGGAAGTGGCCTTCCTGCTGGGCGGTGTGCACTCCGGTGCCGCCAATGCCATTTCCAGAGTGGCCCAGAAATATGGCTGCATCTATTTCAATACCAACTCCAGCTCACCGACAGAAGCCGGCAAGGACTGCCACCGCGTGAAGTTCGTCTGGGACGGCAACGGCACCAACTTTTCGACATCGGTGGTCAAAGGCGCCATGACCGGATTTGGCCGCAACTGGCTGCTGCTGACCAGCGACTATCTGTGGGGCCACAACACCGCCAGGGGCATACGCAGCATCGTCGAAAACAACGGCGGGCGCATCGTCGAGGAATTGCTGGTGCCGCAGAATACGCGCGACTTCTCGGCCCAACTGAAGAAAATCCAGCAGCTCAACCCCGGCGTGATTGCCACCGCAGTCGGCGGCGAAGACCTCAAGGCGCTGCGCGAACAGGTGCGCAAGGCCGGGCTGGACCGCAGTTTCGGCTGGATCAACAACCAGGCCGACTGGCCCGACGTGTACGGCCTGGGGCGCGAGGCCATGTTCGGCATATTCGGCACGACCTGGTATTGGGGGCTGACCTTGCCGGGTGTCAGGGAGTTTGTGGCGCGCTACCAGCGCGCCAATCCGGGGTATCGCATCAAGGTGCCGGGCAATGTGTTCTACAACGGTTACATGGCCACCCACGAGTTGTTTGGCGCGATGGAGCGGGTGGGATCCACCAACAACCTGAAAATTATCCGTGAGCTGGAGAGCCTCAAGGTTCCGGCCGCGCGGCGCATGCAACACGAAGACGCCTACATGAACCCCGTGACGCACCAGTTGCAGCAGAACATCTACATGGCCTCGTACAACTCCTACCCCAAGCAGGATGACGACATCTTCCGCATCCTCGGACGGCTGCGGCCTGATGAGGTGGAGGACAAGGACGCCCTGCAGCAATGCAAACTCGAGTCCTACGCCCTGACGCCAACTTACGAGCCGTAAGCAGACCACGCGCAACCCACTCCCACAACGCAAAGACTTTCATGGATTTCATTTTTCAAATTCTTCCGCATCTCGTCAACGGCGTGTCGCTGGGCCTGCTGTTTGCGCTCATCGCGCTGGGTTTCATGCTGATTGTCGGGGTCATGGAGACCATCAACCTCGCGCATGGTTCGCTCTTTGCGCTGGGCATGTATGTCGCGTTGTTTCTGGTGGCGCCGCAACTGGGCATGTTTCCCGGGCTGCAGGCCTGGTACATGGCTTTTTCGATAGAAACCCGTTACCTGCTGGCCCTGATCCTGGCGCCAATATTTGTCGGTCTGTTTGGCATGCTGCTGGAGTTGTGCATGCGGCGTACCTACGGCCGCGATCCGCTGTATGGGCTGTTGCTGACCTTCGGCGCGGCGCTGGTGATTGAAGAGGGCATACGGGTGATCTGGGGGTCGTCTGAAAAACAACTGGCCTTGCCACAGGCGATTTCCGGCGCTTTCCTGCTGGGTGATCTGATCTACTCGAAGTACCGCTTTTTTGCCAGCGGTTTTGCCATAGTGATGATTCTGCTGCTCTGGATATTCCTGCAGAAAACGCCTTACGGTGCCATCATCAAGGCAGGCGCGCATGACAGCGAAATGGTGCGCGCCCTGGGCATCAACCTGTCGCGCCTGCGCCTGTTTGTGTTCGGCCTGGGCGTGGCGCTGGCGGCGATTGCCGGCGTGGTGATGGCGCCCATCTGGGGCATCCGGCCGCATGTGGGTGTGGACGCGGTGGTGCCGGCCTTCCTGATCATTGTGCTGGGCGGCGTGGGGTCGCTGTGGGGCGCGGTGATCGCCGGACTGATGGTCGGCATGGTGGTCGGTCTGACGGGCTCTTATGCCTCCGAGTGGTCGCTGATGTCCATGTACCTGTTGTTTATTGCCGTGGTGACTTTTCGCTCACGCGGCCTGTTTGGAAAGAAGAGTGTGCTCGATGTCTGACACCCGACAAGCCTTGCAGGGAAAGGTGGCCCTGGTCACCGGCGCCGCAGGCACCATGGGCCTGGCGGTCACACGCGCGCTGCTGGCAGACGGTTGCCAGGTGGCGATGGTGGATGTCAGCCGCGAGCGCAACAGCGCGCTGGCCGCCGAACTGGGTTCCTGTGCCTTGCCTTTTTCCTTTGATATCAGCGATGCGGCTGCAGTGGCCGCAGGCCATGCCGGGGTGGTGAAAAAACTGGGCCCCATCGACATTCTGGTGAACAACGCCGGCATCCTGTCCAACAACAAGGTAGAAGCCACCAGCGCTGATGAGTGGCGGCGCGTGATGGGGGCCAATCTGGACGGCGCTTTTTACCTGGCACAACAAGTGGTGCCGGGCATGAAGGCCAGGCGCTACGGACGCATCATCAACACCAGCTCACTGGCCGCCAAAACCGGTGGACTGACCGCGGGCACGGCGTATTCGGTGTCCAAGGGGGCCATGAGTTCGCTGACTTTTTCACTGGCGCGCGAGCTGGCATCGTTCGGTGTGACGGTCAACGCGATCGCACCGGCCTATGTCAAAACGCCGATGATCACCGAGCAGCTCACTGAAGAGCAGCGCCAGAAGCTGCTGCGCGATATCCCGGTAGGCCGTTTTTGCGAACCGGAAGAGTTTGCGCATGTGGTGCGCTTTCTGGCCTCGCCGCTGGCTGGCTTCATCACGGGTGAGATCATTGACCTGAACGGCGGGCTGCTGATGGACTGACCCTGGACGGCGTCCGCGTATACAAGCATCATTTTTCTGAACACTTATGAGCATCACCCCGCGCATCGATTTCACTTCAGCACTGTCCGGACTTTTTGACCTGCGCGGTAAAACGGCCTATGTTCCCGGGGGTTACGGCGGCATAGGCGAGGCCATCGCCTGGGCGCTGGCCCTGGCCGGCGCGCGCGTGGCGGTGTCCGGGCGCGACGAGGCCAAGGCACTGGCGGTGGCCGCTGCGTTGCGGGCTGCCGGTCATGAGGCCCTGGGCCTGGCGATGGATGCCCACTCGGTGCCGCATATCCAGCAATCGGTGGATGCGGTAGCGGGGCACTTCGCAGGACTCGACATCCTGGTCAACTGCGTGGGCATGCAGCGTGAGCAGGCGCTGCTGGAGGTCACCGAGGAAGTGTTTGACGAGGTGCTTGAGGTCAACCTCAAGGCGGCGATGTTTCTGGCCCAGGCGGCTGCGAAAAAACAGATCGATGGCGGCCGCGGCGGTGCGCAGATTCACCTGCTGTCGGTGCGCGCCCAGCTTGGCCTGCGCGGCCGCGGTTATTCGGCCTACTGCAGCAGCAAGGGCGGGCTGGTGATGATGATTCGCCAGCATGCCAGTGAGCTGGCCGTGCACGGCATCACGGTCAACGGCATTGCGCCTACGGTGGTTAAAACCGAGATGGCACGCCATTGGCTGGAAAATCCGGACACCCGCAAACAGGTGTTGGAGCGCATTCCGCTGGGCCGCGTGGCCGATCCCCAGGATGTGGCGGGCGCTGCCGTGTTTTTTGCTGCGCCGGCAGCGTCTTTCATCACCGGTCAGGTGCTGTACCTGGACGGCGGCATCACGGCGTCGCAGTGAGGCGCCAACTGGCTGCTATCCGCCCGGTTTGCGGTTCACCAGCACAATGCCCACAGCCACCAGCACCAGTGCGGCCATCAGGCTCGGCGTGACGTTTTCGTGGAGCCACAGTGCGCCGAAGACCAGCGCAAACAGCGGCGTCAAAAACACAAACACGGAAATTTTGGTGGCCGGATACCGCCCCAGCATCCACATCCAGGCCAGATAGCTGGCGAAGGCGCCGACCACCGTCTGCAGCAGCAGCGAGGTGACGGCAAAAGGGCTGAAAGTCCAGACCCACTGCTCCCCCAGCGCCAGGGAAAGGCAAGGCAGGGCAGCCGTGCTCACTGCCACCTGATAGAACAACAGTTTTTCGGCCGACACCCGGGCCAGCGAGGAGCCGCGTATCACCACCGTGGTCAGGCCCCAGAACATGCCGGCGGCCAGCGCCAGCAGGTCTCCGGGCCAGGTGGAGGCCGCACCGGCGCTGAAACCTTCGCGCAGCGCAAACACCACGGCGGCGAAAGCACAGGCCAGACCGCCCCATTGCACGGCACTGAGTTTTTCCGCTTGCACCCAGAGCGGCAACAGGGCCGCCACCCAGAACGGTGAGGTGTAGAGAAACACCGTGAGCCGTGAAGCGCTGGTGTACTGCAGGCCCACATACAGGCAGGCAAACTCCAGCGCGAACAGCCCGCCCGCCAGCAGCCCCGCAGCCAGCGACCCGTCTGCGGCAAACAGCCGCACCCGGCGCCAGGCGCACCACAGCAGCAGCAGCAAGGTGGCACCGGCAAACCGGAGAGAGGCCTGAAACACCGGCGGCAGCTCGGCCAGCGTGGCTTTCACCAGCACCTGCTGGAAGCCCCAGAACAGGCAACAGGCCAGCAGCAGGGAGATGGCCGGCGCGTCGAGATGGGTTTTACGGATAGGCATACAGGCATGGTAGTGGAGGCGCGCGGGTTTTCCGCGAGCCGCGCAGAACGAATACCATGGGAGGCATTCTTCAACAAGGCAGTGCTGTGGACCACAAATGGCTTGAAGACTTTATTGCACTGGCAAGAGAGCGCAGTTTTTCGCGCGCCGCAGAGCTTCGCCATGTGACCCAGCCGCAGTTCTCGCGGCGCATACGCGCGCTGGAGCTCTGGGCGGGTGCCGATCTGATCAATCGCGCGGTCACGCCCCTGGTGCTGACCAGTGCGGGTGAGGAGTTGCTGCCGGTAGCCAGGCGGGCCGCAGTCAGCCTGGCGGACGTCCGCGCCCGCATCCGCCATGCGCGCGGCGGGCTGGACTGGGTGACGCTTGCAACCGGGCGCACGCTCTCACGCACCGCAGTTCCCGGCTGGCTCGCGCGTGTCAAGCGGGAAGCCGGGGAGTTCCGCTTGCGCATGCTGACGGGCTCCATCCATGAAGGCGCCACGGCGCTGGAGCAGGGGGCGGCGGATTTTCTGCTGTCATTCACGCACCCCCGCCTGCCGCTGCTGCTGGACGAGCAGACGTTTGAAGGCTTTACGCTGGGCACCGACGAGCTGGTGGCGGTAAGCGCCCCCCGGCCTGACGGTCGAGCCCTGCATGAGCTTCCCGGCAGCGCGCGCAAACCTGCCCGGGTGCTGGGTTATGCACCCACCCTTGCGCTCAGCCAGATTCTCCAGGACGGACTGGGGCGCAGCCGGCGCGAGCTGCACCTGCACACGGTGACCGAGTCGGATTTTGCCGAGTCCCTGCACGAGCAGGCGGTGCAGGGGGTAGGCCTGGCATGGTTGCCCCGGGGACTGGTGGGCGCAGACCTGCACAGTGGCCGGCTGGTTGAGGTGGACGCTGAGGGGACGGTGCGTTTTGAAATCCGCCTGTACCGCTCACGCAGCCCGCGTAACGAGCTGGTGCAACGCATCTGGGCGGCAAGCACAGAGCCACTGCCCGCCTGAGCTCGCATGTGCCCATGCGTGATGCGCATGCCTGGCCGGGGGGCGGCTTCTAGACTGGCGCGACCAACCAGGAGTCCATCATGTCTGAACTGTCCACCTTTACCCGCCGCAGCGCGCTACGCACGCTGGGGCTTGCAGCAACCGGGCTGCTGAGCCTGCCGCTTGTGTTTGCCCAGTCGTGGCCCACGGCCAAACCCATTACCCTGATCGTGGGTTACCCCGCCGGCGGCAGTGTGGACCTGGTGGCCCGCATCGTGGCCGAGCCCTTGTCCAGGCGCCTGGGCACGCCCGTGGTGGTTGAAAATATAGGCGGCGCGGGCGGAACCATAGGAGCGCAAAAGGTGGTGAACGCGGCGCCTGACGGCCATACCCTGCTGCTGGGGTCGGGCAGTGAAGTTTCCATCGCCAGGCTGTTCAACACGGCGGTGAAGTACAACGGCGAGACCGATCTGGCGCCGATTGGCCTGATCGGCATCACACCCATGGTGTTTGTGGCCGGCCCCAAGGCGGGCGTGAAGACCATGGAGGAAGCACTGGCCAAATCCAGGCGTGAGCCCAACCGGCTCAACTTTGCCTCATCGGGCATAGGCACTCCCCTGCATGTGTCGGGTGAACTCATCAACTTGCTGGGGGGTACCAGTTTCCGGCATGTGCCTTACCGCGGCGCAGCGCAGATGGTGCAGGACATATTGGGCAGCAACGTGGAATTCAGTGTGTTTGTGCTGTCATCGGCCTTGCCACACATCGAGGCCGGCAAGATGACGGCGCTGGGTGTGACCACGCCCACACGTTCGCGCGCCGCGCCGCAAATTCCTGCGCTCGGTGAAAACCCGCGCCTCAAGGGTTACGACATGAATGTCTGGTTTGGCCTGTTCGGACCGGCCAAACTCCCGTCGCCCATGACCGCGCGCCTGAACAAGGAGCTCAATGAAATTCTCCGTGAGCAGGAGGTCTGGCAGAAACTGCAAAAAGCCGGCATCTCGAATGACGGCGGCACGCCGCAGGCGCTGAGCGCTTTCATCAAGGCCGAGACCCTGCGGGTTCGCAGCGTGGTCAACAAGGCGGTCGCGACGGGATCAACTTCGTGAAGGCCAGGGCGTTCGCGGCCCTGTGTGGCCGGGCGTGAGAACCGCGCCGCCAGCGCATCCCCTGCAGATCGCGGCCCCGGAGTTGGCGTGCTGGGCCGTCAGCGGTTCTGGTGTGCCCTATGTTCTGGAGGGGGCCGGGCAGGCGCCTGGGCCGGAGGTTCTGATCACGGCCCTGGTGCATGGCAACGAATATTCGGGTGCGGTGGCGCTGGACGCCTTTTTGCGCTGTAGCGCGCAGCCCCGGCGCGGTCGCGTCACTGCGATTTTTTGCAACATGGCTGCATTTTCGGCCTTCGATCCGCGTGCGCCCGACAACTCGCGCTTTCTCGAAGAGGATTTCAACCGCGTGTGGGCCACGGCGCAGCTCGACGGGCTGCGCCACAGTGCCGAATTGGGGCGCGCCCGGGAAATCCGCCATTTTGTGGACCGCGCCACCCACTTGCTGGACCTGCATTCGATGCATGAACCTTGTTCGCCGCTGCTGGTCACCGGCTTGCTGCCGCGCAATATCGCGTTTGCCCAAAGCCTGGGGACGGTCTGCCAGGTGGTGGCGGACAGCGGACATGCGGACGGCGTTCGCATGCGCGACTATGGGCCTTTTGGCGACGCGGCCAGCTCGCGCATCGCCCTGCTGCTGGAGGCCGGACAGCACTGGGAGCTGTCGTCCGTGCAAACGTCCCGCAACGTGCTGATGCGTTTCCTCGTTCGTGCGGGGGTGTTTGACCGGGATCAGGTCGCGCCTGGCTGGTTGTTGCCGGACATGGCGCCACCGGCGCCGGTCGAGGTCACGCACCGTGTGGTGGCGAAATCGATGGATTTCGAATTTGTGCAGGACTTCCGGGGTGGAGAAACCCTGGGCCGTGCCGGCACGCTGATTGCGCGTGATGCAGGCGAACCGGTGTTCACACCCTATGACAATTGCGTGCTGGTCATGCCCTCGGTCCGGCAGCTGCGGCCGGGCGTCACCACGGTCAGGCTGGGGCGCCGGGTACATGCCGAAATGGAATGAACCGAGTCCAAAATTTCCCACCACACCCGGCCGCGCCTTTTACAGTTCCTTATCCACCACGGAGCTCCCCATGAAGCTGATCACGCGATGTTTTCCCGGCCTGATGGTCACTGTCTTGCTGGCCGCCTGCGTCAGCGCGCCGCCCAAGCCGGGCCTGACACAGGTCGGTATTTACGCCGCAGGGCCGGGCAGCGCGTTTTTGCCCTATGCGCAGGGCCTCGCTGCCTACCTCAGCGCGCAAGGCCTCCAGGCGGAAGCGCTGGAGTCCAAAGGCTCGATTGAAAACCTGGGCCGGGTTGAGCAGGAGCCGGGCAAGCTGGGCACCGCTTTTCTGGGCACGGCCTTTGAGGCGGTCCATGGCAGCGCGGCCTGGACCCAGGGCAAAAAGCATGGCCATGTGCGCGCACTGTTTCCGATGTACCAAACCTCGTTCCAGGTGGTGGCGCTGCGCGCGTCGGGCATACGCAATCTCGCGCAACTTGCGGGCAAACGCGTGGGTGTTGGCCCTGCGGGCGGACCGGCGGAGAGTTTTTTCAGGGGCCTGGCCGAAGCCACCGGCCTTCAGGTGCAAACCGTGGCCGGAACCCCGGCCGCATTGGCCACTGACTTGCAGGCGGGCCGCATAGATGCGCTCTGGCAGGGTGCGGCACTTCCGATACCTGCCATCAAGCAGGTGGCAGATGCGGCGGACGCTGTGGTTTTCGGCCTTACGGACGCAGAGCTGGCTGCCATGCTCAAACGCTTCCCCTTTCTCAGTCCGGCCAGCGTGGCGTCCAACACCTACCGGGGCCAGGGCGCGCCGCTCCAGAGTGTGGCTGCGTGGAATTTTGTGATGGCACACAAGGACATGTCCGAAGCCGATGCCTACTGGATCACGCGCACCGCGCTGTCGGCCGCCGACCCGCAGCTGATTCACCCCAGTGCCGGGCCGACCCGCGCGGCCAATGCGCCGAACAACACCGTCGTGCCCTTCCATCCGGGCGCCTTGAAGTTTTACCGCGAGCGCGGCATCGCCGGTTTGAAGTAGCGCTGCGGCCGCCGGACTCGAAGGCAACATCCCGCGTAAAATCGGGTCATGCATTTTGCCTGTGCCGTCGCCGTTCTGGCGGCCTCCTTGTCCATGGGGGTTCTCGCCCAGCCGGCGGGCCCCTGCGACGAGTTTGTTCGCCGTTTGCCGAATGTGAAGCGCCATCTGTGCGAATCCGTAAAGCTGCAGGCGACCACTGCCCGTTCGGTCCGGGGCCAGACGCTCTGGAAGCGCGATGTGAAACCCGATGACGTGCGCCAGCGTGTGCTGGTGATTGGTGCCATCCATGGGGATGAGTTGTCGTCCGCTTCGGTGGCCTTGCACTGGATCAGGCTGGCCGAGGAAACCACCGCGCCATGGTCGCAGGCGATCCACTGGCGCTTTATCCCTGCGCTCAATCCCGACGGCTTGCTGGCCACTCCACCGCGCCGGGTCAACGGACGCGGTGTTGATCTGAATCGCAACTTCCCCACACCCAACTGGACGCGCGACGCCGGTGTCTACTGGGAAAAACGCACACGCAAAGACCCGCGCCGATGGCCTGGCCCGGCACCACTGTCAGAGCCTGAATCGCGGTTCTTGCATGAAGAGATGCAGCGCTTCAAGCCGGACCTGATCGTCAGCATCCATGCGCCCTATGGCGTGCTTGATTTTGACGGCCCATCGGTTCCGCCGTCCCGATTGGGGCGGCTGTATCTGGACCAGGTCGGCATTTTTCCGGGTTCGCTCGGCAACTACGGCGGCGTGCACAAGGGGGTGCCGGTGGTCACGATCGAACTGCCGAACGCCATGCGCACACCGCTGGATGCCGAGATGCGCCAGATGTGGCTGGACTTGCTGCGCTGGATGAGCGAGCGCATGGGTCCTGCCCTGCCAGGGCCCCGGGTGCCGTGACCGCCCGGCCGCGTGAGGCATCAAGTAAAATTGGATCGCAGCCCTTATCTAACGGGCGCCAGTAGCTATCAATAACATAGCAAGCGGTGGCCCGGTGGGCCAGCATCAAGGGCGCTTGAGCTTCTGATAGGCCTGGTCCATGGCGGCGCTTTTGCCGGTGTCCTGCAAATTCTGCTTCAGGTCGCGCGCGGCCTGCCGGATCTGCGGGTCCGGCTGTGCGGCGGTCATGCGGCTGGTCTGGTCGCGCTCATGGGGCAAGGCCAGACTGCTCTCATCCGATGCGTCTTGCGGCGTCACGTTTTGGCCCGGACGCGACCGCCCCGCTGCCGGCGTTTGGGCCGGCATGCCTTCGCTGCTGCCCGGCTCGGCAGACGCTAGCGCCGGTGGGTGCTGCGCCGCTGCAGCTTTAGCGGGCGGCCGGGGTGCCTGTGATGGACGCGGACTGCGCATGGGTTTTCTCCTTGAAGTTAGGCGGTGCCTGCCTGCACGATCGCGCCTGGCCACCCCCGCGTCTGTCAGCGCATGGCATGGTGCCCTGTAGGAAGGCCTGCTCTCGAAGCCCGGATTCGCCCTGAGCCAGGCAAAGGGCTACGATGTCACCTGCGGCGTGGGCGTTGGGGCCTGGGCAGTCAGCCGCTGGATGGCCGGTCAAAAAATGGGACACAGGGGCTTATGGCATGCTGACTTCGTGGGGGCTTCGTTCTCGTCTGGTGGCGCTGATTCTGGTCGCCATGCTGCCCCTGCTTGGCCTGCTGGTGTGGGCCCTGGTGGACCTGCAAGCGGACGCAGCCACACTGGTGCTGCAGGCGCTTGTCCTGCTGGCTGCCGCGCTGGCAGGCCTTGCCGTCGCCTGGTTCATGGGCCAGCGCATGATCGTCGATCCGGCGGCTGCCATTTTGCGCGAAGCCCGGGAGCTGGCGCGAGGCAACCTTGCGGCGCGGGTGGCCACCGTCACCGTGGACCGGGGCGAGCTGGGGCAGCTTGCCAGCACATTCAACAGCATGGCCGAATCCCTTCAGATGCGCCAGCGCGCGCTGGACCAGACGCTGCTGGAGGTCGGCAAAGAGCGCGCCATGCTGGACCTGATCATCAACAGCATGAGTGAAGGCGTGATTGCGGTGGATCTGCAGGACCGCTTTCTGCTGTTCAACGCGGCCGCGAGAAAAACCTTTGTAGAGCATCAGGCCGGCATGACGCTGACGCAATGGCGCCAGTGCCACGAGTTGCTGGTGCTCGGCCAGGAGCGGGTGTGTGAATCGCAGGACAGGCCCTTGAGCCGCGCGCTGCGCGGAGAGAGTGTGGACGGCCTGGACATGGTGCTGCGCCTGCCGTATCAGGAGGACCGGGTGCTGCGCAACAACGTGCGGCCGCTGCATGATGAAAGCGGCAGCCTGGTGGGGGCCCTGGCGGTGTTCACCGACATCACCGAGCGTCAGGCGGCCAAGGACTTTGCCCGCGACCAGGAGCAGGTGCTGGAGCTGATGGCTGGTGGCGTGCCCCTGCAGGAATCGCTGGACGCCATCGTGCGGCTGATCGAAGGCCGCGCACCGGGCAGCCTGTGCGCCATCATGTTGCGAGTGGGCGCGCAGCTGCGGCATGGCGCGGCGCCCAGTCTGCCGGCAGAACTGAACCGCCGCCTCGACGGGCTGGAAATTGCCGAAGGTGCGAGTGCCTGTGGAACCGCAGCTGCGCGAAAAAAAGCCGTAGTGGTCAGCGACATCGAACACGACCCCCTGATGCGCAACTACCTGGCGCTGGCGCACGAGTTTGACCTGCAGGCGTGCTGGTCCACGCCGGTGCTCTCGGCCAGCGGCGCGGTGCTGGCCACCTTTGCGATATACCACCGCGCACCGTATGAGCCGCAAGCGCGCGACCACACCCTGGTGGAGTCCGCCGTCAGGCTGGCGCGTATTGCGATCGAAAGTGCCCGCGCCGGCCAAGCCCTGCTGGTCAGTGAGGCGCGGTTTCGCGAGCTTGCGGAGAACGTCGAGTCGGTGTTTTACAACCGTGACTTCGCCAGCGGCCGGTTTCTGTATGTCAGTCCCGCTTACGAAGAGCTTTGGGGCCGCAGCATAGCCAGCCTGGCTGACCAGCCCGATTCCTTCGGGCGCGGCATCCACCCGGACGATCAGGCCCAGCAGGCGCAGGGTGCACAGGCGCAGGCCAGTGGCGTCAGCACGCACCTGGAATACCGCATCATTCGCCCTGATGGCGCGGTGCGCTGGATTCGGGACCATGCCTATCCGGTGACCAATTCTGCGGGTGTGGTGGAGCGGGTGGTGGGCACCGCGCGCGACATCACCGATCGCAAGCTGGCCGACCTGGAACTGGCGCGCACCCACCGCGCGCTGCAAATGCTCAGCCGCTGCAATGAAACCGTGATCCGCGTGGACGACGAAGCCGGTTTGCTCAACGAGGTCTGCCGGCTGGCGGTTGATCTGGGCGGTTACCGCATGGCCTGGGTCGGGTTTGCGCTCGACGACGAGGCCGGCAGCATTGTGCCCATGGCGCGCGCCGGACATGATGAGGGCTACCTGGCCAGCATCAAGCTCAGCTGGCACGACAGCGAAGAGATCGGACGCGGCCCCGCCGGCGAGGCCATCCGCAGCGGCCAGCCGCAGCAGCGCAGCGACATCAGCCAGCCGGACGCACATTTCAACTGGCATGTCCCGGCGATGGAGCGCGGTTACCGCAGCGCATTGATGCTGCCGCTGCGCGATGGCGCCCAGACCTTCGGCCTGTTGGGGCTGTATGCATCCGAGGTTCAGCTTTTCGCCGCTGAAGAGGTCAAGCTGTTGCAGGACATGGCCGATAACCTGGCGTTCGGCATCGGCAACGTGCGCGCACGCCTGGAGCGAAAGCGCGCGCAGGAAGAAGTGCTGCGCCTGAACGCCAGCCTGGAAGACCGGGTGCAACAGCGCACCGCGCAGCTGGAGTTTGCCAACAAGCAGCTCGAGGCCTTTTCGTACTCCGTGTCGCACGATCTGCGCACGCCGCTCAGTGCTGTCGACGGGTTCAGCAACCTGCTGGCCCGCGATCTGGACAACGCTGCAGCAACCGAGCGCAGCCGGCACTACCTGGCACGCATACGGGCCGGGGTCGCGCAGATGGGCGAGCTGATTGACGCCCTGCTGTCGCTGGCCCAGGTCTCACGCACCAGCCTGCGCTGGGACCAGGTGGACCTCAGCGCGATGGCCGATGCCATCTTCGCTGCGCTGCGCGAGCGTGAGCCCGAGCGCGATGTTGTGCTCGATATCCAGCCGGGACTGCGGGCCAGAGGCGACGCGCGCCTGTTGCAGCAGGTGCTCGCCAACCTGCTCGGCAACGCCTGGAAGTTCTGCGGAAAACAGCCGCAGACCCTGATTTCGTTCCGGCGCGAAAGTGCGTCGGACGCCGAAGACCTGTACGCCGTGCAGGACAACGGCGCCGGCTTCGACATGAGTTATTCGGACAAGCTGTTTGGCGCATTCCAGCGCCTGCACACGGTCTCAGAGTTCAGTGGGACCGGCGTCGGGCTGGCCACGGTTCACCGCATCATCACGCGCCACGGCGGCAGGGTCTGGGCGACCTCCGAGCCGGGACAGGGTGCGACCTTTTATTTCACACTCGGCAACGCACCCAGCGACGAGGGCTGAGCGGGCAATGATCGAAGACGCTCAATAAAACCCGCGCTGCAGCAGGGTTTCGCGCAAGCTCGTGGCCTTGTTGGCATCAAAAGCGCCAGCGGCGCGGGCCAGTACCTCGCCATCCCGGTTGATGACCACGGCATACACCTGGTCGGTGCCGTCCAGGCCGGCCGAGCGGACAAACCGCTCCCGGTCGGTGAACACCGGCAGCAGCCGGGCGCGCTCTGCACCTTCGGGGTAGTGGCGCAAAAGCCGGGTTTCTATCAGCCCGCGTGCGTCGGGGTTGCCCGGGTCATTGAGTATCGGCATGCGCATCCAGGCTATCGACGGGTCGGCGCGCAGGTTCAGGCCCTGGATCCAGCCTTCAATGTGTTCCCGCTGGGTGCTGCGGAACGCAATCAGCGCCAGCGTGCGTTCGGCCGGCAGGCCGCCGGGTACGGTGATGGCTTGCTGGGTCAGGGTGCGCGCCATGAATGCCGGCAACTGGCCCATGACGCTGCTTTCGCTGGGCGCTGCGGCCGCAAGCAGCACAGCAGTGGAGACAGCCAGCAGCCATGCTGCAATTCCGGGCCAGGGCGTGGTCATGTTGAGCTCCCAAAAGCGAAACCAGAAATCCGGTGAATGCAAGATACCTGCCTGCCAGAACCGGGCGGCGCTATTTGGGAACAAACTGTTTATTACTGTTCGGTAATATTTTGACTTTATGGTTGAAAATAACTCAAAGGCTTTGCGTTTTGACGTGACTGGCTAAAATAAGAGCATGAGCACCACCATCACCTCCCCCACCCAGGCGCGTACTGAGCAGGCGGCCGAGCGCCCGGCCAAGGTCTCTTTCAAGGCGCAAATGCTGGCAGCGCGGGAAGACGCGATTGTGCGGGCGGTCAATCGCCTGCTCGCAGAAAAGGGGTTTGATCTGATGACGGTGGACGAGGTGGCGGCGGATGTCGGCATTGCCAAAGCCAGTCTTTACAAACATTTCCCCAGCAAGGAAGACCTGGCCGCTGCGGCCATGGTGCGGGTGGTGGAGCTGGCGCAGGCCTTTCTGGCTGGTCTGCCGGCAGACGCGGAGCCGCTGCAGCAGCTCAAGGCCATGGTGCGCTGGATGCTGAAGCTGCAGCTGGCCGGCGAGATGCCGTCGCTGCCGCACCAGAACTCCAGCCTGCGCACCACGCTGGTCAACAACAAGGCGTATCTGGACGGCCTGGTGCGCATCAGCGACCAGATCGGTGCCTGGATAGAACGCGCGCAAAAGGCCGGATCGCTGGACCCCAGCCTGCCGCCCCTTCTGGTGCTGTACACGCTCTACGCCAGGGCTTGCGACTCGGTGCTCGAGTTTTTGCGGGCCAGTGGTTTGTACAGCGACGAAGAAATCGTCGAGCTGGTGATCCGCACCTGCTTTGATGGCCTGAACGCCAGATCGGCCCGGTAGCGGCGCGCTGGCGTGGGCGCCGATTACATGGCGTAACCATTTGGTGGCGCTGCCCCCGCGCCATGCAGGGGCCGGGGCTGCAGCCTGGATAAGCTATCGATACGATAGCTGCTGACGCCCGCCCAGCAAGGGCTAGAGCCCGATTTTGATCAGCAAATCGGGCTGAAAGCCGTCCTGCTCGCCCTTGCGCGCGTAGCCCAGGGGGTTGGCCACCACCCGGCAGCCGTTTTGCACATAGTCGCTGGGGCAATGCAGATGGCCATGCAGCCACAGCTGCGCCTGGGCCAGCAGCTCATCGAGGGCATTGCAAAAACCCGCTGTGCCCGGTGCCCGGCCGTAACGCGGGTCGGCACTCAGCAGGCTGGGCGCAAAGTGCGTCACCACCACGGTCGGGCCGGCAAAAGGCCGGGCCAGCGCCTGGCGCAGCCAGGCCTGGCTTTGCACACCCTGGGCGCGCACCGCGTCGGCCAGCATGGGCTCGCCGTTCTGCAATGCATGGTGTTTGCGCAGGTAAAAGTTGGCGGCGCGAAAGGCCTTTTCCCTGGCCTTCAGCTGCCCGGCCAGCGTCTGGGCGGGGTCCGTGACCGGGTCGGGTGCCAGCGCATCAAAGTCGGTCCACAGCGTGCTGCCGACAAAACGCACACCAGCGATTTCCAGCACCTCGCGCTCCAGCCAGATCAGCCCCAGGCGCTGGCAGACCTCGCGCAGGCGCGCGCCTGCGGCGGCAAAATCCAGGCCGTCGTATTCATGGTTGCCGGGCAAAAAAAGCACGGGAGTCGGCCAGCCAGCCCCACCTTGCGCCACCGGCAAGGGTGAAAAACGGGCCAGCCCGAAGTCGCTGTCGTGCAGCAGGTCGGCCAGCAGGGAGCCGGGCTGGTAAGAGCCGATGTCGCCGGCCAGCACCAGCAGGTCAGCGCCGGGGACCGGGCGGGCGACAAAATGCGGGTTTGATTCAAGGTGCAGATCGGACAGGAGCTGGATGTTCACCGGTCGATTGTGCAGGAAGGCCTGGGCGCGCCGGATGCACAGGGCTTGCCAGGACCCCATGCCCGCTTTTCGCCAAACTATGCGGTTTGTGCATGGCAAAAGCGCGGTTTTGGGCTTGCAACCCTAGGGAAAACCCTTAATCTGGAGGTATTGCAACTCTGGACGCCGAACCGGCGACCTTCCATGTATCAACTTTTGAATCAGGTTTTCCGTTTTCTTCCCCGCCTGAAGCGTGTGGCGCCGGTCAATGGCGTGGCCCACAACCTGCTGGAGCGCGCCGAGGCCCGCGCCGGACGAAATCCCCACCAGGCGCAAGAGCTGCGCCGCGCAGCCTTTGCCTACCTCAGCGTGGTCCGCTGATCGGCTGGCAGGTCAGGCCGGTCCCTAAAGCTTCACGCCCGCCCCTTTGACGGTGGGTGCCAGCAGCGCGACCTGTTCCTTCACGAAGCCGGCAAAGGCGGTGGGGCTGGTCGGGCTGGTCGTGATGCCGAGATCGAGCATGCGTTTTTTGATGTCCTTGCCCGCCAGGATGTCGTTGCAGGCTGCGTTGAGCCGTGCCACCACCTCGGGCGGCATTTTGGCCGGACCGCTGAGCCCGAAAAAGTTCTCCAGCACCAGCTTGCGGTAGCCAAACTCCAGCACGCTGGGCACTTCGGGCACCAGCGCGGAGCGGCTGGCCGAGGTGACAGCCAGCGGCACCAGCTGGCCGCTCTTGAAGTAGGGCACAAACGCCGTCAGCACATCAATACCCACGGGGATCACGCCGGCGATCAGATCCGTCGTCATCGGTGCGCCGCCCCGGTAGGGGATGTGCACCAGGCTCACACCCATGTTTTTTTTCATGAGCTCGCCGTAAATGTGCCCGATCGACGCCGGCCCCCCCGAGCCAAAGTCGAGCCGCCCGAGTTTGCGCGCCTGTGACTCCAGGTCGGGCAGGGTTTTGATTGGTGCAGCCGGATTCGCCATCACCACGCAAGGTGCGTTGCCGATCAGCGCAATGTGGGTGAAACTTTCGACCGGGTCGTAGGGCTGCTTCTCGAGGGCAAAAGGACCGATTGAAATCGGCGTGGAGTTGCTCAGCATCAGGGTGTAGCCGTCGGCGGGCGCCTGTGCGACCAGCAGGCCGCCCACACTGCCGCCGGCGCCGGGCCGGTTGTCGACCACCACCGCCTGTCCGAGTTTTTTTCCGAGCTGCTCGGCCATGACCCTGGCCACAATGTCACTGGCGCCGCCGGCTGGAAAGGTCACCACGATGCGGACCGGTTTGTCCGGCCAGGCCGCCAGCGCTGGCAGGGCCACGGAAGCGGCGCCCAGGGTCAGCGCCTTCAAGGCGCTGCGGCGGCGCAGCAGGAGGGGAGAAAGCGTGGTGTCGTTTGGCATGCCGGATCCTTCGTGATGAGTCTGCCGGGGGATGCAAATAACATGCCTTGGCGCCATGGCGCCCTCGTCCCGCGGCCTGGAACAGGCCGCGTTCCGGCTCAGCTGGAAAAGGCCTTGTCGGCGGCCCGAACCAGCGCCTGGCGCAACCAGACATGCCCGCTGTGCTGCTGCGCGCGGCGGTGCCACACGGCATCCACATGCACGGGCGACACGTCAAATGGCAAGGGCCGGAGCAGCAGCTGATCGGCGATACCCGTGACCCGCACAAAGTGGCGCGGCAGCACGGTCAGCAGGTTGGAGTTGGCCACCACCCGGCCCGCGGTGAAAAACTGGTTGACGGTCAGCACCACCTTGCGCTCGCGGCCCAGCGAGGCCAGCGACTCGTCGATAAAACCATAGGGCCGGCCGGAAAAACTCACCAGCATGTGACGCGCTGCGCAGAAACGGTTCAGCGTCAGCGGGCCGCTGGCCAGCGGGTGGCCGGCCCGCATCACACACACATACTCGCCGTCGTACAGCCGCAGGTGGTTAAACGGCATGGCCTCGCCGCTCTGGGCCCGGGCGGTGATGTCGGCCAGCACCGAGGGAAAGTGACCAACCGCCAGGTCACAGCTTTCTTCATCCAGCAGGCGGCGCGGATCGCGCGTGGTCAGGGGCACCACCCGGACGGAGACGCCCGGGGCTTCGAGCTCCAGGGTTTCAACCAGCCCGGGGATCAGCTCAGCGGCGGTGGCATCGGCCATGGCCAGCACAAAGGTGGTGCTGGCGCTGGCCGGGACAAACTCGCTGGGCGTCAAGGACTCCTGCAACTGTTGCAGCGCTTCGCGCACCGAGGGCCAGATGGCCAGCGCACGTGGCGTGGGCGCCATGGCCTGGCCGCTGCGCTGCACCAGCTCATCGCCCAGGGTGTCGCGCAGCCGGCGCAATGCATTGCTGACGGCGGGCTGGGTCAGTGACAGGTTGCGTGCTGCCCGTGTGAGGCTGCGCTCGGCCATGACTTCATCAAAAACCCGAAGCAGGTTCAGGTCCAGGGTGCGAAAGTTGGGCGGTTTCAAGAGAGCAGCTTCCTGTGGCTAGGTCAATTATCACCAGTATGAATAACTAACATCATAAAGATAAAGTTGAATAGCATAAGTATTAACCCTAGTATCTGTCTGTGCCCAGCCAATATCGGTGGTGGCACTCATCAGGGGAAGCACCATGACCAGTTTCATCAATGTCAAACATCCCGCCGAACATCCCGGCGTCGTTCGCGTCGAGGCCGCGCTGGCTGCCGCCGGGCAGCTGAAGAAGCAGGTCTCCGGCACACGTGGCCTGGCCACGCTGCTGCTGTCGGCCATGGTGGCCGCTGCCACGGTGGTGGCCTATCAGGTGATGGACAGCGTCGCCGAGGGCCATTTGCTGGTGGTCTGGATCGCATTGTGGGCGGTGGCTTTTGCCGCATTGGCCCTGTTTGCCGGTGCCGCCCGCCGCCTGGCGACCCGCACCTTGAGCGGTCTGAACGACTGGTCGCAGGCGATTGCCCAGGCGCGCGCCGATGTGCGGCTCTGGGAAGCCGCCAAAGCGGACCCGCGTGTCATGGCCGACCTGCAAGTGGCGATGGCCCGCCAGGAAAGCAGCACTGAGGCTGCCGACGGCGCTGCTGCCCGGCCAGAGGGGGCTGCCAGGCCTGAGCCGCGCGGTCCATGGGACTTCGGGCGTGTGCTGCGCGGCTACCCCAGCTACCGTCTCTGAACCGGCGCCTGCCGCAAGCTGAAAAAAAGCCACCTGGTCAGGTGGCTTTTTGCATTCCGGCGGCTGGCCGGAGATGTGTCTGGCGCGGCGCAGATCGTGCGCCCCGCCGAAACTCTTTCCGGTCGCCGGTCAGGCAGCCAGTCGGCGCTCAATCGCGGCTTTGGTCTCCCCCAGCTCTTTCGGCAGGTGATGTTCGAGTTGTTTGAACAGTTCGGTGTGCAACTCCAGCTCTTTGAGCCAGGCCGCCTTGTCAATGCTGGTGACGGTGCTGTACTGCTCGGCGCTGAAGTCGAGACCGGTCCAGTTCAGGTCTTCGTAGGCCGGGCTCACGCCGGTGAGGTGCTCGGCGCCTTTGCCTGTGCCTTCAATGCGGTCAATCATCCACTTGAGCACGCGCATGTTCTCGCCATAACCGGGCCAGACAAACTTGCCGTCCGCGCCCTTGCGGAACCAGTTGGTGGTGTAGATTTTTGGCAAGGCGGCGCCGGTGGCGGCGAGTTTTTTGCCCATGTCCAGCCAGTGCTGGAAATAGTCGCTCATGTTGTAGCCGGCAAAAGGCAGCATGGCAAACGGGTCACGCCGCACCACACCGGCTTGCCCGGTGGCGGCGGCGGTGGTTTCCGAGCCCATGGTGGCGGCCATGTACACACCTTCGACCCAGTTGCGCGCTTCGGTCACCAGCGGCACGGTGGTCGAGCGGCGGCCGCCGAAGATGAAGGCGTCAATCGCCACACCTTTCGGGTCATCCCAGGCGCTGTCGAGAGCCGGGTTGTTGGTGGCAGCCACGGTGAAACGGGCATTGGGATGGGCGGCTTTGGCGCCAGTGTCTTTGGCGATCTGCGGCGTCCAGTCCTTGCCCTGCCAGTCGATCAGGTGCGCGGGCAGGCTGCCGCTGTCTTTTTCCATGCCTTCCCACCACACATCACCGTCGTCGGTGAGGGCGACATTGGTGAAGATGACGTCCTTGTCCAGGCTGGCCATGCAGTTCGGGTTGGTGTGGAAGTTGGTGCCCGGGGCCACGCCAAAATAACCGGCTTCCGGGTTGATCGCGTAGAGTTTGCCGTCGCTGCCGGGTTTGATCCAGGCGATGTCGTCCCCAATGGTGGTGACCTTCCAGCCGTCAAAACCGGCAGGCGGAACCAGCATGGAAAAATTGGTCTTGCCGCAGGCCGACGGGAAGGCCGCCGCCACATGGTATTTTTTGCCCTGGGGGTTGCTGACGCCGAGGATCAGCATGTGTTCGGCCAGCCAGCCTTCGTCGCGTCCCATGTTGGAGGCGATGCGCAGCGCAAAACATTTTTTGCCCAGCAGCGCATTGCCGCCGTAACCGGAACCGTAAGACCAGATCTCGCGCGTTTCGGGGTAATGCACGATGTATTTGGTCTTGTTGCAGGGCCACTTCACGTCTTTCTCGCCGGTCGCCAGCGGCGCGCCCACCGTGTGCACGCAGGGCACAAATTCACCGTTGACGCCCAGTACGTCAAACACCGGCTTGCCCATGCGTGTCATGATTTTCATGTTGACCGCGACATAGGGGCTGTCAGACAGCTCGATGCCGATGTGCGCAATCGGCGAACCCAGCGGGCCCATGCTGAAAGGCACGACATACATGGTGCGTCCCTGCATGCAACCGTCAAACAGCGGCTCCAGCGTGGCGCGCATCTGCTCGGGCGCCATCCAGTTGTTGGTCGGGCCGGCGTCTTCCTTGTTGGCCGAGCAGATGAAGGTGCGGTCTTCGACGCGCGCCACATCGGTTGGGTCGCTTTGCGCCAGAAAGCTGTTGGGCCGCTTGGCCTCATTGAGTTTCTTGAACGTGCCGGCATCCACAAGTTGCTGGCACAGGCGCTGGTATTCGGCCTCGCTGCCATCACACCAGTACACGGTATCGGGTTTGCACAGGGCCGCCATGTCGGCCACCCAGGCGATCAGCCGGGCGTTCCTGACGTAACTCGGCGCATTGAGCTTGAGTCCTTGCATCGCAGGGTGGTTCATCGAAAAACTCCAAAGTTAAAAAGCGTGATTTCGACAAATGTCCGATGGCAGGCAGCGCAGTGCGGCAAGGGCTGAGGCATCGAGACATCTGTCGAAATGGCGCTGCTCGCGGCCCGGTGTCTGGCCGCGATGGGCCGGAAGCCGGGCAGAAACTGCCATCGGACAAGTCCCGGTCGGCGGGCGGGGCCACAGCCGGATGTGCTGCGGCGCTGCGGCTGAAAAAACGGCGGATAGCTTGTTTTTTCGGCTTCCACGGGTCGGCCAGAAAGCCCATTTTAAGAAGATCGCTGTCGGTTACAGGCAGGTTACAGGCAAAGTTCATGCATAACTTGCATGAGGTTATGCATAGCTTGCCCCCGGGTTCTGACAGTCATGACATGCGGGTGTGGAATGCCGCAATAATGAAGTTTTCAGATGGCAGGTTTGATCATGGGTATGCAGAGGCCGGGCATCCAGCGCTGGCGCCGGATCGTGACCGCCTCGTTGTGGCTGCTGCTGACGGGCGCGGTTCTGGCGCAAGCCGACACCCGGCCAAAACCGGTGCTGGTCGCGGCCGCCGCCAATATGCAGTCGGCACTCACCGAGCTGGTGCCGCTGTTCGAAAGCGGGCACTCAGCCCGCGTCAGCCTGACACTGGGCTCGTCGGCGACGCTGGTCCGGCAGATCCAGCAAGGCTTGCCGGCGCAGCTGTTTTTATCGGCCGATGAAGATTTTGTTTTCCGCCTGGCCGATGCCGGGCTGACGCAGGACCGGGGCGCGGTATACGCCACCGGCCGTCTGGTGCTGCTGGTGCCAGCGGGCTCGCCCCTGGTGCTGGACCCCGGGCTGGTCGGGCTCAAAGCCGGTTTGCCCGGGCTGCGCAAACTGGCCATTGCCAACCCGGAGCTGGCGCCTTATGGCAAGGCGGCGGTGCAGGTCCTGCAGCAGCAGGCGCTCTGGCCCGCACTGCAGGGCAAGCTGGTGCTGGGGGACAACATCGCGCAAACCACGCAGTTTGTCAGCAGCGGCGCGGCCGACGCGGGCATCACCGCCTTGTCGCTGGCGCTGGCGCCCGAAGTGGCGGCGCGCACGCGTTTTGTGCTGATCTCCGAGGCGCTGCATGCGCCGGTCCGGCAACGCATGGTGTTGCTGAAAAATGCCGGTCCGGGCGCACGGGCCTTCCATGATTTTCTGCAGTCGCCCGAAGCAAAGGCGGTGTTGCTGCGTTACGGCTTTCGGTAAAGCGGCCACAACGCTCCTGAAATAATAGCTGCTGGTGCCTGCTGTGTCTGGGCTGATGGCCGATTTGGCTTTACAGCAAGGATTTCCGCAGCCAGGTACGGGGCTGCGCGGTACAGTCGGAGCCGTCACCTGCTTTTGCCGCCCGGTCTCCGTGCGGAAGAAAACCCCATGAACCTGACCGCCCCATGTCCGCCCGCCGCACCGACCAAGGTGTACATCGCCGCCTGCTTGCGCGGTCGGCGTGTGCGGCCTGCTGCCTGGTGGCCAGGCTGAGCATGGATTGGCAGGCCGCCCGCGTATCCCTGCTGCTGGCCCTGTGCACGGCGGCCTTGCTGCTGCCATTTGGCTTGTGGCTGGCGCGCTGGCTGGCCACCACGGCCTGGCGTGGCCGGCCGGCGGTGGAGGCCCTGCTGATGCTGCCCTTGCTGCTGCCACCCACGGTGGTGGGCTTTTACCTCCTGTCCACGCTGGGGCAGGGCTCGCCGCTGGGGGCATGGCTGGCCCGCAGTTTCAATCTCCGCCTGGTGTTCAGTTTTGAAGGTTTGCTGCTGGCCAGCCTGCTGGTGAACCTGCCTTTCATGGTGCAGCCTTTGCAGCGTGCCTTTGCGGCCATTCCCGTCAGCTTGCGTGAGGCGGCCTGGGTCTGTGGCCTGAGCCCCTGGCGGGCGTTCTGGAAGATTGAGCTGCCCCTGGTCTGGCCCGGGCTGCTGGCCGGGGTGGCGCTGACCGTCGCGCACACCCTCGGTGAGTTCGGCGTGGTGTTGATGGTGGGTGGCAGCATCGCGGGCGAAACCCGTACCCTGTCGATTGCCATTTATGACCGGGTGCAAGCCTTTGATCTGGCCGGGGCCCATGTCATGGCGCTGGTGCTGGTGCTGTGTTCGCTGGTGGCGCTGGGGCTGGTGTTTGCCGCCGGCAGGGCGCGGCCCTTGCAGGAGCGTTAGAGCGATGCTGCAGGTGTCCCTCCAGAGTGCTGGCCCGATCCGGCTGAACGCCAGCTTTGATTGCCAGCCCGGCGAGTTGCTGTGCCTGGTGGGTCCGTCGGGCAGTGGCAAGACCAGTGTGCTGCGGGCGCTGGCCGGGTTGCTCAAAAGTCCGGGTCTGCGCGGCCGGGTCAGCATCAGCGGCGCGGGCGGCGATGCGCTCTGGTTTGACAGCGACCAGGGCCACTGGCTGCCACCGCAGCGCCGCCGTGTGGGCCTGGTGTTCCAGAACTACGCCTTGTTTCCGCACCTGACTGCTATCGAAAACGTAGCTATTGCCGCAGACCCCGAAAGGGCTGAAGGCGCACTGGATGCCTTGTTTGAACGCATGGGGCTGACCGGCCTGCAACAGCGCCGGCCGGCGCAGCTCTCGGGCGGCCAGCAGCAACGAGTGGCCCTGGCCCGCGCGCTGGCCCGCGAGCCGCAGGTGCTGCTGCTGGACGAGCCGTTTTCCGCGGTGGATGCGCCCACGCGCCAGACCCTGTACCACGAGCTGGCGGCGCTGCGCCAGCGGGTCGCCATCCCGATGGTGCTGGTGACACATGACCTGAACGAGGCACGGCGGCTGGCGGATCGTGTCGTGATCCTGGACGCCGGCGAGTCGCTGCAGGTGGGCACGCCGGCGCGTGTATTTGCCAGCCCGCGCAATGCGCGTGTGGCCGAGCTGGTGGGTATCCAGAACCATTTCAGCGGCCAGTTTTTCAAAAATCAGCCACAGGACCCGGCCGGTTACGGTCGGCTGGCCTGGCACGATGTGGCGGCTGCGCAGCAGGCTGGTGCAGGCGCGCCCGTTTGGCTGCAGGTGCCCGACAAAGGGCGCCTGGACGATGGCGTCGCCGTCTCCTGGGTACTGAGCGGTGAGCTGGTGGACGTCGCCGTGGCTGCGGGCGCGGGCGCGGCGGGCAACAGCCTGCGCTGCACCCTCTCGGAGGTGCTGCCGCTGGGCGAAATCAGTCTGTGCACGCTGGTACCGCTGGCCTTGCCCGGTCAGCGCCTGACGCTGAACCTGTCCACCGCTGCGCTGCGCCAGCTGGGTGCGGTGGCCGGTGCGGCGCTGGATCTGCAGATACCGCCGCAGGCGGTGCATGTCATGCCGGTGCGGCAAAACCAGGCCGGCTAGCTTACTGCTTGGCAAACGCCGCCACGTTGCCGGCCACATTTGGCTGGGACGTCGTCAGCTGGGTGTTGCCGACCGTGATGGCGGCGGTATAGCCCTGCAATGCGGCGCCTACAAACCGGCCGTTGATGGAGCCGGTGGTGCTGCCGCTGCAGCCGCTGCTGCAGCTGGTGCCGGCCAGCGGGTGTGGGCCACCGCCCACAGGCCAGACGGTGTTGGCCGGAATGACGTACACGGTGGCGGCCGCTTGCAGCGCACTGCTGCCAAAGTTCATGCTCATCGCGCTGGTGGTTTTGATCTGCCGGGCGCCGAAGTCCATCAGCAGGTTGCTGCCGCTGAAGCTGCCCACCCGGCCAAAATTGTCGGTGGGCGCGGTACCGCCCACATAGTTGTACTGGGCAGTGCCTGCGCCCGGCAGCTGGATCTGCGGTGAGTCGCCCCAGGCGTGGTGCGAGCCCAGGCGCGAGCTCGTTCCGGATTCGGGCGGCTCGTACATCCAGAAGGCCGCAGCGGCGGCGCTGGCACCCACGGTCCGGCCTACCGAGCGCAAAGCGGTGGCCAGGGAGGCCGCGTCAATAAAGTGGATGCCGCTGACTTCGGAGACTTCGCTGCGCAGCTGCAACACGCTGTAGTTCCTGGCGTTGGCCTCGAGCTTGTTCAATGCGCCGACCTGCGTTTCAACGACGGTGATCTGGTTGGTATTGCCATCGCTGGAGATGCTGGGCTGCTCGGTGGCGGCAACGTTGGTCAGTGGCGACAGCAGCTGCGTGGCCGGTGCGGTTTGCACCGTCAGCTGTGGTGAGGTCGAGGTCTGGGGGCCTGAGCTGCTGTCGGCCGCGGTTTCCCCGCCCGCCGCCGTGCCGCCGGCGCCGCTGGCCGGGGCAGCCGCTGCGCTGCGTCCGCGCGCGCCGGCGCTGCGGTCGTTCAGTATGGCGGGCGGCGCAAGCAGCCGCACCGGCGCGGCGTCTGCGCCTGGCACATGAAAATAATCCTGCTGCCCGAACTCGTGCTGGCCGCTGCTGTTGGAGACGGTGATGCGACCGTCGGTGACCCCGCCGAAGGTGCCATTAGGCCCCGGCGTGCCATCGGTATTGCGGCAGTCGTTGCTGCAGGACACCACGGTGAAATGGGTGCCGCGTATGCCTATGGTCGAGGTGGCGGTGCGGACCATGTAGTTTTTCTGGTTGCCTTTGCCGATCAGGCCGGTGATGGTGCGCATGCCGCCTTTGAGCAAACCCATGACAGAGCGGTCCTGCACCGCGTTGTTGTCAAAGCGGTAGTCTTCTATCCGGAACTCGCTGTTGGCCCGCAGGGCCACCACCGACTCGTCGGTAAAACGCACTTGCAGGGCGCTGCGTTCTCCGACCGCCAGCACATCGCCGCTTTGCACCATGACGCCGGCCCGCAGGGGCAATTGCTGCCCGGCGCGCGACAGGGTGGCGTCTCCGGCCAGCGCCAGCACCCGGCCCGCCGGCTGGGCGCTGGCAGCACCCAGGCCAAGCAGCGCCAGCCAGGCAATCATCAGGACGGTTTTCATGGGGCCTCCCTTCATTTGAAGTCGTAACGCAGTTTCAGTGCCAGTGAGCGGCGGGTGTAGTCAAAAAAACCTATGCTGGACTGCTGCTCCACATGCTGGTACTCGCCGCGCAAGGACCAGTTCCGGTCCCAGGCGTAGGCGGCGGACAGGTCCAGCGCGTAATACTGGTCGCTGCGCGCCGGGATGCCGACGGCAAAGTCGCTGGCATAACGGCTGCCCTGGTAGCTCAGGGCACTGCCTAGGGTCCATTTGGGCAAGGGTTGCGCCGTGAGCGCCAGCCTGGCACCCCACAGATCGCGTGACAGGTCGGGCCGGTTTTTGCGGTTTCTTTCGCTGCCTGCATTCACACTGGTCGTGAAAACCGGATTCCAGCGGTGCGCGAGTGTGCGCGTCCAGGCGCCGGTCAGGCTGCTCAGGCTGCTGTCCCGGATGTCGGCGCCGGAGCTCACGGCCGAGGTCTTGTTGATGTCAAGAAAGCTGTTGATGTTCTGGTAGCTTTGGCGCGAATGCTGTACCGACAGCGCAAAGCGGTTGTACTGGTCGTTCTGGTATTGCCACTCGCCCACCAGGGTGTTGAGCGACAGGTACTTCTGGCTGTCCACCCCCAGCCTGAGCACATCGACACCCAGCCGGTACAGGCTGCGGCCTTCGAGCATGGAGATGCCGCCCTGCAAGGCAAGCAGCTGCTGGTCAAACACGTCGTTCTGGCTGCGGCGGTGGCTGCGTGTCATCAGCATGGCGCCGCCGTACAGGGACAGGCCGGGGGCAAACGGATACGCCCCCTGCACCCCGGCCAGCACGCTGTGGAAGGAGTCGGCCTGGCGCTCCGACGACTGGCCAGGCGCGACGATAAAGCCCAGCGGCAGGCCGCCCACCTGGCCGCTGCGGATGCCGCTGTTGATGTTGCTGTCGTAGCCGGCGCCCAGCTCCACAAAGGCGCTGGAAGTGGGCTTGTAACGCGATTCACGGGCGCGGATCGCATCGAGAAAGCGCGTGATATGGTCCAGCTCCACCCCGGCGGCCCCTGGGGCCAGGCTGGAAAACTCCTCGCGGGCACGCTGGTCTTCACCGAGGATGAAGTAGCCGCGTGCCAGCTGGAATTGCGCCGACCGGTTCTCCGGAAACTGGAGCAGATAACGCTCCAGCGCCAGCACCCCTTCGCCGGGCACCCCGCCATTGAGTGCGGCAATGCCGAAGTAAAAATCAAACAAGGGTGTGCCCAGCGCGTCGGGCGCGGCTTTGCCCAGCTCGTAAGCCTGCCGGTCCTGGCCTTGTTCCAGCAGAGCCTTGAGTTCATCGGCGGGCGCAGCCGCAGCCAGTGTGCAGGCCAGGCACAGCAGTGAACCCCATCCGCCAGCTTTCCTCATCGTGAACCCCTGCTTGTCCGCAGACTTGTAAGCAAAAGGTTAGCATGCGCTCCGATTTCTGTAACGAAAAGAATCCATCTTCGGCGTGACGGGGCCGGCGATTGTTGTTTGGCCGCTGCCTTCCTGGCAGGAGCGGGCCCAGACCCGTGGCGGCGTGTCATCTAGAATTCAGGGTTGCAGGTCCTGTCGCACCTGCCAGCCCTGCCCACTTCCAGAGTTTCCATGCCCCTTGAACCGCCAGCCGCGCCGCCGACCCAGGTTTTGCCACAGGGGCTGGATGCGATATTTGTGATCCACGCCAGCCCCTATGTCGAAAGGCGGGTATTCATTGAGGCCCAGATGCGGGCCCTGGGCCTGCCGTTTGAGTTTGTGCTCGATTTCGACATTCCCGCCATTCCTGAAGCCCTGCGGCAGCGGCTGTTCCGGGGAAACGGTCTTTCTCCGGCGCAGCAGTCATGTGCCCTGAAACACTGGCAGGCGCATCAGCTGATGCTGCAGAGAAACATCGCGCGCGCCCTGATTCTGGAAGACGACGTGATTCTTTCCGAGGCTTTTTTGCCGGCGCTCAGGGGCTTGATGCACGAGGAGCTGGTGCTGGGCGACCCGCACGTGACTTTCCTGGGTTGCGGCGGCCACTACTACGTGCCGCATGAGCAAATCCGTGCTGGCCAATGGCTGTATCCGCGCAACCAGGGCAAGTTTGCTGACTCCTACATCCTCTCGCTGGCCACCGCCAAAAGGCGGCTGGACTGGATTGACGAACATGGCATCACGCTGCCGATTGACCACACCTTCGAGCACATAGACCGGACCCTGGCCACGCCGATGTTCTGGCTGGAGCCGCCCGTCGTCGAGCAGGGCAGCCACAACGGAAAGTTCTCCTCCACACTGGACAAGTCGCATCCGCTGTGGTTCCAGGCGCTGCAGTTTCGCTGGAAGAAACTGTGGCGCAGGCGCCGGCATGAATAAACAGACCGCCCCAGAATCCGGAAACACCCACCGATGATTGCCCTTCGCAAGCTGCGCCACGCCGCACCGCCGGCGCTGATGACCTGGACGCAGAACGCGGCGATATTTGCCGCCTGTGCCAATCTTTTTTCAACCGCACTGGCGAATGTCGGCTTTGTCGTTTTCCTGTTTCTGTTTGCCTGGGTCTGCGCGTCGAACCAGCGGCGCCAGCTCGATACCGACAATTTCCCGATGGGCGTCGCGTACGCGATTGGCCTGTACATCGCCTGGCAAGTGATTGGCCTGAGTTACACCGATGCCCCCCTGTCGTACGGACTCAAGAACATTTTCAGCGAGCGGAAAATCTGCTACATCCTGCCGCTGGCGCTGATTTTTTCCGCTGAGGGCCCGAAGAGAAAATTCCTGGCCGCCTTCATGGCGACCAGTGTGGTGGGTTTGGCGCTGTCTTTCGCAGTCATCAACCAGTACCTCCATGTGCACCTGCGTCTGAACCCTCCCGCCGTGTTCCGCTCGCATGCCACCCAGGGAATGGTTTTTGCGGTCTGCGTCTTTCTGGCCCTCTGGTATGGCTTCAGGCAGAAAGTACCGGCATGGCGCTGGGGCTTTTATGGCCTGGCGGGGGCTTTTTTCCTGAACCTGGCACTGGTCACGCCAGGCCGCAGTGGCTACGTGGTTTTTCTGGTGTTGACCGTGTCGGCGTTTTCGATGTGGCGCGGATTCAAGGGCGTGGCGATTGGGGTGCTCGTGGCCTCGGTCCTGGGTGTGGGGGCCTTCTATGCCTCATCATCGGTGCGCAGCCGGGTGATGGAAGGGGTCAACGAAGTGCGCAGTTATGAAACCAACCCCTATGAAACATCGCTGGGGCGCAGGATGGTCCAGTATGAAACAACCTGGGGGATGATCAAGGAAAGCCCGGTCTTTGGCGTCGGGACGGGGGCCTACAAGAAACATTTCAGCGGGATCGCCGAGCAGAAGTACACCGGCTGGCGGGCTGCTCCCTTTGACGACCCGCACAACCAGTACCTTTTTGTCCTGGCCGAAAACGGCATCATCGGCTTGCTCACCTTCCTGGGCATGATCGGCATGCTGCTCAGGCATTGCCTGCAAAGCGGCAGCATCTACGGAAAAATGGCGGCGGGCTGTGTGCTGGCCTGGTGTGCCACCAGCCTGTTCAGCGGCCACTTCCGGACCTTTCCGGAGGGCCACCTGATCGCCTTTATTGTGGGTATCCTGATGGTCAGCCGCCGCGCTGGTACGGCTACGGCGACCCCAACCGGGACCACGGCGGCCTGAGTGCCGTCATGGCTGTCCTGCCGGGCGACTGCCCTCAAGCCATGTAGATGGCGATAAAAGCCAGCAAAAACATCAGCACACCGCCGGCCAGTGGCAGCACCAGCGGCATCAGCGGAACAATCGCTTCGACGACGTCCTGTTCGTGGGCGGGCGTGGGGCTGCTGTGTGCGGCATTGGTGGTGTGATCGGCTGGGCTAGACATGGCGATTCCTGCAAACGGGGATTAAGCCGCGATTTTACCTTCTCGGCCCTTGACCGGGCAAACCTCAGAGCAGCGCGTAAGTGGTCGTGAAGCGGCTGACACTTTTGCCGTCGCCGGCACCGAGCAGGTCGATCTCGCCAAACGCCAGGGACTTGCCGGCGCGAATCACGCGGGCCTTGAGCAGCGCATCCTGACCCGACAGGGGTTTGAGGAAGCTGCTGCTCATCTGCACCGTGGTGCAAGGCCGGAATTCGCCAAAATGGTTGATCAGTGCCAGCACCATGGCGCTGTCCGCCGCGGCCATCATGGCCTGGCCGCAGAGCATGCCGCCGGTGCGCGAGAGCTCGGTATTTTGCGGCAGGCGCAGGGTCACGCTCTGGCTGTCAAAGCTGTCCACCTGAAGCTTCAGTGCCTGCACCCAGGGCGCAAAATAGGCTGGCAGGGCCGCCTGCAAGGTTTCAATGGTCATCATCAGTGTTGCTCCATCGCTTCAAAACCTGCCGCCTGCAGCACGGCCAGTACCTGGCCAATGTGTTCCCGGCCACGGGTCTGGATCACCAGCTCGATATCCACATTCTGCGCGGCCAGCATGGTGAAGGCCCGCTGGTGATGGACCTCGTCGATGTTGGCGCCGGCATCGGCCACGGTGGCCGTGATTCTGGCCAGTGAACCCGGCACGTCGCGCGCACTCACGCGAATGCGCGCCAGCCGGCCCGCGCGCACCATGCCGCGCTCGATGATGGCCGCCAGCAGCAGCGGGTCAATGTTGCCGCCACACAGCACCAGACCGACTTTTTTGCCTTTGAAGCGCTCCGGGTATTTCAGCAGCGCGGCCAGGCCCGCCGCGCCGGCGCCCTCGACCAGGGTTTTTTCAATTTCCAGCAGCATCACCATGGCCTGCTCGATGTCGCCTTCGTCCACCAGCACCAGATCATCGACCAGGCGCCGGATGATGGCCAGCGGGATCACGCCGGGTGTGCCGACCGCAATACCCTCGGCAATCGTGCTGCTGCCCTGGGGGTGGTGGGTACCCTTGATGGCGTTGACCATGGCCGGGAAACGCGAGGTTTGCACGCCAATGATTTCGATCCCTGGCTTGATGGCCTTCGCCGCTGTGGCCATGCCGGCAATCAGGCCGCCGCCGCCGATCGCGACGATCAGCGTATCCAGATCGGGCACGGCGCGCAGCATTTCCAGGCCCACCGTCCCCTGGCCGGCCACAATGGCTTCGTCGTCGTACGGGTGGATGAACACCAGGCCTTCGCGCTCGGCCAGGCCCAGCGCGTGGGTGCGCGACTCCTCCAGTGTGTCGCCGTGCAGCACCACCTCGGCGCCAAAGCCGCGCGTGCGCTCAATTTTCACACCGGGGGTGAAACGCGGCATCACAATCACCGCGCGCAGGCCCAGACGCTGCGCATGGTAGGCCACGCCCTGGGCATGGTTGCCGGCGCTCATGGCGACCACGCCGCGCCGGCCCTCCTCTGCAGACAGTTGCACCAGCTTGTTGCAGGCGCCGCGCTCCTTGAAAGAGGCGGTGTACTGCAAATTCTCGAACTTCAGAAAAACCTCTGCGCCGGTGATCTGCGACAGGGTTTTGGACGCCACACAAGGCGTATCCAGCAACTGGCCTTGCAACCGCTGTGCGGCGGCCTGGATATCAGTGAAAGCGAGCATCTTGCCTCCGGCCGGACGGCGTGCAGTGGTGGGTGTGCGGGTTCATGGGTTCCTCTGGGCGAAGTGGCGATTGTGGCGCGGATTTGTGGCGCAATTCACACGGCCCCCCTGGATTAGCGTCTTCCATCAGGCATAAACCTGCGTTATGGTGAGGTGTGTGCATATCGGGGTTCATGTGCAAAGGTTGTTGTCTTCCAGACCGGAGGTCCTTCAATGAGCAAGCGTTCAGGTGCGGATAAGCAGGGGCAGCTGCTGCTGTCGCCGGGCCTCAAAGAGGCGCCGGTGCTGGACCTGATGTGTTCGCATTTTGTCCTGACCCTGGCCGCCCGGCAGGGCGCCAAGTTCAATGTGCGGCGTGACCTCAACAGCCTGCTGTCGCTGTCGGGCCGGCACCTGGTGTGGCCCTTGCCCGCGCTGCAGCGCTTGCGCGAATTCCTGGGCCGGCGTTGCCGTGACAACGAATTCTGGCGCGGCCATGAAGCCCTCAGCGATACCGAGTTCATGAACCGCCATGGCGCCTGGCGCGGCCCTTACGAAGAAGGCACGCTGTTTTTTTACCTCGATGAACACGCCAAGGACCAGCCCAAAGACCTGTTGTCGGTGCTGGGCGCCACCGGCGAGTGGCTGACCCAGGCGCTGAAAAAGCAATCCACGCTGGTGGAGAAAAACATTGCCGCGCTGGCCAATTTGCTGCAGCTCAACCAGGCCGAACGTGCGCTGCTGCTGTACGGAACGCTGGCGCGTTACCAGCGCGACCTGCGCTCCCTGCTGGTCGAGTTCAAGGTCAACAATGCGCCCGAAGCCTATGCCGCGATTGCCGAAGTGGCCGGCGTCAAGGCCAGCGAGGTGGCCGAAGCCTTGCGCGCCGGCTCGCGGCTGGAGCGCATCGGCATGGTGGAAAACCTGATTTCCGAGCACAACATCACCGACCTGGCCGACCTGATGAAAGTCAGCGAAAAACTGCCACCGGTGCTGATGCGCGAGTACCGCGACCAGAACGAGCTGATGGCGGTGTTCACCCGGCCGGTGGACCGCAGCAGCCTGGGGCTGGCCGATTTTGCCTTTGCCCGCGACGATGTGCAGGTGCTGGTGGCGCTGCTGCGTCATGCGGTGCAGGGCAAGGAGCTGGGTGTCAATGTGCTGCTCTACGGCCCACCGGGCACCGGCAAGACCGAGCTGGCCAAGGTGGTGGCCCAGGCCGCCGGGCTCGATCTGTTCGAGGTCGAATACGCGGACCGTGACGGCAACTCCCTGAGCGGCAGGGACCGCTACCGCTCGCTGCAGATTGCCCAGGTCTTTCTCAAGGGCAGCGCCCATGCCGCCCTGCTGTTTGACGAGGTCGAAGACGTGTTTCCGGCGATTTCCAGCGAGGCCGCGCAACTGCTCGCGCGTTCTGAGCAAATGGCGGCGCCGGCCACCGGTTCCGTCAACGGCAAAGCCTGGGTCAACCAGATTCTCGAGTCGAACACCGTTCCCACGCTGTGGGTCACGAACCGCATCGAGCAGATCGACCCGGCCTTTCGCCGCCGTTTTGCCTACCACCTGGAGCTCCAGTCCCCGCCGCCCGGCGCGCGTGAGGCGCTGGTGCGCAAGACACTCGAAGGGGTGCCGGTCAGCGAGGCCTTTCTCGCCAAACTGACCGGGCGCAAGGGCCTGACCCCGGCGCAGATTCGCACCGCAGTGCGTTTTGCCAAACTTGCCGGCAGTCCGGGCTTTGAGCCCGATGGCACGGACATGGCCGCCATGCTGCCGGGTGGCCAGGCCGCCTTGACCGAATCGCTGATTGAACGACAACTCAAAAACGCCGACCTGGCGTTGGGCAACAAGGCCGACGCCGCGGGGCGCCGCAGTGTCACCACCTACGACCTGGCCATGCTCAACGTTGAGTCGCGCTTTGAAGTCACACGCATCGTGGCGGCGCTCAAGGCCCGTGGCCATGGCACCCTGTGTTTTTACGGTGCGCCGGGCACCGGCAAGACGGCGCTGGCCGAGCACCTGGCCAAGGCGCTGGAGCGTCCGCTGCTGATCAAGCAGGCGAGCGACCTGATGAGCAAATACGTGGGCGAAACCGAGCAGAACATGGCGGCGATGTTTGCCGAGGCCGAAGCCGAGAAAGCCGTGTTGCTGCTTGACGAGGCCGACAGCTTTTTGCAGGACAGGCGCGGCGCACAGCGCACCTACGAGGTGACCGAAGTCAATGAAATGTTGCAGGGCATGGAGCGTTTCAACGGCATTTTTGTCTGCACCACGAATCTGCTGGAAAGCCTGGACCAGGCGGCCTTGCGGCGCTTTACCTTCAAGATCAAGTTCATGCCCCTGACCGCCGTGCAACGGGAAAAAATGTTTGTCACTGAAGCGCTGGCCGGCAATGCCAGCCTGCTCGACGCCGGGCTGAGCCTGCGCCTGGCCAGGCTGGCGCAGCTGTGCCCTGGTGACTTTGCCGCAGTCAGGCGGCAGACCGACATCCTGGCGGTGGACTTCACGGCCGACGAGTTTTTAAGCCAGCTCGAAGCCGAGCACCGGATCAAGCCGGAAGTGCGGGAGGCACGGGGCATGGGGTTTATGCAGTAGCCGTTTGTCATCCCGGACCTGATCCGGGATCCATGTGTGCTGACTACTTTGCTCCACTGTTTAGTGGTGCGCCTGCAAGCCGGGGGTTGCCCGGCGGCAAGTAACTTTCTTTTGCGTCGCCAAAAGAAAGTCACCAAAGAAAAGGCGACCCGATGGTCTGGGTCCCTCCGCTGCGCTACGGGCAACCTGCGGTGCTCGCCGAAAACGGGGTCTCGCTCGAACTCGCTGCGCTCAGACAATCGCTCGCCCTGATCCGTTTTCGGCTGCGCTCTTCGGCCCAGCCCGACGGGTGGGAGACCGAACGCGGGTGCGGGGAGCCTTGACGCGCTCCGCGCGTCAAGGCGTATTTCAGTTGGCCGCCATGTTTGCACGCGGGAGCAGCGCACGTGGCCAAATGAGGTCCCCCTCCATCGCCCAGCGGGGGCGAGGGAGGGGTTAGGGGTGGGAGTGGGGAGTTAGACCCTACTGCCCCGAGCAGACCTCAGGCGCAGCGTGATGCTCCAAACGCTGGCCGGTCAACCCTCAGAGCTGAATCAGCCGGATCGCCTTGCGCGAACCGTCGTTCATTTCCCTGGCCACCTGCATCATGCGGTCCAGACAGGCCGGTGCCTGCTCGGGGGCCAGGCGTACCGGCCCCGCCAGGTAGCCGATGGCGATGTGGAACAGCAGCGGATCGGCATCCGGCAATTCAGAGGTGGTTCGCAGGCCGCTGGCCAGGATTTTGGTGGCCAGCCGGTTCACCGAATCGCTGCTCATCGGCCCCTCCAGCAACAGCGCAAAGTGGCTGTCACCGACACGCGCCACGGTGTCGGTCGGCTTGGTCACGGCCAGTATGCGGGCGGCGGCCAGCACCATGGCGCGGTCGCCAGTTTCGCGGCCATGTTTGAGCTGCAGGCTGGTCTGGTTGCTCAGGTCGATGATCATCAGAGCGCAGGGCTGCTGGTAACGTTCGGCGGTACTCAGCGCCTGGCGCAGCTTGCCCAGCAGCGGCCGGGTGGTGAGCAGACCGGTCAGCGGGTCGGTGGTGCGCAGGGTACTGGCCCGCGTGCTGGGCTCTTCACGCCGGGTGATGCGGCGCAGCAGACCGTAAAAAAGAATCGGCGCCTCGATGGCCGAGCCCAGAATCAGCGCGTTCTGGGTCAGAAAGCTGGAGGCGATCAGCCCGAAGTTGCGCAGCAAGGGGAACAGGGTGGCCAGGATAATCGGCAAAAACCCCAGCGCAATCCAGCGTGCGTGGCGGTCGCCTTCCACCAGCGAGACCCCGACCACCATCAGCAGCACCACCATGCCGGCGCTGACCAGGATGTTGATCAGCGCAAAACTCTCGGGCGTCGGAAAGGCGGCATCGAGCAGGCCGACCAGCGGCGCAAGCCACATCAATGCCAGGATCAGCCAGTCCAGTGCCCGGAAAAAACGCCCCGGCGTGGTCACGGTGCGCACAAACCACAGCGCAGCAGCCGCGGCCAGCAGCGGCAGCAGCACAATCGCCATGTTGTTGAGCTGCGGCAGCTCCGGCCACAGGTACAGGCCGGCGATACCCTTGAAGGCGGCCTGGGAGCCGGCAAAGGTGCCGAGGTAGACCGCGTAACTTGCAAAACCACGGTCGCGGTAGGCCACTGCATTGAGCAGCGCGAGAACCGTCACCAGCAGCGCCAGCCCGAAATAGGCACCGAGGAACAGGTGTTCCAGCTGGCGCGAGGTCGTCACCCCCTCGGCGCTGAGCACCCTCGGCAGGGCTGAAAAAGGAACACGCGCATGCTCCACCCGCAGGTAATAACGAACGCTGGCCCCGGCCTCATGGCTCAGGGAAAAAATCGGGTAACGCGCAGGCTGGGGCCAAACGCTGATGGGCAGGCTGTCACCGGCTTGCTGTACCACCCAGCGGCCCAGGCTGTCCCGGTAATAAAGCGCGATTTTGTCCACGCCGGACATCGGCAGTTCAAGTTTCCAGTGAACTCCGGGGTCCTGCACCGTCGCGTCAAAACGCAGCCAGAGCGCCGCGTCGTCAAGCGGGTACTTTTTATCGGCGACAACGGCAGCAAAAGGCAGGCGCCCGGCATCGGCTTCAACCTTTTCCAAAGTAGTTTTGCCGCCCACATCGACCCAGAAATCCAGCGCCTGTGTCAGCGCCACCGGACCGTTGTCGCGGCTCAGGGTCAGTGAATCGCCGCCCCATGCGGGGCCAGCCAGCAGCAGCGCCGGTAAAAACACGAGGCCCGCAAGCGCCCGCACAGCGCGTGCCAGGGCGGCACGCCGGGGGGTGAGGGATGGGACGACGGACACGCGCCTATTGTGCCGCAGCAGACCGGATTTTCCGGGCTCAGGCGGCCGCGCACACCCGCAGGACTTCGTGGCCATAGGCCTGCAGTTTTTTGCTGCCAATGCCGCTGATGCCCTCCAGGTCGGCCAGGCTGTGCGGCGCGCGCTCGGCGATGGCGCGCAGGGTGGCGTCGTGAAAAATCACAAAGGCCGGCAGGTTGTGCTCGCGTGCCACTTCGGCGCGCCAGGCTTTCAGGCGCGTCAGGCGTTCCAGCGCGCCGGCATTGAGTGCGGCTTCGGCCATGCCCTTGACCGAGGTTTTGGTGCTCTTTTTGCGCTTGTCTGCCTTGCCTGCCGCCGCCTGTTCGCGCAGCATCACGCTGACCTCGCCCTTGAGCACCTGGCGCGCGTCGGGCAGCAGTTGCAGGGTGTTGAAGGCGTCGGGGTCGACGCGCACCATGCCCTTGGCGATCAGCTGGCGCAACACACCGCGCCACTGCACCTCGGCCAGGTCGGCGCCTATGCCGAAAGTGCTGAGCTGGTCGTGGCTGTGCTGCAGCACTTTTTCGGTGGCTTTGCCGCGCAGGATGTCCATCAGGTGGCCGGCGCCGAAACTGATGCCGCTGGCCTGCTGCACGCGGTAAATGCAGCTGAGCATCTTGCGCGCGGCTTCGGTGGCATCCCAGACCACAGGTGGGCTCAGGCAGTTGTCGCAGTTGCCGCAGGGCAAACTGTCCTCGCCGAAATAATGCAGCAGGCTGACGCGGCGGCAACGTGTGTCTTCGGCCAGGCTCAGCAGCGCATCGAGCTTGCCGCGCATCACCTGTTTGAACTCCTCGCTGGAAGCGTCGCTGGTGTCTATCATGCGGCGCTGGTTCACCACGTCCTGCAGGCCGTAGGTCATCCAGGCGTTGGCCGGCAGTCCGTCGCGCCCCGCGCGGCCGGTTTCCTGGTAGTAGCCCTCGATGTTTTTTGGCATGTCCAGGTGCGCGACAAAACGCACGTCGGGCTTGTCTATGCCCATGCCGAAGGCAATCGTCGCCACCATGACCATGCCTTCCTCGCGCAGGAAGCGGTCCTGGCGCTGCTGGCGCAGCGCACTGTCGAGGCCCGCGTGGTAAGCCATGGCTTTGAGTCCGGCGTCTTCCAGCATGCCGGCCACTTCCTCCACGCGTTTGCGCGACTGGCAATACACAATGCCGGCCTCGCCCGCGTGTTCACTTTCGATGAAACGCAGCAGCTGGCGCGTCGCGTCGGTTTTTTCGACGATGGTGTAACGGATATTGGGCCGGTCGAAGCTGCTGACAAATTCGCGCGCGTCCTCGAGCTTGAGGCGCTCAATCATGTCCTGGCGCGTCAGCGCATCGGCGGTCGCCGTCAGCGCGATGCGCGGCACGTCGGGAAAGGTCTCATGCAGCAGGCTCAAGCTGCGGTACTCGGGCCGGAAGTCGTGGCCCCACTGGCTCACGCAATGCGCCTCGTCGATCGCAAACAGGCTGAGCAGGCCCCGCTCGTGCAGCGAACCGAGCAAACCCTTCATGCGTGGCGTGTTGATGCGCTCGGGCGCGGCGTAGAGCAGGGTCAGCTCGTTGCGCAGCAGCTGCTTTTCCAGTGCGCTGCTTTCTTCCTGTGTCTGTGTCGAATTCAGGAACGCTGCAGACACACCGGCTTCATGCAGCGCGCCGACCTGGTCGTGCATCAGCGCGATCAGGGGCGAGATCACCACCGTCACGCCGTGGCCGGCGTTTTGCCGCGCGATGGCCGGAATCTGGTAACACAGCGACTTGCCGCCGCCGGTCGGCATCAGCACCAGCGCATCACCGCCCTGCACCACATGGTCCACGATGGCCTGCTGCGGGCCGCGAAAATCGGCATACCCAAAAACCTGGCTCAGGATATCCAGTGCAGAAGGGTGAGACGTGGCAGGTGATGGGGACAAGATGGCGGGGACAATGCTATGAAATAGTGAGCTGACTACGCAGATGAGACAAGGGTTGCAAGCGATATTTGCCAGAAAGAAAACGGCTACATCTGCTCCCAGGGCAAACCGTCAAAGCGCCAGCCGCTCAGGCTGGAGCGCTGAAACTGCTCGTCGAGTTCACCCTCGAAGCCATGCACGATGTTGATCACTTCGGTAAAACCTGCTGCCTCCAGCGCCTGGCCGGCATCGAGTGTGCGTTTGCCCGAGCGGCAGATCAGCAAGACCGGCTGCTCCTTGCTGCTGGCTTCGCTTTCCACCGCCGCCGCAAACTTTTGCGCATCGGGCGTCAGATCCGGGTATTCGTACCAGGGCACGTTGACCACGCCGGGCGGCCGACCCACATACAGTGACTCGATTTCCATGCGCACGTCCACAAACAGCGCGTCGGGGCGCTGCTGCAGGTAGTCCCAGGCTTCTTTGGGTTGAAGGTGTTTCATGCGTGGGCCTCGGGCGGTGAGCGGTCCGGCTATTGTCCAGGGAAATCAGCATGATTCTGGCAGGCAAATGGCGGCCACCTTAAAATGCGGCCATGAAGCAAGCCATCTACACCCGCGGAGCCGCGCTCCCTGCCGTACTTGAACAACGCATCGCCATTCTTGACGGCGCCATGGGCACCATGATCCAGCGCTTCAAACTCAATGAAGCGCAGTACCGCGGCGAACGTTTCAGGGACTTCCACAAGGACGTCAAGGGCAACAACGAGTTGCTGAGCCTGACACGGCCCGACGTGATCCAGGACATCCACGAAGGCTATCTGGCCGCTGGCGCCGACATGATAGAGACCAACACCTTCGGCGCCACCACCGTGGCCCAGGCCGACTACGACATGGCCGAGCTCGCGGTCGAAATGAATTACGAGTCCGCCCGCATAGCGCGCGCCGCCTGCGACAAGTTTTCCACACCCGACAAGCCGCGTTTTGTCGTTGGCGCCCTGGGCCCCACACCCAAAACCGCCAGCATCAGCCCCGACGTCAACGACCCCGGCGCGCGCAACACCAGCTTTGAAGAGCTGCGCAAGGCCTATTACGAGCAGACCGAAGCCCTGGTCAAGGGCGGCGCCGACGTGTTGCTGGTCGAGACGATTTTCGACACGCTCAACGCCAAGGCCGCGCTGTTTGCGATTGACGAGTACTTCGACAACAGCGGCGAGCGCCTGCCGCTGATCATCAGCGGCACGGTCACCGACGCCTCGGGCCGTATCCTGAGCGGCCAGACCGTCACGGCGTTCTGGCACAGCATCCGCCATGCCCAGCCGCTGGCCGTGGGCCTGAACTGCGCACTCGGCGCGACGTTGATGCGCCCCTACATCCAGGAGCTGGCGCGGGTGGCGGGTGACACCTTCATCAGCTGTTATCCGAACGCCGGTTTGCCCAACCCCATGAGCGACACCGGCTTTGACGAAACGCCGGACGTGACCTCGCGCCTGCTGCGCGAGTTTGCCGCCGAAGGGCTGGTGAATATCGTCGGCGGTTGCTGCGGGACGACGCCGGAGCATATTGGGGCGATTCATGAGGCCGTCAAACCGCTGGCGCCGCGCGGGATTCAACGCGGGTTTTTCTACAAGGAAGCGGCCTGAATAGCTGACGGGTCTCAGCAGAGCCAGTTTGATTCAACCGGCAGTGGGTTGCCAGCTGGCCGGGTCTCGCCCCGGCGGGCGACTCACTTTCTCTTGCGTCGCCAAGAGAAAGTAAGCAAAGAGAAGGCGACCCGATGGTCAGGGTCCTTCCGCTTTGCTCCAGGCAACCTGCGGTGCTCGCCGTTAACGGGGGCTAGCTCGAACTCGCCTTCGGCTCAGACAATCGCTCGCCCTGATCCGTTTTCGGCTGCGCTCCTCGGCCCAGCCCGACGGGTGGGGGAAACAAATGCGGGTTCGGATGCGGGGAGACGATGACGCGGAGAGCGCGTCATCGTCGGACTACGCGGCGGTCATGTTTGCACGCGGGGGCAGCACACGCGGCCAAATGAGGTCCCCCTCCATCGCCCAGCGGGGCGAGGGAGGGGTTAGGGGTGGGAGTGGGGAGTTAGTCCTACTGTCTAACGCAAGCCCGAGACGCAGCGTGATGCCGGCAACACCTCAGCTCAGCACCACACTGCTCAAGCGCCGCCGGTAAGTCGCCACCACCGGATCATCCGGCGGAATCTGGCCGTCGGCGACCTTGACCCGGGGCGGCTCGATGATTTCCAGGATGGACACAAAGGTCTTGCGTGCCAGTTCCCCGTTCCAGGATTTGTCGCGCATCAGGATTTCCAGCAACTCGTCCATCGCCGCCACCCACTGCTGCTGGCTCATGTGCAGTTGTGCCAGCGCGTAACGTGTGTCGAAGTCCCGCTTGTTGCCTGCAAGTTTTGCATCGAATCCGGCTTTGGCCAGCGCCGCATCTGCGTGAGCAGCTCCTGATTCAATAGCGTTGAGCCAGTGTTGCAGGGCCTCCAGCTTGCGCACCACCGGCGCTTTGCTGGCTACGGGCGCAAAAGCGGTTTTGGCGTGTTCGACCTGGCCGTGCTGCAGCAGCAGGCGGATGTAATCGAAGCGTGCGTTGTCGTTGGCCGGGTCGGTGGCAACGGCTGCCTGCAGTTTTTCCAGCACCGCTGCCGGGCTGCTGTCTTCCGGCTCCGCCATTTCTTCTTCGGCCGGTGGCAACTCTTCGGCCGGCGGCAGGTGTTTGTCGAGAAACTCCTTGACCTTGCCTTCGGGCAGCGCGCCCTGAAAACCGTCCACCGGCTGGCCGTTGACCATCAGTATGCAGGTCGGAATGCTGCGAATGCCAAAGGCGGCGCCCAGTTGCTGCTCCTGGTCGGAGTCGATCTTGACCAGCTTGAAGCGTCCGCCGTAGGCGATTTCCACTTTCTCCAGGATGGGCCCCAGAGATTTGCAGGGTCCGCACCAGGGCGCCCAGAAATCAATCAGCACGGGGGTGGTCATGGAAGCCGCAATGACTTCCTCCTCAAAATTGGCAATGGTGGCGTCGATCATGATGCTGGGCAAATAGGGGTGGATCAGGAAGTTTTCAACCGGCTGGCGGGCAAGGACGGGACGATAGCACGCTGGCCCGTAAAATCGGCGATGGCAGCTAACCGAAGGTACACATGACAACGCAAGATCAAAATGCGCCCCTCATCGGCGTGGTGATGGGCTCCAGCAGCGACTGGAGCACCATGCAGCATGCGGTGCAGATCCTCCAGCAGTTCGGCGTGGCGCATGAGGCGCGCGTGGTTTCGGCGCACCGCATGCCGGACGAGCTGTTTGCCTATGCCGAGCAGGCCGCCGGGCGCGGTCTCCAGGCCATCATTGCCGGCGCTGGCGGCGCCGCCCATCTGCCGGGCATGCTGGCGGCCAAAACCGCCGTGCCGATACTCGGCGTTCCGGTGGCCAGCAACCATTTGCAGGGTGTCGATTCGCTGCACAGTATTGTGCAGATGCCCAAGGGTGTGCCGGTCGCGACTTTTGCCATTGGCAACGCCGGCGCTGCCAATGCCGCCCTGTTTGCTGTGGCCATGCTGGCCACCCACGACAAAACGCTGGCCGACAAGCTGCAGGCCTTCCGCGCCGAACAGACCGCCGCTGCGCGCGCCATGACACTTCCTCCCGCATGAGCCTTCCGATCTTTCCGGGCGCTTTGGATGCCTTGGGCCAGCCAGCCACCCTGGGTGTGATGGGCGGCGGGCAGCTGGGCCGCATGTTTGTGCATGCTGCGCAGCGCCTCGGTTATTTCACGGCGGTGCTCGACCCCGATGCAGACAGCCCGGCGGGCCGCGTCAGCCATCACCACATCCAGGCCGGTTACAGCGATGCGGCTGGCCTGGCGCAACTGGCATCGCTGTGCGCCGCCATCACCACCGAATTTGAAAACGTGCCGGCTGAGGCCCTGCAGGCGCTGGCCGCCAGCCGGCCGGTGGCGCCTGGCGCAGCGGCGGTGGCGATTGCGCAGGATCGCATCGAGGAAAAAGCCCACTTCAGCGCCAGCGCCGGTGTCGCAGGTGTCAGCTGCGCGCCTTATGCGGTCATCAGGACTGCGCAACAGCTGCGCGCCGTGCCGGCCGATCTGCTGCCCGGCATCCTGAAAACCGCACGTTTGGGTTACGACGGCAAGGGCCAGCTGCGTGTGGGCAACATGGCCGAACTGGCGGTGGCCTGGGCGGATTTGAAGGGTGTGCCCTGCGTGCTGGAAAAGCGGCTGCCGCTGAAGGCCGAGTGTTCGGTCATTGTGGCGCGCGGCTGGGACGGTGCGGTGGTGGGTTTTGCGCCGCAGTACAACCTGCATGTGGACGGCATTCTGGCCGTCACTGCCGCCCACGAAGGAAATATACCGCCAGCCCTTGCACAGCGGGCGCGAGCAGCTACTGAATCCATAGCAAGCCACATCGGCTATGTCGGTGTGTTGTGTGTCGAGTTTTTTGTCATCGACGACGGCAGTGCCGATGGCGCGCTGGTGGTCAACGAAATGGCGCCACGCCCCCACAACAGCGGCCACTACACGCTGGACGCCTGCGATGTCTCGCAGTTTGACCTGCAGGTGCACGCCATGGCGGGCTTGCCGCTGCCGCTGCCGCGCCAGCATTCACCGGCCATCATGCTCAATCTGCTGGGCGATGTGTGGCTCGATGCCGCAGGCCAGGCGCGCACGCCCGACTGGCAAGCCGTGCTGGCCCTGCCCGGCACACACCTGCATCTGTACGGCAAGCTCGAAGCCCGCCCCGGCCGCAAAATGGGCCACCTGACCATCACCGGCGCCGATGTGGCGTCGGTGCAGGCGGTGGCGCGCCAGGCCGCTCGGGTTCTGCGGCTGCCGGGGCTGGACGCGCTGGGATGATTCGCGCTGGCAGCGATCCTGCGGCGATTGCCGAGGCGGCGCGGGTGATCCGCTCTGGCGGCCTGGTCGGCTTTGCGACTGAAACCGTCTACGGCCTGGGCGCCGATGCGTCCAGCGACAGCGCGGTCGCCGGCATCTTCGCCGCCAAGGGCAGGCCCAGCAACCATCCGCTGATCGTGCATGTGGCTGAGTCCGTCCAGGTGCCCGATTACGCGGCCAGCGTGCCGCTTTTTGCCAGCCGCCTGATGCAGGCGTTCTGGCCCGGGCCTTTGACGGTGATCCTGCCACGCAAGCCCGGCGTGGCCGCCGCAGCGGCCGGCGGACAGGACTCGATTGGCCTGCGCTGCCCGGCGCACCCGGTGGCGCGCGCCCTGCTCAAGGCCTGTGCCACGGGCCTGGCCGCACCCAGCGCCAACCGTTTCGGTCGCGTCAGCCCGACCACCGCACAACATGTGGCCCAGGAGTTTGGCGAGGACTTGCTGGTGCTCGACGGCGGACCGTGCGAGGTCGGCATCGAGTCCAGCATTGTGGATTGCACACGCAGCCGCCCGGTGCTGCTGCGCCCCGGTGTGCTGTCGCGCGCGCAGCTGGAGGCAGCGTGTGGCGAGGCAGTACTCAGCAACGAAGAGTTCATGGGAAGCGACGCCCCGCGCGCCTCCGGCACCCTCGAATCGCACTACGCGCCCGATGCCCGGGTGCGGCTGATGGACGCGCAGGCGATACAGACGGCACTCGACCTGCTGGGCCCGGACGCCGCACACATTGCGGTGTATGCGCGTGCGATTGTGCGTATCCAGTCCACGCAGGTGGTGTACCGGCGCATGCCCGACGACGCGGCGGCCGCCGCGCAGCAGCTGTTTGCGGTGCTGCGCGGCTTTGATGCGCAGGGCGTCAAGCTGATCTGGATTGAACACCCGCCGGCCGATGTGTCCTGGGACGGTGTGCGGGACCGGCTGCTGCGGGCGGCTGCGGATTGACGGGTGTCCATGGCGCAGTGCATAGTGACCCATTGACCCATTGACGCGTTGCGAGCAAAGGACAACGATGACATTTCCTTCCATGGCAGCCGGCCCCGCATCCGCATGAGCCTTGATCCCGAATTCCCCAGGGTCAGCGCTGTACCGGCCATGGCCGCGTTGCTGGCGCAATTGCGTGCAGGCGGCGACGCCGCCGCGACAGAGCAGGAAATCCTGCGCATCACCGGCTTCCTGGAGGCTGAACTGAAGCAGCGCAGCGCCGAGCTGGCCGCTGCAAACAGCGAGCTGGAGAATTTTTCCTATTCGGTCTCGCACGACCTGCGCGCGCCGCTGAGCACCATAGACGGCTTCAGCCGTCTGCTGGAGGGCGCGGTGGCCAAGGGCAATGCGGAACGCAGCACGCACTACCTGCAGCGCATACGCCTGGGTGTGGCCAATATCAATGAGCTGATTGCTGCCCTGCTGGCAGTGTCGCGCCTGCTGCGTGCGCCCATGACGCTGCAGACGGTGGATCTGGCTGCGCTGGCTGCCGAGGTATTTGCAGCGCTGCAGCAGGCCGAGCCGGAGCGGGTGCTGCAGCTCAGCATCCAGCCCGGGCTGCAGGTGCGTGGTGACCCGGCCCTGATCCGGCAACTGGTTGAGCATCTGGCCGGCAACGCCTGGAAGTTCAGCGCCAAAAAAGACCGCGTACAGATTGCGGTGGGCAGCCAGCCGGGGCCGGCTGGCGAGACGGTTTATTTTTTCCGCGACAACGGCGCAGGTTTCGACATGGCGCATGCGGACAAGCTGTTTGGCATCTTTCAGCGCCTGCATGTGTCGTCGGACTTTCCGGGCATAGGCGCGGGCCTGAGCGCGGTGCAGCGCATCGTGCTTCGCCATGGCGGGCGTGTCTGGGCGCAGGCGCTGCCGGAGCAGGGGGCCACGATTTATTTCACGCTGGCAGCGTCGGCGCCCGGTCTTGCCGCTGCTGCCTGAGCACCAGGCCAAGGCAATTAGCTATTGTTTTGATAGCTGTTGATGCGGGTCCGGCAAGGGCAAGGTGATTTTTGCTTCAGGCCGGCGACAACTCAGGCGGTTAGCCGCCTTTTGGCGGCAGCCACCGCCGACAGAAAATCTTCGAGCACCGCCGCGTCGTCAATCGTGTCCGAGCCCGGTTGGTGAAACTCGGGGTGCCATTGCAGCGCCGCGATATAGGTTTTGGCCGGGTCTTTGCGGCGTATCGCTTCCACAATGCCGTCGGGCACACTGAAGGCTTCGGCCTCGAACTCGGGCGCCAGGTCCTTGATGCCCTGGTGGTGAATGCTGTTGACCCGGACCCGCTCCACCCCGGGGTACAGGCGTGAGAGTTGCGAGCCTTGCACGATCTCCACACTGTGGAAGTTCTGGTCGTAACTCACCGCGTCGCGGTGCACATGCGATTCGGGCACCTGGGTTTCAATGTCCTGGTACAGCGTGCCGCCGTAGGCCACGTTGAGCAGTTGCAGGCCACGGCAGATGCCAAACACCGGTTTGCCGGCTTTTTCAAACGACGCCACCAGCGCCTTGTCGTAGTCGTCGCGCACCCGGTCGCCGGACCAGCGTTCCTCCAGCGGGTCTTCGCCATAACTGCCAGGCCAGACATCGGCGCCGCCGTGTAGCACCAGCCCGTCCAGCCACTGGGCGTAGTCGTCAAAACCCACATCGCCGCGCTGGGTGGCGCCGGTTGGGCAAGGCACCATGACCACCATGGCGCCGGAAGACATGATCCAGTGCGCGACGGTCTGCTCCACATACTGCAGGGTTTTGCCGGTGAACAGCGAACGTGCCGGGTCGGCATGGGAAAAGCAGGCCGACAGGCCAATTTTCAGGCGGGTGCGCATGTGGCGCCGGCTGTTCGAGTCTGTGGTTTTGCGCATCGCGGTGGGGACGTTCAGGCCTGAAGCTGCAGTGTAGTGATGCGACCGGAATTATTCCTGCGCCAGCTCGGCAAACCCCATGAAGCGAACGGTCACGCGCGCACCTGGCGGCGTGTGCCCGGGCAGCGCGTCTTCAACCGAGACCGTGGCGCCATGCTGGCGTGCAATTTCCTGCACGATGGCCAGCCCCAGGCCGGAGCCGTCGACATTGGTTCCCAGGGCACGGTAAAAAGGCTGAAACACCAGTTCACGCTCGGCTGCCGCAATACCCGGCCCCGAGTCTTCGACCAGCAGCACAATCACGCCGCTGAAGCGGTCGGTCAGCAGCCGCACCGTGACCTGCCCGCCGTCGGGTGTGTAGTTCAGCGCGTTGTCCAGCAGGTTGCGCACCAGCTCCTTGAGCAGGGTCGGATTCGCCTCCAGCATGCTGGCGGCTTCGCCGGGGGGCGGGCCGTCGTAGCCCAGGTCTATGTGTTTTTCCAGCGCGCGTGGCACCGAGTCCTGAATCGCCTCGGACAGGATCTGGACCAGGTCCAGCCGCTGCTTGGCCAGGCTGCGGCCGGTGGCCTCGGCCCGCGCCAGTGCCAGCAACTGATTCACGGTGTGGGTGGCACGTATGCTGGCGCGGCCTATGTGTTTGAGCGACTTTTTGAGCTCGTCGGCGTCGGTTTCGCGCTGCGCCAGGTCGGCCTGCATGCGCAGCCCGGCCAGCGGCGTTTTGAGCTGGTGCGCGGCGTCGGCCAGAAAGCGTTTCTGGGTGGTCAGCAAGACCTTGAGCCGGCCCAGCAAGTCGTTGATGGACGAGACCAGCGGCGCGACTTCTTCCGGCACGATGGTTTCGTCCAGCGGGCTCATGTCGTCGGACTTGCGCGCGCGTATGCGTTTTTCCAGCTGGTCCAGCGGCTTGATGCCGCGCACCAGCGCCAGCCAGACCAGCAGCACCGCCAGCGGCAGCGTGACGAACTGCGGCACCATCACGCCCTTGACAATTTCTGTGGCCAGCGTCTTGCGTTTTTCCAGTGTTTCGGCCACCTGCACCAGCACCGGATGGCCGCCCGGCGCATCGACCTTGATCCAGGTGTGGGCAATGCGCACCTCCTGTCCCTGCATGGTTTCCTCGCGCAGCCGTACTTCGCCGTCAAAGGCCATCTCCTCGTCCGTCGGCAGGGGCAGGTCGTGCTCACCACTGATGAATTCGCCACGCGCGCCCAGCACCTGGTAAAACACCAGGTCGGTGTCGTCGGCCCGCAGGATTTCACGTGCTGGTGCGGTCAGGTTGAACTGCACCTGCCGGTTTTTGACAACAATCAGTTTGGCCAGCGCCTGCACGTTGTATTCAAGCGCGCGGTCAAACGGCTTGCCGGCAATGTTCTGGGCCACCAGCCAGGTCAGCGCCAGGCTGATCGGCCACAGCAGCAGCAGCGGCGTGAGCATCCAGTCGAGGATTTCCCCGAACAGGCTGCGGCGCTCGCGCTGGAAAAGTCTTAAAGCCACAATTCGACAAGCGCAGGCGCCATGCCTTCATCCAAGCAGGGGCCGCGGAACCGGCTTAGCCGGGCCGCAGGCGCAGCGGCCCCCCCGGGGCTGGTGCCTGCGGCTCCGAACCTGCTTGAGCAGGTTCGGACAGGCGCCAGAAGCGAAGCCTCCGGCGAGCGGTGGCCTGCAAGGTGCAGGGAGCTGCGCGCAGCGAGCGACCGTGGGGGCAACATCAACCAGGAATCTTTTCCAGGCAATAACCGAGTCCGCGCACCGTGGCAATTCGCACCGGGCCTTTCTCGATTTTTTTGCGCAGCCGGTGGATATAGACCTCAATCGCATTGTTGCTGACCTCTTCGCCCCATTCACACAGGCGCTCGACCAGCTGGTCCTTGCTGACGAGGCGGCCGGCGCGTTGCAGCAAGACCTCGAGCAGGCCGAGTTCGCGCGCCGACAGCTCCACCATCTGGCCGTCTATGGTGGCCACACGCCCGGCCTGGTCATACACCAGCGGCCCGTGTTTGATGGTGCTGCTGGCGCCGCCCATGCCGCGGCGTATCAGGGCGCGCACACGCGCTTCGAGTTCCTGCAGCGAAAAAGGTTTGGCCATGTAGTCGTCGGCGCCATAGTCCAGGCCCTTGACGCGTTCTTCGACGCTGTCGGCGGCGGTCAGGATCAGCACCGGCATGGCCGAGCCGCGTGCGCGCAGGCGCTTGAGCACTTCGAGCCCGTGCATGCGCGGCAGGCCCAGGTCCAGGATCAGCAGGTCGAACTCGGTGTTGGTCATCAGCGCGGCGTCGGCCTCGGTGCCGCTGGCCACATGGTCGGCCGCAGCGCCGGAGTTGCGCAAGGTGCGCAGCAAGCCGTCGGCCAGGACCTGGTCATCTTCTGCAATCAAAATACGCATGCTTGTCTCCTGAGGGGATGACTGCACGCTCCGGCGGAGGCGCAGGCTGAAACGGCTCTGGGGGCTGTTTTTCAAATTTTAGGCTTTTATCGCCCTTGAGTTGCTGACAGACATCAAGCGCCGGCATAGGCTTCCAGACCGAGCGCCACCACGGTCGCCACGTCGGTGCCGACAGCCTGGCGGAACTCGGCCTCCGCCTGGGCCACGGCTGCGCGAAAGGCCTGCAGCCAGTCCAGGCCGGACGCGGTGAACAGCACCACGCGGGCGCGTTTGTCGTGGGGGTCGGGCTCGCGCGTGACCAGGCCCCAGGCCTCGCACTGGTCCACCAGGTCGCCCATGGCCTGCTTGCTCATGCCGGCGCTTTGCGCCAGGTCGGTCAGGCGCGAGCCGCCCACCGCCAGATGCCGCGTGATGTGGATGTGTGCCGCGCCCACCTGCGCGCGCGCGGCCAGGTTGGCCAGCGCCAGCGGGACGTCCACATTGCGCGCCATCAGTACCAGCACGCGTTCATCAAAACGCCGCAAAGCGTGTCCGAGCAGGCGGCCCAGGTGTGTGAGACGCCAGTTTTCCTCGTCGGCGGGCGTGCTGCCGGGTGAGGCGACAGGGGCGGAATCCATGGGGGCATGATAAGTCCAATTGATCAGGCAAACTGACTAAAAATAGGGTTTACTTATTTATATGCTGCTCATAAAGTACTGGTCATGTACCCAGTACTGTGATTAAAAGCAGAGCTGAAATTCGAAGCCAAAAGTTTTCCCTACTGACATTCAAGGAGTTTTCCATGGACATGCCGAACAAAAGCAACCCCGCCCTGAACACCGAAAAAGCCAAAGCCCTGCAGGCCGCGCTGGCCCAGATCGAAAAACAGTTCGGCAAAGGCACCATCATGAAACTGGGTGCGGGCGAAGTGATCGAGGACATCCAGGTGGTCTCCACCGGCTCGCTGGGTCTGGACATCGCGCTCGGCGTAGGCGGCCTGCCGCGCGGCCGCGTGGTGGAGATCTACGGCCCGGAATCGTCCGGCAAAACCAAGCTGACCCTGCAGGTGATTGCCGAAATGCAGAAACTCGGCGGCACCTGCGCGTTTGTCGATGCCGAACACGCGCTGGACATCCAGTACGCGCAAAAACTCGGCGTGAACCTGCAGGACCTCTTGATCAGCCAGCCCGACACCGGCGAGCAAGCGCTGGAAATTGTCGATTCGCTGACCCGCTCCGGCGCGGTGGATTTGATCGTGATCGACTCGGTGGCGGCGCTGACACCCAAGGCCGAGCTTGAAGGCGAAATGGGCGACTCGCTGCCCGGCCTGCAGGCCCGCCTGATGAGCCAGGCCCTGCGCAAGCTGACGGCCCACATCAAGAAGGCCAACTGCATGGTCATCTTCATCAACCAGATCCGCATGAAGATCGGCGTGATGTTCGGCAGCCCCGAAACCACCACCGGCGGCAATGCGCTGAAGTTCTACGCCTCGGTGCGCCTGGACATCCGCCGCATCGGCTCGATCAAGAAGGGTGAAGAGGTGGTCGGCAACGAAACCCGCGTCAAGGTGGTCAAGAACAAGGTCGCCTCACCGTTCAAGATGGCGGAGTTCGACATCCTCTACGGCGAGGGCATCAGCCGGCTCGGCGAGGTGCTGGACCTCGGTGTGGCCGGCCACATCGTCGAAAAAGCCGGCGCCTGGTATGCCTTCAACGGCGAAAAAATTGGCCAGGGCCGCGACAACTCGCGCGAATTCCTGAAAGAAAACCCGGAGCTCGCGATGGAAATTGAAAACAAGGTGCGTGAGTCGCTGGGCATTCCGCTGATCCAGGAGGCTGTGGGCAACAAGCCGGAGAAGGCCGAGAAGGTGGAGAAGGCCGAAAAAGCCGAAAAAGCCGAAAAAACGCCGAAAGTTCTGGCCGTCTGAGGCTGCCAGCCCGGGGCGTGTGAATCAAATCGGCCCCCAGACAATATCCAGCAAGCATGAGCAGCTATCAAAACAATAGCGACCGGGGGCCGGGCATGGGCCGGACGGCGGACCAGGCGCTGCCCGCGGCGGGCTTGGGCCTGTCGCTCAAGGGCCGGGCCCTGCGTTACCTGGCGGCGCGTGAACACTCACGCGCCGAACTCGAGCGCAAGCTCGCGACCCATGCCGAGTCGCCAGCGCAACTGGCCCAGGTGCTCGACGAGCTGCAGGCCAAGGACTTCATCAGCGAGGCCCGGGTCGTCGAGTCGGTGCTCAACCGGCGCGCCGGGCGTTTTGGTGCGGCGCGTATCCGCCATGAGCTGCAGGGCAAGGGGCTGGCGCCAGAAGCGGTGGCCGAGGCTGTGAGCGGCCTGAAGCTCAGTGAAGTGGAGCGCGCACGCGAGGTCTGGCGCAAGAAATTTGGCGAACCGGCGGCAGACGCGGCTGCCCGCGGCAAACAGATGCGCTTTCTGGCGGCACGCGGTTTCGGGTCGGAGGCGATACGGCGGGTGGTGTCGCAGACCGAAGATTGACCCGCCCCTGTCCAGGCTCACTGCGTGTAGCCTGTTCCCCCCTCGAGGGGGCGGCGCCTGCGGTCTGGCTAAGCCAGTCCCGCGGCCCCTGCTGGCGAAGAGGAGTGCGTGGGGCTACAAACCCAGCATCAACTCGAGGTTTTGCACGGCCGCGCCGGAAGCGCCTTTTCCAAGGTTGTCCAGCCGGGCGATCAGCACGGCATGGCGGAATTCCTCGTTGCCGAAGACCCGCAGTTCCATCTTGTTGGTACCGTTCAGGGCTTGGGCATCCAGCGTACCGCTGTCGCCGGCGGCCTCCACCGTGACCCATTGGCTGCCAGCGTAATGTTTCATCAGTGCCCCCAGCAGCTCTGTAGCAAGGGGCTTGCCTGGCAGCAGGTCCAGGTGCAGGGGGAGTTGTACGAGCATGCCCTGCTTGAAGTTGCCCACCGAAGGCGTGAATACCGGACGGCGCGTCAAGCCGGTGTATTTCATGATTTCCGGCAGGTGCTTGTGTTTCAGATTCAGTCCGTAGACCTCGTACAGGGGCGCCGTCCCGGCTTCGTGCGCCTCGATCATGCTCCGTCCACCGCCGGAGTAACCACTCACCGCTGGAATGGCCAGCGGGAAATCGACGGGTAACAGTCCGGCGTCTATCAGGGGGCGGATCAGGGCAATGGCGCCGGTGGAATAACAGCCGGGGTTGGACACCCGGTCGGCACTGGCAATCGCCTCTTTTTGGCCGGCGGCCAATTCGGCAAAACCGAAAACCCAGCCTGGTGCGGTGCGGTGCGCGGTGGAGGCGTCGATGATCTTCGGGCCTTTTTTGCCGCTGGTACGCGCCAGGTCGTCGATCATGGCCACGGATTCGCGCGCCGCGTCATCGTGCAGGCACAGCACGACCAGATCGACCGTGCCCATCAATGCGCGCTTGGCGGCGGCATCCTTGCGCAGCTCGGGTGCAATGCTGACCAGTTCGATGGCGGGCATGGCTTGCAGGCGCTCGCGGATCTGCAGCCCCGTGGTTCCCGCTTCGCCATCTATAAACACCTTGGCCATGTGACATCGTCCTCTTGAGCAGCTTCCAAATGCGCTGTAAGTCACGCACAAGAATTGTGCATCGCAACATGATACAGTTCTGCGCTGCTGCGTGCAGTGACCGAAGGCGTTACATTTTGGTGAATTCGGCCGGATGTTGCAGACAAACATCAGCTTGAGCGCCAGCGCCCCTTTTTACCGACTCCTGGAAGTAATTTCATGAAAATTCACGAGTACCAAGGCAAGGAAATCTTGCGCAACTTTGGTGTCCCTACGCCCCGCGGCATCCCCGCTTTCACGGTACAGGAGGCGGTAGAAGCCGCGCAAAAACTGGGTGGACCAGTCTGGGTGGTCAAGGCCCAGATCCATGCGGGCGGCCGCGGCAAGGGGGGTGGCGTCAAGCTGGCCCGCAGCATCGATGAAGTCAAGAAGCTCGCCGGTGAAATCCTCGGCATGCAGCTGATCACGCACCAGACCGACGCAGCTGGCCAGAAAGTCCGCCGCCTGCTGATCGAAGATGGCGCCGACATCAAGAAAGAATATTACGTGTCGGCCGTGACCGACCGTGCCACGCAGAAAGTGGCCTTCATGGCGTCTTCCGAAGGCGGCATGGACATCGAGGAAGTGGCGCACGCCACGCCCGAAAAAATCATCAAGGTGTTTGTCGATCCGGCGCTGGGCCTGACCGATGCCCAGGCGAAAGAACTGGCCGACGGCATGACCGTGCCGCCGGGCTCGACGGCCCAGGCGGTGGACGTGCTGCAAAAGCTCTACAAGTGCTACATGGAAACCGATTGCAGCCTGGCCGAGATCAACCCGCTGATCCTCGAAGGCAACGGCAACATCAAGGCGCTCGACGCGAAATTCAACTTCGACCCGAACGCCCTGTTCCGCCATCCTGAAATCGTCGCCTACCGCGACCTGGACGAAGAAGACCCGGCCGAAGTGGAAGCCAGCAAGTTTGACCTGGCCTACATCAGCCTGGACGGCAACATCGGCTGCCTGGTCAATGGCGCCGGCCTGGCCATGGCGACCATGGACACCATCAAGCTGTTCGGCGGCGAGCCGGCCAACTTCCTGGACGTCGGCGGCGGCGCCACGGCCGAAAAAGTCACCGAAGCCTTCAAGATCATGCTGAAGAACCCCGATGTCAAAGGCATCCTGGTCAACATTTTCGGCGGCATCATGAAGTGCGACACGATTGCCGACGGCGTGATCACCGCCTGCAAGGCCGTGAACCTGTCGGTTCCGCTGGTCGTGCGCATGAAGGGCACCAACGAGGACCTGGGCAAGAAGATGCTGGCCGACTCAGGCCTGCCCATCATCGCCGCAGACACCATGGCCGAAGCCGCGACCAAAATCGTCGCCGCCGTCAAATAAGCCCGGAGCCAAGAACATGTCCATCTACATCAACAAAAACACCAAAGTCATCACGCAGGGCATCACCGGCAAGACCGGCCAGTTCCACACGCGCATGTGCCGCGACTACGCCAACGGCAAGGAGTGTTTTGTCGCCGGCGTGAACCCGAAAAAAGCCGGCGAAGACTTCGAAGGCATTCCGATTTTTGCCAATGTGACCGAGGCCGCCAAGGCCACCGGCGCCACGGTGTCGGTGATTTACGTGCCGCCAGCCGGCGCTGCCGCAGCGATCTGGGAGGCTGTGGAAGCCAACCTCGACCTGGCGATCTGCATCACCGAAGGCATCCCGGTCCGGGACATGCTGGAGGTGCGCAACCGCATGAAGGCCAAGGAAGCGGCCGGCGGCAAGAAAACCCTGCTGCTGGGCCCCAATTGCCCCGGCCTGATCACGCCGGAGGAAATCAAGATCGGCATCATGCCCGGCCACATCCACCGCAAGGGCCGCATCGGCGTGGTCAGCCGCTCCGGCACGCTGACTTATGAAGCCGTCGCGCAACTGACCGAAATCGGCCTGGGCCAGTCCAGTGCCGTGGGTATTGGCGGTGACCCGATCAATGGCCTCAAGCACATCGACGTGATGCGTGCCTTCAACGACGACCCGGATACCGACGCCGTCATCATGATTGGCGAAATCGGCGGACCCGATGAAGCGGAAGCCGCCATGTGGTGCAAAGCCCACATGAAAAAACCGATTGTGGGTTTTATCGCCGGTGTGACCGCGCCGGCCGGCAAACGCATGGGCCATGCCGGTGCGCTGATCTCCGGCGGCGCCGACACGGCAGACGCCAAGCTGGAAATCATGGAAGCCTGCGGCTTTACCGTGACGCGCAACCCGTCGGAAATGGCCAAACTGCTCAAGGCTTTGCTGTAAATCCCCTGGATATTGCGGTTAGCCACAACATACAGACCGGTTGTCATCGCTGACAATCGGTCTTTTTGATTTCTTCGAGAGGTTTCCATGGAAGAGTTCATGACGGCAAGCTTCTGGCTTGCAGTGGGCCAGATCATCATGATCGACATCCTGCTGGGTGGCGATAACGCGGTGGTGATTGCCCTGGCTTGCCGCAACCTGCCTCCCAAGCAGCGTACGCAGGGCATTATTTATGGAACCCTGGGCGCGATTGTGCTGCGGGTGATCCTGATTGCCTTCGCTTTGGCCCTTCTGGCCGTTCCTTACCTCAAGATAGTCGGCGCCATTTTGCTGCTGTGGATTGGTGTCAAGCTGCTGCAGCCCGAAGGCGAGGACGCGCACAACATCAGCTCCAGCGACAAGCTCTGGGGTGCTGTCAAAACCGTGATCATTGCCGACCTGGTGATGAGCGTGGACAACGTGCTGGCGATTGCCGGTGCCGCGCAGGGCGCCGGTCAGCAGCATCAATTGCCGCTGGTGATTTTTGGTCTGCTCGTGAGCATTCCCATCATTGTCTGGGGCAGCCAGATCGTGCTCAAACTGATGGGCCGCTTCCCCATCATCATCACTGCGGGCGCCATGTTGCTGGGCTGGATTGCCGGCCAGATGGCTTATACCGACCCCGCGATCAAACCCTATCTGCCGGCATCTGCGGTCTGGAGCTACGCGGCGGCGGCGGCGGGTGCGCTGCTGGTGCTGGTGGCGGGCAAGGTGATGCAGGCGCGCCAGAAACCGGCTGACCCGGCCTGAGTGCCGCGGCCCGGCGTGTACCGCGGCGCTGGCGCCGTTGTTCACACGGGCATTTGCGGATCAAGCCACACTGGTTTGTGTAAAAGTCCCTTGTCCGGCTTGGAGCTGTCTGTTAATGTCCGCAGTCGAGGATTTGTAACTGGCCGGTAACGCTGGCGGGTGCAAGTGCGCACAAAAAATGCCGGCATGCGGGCGGACAGGTAGCAAACCAGGACAAAGGGCGGGACGTGGCCACATCATCAAGTAAACGCGGGCAATTCTGGCGGGCAGACTGGTTTGTTGGCGTTCTTGTGGTGCTGGCAGTATTGGCGCTGCACAGTGCCAGTGATTTTTTTGCCACCCTGGAGCGCCGTTATTACGACTTTGCGAGCACCAGCACCTCGCGCCAGCCCTCTGACCGAATCGCCATCATTGCCATTGACGACCAGAGCATTGCCAACATAGGCCGCTGGCCCTGGCCGCGCGATGTGCACGCACAGCTGATAGACCAGCTGGCCGCAGCCAAAGCCAAAACGATTGCACACACGGCCTTCTTTTTTGAGCCCCAAACCGACCGGGGGCTGGTGTTCATCCGGAAGATCAAGGAAGCCCTGGGCCCGGCAGGCGACCCGGCCTTGTCCCAGGGTGGGCTCAGCGATCAGCTCGGCAAGGTGATTGCAGATGCCGAGGTGGCGCTGGATACCGACGCCAAGCTGGCCGCCAGCATGGGCAAAGCCGGCAATGTGCTGGTTCCTTCCGTGTTTGTGCTGGGTGAGCCGCAGGGCAAGGCGGACAATCCGCTGCCGGCCTACGCCCTGAAAAGCGCGGTCGAGGAGCCGGGCGGCTTTTCCCTGCCGGCCATTCGCGGACAGCAGCCGATTGAGATCATCGGCAGCAGCGCAGCGGGTGTTGCACACCTGAACCAGCTGACCGATGTGGACGGGGCGGTGCGTCAGGAGCCCCTGCTGATCAACTACTACGGCAAGGCGGTGCCCTCCATGGGGTTGCTGGCGGCCGCCAAAAGCCTGAACCTGTCGGCCGCCGATATCCGGCTCAACGGCGGTGAATCGGTCCAGCTTGGCAAGCTGCGTATCGCCACCGATGAATCTGCGTTGATGCTGCCCCAGTTCTACAAGGGCCGCGACGGCAAACCAGCCTTTGCGGTGGACTCCTTTTACGACGTGTTGACCGGAAAAATTCCGGCCAGCAAGTACACCGACAAGATCGTGATCATAGGCGCCACGGCCGCAGGTGTCGGCACGCAGTTCCCGACGCCGGCCGGTGCCGGTCTGTCGCCGGCGGAGACCATTGCCCACATCACTTCGAGCATTCTGAGCGAGCACTTCATCGTCCAGCCCGCCTGGGGTATCTGGGCCATGCTGGTGGTTTTGCTGGTGGTGGCGGCCTATCTGATTGCCGGCCTGCCGCGCCTGTCTGCCGGCAAGGCGGCGGTGGTGACGCTGCTGATGTTTGTGCTGTTGCTGGTGCTGGAGTTCGGCCTGTTGTCGGCAGCGGCAACCTGGCTCAAGCTGGTATTTCCGGCCGCGCTGCTGGTGATAGGGCATCTGGCGCTGACCACCAAGCGCTTCCTCATGACCGAGGCCGGAAAACTCAAGTCGGACGAGGAGTCGGCCGAAACCAACCGCATGATGGGTTTGGCCCTGCAAGGGCAGGGGCAGCTGGACATGGCGTTTGACCGTTTTCGCCGCGTGCCTTTTACCGATGCGCTGATGGACAACATGAACAACCTGGCGCTCGATTTTGAGCGCAAGCGCCAGTTCAACAAGGCCCAGGCCGTGTATGAATACATGGCCACTTACAACAAGAACCACAAAGACCTTCAGTCCAAACTCAACCGCGCCAGGAACCTGTCTGAAACCGTCATTCTGGGTGGCGGTGGCGCACATCCGGGCGGGACCATGCTGCTCGACGGCGGCGGGGTTGAAAAGCCGATGCTCGGGCGCTATCAGGTCGAAAAAGAACTTGGCAAGGGTGCGATGGGCGTGGTCTATCTGGGTAAAGACCCGAAGATTGGGCGGGTGGTGGCGATCAAGACCATGGCCTTGAGCCAGGAGTTTGAAGGTGATGAGCTGACGGACGCCCGGGAACGGTTTTTCCGGGAAGCCGAAACCGCCGGGCGCCTGCAACACCAGAACATCGTGACCATTTTTGATGCCGGCGAGGAGCATGACCTGGCTTATATCGCCATGGAGTTTCTCAAGGGCAAGGATCTGGCAGATGTGACCAAAGACGGCCACTTGTTGCCCATTCCCAAGGTGTTGTCGATTGTGGCGCGTGTGGCCGAGGCGCTGGCTTACGCTCACAAGCAAAATGTGGTGCACCGGGACATCAAACCCGCCAATATCATGTACGACCCTGACAGTGACACCGTCAAAGTCACCGATTTCGGCATTGCGCGCATCACCGATTCGAGCAAAACCAAAACCGGCCTGGTGCTGGGCACGCCGAGTTTCATGTCGCCCGAGCAGATTGCCGGCAAAAAAGTGGATGGACGCTCTGACCTGTATTCGCTGGGCGTGATGCTGTTCCAGATGCTGGCGGGTGTATTGCCTTTCCGGGGCGACTCCATGGCCGAGTTGATGTACAAAATTGCCAACGAAGCCGGGCCTGATATCCGCATCATCCGGCCCGAGCTGCCGGCCAGGCTGGCTGAGATTGTGGCCTTGTCCATCGGCAAAAAACCGGAGACCCGCTACCAGGATGGCGACCAGTTTGCGGCGGACCTGCGGGCCGTTGTTGCGGCATGGGCTGCCGGCCCGGTGGCGGCGGCCGATGCCGGCACCCCGGCGCCTGGTGCCCCGCTTGCAGACTCTGAAAAGACAGTGGCATTTTCCACGGCCGGGCAGCCTTCATTTGAAAAAACAGTAGCCGCCCAGACCTCCACAGATTCAAAGCCATAAGAACAACACGATGATTTACGAGATTTGCACCCAGACCGACCCTGGATTGGCGCGGGACAACAACGAAGACTCGGTGACCTTTGATGCCGCCACCCGGCTCTGCATACTGGCCGACGGAATGGGCGGCTACAACGCAGGCGAGATCGCCAGCGGCATGGCCACGGCTTTCATCAAATCCGAGCTCGGACGCTGGCTGTCTCAGGCCGGTAGAAACGCCAACAGCAAGGAAGTCCGGCGCGCCATGGAGATTTGCGTGGAAAACGCCAATCATTCCATTTTTAACGCCGCCAATTCCAATCCGCAGTATTCCGGCATGGGTACAACGCTGGTGGTCGGCGTCTTCCAGAACACGCGGCTGATGCTGGGCCATATCGGGGATTCGCGCTGTTATCGCTGGCGGGCGGGCCAGCTGCAGCAGATCACCAAGGACCACTCCCTGCTGCAAGAGCAGCTCGATGCCGGGCTGATTACCCCGGAGCAGGCCCTGACCTCCATGAACAAAAACCTGGTGACCCGGGCTTTGGGTGTGGAGGATGCAGTGTTGCTGGAAGTCAACGAACACCGTGTGGAGCTGGGCGATATTTACCTGATGTGCTCCGACGGCTTGTCGGACATGATCAGTGACGATGCGATTGCGGCTATTCTATTGGGCGCAAGGTCGCTCGATCAGACTGCCAGGGAACTGGTGATTGCTGCCAACGAGGGCGGCGGCAGGGACAATATTTCGGTTTTGCTGGCGCAGGCCGGTGAAGCTTCGGTCAAACGCGGGCTACTATCGAGGATGTTGGGGAAGTAGCCGGAGCGCGTGCCCCATTAAAAATAGACAGGAGTCGGCCATGCCGAAAATGATCGTCTCGATTGACGGTGTCGTGATCAAGGAGGTCCAGCTGACCAAGGACCGCACGTCTTTGGGACGCAGGCCTTATAACGACATTGTGATTGACAACCTCGCCGTCAGCGGAGAACACGCTGTTTTGCAGATGTCCGGCAATGAAGTCTTTGTGGAGGATCTGAACAGCACCAACGGTACCTACCTGAACGGCAAAGCGGTCAAAAAGCAGCAGCTCAGCAACGGTGACACCGTGGAGATCGGCAAGTACAAGATCAAGTACGTGAACGAGGCTGCAACGCCAGGCTTCGAAAAAACCATGATCATCAAGGCCGGCTCCGCCGGCTTGGTGGCCCCTGCCGCTGGCGCCGCAGCTGCGAGCGCCCCGGCACCTGCTCCGGGTACAGGCGGCGCTGCGGCGATCAAGGTCATGTCGGGCGCTGCGGCTGGCCGGGAGGTCGCGCTGGTCAAGGTGGTCACCACGATCGGCAAGCCGGGGGTGGCGGTGGCCGCCATTACCAAGCGGCCCCATGGTTTTGTGGTGGCGCACGTCGAGGGTGACAACAAACCCACGCTGAACGGCACGCCCATTGGCGTGGAGCCGGTCCCCCTGAAAAATGGTGATCTGCTGGAACTGGCGGGCACCCAGATGCAATTCGTGCAGCGCTGACCGGCTGGTTTCCCGCCCCCGGTCGGAAAGCACCCCGCAAGCGCGGCACTTCAAGAGGCCTTATGCGACTTCTTTTACGGCACTGGCCCCGCATTGCCGTCACACTGATTCCTCTGCTGTTTGCCCTGCTGCATGCCGGCGGTGTCATGCGCATCGACGTTCTGCAGCGCCTCGACGACATCCTGTATGACGCGCGGCTGCGCGCCACGATGCCGCGTACGCTGGACGAGCGTATTGTCATTGTCGACATCGACGAAAAAAGCCTGGCCGAAGTCGGGCGCTGGCCCTGGGGGCGCGACAAGCTGGCGGTGCTGGTGCAGGAGTTGCTGGACAGGCAGCAAGCGGCCTTGCTGGGCTTTGACGTGGTGTTTGCCGAGGCCGATGACAGCTCGGGCCTGAAGCGGCTCAAGCAACTTGCACGGGAAGAGCTGAAGGACCAGCCGGCCTTCACCGAGAAGCTGAACCAGCTCCAGGCGGGCCTTGACTACGACGCGGTATTCGCAAAGTCGATGGAGAAGCGGCCGGTGGTACTGGGCTACTACTTCACCAGTGACAGGGATGGCCGCATCAATGGCACCTTGCCGGCGGCGGTGATGGACCGCAATGCGCTCAAGGGAAGGCCGATCCGGTTTACAACCTGGAACGGCTACGGCTCGAACATTGACACCGTTGCAAAAGCAGCACCGATGGCCGGGTTCTTCAACTCCATCACCGAGGGCGACGGGGTGGTGCGCTCCATACCCCTGCTGGCTGAATACAAAGGCGGCTATTACGAGTCACTGTCGCTGGCCATGTTCCGCATGCTGGTGGGCCTGCCCGGCATTGAGCCCGGTTTTCCCCAGGAAAGGTTTCTCACGCGCGGGTATCAGGGACTGGAAAGCATCCTGCTCAAACAGGGCAACAAAACCCTGGCTATCCCGGTCGATGACCGGGTGGCCACGCTGGTGCCTTTCCGGGGACCTGGCGGCGCCAGTGGCGGCTCCTACAGGTACGTCTCGGCGTCTGACGTGCTGTCCAAGCGCGTACCGGCCGAACAGCTCAAGGGCAAGATTGTCCTGATTGGTACCACCGCGCCGGGCCTGCTCGATTTGCGTGTGACACCGGTTGGAGAAACCTATCCGGGCGTCGAGACCCACGCCAACGTGATTTCCGGATTTCTCGATGGCAAGGTATTTGTCAAGCCGGACTATGCGGTTGGCTTTGAAGTGGTCATACTTTTTCTGTCGGGGCTGACCCTTGCATTGGCGTTGCCGATGTTGTCTGCGCCCAAAGCGGTGGCGACCAGCGTGGCTGTGATTGCGGCGCTTGTCGGTCTCAATTTCTGGCTTTATTCGGCCTACGGTCTGGTGCTGCCGCTTGCCACTGCGCTGGTCATGGCGTTCACCGCGTTTGCGCTGAACATGAGTTACGGCTATTTTGTCGAGAGCCGTTCCAAGCGGGAGCTGGCCAACCTGTTCGGGACCTATGTGCCGCCCGAGCTGGTGGATGAAATGGTCAAGGACCCCGACAGCTACACCATGAAGGCGTCGGCCAAGGAGCTGACGGTGATGTTCTGTGACATGCGCGGTTTCACCAAGATGTCAGAGACCATGGAGCCGACGCAGCTTCAGGCATTGCTCAACAGCGTGTTCAGCCGGCTGACGGATCTGATCCGCGGCAATCGCGGCACGATCGACAAATACATGGGTGACTGTGTCATGGCTTTCTGGGGCGCGCCTGTGGAAACGCCCGATCATGCCAGCCTGGCGGTCAAGACCTCGCTGGAGATGGTGCTGGCCATACGTCAGCTCAACGAAGAGCACCGGGCCAAGGGCCTGCCCGAGATTGGCATTGGCATCGGGCTCAACACCGGCAGCATGTGTGTGGGTGACATGGGCTCTGACATCCGGCGCAGTTATACCGTCATCGGCGACGCCGTCAATCTGGGCTCCCGCCTGGAGGGACTGTCAAAAACCTACGGGGTTGATACCGTGGTCAGCGAATCCACCCGCCGGCTTTCCACCGACTTTGCATGGCAGGAGCTCGACAAGGTGCGGGTCAAGGGAAAAGACCAGGCTGTGGCCATCTTTTGCCCTGTGGCTGCATTGGGCCAGCTCGGCAAGGAACAGGCCGCCGAACTCAAGGAGTGGGGTTTGGCGCTCAAGGCCTACCGCGATCAGGCTTGGGATGCTTGCGACGTGCACTTGCTGAATTTACAGCGCATGAATGCGCAAAAGTACCTTTACCGGCTGTATGCTGAGCGGGTAGCCTCCATGAGGCTTTTGCCGTTTGACCCCGAGTGGGACGGCGCGACCAACTTCGAAACCAAATAACAGGCTGCCCGCACATCAGGCCCCCCAAAACGATGAAAGTCCGTGTACTCGGTTGTTCAGGAGCGATTGCCAAGGGTTGCCGGACAACGTCGTTCCTGCTCGACCACGATGTGCTGGTGGACGCCGGGACCGGCGTGGGAGACCTCACGCTCGATGAGATGCGCGGCATTGACCACGTTTTGCTCACCCATTCCCATCTGGATCACGTCGCGGCCCTGCCCCTGATGGTGGATGCGATTGCGTCGCAGCGCACCACCCCTATCCAGATTCACGCCTTGCAGGGCACCATCGATGCGTTGAAGACACATATCTTCAACAACACCATCTGGCCGGACTTTTCGAGAATTCCCACGCCGGAAGCCCCGTTTGTGAGCTTTCATCCGCTGACCATAGGCCAGACCCTTTTGCTTGCAGGAAAGTATGTCGAGGTATTGCCGGCGGTACACACGGTGCCGGCAGTCGGTTATGCGGTGGCTGCCGGTGCCGGCTACTGGATATTCACCGGTGACACCGAGCGTAATCCGGCGCTTTGGGCGCGGATCAATCAGCTCAATGTGGCCATGCTGGTGATTGAAACCGCTTTCAGCAACCGCGAGCGTGATTTGGCCAAGCGCAGCCTGCATCTGTCCCCGCATGCGCTTGCCATTGAGCTGGACTGCATCGACAAGGGCAGAAATTACCCGATTTACATCACCCATACCAAGCCGGCAGAGACCGACTTGATCATGGCTGAAATACAGCGTTTCGACCAGACCGCACCGTTTGGTCCCAACGTCACCCACGACATACGCTGGTTGCGCGCAGGTCAGGAGTTTGAACTATGAGTGCCGTTCTCCAGCGCGACCCCGAAGACGAGTTTTTTGACTCCCAGATGTTGCCGCCGCAAGAGCGGGGCGTGACCTTTGAAGCGCTGTATTTCCGCCAGCTGCAGCTGGTGACCAACCGCATCCATGAAACTGAAAACATCGACCAGATCATGCTGGAGGCCAGCCAGGACATCTGCAAGCTTTTTAATGCGGACAGGCTGACCCTGTATGCGGTCAACGAAGACCGCAGCTCCATCATCTCCAAGGTCAAGACCGGCCTGAACACCAGCCGTGACCTGAAGCTGCCCATCAGCGCGCAAAGCATCGCGGGTTATGTGGCGCTGTCGAAGGCCATGGTGAACATTGCCGACGTCTATGACGACGAGGCACTCAAGAAAATCCATCCGAACCTGAGTTTCCTTCAGGAAGTGGACAAGCGTTCTGGCTACCGCACCAAACAAATGCTGGTCGCGCCGGTGATGGATGGCAACACCTTGTACGGTGTTCTGCAGGTCATCAACAACCGCAGCGATCAGCCGTTTGCCAAGCTTGAGGAAGACGGCGCGCAGCAGCTGTGCAAGACACTGGGCATTGCCATACGACAGCGCATGCAAAGGGCCGAGGACGGCCAGCGGCGCCGGGCTACCAAATACGACGGACTGGTCGCCGAAGGCGTTCTGTCGCAGGACGAGTTGCAGCAATGCATCCAGAAGGCGCGGGAGGACGGGCAGTCGGTAGAACACCTGCTGATGGCTGACTACCGCATACGGCCCGTGCAAATTGGCGCATCGCTGAGCAAATTTTTTGGCGTTCCCTACGAGGGTTTCAATGCCGGACGCATTCGTTCTGAAATGCTGCACGGTCTTCTGAAACGCCATTTTGTTGAGCAGCAAAGCTGGATGCCGCTGGAAGAAACACCCGATGGCCTGGTCATCATGTGTGTGGACCCCGAGGCCGTGCGTGGCGCCAGGGTGGTGCCCCAGGTGTTTCCGAAGATTGGCAAGTTTGCCTATCGCGTCACCACTCAGACAGAATTTGACGAAACACTGGCGCAACTTTTTGGGGCGGGCAATGACGGCGGCTCCATTGACCAGTTGTTGGCCGACATGGATTCGCCGCTTGAAAACGATGCCGGTGACGACTCGGCACTGGAGTCAGCCGCTGCGGACAACGAGCTGGTCAAGTTTGTCAACAAAGTCATCATTGATGCGTACAAGCAGAAAGCGTCCGATATCCACATCGAACCGATGCCGGGCAAGGCCAAGACCGGCATCCGCTTTCGCATTGACGGCACCCTGCTGCCCTATATTGAAGTGCCGGCGCAGTTTCGCCAGGCCATGGTCACGCGCCTCAAGATCATGTGTGACCTGGACATTTCTGAAAAACGCAAGCCGCAAGACGGCAAGATCAAGTTCAAGAAATACGGGCCGCTCGACATCGAGCTGCGTGTCGCCACCATCCCGTCGGCCGGCGGCGTGGAGGATGTGGTCATGCGTATCCTGGCGGCGGGTGAACCCATACCGCTGGAGAAGTTGGGCCTCACAGCGCATAACAAGGAGCGTCTGGAGAAAACGGTTTCCAAGCCTTATGGCCTGTTTTATGTGTGCGGCCCGACTGGCTCGGGCAAAACCACCACGCTGCACTCGATCCTGAAGTTTTTGAACACGCCGGACACCAAAATCTGGACCGCCGAAGATCCGGTGGAGATCACGCAGAAAGGTTTGCGCCAGGTCCAGATCAACAAAAAGGCCGGCATAGACTTTGCCCTGGTGATGCGGGCTTTTTTGCGGGCTGACCCGGACATCATCATGGTGGGCGAGTCGCGTGACAAGGAGACGGTTTCGATGGGGGTGGAGGCGTCGCTCACAGGGCACATGGTGTTTTCCACCCTGCATACCAATTCAGCCCCCGAATCGATCACCCGTCTGCTGGATATGGGCATGGACCCCTTCAACTTTGCCGATGCCTTGCTCGGCATATTGGCCCAGCGCCTGGCGAAAAAACTGTGTGATTGCAAAGAGGCGTATCAGCCAAATGCCCAGGAAGTCAAAGAGTTCATCAAGGAGTATTCGGAAGAACTGCGGCACACGGAAGACTGGAAGGCCGACCCGGGCGGTGAAGCGCAAAAGCTGCTGGATGACTGGATGGCCCGTTACGGCAAAGACGGTCATCTGACCCTCTACCGCGCCAAGGGCTGCGACAAGTGCAACCAGACCGGCTACAAAGGGCGGATTGGCCTGCATGAGCTCATGATTGCTGACGATGCGGCCAAGAAACTCATTCAGGAAAGAGCCCGCGTGGCCGAGCTGTTTTCTGCTGCCGTCAACAGCGGTATGCGGACCTTGAAAATGGACGGCATGGAAAAAGTGCTGATGGGACTGACTGATTTGAAGATGGTCCGGTCTGTCTGTATCAAATAGGCGGGCGCGCCGGTATTACACCTGCCGTTTTCAGGCAAGGATCGCTATCGCATCGATATGATGCTGTTTTTCCTTTCGTCAGGATCTGGCTCATGCTCAAGCAGTTGGTACGCACACTTTTTTCCTCCGAGAAACGGTTTTGGACGGTTGAGGAGGTCCGGGAGCTGATCCTTGGGGGTGATTTGTCGGGTGCGCAGGAGGCCGCAGGCCACCTTCACGCTGCGACGCCGAAACGCGATTTGACCCGGGACTGCATTCTTGCCGAAATAGCATTCCGCCAGGAGCGGGATGCCGACGCTGAAGCCGGCTTCCGTGCTGTGCTTAAAGAGGCCCCGGGCTTCGCGGACGCGCATTATGGCCTGTCGCTTTTGCTGCTGGAGCAGGGGGAAACAGAGGCCGCCATTGAACATGCGCAGTTCGCAAAAAATGTGAACACCAATGACGCCCGCTACCTTGCGCAGCTGGGGTGTTGTCAAGTCACGGTAGGCAACTTTCCGAGCGCTGAGCTGCCATTGACCCAGGCTTTGCGACTGAACGACAAGGACAAGGCTGCGTGGAACAACCTGGGGCTCGTTTACCTCGCCAAACAGGAGCCTGGAGAGGCGCACGCGTGTTTTTCAAAGGCATTGAAGCTGGATCCGAAGTTCAGGCTGGCCTTGCAGAATCTGGCCCACCTCGAAGGTGAGATGGACGCAGTGGGTGCCGTTTTTACAGCGGTCGCGAGCTCCCGTGAGCCTTCCGGTGGAGGCGGCGCGGAAACTGAGCGAGCGACGTGGCGGGAGCAGTGGGATGAAGTGGATTCCCTGAGAAAAGCAGGGCAGGCAGATGCGGCTCTTTCAAGGGCAGAAGCCATTTGCATGGAGTGGCCGGATATCCCGGATCCCGTCTGTGAACTGGACGCGCTTTATCGCCGGTTGGGGGACTTTCGGGGCGGCGTGGATGCCCTGCGTGCGCACCTGGTGCGCCATCCGGATGATGGGCGAGTGCTGGCGGCATTGGGTGCCGCACAGCTGGGCGCCAATGAGAATGCCGAGGCCGAAAAACTTCTGGTTCAAGCCAGAGAGGCCGGATTTGAGGACGCCAAGGTTCTGGGTGACCTGGCTCAGTGCCTGAACAATATGGAAAAACATGCGGAAGCCCTGGTGGTCAGGCAGGAGCTGTTTGAGCGTGAACCCAATTTTCTCCATCAGGCGCAATACGCGGCAAATTTGTCCACGGCTTGCCGGTATGAAGAGGCCATTGTGCTTTTTGATGACCTGATTGAGAAAGAGCCACAAAGAAGGAATGAGTTTCTTGTTTCATACGCGGTGGCCCAGGCCTATAGCGGAAATTTTGACAAGGCGTTGACCCTTTTGAATGAGGCGGTGGCAATTCAGCCGCGGGACGCGAATCTGCATTTGCAACGCGCTCAAATCAATCTTTTGAGGGGAAATTTTGCGGAGGGGTGGGCCGGGTATGCGTATCGGGGGCTTGCCTACACCCGGCAATACCGGGTTCTGCCCTTCCAGAAATGGCGCGGGCAAGACCTTGCCGGCAAATGCATCGTGGTGCTCGCTGAGCAAGGCCTGGGTGACCAGGTGATGCTGGCGTCATGCCTGCCCGATCTGGTGGCATTGGGCCCATCGCGCGTGGTGGTCGAGGTGATTGCGCGTGTGGCCCCGACCCTCGCGCGTTCTTTTCCCCAGTGCGAAGTGGTGTACACCAAACAGGACCGGGGAATGGAGTGGGCCAAAACGATAGGCGACGTTGATTACTTTGTGCCGCTTGGCGACTTGCCGCATTACTTCCGCAACAGCGTGGAGTCATTTCCCGGGCTCGCCTATCTGAAAGCCGATCCGGACCGTGTTGCGCATTGGCGCCAAAAGCTGGAGGCTGCCGGGCCCCGGCCGTGGATCGGCGTGTCCTGGCGCGGCGGTCTCCAGGCGACCCGTCGCATCCTGCGCACCATGTCACCGAGTGAGCTGGCACCCCTGGCGGCGGCGATCAAGGCAAGCTGGATCAGTTTGCAGTATGGCTCTGTGGACGAAGACTTGAAGATTGCAGAAGCCTCCGGTGTCCATTTGACCCACTGGAACGAAGCGATCTCCGACCTGGACGAGTTTGCTGCGCTGATCGAGGCGCTCGATGTGGTGGTGACCGTGTGTAACACCACTGTCCACTATGCGGGCGCTTTGGGTAAAAAGGTGCTTGTGCTGGCGCCGCATATTCCGGAGTGGCGTTACGGGCTGGACAGCACACACATGCCCTGGTATCCGGATGCCAGAGTGCTGCGTCAACCTCGCCCCAACGATTGGCCCGGGGTTATCGCCGAGGCCACTGGGCAGCTGAAAGACATTTTTGGATAATCCGCCGACAAAATTGTCGGACTGCATGGTGGGAATGGCGGATACCCACGGAAAAGTTCAATGAAATCAGAGGCTTATGTTTGGCATGAGATTTGCTCCCTCTAACCCGCACGACTGCATTGCTGTCGGCATGAGGTAGGTTAATTTTTCAAGGAGTTCTTATGAAATCTATGCAAAAGGGTTTTACCCTTATCGAGTTGATGATCGTCGTGGCGATTATCGGCATTCTGGCCGCAGTCGCCCTGCCGGCTTATCAGGACTACACCATTCGTGCGCGCGCCTCCGAGGTCATCCTGGCTGGCTCCGCGGCACGTACCTCAGTCACTGAGGCAGCGCAGCTTGAGAATACGATGGCGATTGGTGCTACTGCCGCAAGCGCAATTCAGGCAGGCATGGCCGCTACCAAGTTTGTCTCGACCGGCTCTGTCGATACGTCTGGCACCATCGCCGTGACTTCGAAAGACGCCATCGGTACAACTTCCTTCATCGTGACACTGACGCCCAGCTGGACCGGTCAGACGGTGGTCTGGACTTGCAACGCATCCATTGCCAAGTACGCGCCAGCTTCCTGCCGCGGCACCTGATAGCTTAACTACGGAGTGTGGAAAGACACGTCATGTGTCTTTCCACAAGTCAGGATTTCAATGTTGAGTTTTCTTCGCTTAAAGCGAAACCCCGTGTTAAAAGATTTCGCAATCGACCTGGCAAACCAGATCGCCAAACGATACCCACCCGCCCTGGACAGTCAGCCGGGGAAGCGTCCTTCCGTGAATCGCCTGACGCGCATTACGGAAGATGCTTGCGTTAAAGCGGTGGAATTCCACGATCAACACAAGCTGGGCTGGTTGTCCAGGGCCCGGCTGGGAAATGATTTCCGCTGGGCATTGGCAGAACTTGGTTACACCAAAGAGTTCGTTGACTTTGCCACAGAGGCCGTAGTCGTTCACATCAGCCGCAAGCGCTGATACAGGAACTTTGTTCCAGCCGGTTCGGCATCGGCTGCTCGCTGAATTCCGGTGGTTGCCGGATCGCTTTCAGCACCAAACCCGACCCTAACCGAGAGAGCGTTTCTTTCTAAAAAAGGCCAGGTCCTGAAAAACCGGTACCTGCCTGTGGCCGGCAGAGCCAACGGCAAGTACAAATGGTGCGGCCTTTGGACGTTTTTCGAATACGACCATCGAGTCATAGAACGATACGCTGTAAAGATGCTGGGACAGCCATGCAGCGTGAGGGTCAGCCTCCGGAAAAAACGGTGCATTCACCTGGTCAAGCGCCAATTTTCCGTACTCGACAAAAGTCCCGCGCTTGCGAACCCCGCCGCCAAAATCGGGAAGATAGCTGGAGTGTGTGTCCTCAACCATATAAACGCCGGTCGGTGACATGCGCGGAAAGATCGTTTCGAAACTGGCAATCTGGTGTTCGAAGATATGGCTGCCATCATCGATCACGATATCAAAGGGTCCGTGCGCGTTACTGATATCGGCCAGAAAGTCGCGATCCAGCTGGGATCCGATCTCGATCAGAATATTGCCCGACTCGAGGGCCTTGCACTCCGGGTCAATGTCGATGCCGACTATCTTCTCGGCGAACGGGAAATACTTCTGATACAGCTCCAGGCTTCCGCCGTTTTGTACGCCGATTTCCAGGATATTGCAGCGCTTGTTTCGATGAGGAGCGAAATAACGCTCATACACCTCGAGATACTGAGCCCACTTGGAACTGACATGTCCCGCGTGCGCCATAAAAAGCTCGGCAAAAGTAGGCGGGTTCATGCTTGACTCCCTGTGGAGGGGCGCTCTCCCACCAGCCGCATGTCGCGGGGCTCCCTCAATTTGTAGACAGCGGCTTCCTGCCGGACGTTGACCAGGCCCACCTGGCGCATCAGTTGTGCCAGGCTGTAAGGCGTGTAGCCCCAGCGGTGGATCATCAGGGGGTCTTTCCAGCCGGGGTCTCCGTAAAATACCCACATGCTGGTTTGCCCCGCCTTGTCTGGCTGCGAACGCTTTTCAGGGTCGGCCAGCAGGGCTTCACAAGCACTCAACAGATTGGGGCATTCAAGCACCATTTTGCCCCCTGGCTTGAGTACACGCAGCCACTCTTTGAGGATCTGCTCAATTTCCCAGCGCCAAAAATGCTCCACCACATGGATGGCCATGACTTCGTCGGCATAGTTGTCCTGGAAACAGGTGAGCGCATGCAGATCGCAGATCACATCCGGTGACTTGCCTGCACGCGCTTCAACGACGTCGACATTGATGTAGTCAGGCAGGATCTTGTCTCCGCAGCCAAGGTTCAGGCGTACCAGCGGCGCATGGGGTTTCGACTGCGGCGGCGCGTTGGCCCTGGCCACTTGTGGCCGGCCGTGCGCCTTGAGCAGGAACGCACGCATCCACTCGGACGCGATCTGGGTCGTGCTGCAGCGCGTACGTGCCGCCACTTGGCCTTCTTCAATCCGCTTGAGCGCCGCGCGTGGATCGGCGAGATAGTCCCGCAAGGCTGCTGCAGGGTCCTCAGTCAAGGACACATAGGGGCGGTAGGCCTCGTAAGCCGGGATGGGGGACGCCACGACATAACGTCCCGCATGCAGGGCATCCGTCAGACGATTGGCTGATTTTGCGGCTTTGGTTTTGGCCGCGATATCCGAGGGAATCAGCACGACGTCGGCATCGGCGACGGTAGACCATTGGGTGGCCTCGTCCCACGGTACCAACTCCATGAGCGCCCAGGGCCGGTTTTTCAGGTTGAAGGATTCAACGTAGCGCTGAATGGTCGGATCGGGGCGGGTGACAATCCAGACAAGAAGAGGCTGATCGCGGGCAAGATTCGACAGCGTTTCAGCCCACTGCTGCATGGCGGTCCAGTTGCCGGCATTGCCATACCACACCAGTTTCAGCCGTTGCGGCGCGCGGTTTCCGCTCAGGATTTTTTGCACCCAGCTGGAGATGCGTGCGCGTCGCTGGAATACCCGGGCTTGACCCTCGGGCGAGGAAAGTGGATCCCCCACGGTGACGACAGGCTTGGCCGTGTGTTCGCGTATGGTTTGCGCCAAAACATCGGAGCCCGTGGTGCAGATGTCGGCCTGGCTGACCAGGGCCCGCCAATAAGCGCCGACCTGCGGGTTGTCAAAGTGGTCATCGCTGATGTCGCCTACCACCACGACACCCTGCGCCGCAGCATTGGCTGCGCCACCCAGCAATTGCTGGCTGATGTGGGCAAAGCGCGAAAGGTCCTTGCCGGGCAGCAACTTGCCAATCACGCATACGTCCGGCAGTTCGTCCCCGCTTGCATACCCGGTCCAATGATTCATGGGCAGGAAGCGGGTGGTGTGGCCCTCGTGCTCCAGTTGCCGCGCGGGCGCAATCACCCTGTAGCGATTGGAGGCGAGAGGACTGGAAAAGCCGACGTCCGGGCTTCCGGCGATGCCGTCAACGATCCAGTGGATAAGCATGGTGATTCATGGGTAGATGGCCCGGTCAGGACCTTTGATCCGCGCGCAACATTTCCTGTTTTTCTTCAAACCACGGCATCGAATAGTCGCAGGCCGCGAACTCGTTGAAATACGGGCCGCCGCTGGTGTAATGCGCATTCGCCACAGCGTTGTGGGCCTGATCGTAGCCAACCAGATGGTTCCAGCTGGCCGGCAAACCACCGATGAGGCTGTCGTCGTCCAGCCATTTGAATTGGTGCAGCTGCAAGCCACTGGCCGTATTCACATAGTCAGGGCTCAGTGCGCGACATCGGGCGTTGTTGAACAAGACCACGCTGGACCAGTTCTTTTTGCCATACGCGGTCTGCTTTTCATTGTGGAACTTGGCTGTTTCGGCGGGAACGTGGTTGTGTTTGACACACATCACGGCATAACGGTCATCACGCAAGTTCCACAAGCTGGCGATGTCTTCCAGCACCAGCATGTCGCAGTCCATGAATATCGACCAGCCCTCGAAGTTGCTCAGATAGGGCGTGAGAAACCGGGAGAAGGAAAAATCAGTCGATTGCAGTGGGTCACGCTCCCGCCACATCAGTTGCTTCAGGTTGTTCAGGGCCAAAGGGGTGAAACTGACGGGCAGTGAAGAGCGTGCCAGGATGCTGTGTGTCAGAACGTGCCATGCCACTGTCTCCCTCGGATCGAAGCCGATGAAGATGCGGATCATGTGGGTTTCCCTTCGGTGCTGACGGCTGGCGGAAACTCGAGAAAGACCTGTTTGATATGAGGCGATTTGAAGATGCCGTAGACGATGGCCAGATCCAGCAACCCACAGCTGGCAAGAAACAGTTCTGGCCAGCGTCGCCAAACGTCCGAATGCCAGAGGAACCAACCCAGCAATACAAGATTCAGCACCGCCGCCAGACCCAGGATCAGGCGGCCGTTCGACCAGATAAAACGCAGCAGGGAGCCCGCTGTGGGCATGCGGGAGAAGCCCGCGTAGGCGAGTATCAGCACAGGCGATTCCAGCAGCAATACAAACCATGACAGGCTGCTGGCGGCCAGCTGAACCGTTTCGGGAGACCTGCGCGCGGAAGCGAGCGTCACAATCAGCAGCAGCCAGTGCCGCCCCAGAAAAGCCATGGCCAGCCACAAGGGCGCTGGAACGCTCAAAACACCATAACGATTTACGTTCAGGAAGCGCTCGTCGATTTCAGCCATGGTCAAATATAGCTCAAGACATGTTGTACACAGGCCACCGTTTACCTCCGCTTGCTTGCCATTTATCGGCCTGCCTTTCTTGGCGTCCGGCCTGTGATGCGGTCCGCGCTGTTGTCCTGACTGGAGCTGCTCCCTGAATCCGGCGCTTGCGTCCGCATGGCCTGCCCGCTGGTCGTACGCACTTGCGCTGGCGGCTCTGGTCATTCCCTGGATCACGCCGTTTGCTGGCAATCCCTCGCCTGCCGTATGGCCCTGGCTGACATCCCTGTTGTGTGTCGCGATGCTGCTCGCGTTGTACGCCAGGCCCGGGGCGGGCTCCCTCGCGTCCGATTTTCTCGCGCGGGCCTGGCTGATGGCGGCCGTGCTCAGTGCCGCTATCGGTCTGCTGCAATATTTTGGCGGGAGCCATTTTTTCGGGCAATGGGTGAGTCAGACGCATGCCGGCGAAGCCTTCGGCAATTTGCGCCAGAGAAATCAATATGCAAGCTTGATGGGAATAGGCCTTGGCGCGCTGATCTGGGTGGCTGCGCGGCGTCGCTTCACTGCGTTCCATTTGTTCCTGTTGACATGGCTGGCGGCGGGAAACGCGGCGTCGAATTCCAGGACCGGAGCGCTTCAATGGATCGCCATTGTGCTGATCACGGCGCTCTGGTCCAGGCATGGCCGTCGCAGCGCCCTGGGCATGGCTTTGTATGCTTTTGCCGCGTATGGGCTGGCGGTATTCGCCTTGCCCTGGTTGCTGACGACTTTGACGGATTCCAGTGGTGGCGGCTTGCTCAAGCGGTTTGCCGAAGTGACGGGCTGCCAGAGCCGCCTTGTGCTCTGGTCCAACGTCCTCACATTGATCGCCGAAAAACCGTGGCTGGGCTGGGGTTGGGGCGAGCTGGATTACGCGCATTACATGACGCTGTATCCCGGCGCGCGTTTTTGCGACATTCTGGACAATGCACACAACCTGCCCTTGCATCTGGCGGTCGAGCTCGGCATTCCTTTTGCCGTGATGGTGTGTGGCGCCTCTGCCTGGCTGGTGCTTCGTGCGCGGCCCTGGCGTGAAACCGACCCGACGCGCCAGATGGCCTGGGGCGTGCTCACACTGATCCTGCTACACAGCATGCTGGAGTACCCCTTGTGGTACGGACCATTCCAGATGGCGGCAGGCTTGTGTGTGTACCTGCTGTATGCAACGCCGATCCAGCCAGTTCAGGCAGAACGTCCGGCGACTGTGCCGGGCGCTTCCTACTTGCAGCTGGCGCTGGCCGCGGTTCTGGTGACGGCCGTGACTTACGCGGCCTGGGACTACCACCGGGTCAGCCAGATTTATCTGGCACCCGCGCAGCGGTCGCCCGCCTACCGCGAGGACACGCTGGAGAAAACCGGGGACACGCGGCTATTCAGGCCGCAGCTTGATTTTGCCGCCCTGAGCCTGACGCCGCTGACACGTGAAAACGCGCCGCAGATTCACGCCGTGAGCAACCGGCTGCTGCATTTCTCACCGGAGCCGCGGGTCATTGAAAAAGTGATTGAAAGTGCGCTCATGCTGGGGCGCGATGACGACGCCTTGCTGCATATCGCGCGTTACCGGGCCGCCTTCCCGCGGGAGCATGCCCGCTGGCGCAGTACCGTGGCCGTGCCGGAGCGACCCGCGCAGTGAGGTGCAGCCGCAAGCTTACTGTGCCGGGAAACTTCCCGATTTTCCGCCGTGTTTTTCGAGCAGCTTCACGTCGGTGATCACCATGGCCCGGTCCACCGCCTTGCACATGTCATAGATGGTCAGCAATGCGACCTGGACAGCGGTCAGTGCCTCCATCTCCACGCCTGTGGGACCGACGGTTTCAACCGTGGCACGGCAGGTGACGCTGGCACTGGCGACGTCGGACTCCCATTCAATCGCGACGCGGGTCAGAGCCAGCGGATGGCACAGGGGAATCAGATCGCTGGTTTTTTTGGCGGCCATGATCCCGGCGATGCGGGCAATGCCCAGGACATCCCCTTTTTTGGCCGAGCCTTCCAGGATGATGGCCAGGGTGGCTGGGCGCATCACAATGCGGCCCTGGGCCAGGGCCACGCGATGGGTGGCTGGCTTGCCGGCCACATCCACCATGTGGGCCTGGCCTTGCTGGTCGAAATGTGTCAAAGCTGAAGACGTGCTCATGATCCGGTGAAACCTTTACAAACAGCCCTCATCATAAGAGGATGTACCTCATGCGCCATTCGCTGAAGAGCCGCTTTAGGGCGGCCGGTATTCATTTGCTGATCAGCCTGGCGGTTGCCGGCGTGGCCGCCTGGCTTGTTTTCGGGCTCTGGTATCCCTATCCCTACCGCGAAATTTCCGGCGGTCGGGAACTGTTTTTTATTGTGATGGCGGTGGATGTCATCATGGGACCGTTGTTGACGCTGTCGGTGTTCAATCGCAACAAGCCGCCGCGGGAATTGCGCCGCGACCTTGCGGTGATAGGCGTGTTGCAGATGGCCGCACTGGCCTATGGCCTCTGGGCCGTGTCGGTGGCGCGGCCGGTTCATCTGGTGTTCGAGCTGGACCGGTTCCGCGTGGTGCACGCGATTGAGGTTGACCCAGCCGAGTTGCTGCAAGCCTCCCCGGAAATGCGGCAGCTGCCCTGGACGGGGGCGACGCCGGTGTCGCTGCGGCCTTTCCGCAGCAGCCAGGAAAGGTCCGACATGACCCTGGCGGCCGTGAGTGGGATCAGTCTGGGCGCCAGGCCGGTTTTGTGGCAAAGCTACGCACAGGCCAGGCCGCAAATCCTGCGGGCAAGCAAACCCCTGAGCGATTTGAAAGCCCGCTTTCCCCAGCACGTGCCCGCCATCGATGCAGCATTGAAGGCGAGCTCCGCTGCTCACACGCCGGACCCGTTGGTAGGCTACCTGCCCATGGCCAGCCGCGACAGGTTCTGGACCGTCCTGCTTGATCTCAACAGCACCGAGGTGATTGCTTTTGTTCCCATTGACTCCTTCTAGAAATTTCGGCCAAAAAAACCGATTGGCCCATACCCGGCTTGCGCTGACAGCTATTATTTTCGTAGCGTTTTGTGCTTCATCCACGGCCCAGGCGCCGGCGCGCTCCGGGCCGGCCTTGCCGACGCTGGGGGATAGCTCCGAGCTCACCGTGAGTGCGGAAAGACGCCTCGGTGACCGCATCGCTGCCAGCATTTACCGCGACCCGGACTATCTGGACGATCCGGTGCTGGGCGACTACCTGCAGGGCATCTGGTTGCCGCTGATGGCAGCAGCACGGGCCAGGGGGGAGCTGGCACCCGAGCTGGAGCAGCGTTTTGCCTGGGAGGTCATGCAGATCCGTGATCGCAGCATCAATGCCTTTGCCTTGCCTGGCGGTTACCTCGGCGTCCACATGGGTTTGATGGCGGTGGTGAGTTCGCGTGATGAGCTGGCCTCGGTGCTGGCGCATGAGCTCAGTCACGTGACGCAGCGACATATCTCGCGCTTGATGACCAAGCAGAGCGAACAGATGCCGTGGGTGATTGCTGCCATGGTGCTGGGCGCTCTGGCTGCCAGCAAAAGCCCCGACGCTGCCAACGCGGCGATTGTCGGCGGGCAGGCGGCGGCCATGCAAACCCAGCTGAACTTTTCGCGCGACATGGAGCGCGAGGCCGACCGCATCGGCTTTGCGGTCATGCTGGACGCCGGTTTTGAAAAGCAGGGCTTTGCCGGCATGTTTGACAAGTTGCAGCAGGCGGCGCGGCTCAATGACAACGGCGCCTTTCCTTACCTGCGCAGCCACCCCTTGACCACCGAGCGCATCGCCGAGGTCAAGGGCCGCTTGCAGCTGGAGGCGGCCGGTCCCGCCGTGCCGCCACCCACTGCCCCGGATGCCGGCGGCGAGCGGGTGTTACATGCCTGGATGGCTGCGCGTGCCCGCGTGCTGGGCGACCCTGGCGTGGACGGCCTGCGCCCCATGCTGGCCGAGGCCCAGCGCGTGCCGGTGACGGCGGGGGCCGCCGGCGCCTGGACGCCCAGGGATGGCGGCGCCCTGTACGGCGGCGCGCTGGCGGCGAGCCGGCTGCGCGACCATGCGCTGGCCCGCAGCCTCGCGGCCCGGCTGAGCGCAGCTGCCGCCACCCGCCAGCAGGCGGACCTGGCCGATACCGCGCACATGCTGGCGCTGGAGATCGAACTGGCCGCCGGCAGCAGCACCGATCTGCCCCGATTGAAAAACACCCGGTCGCGCGCGGCACTGCTGCTGCAGGCCAGGGCCGACCTCGCGGCGGGCCGGGCCGAGGAGGCCTCCAGCCCCCTGCAGGGCTGGGTCAGCAACCATCCGAGGGACGCCCTGGCCTGGCAGCTGCTGGCGCAGGGTTACGGCAAACAGGGACAGACATTGCGGGCCATCCGGGCCGATGCCGAAAGCCGGGTGGCGCAGCTCGATTTCCCCGCGGCACGCGACCGCTTCAAGGCAGCGCAGGACTTCATGCGCAGCAACCGCGGCAGCGGCGCCGCAGCCAGCAACTACATTGACGGCTCCATCATCGACACCCGGGCCCGGGAGATCGACCAGCTACTTCGGGAGCAGGCGCTCCAGGAGAAACTCGATCGCAAGCTGTAGCACCGAATAAATCAGCGAACCAATCAGCGCCGCCACAAACCCGGTCACGTGCAGGCCACTGAGCAGGCTGGCCGCCGCCCAGAACATCAGGGCGTTGATGACAAACAGAAACAGCCCGAGCGTGACCAGCGTCACCGGCAAGGTCAGCAGCACCAGCACCGGCCTGACCACCGCGTTCAAGGCGCCCAGCACGGCTGCTGCAATCAGCGCCGACGTGAAGCTGGTCACCGTGACGCCGGTGTACAAATACGCCACCGCCAGCAGGGCGGCCGCGCTGAAAAGCCATTTGAGGATCAGTTTCATGGCCCCGAGAATAGCACCAGGCGGCGGCCTGCGGATGTGCTCAAGCGCTGGCCGAGACCGGCTGCAGCTCCTGGCCAGGCCTGTGCCCGGGGCCTGTGTTTATGGTGTGGTGAGTTTGCGGCTGCGCTTGGCCCACCATCCGGCGCCCAGGACACCGGCGACGGCCAGCGCGTAAGTGCCCCATTGCGCGGCGCTGGCCAGGGTAGCCGAGGCGGTCGGCGCGCCTGGCCCGCCGTAGACGGCGTCCAGCAGCGGCTCGCCCACAATCATCTTTGCGGCCGTGAAGGCCAGTACGGCGGCGCCGATGTTGATGATGGCGGGGAAGCGTTCCACCAGCTTGAGCACCAGGGTGCTGCCAAACACCACAATGGGTACGCTCACCAGCAGGCCAATGACGACCAGATCGAAGGAGCCATGGGCGGCACCTGCCACTGCCAGCACGTTGTCGATACCCATCAGCGCATCGGCCACCACGATGGTTTTCATGGCGCCCCAAAAGGTGCTGGACACCGGTCCCTCGTGCTCTTTGCCACCCTGATCGGCCAGCAGCTGGTAGGCGATCCACAGCAGGCCCAGGCCGCCAACCAGCATCAGGCCGGGAATCTTCAGCAGCCAGACCACGCCCACTGTCATGACCGAACGAACAAGGATGGCGCCTACCGTGCCCCAGGCGACGGCTTTTTTCTGCAGGTGGGGCGGCAGGTTGCGCGCCGCCAGCGCGATCACGATGGCGTTGTCGCCGGCCAGGACCAGGTCAATCAGGATGATGGCCAGCAGGGCGGACCACCAGGGCGTTGAGAACAATTCCATTTCACACTTTCAAGTCAGGTTTGAACATGGAAATCCGGCGGGCGGACTTCCGGCTTCGTGAACCGGACAGGCTGTGAGGGGCGGAGCTTGTTGCCGCGACGCCTCGATCCAAACCTGTTCAGGTTTCAATCGAAGGTCTGGCTCGACATGCATTGCGTTGCATGTCCAGCAAGCCGGAAGTGTGAACTTCGTAATGACGACTTGCTGAACGTCCGGCGGCGGGCAGATCCCGATGGCGCCGGACGAGGGAGTTACTCCCCTTCGGAACCGTGTATTTGACAACAAATTGCAAATTTTTGCAAAAGCCGGCTTGCCCGGCCCGTCAAAATATCCCGTGGCCCGGGCGGCGCGCCGGCTTGGCCTATCATTCACGGCCCAGCCGGAAACACGCAGATGCGCCTCGAGGGCGCCCCGTTTTTAGCCTCCATTGTTCTTTTTCCGATTGCATCACCCCGCATGCCTGGCATCCACATCACCGACATTGAAGCCGCCATCAACTACTGGCGCGAGAAGAAGCCGTCGCCCGACGGCATCACACTGGCGCCCGAGTTGCGGGCACTGGCCGAGGTGTATGCGCTGCTGGTTTTCTACCATGAGGAAGAAGCCGATGAAGCCGGTTTCCCCCCCCAGGCCATGGCGGCCTGGCGCAGCTGGTACGACTCGACGGCAGACACACCGTGCATTGCCATTTGCTCGACCAGCCAGGGCGATGCGCTGTGCAAGGGTTGCGGCCGCAGCTTTGAAGAGGTGCAGCGCTGGCCGGAGATGAACCCGGTCGAGAAACGCGCCACCTGGCGGCGCATCACCCAGGAGGCCACGGCCTGGCGCTTTGGCCGTTATGCCGACCGCGCGCTCGAAAACCGGGACAGTCCGACCGAAGCAGCCTGAACCCGGCGTCCCGGTACCTGATGTCTTTTTGGCCTCCAGCCCTTGTACGACGGGCGCAAACAGCTATGAATTCAGGAGTAGACTGAGCCGATGCTCCGACTTGCCCGCGCGCCCAACATTGCCATTGCAGCGCTGTGGGCCGACGTGCTGCAGCAAGCCGGCTTTTCTGCCACGGTGCAGCGTTATTTTCTCGGCAGCGTGGCCGGTGAATTGCCGCCCGACCAGTGCCAGCCGGAAATCTGGCTGACCCACGACCATGAAAAGCCGCAGGCGCAGGCCCTGCTGCACAGCCTGCAAAACCGGCCACAGCGGCGCTGGCTTTGCACTTGTGGCGAAACGGTGGAGGGCGGCTTCGATGAGTGCTGGAACTGCGGCGCCGACATGCCGGCACCCGCCTGAAACCCTGGCGTTCCCCAGGGTGCGGGCGCTACACGCAGTGAGTAACCGTGGGGGCTAAATTCTTTTCGCCAGTTCGGCCGCCTTGCCGACATAACTGGCCGGCGTCAGCGCCAGCAGCCGCTGTTTTTCGGCATCGGGAATGTCCAGCGAGCGAATCAGCCCGTGCAAGGCCTCGGCGGTCACGGTTTTGCCGCGTGTGACTTCCTTGAGTTTTTCGTAGGCGCCCTGCACGCCATAACGGCGCATCACGGTCTGTATCGGTTCGGCCAGCACTTCCCACGCGCCATCCAGATCCTCGGCCAGCGCTTCGTGGTTGAGCTCCAGCTTGCCCAGGCCCACACCCATGGAGCTGTAGGCCAGCACCGCATAACCGAAGGCCACGCCCATGTTGCGCAGCACCGTGCTGTCGGTCAGGTCACGCTGCCAGCGGCTGATCGGCAGCTTTTCGCTCAGATGCCGCAGCAGCGCATTGGCCAGGCCGAGGTTGCCTTCGGCGTTTTCAAAATCAATCGGGTTGACCTTGTGCGGCATGGTGCTCGAACCAATTTCACCAGCTTTCAGGCGCTGCTTGAAGTAGCCGACGCTGACATAGCCCCAGACATCGCGCGCAAAGTCGATCAGGATGGTGTTGCTGCGTGCCACCGCGTCGAACAGCTCGGCCATGTAGTCGTGCGGCTCGATCTGGATGCTGTAGGGCTGAAAACTCAGGCCCAGGCCCAGCGGCTCGGGCGACTCGATCACGCGGCGGCTCAGCGCCTCCCAGTCAAAGTCGGGCCAGGCCGACAGGTGGGCGTTGTAGTTGCCCACCGCGCCGTTCATTTTGGCCATGATTTTTACGCCGGCGATGCGTTCTCGCGCCACGTCCAGCCGCGCCACCACGTTGGCAATCTCCTTGCCCACGGTGGTCGGGCTGGCGGTCTGGCCATGGGTGCGGCTGAGCATGGGTTCGTCGGCGTAGCGGTGCGCCATCTCGCGCAGTTGGGCAATCACCTTGTCGAGTGCCGGCAGCAACACCTGTTCGCGGCTGCTTTTGAGCTGCAGCGCATGGCTGGTGTTGTTGATGTCCTCGCTGGTGCAGGCGAAATGCACAAACTCGGCGGCAGCCTGCAGCTCAGGCCTGGCGTCGAACTTCGACTTGATCCAGTACTCCACCGCCTTGACGTCGTGGTTGGTGGTTTTTTCGATCTCCTTGATGGCGGCGGCATCACTTTCAGAGAAGTGTTTGCTCAAGCCCAGCAAATAGGTGCGCGCGCCCGGGCTCAGCGGCTTGAACTCGGCAAAACCGGCATCCGACAGCGCAATCAGCCAGACCACCTCGACCTGCACCCGGCGGTGCATATAGCCGAGCTCCGACATCAGGGGGCGCAGGGCAGCCAGGCGGGTGGCGTAACGGCCATCCAGAGGGGACAGGGCGGTGATGGCAAAGCTGGTGGACGGGTGCATGGGCAACATTGTAGGCGGGCCATCTGGCGCCACCCTGGCGTGCCGGACGGCGGTTTCCTGCCTTTTTTGTGCTGGCCGCCGGCAGCCCCGCCTTACTCGATAGAATGCCTTTGATCGGAAGCCTGCCGGATTTGCAGCCGGCAATTCCCCAGTCCGCCAGGCTCCCAGCGCCCACGATAAAAGAAACAGCTATGAAACTCATTGGATCCAACGGCAGCCCGTATGTGCGCAAGGTGCGCGTCGTCATGGCGGAAAAAAAGCTTGATTACCAGTTTGTCATTGAAGACGTCTGGGCTGCGGGCACCACCATGGCCGAATCCAACCCGCTTGGCAAAGTGCCCTGCCTGGTCATGGAAGGCTCCAATGGCTCGGAAGAAGCCGTGTTCGACTCGCGCGTGATTGTGGAATACCTCGACACCCTGTCGCCGGTGGGCAAACTGATCCCGGTACAGGGCCGGGAGCGTGCCGAGGTGAAAACCTGGGAGGCGCTGGCCGACGGCCTGATGGATGCCGCCATTCTGGCGCGGCTGGAAGCCACCTGGTCAGGCCGCACCGACAAGCAGCGCAGCCAGGCCTGGATTGAGCGCCAGATGAAAAAAATTGACGACACCGTGCAGGCCATGAGCACCGGCCTGGGCGACAAACCGTTTTGCAGCGGCATCCACCTGAGCCTGTCGGACGTTGCCGTGGGCTGCGCGCTGGGTTACCTGGATTTCCGTTTTGCGCAAATCGACTGGCGCACGCCGCACCCCAACCTCGCCCGTCTGTATGAAAAGCTGATGCAACGCCCGAGCTTCATGGATACCCTGCCGTCCTAGGGTTTATTTTGTCAAACCGGCCTCCAGCCCTTGGAGGACGGGCGTACATAGCTATGAAAACAGTAGCAATCGAGGAGGCTATGTCGCCACCCTCTTTTTCAGCCAGCGCATCAGGCTGCCCAGCAGGGGCAGTTTTTCATACAGCTCTTCGGCCGCATCCCAGTAGTCGCGGTGGTAGACCACCAGACCGGCGGCATTGAACTTCAGGTGGGATGCGCCGCGAATCGTCTGCAGCACCGTATTGCGGCGGCCCCTGAAATAAAACTCGAAATCCCAGCTCAGAAAACACTGCTGGGCATCAACGATGCGCGCCGTCACGACAAAACGCGGCCGGTCCAGCGCCACGTACATGTGGCTGAAGACCTGCTGCACCTGCGCCAGGCCCTGGACCTCGTTGAACGGGTCCTTGAACCAGACCTGCGGCGCGTACAAATCGCCCATGCGCGCCACCCGGGCCGGGTTCAGCGTTTCAAAATACTGCACCAGACGCTCAACGGTTGGTTCCATGGGGCTGCTCACAGTCCGGTGAATTTGCGGATCGCGGGAAAATACAGCGCATACGGCAACACGCGCAGCGTTTTCATCCAGCGGGTAAAACGTTTCGGAAAGTGGATTTCAAACTCCCCCCTGGCCCAGCCAGCCAGGATTTCTTCCGCGGCTTTCGCCGGGCTGATCAGCGCCGGCATGCTGAACTGGTTCTGGGCGGTCAACGGCGTTTCGACAAAGCCCGGGTTGACCAGGCTCACCCCCACGCCGCTGGCCTGCAGGTCCAGGTACAGGGTTTCAGCCAGGTTGATCAGCGCTGCCTTGGTCGGCCCGTAGGCCAGGCTTTTCGGCAGGCCCCGGTAACCGGCCACGCTGCCGACCAGGCTGATGTGGCCCGCGCCACGCTGGCGCATGGCCGGCAGCAGCGCGTCAAGCAGGTACAGGGCGCCGCTGTAGTTGACCTGCTGGTGCTTGAGCATCTCCGCCAGGTCAAATTCTGCGGCGCGCATTTCGCGGTAGTAGCCGGCGCAATACATCATCAGGTCCAGCGGGCCCTGGGCCAGCAGGGACTGCGCCGCGGTTTTCACGGCCACCGCGTCCGACGCGTCGAGCGCCAGGGCCTGCGCGCCGGGGTGGGCGCTCACAAAGGCCTGCAGCGCCGCGTCATTGCGGGCCGACACCACCACGTTGGCGCCGGCCGCATGCAGCGCATGCGCCGTGGCCTGGCCAATGCCGCTGGAGGCGCCCACCAGCCAGACGGTTTTTCCGTGCCAGTCACGAAGGGGAAGGTTGTACGGCATGTTTGCTTGTTATAAAAATGATAGCTGCTTGTGCAGGTGGATAAAGGGCTGCAGGCGGATTTGATGTGAGGCTTGAAGGCGTGTTCAGCGTTTCACGAACGACAGCGTGACCTCGCCGAGCCGGATGCCGAACTTGCTCATCACCGCCTTGTTGAGCAGCACCTTGTCGTTCATCAGGTACATCCAGTCGTCGAACTGCACCTCAATCACCCGGCCGTCCACCGGCAGCTTCAGTGTGTAGCCCCAGCGGAAGGCATTGCCTTTTTCTTCCCCGGCGGCTTCCCCCAGCACGTCGGCGGCGGTGCCGGTGTAACGCCCGTCGGGGCTGCGCTTGAGCGTCCAGATACGCCGGTCTGTGCTGCCATCCGAATACGTGAAAGCCTCATCGAGTACCCCGGTCTCCAAACCGGGCGGGCCTTGCCAGCTGCAGGTCATGACCACGGTGAAACGTTTGATGACCTTGCCGGAGCGGTCGGTGAACACGCCGTACGCATCGACCGTGCCGTTGAAGTACTGGCGCATGTCGAGCACCGGCTTTTCGGCGGCGTAGTCGCTGATCTGCGGGCCGGCACAGCCCGCCAGACCGGTCAGCAGGGGCAGGGACAGGGCCAGCGCGGCTGCGCCTCTGTGGAGGAAGTGTTTCATGGTGGGACCCCTTGCGGGTGTTTGATGACAAGAAAATACAGACAGGCTGCAGCCGCGAGCTTGAGCAGGCAGGGCAGCACGCAGTACGCCACCAGCAGGGCGTTCAGCGCCTGCGCATCACGCGCGCCCGGGGCGTAGCCGAACAGGCTGAGCAGCGGCAGGGCCAGGCCGGCGGCGAGTGCCAGGTTGAGCTTGATCGCAAAGTTCCACCAGCCGAAGTAAGCGCCTTCAGCCCGGCCCGACTGCCCGTTGGCCTGGATCACGCCGGCCAGCAGCGCGCCCGGCAGCGCCAGGTCGGTGCCCAGCGCGATGCCGGACAGCGCGCAGACGATCACGAAACCAGCGGTGTCCCCGGCCACGATCTGCGTCGCCCAGCCGAAAGTGGCGATCGCCAGCAACATGCCCAGCAGCCAGGTGGACGCCAGCCCGAAGCGTTTGACCAGGTGCAGCCATAGCGGGATGGAGAGGGCCGCGCTGACAAAATAACTGCCCAGAAACAGCGGCTCCTGGCTGGCCGGCGCCTGTAGCCGGTCCTGGATAAAAAACAGCACCAGCGTCGCCGGCACCGCACTGGCCGTGCCGTTGAGCAGGAAGACCGCGAGCAGGCGGCGAAAACCCGGCTGGCGAAAGGGCAGCCAGATCGAGGTCGCCGCGTGTGGGCCCGCAGGCGCTCGCCGCGGCACCGGCCGGTCGGCGCGCGTCCAGGCCAGCCAGCCGACTGTCAGGGCGACAAAAAACAGTGCGGTGCTGGCCGGCAGCCCGAAGACGACCGGCGTGATCGACGCGAGCACCACGCCGACCAGGCCCAGACCCTCGCGCCAGGCCACGATGCGGCTGCGCTGGCGCTCGTCGCCGCCCAGCATCGCGCCCCAGGACTGGTGCGAGACGCTGAGTGCGCTGTAGCCGGCATAAGTGAGCATCAGCATCAGGCTGGCCCAGACCACCAGCGCCGACGGCGTGCTGACCAGCGGGAAAAACAGCAGCGCGAAGCCGAGCGCCAGCAGCAGCGCGGCGATGGCGCCCAGTCCCAGAACCGCCCTGGCCGAGTGTGCAAACAGCCGGTCGCTCAGGCGGCCCAGCAGGGGATCGATCAGGGCATCAAACAGGCGCGCACCGAGCAGCACCGCGCCCAGCGTGGCCAGCGGCACGCCAAACTCGCGCGCATAGTGGTTCGGCAGGATCACATACAGCGGCAGCGCCACAAAAGCCAGCGGCAGGCCCAGCAGGCCATAGGCCAGGCCGTTGCGCGTGCCAAAAGTGCCCAGGGCGGGGGCAGGGTTCATGGGCCTGCTCCAGCCATCAGCGCATTGCGCAGGCCGGGCTCCGAGGTGCCGGGCGCCAGCCAGATGCCAAAGAAGCGTCTGGCAAATTCGGCGTCGCGGATCTCGCCCAGCGGCTTGCCGTTCATCCAGAAGCTCGCGCCGACTCCGGGCCGATGCACACCCATGATGCGATCGCCTTTTTTGACATCGGGCAGCAGGCTGCGCAGCGCGGCCGACCACTGGCCTGCGAGCTCGTCGCTGACCGGCGCGGCGCGGCGCATTTCCGTGATTGAGCGCTCGGCGATCGCCTGGCCTTCAAAAGCGCGCAGATAGCTGAGCTCCAGCGCCAGCGCCTGACTGGCAAAGCTGTCCACCCGGAAGCCGGGCCCGGCCCACAGACGGGCGTCGTAGACCTGAAAACCGAAGACCCGCAGGCGGCCGCCGCCCAGCAGCCTGCCTTGCGGCAGGGCATCGGCCAATTCCGCTGGCCTGGCGCTGCCCGCCACGGCTTCGGGGCCGGTCTGGGCGGCCGCCGGCGCGGCGGCACCTGCGCCCATGACCAGCGCCAGCGCCATCAGCATGCCCGTCAGGGCTTGCGCAGCGTGTACTGCACCACGTCGGTGTTGGCCTGGGCAAAGGCCGCTTCGCAATACGCCAGATAGAACTCCCATATGCGGATAAACCTCTTGTCAAACCCGAGCTGGAGCACCCGTGACTCTTGGGCCATGAACTGCTCGCGCCACAGCCGCAGCGTGTGGGCATAGTCCTGGCCAAACGAAAACTCGTCCACCACTTCCAGCCCGGCGGCACGGGCCTGGGCGCGAAACTCGGTCGGACATGGCAGGCAGCCGCCCGGAAAGATGTATTGCTGGATGAAGTCGGTGGACGACACATAACGTTCGAACAGCTCGTCGGCAATCACGATGCTCTGGACGCAGGCCCGGCCACCGGGCTTGAGCAGGCGGGCGACGGCCTGGAAATAGGTGGGCCAGTATTCGCGCCCGACGGCCTCGACCATTTCAATCGAGCAGATCGCATCAAACGGCTGGTCCTGGCTCAGCGTGCCTATGTCGCGGTAGTCCTGCAGGCGGAGATCGGCCCGGCCTGCCGCGCCGACACGTGCCATGCGTTGTTGCGCCCAGGCCAGTTGCTCGGTGCTCAGCGTGACGCCCGTGATGGAGGCATCAAACTCGGTGGCGGCCATCTCGGCCAGCGCGCCCCAGCCGCAGCCGATCTCCAGCACCCGGTGCCCGGGCTGCACGCCCGCCATGCGCAGGGCACGGCGCACTTTGGCGTTCTGCGCGTCCTTCATGGGGGTTTGCGGCGTCTCGAAGATTGCCGATGAATAGTTCATCGTGCCGTCCAGCCACAGCTCGTAAAAGGCATTGCCGAGGTCGTAGTGCGCGTGAATGTTCTTCTGGCTGTTGGCCTTGGTGTTGCGGTTCAGCAGGTGTTTGACGCGATACGCCAGACGCCCCAGCCAGGTGCCGTAGATCACGTCCTCGACTTCCTTGCGGTTGACGATCAGCACGCGCAGCAACTCGGTCAGATGCGGCGTGGTCCAGTCGCCGGCAATAAAACTCTCGGCAAAACCAATGTCGCCCGAGCGCAGCGACGCGCTGCAGACCTTCCAGTTCACCAGCCGCAGGCTGGCCGTGGGACCGTCGCCCGAGCCAAAACGCTGCATGCTGCCGTCGGGCAGTTGCAGGGTCAAGGTGCCGTATTTGAGGCGCGACAGCAGCTTGAAGGCGGTGCGCGCTGCGGCCGGCGCGCCATGGGGCAGTGCAAACGGCAAACCAGCGGCGGAAGAAGCGCGGGTTGCGGTGGAGTTGGTGGCAGTGTTCATCGCGTCACAAAGATCTCGGGTGGCTGGGGTTTGCTGACAAAAGGCACTTGTTTGCGCCAGAGCTTGAGCGCCTGCCAGTGAATCCGGGCGACAACACCCAGCGTCATCGCGGGGTAACGCCACAGGGCTTTGCGCAGCGTGCTCCGGCTCAGGGGCAGCAGGGTGCCGCTGACACTGGTTTGCAGCAGCGGGCCGGCGGCATCGTCGTAATCAATGCGGGCCACGGTTTTTTCCACGCCGTCGTGCTGGCTGCGCATGAAACGAAAGCGGTAGCTGCCTTCCAGGGTGCAAAAGGGCGAGACATGGAACGCCTTGGCGGCGTGCAGCTCCTGGCCGTAATGCGGCGCATCCAGCAGGTAGCAATGGCGCTCGCCGAAGGTGTTGTTGACCTCCACGACAATCGCGCGCAATACGCCTGCCGCGGTGTGGCAATACCAGAAGCTCACCGGCTTGAAGGTGTAGCCGAGCACGCGCGGGTAGGTGTGCAGCCAGACCTCACCGCCGGCGTCAAGAATGCCTTCACGCGCCAGCAGCGTGTCCAGCCAGACCAGGCAATCGTCGCCGCCGTCGCCGTGGTCGCGGTCAAAAAAGCTCAACGCGCCGCGGCGGTTGTGCGCCAGCGCGCCGCTGCCATGCTGGCGCATGCTGCGCAGCGGCAGCATCAGGAAATAAGTGGGGTAGTTGAAGGCGTTGCGCGCGGGCTTGAGCCGTGTGTGCCGCACTTCCCCGAAGCCGATCAAAGCTTGTGCTGTTGGCGCGCTCATGGCCGGGCTCCGGCCAAATCCTGCAGCAGTTGCCGGGCCACGCCCAGCCCTGACTTGAGGCCGTCTTCATGAAAGCCGTAGCCGGTCCAGGCGCCGCAAAAATAGCTGTGCTGCTGGCCTTGCAGGCCGGGGACTTCTTTTTGCGCGCGGATGGCGGCCCCGTCAAACACCGGATGCGCGTAGTCGAATGCACCGAGGATGTGGTGCGGCGCAATGTCCTGCGCCGGATTCAGCGACACCAGCACCGGCTGTGCAAAAGGCAGGGGTTGCAGCATGTTCAGCAGGTAATGCAGGCAGACCCGGCTGGACTCGCGCTGCGGGTCCAGCGCACGTTCGTAGTTCCATGCGGCCCAGGCCAGCTTGTTGGCCGGCAGCACCGAGCTGTCGGTGTGCAAAACCGCGCGATTGGGCTGGTAGCCGATGGCGCCCAGCACGGCGCGTTCGGCCAAGGTGGCTTGCTCCAGCATGGCGAGCGACTGGTCCGAGTGGGCGGCCAGCACCACCTTGTCGAAGTTTTCTTCCCGGCCTTCGGTCAGCAGCCACACGCCAGCGCTGGCCAACGAGCCGTCCCGGCGTATGCTTGTCACCGCTGTGTTCAGGCGTTTGTCGGCGATGCCGGCCACGATTTTGTCCACGTAATGTCTGGCCCCGCCGGTGACCGTCCACCATGCAGGCCGGTTGGCCACCTGGATCAGGCCGTGGTTGTGGCAAAAGCGGATCATGGTCGCCACCGGAAACTCCAGCATCTGGTCGGTGGGGCAGGACCAGATGCAGCCGAGCATGGGCAGGAAATACCAGTCGCGAAACTCGGCGCCATAACGGCCGGCGCGCAGAAAGTCGCCCAGCGGCTGCAGCATCGCGGCTTCGGCACCGTTTTCGGCCAGGGCCGTGGCCTCGCGGTTGAAGCGCACGACGTCGCGCAACATGCGCAAAAATTTCCAGTTCAGCAAATTGCTGCGCTGGGCAAAGACCGTGTTCAGGCTGGAGCCGCTCCATTCCAGCGCAGCGCCCGGACCGGCGCCGGGTATCTTGACTGAAAACGACATGTCCGAGCGCGAGGTCGCCACGCCCAATTCCGCAAAGAGCGCAATCAGCCCGGGGTAGGTGCGTTCGTTGAACACCAGAAAACCGGTGTCAACGCCATGCGTCAGCGCGCCTTGCGGCGTGGGCAGCGTGATGTCCACCGTGTGGGTGTGGCCGCCAAAATAGGCGCCGGCTTCAAACAGGGTGATGTCGGCATGGTCGCGCAACGCATGGGCGGCGGCCAGGCCCGAGATGCCTGAGCCAATGATGGCGACACGCGGACGGCGATCAGGCTGGGCCATGTCAGCGGCCCGAATACAAAAATGCTGCGAAGCGCCCCGAAGCGAACAAGGGAGGGAGGGAGGAGGAGAACCGCCCCGGGATTGCATCCTGACCGCAGGGGCCGGGAAGTCTTCGCAACAAAAAACGGTGGCTGTGCTTGCCCGGTACGCTGACCGGGGCTGCTGCCAAGACCTGTATGAACCCCTGCCCCGCCCGGCAGTTCCCGCCGTTCGGCGGAAAACGCTGGTAAAGATTTGTGAGGAGCAAGGCAGACATGGGATCAGGGTGGCTGGGTGAGAGGGATGAAGATGGCCTGTTAAGTCGTAAAAGTACTTTGTGGTCAGATTATTACCGATTGGTATTTATTTGCCTAACAGTTGCTTTTCTATTTCCCTCAGAAAGGCGGGGTCTTTGGGGTCCACCGCGGTGTTGAAGCTGCGGGCGCTCTGGCCGTCGCGCGCCAGCACATACTTGTGAAAGTTCCAGCGCGGCGGGCTGCCGGTCTTGTCGGCCAGCTGTTTGAACAGCGGGTTGGCGCCTGGACCCGTGACGCCTGATTTGGCAAACATCGGAAACTTCACGCCAAAGGTGTTTTCGCAAAAATCGGCAATGTCCTTGTTGCTGCCGGTCTCCTGCGAGAAATCGTTGGAGGGAAAGCCGAGCACCACCAGCCCCCTGTCCTTGTAGCGCGCGTGCAGGGCTTCCAGGCCCGCATACTGCGGCGTGAAACCGCAAAAACTCGCGGTATTGACCACCACCAGTACCTTGCCGCTGTACTGGCACAGCGATTGCGGCTTTTCGTCCTGCAGGCGCAAAAAGCTGTGCTGCAGCAGCGGCGCGCAGCCTGCTGCCGGTTTGCCTGCGTCGGTGGCGGCGCGGGCGGGCGCCAGGCCTGCGCCGCCAGCCAGCAGCAGGGCCAGACAGACGCGGAGTGCAGCAGTGTGAATCATGGTTTTTCTCGCTGTTCAATAATGGCAACACCCGGCATGGCGGCGGCAAGTGTCATGGCAGGCTGGGGTCACAAGCAGAATACGCAACGCCGCGCCCGGCAGATTCAATTCAAAACATGTCCATTTTTCCCTGTTCCTGCATGGCGGTCGGAGTCCGGCGGTGAGTCTTGCACCGGCTGACGCTGCGCAAGGGTCTTCGATCGCGGCGGTGGAGCGCGATACCGGGCTGTCCAAAGACACGCTGCGGGTCTGGGAGCGCCGTTACAACTTCCCGCAACCGGGGCGCGATGCCCATGGGGAACGCCTGTTTCCCCCCGAGCAGGTCGCGCGCTTGCGTCTCGTCAAGCGCCTGCTCGATGGGGGCTACCGCGCCGGGCAGGTGGTGGGGCTGGCGCATGCAGAGCTGCTGGCCCTGAGCCGCGAGGGCGACGAGCCACTGGCCGGACCCTGGGCCGGTCCGGTTCAGCAATGTTTTGACCTGGTCAAACGCCACGATGCGCCCGGCCTGCGGCAAAAGCTGTCGGCTGCCGCGCAGGCTCTGGGCCTGGCGGATTTTGTCGGCACGCTGGTGGCCCCGCTCAACACCCTGATTGGCCAGGCCTGGTTGCAGGGCAGGATTGAGATTTTTGAGGAACATTTTTATACCGAAGCGGTGACCGCTGTGCTGCGCAACAGCATCAGCACCCTCGGCACGGCGGACGCGGCCGCGCCCCGGGTGCTGCTGACCACCTTTCCGCAAGAGTCGCACGGGCTGGGCCTGCTGATGGCGGAAAGTTTTTTTGCGCTGGAAGGATGTCACTGCCTGTCCCTGGGCGTGCAGACGCCGATACCCGAAATCGCCAGCGCGGCACGCGCGCACGCCGGGCAGATCGTCGCGCTGAGCTTCAGCGCCAGCCTGCATGCCAAAGAGGTGACGCAGGGACTGGCCGATTTGCGCCGCCAGCTGCCGGCAGGCACAGAGATCTGGGCCGGCGGCGCCTGCCCGGTGCTGCGCCGGCGTGCCTTGCCGGGCGTACGCGTGCTGGCTGGTTTTGCCGCCATTCCCGCGCAAGTGCTGCAATGGCGGCAGGCGCAGGGCTGAGCACGCACAAGCCGGCGGCATTGGCCGCTATCCAAGCCGGGCAGAACGGTGTACAAGTTTCAAAGCGTCGCAAAAACCTCAGAAAGCCCCGGAAAAGTCCCTGAAAGGCTTCGAAATGGGGCTAAAAAACGCTGATCGAACAAGCTGTCACATTCAGCCCCTAAAATCGCGCTGAATCTAATCCGGTACCTACCGCGTAAGGAATGCATATGCTTTACCCAGAATTGTTCAAACAACTGGAGTCTGTCCGCTGGGACATGGACAAGGATATTCCGTGGGCCAGTTTTGATGCATCCAAGCTGACCGACGAGCAGGCCCAGACCATCAAGATGAACGCCATCACCGAATGGTCTGCCCTGCCGGCCACCGAGATGTTCCTGCGTGACAACAAGGACGACAGCGATTTTTCCGCCTTCATGTCGATCTGGTTTTTTGAAGAGCAGAAACATTCGCTGGTGCTGATGGAATACCTGCGGCGCTTCCGCCCCGAGCTGGCCCCGACCGAAAAAGAACTGCACGAAGTGCGCTTTGAGTTTGAGCCGGCGCCGGCTCTGGAAACCCTGATGCTGCATTTCTGCGGCGAGATCCGCCTGAACCACTGGTACCGCCGCGCCAGCGAATGGCACACCGAACCGGTCATCAAGCAGATCTACACCCAGCTCAGCCAGGACGAGGCGCGCCACGGCGGCGCCTACCTGCGTTACATGAAACGCGCGATCAACAACTTTGGCAACGATGCCAAGGCCGCGTTCACCAAGGTCGGCGTGCTGATGGCCAGTGCCCGCCGCACCGCGCAGGCCCTGCACCCGACCAACCTGCACGTCAACAAGAACCTGTTTCCGCGCGACACCATCCAGTCGCGCCTGCCCAACCCTGAGTGGCTGGAGCACTGGCTGGACAAGCAGATCAACTTCGACGCCGTCTGGGAAGGCAAGGTCGTCGAGCGCATCCTGCACAACATGAGTTTGCTGATGAACCAGAGCTTCAAGACCGTGCAGGAGCTCAACCGCTACCGCAAGGAAATCAGCAAGGAAATCGCCGCCACCATCGCCGCCAAGCCGGGAGCCAGCGCGGTTTGATGCCGGAGCTGCGCGGGCCCGGTGCGGCCGGCGGCTGGCTGCTTCAGAAGCTGGCCACGGCCTTCCGGTAAAGTCGCGTGATGCAACACGCATCGCCACCCCTGCCGCCAGCGTTCACCCAAAAAGTTGCCGCGCGCGACCAGGCGGCGCAGCGTGTGGCCGCGCTCCCGCAGCCGGTGGTGTTCACCAATGGCGTGTTTGACGTGTTGCACCGCGGCCATGCCACTTACCTCGCCAACGCGCGCGCCCTGGGCGGCAGCCTGGTGGTGGCGCTCAACACCGATGCCTCGGCGCGGCGCCTCGGCAAAGGTGCGGACCGCCCGCTGAACAACGAGCAGGACCGCGCGCTGCTGCTGGCCGCACTCGAGTCGGTCAGCCTGGTCACGTGGTTCGATGAAGACACGCCGCTGGAACTCATCACGGAACTCAAGCCGGCGATTCTCGTCAAGGGCGGCGACTACGACATGGACAAGCTGGCTGAGACGGCCGTGGTCAAAAGTTATGGCGGCAAGGCCCTGGCGCTGCCTTTTGTCGATGGCTACTCGACCAGCGCACTGGTGCAAAAAATTCGCCAGGACAGCTGAATCCCGCTTCTCCAGCGGCGGGCACTTTCAGATTGCTACCAAATATATAGCACTCTACGCCTGTCAAATAAGGGCTAGGGGCTGATTGGGGCCATGCTTTCGGGGCGGCGGCCACGCAGCCGGTCCAGCAGGCGCTTGAAGCCCTGCCCCAAATCATCGACATAGGTGAACACCGCCGGTATCACCAGCAGGCTCAAAAAGGTCGAGGTGATGAGGCCGCCAATGACAGCCACCGCCATCGGTGAGCGAAAGCTGCTGTCGGCCGAACCCCAGCCCAGCGCGATCGGCAACATCCCGGCGCCCATCGCAATCGTGGTCATGACAATCGGCCGCGCGCGTTTGTGGCAGGCGTCCAGCAGGGCTTCGAGGCGCGACATCGCTGGCTGTTCGGGCTGGCCGTCGGTGGCCGCACGGCCGCGCCGCGCTTCAATCGCGTATTCCACCAGCAGGATGGAGTTTTTGGTGGCCACACCCATCAGCATGATCAAGCCAATCAGTGATGGCATGGACAAAATCTTCTGCGCAACCAGCAAGCCCACAAAAGCGCCGCCCAGCGACAAGGGCAAGGCGGCCAGAATCGTCACCGGGTGCAGGAAGTTCTTGAACAGCAGCACCAGCACAATGTAGATGCAGAGCACGCCGGTCAGCATGGCCAGGCCAAAGCTGGCGAACAGCTCCCCCATCACTTCGGCATCACCAATCACGACCTGCTTGACGCCCGCCGGAAGGTTCACGATGGACGGCAGCTTCTGCACGGCTACCGTGACATCGCCAAGGGCCTGGCCCGAGAGTTCGACTTCAAACTGCACGTTGCGCGAGCGGTTGAAGCGGTCAATCACCGCCGGGCCGCCGGCCATGGTGACGCTGGCCACCTGGCCCAGCATGACCGGACCGCCCGGTTTGCTGCTGGGCACCATCAGCCGCTCCAGTGTTGCGAGGTCTGTTTTGGCGTTATCGGCGAGACGCACCACAATCGGTACCTGGCGCTGCGACAGGTTCAGCTTGGGCAGGGCGGCGTTGTAGTCACCGACCGTGGCAATACGCAGGGTCTCACCAATTGCAGCGCTGGTCACCCCGAGGTCGGCCATGCGCGCAAAGTCGGGCCGCACCGTCACTTCGGGCCGTACCAGCGAGGCGCTGGAGGCCACCGAACCCAGGCCGGGGATGGTGCGCAGGTCTTTTTCGAGGGCGGCGGCTGCGCCTGCCAGCTCCACCGGGTCTTCCCCGGTCAGCGCCAGCACGTATTTTTCGCCGGAGCCGCCCAGGCCCACTTTGCTGCGCACGCCGGGCAGGCTTTCCAGCGCCTTGCGGATGTCGTTTTCAATGCCTTGCTTGCGCGGGCGTTCACCACGATCGGTCAGCAAGATGGTCAACGTGGCTTTGCGGGTTTCGGCCGCGCCACCGGGCGCAAACGGGTCGCTGCCGGCGGCGCCGCCGCCTATGGTGGTGTAGACACTTTTGACATGGGGTACGCCGGCAATCAAGCCGCGCGCAACTTCCGCCGCCATTTTTGTTTCGTTCAATCGCGTGCCGGGCGGCAACTCCAGATAGACCTGTGTCTGGGAGTTGTCATCGGGCGGGATAAAGCCTTTTTGCAGGAAGAAAATCAGGACGAGGGAGCAAAAGAAAAAGATTCCGGCAGCGGCGCTGGTGATAAACCGGTGCTTGATGCACCAAACACTGGTGCGCATGTACCAGCGCATCACGGCGCCGTCCTTTTCAACATAGTTGACGATGGGCTTGAGAATGTAGGCCGCCATCATGGGGGTCAGCATGCGTGCCACCACCAGCGAGGCAAACACCGCCAAGGACGCTGTCCAACCAAACTGTTTGAAAAATTTTCCGGCAATGCCGCTCATGAAGGCGGTTGGCAAAAACACGGCAATCAGCGTGAAGGTGGTGGCAATCACCGCCAGGCCAATTTCATCGGCCGCTTCCATCGCCGCCTGGTACGGCGTTTTGCCCATGCGCAGATGGCGCACGATGTTTTCCACCTCCACAATCGCATCGTCCACCAGGATGCCGATCACCAGGCTGAGCGCCAGAAGTGTCACCACATTGATGGAAAAGCCGAGGTAATGCATGCCGATAAAGGCCGGGATCACCGACAGCGGCAAGGCCACGGCCGACACAAAGGTGGCACGCCAATCGCGCAGAAAGAGCCACACCACCAGCACCGCCAGCAGGCCGCCTTCGATCAGCAGGGTCAGCGAGGCGCTGTATTCCTCTTCCACCGGGGTGACGAAGTCAAAGGCTTCTGTCAGCTCAATATCGGGGCGGCTCAGCTGGAGCGCCTTCAGCGCGGCACGCACGCCACGGCCGGCCTCGACCTCGCTGGCGCCCTTGCTGCGCGCGACTTCAAAACCCACGACCGGCACACCGTTAAGCAGCGCCGCCGAACGTTGCTCGGCCACGGTGTCCTGCACATCGGCCACCTGGTTCAGCCGTACCTTGCGGCCATCACCTACCGCCAGCTCGATCAGGCCCAGCTCGGCAGCGGACTGCACGGTGGCCAGGGTGCGCACCGGCTGTTCGCCGGTGCCCACGTCGGTGCGGCCGCCCGCAGTGTCGAGTTGCACCTGGTTGAGCTGGCGCGAAACGGTGGCGGCGCTGATACCGAGCGCTGCCATTTTGGCGCTGTCCAGCGCAATCCGCACCTCGCGGCTGACACCGCCCACACGCGTGACGGCGCCGACACCGGGCACCGTCAGCAGGCGGCGCGTCAGGGTGTCATCCACAAACCAGGACATGGCTTCGTCGTCCATCGCCTTGCTGCGTATGGTGTAGGCCAGCACCGGGGACGACGCCAGATTGATCTTGCTGACAATGGGGTCGCGCACATCGGCCGGCAGGTCGGCGCGCACCTGCTGCACCGCCGAGCGCACTTCGTCGAGGGCTTCCTGGGTGGACTTTTCCAGCCGGAACTCGGCGGTGATGGTGGCTGCACCGTCCTGCACCTTGGTGTAGATGTTTTTCAGGCCCTGCAGCGAGGCGATGGCGTTCTCGATCTTGCGCGCCACATCGGTTTCGAGTTGCGCCGGCGATGCGCCGGGCAGGCTGGCCGAGATCACGATGTTCGGCACATCGAGGTCGGGAAAGTTCTGCACCTTCATCGCCTGGTAGCTCAGCACGCCGGCAAAACACAGCATGACAAAAAACATGATGGCGGGAATCGGGTTGCGTATGCACCAGGCGGAAACGTTCATGCTTGACTCCGGCAATCTGCTATCTATTTGCTAGCTGCTTGCGCAGGACTGGTCTGGGCTGGTGCCGTTTTTGACTCTGCACTTGCGGCAGCGGCCGGTGCCAGCTGCACGGTGTCGCCATCGGCCAGAAAGGCTGCGCCAACGGCGACATAACGTTCGCCGGGTTTGGCGCCCTGAACAATCTCCACCGCATCGCCGAGCCGGCGGCCGGTTTGCAGTTTCACCTGCACCACCTTGTTGCCGGGTTCAATGCGCATCGCGTAGCTGAAGCCGTCGCGCAGCACCAGCGCCTGCTGCGGCAGTGTCAGTGCATGGATGGTGCCGAGGGCAAACTCGCCCTGGGCGTACATGCCGGCCTTGACGCTGGTGTTGCGCGGCAGATCGACATACACCAGCGCGTTGCGGGTCAGCGGGTCCACCGTGGGCGCCACCATGCGCACCGTGCCCTGCACCTTGGCCCCGCTGGCAGCGGTCACCAGTGCGGCCGCCCCTGGCTTGATGCGCGCCACTTCGCTGCTGGTGACCTCGGCACGCCACTCCAGCCGGCCGCCGCGTATCAGGCGAAACAGCTCGGTCCCGCTGCCGACCACCGCACCCACTGTGGCGTTGCGTGCGGAAATCACGCCGCTGTCGGGCGCCACGACCCGCGTGTTGTTGCCGCGCAGCTGCTGCGCATCCAGCACCGCCTGCGCCGCCGCCACCCTGGCCAGGGCGGTCTGCTCGGCGGTGGTGTACTGGTTGATCTGCTGGGTGCTCAGGGCGCCGGAGTTTTGCAGGGTGCGGGCCCGCGCCGCGTTGCTGGCGGCGTCTGCGGCGGTGGCTTGCGCCTCGACCAGGCTGGCGCGCGCCTGGGCCACATCGGCCTGCACGCTGTCGCCGGAAAAACGCGCCAGCAACTGCCCGGCCTTGACCGTGTCGCCGACATTGACCAGCACCTGCGTCAGGCGCAAGCCATTCGACTCGGAGCCAATCACAGCCTCTTGCCAGGCCACGATGTTGCCGTTCGCATTCAGGGTGACCGGCAGGCTGGTCTGGGCCGGCTGTGCCACGGCCACCGTCAGCGCCGGTTTGGCCGCCGCGCCGGCTGCCGGGACTTTGTCCGCGTCGCCTTTCCCGGATGAAAACACGAGCACCGCCACGGCCACAAGGGCGGCGGTGGCGACGGCGATCAGGACAAGTGTGCGGGGTGTCGGTTTGGCGTAGGTCATGGTGCGGGGCTTGGTTCAGGTGTGATCTGGAGGGGTGGCAGCGTCAGGGCCGGGCGGCTGTGGCGGGCGCGGGGCCGCCGTCTGCGGCGCTCCAGCCGCCACCGGTGGCCCGGTACAGCGCTACCCAGGCGTTGGCGCGTTCGCGCTGCAGCGACAGCAGCCCGGTCTCTGCGGCCAGCAGGGTGCGGCGTGCGTCCTCGAGTTCAAACAGGCTGCCCAGGCCGCTTTTGTAACGCGCTTCGGTGCCGGTGAAGGCGGCGCGGTACCCTTCAGCGGCCAGGCGCGCGTCTTCGCTGCGTGCCGCCGTGCTTTGCAGATTGACCAGCGCTTCCTCGACCTCGCGCACGGCCTGGCGCACGCGGGCGCGGTACAGCGCCGCGGCTTCTTCATACCGTGCCACCGCCGCATCGACATTGGCGGCGCGGCGGCCGCCGTCAAACAGCGGCAGCGTCAAGGCCAGAGGGCCGATCGACCAGGTGTCCAGCGTGCTGGTCGCGCCGCCGCTGCGCAGCCGCGTGTTGCCAATGGAGCCGCTCAGGCTCAGGCGCGGGTAACGCTCGGCCTGCGCGCTGCCGACCTCGGCACTGGCAGCGGCCACCTCGCGCTCGGCGCTGAACACGTCGGGCCGTTGTGCCAGCGTTTCGGCCGGCAAAGACGCTATAAAAAACATAGCTGCTTGTGCAGGTCGGGCAAGGGCAGAAGCCAGTTTTTGTCTGATGTCAGGCTCGGTCAGGCCGGTCAGGGCGACCAGCGCCTTGATGTCCAGCTCACACAAGGCGCGCTGCTGCGTGGCGCGGCTGCTGGCTTCGGCGGCGCTGGCGCGGGCCAGCGCGTCGGTGGCCGGCGCGGTGAAACCGGCGCCGGTGCTCAGGCCCGACAAACGCGCCGTCTCGCTGCGCGAGGCGGCGTCGGCCGCCGTCACGGCTTCAAGCTGGCGGCAGGTGCGCAGGCTCAGGTACTGATTCGCCACTTCGGCAGCGACTGAAACGCGGGCGTCGTGCCACAAGGCCTGGGCGCCGGCCAGGCGTTCGCTGGCGGCATCGCGGCCCGCGAGTTTGCCGCCAAACAGGTCGATTTCCCAGCTCGCCTGCAGGCCTGTCTGGCTGCTGGTGCTGATGGGCACGGCCCCCGGTGCGGCGCCTTGTTGCGAGCGCCCCCGGCTGACGCTGGCCGAGGCATCGAGTGTGGGCAGCAGCGCGGCACCGGCGGCCACCCGGGTGGCGCGCGCCTGCTCTATGCGCGAGCGCGCGCTGGCGACGGTCGGGCTGACCGCCTGCGCTGCGGCGATCAACTCCACCAGCAGCGGGTCACCCTGCTGCTCCCACCAGCGTGTCAGGTCGGTCAGGCTGCCCTGATGCGGCAGCCCGGCCAACGGCTGCGCCGCAGGCAGCGGCGCCATCCATTGCGCGGGGGCTGGAGCCGTCACCGATGCGGGCGGCGATTGCAGCGCACAGGCAGTCAGCAACAGCGGCAGCGTGGCGCAGGCGAAAAGTCGGGCAGCTTTCATGGCTTGGTCTTTTTCAAAGTGGCAAGTGACTGGCGCCGGCTGCGCTCCACCGCCACCATGGCCTCGGCAAAGTCCACCAGCCGGCTGGCCCACAGGTCTATGGCTTTGGGCGAGGCGATCAGCTGGGGCCGCACCGCGCCAATCACCTCATGGCTGACAAACACCTGCATCGCCAGCCCGGTGACTGAAAAAGCCAGCCGCTGCACATCGTCGTCGGCTTTGGTGACACCCAGATGGCGGCACAAGACCTCGACCAGCGCCGCATGGGCCGGCTTGATGCTGCTGTCAATCTGTTCCGCCCACAGGCCTGTGGGCTCGAGCATTTCACGAAAGTGCAGGCGCGTGAATTGCTGCGCCAGATCGCCCTGTTTGAGCGGCTGCAAAAAACCGTCCATGAAACCCGCCAGCGCTTCGCGCAAGCTCAGATGTATCGGCTGGTAGCGCGAGATGTCATCGCAAGGCTGGCCCAGGGACTCGTTGAAGACAGCGCGGTAGAGGCCGGCCTTGTCGCCGAAGTAGTAGCTGATGGCGGCGATATTGGCCCCGGCGGCCTGGGCTATTTCCCGGGTGGAGGTCTTGGCAAAACCTTTCTCGGAAAACAGGCGCAAGGCCGTGCGCAGCAGGTGGGCCCTGGCTTCCACGCCGTCGGAGCGCTGCTTGCGCAGGTCGTGGCCGGGTGCGGCGAGGGGGGGCAAAGCGGGGGTGGCGGGCATGCGCCGCATTAGAGCATATAAATCAAACGATTGATTTAATTAAAACAAATGTTTTAAAAAAAGGACACGCCGCCGTACTGCGCAACAGGGCTACTACCTAGCAGGACAGCACAGGGGCTGGCCCTACAATTACGGGCCAGCCGCGATTGCGCCCGTGCTGGATGAGCGTCTGGCCAGGCTGGATGTAGTCAGTCGCGCGTCAGTAAGACTGGTTTATCTTTACGGGCTTTCCCCAGCGCCGCATGACTGTGCGGCGATTCACCCCTCAAGGCTTCCCGGAGGTCCCGCATTGAAAACGCTTTTATCCCTAGCCCACCTGATTGACTGGGTCAACGACCGGTTCGCCAGCGTCGCCAAATGGGCGGTTATTCTGGCTTGTGTCATCAGCGCCGGCAACGCGATCATCCGCTACACCTTCGACATCAGCTCGAATGCCTGGCTCGAAATCCAGTGGTACATGTTTGCCGCTTGCGTGATGATGGGCGCGGCGCAGGTGCTGCGCGTTAACGAACATGTGCGCGTGGACGTGATTTACGGGCAGTTTTCCAGCCGCGGCCGGGTCTGGATCGACCTGTTTGGCCTGGTCTTTTTCCTGCTGCCGGCGATGGCCCTGATGCTGTATTTTTCTGCGCCGCTGTTTCTGCGCATGTACCAGATGCATGAGATGTCGAGCAATGCCGGAGGGCTGATCCGCTGGCCCGCGATGTTGATGTTGCCCCTGGGCTTCACATTGATGCTGCTGCAAGGTGTGTCCGAGATCATCAAGCGCACCGGCTGGCTCCTGCATGTCTACGACATGGACCTTCATTACGAAAGACCCCTGCAATGATTTTCCACGCTGGACTGCACAAGCCGGGCGGCACGACCGCTCCCGCCGGGATATTTGGCCGGAGGACGGCATGAACATGCAAGACTTCGCACCGCTGATGTTTGGCGGGCTGATCCTCATCATGCTGATCGGTTTTCCGGTGGCGTTTTCGCTCTCGGCCCTGGGCCTGCTCTGCGGTTTTATCGCCATTGAGATGGGCTGGTTCCCGGCGGCCTTCATGGCCAATCTGCCGCTCAATGTGTTTGGCATCCTGTCCAACGAGCTGCTGCTGGCGATTCCCTTTTTCACCCTGATGGGCTCCATTCTGGAAAAGTGCGGCCTGGCCGAAGACATGCTCGATTCGATGGGTCAGCTGTTCGGGCCGATGCGCGGCGGACTCGGTTATTCCGTCATCATCGTGGGCTTCATCCTCGGGGCCATCACCGGCACCGTGGCCGGCCAGGTGATTGCGATGGCGATGATTTCGCTGCCGGTCATGATGCGTTATGGCTACAACATGCGTTACGCCACCGGGGTGCTGGCCGCTTCGGGCACCATCACCCAGCTGGTGCCGCCATCGCTGGTGCTGGTGGTCATGGCCGACCAGCTGGGCCGCTCGGTCGGCGACATGTACAAAGGGGCCTGGGGCCCGTCCATCCTGCAGGTCGTGATTTTTGCGCTGTACACCTTCTTCCTGACACGTTTTAGGCCGGCCTATCTGCCCGGCGTGCCCGCGTCGGCCAGAACGCTGGACGGCTGGGCCCTGTGGAAAAAATGCCTGCGCGGCATCATCCCGTCCGCCATCCTGATTTTTGCCGTGCTTGGCAGCATGGGCGGCTTGCCCGGCATCAACACCGCAATTGCCACACCGACCGAAGCCGGGGCCATGGGCGCGGTCGGCGCCTTTATCCTGGCGGCGCTGCACCGGCGGCTGTCGTGGTCCATGATCAAGGAGGGCATGACCGGCACCATGCGTATCACCGCCATGGTGGTGTTCATCCTGATCGGTTCACGCGTCTTCTCGCTGGTGTTCCAGGGCGTCGATGGCGGTATCTGGATCGAACACATGCTGACCGGCCTGCCCGGCGGCCAGACCGGCTTCCTGATTGTTGTCAACATCTTCATTTTCTTCCTGGCGTTTTTCCTGGACTTCTTTGAAATTGCCTTCATCATCCTGCCCATGCTCGGGCCGGTGGCCGACAAGATGGGCATAGACATGATCTGGTTCGGTGTGCTGCTCTGCGTCAACATGCAGACCAGCTTCATGCACCCGCCTTTCGGTTTTGCGCTGTTTTACCTGCGCGGTATTTCAGACACGCTGTTCAAGTCGGGGGCCATCCCGGCGAAAGTACAGTCACGCGACATTTACCTGGGCGCGATTCCCTGGGTGCTGCTGCAGCTGATGCTGGTCGTGATCGTGATTTTTGTGCCGCAGACGGTGACCATGTTCCTCGACAAGGAGCAGAAGGTGGACATCGACAAGGTCCAGATCGAGATGCCTGCGCAGGAAGAAACCAACGCCATGGACGAGCAGAAAAACGTCGATGACCTGTTCAGCAATGCCGCCAAGTCCGATGCCGCCAGTGCCGCTGCTTCGGCCCCTGCGGCGCCCGGCGGCAGCAAGAAGTAACATGCCCCCGGACCTGGCTGGGGCGGCCGATGACCGGGTCGAAGGCGCGGCTTTCCCTCTGGCCGTCAAGGGGCTGGCCAGCGTCCTGGTGGCGGCGCTGGTTTTCTGGGGAGTCCAGGCCTTTGACCGGCTGACCGGCGCCGGCTGGTCCACCCCTGCCGCCCTGTTCATTGGCATCACGCTGGGTGTGATCGGGCTTTGTTACTACTGGATTTTGCGCAGCCGCACGGCAATTGATGCAAGCTGCATCCGGCAGAGCTGGTTGTGGCCCAAACAGGTGGCGCTGGCCGACATCACCCAGGCCAAATTCATTTATGTGCCTTATTTGCACTGGCTGATTGCGCCGCGCCTGATTGTCCGCGCCCGCGGCCGCGGCCTGTTTGTGTTTCACGCCGCCGACCAGCAGGTGCTGCAGCGTTTTGCCCACCTCAGCCTGGGTGTGAGCGCAGCACCGCCGCCGGCGGACAAGTAGAAAAACGCCCCGCCGCTCAGGCGCCGAACACCGCGTGCCACAGCGCCAGGATGGCGTCGCGTTCGGCCTGCAGTGCAGGCAGCGCGACCTGCGTCGGCTCTTCGTTCAGGCGCGCCTGGTGCTGCACCCGCCGCAACTCGCGGTAGGCGCTGGCGGCTGCCTGGCCCATGCCTGCGGGCAGCAGGCCAGCCGCTTCGGCACGTTGCAGCAAGGCGATGTTGCCCACGTTGTCGGCCAGCTCCGCGTGGTCGCGCGATTGCGACAAGACCAGAAACTGAACTGCAAATTCGGCGTCCACCATGCCGCCCGGGCTGTGCTTGACGTCAAATTTCCCGCCCGCCTTTTCACCCTTGACCGGATGCGCGGTGCGCACCTTGTCGCGCATGGCGACAATTTCCTGGCGCAGGGCGGGGATGTCGCGCGCCGCGCTGATCACCGCCAGGCGGACGGCGTCGAAACGTTGCTGCAGCGACGGATTTCCCTGAACAAAACGCGCACGGGTGATGGCCTGGTGTTCCCAGGTCCAGGCGGTGTTGCTGCCGCGCTGCTGCTGGTAATTGGCGTAGGCCTCAAAACGCGTGACCAGAAGTCCGGAGTTTCCGTTGGGCCGCAGGGCGGTGTCGATTTCAAACAGGTCGCCCTCGGCGGTCTTGATGGTCAGCCAGTTGATCAACTTGCGCACAAAGCCGGCATACACCTCGGGCGCGCGCTCGTCCTCGTCTTCATAAACAAACACAATGTCCAGGTCGCTGCCATAGCCGAGTTCCTTGCCGCCCAGCTTGCCGTAGGCAATGATGGCAAACAGCGGGTTCTCGCGGTGCCGGTTTTTCAGGTGTTGCCAGCACCAGCCGGTGGTCACTGCAAGCACCGCTTCGGCCAGAGCGCTGAGGTCGTCGGCGACCTGCTCGACGGTCAGCGCGCCTTCGACATCGCGCGCCAGCGTGCGGAACACTTCCGCATGGTGGGCGCGGCGCAGCAGGTTCAGGCAGCTTTCCTCGTCATCCTCGCCGGTGCGGCGCAGGGCCGCCAGGCGCTGCTGCAACTCTTCCATGAAAGCGCTGGCATCAAAACGTTCATGCAGCATGGCGTCGCTGGCCAGCTCGTCGATCACCCCGGGGTGCTGCAGCAGGTAACGCGCCGGCCACCGGGCGGCGCCCAGCAGCCGCAGCAGGCGTTCGTGCACCGCAGGGCGTTCGATCAGCAGGGCGAGGTAACTTTCGCGGCGCAGCAGCGGCTCTATCCAGTCGACAATACGCAGCGCCGCTTCTTCGCCCACCTTGCCTTCGAGCAGCCATTGCGCGGTGCGCTGCACCAGCTGGGTCAGCCGGGCGCGGGCTTCGTCGCGCAAGCCGAGCACGCGAGGGTGCTCACGCCATAACTCGATGCGCGCGCGAAAATTGTCGGGCCAGCGGTCGGAGAGCTTTTCAAGCAGCTCGTCAATATCCTGGGGTGCGGCGACCGCGCCCTTGCCGCAGCCCTTGCAATCGGGTTTTTTCCCCAGCAGCGTGTCAAACTCCTGCGCCACCAGCTCGCGGTGCGTATCGAGTTCGCCCAGAAACGGGCAACAACTGCTGTAGCCCATGGCTTGCGCCACCCAGGCGAGGTCGTCATCGCGTGTCGGCAGCACATGGGTTTGCTGGTCGTCCAGGTACTGGATGCGGTGTTCGACGTGGCGCAGGAAAACATAGGCGCGGGCCAGGGCCATGGCCGTGTCGCGCGCCATCAGCCCGGCGCTGGCGATGCGTTGCAGCGCCGCCAGCGTGGAGCGCGTGCGCAGCTCCGGAAACTGCCCGCCGCGCACCACCTGCAGCAATTGCACGGTGAATTCAATTTCGCGAATGCCGCCGCGGGACATCTTCACGTCGTTGGCCCGCTCGGGATGGCCTGCCGCCCGTTTGGCGGCGTGTTCGCGGATTTGCCGGTGCAACACGCGCAGCGCGTCAAAAACGCCGTAGTCCAGGTAACGCCTGAAGACAAAGGGCAGGACCGAAGCACGCAAGGCCTGGGCCGATCCGCTGGCAACACACTCGCGCGGCGCCACCACCCGGCTTTTGAGCCAGGCAAAACGCTCCCATTCGCGGCCCTGCACCTGAAAATAGTCTTCCAGTGCGCCTAGCGAGACCGCTGCCGGCCCGGAGTTGCCGTTGGGCCGCAGCGCCAGATCGACGCGGAAGACAAAGCCATGTTCGGTGGTCTCGCCGATCAGGTTGTAAATGGCCTTGACCTGCTGGGCGAAATATTCATGGTTGGAGATGGCGCCCCGGCCATCGTCCCGGCCACGGGTCTGGCCGTCCTGTTCATAAACGTAGATCAGGTCAATGTCGCTGGAGACGTTGAGTTCCCTGGCACCGAGCTTGCCCATGCCAATCACCCACAACTGCGCGCGTTGGCCAGGCTGGCCGGGCGCCTCGCACACCTGTGGCGCACCATACAAGGCGTCCAGCGGCTTGCGTGATTCGTGTACCGCGATGTCCAGGGCCAGCTCTGCCAGATCGGTCATGGCGCAGGTCACCATGCGCAGCGCCGCATCGGCGGCCGGTAGCGCCGGCGCGCTGGCGGTTTGCGCTGGCGGGCCGCAATCGAGTTCGACCAGACGCTCCAGCACCAGCTGGCGCAGCACGCGCAGGGCGGCGCCGGTGTCCAGCCCGCGCGCCTGCAGCGCGGTGTAACAGGTCTGCATGGAGGCGTGCACCGGCACACCGGGCGGTAAAAGCGCCAGCTCGTCGGCATAGCGGCGCCGTATCCGCCTGACAAAGCGCGAATAATCGGGGGAAGCCGGTGCAGCGCTCACGGCAGGAAGCACGCTAGTTAACAAAAACTTCCCTGTGTTGCGTTGAACGGACGAAGGCGCCGACAGTCATAATTCTCATGCCAATGGATCAATCGATACTGCCCCAGCCTGCGCCCGCTTCCCGACGCCTTCAATTTGCCGCGCTGGCTGCGCGCTGGCTGCTGGGTCTGGTGCTTGCATTCTGGCTGGTGTTCGGCATGGCCTGGGGCCTGCTTCACGGCTGGATTGTGCCGCGAATCAGCGAGTTTCGCCCGCGCCTCGAAACGCTGGCCAGCCAGGCACTTGGTGTGCCGGTGCGGATTGGCGGCATTTCGGCCCGCTCCGGTGGCCTGATTCCTTCCTTTGAACTCAGCGATGTGCTGTTGCTCGATGGCCAGGGGCGTGAAGCGCTGCGCCTGCCGCGCCTGGTGGCGGCGGTCTCGCCGTCTTCCCTGTGGAGCCTTGGCTTTGAGCAGCTTTACATTGACCGGCCCGAACTCGACATCCGGCGCACACTGGACGGAAAAATCTATGTGGCCGGCCTGGATGTGTCCCAGGTGCGCAGCGACGGCCAGAGTGCTTTCGCCGACTGGTTCTTCTCTCAAACCGAATTTGTCATCCGCGGCGGCGCCTTGCGCTGGACCGACGATTTGCGCCAGGTGCCGCCGCTGGCCCTGAGCGGGGTGGACATCACGATGCGCAATCCGGGGCGCCGCCATCTGCTGCGCCTGGATGCCACGCCGCCGGCCAGCTGGGGTGAACGGTTCAGCCTGCGTGGGGTGTTTCGTGAGCCTTTGTGGTCGGGCGGTGCCGGGCAGTGGAAAAGCTGGGCCGGGCAGCTGTACGCCGAGTTTGCGCGGGTGGATCTTCTGGAGGTGCAGCGTTATGCCAGCCTGGAAAGCCTGGGCATCCGGCTGGCGTCGGGCAACGGTGCCTTGCGCGCCTGGGCGGACGTGAAAGGGGGCGAGATCACGGGTGGCACGGCGGATGTGGCGCTGCACGAGGTGGATGCGCAGCTCGGCAAGGCCTTGCAGCCGCTGGCACTGCAGGCCGTGAGCGGGCGTCTTGCCGGGCGGCATTTTGCCAATGGTTTTGATGTGGCGACCGAAGGTTTGCAGTTCCGTACGCGCGACGGGCTGCAGTGGCCCGGCGGCAATGCTTCCGTGGTTTATGTGGAGGCGCAAGGGAAATCGCCGGCCCGGGGCGAGATCAAGGCCGACAAGCTGGATCTGGCCGCGCTGGCGCTGATCGCTGATCGCCTGCCCCTGGGCGACGCCGCGCGTGCCCTGATCGCCAGCCTGGCGCCCAAAGGCCTGGTGGATGTGGTTGATGCCAGGTGGCAGGGCGCGCTGGAGGCGCCGTCGGCCTATTCGGCCAAAGGCCGCGTGTCGCAGCTCGAAGTGGCCGCGCAATCGGCTGGCGCTGGCCGCAGCGAGCGGCCCGGCGTGAGCGGCGCCACACTGGACTTTGACTTCACCCAGCAGGGTGGGCAGGCCCGGGTGAAAATTATCCGGGGCGAGATAAGCCTGCCCGGCTTTTTTGAAGACCCCCGGCTGCTGCTGGACCAGTTCTCAACCGATGCGCAGTGGAAGCTGGCCGGCCCCAAAATCGATTTGCAGCTGCGCAACATGGTGTTTGCCAATGCCGACGCGCAGGGCAGCGCGCAGGCCAGCTGGCGCACCGCCGATCCGGTGCCGACGGCTCCCGGCGCGGCCGCCCCTGCAGCGCATGATTCGCGCTTTCCGGGCGTTCTGGACCTGCAGGGCAGCCTGAGCCGTGGCGACGGCAGCAAGGTACACCGTTACCTGCCGCTGATCCTGCCAGACCGGGTCCGCCACTACGTGCGGGATGCGGTGACGCAGGGGGCGCTCAGCGATGTGAAGTTCAAGCTCAAGGGAAACCTGCTGGACATGCCGTTTTCCGATCCGGCCAAAGGCGAGTTCCGGGTGTCCGCAAAAGTGAGCAAAGCCGGTTTTACCTATGTGCCCAGGCTGGTGCAGCCGCGCGAAACAAAGCCCTGGCCGGCGCTGGCGGAGCTCGACGGCGAGCTGGTGTTTGACCGCGCCTCGTTACAGGTCAACGGCGCCAGCGGCCGCGTGGCCGGTTTTCCGGGGCTGCAACTGAGCAAGGCAGATGCACGCATACCGGACCTGATGCATGGCGCCACCGTGCAGGTCGGCGCGGATATCAAAGGTCCGCTCAGCGAGGCGCTGGGTTTTGTCAATACATCGCCGCTGGCCGGCTTGACGGGTCAGGCGCTGGCCAGGGCAGTGGCCAATGGCGTGGCCGACTACCGGCTGCAGCTGACCTTGCCGCTGGGCGACATCGACAAAACCCAGGTGCAGGGGGCCGTCACTTTGCCCGGCAACGATGTGCAGTTCACGCTGGACACACCGCAGCTCACGCGGCTCAAAGGCGTGGTGAAATTCACGGAGACCGGTTTTGCGATTGCCGGCGCCCAGGCGCGCATGCTGGGCGGTGATGTGCGGCTGGAGGGGGGCATGCGTCCGGCTGCCCAGGCAGCAGCGCGGGCGCCGCAGGCAGGCCCGGAGTCTTCAGATGCCAGTGTGCTCATCCGTGCGCAGGGCAGTTTCACCGGCGAGGGCTTGCGCCAGGCCAGGGAACTGGGCATGGTCTCCCGGCTCGGTACTTATGCCAGCGGCACGGCAGCCTACAGCGCCACGCTGGGCTTTCGCAAAGGTGCGACCGAGCTCAGCATGACCAGCAACCTGCAGGGCATGGCCTTGAGCCTGCCGGCCCCGCTGACCAAAAGCGCAGACAGTGTGCTGCCCGTGCGTTTTGACAACAGTGTGGTACGTGAGAGCGTGGTGGGCGCCCAGGCCACCCAGGACCAGATGTCGCTGACGGTGGGACGGCTGGCCTCTGTGGCCTATGTGCGCGACATCACCGGGCCCGAGCCCCGGGTGCTGCGTGGCAGCGTGGCCATCGGGCTGGAGGCCGGAGAAACCGCACCCATGCCAGCTGGCGGGGTGGCGGCCAACATCAACCTGGCGACGGTCGATATCGACGCCTGGGAAAAAGTGCTGGACAGCAGCAGTGCGGCGCCGGCAGCGGCGACCGCCGCCGTGCGCCCGGGCCAGGCCAGCGCGGTGCAGGGCTATTTGCCCACCACCATGGCGATACGTGCCCGCGAGCTGCTGGTCGAGGGGCGCAAGCTCAACAATGTGGTGGTGGGCGGATCGCGCGATGGCCTGAACTGGCGCGCGAACATTGACGCGACCGAGCTCAATGGCTACCTCGAGTTCGGCCAGCCCGCCGGCGGGGGTGCCGGACGGGTGTATGCGCGCCTGTCGCGGCTCAGCCTGGGGCAAAGCAGCGCCAATGAGGTGGAGGCCATTCTCAATGAGCAGCCGGCCAATATCCCGGCGCTGGACATCGTGGTCGAGGATGTCGAGTTGCGCGGCAAAAAGTTCGGCCGGGTTGAGATCGAGGCGATCAACCGCAACGCCGCCAGTGTGGCGCGTGAAGGCGGTGTGCGCGAATGGCGGCTGAACAAGCTCAACGTCATCGTGCCGGAGGCCACCCTGACCGCGACCGGCAACTGGGTGGCGGTGAATGCGCAGCAGTTGCCGGTGGCCGGTGGCGCCAGGGCGCAGGCCGAGCGCCGGCGCACGGTGATGAATTTCAAGCTGGACATTGCCGATTCCGGCGAGCTGCTCAAGCGTTTTGGCATGAGCGACGTCATACGCCGGGGCAAGGGCAAGCTGGAGGGCCAGATCGCCTGGATAGGCTCGCCCTTGAGTCTGGATTACCCCAGCCTGAATGGCCAGTTCAACGTCAACGTGGCCTCGGGCCAGTTTCTCAAGGCCGAGCCGGGTATTGCCAAGCTGCTGGGCGTGCTCAGCCTGCAGGCCTTGCCCAGGCGCCTGACGCTGGATTTCCGGGATGTGTTTTCGGAAGGCTTCTCTTTTGATTTTGTGCGCGGCGATGTCAACATCACGCAGGGCCTGGCTTTCACCAACAACCTGCAGATGAAGGGTGTCAATGCGGCGGTGCTGATGGAGGGCAGCGCCGACATCGCCAGGGAAACGCAGGACCTCAAAGTGGTGGTGGTGCCCGAGATCAATGCCGGCACGGCCTCGCTGATTGCCACTGTGATCAACCCGGCCATCGGTCTGGGGACTTTTCTGGCGCAGTATTTCCTGCGCCAGCCGCTGACGCAGGCGGCGACCCAGGAGTTTCACATCGATGGCACCTGGGCCAACCCCAAAATCACCAAGGTGGACCGCCGGGCGCTTCCCGCCGCCGCCACCAGCCCTGCCAGCAGCAGCGCAGAAATCAGAAGGTAAGGGTCAAGATGCAAGTCGCCGCCCTGCAAATGATCTCAGGTACCCGGTTGCAGGCCAATCTGGATGCCGCGCGGCAGCTGCTGGCGCAGGCCAGTGCGGCAGGCGCCGAGCTGGCTGTCCTGCCCGAGTATTTCTGCCTGATGGGTCACAAGGACAGCGACAAGCTGGGCATTGCGGAAGCGCCCGGCCACGGACCGGTGCAGGACTTTCTGGCGCAGTGTGCGCGCCAGTTCGGGCTCTGGATCGTGGGCGGCACGGTGCCGCTGCGTGCCAGCGACAGCCGCCATGTGTACAACAGCGCGCTGGTGTATTCGCCCGAGGGGGCGTGTGTGGCGCGTTACGACAAGATCCATCTTTTCCGGTTTGACAACGGCGCCGAGCAGTACGACGAGTCGCGTGTGATTGAAGCCGGTGCCGCGCCGGTGACCTTTGATCTGCCGTCCAGCGACGGCCACAGCTACCGGGTCGGCCTGAGCATTTGTTACGACCTGCGTTTCCCGGAGCTTTACCGGGCGATGAAAGCCGATCTGCTGCTGGTGCCCAGTGCCTTTACCTGGACCACCGGTCAGGCGCACTGGGAGGTGTTGCTGCGCGCGCGGGCGATAGAAAACCTGGCCTATGTGCTGGCCGCCGCTCAGGGTGGCATCCATGAGAACGGGCGCCGCACCTGGGGCCAGAGCCTGGTGCTTGACCCCTGGGGCCAGGTGCTGGCACAACAGGCGCAGGGGCCTGCGCTGGTGCTGGCGGAGGTCGTACGTGAACGCCTGAATGGCTGGCGCACGCAACTGCCGGCCCTGAACCACGGGGTGTTGTGAGCCCGACCCGAACGGCGGCCCGCGCCGCGCCATTTTTGGCGGGCCCCCGGCGCTGGAGCCGCCGCTGGGCGCTCTGGGGCTTGCTGGTGGCCTTGTTGCTGGGGATTCTTTCCACCCTGGTCTGGCTGGCCGGGCGCTACGAGGCGGGTCTGGTGCAAAGCCGGCTCGAAGAGGACGCCGTCCAGATGGCCACCGACATCCGCACCGGGCTGACCCGCAATGTCCAGAGCCTGCAGGCCTTGCAGGCCGGCAGCCCGAGCCCGGAGGGCTGGCGCTTCCCCGCGGCAGAGTTGCTGCGGGAGAACCGCGAAATCGTGCGCGTGGAGTGGCGGGATGTGGCGCTGGCGACTGTCTCGCTGGCGGAGACGCCTTACCGCAGCCCGGTGTTTGAGCGCCTGGGCCGTGACAGCGCACAGACGGATATCAGTTTTGCCTGTGCCACGGCGCGCCGATTCAGCGGGCCGGCCTACTCCATCAGTTATTTTCTGCCGCAGCCGGATGGTCTCGGGCTGGAGGTGATGGACATGTGTCTGCCGGTGCTGATGGGCGGCCGGCTGGCCGGTTATCTGGTGGCCAGTTATTCGTTGCCCGACGTTTTGTCGGAAATGGTGGGCAAACAACTGGCCGGTGGCCGTGGCCTGGCGCTCACCGAGGCCGACGGCACGCGGCTGGCCATGTTCGGCAACCCGGCTCGCGGCAGCCGTACCTACATTGCCCAGCAACTGCTGGATCTGCCCGGCAATACCATGGTGCTGCGGCTGGAGAGCCGGCTCGGCACACCCGCCCTGTTCCCGAATCTGCTGACGGCGCTGGTGACCGCCATGTCGGTGGCGCTGGCCGCTGTGCTGGCGCTGCTGGGCCGCGACATGCGGCGCCGGCTCAAGGTCGAACACGACCTGGCCGATGCGCTGGCTTTTCGCAAGGCGATGGAGGACTCGCTGGTGACGGGTATGCGGGCGCGGGACCTGCAAGGGCGTGTGACCTATGTCAACCCGGCGTTCTGCCAGATGGTGGGGCTGGACGCCAGCGAATTGCTCAAGCCCGCCGCACTGCCGCCCTACTGGCCGCCGGAACAGGCCGAAGAGTATCAGCAGCGCCAGTCGCGGCGGCTGGAGATAGGCGCCAATTTGCCGCGCGAAGGCTTCGAGTCGGTGTTCATGCGGCGCGACGGCTCGCGTTTTCCGGTGCTGATCATCGAGGCGCCGCTGATCAACGCCGTGGGCAAACAAACCGGCTGGATGAGCGCGATTCTTGACGTCAGCGAGCAACGCCGCATCGAGGAGTTGTCGCGCGCCAGCCAGGACCGGCTGCAGGCCACGGCCAGGCTGGCCACGGTGGGCGAGATGGCCTCGCTGCTGAGTCATGAGCTGAACCAGCCGCTGGCCGCGATTTCAAGTTATGCCACCGGCTCGCTCAATTTGCTGCAGAGCGCTGCGGCCAGCGCGGAGTCGCCCGAACACGGCGCAGACCTGCAGCTGGCCATGCGGCGCATTGCCGAGCAGGCCGAGCGCGCCGGCAAGGTGATCAAAAGTGTGCATGATTTTGTGCGCCGGCGTGACCAGGTGCGCGAGCCGATTGCGCCGCGCGCCCTGCTCGACGCGGTGCTGCCGCTGGTCAGCCTGCAGGCGCGCAAGCTCGCGGTGCGGGTGCAGATGGAAGTGGATGAGCACTGCGAGCCGGTGCTGTGCGACCGGACCATGGTCGAGCAGGTGCTGCTGAACCTGGCGCGCAACGGCATGCAGGCGATGCAGCTGATGGACACGGCGCGGCGCGGCGAAAAACTGCTGATTTTGCGTGTGCGCCCGGCCGCCTCGAATGCGATCAGCCGCTGGGTGGAGTTTGCGGTGATCGACCATGGCGACGGGATTGCCGCGGATGTCGCGCGCCAGCTCTTCACGCCATTTTTTACCACCAAGGCCGAAGGCATGGGGCTGGGTTTGAGCCTGTGCCGGACGGTGATTGAGCAACACGGCGGGTTTCTCGGGTTTGAAGCGGTGCAGCCGCACGGTACGATTTTCACATTCACATTGCCGGTGTCGGTGCGCTCTACCGACCAGCCGCCGGCAGCCCAGGAGTCTTGATGGAACCGATCCAGAATGCCACGGTTTATATTGTTGATGACGATGCGAGTGTGCGCGACGCGCTGGCCTGGCTGCTGCGCTCGCGGCGCCTGACGAGTGAGACTTTTGACAGCGCGGAAGCCTTCGATGCGCGGATTTCCGGGGCTTTCAGGGTGGTGACGCCGTCTTGCGCGCTGCTCGATGTGCGCATGGGCGGCATGAGTGGCCTGGTCATGTTTGAAAAGCTGATTGCCTGCGGCCTGTTGCCAACGCTGCCGGTGATTTTCCTGACCGGCCATGCCGACGTGCCCACAGCGGTAGATGCCGTCAAACGCGGCGCTTTCGACTTTTGCGAAAAACCTTTTTCCGACAACGCACTGGTGGACCGCATCGAACAGGCGCTGGCGCAGTCGGCTTCGGCGCTGGCGCAGCGCAGTGAACACACCGGGCTGCAATCCCGGCTGGACGGCTTGACCGAGCGCGAGCGCGATGTGATGAAACTGGTGGTCGAGGGTTTGCCGAACAAGCTGGTCGCCGATCAGCTCGACATCAGTGTTCGCACGGTAGAGGTGCACCGTGCCCGGGTTTTCGACAAAATGCGGGTAAAGTCAGCGGTGGAGCTGGCTAACCTGCTACGTAATTTATAGCGAATCGTCGCGCTTGCCAGGGTCAGCAGCTGGCGGGCTGCTGTCTTTGAGCTCGCCATTTTTGCGCCCGGAAAACATCGTCCACCAGACGATAAAAACCAGAATCAGCAAGGCCCCCAGGGCTTCCAGTAAAAGTAAGGCCATGACTGTTTTTTCCCGAATAAGGCAGGTTGCCGCCATTATCGCCGTCACCCTGGTGCTGCTGGCCTGCGGCAGTGCACCTGTGCTTTTGCTGCCATCACCACCCGCAGCGCCGGGCGGAGCCGTCACCGTGCCGCGCGCCGACGATGCCTCGGCCCTGCCGGCGGTCCGGTTGCAAGGCAAAAGCCGCTGGGTCCCCGTGCGCTGGGCCGAGTTGCCTGGCTTTGAGGCCGATGCCCTGTTTGAAGCCTGGAACGCCTGGCTGAAAAGTTGCGAACGTCCTGGTCCGGTTTTTGCGCCCCTGTGCGGCGACGTGCGACGCTTGAGCATTGCGTCCGGCGCCGAGCAGCGCGCCTGGATGGTGAGCCGGCTGCAGCCCTACCGGGTCGAAACAACGCAGGGTCAGGCCGACGGCCTGCTCACCAGTTATTACGAACCCGTGCTCAAGGCGGCGCGCCAGCCCGGAGCCGGCTACACCGTCCCGCTGTACCAGCCGCCTGCCGGTCTGGGCAGCCGCAAACCCTGGTACACACGCCAGGAAATCGACACCCTGCCCGAGGCCCAGGCCGCCTTGAGGGGAAAGGAAATCGCCTGGCTGGCCGATCCGATCGACGCGATGTCCCTGCACATCCAGGGGTCGGGCCGGCTGGCCATCACCGAGGCCGATGGCACGCAGCGCACCACGCGCGTGGCCTTTGCCGGCTCCAACGACCAGCCCTTTCGCAGCATCGTCCAATGGCTCAGTGAACAAGGCCAGGGCCGCATGAGCGCACCGTGGACAGAGTCCACCAGGGCCTGGGCGTCGCAGAACCCGCAGCGTGTGCCGCAGCTGCTGTGGAGCAACCCACGCTACATCTTTTTCCGCGAAGAGGTGCTCAGTGAGCTGGACGCGTCGTCCGGCCCACGCGGCGCCCAGGGGGTTGCGCTGACGCCGGGCCGCTCGATCGCGGTCGACAGGGAGAGCATTCCCTATGGCACGCCGGTCTGGCTGGCATCACGCGGGGCTGCGCTGGATGTGCAGAAGCTGGTGATGGCGCAGGACACCGGCAGCGCCATTGTCGGGGCCGTGCGTGCCGACTATTTTGCCGGTACCGGACCCGAGGCCGGCCTGCTGGCCAGCCGCGTGAACCAGCCTTTGCGGCTGTGGGTGTTGTGGCCCCGGTGAGGCGGCGCGGGCAGTCTCCGGTTGCTGCCGAACTGCTATTCAATCAGGAGCTGCATACGCAGGCTGCATAAGGGCAAAGTCCTTAAATGCCTGCAAACCCGGTCTTGGGGGGGCCTTGTCGCGGGCAACGGGGCCCGTCAGCTCGCAGGACTTTTGAGATGGCCCAGCGGCAGCGCGCTGCTGGCCTTGACCTCGCCGAGTGAAAAACTGGTGTGCATGTCTTTCACGTTGGGCAGGTTCAACAGGCTTTTCAGCGCAAAACGCGAGAAGCTGTCCAGGTCGCGTGCCACCACCTGCAGCTCGAAGGTGCCGGTGCCGCTGATGTAGTGGCAGGCAATGATTTCCGGCAGCTTGCGTATGGCTTCTTCCATCGCGCTGGTGGCGTCGCCGGTGTTGCGGTCGGCGTCCAGCCGGACAAAGGCCAGCACGCCCAGGCCGATCTTGTGCCGGTCTATCTCTGCGCGGTAGCCCTTGATGAAGCCGCCTTCTTCGAGCGCCCGCACGCGCCGCCAGCAGGGCGCGGCGCTGAGGCCGACACGGTTGCTGAGCTCGGCATTGCTGAGGCGGCCGTCGGCCTGCAATTCTTGCAGGATGGCCAGGTCAAACTTGTCGAGTGTTTCCATGATTGCCTATTTTAAGCAAGATTCTTTCCCACAATCTGGTAAACAAGGCATAAAAAGCAAAGACTTATCCGTTCATCGCGCCTACACTTTGTTCCTGTATAGAGGCGCTACCCTATCCGGGGACCAGCTTCTTTCCCCGCCCACAAGGCGGTTTCAGCCCCACGACTGGAGACACGATGAACGCCCCCCTGCCCGAACACATCCGCAAGGCCCTCGAGACGGTCACGCTCGACGATAAATATTCCTTGGACTATGGGCAGGCCTTCATGAGCGGGGTCCAGGCCCTCGTCAAGCTGCCCATGCTGCAGCGCCAGCGCGATGCCCTGGTCGGTAAAAATACCGCGGGTTTCATCAGCGGTTACCGCGGCTCGCCGCTGGGCGGCTACGACCAGGCGCTGGTCAAGGCCGCTCCTTACCTCAAGGCGCAGAACATCGTGTTCCAGCCTGGCGTCAATGAAGAGCTGGCCGCCACCGCGTTATGGGGCACGCAGCAGCTGGGCTTTTCGCCGCCCGGCACCAACAGGTTCGATGGTGTGTTTGGCATCTGGTATGGCAAGGGGCCGGGCGTGGACCGCTGCTCGGACGTGTTCAAACATGCCAACATGGCCGGCACCACGCCCTGGGGCGGCGTGATTGCGGTGGCTGGCGACGACCATGTGGCCAAAAGCTCGACCGCTGCGCACCAGAGCGACCACATCTTCAAGGCCTGCGGCCTGCCGGTGTTTTTTCCGGCCAATGTGCAGGAAATTCTGGATCTGGGCATTCATGCTTTTGCGATGAGCCGCTTTTCCGGCGTCTGGGCCGGCATGAAAACCATCCAGGAAATTGTCGAGTCCAGCGCCACCGCGATGATAGATCCCGGGCGTGTGCAGATCAAAATTCCGACCGACTTCCAGATGCCTGCCGGCGGCGTGCATATCCGCTGGCCGGATGCGGCACTCGACCAGGAGGCGCGTCTGTTCGACTACAAGTGGTACGCCGCGCTGGCCTACATCCGCGCCAACCGGCTCAACTACAACGTCATCGAGGGGCCGAATGACCGCTTCGGCATCATCGCCAGCGGCAAGGCCTACAACGACACGCGCCAGGCCCTGATCGACCTGGGCCTGGACGACGCGAGTTGCCGCCAGCTTGGTATCCGGCTGCACAAGGTCGGCGTGGTCTGGCCACTGGAGGCCCAGCTCACGCGCGAATTTGCCACCGGCTTGCAGGAGATACTGGTGGTGGAAGAAAAACGCCAGGTCATCGAGTACCAGCTCAAGGAAGAGCTCTACAACTGGCGCGCTGACGTGCGTCCCAACATCTATGGCAAGTTCAACGAAGTTGAAGGCGACTTCAGCGGCGGCGAGTGGTCGATGCCGAACCCGGCGGCCAACACCCTGCTGCGCGCCAACGCCGACCTGTCGCCTTCGCTGATTGCCAAGGCGATTGCCCAGCGTGTGCGCAAACTGGGTCTGGACAGCGACATGACGGCACGCCTCGATGCGCAACTGGCCATTCTGCAAGCCAAGGAGCGCTCGCTGCAGGTGCTGGAAATCAAGGCCGACCGCCAGCCCTGGTTCTGCTCGGGTTGTCCGCACAATACATCGACCAAGGTGCCTGAAGGTTCACGTGCCATGGCCGGCATTGGCTGCCATTTCATGGCCTTGTGGATGGACCGCAGTACCTCGGGTTTTACCCAGATGGGCGGCGAGGGCGTGCCCTGGGTCGGGCAACAGCCTTTCACCACCGATCAGCACATTTTTGCCAATCTTGGTGACGGCACCTACTTCCACAGCGGTTCGCTGGCGGTGCGCCAGTCGGTGGCCGCCGGGGTCAACATCACTTACAAAATCCTCTACAACGACGCGGTCGCCATGACCGGCGGCCAGCAGGTCGGCGAGCGGCCCGAGGGCCATTCGGTGGTGCAGATTGCGCAGTCCATGCGGGCCGAGGGCGTGGCCAAAATTGTGGTGGTGACCGACGAGCCGGAGAAATACGACAGCGTGACGCTGGTGGAAGGTGTGGCCGTCCACCACCGTGACGAGCTCGACGCGATCCAGCGGCAGTTCCGCGAGATCAAGGGCACCACCGTGATCATTTACGACCAGACCTGTGCGACCGAAAAACGGCGCCGCCGCAAGCGCGGCAGCCTGGTCGATCCGGCGCGCCGCGTGGTCATCAACGAGCTGGTCTGCGAGGGTTGCGGCGACTGTGGTGTGCAGTCCAACTGCCTGAGCGTGGAGCCGCTGGAAACCGAATTCGGCCGCAAGCGCCAGATCAACCAGTCCACCTGCAACAAGGACATGTCCTGCCTGAAAGGTTTTTGCCCGAGTTTTGTCACGGTCGAAGGCGGCCAGCTCAGGAAAAAGGCCAAGGGCAAGGCGGCCTCACCGTTCGGGATGGGCGCGCTGCCCGAACCGCGCATCCCCGCCACCGAAAGCGTGGATGGCAAGGTCTGGGGCATTGTGGTGGCTGGCGTCGGCGGCACCGGTGTCATCACCATCGGCCAGTTGCTCGGCATGGCCGGCCACATCGAAGGCAAGGGCATCGTCACGCAGGATGCCGGCGGCCTGGCGCAAAAAGGCGGCGCGACCTGGAGCCATGTGCTGATAGGCGCGACGCAGGACGACATCCGCACCACCCGCGTCGGCATGGCCGGCGCCGACCTGATCATAGGCTGCGACCCCATCGTGGCGGCCGGCAAGGAGACCGTGCTGCGCATGCGCGAGGGCCGCACCCATGTGGCGCTCAATTCCTACAGCACGCCGACGGCGGCTTTTGTGCATGACGCCAACTGGCAGAACCCGGCGGATGCCTGTGCCGCCGAAATTGTCAAGGCCGTCGGCGTGGCCGGTGTCGGCGCCTTCAATGCCGACGCCGCCTCCACGAAACTGATGGGGGACAGCATTTACACCAATCCGATGATGCTCGGTTATGCCTGGCAAAAGGGCTGGATTCCGCTGGAATACGCCTCGCTGATGCGTGCCATTGAACTCAACGCCGTGGCCGTGGACAACAACAAGACGGCCTTCGAGTGGGGCCGCCGCGCAGCCCATGACCTGCCGTCGGTGGAAAAGCTCTTGACCTCGGCGCAGGTGATCGCCATGCCGGCGCCGCGCCAGGGCCTGGCCGAACTGGTGGCGCGCCGCGTGGCCTTTTTGACGGACTACCAGAACGCGGCATATGCCAAACGCTACGAAAGCTTCGTGGACCGGGTGCAGCAGGCCGAATCGGTTCTCGGCAAGACACTGCTGACCCAGGCCGTCGCCCGGTATTTGTTCAAACTGATGGCTTACAAGGACGAGTACGAAGTCGCCCGCCTGCACACCGACCGCAGTTTCCATGACAAGGTGGGCGCGATGTTTGAAGGTGATTTCAAGCTCAACTACCACCTGGCGCCGCCCATGATCGCCAAAACCAATGACAAGGGCGAGCTGCAAAAGCAGAAGTTCGGCCCCTGGATGCTGAGCGCGTTCAGGCTGCTGGCGCGCCTCAAGGGCTTGCGCGGCACGGCGCTGGACCCCTTTGGCCGCACCGAAGAACGCCGGATGGAGCGCGCGCTGATCACGCAATACCTGGCCAGCATCGAGGAAATCCTCGGGACCCTGGATGCCGGCAACCATGCGGCTGCGCTGGAGGTCGCCCGCATCCCCGAACTGATCCGGGGTTACGGCCACGTCAAGGCGCGCCATGCCCTGCAGGCACAGCAACAGTGGGATCAGGCTCTGAGGGCCTTTCGGCAGCCGGTTTCGGCCGTGCATCAGATCGCCGCCTGAAAACCGGCTTGCCAGGCCCAGCTTTCGGGTAAAACCTGGTTTCGGAGTGCTCACTCACATCGGCTGCTGCGGTCCTGGGGGCTTGCCCGGGTGCGGAGCGCGGCGAGCAGTGGCCCTGACCCGCCCGCAGAACCCCTGCCCGCATACAATCAGAGGCTCTGCGCCCCGGTACTGACAGTGGGTGCCCATTCCTTGTTGTGGAGTCTGCCGTGTTTATTTCTACTGCGTTTGCCCAAACCGCCCCTGCCGCTGCTGCCGAAGGCGGCATGATGTCCTCGCTGACCAGCATGTTGCCTCTGGTATTGATGTTTGTCGTGCTCTACTTTGTGATGATTCGTCCCCAGATGAAAAAGCAGAAAGAGCACCGCGCGATGATCGATGCGCTGGCCAAGGGCGACGAAGTGGTGACCGCTGGCGGCCTGCTCGGAAAAGTGACCAAGATGGGCGACGCCTATCTGAGCCTTGAGGTTGCCACCGGCACCGAAGTCCAGTTGCAGCGCAGCGCCATCGTCCAGGTTTTGCCCAAGGGCAGCATCAAGTAAGCAGGCGCGCAGGCGTTTTTACCGACCGGCGCGGGCCGGCCTTTTCCTCACCCGTTTCCCAGGAACAGCACGCTCATGAATCGTTACCCGGCATGGAAGTACGCGATCATCCTCGTCGCCTTGTTGATTGCGGCCCTCTACACCTTGCCCAATTTTTTCGGCGAGGCGCCTGCGGTGCAGGTTTCCAGCGCCAAGGCCAGTGTCAAGATCGACAGTGCAACGGCTGCCCGCGTTGAGCAGGCGCTCAAGGACGCGAACATCAAGGCGGACCTGGTGAGTTTTGAAGGCAGTTCGGTGAAGGCCAGATTTGGTGACACCGACACCCAGCTCAAAGCCAAAGACGCCATCGAAAAGGTGTTGATCACCGATCCGGCTGCGCCTTCCTATATCGTGGCGCTGAATCTGCTGTCGCGCTCCCCGGCCTGGTTGACGGCGCTGAACGCGCGGCCCATGTACCTCGGGCTGGACCTGCGCGGCGGCGTGCATTTCATGCTTCAGGTGGACATGCAGGCGGCGCTGACCAAAAAGGCGGAGTCGCTGGCCGGTGACATCCGTCTGGCCCTGCGCGAAAAAAATGTGCGGCATGGCGGCATCAGCCGGGCCGGCCAGACGATTGAGATCAGGCTGCGCGACACGGCCACGCTGGAGGCCGCCAAAAGGGTCTTCCAGGACCAGTTCCCCGACCTGGTGCCGGCGGAGTCGCCGGACGGCAGTGAATTCCGGCTGACCGCCCGCATCAAACCCGAAGCGGCGCGGCTGGTGCAGGAGCAGGCGCTCAAGCAGAACATGGTCACACTGCACAACCGCATCAACGAACTCGGCGTGGCCGAGCCGGTGATTCAGCAGCAGGGGCTGGACCGCATTGTGGTGCAACTGCCCGGTGTGCAGGACACCGCCAAGGCCAAGGACATTCTGGGCCGCACCGCCACACTGGAAATGCGCCTGGTCGATGAAAGCGCGGAAGGTCGGGCGGCTGAAAGCGGCGCGGGCGCCGTGCCCTTTGGTTCCGAGCGTTTCCTGGAGCGTGATGGCCGCGCCGTCATCGTCAAAAAGCAGGTCATCCTGACGGGCGAAAGCCTGACCGATGCCCAGCCCGGTTTTGACTCCCAAAGCCAGCAGCCCAAAGTGGACCTGACGGTGGACGCCAAGGGGGGACGCATCATGCGCGACACCAGCCGTGAAAACGTCAAGAAACGCATGGCCATCGTGCTGTTTGAAAAAGGCAAGGGCGAAGTGCTGACTGCGCCTGTGATCCAGAGCGAACTCGGCAACCGTTTCCAGATCTCCGGCTCCATGAGTGTCAATGAAGCCAATGATCTGGCCCTGCTGCTGCGCGCCGGCTCGCTGGCTGCGCCCATGGAGATCATTGAAGAGCGCACCATAGGCCCGAGCCTGGGCGCAGAAAACATTTCCAAGGGTTTCCAGAGCGTGGCCTGGGGTTTCCTGGTCATCGTGGCCTTCATGGCGACCTACTACATGCTGTTTGGCCTGTTCTCCGGCCTGGCACTGGCGGTCAACCTGCTGCTGCTGGTGGCGGTGCTGTCCATGCTGCAGGCGACCCTGACCCTGCCGGGCATGGCTGCCATGGCGCTGGCTCTGGGCATGGCGATTGACTCCAACGTACTGATCAACGAGCGGGTGCGTGAAGAGCTGCGCAATGGTGCGGCGCCACAGGCCGCGATTCATACCGGTTACGAACGGGCCTGGGCCACCATCCTGGACTCGAACATCACCACCCTGATTGCCGGCCTGGCACTGCTGGCTTTTGGTTCCGGCCCGGTGCGCGGCTTCGCCGTCGTCCATGTGATCGGCATTTTGACCAGCATGTTTTCTGCGGTGTTTTTCTCGCGCGGGCTGGTCAACCTCTGGTACGGCCGGCAGAAAAAACTCAAATCGGTGTCCATAGGCACCGTGTGGCGTCCGGCGGGTGCTTCAGGGCTGCCTGCCAAGGCGGCCAAGCCAGCCCCCTCGACCCACCAGACCTAACCAGAAATCGGGCGCCTCATGGAATTTTTCAAAATACACAAAGACATACCGTTCATGCGGCATGCACTGGTGTTTAACGCGATTTCGCTGGGCACCTTTGTGCTGGCGGTATTTTTCCTGTTTTCACGCGGCCTGCATCTTTCGGTCGAGTTCACCGGCGGTACGGTGATGGAGGTGGGGTATTCCCAGCCCGCCGATGTCGAGAAAATTCGCGGTACCGTCGCCGGTCTGGGTTTTACCGACGTTCAGGTGCAAAATTTTGGTACCGCGCGTGATGTGATGATCCGCCTGCCGGCCCAAAAAGGCGTGACCACGGCACAGCAGAGCGACAAGGTCATGGCCGCGCTCAAGGCCGGTGATCCGCAGGTGGTGCTGCGGCGTACCGAGTTTGTCGGACCGCAGGTGGGCGAAGAGCTGGCCCAGGATGGCCTGAAGGCGCTGGCCATGGTGGTGGTTGGCATCATGATCTACCTGGCCTTTCGCTTCGAATGGAAATACGCCGTCGCGGCGATCATCGCCAATTTGCATGATGTGATCATCATTCTTGGATTTTTCGCGTTTTTCCAGTGGGAGTTTTCGCTTTCGGTGCTGGCGGCGGTGCTGGCCGTGCTGGGTTATTCGGTCAACGAGTCGGTGGTGATTTTTGACCGTATCCGGGAGAATTTCCGGCGCTACCGCAAGATGGACACGGTGCAGATCATCGACAATGCGATCACGTCCACCATCAGCCGGACCATCATCACGCACGGTTCGACCCAGATCATGGTGCTGTCCATGCTGCTGTTTGGCGGGCCGACGCTGTTTTACTTTGCGCTGGCGCTGACTATTGGTATCCTGTTTGGCATTTACTCGTCGGTGTTTGTGGCTGCTGCCATTGCCATGTGGCTGGGCATCAAGCGCGAAGACCTGATCAAGCCTTCCGGAAAAAAAGAAGAGGACCCGCGCGATCCGAACGCCGGAGCAACGGTTTAAGTCATACCCAAAACAAGACCTCACGCTCGTGGCCGCCAATACCAAAAGGGATCTTCTGCTAGCCAGGCAGGCGCGCGAACGATTTGTGAGCCATGCGTCGGGGGTGTTGCCTGAGCTGGCGGACAGCATCAGGGAGAAGCTGTCGGGGCTGATGGACCAAAGTGGCAATGCGCGCGAGATGCAGGACCGCCGCGATGCCTGGATTTCCTTTCAAAGCAACCAGAGTATCTGGGTTCAGGCCACCGTAGCCGCCTGGAAAAAAGCCCTGACGCCCACCACCACCACCTCGGTGCGCCTGTCGCTGGACAGCGGCAAGTTCGAGCTGATGGGCAACGAGGTCATGGAAAACAGGATTCTGGCCTCGCGGCTGGCGCTGCGCCTGCTGGACAGCGCCAGTTGGGAGCTCAATGACCTGCGCTTGCGTGTGCAGAGTCTGGAGGGCGGGTCCGAGCTTGCCAAAGAGGACATTCTGCGTCCTGAGGTGCTGTCGCAAAACCTGGTCGAGCAGTGGACCCTGACGCCTTTGTCGCGGGAGTCATGGCTGGTGGTGCAGGACCTGATCCAGCAGCACCTGATGACGCATTTGCTCGAAGCCTACCGTGCCGCCAACGAGTTCCTGATCAAGGAAAACGTCATGGTGGACATCGACAGGCGCGCCCTGGTCAAGCGTACGCCGTCTGCGGTGCCTGTTGAACCGGCGGCCAGTTCGCGGCCTGGCGCCGCACCGGCCAGCGACATCGCGCCTGTGGCCGAGGCCGGTGGCGGTGGCCAGGGCTCCGGCGGTTATGGAGGCGGAAGCGGAAGCCGTGGTTACGGTGGCGGTGGCTCTGGGGCGAGCAACTTTGGAGGTTCCGATTACGACCCGGATGGCGGCGCCTCCTCCCGGCATGCGGCCTCCGGGTTCAGCGGGCGGGGTTCGGGTGCTGCGTCAAGCGCAGGCGGCTCGGGCGGCGGCAGAAGCTCCGCGGGCAAAGGCGGACGTGCCGGCCCGGCAGGGCGGGGTGCTGGGCCTTCGGATACCGCGCAGGCCAGGAGCGACATCCTCGACGAAACCCGCATGCAAACCGGCACTTCCCCGCTGGCGCGTGCGCGCATGCGGGCGCAGGGGGTGATGGGCCACCTCAAGCGTTTGCTGTCCGACCATGCGGTGGATTTTGATCACACCCACGACAACCAGCCATCGCCCAAGCTGGCGCAAGCCATGTCCAGGGTCCAGGGCGCACGCGCCACGGCGGGCCCGGCCGATGCCGCTTATGAAGGCACCCTGGTGGATGCGGCGGACCATGTGTATGGCGCAGTCGAGGTGGAGCAGGCTGCAGGCACCTTGCGGCAACGCAGCACCGAGCTCAAGCAGGCCGCCTCCACGTCCAGTGAAAAAGCCACCATCGAAATCGTAGCCCTGATGTTTCAGAGCATTCTGGCGGAAGACCGCATTCCGCCTGCTGTGCGCGTCTGGTTTGCCCGTCTGCAGATGCCGGTGCTGCGTGTCGCCATTTCCGAGCCTGAATTTTTTGGCTCCCTGCAGCATCCGGCCAGGCGCCTGATAGACCGCATGGGCTCCTGTGTGCTGGGTTTTGATGCCAATGTCACGGGCGGCGCGCTGGAGGTGGAGATCAAGCGTGTGGTGCAGGTGATTGAGCAATACCCCGAGACCGGCAGGCGGGTTTTTCAGCTGGTGTACGACGAATTCCAGAAATTCCTGTCGCGCTTTCTTTCCGAGCATGGCAGTGCGGCGCGCGTGGTGGGTGTGGCCCAGCAGCTGGAGCAGAAGGAAACGATGGCCATCCAGTACACCATCGAGATGCGCAGCATGCTCAACGACATGCCGGTGCGCGAGGAGATTCGCGAATTTCTCTTCAAGATCTGGGCCGAGGTGCTGGCCATTGCGGCCATGAAAAACGGTCCCCAGCACAAAGAGACGATCACGCTCAAGCAGGCCGCGGCCGATCTGGTGTGGGCGGCCAGTGCCAAACCCAACCGCAATGACCGGGCGAAGGTGATTGCCGACTTGCCCAAATTGCTGCACTTGTTGCGGCTGGGCATGACCATGCTGGGCATGACGCAAGCGGTGCAGGACCAGCATCTGAAAATCATCAGCGATACGCTGGCTGACGCCTTCATGTCCAAGACCGACTCGATCTCGCAGGAGCGCATCCAGGAGATGGCCAACCGGCTGGCCAACCTGGAGGACTACCTGTCCGATGAAGATGTGGGCGATCTGCCGCTGGACGGCGAGAACCTGGTCATGATGATAGGCATCGATGCTTCAGACATCGAGGTGATTGCCGATGGCGGCAGCCAGCCCAGCGAAGCCATGCGTTCCTGGGCCCAGGAGCTGCAATTGGGCGCCTGGTTCAGCCTGGACCACAACGGCAAAGTCAGCCAGGTCCAGTTCGCGTGGCGCAGCGAGCGCAAGCAGTTGCACCTGTTTGCTTCGACCGACGGCCGCAATTTCCTGATCCAGGCGCGTCGCCTGGCCGCCTACCTGCAGGCCGGCTTGCTGGTGCCGACCGAAGAGGAAGCCCTCACGGTGCGCGCCACGCGTGATGCACTGGCCAAGCTCGACGCAAATCCCGAACGCCTGCTCGGCTGATCGCCAGCGCGGGCGGCGGATATGGCTCCGCCAGTGCGCAGGCGCAGCGCCCCCCGGGGGCATAGAGCCATACGCAGTGAGCGAACGTGGGGGCTTTAATGGGCAACGCGGAAGTCCGCGTCGTCGCAGAGTTCGTCGAGCACCAGGGCATCGGGCTCTTCGCCAAAGCTCCAATACACCATCAGCACAATGATTTTGAGGTCGTCCAGCGCCAGTGGGTCGCCGGGTGCCGCCATGGCGCGGTCTATGACAATTTCCCGCATCAGCGAAGGCAGCACACCGGAAGACTCGAGAAAACTCACGAAACCCAGCGCCTGCGCGCCCAGATGCTCCTGCTCGGCCACCGAATAGACACGCAGACTGTTGCTGGACTGCGCCTGAAAGGACGGGGTGGGAGGCAGTGGCGTTGCATCTGCCGTGCGGGCAGCTGGATCGCCGGCTTGCCGCGCCTGGGTGTTCTGGGCGGCAATGTTCAGGCCGTTGAGCCAGACCAGCGCTGCCTGTATTTCATCGGCTTCAAAGCCCACGGCCGTCAGTTTGCGGCTGAGCTGGTGCAACTCGGGGCAGGCATCGCCCTGCCAATAATTTTCGTAAACATACACCAGCACTTCGAACATGTATCCAATATAACGCAGTTCCGGGAGCCTGTCGGGCTTGGGGCGTCGAGAGCGAAAATCGGCCCCAGCGAGGACAGTTTTGGCCGGATTTGCAGGCCCATAGCCCGGCTATGGGACAAAAAGACGGTGAAAAATGGACCGCTGCGGTCGATTTGCAGCCGACGATTCCCAAGTCCGGGAGGCTCCCTGGCGCCGGTTTTTGTGTCAGGCCGCAGCCAGGCGTTGAAACAGTCCACCTGGCAATCTGGCCACGGTGCCGGCCAGCTCGAGTGCCAGCAGCTGCGCCTGAAGTTCGGCGGTTGGCAGCCCGGTACGCGCCTGCAGGGCGTCCAGCCCGACCAATTCGAAGCCCATGGCGGCCAGCAGCGGGCTGTCCGGCGATGCCGGGTCCTCCGGCCCTTGAGCTGCGGAAAGTGGGTTGCTACCCGGCAGTTTCAGCTCTTCAAGCACGTCCTGCGCCGACTCCACCAGTTTGGCCCCCTGCTTGATCAGGGCGTGGCAGCCGCGTGACTGCGGCGAGTGGATGGAGCCGGGAATCGCAAACACCTCTTTGCCCTGTTCGGCGGCCAGGCGCGCGGTGATCAGCGAACCCGATTGGAGGGCAGCTTCCACCACCAGCGTTCCCTGTGAGAGGCCGGAAATGATGCGGTTGCGCTTGGGAAAATTGGCCGTCAGCGGTGGCGTGCCCAAGGGAAACTCACTGATGAGCAGGCCCTGCTGCGCAATCCGCTGCGCCAGCGCCAGGTGTTGTTTCGGATAAACCCGGTCCAGCCCGGTTCCGACCACGGCCAGCGTGATTCCGCCGCCCAGCAAGGCGCCGTCGTGGGCCGCACCGTCCACCCCCAGTGCCAGACCCGACACCACGCAGATACCGGTCTCGGCAAGCACCCTGGCAAACTGCCGGGCGTTGTGCTCGCCTTGCGGCGTCGGGTTTCGGCTGCCCACGATGGCCAGGCAGGATGCTCTGTTTTTTATAGCGGCTTGCGTGCGTGAATCAAGGGCGCCAAGCATATAAAGCATGGAAGGCGGGTCTTCGATGTCGAGCAGGGCCGAGGGATAGGCCGCGTCGCCCAGGGTCACCACATGCCGGTTGTCTGCAGCGGCCAGCCAGTCCAGGGTGGTTTGCAGCTGTGCCGCCAGCTGCGCGGGTTCCGCGTGCAAGGCATCGGCCAGCAGACCGCTTCCAAACCGGCTCAGCGTGGCGGGACTTTGCTCAAAAATGGCTTGCGCCGAACCAAAAGCTGCCAGTAGCCGGCGGGCACCTGCATTGCCCAGGCCGGGCGTGAGGGAAAGGCGTAACCAGGCGCCCAGTTCAGCGGCTTGCACGGGCTTGCGGTGCTCAGGCTGTGGCGAAGACCTTCAGGCCGGCAATGGGCGGCGTGGGGTGAGGCCTCAGTTGGGGTTGACGAAGCGGTCGCCCACCTTGACGCCATCGGTGACTTCCAGGATGAGCGCATAAGACAGCTTCTCAAAGGTCCGGAAAACCATCATCAGGCCATTGCGCTCATTCGGCAGCCGGATCTGCGTCCGGGCGGAATCGGTGCGGTCGGTCAGGCGTTCGCCGCTGCGCTGGATGGCCATCACGTGACCCCGTTCCAGCCCGTCCCGGGCGCCCCGGTTCAGCACCACCACCTGGTTGCCGGCTGCATACAACACGGCACTGCCGTAGATCGAGACAATCTGGCCTTCAATCTGCGAGGCGGGGGCGCGCGGCACATAACTGAGCAGTTCGCGCGGTGGCTCGGGTGCCAGCCGGTCGCCGACGCGCATTTCTTCCTTGGCGATCAGGATGTCAAGTGTTGCCGGCACCACTTCGGTCGAATCCTTGCCGTCCTTGTCCTTGACCGTGGCGGTGGATTCACCCCGTACCAGCTCGGCCTTGCCCAGAAACAGGGCTTCATAGCCGAGGATTTCGCCCGTGGTGGGGTCTTTCAGCGGCGTTGCGTTGCGAAACACCCGGTAAGCCACAGGCTCGCCCCTGGCGTCGCTGAGCGGTTTGCCGCCCTCCTTGCTGCTGTAGGCGCCGCGCGCATAGGCGCGGTCTCCCCGGCTCAGCAAGACCCGGCCTTCCTGGGCCGCCACAATACGTGGCGCCAGCGCAAACGCCGCTTCGTCCACGATCAGTGCCTCTGACAGAAAGGGCTCAATCGCCTGCGGCGACAAAGTGGGAATGGCGGCGTCGGCCAGTGACTCATAACGGGTGCGCGGTGATACCCGCACCGTACCCGGCGTGCCGCCGCCACCGGCCTGCTGGCGCGCGCGCAAAATCGCGCGCCCGCTGGATTTGTCCAGGTAAAGCTGCTGGCCGGGGTAAATGCGGTGTGGGTTGCGGATATCTTCCAGGTTCATGCCCCACAACTCGGGCCAGCGCCAGGGCGTTTTCAGGAACACGCCGGAGATGGCCCACAAGGTGTCTCCGCGCTTGACGGTGTATTCGTCGGGGGCGTTGGGTGCCAGATCGGCCAGGGGAACGCCGGTTTGGGCCACCTGGCTGGCGGTGGCTTTTTGCCCGGCTGTGATCGGAAAATTCTGCGCTTGCAGGCTGGCCGATGTGGCCAGCAAGGCCGCCGCTATTGAAATCTGACTGAACCGACCAAAAATAGTTTGCATCTTGAGGCCCTTGGGGCTGGCACGGCGTGGGGCTGGAACGCCCCTGGCCGTGTTTTTATCTTGATAAATCACTAGCGATTCTGTACTTAAGCCCTTGATTAGGCAACGAATATGCCATTTCGCAAGCGGCCGATTGCTGAAAACTTGCGAAAATTAGCGAAAATAGCGACATCTGATAACGCGCCACCATGACCCTACTGACTATTCTTCGTTACCCGGACCCCCGTCTGCACACCATCGCCAAACCCGTCGCGGCGGTGGATGCGCGTATTCGCGCCATTGCCAGTGACATGCTGGCAACCATGTACGAAGCCCAGGGCATAGGCCTGGCGGCCACCCAGGTCGATGTGCATGAACGGCTGGTGGTATTGGATATCAGTGAGGGCCACGACCAGCCGCTGGTGCTGATCAACCCCGAGATTGTCTGGGCCAGCCCGGAGACCCAGGTCAATGACGAGGGTTGCCTGTCGGTGCCTGGTATTTACGACGGCGTCAAGCGCGCCAGTGCCGTTCGGGTGCAGGCACTGGACCTCGACGGCCAGTTGCAGACGCACAGTGCCGAAGGCTTGCTCGCGGTTTGTATCCAGCATGAGATGGACCACCTGATGGGCAAGGTGTTTGTCGAGTACCTGTCGCCGCTCAAGCGCAACCGCATCAAGACCAAGATGATCAAGCAGAAGAAGGACGAAGAGCGCGCTGATTGAGCCCCTGGTGCCCGCTGCGCCGGTGGCATGGGCGAAAATACACCGATGCGCGTTATTTTTGCTGGTACCCCTGAATTCGCCCGTGTGGCGCTGGCGCAACTCCTTGCCGCCGGTTTTGACATCCCCCTGGTGCTGACCCAGCCGGACCGCCCGGCCGGCCGCGGCATGAAACTTCAGGCCTCGGCCGTCAAGCAGCTGGCCCTGGAAAAAAACATCCCCGTGGTCCAGCCGCGCAGCCTGCGACTGGACGGCAAATACCCCGAAGACGCTGCCGCAGCACGTGCCGCCATCGCGTCGGCGCAGGCCGATGCCATGGTGGTGGCCGCTTATGGCCTGATCCTGCCGCAATGGGTGCTGGATCTGCCCCGGCTCGGTTGTTTCAACATCCACGCGTCGCTGTTGCCGCGCTGGCGCGGCGCCGCGCCGATTCACCGCGCCATCGAGGCCGGTGATACCGAGACCGGCATCACCGTGATGCAAATGGACACCGGACTGGACACCGGCGACATGTTGCTGGTCGGCAAGCTGGCCATCACGCCGGTGGACACCACGGGCTCACTGCACGACAAGCTGGCGGCGCTGGGTGGGTGTCTGATCGTCGAGGCGCTGGAGCTGGCGGCCAGCGGCAGCCTGCGACCGGTCCGGCAGGCGAGCGAAGGCATTACTTATGCCCACAAAATTGACAAACACGAGGCGGCGATCGACTGGACGCAAGGCGCTGCCGTGATTGAACGGCGCGTACGTGCCTTTAATCCCTTTCCCGTGGCGGCCAGTGTGGTGGCCGGCGAAACCGTGAAGATATGGGAGGCTGCCGTGTTGCCCGGGCCGCTGCCCGCCGGCGCCGCGCCGGGCCAGATTCTCGCGGCTGGCGAGCCCGGCGTGGATGTGGCCGCCGCAGACGGTGTGCTGCGTGTCACGCGCCTGCAAAAACCGGGTGGCAAGGCGTTGGATGCCGCGCAGTTCCTGCGCGGGTTTACGCTGGCTCCGGGCATGTGTTTTGGCCCGACCCTGAAGGGCACGTCATGAACGATGCCCTCTGGCGCCATCCGGAATTTCGCCAGGGTGTACGCGACATGGCGCCCGTCGCCGCCGGTACCGCCGCCTGGGGCCTGATGACAGGCGTGGCCATGGTCAAGTCCGGCCTGAGCGTGTTTGAAGCGGTGCTGATGAGTGTCATCGTTTTCGCCGGCAGCTCGCAACTGGCGGCGGTGCCGCTGATTCTTGCGGGCGCGCCCATGTGGGTCATTCTGGCGACGGCCGCCTGTGTGAATCTGCGTTTTGTGGTGTTCAGCGCCCACCTGCGTCCTTACATGATGCACCAGCCCTTGTGGCGCCGCATGGCCGGCGGCTATTTCACCACCGACCTCAGTTACGTGATGTTCACCAACCGCCACCCGCATCCCGTGGCGCCTGACAACCACGCGGAGCTGCGCGCGCAGGAAGCCAGCCTGGCGGGCAACTGCGCTGTCACCTGGGTGGCCTGGGTCGTCCCCAGCCTGCTGGGCATTGCGATGGCCAATGCCGTGCCCTTGCATTGGGGGCTGGGTTTTGCGGGCATCCTCGCGCTGCTGGGCATCACGCTGTCGCTGGCGAGCAGCCGGCTGCGCCTGGTGTCTGCCGGTGTGGCCGGTGCGGCAGCCGTGGCTGCGTTTGCCCTGCCGCTCAAGCTCAACATCCTGGTGGGCATTGCCGCAGCGGTGGCAGTGTGCCTGCTGCTTGAAAAACCCGGCAAGCCGGACGCCGGCGCGCGCCCATCCGGGGAGGCCGCATGATGCAGACCGATGCCTGGACCGTGCTGACCATCCTCGGCCTGGCCGTGGTCACGGTCATCACCCGCTCCTTCTTTTTTCTGTCCAGCAAACCCTGGACGCTGCCCGCCTGGGCGCAGCGCGGGCTGCACTATGCGCCGATTGCGGCGCTGGCGGCAGTCATACTGCCCGAGATCGTGATGACCCATGGCGCGCTGATAGACAGCTGGCAGGACGCGCGTGTGTTTGCCGCGCTGGCCGGTGCCGCCTGGTTCTACTGGCGGCGCGGTGTGCTCGGCACCATCGTCGCCGGCATGGCGGTGTACCTGCCGCTGCACATCTACCTCGGCTGGTAGGCCCCGCCGGAGCCGCTTCTACAATTGCGGCACCTCGATCCTTCTTCTCCGTTTCCTTGCAAGCTTCCATGAAATTCATCCGCTTCTCCGATCTGTGCGCCCAGGGCCTCGTCAAGGGGCGGCGCGTGTTCATACGCGCTGACCTGAACGTGCCGCAGGACGATGCCGGCCACATCACCGAAGACACCCGCATCCGCGCCTCGATTCCCTGCATCCAAATGGCGCTGGACGCCGGTGCTGCGGTGATGGTGACTTCGCACCTGGGCCGGCCGACTGAAGGTGTCTTCAAGCCCGAAGACTCGCTGGCGCCTGTGGCCAGACGCCTGGGCGAGCTGATGTCTCGCGAGGTGCCGCTGAAGTCCGGCTGGGTCGATGGCGTGGACGTGTTGCCCGGTGAGCTGGTGCTGCTGGAGAACTGCCGCATCAACAAAGGCGAAAAGAAAAACGACGAGGCACTGGCACGCCGGATGGCCGCACTCTGCGATATCTTTGTGCATGACGCCTTCGGCACGGCGCACCGCGCCGAAGCTTCCACTTACGGCATCGCGCAGTTCGCTGCCAGCGCCTGCGCCGGCCCCTTGCTGGCCGCCGAGATGGACGCGATCTCCAAGGCACTGGCAAATCCAAAACGCCCGCTGGTCGCCATCGTGGCGGGCAGCAAGGTTTCGACCAAACTGACCATCCTGAAAGCGCTGGCCGGCAAGGTGGACCAGCTGATCGTCGGCGGCGGCATCGCCAACACCTTCATGCTGGCCAGCGGATTGCCGATTGGCAAAAGCCTGGCCGAGCGTGAATTGCTCGATGAAGCCCGGGCCGTGATGACCGCCATGAAAGAGCGCGGCGCTGAAGTGCCGGTGCCCACCGATGTGGTGACGGCCAAAACCTTCAGCGCTGATGCAGCGGCCACGGTGAAGGCCGCCGCCGATGTCGCCGACGATGACCTGATCCTGGACATCGGCCCGCAAACCGCGCAAAAACTCGCAGACCAGTTGATGGCTGCCGGAACGATTGTCTGGAACGGCCCGGTCGGCGTGTTCGAGTTTCCCGCTTTTGAAGGCGGCACCAAAACCATTGCCCAGGCCATTGCCGCCAGCAGCGCCTTCAGCATCGCCGGCGGCGGGGATACGCTGGCCGCGATTGCCAAATACGGCATTGAAAAAGATGTGGGCTACATCTCGACCGGCGGCGGCGCCTTTCTCGAGGTGCTGGAGGGCAAAACCCTGCCGGCGTTCGAGATTTTGCAGCGGCGGGCCACCGTTTAAGGCCCGGCCTGGCAAGCCATTTGCTATAAAACTTATAGCTGCTGGTGCGCGTCCAGTAAGGGGTGAAGCCCATTTTTCCTTGAGACCCTGAGGCTGTTGGGGGTGTTGCCGGCGGGTGAAGCAAGGGGCGCAAGCCGCCTGCGCCGCCTACGGGACAAGCGGTTCTGTACCTGTTGTGTAACCGGCAAGGCGGAAGTTCCGTGTGAGAATCGATGACTCAACAGGAGACATCCATGCCACGCCGCGCCACCAAAATTGTTGCCACCCTAGGTCCCGCCTCCAGCGATCCGGCCCTGCTTGAAAAGATGATTCGCGCCGGTGTCAACGTGGTGCGCCTCAATTTCAGCCACGGCACGGCGCAGGACCATATCGACCGGGCTGGCCTGGTGCGTGAGGCCGCGCAGCGGGCCGGGCGTGAAGTCGCCATCATGGCCGACCTGCAAGGGCCCAAAATCCGCGTCGGCAAATTTGCCGAGGGCAAGGTCCAGCTGGTGCCCGGTGCCAAATTTGTGCTCGATGCGTCCCGCACCGAGCCGGGCGACATCAAGGGCGTCGGGCTGGACTACAAGGAGCTGCCGCGCGACGTGAAGGCCGGCGACCTGCTGCTGCTCAACGACGGCCTGATTGTGCTGACCATCGACGCGGTGCGCGGCGAGGAGGTCCACACCACCGTCAAGCTCGGCGGCGAGCTCTCCAACAACAAGGGCATCAACAAAAAGGGCGGCGGCCTGACCGCGCCGGCCTTGACCGCCAAGGACATGGAAGACATCCGCACCGCCATGAGTTTCCAGGCCGACTATGTGGCGGTGAGTTTCCCGAAAAACGCCACCGACATGGAGATGGCGCGCCAGCTCTGCAACGTGGCCGCCGCGCCCTACAAACACAAGCCGGGCCTGATTGCCAAGATCGAGCGCGCCGAAGCCATTCCCAATCTGGAAGACATTCTGCGCGTCAGCGACGGCATCATGGTGGCGCGGGGTGACCTGGCGGTGGAAGTCGGCAACGCCGCCGTACCGGCCCTGCAAAAACGCATGATCAAGATGGCCAGGGCGCAGGACAAGGTGGTGATCACCGCGACACAGATGATGGAAAGCATGATTTTCAACCCTGTACCGACCCGCGCCGAGGTCAGCGACGTGGCCAATGCCGTGCTTGATGGCACCGACGCGGTGATGCTGAGCGCTGAAACCGCCGCCGGAAAATACCCGCTGGAGACGATTGAAGAGATGGCCAACATCTGCCTGGAGGCCGAAAAAGCCGAATACGCCGCACTCGACGCCGACTTCAATGGCAAGACTTTCGCGCGCATCGACCAGTCGATTGCCATGGGTGCGCTGTTCACCGCGCACCACCTGGGCGCCAAGGCGATTGTGGCGCTGACCGACAGCGGCTCGACCCCGCTGTGGATGAGCCGCCATGACATCCGTGTGCCGATTTACGCCCTCACGCCGCGTCTGGCCACGCAGCGCAAGATGGCGCTGTACCGCAACGTCAGGCCCCTGCTGATGGACACCAGCGCCGACCGGGATACCGCGCTGGAACAGGCCGAGGGCCATCTGCTGCGCCGCAACATCGTGCAAAGCGGCGATGTATACGCCATCACCTGCGGCGAGCCCATGGGTGTGCCGGGCGGCAGCAATATGCTCAAGATCTGCCGCGTGGCGTAGCCCCCACGGTCGCTCACTGCGTGTAGCTTCCTGCCCCCCGAGGGGGCCACTGCGCCTGCGGCCCGGCGAAGCCGGTTCCGCGGCCCCGGCTGGTTTGTCAAAGAACCCTGCGATTCTGAATCTGATTGGGTATCCCCGTGCGTACCAGTGTGTCCATGAACATGCCTGAACTGCCCTTGCCCAGACGCTCATTGCTTGCCATGCTGCCGGCGCTGCTTTCCGCCTGCTCAGGCGTGGATGTGCTGAACGCCACCGTTTCCACCGACACCTACCGCTTGAGCCAAGGCCTGGCCTATGGCCGGCTGGAGCGCCAGTTGCTGGACGTGTACCAGCCCCGTGCCGAAGTGAGCAAGTCGCCGCTGGTGGTGTTTTTTTATGGCGGCAGCTGGTCCTCGGGTGAGCGTGCCGACTACCGCTTTGTCGGCGAAGCGCTGGCCTCCCGCGGCATGGTGGCAGTGCTGGCCGACTACCGCCTGAGCCCGGCCTTCCGTTATCCGGCTTTTGTGCAGGACAGCGCGCTGGCGGTGCGCTGGGCGCTGACACATGCGGCCGAATACGGCGCCGACCCGGCGCGTGTGTTTGTGATGGGCCACAGTGCGGGGGCCTACAACGCTGCCATGGTGGCGCTGGATGCGCGCTGGCTTGCGGCCGAGGGACTCAGGCCTTCGCGGCTGGCGGGCTGGATTGGCCTGGCGGGTCCCTATGATTTTCTGCCCATAGGCGATCGCCAGACCCGGGTGGCGTTTGACTGGCCGGCCACACCTGCGGACAGCCAGCCGATGCTCCACGCCTCAGCGGCGTCGCCGCCGGCACTGTTGCTGGCGCCCGCGCAGGACAGTGTTGTCAACACCCAGCGCAGCACGGTCGCCCTGGCGCGCAAACTGAGGGACAGCGGCGTACGGGTGGAGTCCGAGCTGTTTGATGGTGTTGGCCATGTCACCTTGGTGGCGGCGCTGGCATCTGTGCTCAGAGGCCAGGCGCCGGTGCTGGATCGTGTCGCCGCCTTTGTGAGGTCCGGCGGCTGATCGGGGTGCGGCTGTGCCAGAGGATTCACCGGCGCTGCCCGGCGGGTAAAATGCCGGAAGTGACCGGTTAGTTACCGGTTGGTTACCAAATCTGTTCAACCTTCCTGGGATATCTTCTTATGGCACTTGTTTCCATGCGCGAGCTGCTGGACCATGCAGCAGTCAATGGCTACGGCATTCCGGCTTTTAACGTCAACAACCTCGAGCAGGTGCAGGCCGTGATGGAAGCTGCCAGGGAAACCGGCGCGCCCGTGATCCTGCAGGCCAGCGCCGGCGCACGCAAATATGCGGGCGAGGCCTTCATCAAACATTTGATCCAGGCCGCCATCGAGATGTACCCCAACATCCCGCTGGTCATGCACCAGGATCACGGCCAGAACCCCGACGTTTGCCAGGGCGCGATCAACCTCGGTTTTTCTTCCGTGATGATGGACGGCTCGCTCGAAGCTGACGGCAAGACGATTGCCAGCTATGAGTACAACGTCGATGTGACCCAAAAAGTGGCGCAACTTGCGCACAAGGTCGGCGTCACGGTCGAAGGCGAACTCGGCTGCCTCGGCTCGCTCGAAACCATGAAAGGCGACAAGGAAGACGGCCATGGCACCGACGCGACCATGACGCGTGAACAACTGCTGACCGACCCCGAGCAGGCCGCCGACTTTGTCCGGCAGACGCAGATTGACGCGCTGGCGATTGCCATCGGTACCAGCCACGGCGCCTACAAGTTCACGCGCAAGCCCACCGGCGACATCCTGGCGATAGACCGCATCAAGGAGATCCACCGCCGCATCCCCAGCACCCACCTGGTCATGCACGGCTCGTCGAGCGTGCCGCAGGACCTGCTGGCCGTCATCCGCCAGTACGGCGGCAACATGAAGGAAACCTACGGCGTGCCGGTGGAAGAAATCCAGGAAGCCATCAAACACGGCGTGCGCAAAATCAACATCGACACCGACATCCGGCTGGCGATGACGGCCGCGGTGCGCAAGTTCCTGGCCGAAAACCCGGAAAAATTCGATGCCCGCGAGTGGCTCAAGCCCGCGCGCGAGGCCGCCAAGGCGATCTGCAAACAGCGCTACATCGAGTTCGGCTGTGAAGGCCAGGGCGCCAAAATCAAGGGCGACACCCTGCAGGTCGTGGCGGCCAGGTATGCCAGGGGCGAGTTGGCCCAGGTCATTCAATAAGCCGCCCGAATAGCGATAATCAGAGGCCCGCAAGCAACTCGCCTTGAGTTGCGCGGGCCTTTTGACCTTGCAAGCATCCCATGACCACAGCCCTGCACACCTCCGCCTTGACCTCCCTGCCGCTGCTGGCGCGCGGCAAGGTCAGAGACAACTATGCCGTCGGCAAGGACCGCCTGCTGATGGTCGCCAGCGACCGCCTGAGCGCCTTTGACGTGATCATGGGTGAGCCGATTCCGGGCAAAGGCGTGCTGCTGACACAAATGGCCCTGTTCTGGTTTGACAAGCTGGGCCACCTTTGCCCGAATCACCTGACCGGCGAAGCGCCCGAAAGTGTGGTCACCCCCGCCGAAGTGCCGCAGGTCACCGGCCGCTCCATGCTGGTCAAACGCCTCAAGCCGATTCCGGTCGAGGCCGTGGTGCGCGGCTACCTCGCCGGCAGCGGCTGGAAGGAATACCAGGACAACCAGGCGGTGTGCGGCGTGCCCCTGCCGCCGGGGCTGAAAAATGCTTCGAAGCTGCCGGCGACGATCTTCACGCCGGCCGCCAAGGCGGCGGTCGGTGAACACGACGAAAACATCAGTTTTGAGCAGGTCGTGAAAGTGGTCGGCCCGGAGCTGGCCGCGCAGATCCGCGACCTCAGCATCAGGATTTATGAGGCGGCGGCGGCCTTTGCGCTGACCAAGGGCATCATCATTGCCGACACCAAGTTCGAGTTCGGCCTTGATGAAAACGGCACGCTGACCCTGATGGACGAGGTGCTGACACCCGACTCCTCGCGCTACTGGCCGATAGAGGGCTACGAGGCCGCGTTTGCTGCGGGCAGCAACCCGCCCAGCTACGACAAGCAGTTTGTGCGTGACTGGCTGGAGCAGACCCTGGTCAACGGCAAGCCCTGGGACAAAACCCCGCCGGCGCCGCGGGTGCCGCAGGAGGTGGTGGATAAAACCGCCGCCAAATACCAGGAAGCGCTGGCGCGCTTGACCGCCTGATCCCTGGCCGTCTGCTTCAGGGGTTGGGCAAGGTCAGGCGCACCTGCGTTCCCTGGCCGGGAGTCGATTCAATCGATAGCGCGGCGCCTATGGCCTGGCTGCGGCTTTGCATGCTTTGTATGCCCAGTCCGTGCTGCCTTTCGGGTGTGGCCGCAAATCCAACCCCATTGTCCGAAACTTCCAGAACCAGGGCAGGGGGGTGGTCGATGGCGCGGGCTGAAATGGCTATTTTTGTGGCGTTGGCATGGCGCAGCACATTGGTAAAGGCTTCGAGCAACACGCGCTGAATTTGCAGCACCATTTGCGGGGCCAGGCTGGCCAGCGCGGGCAGCTCGGCAACGTCCCAGCCTACCTGCAGCCCTGCCGCCTCCAGGCGCGGCTGCAGACGGTAACGAAGCGTTGCCAGCACGGTGGTCAGGTCGCCGTGCACCGGTTGCAGGGAATCCACCGCCACCCGCAGTTCGTCCAGTGCCACGTTGATCTCGGCCTGCAGCCGGTCGGCGGGAATGTCTCCACGCTTCACAAGGCTGAGCAGGCTGACCAGATGTGCACCGACACCATCGTGGATATCGCGCATGATCCGTTGCCGCTCCTGCAGTGTGGCCTGCTGCTCGCTTTGCTGCGCCAGCCGGGCGTAACTGGCACCCAGCTCGGCTTCGCGTTCGGCCACACGTTTTTCCAGCGAGTTGTTCAACTCGCGGTAGTCCACAAACTGCCTGGAGTAGCGCTCCACCACAATCCAGCCCATGATGAGCACAAAAACAAAAACAGCGTGCGGAAGGATGGAGTAGCTGGCGCTGCCGGATTCGGGCAGGCGCACCACCCAGAAATCACGAAGACCGGCAAGAATAACCACGAAGCTCGCAATGCATAAAAGAACGGATTGGCGGGAATGCGTCAGCCAGGCGCGGCGCACGGCGCAAACCAGCACGGCAGCACCGGGGACGGCCGTCGCGGCCAGGGCCACCGTCCAAACCAGGGGTTGACGAAAAGAAAAGCTGACAAACGCCGCCAGCGAACCACCCAGCACCAGCCACCAGAAACCCTGTCGAATCCAGGCCCCGGTTTCGCCCACCGCCTGAAGCGCAAAGCGCGCCATCAGCATCAAGTGGATGATGAAGGCGGCGGCTGTGACGGCGCCCCACAGCGGCCACGGCAGGGGCGGATGGACCAGCAATCTGTCACCCATGCGGATGATGCCGAACAGGGCGGTCAGCGCCAGCATGCCGTACAGGCCATCGCGCTGCTTCCACCACAGGCCGCCCGCCATCAAGCCCATCAGGCCTAGCGACAGCACGATGACCCACGAGGCAATCTGCCGCCAGCGATAGTTGGACTGGTACAGGGGACGCAGGTCGCTGGCTGTACCGAACGAGGGCGCCGACAGGCCGCCCCAGCGGTTGGCCTGCACGCTGACCGTGATTTCAAGCGGGGTGGGCCCGCTTGTATTGAGCGAATCCCTGTCAAACTCTACCCACACAGGCCCTTTTGCATGGTCGGTTTGCGGATTTCCGAGCTTCCCCCATTGCCCCGGGAAGCCCAACGCTTTGCCATTGACCCGGATCTCGGCCTGATTGCCGATGCGTGGAAAAAAAAGGGCATGCGGTTCGTCAGACAAGGCGGGCGGAAGTTGCAGGCGATAGACGGCCTGGCCTGCATGTCGCGGAAAGCTTTTGTCCCAGCGATGCGGCAGTTTGAGCGATTCAAATACCTGTGGCTCAGCACCGTCCGGGGACAAGGTTGCTTGTGCGGAACGCAGTACGGCAATGCTGGCGGGGTCTGCGGCAGCGGCAGCAAACACTGTTGCCGCGCCCAGCAGCAGCGCCAGCCTAGCGGTCCAGCAAGCCCATTTGCCGGGCCTCGAAAACGGCTTCGGTTTTGGAATGAACGGCGAGCTTGCTGTAAATGCTTTTGACATGGGTTTGGACCGTGCTGAGCGAGACGCAGAGAAGCTTGCCGAGTTCGGCATAGGTGTAGCCGCGCGCAATCAGCGACAGTATCTCGCTTTCGCGGGGTGACAGGGCATCGAACAGCTCACCTCTGACAGGCCCCGGCGCCTTGCTCTGGTCACCGCCTACGGCGGGTTGCGATATGCGGGCAACCAGTTGCCTGGCGATCAATGGCGACATCGGTGAGCCGCCAGCATGCAGGTCCATGACGTGGCGGGCCAGCTCGTCCTCGGTGCCGTCCTTGAGCAGGTAGCCGCGTGCGCCCGCCTCAAAGGCACGGAGCATGTTGGCCTCGTCACCAAACATGGTGACCACCATCACATCGGTCAGCGGTGAAACGCGCCGGCAATGCCGTATCACCTCTATGCCCGAACCGTCAGGCAGACCCAGGTCCACCAGCAGCACGCTGGGCCGGCCTTCATTGAGCCATGCTGTTGCATCGCCTGCTGTGGCGGCGCTATGCACCAGCCGGAGCGCAGGGGTTTGCGAGATCACAGCAGTCAGGCGCTCGCGTGTACCCGCATCGTCTTCGACCAGCGCTACGGTAATCGGGGCTGCAGTCATCATTCTCCGCGGACGGTCCACACGTTTGCAGTATCGGTGGAGGTGACCAGGCCGTAGTTGAAAGAGCGGTCATAAATCAAGGACTTGTTCACGGCAATCTGCTTCTCGTTAATTTGTGGAATCAGGTAGTCATGCAAGCGGCCAACTCCGGAGCTGTGGGTGAAATCAAGATACACCGCCGCATCGTGAAAGGGGCCATTTTCGGGATCATCAAGCCCCAGAATTTGGCCCGGGCCGTCGATCCAGTCGCCGAACTTGAGCGCTTGATCCTCCTGATTGACAGTGACAAAGATGGGGCATTTGATATCAAAAAAACTCGGTGATTTTCCGTGCATTCTTGTAAAGTCCTTTTTCTTGATCGCCGGTGCCGACAGCACGATGCGGTCCACGGCTTTCAGAACACCTTTGTAGTTGGCAGCGTCGCCAGCAAAACACTCCCCCAAAGCCACTGCGCCCAGGCTGCGCGCCACAATCACTTTGGTCATGCCTTCGAACTCCGTCATGCTGGATACCATTCCAAACGCGGTGAGCACGGCGCTCAAGCCCACACGTTGCCTGCGCGCGGCTTCGCGCGTATTGGCGTGACCGAAATAGGCGCTGAAAACGCCATCGGTGTCGCCCGTGGGCCATGAAAAAACCATGGGCTCACAGTGCTCAAAGGATGCCCGGAAGCTGTAGCCCTGGTCAATGGCGGCGCTGGGGGATTTCCCGAGACCGTGAACAAAAAGCACCACGGATCGCTTGCCCTTCTCAAGCGCCACACGAAAGGTATGAACCATCAAGGCCGTGATTTCATCCGGGCGTCGTCCGGCGCCGGCGCCGTTGACCAGCCCTTCGAGGTGGCAGGTCACGCCATTGGACTGCACGGACACTGATACGGGTTCTGGAAAGGCACCGTCCGCTTCCTCGAAAGGCCCGTTCGCGTAGAGCTCGTCTATCGGCGATAGATCCTCGAAGAGCGCCGTCACCGGATCTTTGGTGTGCTGACCGGCCGCTCGCTTGCGCATGGTGAACACGGTCAGGGGCGCCATGTCTGGCGGCATGCCGGGCGCCAGTGCCACATGGCCCATCCCAGCTTCGCCCGCCAGGTCGCCGATCCAGCCAGCGGCGGTATAGGCCATCTGTGGCATGGCTGCGTCAATCCACTGCCTCTTCGGGTCGTAAGAAACAAGACTGCCATTTACCAGCCCACCGTTGTTCACGGGTGCGGCGATATCCAGCCATCCAAACGAGGCTGCGAACCGCTTGGGGCCAATGTTCGAAATGGCTGCACCGGAAGACAGCACCTGGATGACCTCGCTTTTGACCGGTCCGTCCAGGTTGACCCTGCCGCCCCAGGAGTTGCGATGCACATCCCCCGACAGATACAGAACAGGACGCTCAGCATCGGTCAGCAGGTTGCTGTATTCAGGATAGGTGCCGTCTTTGGTGGACTCCCAGTCCTGGTCGGAAATCAAATACTTGTATTTCAGCGGCGTACCGCCAGCCACGATCAACAGCCCCTCTGATTTTTGTATGTCCGCAGTGAGGGTTGCTGCCTGCGCTGTGCCGAGCATGCTGCAGGCGGGCGACGCGATATTGCGAGCCGTTCTGTACCAGCGCGTATCCAGCAACTGATAGGGGAGGGTGTGTGCGCCATTTTTTAGAACACCGGTACTTTCAATTCCGTGCCTGGGATTCTTGTCCATTCCTGACAAGGTGGCTGCCAAACCAGGGTAGCTGCCCACAGGGTTGCGCAGGTATTTTTCGAAGGCCCGGAAGAGCGCAAGGGAAATCGCTTTGACCTCTTCCGGGACCCAATGTTTGCCGTCGTCCGGCCCTGCTCCCAGGCTGTTGTTCCAGGCGAAGTCGTGGTCATCCCAGGTCATCAGCAATGTTTTGCCGCCTTGTTGAAGGTAAGTCATGAGGGCTATGAACTCCTTCACTTTCGCCTGGGCTTCGTAGCGGTAGTGCATGTCCGCTGCAAATTTTTCCAGCCCTTTTTTTTTGTCACGCTGGATGAGCTTTTTCCAGTTGGACGCACCCAGGTCGCCCCAGTCCATATAGATCTGATCGCCAAGCAGCATCACCACATCGGGTTGACGACGGAGAATTTCCGTCCAAACGGGTTGCATCGGCACCCGCGTTGCATCCATGCACGAAGTAAACGCAATTTTCACGGTGGTCCCCTGGTTGATGTCCTGATGGTGGGCTGGCAGGCGCAGGGTATCGCATATGACCTCGATCCGGCTCACTTTTTCATGTGATGCAGTAACGGCGGGACGCTCCTAGAGTTCGCTCAATCCAGGGAGAGATACTTGATGAATTTGACTCGCGTCACCAGCACCAACATGGCGCGCCTGACCAGGCGCCATCAGGGATAGCCATGTTCAGGGGTGATGACGCGCCGGTCGACAATGGCCTGCCCGACCCTTTGCCGGTCAAAACGCTGGAGCCCTGGCTGTCCGGCGCCACCAGTGACTACCGCCGCGACAGCGGGCGTGACTTGCTGGGCCGGTGGCAGGAACATCACGACTGGGCCAATAGCCGATGCGAGCAGGAGTGCGAGGCCTATTGCAAATCCACCGACGCCGAAATACGCCCTGTCTTGACGGCTTATGACAGGCAAGGCCGCCGCTACCAGGGCATCAACCTCGCCAGCCAGGACTATTTGAATCTGGCTTCAAGCCCGCAAGTCAAGGCCGCTGCGATGGATGCCGTGACCCGTTTGGGCGTGCATAGCGCAGGCTCGGCGGCGCTGATGGGAAACACGGCTGTCGCCAATCAGCTGGAAAAGGATCTGGCTGAATTTCTGCAGGTGAGCGATTGCACACTTTTTTCCACAGGCTGGGCGGCAGGGTATGGCGTCATCAAAACCCTGGTGCGGCCGCACGACCATGTGGTGATTGACCTGTTGGCCCATGCCTGCCTGCAGGAGGGGGCGCGTGACGCCACCGACAAAGTGCACCACTTTCGCCATTGCTCGGCGCAGGCACTCGAGGCCCGGTTGCGGCGCATTCGCGCGGCTGAGCCCGAAGCCGGCATTCTGGTGGTGACAGAAACCCTGTTCAGCATGGACTCCGACACGCCCGATATAGCCGCTGCCCAGCAACTGGCCACCCGCTATGGAGCTACGCTGCTGGTGGACGTGGCGCACGACCTGGGCGCTTTGGGGCCGGACGGCACTGGCCACCTTGGCCTGCAGAAAATGCTGGGGAAGATCGATATTGTGATGGGGTCTTTCAGCAAAACGTTCGCCAGCAACGGCGGTTTTGTCGCGACCAGCCATCCGGCGATCAAGCTGGCCCTGCGCTACAACTGCGGGCCGCTGACTTTCACCAACGCCATCACCCCTGTTTCGGCCAGCATCATCCGAAAGTGTCTGGAGACAGTGCAGACTGAAGATGGCGTCCAGCGCCGTGCCCGGCTTTTGCGCAACAGCGTACATCTGCGCAAAGGGCTGGCCGCCGCCGGTTTTGAGGTGCTGGGGCAACCGAGTGCCATCGTCCCGGTCATTCTGGGCAATGGCGCCTTGTCGCGCCTGATGACCAAACATGCGCTGCGTCTGGGAGGCATCGTCAATCTGGTGGAGTACCCGGCGGTGAGTAAAAACACCTGCCGCTGGCGCCTGCAGGTCATGGCCGGCCACACCACCGGGCAGATGGACGAGTTTGTGCGCATCGCCTGCCAGGCGCGCCAGCTCGCCGGCGATGAACTGCGCACATTGTTGGCGCGCGGCCATGCCTGACAAGTCATGGCTTTCTTCCGGGGTGCTGGTGCCGCTGGCGCTCGGCCTGGCGGGCGGTACTGCATTTGCGGGACTGCTTCTGTACGCAGTGGCCGCGCCGCCGGTGCTTTCCGCGAACGCACACCTTGCCCTGCAGGCCCTGGCAGGCCTGTGTGGCGCCTGGTGTGCTTTGCGTCTGACCAGGCGTTAGCCATGAAACGCAAGCGGGCATGAATCTCCGGAATTGAACCTTCACATCACAGGCAAGCCGCTTCGGTCTAAAATACGCCCAGCCCAAGGAGCGTTGCAGCGAAACCCCGTTTCGTCAGGCTTGGGTGACAGCAGGACCGGCGCGGACCTGCCTTTGCAACGGCGCTCACCTTTGATGCTTAAGGTGAGTGAATGTCCGAAATCCAGGTTCCCCCCATGAAGTTGTCCGGCCTTGAGCCGGTTGCCATAGGCGCGGGCACGTTGTTCGTCAACATCGGCGAGCGTACCAATGTGACCGGCTCCAAGGCTTTTGCCCGCCTGATCCTCAACGGCGAGTACGAGCAGGCGCTGGTGGTGGCGCGCCAGCAGGTGGAAAACGGCGCGCAGATCATAGACATCAACATGGACGAGGCCATGCTGGACAGCCAGGCCGCCATGGTGCGTTTCCTGAACCTGATTGCCAGTGAGCCCGACATTGCGCGTGTGCCCATCATGATAGACAGCTCCAAATGGAGCGTGATCGAGGCCGGCCTGCGCTGCATCCAGGGCAAGGGCATCGTGAATTCGATCTCGATGAAGGAGGGTCTGGAACCCTTCAAGCACCAGGCGAAATTGCTCAAGCGTTACGGCGCGGCGGCCGTGGTCATGGCCTTCGATGAAAAAGGCCAGGCCGACACCTACGAACGCAAGGTCGAAATCTGCGAACGCGCCTACCGTGTGCTGGTCGATGAGCTGGACTTCCCGCCAGAAGACATCATCTTCGACCCCAACATCTTTGCCATCGCCACCGGCATCGAGGAGCACAACAACTACGCGGTGGATTTCATCAATGCCACGCGCTGGATCAAGCAGAACCTGCCCGGCGCCAAGGTCTCGGGCGGCGTGTCCAATGTGAGCTTTTCCTTCCGCGGCAACGATCCGGTGCGTGAAGCCATTCACACGGTGTTCCTGTACCACGCAATCCAGGCCGGCATGGACATGGGCATTGTCAACGCCGGCATGGTGGGGGTGTACGACGACCTCGAGCCGACGCTGCGCGAGCGCGTGGAGGATGTGGTGCTCAATCGCCTACCTGTTTACAAGGACGGCGAAGAACACCTGAGCCCGAGTGAACGCCTGATCGAGGTGGCCGAGACCGCCAAAAGCGGCGCCAGGGATGACAGCAAGCGTTACGAATGGCGCGCGTTGCCGGTGCGCCAGCGCCTGTCGCACGCGCTGGTGCACGGCATGAACGAGTTCATCACCGAAGACACCGAAGAGGTCTACCAGGCCATCCTGGCCGAAGGCGGCCGGCCCCTGCATGTGATCGAAGGCCCGCTGATGGACGGCATGAATGTGGTGGGTGACCTGTTCGGCCAGGGCAAGATGTTTTTGCCACAGGTGGTGAAAAGCGCGCGTGTGATGAAACAGGCGGTGGCGCACCTGCTGCCCTACATCGAGGCTGAAAAGTTGCTGCTTGAAGCGGCTGGTGGCGACGTCAAGACCAAGGGCAAGATCATCATCGCCACCGTCAAGGGTGATGTGCACGACATCGGCAAGAACATCGTGACCGTGGTCCTGCAGTGCAACAACTTCGAGGTTGTCAACATGGGCGTGATGGTGCCCTGCCACGAGATCCTGGCGCGCGCCAAGGTCGAGGGTGCGGACATCGTCGGCCTCTCGGGCCTGATCACGCCCAGCCTGGAAGAGATGCAGTATGTGGCCGGCGAGATGCAGAAGGACGATCACTTCCGCATCAGGAAGATTCCGCTGATGATTGGCGGCGCCACCACCAGCCGCGTGCACACGGCGGTCAAGATATCGCCGCATTACGAAGGCCCGGTGGTGTATGTGCCCGACGCGTCGCGCAGCGTCAGTGTGGCGCAAAGCCTGCTCTCCGACCAGGCCGCCAAATATATCGCCGAGCTCAATCTCGACTATGACAAGGTGCGCACCCAGCACGCCAGCAAAAAGCAGATACCGATGTGGCCGCTGGCCAAAGCCCGTGCGAATGCAACCCCGATGGACTGGGCGCATTACACGCCGCCGAAGCCGAAATTTATTGGCCGTCGTGTCTTCAAGAATTTCGATCTGGCCGAACTGGCGAACTACATCGACTGGGGCCCCTTCTTCCAGACCTGGGACCTGGCCGGCCCTTTCCCGGCCATCCTCAAAGACGAGGTAGTGGGTACCGAGGCCGTGCGGGTTTATGCCGACGCGCAACGCATGCTCAAGCGCCTGATCGAGGGCCGCTGGCTCACCGCCAGCGGTGTCATCGGTTTGTACCCGGCCAACAGCGTTGGTGACGACATCGAGATTTACACCGACGAGTCGCGCAGCGAGGTCGCCATGACCTGGTACGGTCTGCGTCAGCAAGCCGAAAAAACCGCGCTCGACGGCGTGATGCGGCCCAGCCGTTGCCTGGCTGATTTTGTGGCGCCCAAAGTGCTGTCGGCCGAAACCAAAGCCGTGCGTGCAGGACATGCGGGCGCCGAGGGCCACAACACCTTCATGCTGCCCGACTACATCGGCCTGTTTGCCGTGACGGCCGGCCTGGGTGCCGAGAAGAAGGAAAAGTACTTCAACGATGACAACGACGACTACTCGTCCATCATGCTGAAGGCGCTGGCCGACCGGCTGGCCGAAGCCTTTGCCGAAGCCATGCACAAACGCGTGCGCCAGGACCTCTGGGGTTATGCCACTGCGGAAACCCTGAGCCCCGAAGAGATGATTGCCGAAAAATACCAGGGCATACGTCCGGCGCCCGGTTACCCGGCCTGTCCGGACCACAGCGTCAAGAAAGACATGTTCGAGCTGCTGCAGGCCGCCGACATCGGCATGGCACTGACCAGCAGCCTGGCGATGACACCGGCTGCCAGCGTCAGCGGCTTTTACCTGAGCCATCCGCAGAGCGTGTACTTCAACGTGGGCAAGATAGGTGATGACCAGTTGCAGGATCTGGCCAAGCGCCGCGGCGAAAAGGCCGAAGACCTGCAGCGTCTGCTGGCACCGAATCTGTAGGTTTTTGCCGCCTCTCGCTTGCGCAGGGATTCAAGACGCCATGAGTGAGCACCTGCTGCTGGACGGGCTGATGACACTGCTGCCCGATGCGCCACATCCCGCCATCCGGCGGCTGGTGGGCAGTGCGCGGCTGCGTTGTCTTGCCAAAGGCGAGACCTTGCTGCGGGCGGGTGAGCGCTGGAGCGACTTCTGGTGGGTGGAGAGCGGTCTGCTGCGGCTGTACTACCTGGACCAAAAGGGTGTGGAGGCGAACAAGAACTTTTTCTCTGACCGGCAGCCCTTGTGGCCCGTCACACCTGCTTTGCGTGAAACAGACAGTTCTTTTTTTGTGGCTGCGCTGGAGCCAACGCGGGTACATGCCATCAGTTATGCCAGTGTCGAAAAGGAGATGGCCGGGGAGCCGGCATGGACCACGCTCCAGCTGCGCGCGCTTCAGGGGTTGCTGGATGAAAAGATGTGGCGAGAACGCATATTTCTGCAGTCTGACGCGAGCCAGCGTTATCAGGAGGTGCTGGTCCATAGACCGGTCTGGTGCGAGAACATTCCCTTGAAGCACCTCGCGTCCTGGCTGGGCATGACCGATGTGTCCCTGTCCCGCGTGCGCGCCAGCCTGGGACTTATCCGGCGTTAAGAGAACAAGCGGGCAGGCGTCGCATACTGCACGGATGCGACATACCCCCACCTCCCTTGTTTTCCACGTCCTGGCTGTGGTCTGGTTCGGCATCATGGCGGGCTTCTTCGGGACCTACAGTTTCAACGTCAACTTTGCGACCGAACAAATGGACGGCGCGACCTATGCGATGGTGCAGTCCTCGCTGAATCGCAACGTCCGGCACAGCCTGTTTTTTGTGTTCTTTTTTCTGGCGCCCTTGTGGTGTGTGCTGGCGATCGCCCTGGACTGGCAGCGTCGCAGCTGGTGCCTGCTTTTGTCGGTCGCAGCCCTGCTGTATGCCGGAGGCATCATATTTCTGACGCGTGAAGTGAATCTGCCTTTGAACGCCTACACCGAGTCCTGGAACCCGGGCGCCTTGCCGTCCGACTGGGAGCAGACCCGACGCACATGGAGCCAGGCCAATAGGTGGCGCAGCGCTGTCAGTGCGACCGCTTTTGTGTTGTCAGTGCTTGCATTGGCACTGAGGGGGACGGCGACCCCGGCACGCGCCTGAGGATCGCGCCATTTTTTCGGCCATCAGTGCGCCTTGAGCGCACGCCGGTACTGCACCGCTTCGGCCACATGGGTGAGCTGTACCGAGGCGGCACCAGCCAGATCGGCAATCGTGCGTGCCACCTTCAGGCAGCGGTGTATGCTGCGGCCCGACCAGCCGAGGCGGGCGGCGGCGGTGTTTAAAAACTTCGCCGCTGCCGCGTCCAGCTGGCACTGCGTGTCAATCGCCTTGCCTTGCAGGGCCTGGTTGCTGCTGCCCTGACGCGCGATGGCACGGTCGCGCGCTGCAACCACGCGCTGGCGGATGCGGGTGCTGCTTTCGCCCGGCGCCGTGTTGACCAGTTCGTCGGCAGCCAGTGCGCCCACTTCGACATGGAGGTCAATCCGGTCCAGCAGCGGGCCGCTGAGTTTGCCCTGGTAACGCGAGACCTGGTCGGGCGAGCAGCGGCAGGCCCGCAAGCTGGAGCCGAGGTAACCGCAGGGGCAGGGGTTCATCGCAGCGATCAACTGAAAACGCGCCGGAAATTCCGCCCGCTGGGCCGCGCGTGAAATCGTGATGCTGCCCGACTCCAGCGGCTCACGCAGCGCCTCGAGCGCGGCGCGCGGGAACTCCGGCAGTTCGTCCAGAAACAGCACCCCCTGGTGCGCCAGCGAAATTTCACCGGGCCGCGGTGGCGAGCCACCGCCCACCAGCGCCACGGCACTGGCCGTATGGTGCGGGGAGCAGGTCGGGCGCTGGGCCCACTTGTCCAGCGAAAAGCGCCCGCCCAGCGATGCGATGGCGGCACTTTCGAGGGCCTCGGCTGTGCTCATGGCGGGCAGCAGCCCGGCAAAACGCTGGGCCAGCATGGATTTGCCCGAGCCTGGCGGGCCCACCATCAACAGGCTGTGGCCACCTGCGGCTGCAATCTCCAGCGCCCTTTTTGCCGCCGCCTGGCCTTTGACATCCGACATATCGGGGTAGTGCGCGGGCGGCTGAACGGCACTGGCTTCTACGCGGGCCCAGCCGGCCGGGTTTTCCGGAACGGCATCGCCGGGCAGAAATTGCCTCACCACATCGAGCAGGTGGCGCGCGCTGTACACCTCGGCTTGCGGCACCAGGGCGGCTTCGTCGGCGCTGCCTTGCGGCAACACCAGCCGGGGCCTGTCAGCGTCCTGCGCCGGCAGTGCCAGGCTCATGGCCAGTGCGCCGCGTATGGGACGCAATTCGCCGCCCAGGGATAACTCGCCGGCAAACTCGTAGCCCTGCAGCTTCTGCGTGGCTATCTGCCCGCTGGCGGCCAGAATGCCCAGGGCAATCGGCAAATCAAAGCGCCCCGAGTCTTTGGGCAGGTCGGCGGGCGCCAGATTGACCGTGATGCGCTTGTTGCTGGGAAATTCCAGCCCGGTGTTTTGAATCGCCGAGCGCACCCGCTCCCGTGCTTCCTTGACCTCGGTTTCTGCCAGACCGACCAGGGTGAAACTTGGCAAACCGTTGGCCAGATGCACTTCAACGCAGACCGGGTGCGCCTGCATGCCCAGCAAGGCGCGGCTTTGCACTAAAGATAAGCTCATGGGTCGATTTCTCCCTGTTGCACCAAAATCGGGCAGACATTGATGCACTTATTCGGTGCACATCTTGTATTTATTCCCGTTCAAGTTAACGTGTGAGCCGCTCCTGAAGACGACGGAGGAGCGTTATGCCTACAAAGTTTGGCACGCTCTGTGCTAATCGAAACCCCGTAGAAATACCTTTTCAGCAGTTCCACTTTAACCATCTATGGAGTTCCCCATGAAATTCACCGCTAAAAAAACAATGTTGGCCATGGCGCTTGTGCTGGCTGGCTCGGCCTTCGCCCAGACCGCAGCTCCAGCTCCAGACTACACCCTGTCTTACAACGTTGGTGTGGTTTCTGACTACCGTTTTCGCGGCATCACGCAGACCTCCGGCAAGCCGGCCTTGCAGGGTGGTGTCGATTTTGCGCACAAAAGCGGTTTTTACCTGGGTGCCTGGGGCTCCAATGTGAAGTGGGTCAAGGAAGTCAATGGCGCGACCAAGGGCAATTATGAAATCGACCTGTACGGCGGCCTGAAGGGCGAAATCACACCCGGCCTGGGCTTTGACGTCGGCGCCATCACTTACCAGTATCCGGGCAACAACTCCGGCGTGGCCAACAGGTCTTACACGAACGCCGTGGCTGCCGGTGCATACGGCAACGCCAGCACCAATGAGTTTTACGGCGCATTGACCTATAGCGTGGTGACGGTGAAATACAGCCGCAGCGCAGGCCGCTTCCTGGGCAACTTGAACAGCTCAGGCAGCAGCTATTTTGAAGTCAATGCCAGCTTCGACCTCGGCAACGGCCTGACCCTGTCGCCACACGTGGGTTACCAGCGCGTCCCGAACCAGAACAACACCAACGCCATCACCGGCGAGGTCAAAACCGGCAACGCGGCCAATTACACCGACTACGCGCTGACGCTGGCCAAAGACCTGGGCAATGGCCTGACGCTGAGCGGCACCATCATGGATACCACTGCCAAAAAAGGCGGGTTTTACACCGATCTGAAGAACCGGTTTATTGCTGACAGTCAGTTGGTGGTTGGCCTGAAATACGCCTTCTAAAAGCAAGCCCCCCATCAGAGGAGAAACCATGAAACTAGTAACTGCCATCATCAAACCGTTCAAGCTGGACGAAGTGAGGGAAGCGCTGTCCGGCATTGGTGTGCAGGGCATCACCGTGACCGAGGTCAAAGGCTTCGGTCGCCAGAAAGGCCACACCGAGCTGTACCGTGGCGCTGAATACGTGGTGGACTTTCTGCCCAAGGTCAAGATCGAAGCGGCTGTGTCCGACGAGCTCGTTGACCGCGTGATCGAAGCGGTGGAGGGCGCAGCCCGCACCGGCAAGATCGGCGACGGCAAGGTCTTCGTTTACAACCTTGAGCAGGTGGTGCGTATCCGCACCGGTGAAACCGGCAAAGAGGCGCTGTAAAGCTCAACCCATAAAGAGAACATTGACATGAAAAAACTACTTGCCTCCCTGGCTCTGGGACTGAGCCTGCTCGCCAGTGGCGCCGCCGTTCTGGCTCAGGCGCCTGCTGCCGCCCCTGCTGCCTCTGAAGCTGCGGCGCCCGCTGCGGCGGCGTCTGCTGCACCCGCAGCAGCGGCCGTTGCTGCAGCGCCTGCTGCACCTGCCGCGCCGGCTGCCCCGGTGGCCGTTCCCAACAAGGGCGATACCGCCTGGATGATGGTCTCGACCATGCTGGTCATCCTGATGACCATCCCCGGCCTGGCCCTGTTCTACGGCGGCCTGGTCCGCAGCAAGAACATGCTGTCGGTGCTGATGCAGGTCATGGTCACCTTCTCGATGATTGTGGTGCTCTGGTTCATCTACGGTTACAGCCTGGCCTTCACCGAGGGCAACGCCTTCTTCGGCGGCTTCGACCGGCTGTTCATGAAAGGTGTCTGGGACAACGCTGCAGGCACTTTCGCCAATGCGGCGACCTTCAGCAAGGGCGTTGTGATTCCTGAAATCATCTTCGCAGCCTTCCAGGCCACGTTTGCCGGCATCACCTGCGCACTGATCGTCGGCGCCTTTGCCGAACGCATGAAGTTCTCTGCCGTGCTGATGTTCATGGTGATCTGGTTCACCTTCAGCTATGCACCGATGGCCCACATGGTCTGGTTCTGGATGGGCCCGGATGCCTACACCGCCAAGGAAGTGGTTGACGAGATGACCTCGAAAGCCGGTTACATCTGGCAATCGGGTGCGCTTGATTTTGCCGGCGGTACCGTCGTGCACATCAACGCCGCCGTTGCCGGCCTGGTCGGTGCCTACATGGTTGGCAAGCGTATCGGTTACGGCAAGGAAGCCATGGCACCACACAGCCTGACACTGACCATGGTCGGTTCGGCCCTGCTGTGGGTGGGCTGGTTCGGTTTCAACGCCGGCTCTGCCCTGGAAGCCAACGGCTTCGCCGCCCTGGCCTTCATCAACACCCTGGCTGCCACGGCAGCTGCGGTGCTGGCCTGGTGTGTCGGTGAAGCGCTGATGCGCGGCAAGGCTTCGATGCTGGGTGCTGCTTCCGGTGCAGTCGCTGGTCTGGTGGCGATCACGCCGGCAGCCGGCAACGTCGGCATTGGCGGCGGCCTGATCATCGGCCTGGTGGCTGGTTTCGCCTGCCTCTGGGGTGTCAACGGCCTGAAGAAGATGCTCGGTGCGGACGATTCGCTCGACGTGTTCGGTGTACACGGCATAGGCGGTATCCTCGGCGCCCTGCTGACCGGTGTGTTCAATTCGCCAAGCCTGGGCGGCCCCGGCTACGTGGCCGACTGGGTCACGGCCACCATGGTCACGGCAGCGGACTATTCCATCGTCGGCCAGGTCTGGATCCAGCTCAAGGCAGTGTTGATCACGATTGTCTGGTCCGGTGTGGTGTCCTTCATCGCCTACAAGGTGGTGGACCTGACCATAGGCCTGCGTGTCAGCGAGGAAGACGAGCGCGAAGGCCTCGACATCACCTCCCACGGCGAAACGGCCTACAGCCGCTAAAACGGTACACGCCGCAGCTGCCAGCCAGCTGCGGCAGGATTTTGAAATAGCGAGAGTCTCCTTTGGATGTTTGGCCCGCAAGAACTTCGGTTCCTGCGGGCCATTTTTTTTGCCAAGCCGCCCCAGGGAAATCATCACTTTTTCAAGCAGGCGCAGCGGCCCCTTCGCCCGTGAAGGGGCAGGGAGCTCGCAGGCTCGAAGCGAACGACCGTGGGACCCTGATAATGGCGCCATGAGCCATGCCATCACCCTGTCCGGCGGCGGACTGCGTTGCGAGATCAAGCCCGAGCTGGGCGGCTGTATGGCCGGCCTGTGGCTGGACGATGTGCCGGTGTTGCGCTCCACCCCGGCCGCAGAACTCGCCACGGTGCGCCTCGCGGGCAGTTACCCGCTGGTGCCTTTTTCGAACCGGGTCGGGCATGCCACGTTGAAGTGGCAGGGCACCAGCCACCCGCTGGTGCAAAACAACGGCCCGGAACCCCATGCCATCCACGGGGTGGGCTGGCAGCGGCCCTGGCAGGTGCTCGATCAGGGCGAGGAGCTGCTGATGCTGGCCTGCGAACACCGGGCCGATACGTCCTGGCCTTTTGCCTTTGACGCTTCGCAAACCTTCCGGATTCACGGCGGCGCACTCGAACTGACGCTGAGCATGACCAACCAGTCGGCCACACCGGCGCCGGCGGGTCTGGGCTGGCACCCCTACTTCGTCAAGCGCCCGCGCAGCCACATCCGGTTTGAAGCCACTGGCCGCTGGGAGATGGGTGGCGACAAGCTGCCGACACATCGCGAGCCATCGCTCGGGCTGGACGCAGACTGCGCCGGCCTGGACGTGGACCACTGCTTTGACGGCTGGAGCGGTGTGGTGCAGCTGCGCGACGAGAGGCTGCTGACCCGCGTCAGCTCCAGCCTGAGCCGTCTGGTGGTGTTTACCCACAGCAGCCGCGATTTTGTGGCGATTGAACCCGTCAGCCATGTCAACAACGCCGTCAATTTGCTGGCTGCGGGCGGCAGCCAGGCCGGGGACCTGGGCCTGCGCGTGCTGGCGCCGGGGGAGTCCATGAGTGCGCAGATGAGCATTTCGGCGGAGCATGTGGCATGAGCACCGGCTGGCAAACCGTGGTGGCCCGGCCCGATGAACTGGGGGAGTCGCCGTTCTGGCACGCCGAAGAGCAGATGCTGTACTGGCTGGACATTCCGGGCCGGCAGATTCACCGCTGCAATGTCTTCAGCGCTGCGGTGCAAAGCTGGGCCATGCCGCTGGAGCCAGGCAGCATGGCGCCAGCCCGGACCCAGGGCCGGGCCAGCGGTCTGGTGATCGCCCTGCGCGACGGCATTTACCGCGCGCAGTCCTGGGGCGGGCCGTTGCAGCGGCTGGTGCTGGCCGGGCATGACAGCGCCACCACCCGCTTCAACGACGGCAAGGCCGACCCGCTGGGGCGCTTCTGGGCCGGCACCATGTATGAGCCGCGCGATCGGGCGGCGGCGCAGCTGTTCTGCATGGATGGCCGGGCTGGACGCACCCCCGCGCTGGAGCGCAAGGCTGGCAACGCCACCATTGCCAATGGCCTGGCCTGGTCGCCCGATGGCAAGACGCTTTACTGGACCGACACCACGCAGCATGTGATTCGCGCCTGGGACTGGGACGCGGCCAGCAACCGGATGTCGCACGAGCGTGTGTTCAAACAGTTCCCCCTCAAACCCGCAGGCTGGCAAGCTGGTGCGCCCGGCATGCCCGCTTACGGCGGCCGGCCGGACGGCGCTGCAGTAGACAGCCAGGGCAACTACTGGGTCGCCATGTTCGAGGGCGGGCGGGTGCTGAAGCTGTCGCCGGGTGGTGAGCTGCTGGACGACATCGCCACGCCGGGGCTGTGCCCCACCATGCCGTGTTTTGGCGGCGACGACCTGCAGACGCTGTACCTGACCAGCGCGCGCCATGGCCGGCCTGCGGCGGAACTGGAGGCGCGGCCACTGTCGGGCTGCGTGGTGTCGCGGCGGGTGGATGTGGCCGGTTTGCCCGTGGATTTTTTCACCGACTGACACACGCGCAAAAAAAAGCGAACGCCCGGCGTTCAAAAATATCAAACCGTGCCGGCACCCCGGCCTTTACCATCGGGGCCATGGATACAGCGCTTCAAGCCATCATCGAGCAGGTCAGGGCGGCCTCAGCCAGCGCCACGCCGCTGCGCATACGCGGCGGTGGCAGCAAGGATTTTTACGGCGAGCCAGCGGCGGGTGAGTTGCTGGACAGCACAGCCCTGAGCGGCGTCACGAGTTACGAGCCGACCGAGCTGGTGGTGACGGTGCGCGCCGGCACCCGGCTGGCCGAACTCGAGGCGCTGCTGGCCGGGCGTGGCCAGTGCCTGCCGTTTGAGCCACCGCATTTTGGCGGCGGGGCGACCTGTCCTGAGCCCTTGGGCGAAGGAGGCACATACAGCGGCCCCGACGCAGGGAGCGCAGCGACCGTAGGAGGCATGGTGGCGGCCGGACTCAGCGGCCCGGCGCGCGCCAGCATGGGCGCGGTGCGCGACCATGTGCTGGGGGTGACCCTGCTCAACGGCAAGGCCGAGCTGCTCACTTTTGGCGGCCAGGTCATGAAAAATGTCGCGGGCTACGATGTCTCGCGCCTGATGACGGGCGCCATGGGCACACTGGGCCTGCTGACAGAAATCAGCCTCAAGGTCTTGCCGGTGGCCCCGGCCGAGGCGACCCTGAAGTTCCAGATGGGCCAGGACCAGGCCTTGGCGCAACTGCAGCGCTGGGGCGGGCAAGCCCTGCCGCTGAACGCCAGCTGCTGGGTGGACGATGGCGGAACACCGACGCTGTATCTGCGCCTGCGTGGTGCGGTCGCCGCAGTGGAAGCCGCCTGCAAATTGATGGGCGGCGAGCGCCAGGACAATGCGGCGACAGCGCCCGACTGGACGCTGTGCCGCGACCAGCAGCTGCCCTGGTTTCTGGAGCGCGGCGCGCGCGACTTGTGGCGTCTGTCGCTGCCGCAAACCGCGCCCGTGCTGGACCTGCCCGAGCCGCCGCTGATCGAGTGGCATGGCGGCCTGCGCTGGGTGCGTGCTGCCGCCAGCGAGGGCCCCAGGCTGCGCGCCGTGGCTGCCGCGGTGGGCGGGAGCGCTACACTTTTTATAGCTGGCGACGCAAGTTCCCAAAGGGCTGCAGGCCGGTTTGATGCATTAAAACCGCCGCTGGACCGGATCCATGCCCAATTGAAGAAAGAGTTCGATCCGGCCGGTATTTTTAACCGCGGCCGCCTCTACCCGGACTTTTAATGCAAACCCACCTCGCTCCCGAATTCAAGAACAGCGCCGACGGCCTGGCCGCCGAAGCGATTTTGCGCAAGTGTGTGCACTGCGGCTTTTGCACCGCCACCTGCCCGACCTACCAGTTGCTCGGTGATGAACTCGACGGCCCGCGCGGACGCATCTACCTGATCAAGCAGGTGCTCGAAGGCCAGGCGCCCACACGCAAGACGCAGCTGCACCTGGACCGCTGCCTGACCTGCCGCAACTGCGAGACCACCTGCCCCAGTGGTGTGCAGTACGGGCATCTGGTGGACATTGGCCGCAAACTGGTCGATGAACGGGTGCCGCGCCCGGCCGGTGAAAAGGCCTTGCGCTGGGCGCTCAAGCAGGGGCTGCCCTCACCGCTGTTTGCGCCAGCCATGAAGCTGGGCCAGGCGCTGCGTGGCCTGCTGCCGGCCGCCCTGCAGGCCAAGGTGCCGGCCCGCCAGCCGTCGGGACCATGGCCCCGGGCTGAACACCGGCGCAAGGTGCTGATGCTGGCCGGCTGTGTGCAGCCGGCCATGATGCCCAACATCAACAGCGCCACCGCGCGCGTGCTCGACGCCGCCGGCATCCAGACCCTGCTTGCGCCCAAAGCCGGTTGCTGCGGCGCCGTCAAGTTTCACCTGAACGACCAGGACGGCGGCAAGGCCGAGATGAGGGCCAACATCGATGCCTGGTGGCCGCATGTGGAGGCCGGTGTCGAGGCCATCGTCATGAATGCGTCCGGTTGTGGCGTGACCGTCAAGGAATACGGCTACCACCTGAAGGACGATGCCGTTTATGCGGCCAGGGCAGCGCGTATCAGTGAACTGACACGCGACTTGAGCGAGCTCTTGCCCGAACTGGTGGAAGCCTTGCGCGACAAAGTGTCGGCCGGTGCCGGTGCCGGTGCCATCGCGTTTCACCCGCCCTGCACCTTGCAGCACGGCCAGCAGTTGCGCGGCGGTGTGGAACAACACCTGGGCGCTCTGGGTTTCGACGTGAAGGTCGCCAGCAGCGAGGCCCATCTGTGCTGCGGTTCGGCCGGCACCTACTCTGTGCTGAACCCCGGCATCGCCACCGAGCTGCGCGACCGCAAGTTGTCGAATCTGGGCCAGATGCAGCCGCAGGTGATTGTTTCGGCCAACATCGGCTGCATCACCCACCTGCAAAGCGGCACCGCCACGCCGGTGCGGCACTGGGTCGAAGTGCTCGACGATGCGCTATCAAATAGATAGCTGGTGGCGCCCGTGAATAAAGGGCAAGAACCTGATTGTCTGGTTCATCACGCAGCCAGCGCGGCTTCCACGTCTTTCGCCAGGTCGGCCGGTGTGTCGGTAGGCGCATAACGCCGGATGACCTGACCGTCCTTGCCGACCAGAAACTTGGTGAAATTCCATTTGATGGCCTTGCTGCCCAGCAGGCCCGGTGCTTCGGCTGACAACCAGGCGTACAGCGGATGTGCGGCCGGGCCGTTGACGTCGATTTTTCCCATCATCGGAAAACTCACGCCGTAGTTGACCTGGCAGAACTCGGCGATCTCGCCATCGGCGCCCGGGTCTTGCGAGCCAAACTGGTTGCAGGGAAAACCCAGCACCACCAGCCCCTTGCCGGCATAACCTTGGTGCAGTTCTTCCAGGCCGCCGAACTGCGGCGTGAAGCCGCACTTGCTGGCGGTGTTGACGATCAGCAGGACCTTGCCCTTGAACTTCGACAGCGCAATGTCCTTGCCGTTGATCTGCCGGGCCTCGAAGTCGTAAATGCTGCTCATGGGGTGCTCCTGTCGGGGAAGTTCGGGTGGCTTGTGGATTTAACGCCTTTTTTGGGCGGCGTGGGTGCCGCGGCTGCCAGCATGGCGGCCAGCACAATCAGGCTGCCGCCCAGCAGGGTGCGGGCGCTGAACTCGGCCGCGCCCAGGGCCGCAGCGGACAGGCTGGCAAACAGAATTTCGGTCAGCATCACCAGCGCGGTGGTGCTGGCCGCCAGCCGCGCTGCGCCATATTGCAGCGCCATGTTGCTGATCAGGAAAGCCAGCCCGAGCGCCAGTCCCAAAGGCAGCCAGGCCGTCGTCCAGACCGGCGCTGAAACAATGCCCCCGGCCAGACCCAGCAGCGCCGCTGCGCTGGCCAGAACGCCGCCGCCGCCAAACATGGCCATCATGCGCGCGGCGCTGGGTGTGTATTCCAGCTTGCGCAGTAGCACGTTGGTGGCGGCAAAACTCAGGCCGCCCATCAGGGCCAGCCAGTCGGCGATGCCCTGCGGCACCGGCCAGGGGGAGCCCGGCGCCTTGAGCACAATCAACACACCGGCCATGGCCAGCAGCAGCCGCAGCAGGGAGGCGCGGGTCGGTTTTTCGCCCAGCACGGCCCAGGCGAGCAAAACCGACCACGCCGGCATCAGGTAAAACAGCAGCACCACACGCACCACATCGCCCACCGTCACGGCCCAGTTGAAGCCGACGTTGGTCAGGCCGGCAGCCAGGGCCAGCAGCCACAGCTGCGGATGCTGCACAAAGCTGCGCCAGGCGCCTGCCTGCCAGCCGACGATGCAGGCCAGTGAGAAAAAGTAGATCAGCGCCGTGGACCACAGCGGATGCAGCCCGAGCGACTGCAACTCGCGAAACGGCCACCACGACATCCCCCAGACCGCGGCATTGATGATCAGCGCCGCAACGGGCAGCGCCACATGGGAGCGGTTCATGGCGGCTGGAGCCTGAGGCGGGAAAAAAAAGGAGGACGTCGGCCGCAAGCCGCCCTGGCTGCAAGGGCCGGCATCAGTGCGACTTGTCGCTGCGCGCGATGCTCAGCAGGTGATCCACCTGCTCTTTGTGCTTGATGCAGTTGCTTTTGTGCCAGCGCTGGATCAGCCACATGAAGCCGGCCACCACCAGGCCAAAGATGGTGATCGCGCCGAAGGCCGACAGCCCCATGCCGGTGGACAGGCTGTAGCCAGCGCCCAGCGCCAGAATGCAGGCCTGTTCGTTGAAGTTCTGCACGGCGATCGAGCGGCCGGCACCCATCAGGTTGTGGCCCCGGTGCTGCAGCAGCGCGTTCATCGGCACCACCAGAAAACCGCCCAGCCCGCCCAGAAGAATCAAAAACGGCGCAGCCACCCAGACGTTGCTGATGACGTTCATCAAAATCACCAGCACCCCCATGGCGATACCGAGCGGCATCACGCTGGTGGCATGTTCCAGCCGCATGCGCATGGACGCCAGGATGGCGCCGGCCGCCGTGCCAATCGCCACCACCCCGACCAGTGAGGACGCCTGTGTGGTGCTGTAACCCAGCGCGGCCGCGCTCCAGGCCAGCACGATGTAGCGCAGGTTGCCCGACACGCCCCAGAACAAGGTGGTGGTGGCCAGCGAAATCTGCCCCAGCTTGTCGCGCCACAGCGCCGAGTTGCAGTTCCAGAAATCCGGCAACAGCTCGAGCTTGTTGCGCGGCATGGGCCGCATCTCGACGCCGGTCAGGGGAATGCGGGTGTTGAACCAGGCGGCAATCGCATAAAGAACAATCAGTGCACAGATGGCCGCTTCGGGCGGTGTGTCGATGCCGGTGCTGAACACCGGGAAATCGAAGGACAACAGCAGTTGCGACACAGAAAGGCCCACCAGCTGGCCCCCCAGCAGGACGCCGAGGATGATGGAAGCGATCGTCAGGCCCTCTATCCAGCCATTGGCCTTGACGAGTTGCGAGGCCGGCAGCAGCTCGGTCAGGATGCCGTATTTGGCAGGCGAGTAGGCAGCGGCACCGAGGCCGACAATCGCGTAGGCCAGCAGCGGGTGTGTGCCGAACAGCATCATCAGGCAGCCCACCACCTTGATGGCGTTGCTGATGAACATGACCTTGCCCTTGGGCTGGGCGTCGGCAAAAGCGCCTACAAAGGGCGCCAGCACCACATAAAACAGCGCAAACATGGGCACCAGCGCCGCTGGCTGCCACTTGGGCGCGCCGCCGCTGCGCAGCAGCTCCACGGCAGCCACAAACAGCGCGTTATCAGCCAGCGAGCTGAAAAACTGGGCTGCCATGATGGTGTAAAAACCGCGCTTCAGCTTCATTGAACCGTTTTGATCACTGTGCGCATACATCAGAAATCCTGATGCGGCACGATAGATGTGAATGTCTCCTGACGTTGAAGGTTTATAGCATGCGGCAAGCTGGCAGAATCGACAAATAGCCCTTGACAAGCCCGGTGTTAACCCACGTGGCTCCGGCTTTTGATATCAATCCACCACAGGCCGACATGCCCCGTCCCATTCTTGCCACCGTTCATGCCGCCGCCCTTCAGCACAATCTGGCACGTGCACGTGCCTGCGCACCGGACGCCCGGGTCTGGGCGGTGATCAAGGCCAACGCCTATGGCCACGGCATTGAACGTGTGTTTGATGCCTTGCGCAGTGCCGACGGTTTTGCCCTGCTGGACCTGGCCGAGGCCCAGCGCCTGCGCGCGCTCGACTGGCGCGGCCCCATCCTGCTGCTGGAGGGCTGTTTCGAGCTGCGCGACCTGGAGCTGTGTTCGCGCCTGGGCCTGTGGCATACGGTGCACTGCGACGAGCAGATCGCCATGCTGGCCGCGCACAAAACCCAGTTACCGCACCGCGTCTTCCTGAAAATGAACTCGGGCATGAATCGCCTGGGCTTCACACCGGAGCGTTACCGCGCCGCCTGGACGCGCCTGAATGCCTTGCCGCAGGTGGAAGAGATTTCGCTGATGACGCATTTCAGCGACGCTGATGGCGCCAAGGGCATCGCTGCGCAGTTGCAGGCTTTTGAAGCGGTCACACATGACCTGCCTGGCGAACGCACGCTGAGCAACAGCGCTGCCGTCCTGCGCCACGCTGCGCTGGCCGGAGAAAAATCCGACTGGGTACGACCCGGCATTGCGGTCTACGGCAGCGCGCCCGATTTTCCCGAGCACAGCGCCGCCGACTGGGGCCTGCTGCCCACCATGACGCTGGCGGCAAAAATCATCGGTGTGCAACACCTCGTCGCGGGCGATACCGTGGGTTACGGCTCCAGCTTCACGGCGGATGGCCCTTTGCGCATTGGCGTGGTGGCTTGCGGTTATGCCGACGGCTACCCCCGGCACTGCACAACGGGCACGCCCCTGCTGGTCAATGGCGTGCGTACGCGCATGGTGGGCCGTGTCAGCATGGACATGCTCACGGTGGACCTGACGCCGGTGCCGGACGCGGGCATGGGAGCGGAGGTGACGCTCTGGGGGCGTTCAGCCAGCGGCGCCATTTTGCCCATCGACGAGATTGCGCAGGCGGCGGGCACGGTGGCTTATGAGTTGATGTGTGCGCTGGCGCTGCGGGTGCCGGTGGTGGTGGCGGACTAGTTTCCAGAGGCTGTCATCCCGGACCCCGGATCAAGTCCGGGGCAGGCCCGATCCGGGATCCATGTTGGATAACTCGTACAGCTTGGTTCACCAACAAGCCGGGTCTCGCCCCGGCGGGCGACTCACTTTCTCTTGCGTCGCCAAGAGAAAGTAAGCAAAGAGAAGGCGACGCTATGGTCTGGGTCCCTCCGCTGCGCTACGGGCAACCTGCGGTGCTCGCCGTTAACGGGGGCTAGCTCGAAC
>CALRUM020000009.1:0-168414 GCA_943371375.1 Asaia bogorensis
CAATCGCGAGCCCTGATCCGCTTTTGCCTGCGCTCCTCGGCCCAGCCCGACGGGTGTAAGAGCCGGGATCGAGCGCGGGCACGGGTACGCAATCGGGCTCCGGCGGGGCCGCGCTTTGCGCGTCCCCGCCTCCCCGAATCCGGCTTCTCTCCCAAAGCCCGTTTGGCCGGGCCGAGCAGCGCAGATGGAGGCGGTGTCAAGGGCGGCAGTTGTTTGAGCCGAAGGCGAGTTCTGACGCCCCCCGCCGTAATCGAGCAGCGCAGGTTGCCCGCAGCGAAGCGAAGGGACCCGGACAGTCGGGTCGCCTTTTCTTTGGTGACTTTCTTTTGGCGAAGCAAAAGAAAGTTACTTGCCGCCGGGCAACCCCCGGCTTGTTGGCATACCGCAGCAGTACGGGCTATCCCACATGGATCCCGGATCAAGTCCGGGATGACAAACAAACGGGGGGTGAGCGGCGTCATCCAGACCCCCAACGGGCCAGAAAACTAAACCTCCGCCGCCCGCTTGTAAGCCTGCGCAGCCGAAACCGCATCCTCGCGCTGTTCGGCCAGCAAGGCCAGCGCACGCCAGGCATTGCGGTGCAGCGTGGCGTCCTGCAAGGCCATGGCGGCTTGCGACAGCAGTTGCTGGGCCTTGCCCCAGAGCTGGCGTTTCAGGCAGGCCATGCCGGCCAGATACTGCACATTCGCATCGCGTGGCCGCTGCTGCTGTGCGATCTCGATACGCGCCAACCAGGCGGCATCGATGGAGTCCAGTCCCTGCTCCAGCACCTGGATCAGTTTGATGCGCTGGCTGTCGCCCACTTCCGAGCGCGGCTGCATCACTGGCTCCCACACCTGCAGCAGCCAGCTGCGCGCCAGGTGGGCGTCGCCGTGTAAGGCCATCAGGCGCGAGGCGGCGTGAATCACCAGCTCGGGCATGGCGCGTTCCGAGGCGTCGAGCGACTGCCAGGCGGCCTGCAACTGCGCCGGATCGTGGGCGCCGCCCAGCAGTTCCAGCGCCAGGCCGCGCACAATGCTTTGTGCCGCAGCCGGTGAAAAAGCCCGGTGTTTGGCCAGCAGGCGCGCGGTGTCCAGCGCTGGCGCAGTTTGCCGCGCCAGCCGTGTGGCACGCAGCTTGGTGCGCAGCGCCAGGGTGCGGCGCGCGGCGCCCTGCGGCAACTGGTTGAGCAAGTCCAGCGCCGCAGCCGGATCCCGGTCTTCAATCGCCCAGCGGGCCGCGCGCAGTAACACGCCTTCCCGGGTTTCCTGGGCGCTGCGGTGACTGCTGCTTTCCAGCGCCTGGCGCAAATGTTCTTCACGCACCGCCTTGTTTTGCAATGCCTGCGCACTTTCGGCCGCCAGCAGGTGCGCCAGCAGGCGCAACTGGGTCGCGCGCGCGGCGCTGTAGCCCCCCATGTCGCCGGAGGTCTGTGCCAGCTGGCTCAGGCTTTTTTCCTGGATGATGGCGTTTTGCGCGAGTTTGGCCGCACGGATAAAACGCCCGGCCATCAGATGCGACAGCGCGTCCATGAAAGCGGCGACCATCGCCCTTTCGCGTTGCTGGGCGCGCCAGCGCCTGGCGTCACCGGGCAGGGAAAACGCCGCCGCTGCCGCACGCAGCGCCACGTACAGCAGGGTAAACAGGCCCGCCAGCAACAAGACCAGCAGGTTGAAGGAAATATCCACGCGGTGCGGCGGCCAGAACAGGCTGACCACCGCCTGGTTGTTGCCGGCCACCAGCGCCACCGCCACCGCGATGCCAAACAGGGCCAGGAGCCAGAGTGCGCTGCGCATGCCTGCCTCGTTAGCGACCTGCGGCCGCGGTAGCCAGCGCGGCCAGGGTTTCGTCCAGGCGCGGCAGTTCGCTGGACTTCATCTGGCTTTGCACCTGTTGCAGCAGCTGGGCCGAAGCCTGCGACCTGCGGGCCGTCATGTCAAAGTATTTGACCAGCATGGCGCTGGCGCTGGCCAGGTCGGCGCGGGCGCTGGCGGTTTGCCGCGACAGCAGGCCGAGGCGCGCATTGAGCAGTTTGAGCTTGAGGTTCTCGCGCAGGAAAAACGCCTGCTCGGGCGCCAGCAGCGCGGCCTCGGGCTGGTCAATGCGGCTGACCCGCAGCAGGCTGCGCGCTTCCTCACGCATGCCCTGCAGGCTGCCCTGCCACCAGGCCCGCACACGGGCGTTGTCGAACCAGTCCATGGGTGTCGTCGCTGAGGCCGCGCGGGCCGGCGCCGGCACGGGTGGCGCCTGGCGTGCCGCCGGGCCGGGCGGCATGGCGTTGGCCAGCGGCAGCTCGTCCACACCCCGCGTCAACTCATCGAGTTTGAGCAGCAGGCCGGGCACATCGGTCACCGTGGTCGCCTTGATGCGTTCGACATCCCGCGCAATCGCCCGCTGCAAGGGGTTGAGGCGCGGCTGCGCCGCACGCGACAGGCGCTGGTCGGCCGAGCGCAGGGCAGCCAGCAGCGGCTCGGCACTGCCGGTCAGCTGGGCCTGCTGCTGGGCCAGGCGCAGCGCCGACTCCACATCCACCACCAGGTTTTCATCGCGCGAACGCGACAGGCTTTGCATCAGCTCTTCGAGCTGGCTGCGCTGCAGGCTGACCTCGCTGAGCCGGGTTTCCAGCAGCGCCAGGCGTGCCGTGAGGTCGCGCGTGGCCTCTTGCGCCTGCCGCGCCAGCGTGCGTGCTTCGATGGACTGTGCGGTCGAATCGGTGCTGCGCCTGGCCAGCTCTTCCTGCATATTGCCCACTTTTTGCCACAACAGGGCGCTGAGCACCAGCCCGGCCGTAGCCAGCAGGCCCACACCCAGCAACCAGCGGCGTGGGCTCGCCGCTTCGGCCACGGCCGCGCTGAGCGCCAGTCCGCTGGCGGCCGGATTCAAGGAAGGGGTGACGGATTCGCTGTCGCTCATGGTGCTATCGATTCTATCGACGCCATGATGTCCGCGAGTGCTGGCCGTGACTGCACAACAACACCCCAGCCGGCCTGGCGTGCGGCCTCGGCAATACGCGGATGGGTGGCCACTGCACGCGCGCGCGACCAGTCGTGCGGCGGCAGATGGCCCAAGGCTTCAGAACTGCTGAACAGCCAGACCGAGCCATCGCGGCTTGCGGCATCGATGCGCTGCAACTGCTGCGCGCTGAACTGCGGTGCGCGGCGCTCATACACAGACGCAAAATCGACTTGCGCACCCGCCGCCTCCAGTTGCCGGGCCAGCCAGTCGCGCCCGGCCAGGCCCGTGTCAGCGCTCTGCCCGCGCAACACCAGAACACGCTGGCCCTGCCAGGGCCGATGCGCCAGCAGCGCCCACAGGGCTTCCGAGTCGAACTGCCCGGCGTCCTCCGCCGGCGCATCAATCAGCGCCTCGGGAATGCCTGCCTGGCGCAGCGCCGCCACCGTGCCGGGCCCGGGGGCGAGAAACCGCGGCACCCCGGACGCTATGGAATCAGTAGCAGCTTGTGCCCGTTGCAAAAGGGCTGCAGCCTGATTGGACCTGGAAGCCAAAAAGCCGGCCAGCGCATTGCCGCTGACAAACATCAGCGCGGTGTAGCTGTCAAGCTGTTGCCAGATCTGGCGCAGCGCTGGCGCATCGGGCAAGAGGGTGATGTTGATCAGCGGCAATGCTTCGGCCTGTATCCCGCCGGCCTGCAGGGCTTGCACCCAGCGCACGGCATCACGCTCGGGCCGGGTGACGATGACGGGCACGCTGCTCAAGCCGCCGGCGTGTTGGCCGCCCAGACCGCACCGCCGGCACGCAGCGCCGCGGCCACCTGTTCGCCCAGCGCCTCGGCCCCGGCAAAGGTCTGTACCAGGGCGCGCTGGGCGGCGCGCACCAGCGGCTGGGCCGAGCCCTGGCCATCCGGCCCGGGCTCGCCCCAGGCGGCCTCGAGCAACATGCCGGCCGGATCGCCAGGCGCACGCACAAAGGCGGCCAGCGGCATCGAACAGCTGCCGCCCATGGCACGCGAAACCGTGCGTTCGGCCGTCACAGCCAGCCAGGTGGGCTGGTGGGCCAGCGTGGCGAGCGCCTGCAGCAGGTCGCTGCGGTCGGCACACACTTCGATGCCGAGCGCGCCCTGCCCGGCCGCCGGCAGCATCTGCTCCGGCTCAAAGGCGCAGCGAATACGCGACGCCAGGCCCAGGCGTTTGAGACCGGCGGCAGCCAGCACAATCGCCTGGTACTGGCCTTCGTCGAGCTTGCGCAGGCGGGTGTCGAGGTTGCCACGCAGCGGCACAATCTTCAGGTCGGGCCGCAGGCTTTTGAGCAGCACCAGGCGGCGCAGGCTGGAGGTGCCGACCACCGCACCGGCCGGCAGTTCATCCAGCGACGAAAAATCATTGGAGACCAGGGCGTCGCGCGGGTCCTCGCGGGCCAGCACGCAGGCCAGGGCAAAACCCTGGGGCAGGTCCATGGGCACGTCCTTGAGCGAATGCACCGCCAGATCGGCGCGCCCTTCGCTGAGCGCCACTTCCAGTTCCTTGACAAACAGGCCCTTGCCGCCGACCTTGCTGAGGGAGCGGTCCAGGATCTGGTCGCCCAGTGTGGTCATGCCTAGCAATTCGACCTGCCAGCCAAGTCGCGCCTCGAGCAGTGCCTTGACATGTTCGGCCTGCCACAGGGCGAGGCGGCTTTCGCGCGTGGCAATCACGACTTTGGGGGAGCTTGGAGACACTGCGGACACCCGTAACCTGTTTGTAATCCTTGGGAGGGACTGAATGCTAGCATGCAGGTCCAATCACCAGAGGGCAGAGATGGTCACTTCCGCGCGCAGCAAAAAGGTCAACGAGCCAGCCCAGGAAGGCGCCAGCGGCAGACCGTCGGGCAAGGCCAGGGACAACGAACGCCCGCTGGTGGAAGACATCCGCCTGCTGGGCCGCATCCTCGGTGACGTGATCCGCGAGCAGGAAGGCGTGACCGCCTATGAGCTGATTGAGCAGGTGCGCAAGCTGTCGGTGGCGTTTCGCCGCGATGCCGACCATGAGGCCGACAAGGCGCTGAAAAAACTGCTCAAGGCGCTGTCGGGCGACCAGACCGTCAGCGTGATCCGCGCCTTCACCTACTTCAGCCACCTGGCGAACCTGGCCGAGGACAGGCACCACATCCGGCGCCGCGCCATCCATGAGCGTGCCGGCGACACCCAGGAAGGCAGCATTGAAGTGGCCCTGGCGCGCCTGCGCTGGGCCGGCATCGCGCCCAAAACCATCGCCCAGACGCTGGCCCAGAGTTTTGTATCGCCGGTGCTGACGGCGCACCCGACCGAGGTACAGCGCAAAAGCATTCTGGACGCCGAACGCGATATCGCCCAGTTGCTGACCGCGCGCGACGAGATCAAGTCACTGGCGCTGGCCATGAACGCTGCCAAAGACGCATTGACGCCGCGCGAAATGGCTGCCAACGAAGCGCAGCTGCGCGCACGTGTCATGCAGTTGTGGCAAACCCGGCTGCTGCGTTTCACCAAACTCACGGTCGCCGACGAGATTGAAAACGCGCTCAGTTATTACGAATCGACTTTCCTGCGCGAAATACCCAAGCTCTACGCCAACCTCGAACGCGAGCTGGGCAACCAGCGGGTGCACAGTTTTTTGCGCATGGGCCAGTGGATAGGCGGCGACCGTGACGGCAACCCCAACGTCAGTGCCGGCACCCTCAACTACGCGCTGGGCCGGCAGGCCGAAGTGGCGCTGCGCCACTACCTGACCGAGGTGCACTACCTGGGCGGCGAGTTGTCGCTGTCGGCGATGCTGGTCGACTTCACACCGGAGATGCGTGCGCTGGCCGAAAGCTCGCCCGACACCAACGAACACCGCCAGGACGAGCCCTACCGCCGCGCACTGACCGGCGTCTACGCGCGACTGGCCGCCACACTCAAGGACCTGACCGGCGGCGACGCCGCGCGGCATGCGGTGGCGCCGCAAAACGCCTACCTGCTGGCCGAAGACTTCCTCGCCGACCTGCGCACCATCGAAGCCTCGCTGCGCGCCAACCACGGTGCCGCCCTGGTGGCCCAGCGCCTGCACCCGCTGATCCGCGCGGTGGAGGTGTTCGGTTTTCACCTGGCCACAGTGGACCTGCGCCAGAGCTCGGACAAACACGAAGAAGTGGTGGCCGAGCTGCTGGCGGTCGCGCGCATAGAGCCCAGATACGCCGCGCTGGACGAGGCCGCCAAGCGCGAACTGCTGCTGCAACTGCTCAACGACGCGCGGCCGCTGCGTGTGGTCGGCACCCGCTACTCGGCACACGCCACCGCCGAGCTGGAGATCTTTGAAGCCGCGCGCACCGCACGCGCACGTTTCGGCAAGGAAGCCATTCGCCACTACATCATCAGCCACACCGAAACCGTCAGCGATTTGCTGGAAGTGCTGTTGCTGCAAAAAGAAGTCGGCCTGATGCACGGCACGCTGGACAACGGTGCCGTGCACGACCTGATCGTTGTGCCGCTGTTTGAAACGATTGAAGACCTGCGCAACGCCGCGCCCATCATGCGCGAGTTCTATGCGCTGCCCGGCGTGGCCAGGCAGGTGCAGCGCAGCGGCGCCGAGCAGGACATCATGCTCGGCTATTCCGACAGCAACAAGGACGGCGGCATCTTCACCAGCAACTGGGAGCTGTACCGCGCCGAGATTGCGCTGGTCGAGCTGTTTGACCAGCTCGCCAACTCGCACAACATCCAGCTGCGCATGTTCCACGGCCGTGGCGGCACGGTGGGACGCGGCGGCGGCCCGAGTTACCAGGCCATCCTGGCGCAACCCCCGGGCACGGTGCGCGGGCAAATCCGCCTGACCGAGCAGGGCGAGGTGATTGGCTCCAAATACGCCAATCCCGAGATCGGCCGGCGCAACCTCGAAACCCTGGTGGCCGCCACGCTGGAAGCCACCCTGCTGCAACCGACCAAACCAGCGACCAAAGCCTTTTTGCAGGCGGCCGACCAGCTGTCGCAGGCCAGCATGACGGCCTACCGCGCGCTGGTGTATGAAACCCCGGGTTTCACCGAATACTTTTTCAGCGCCACACCGATCCGCGAAATCGCCGAGCTCAACATCGGCTCGCGGCCCGCTTCACGCAAGGCCACGCAGAAAATTGAAGACCTGCGCGCGATTCCCTGGGGCTTCAGCTGGGGCCAGTGCCGGCTGACCCTGCCGGGCTGGTATGGCTTTGGCGCCGCCATTGCGGAGTTTCTGGACCAGGGCGGCAGCCCGGCCAGCCGCAAGGAGGCGCTCGCCATGCTGCAGAAAATGTACAAACAATGGCCGTTTTTCCGCACGCTGCTGAGCAATATGGACATGGTGCTGGCCAAAAGCGACCTGGCACTGGCCTCACGTTACGCCGAGCTGGTGGGCGATACGCGGCTGCGCAAGAAAATTTTCAGCGCGATCGAGCAGGAGTGGCACCGCACGGCGGACGCGCTGAGCCTGATCACCGGCGACCGGCAACGCCTGGCCAACAACGCGGCCTTGCAGCGCTCCATACGCCACCGCTTTCCCTACATCGACCCGCTGCACCACCTGCAGGTCGAGCTGGTCCGGCGTTACCGTGAAGGCAAGGCCGATGAACGTGTGCAGCGCGGCATTCACATCTCGATCAACGGCATTGCGGCCGGCCTGCGCAACACGGGTTAGACCAGCGCGGTGGCGGCTTGTGGGTGTACGTCCCGGAGGTCGGCACCGCTGATCAGGCCGCCCCGGGGCCCCGCCAGCGGCCACGGGCGCAGGGACCCGGGTGGACACGAGGCCATCGGCTTTAACCCGAACGGAAAAACGCCGTCAGAGCCGCAGCCACACAGACATAGAGGACCGAGGCCACCGCGATGGCCGGCCCGGAGACCCGGCGCGCGCGCAGCAGCGCCAATGCGCCCACAACAGACATGCCGTACATGGTGGCTGCAAGCAGGTAAGCCTGGGGCGCAGGCACAAAAGTGGACGGGCCGCCCCGCCTGGGTGAGGTGGAAAATCCGGAATGGGCAAGGATCAATCCACCACCGATCAATCCGAGAAGGACGATTGCCGCGACGGCCAGCTGTACGGCCGGGCTGAGGACGGGTGCTGGTTTCATGCGGTCAAAACGGAGGCCGCAGCAGCGTTCACTGGAGAACCTCGGCAGCCAGGCGGTCCAGATTCTGCTCATTGGCCGTCGCCACAAACTGCGCGATCCGCTCATAGTGCTCCGCCGTATCGAAGGTCTGCTGCCAGCGCACTTCCGTGCCGCCGGGCACGGGCACCAGCTCCAGGGTCAGAAAAAAGTGATGACCGTTCAGGTGTTCGATCTCGAACAGCTGGTCGGCGACGATGCGTGTGAAGCGGCTTTCGTTCGGGTAGTCCTTGCCATCCGGCCCATGCATGGTCATGAGCCACTTGCCGCCGGGCCTGAAGTCAAACTGCGCCATCGTGTTGGTGAACCCGGCCGGCCCCCACCATCGGGCCACACGGGCGGCATCACTGATCGCGGCAAAAACTTCTGACGGGCTGGCGGCGATCAGCCTGCGCCTGGTGTCCGAGCGGGTTGTGATGGCTTCCACGGCCTGCCTTTCCCAGTTGCCTTGGCGGCGCTCAGGTTTTTGGGGGATCGCGCTGCGGCTGAAAACACAGGGCCCGCTCATTAAAGGCGAGCCAGCCAAGCCGGTTGCAGAGGTCCTGGACAAAGGCCGAGTGGTCAACCTCCCGCGAACACCTGAGCGCGAGTGTTGCGGTGGGTGCTTGAGGAAGATGCAGCTCGTACCAATTGCCCGCCACGGTGGCTTGACCCACACTGGGTGACTGCCAGCTCAGGCCGGGAAAGGCTTGCTCGAGGCTGGTTCTGAGGTAGGGGCTGTCCTGGAGCTGGAGCACGGCTGCCTGACGCAAGTCGCCAGTCTCAAGCGGCAAGTGTGCGGGCCGGAAGAAGAGGTAGTTTTGCGCCATGTTTGTGTTCGAGTCCTAAGGCTTGGGCTGAGCGCCGAGCGCGCTCCCGCATGAATCTGGCATTTTATTCCCCCCGCATGTCGCCTGAAAAGTTATGCCCTCTTGAAGCAGGGCGGCAAGAACGGCAGCGCAGCGACCCAGACCCTGGTTACTTGAGGGAAGCAAGGGCGTTGCCGTCACTTTCGAATTTCTTCAGCAGCTCTTCGCGTTCCCGCTCCATCTGCGCAGGATCGCAGGAACGAACTTCCTGATTGTCCATGTGCATGCCGGTCGGCGCTGTCAGGCGCTTGCGGCCGACGCAGGCGTCGCGGCGCGAGAGCCAGACTCGCACGTCCAGCGGCAGCGCCTTGTCCTGCATGCTGAAAGCTTTCTCCCGGCGTTCAGAAAAGCTCTCATGGTGGCTGAAGCAGTCAAAACTTCCAGGATTCCACGTCGTCGCCGTGCCGTCCTGGTAGAGGCACACGGTGTAATTCGCGGCGCTGCTGTTCCTGGCCTGCGCAGAGGCGAGGCTGTCGTAGAAGTGGATTGCGATGTCCTCGGCATTCATGTTCATGCGGGGGTCGTGTCGCTCCAGCACAACATTGGCGGCCTGGCGGAAGGCCTCCGACCCCAGCGGCAGTTTCGAATAGTAGAAGGCCATCTCGTCACCACGCCTGCCTGTCCCGCGTTCGTCCACATACACAAAAGGATTCTGCTGGCGCGGGTCAGCCTTCAGAGATACCGCTGCATAAACCACAGGAATCGCCAGGGCCGTGATCAGTGACAGCGCCCATTCCTTCGTGCCCTCCGGCCAGCGGCCCCCGAGCATGCGGACAAAAAGCTGCGCGATCACGCAGTCGGTGACGAGGAAGAGACCGATCGGCTGCTGCTGCCAGAACCGGCCACCTGCCATGTCCGTCGTGGCAGCGAGCTGCAGCTTGTCAAGATCCAGCAGTGTCGCGATACCGACGAGCATGCCCGCAAGCAGGAATCCCCGCACCTGGCCACCGCCCCTTCCTGCCCACGGCTGCGTGAAGAGGATCAGCGACACGGCGATGAAGGAGGGCAGATGCAGCACACCACCCGCCACAGGAATCGGGATCAGGAAGTCGGCAAACGCGCTGCCCGATCCCCAGATGCCCTTCCAGCCCAGCGCTCCGGCAACGGCGGCGGGGGTGACCCAGGCGCTAACAGCCCACAGAAAGAAAATGGATTGACGGTACATCGGGTTTCCGCTCCCCTGTCCTTGCGCGGGGCTGGCCTGCGTTGTAAATGAAATTGCCCGACTCTGCAAGCTCAGGATTTGCGGGCGGGCGCTGTTTCACCCGAACCCGACGCGACGGGTTGCGGTTCAGGACTCGTGTCCAATACCCGCATGAGCACCCCCTCCTGCCCCGCCATTCTTGAAGTCAAAGGCCTGGGCTTTCGCTACCCCGAGCGCACGCTGTTCTCGGACTGGTCGGCGTCGCTGTCACCCGGCGTCACGTTGGTGCTCGGTGGTGACGGGCGCGGTAAAACGACGCTGCTGCGCCTGCTGGCCGGCGAACTGGCTGCCGGCTCGGGCGAGCTTTGCATCCACGGCGTCAAGCTGAAGGCAGATGCGCCAGGCTACCGCCGGCAGGTGCACTGGACGGAACCCCGGAGCACTGCGTTTGACCCGCTGACACCGCTGGAATTTTTCGACCTGCAGCGCGGCAGCCACACCGGCTTTGACGAGGACATGCTGGCCCGCTGTGTGTATGGCCTGGCGCTGACGCCGGAGCTCAACAAGCGACTTTTCATGTTGTCCACCGGCTCAAAACGCAAGGTCTTTCTGGCGGCGGCGTTTGCCAGTGGCGCGGCTGTCACGCTGCTGGACATGCCGTTTGCCGCGCTGGACAAGCCGTCGATCACTTGTCTGTTGTCGCTGCTGGCAGAGGCCGCTGCCCAGCCGACACGCAGCTTTGTGCTGGCCGACTATGCGGCGCCGGCCGGCGTGCCGCTGGCCGCCACCATGGACCTGGGCGAATAAGCGAGTTGCTGGGCCACAAAACTGTCAAAGGCCGTCAGCAGCGCCTGAAACTTTTCAGCCTGGCCTTCAAGCTGCATCAGCGCCGCGCAAGTCGCTTCCAGCGTGGAGCGCTGATCCGGCAAGCGGGCTTTGCGCAGCTGATAACGCGATGGCGGCATACCTTGCAGCGACAGGCGCGGCAGCTGCTGCAGCGCGGGGTTCAGGTAAAGCATCTTGCGGCTTTTGCGCCAGCTGCCGTCGATCACGATCAGCCGCAGCCGGGCTGCTCCGTGCAGGGTTTCGGGCGGCAAGGCGGGCGGGGCCGCGATACCCAGCGCCCGGTCTTGCGGCATGTCCGGGTACAGAAGCAGGGTGTGCCGGGCCGGGCCGGCCAGCAGCGCATCTTCTGCAAACACCTCGCCGGTCAGCAGGCGGCTGTTGCTCAGGCACAGGTGCAGCAGGCGCGCTGTGCCCTTGGGATTGTCGGCTTCCAGCGGATGCTGCAGGATCAGCACCTCGACCTGATGCGCCACTGGCGTGACCCAGGCGCAAATGCAGGCGCTGGCCGGCCGCAGGCAAGTCGCGCAGCGCGTCCGCTGCGGCAAAACGGTGGCCGTCACAGCTGTTCCATCAGGATGTGCAGGCGTTATGGACCTGACGGCTGCTGCCGCACGTCGAAGCAGGGCCCGAGATAAAAATCACCATGCGAGAACCGGCTGCGGCCCTTTCAGGACCCCAGAAACTCGCCCAGGGGTTTGAGGTCGTCGACCCGGTCGCAGACCGACTTGACCATCATCATGATGGGGATGCCCAGCAACAAACCCCAGACGCCCCAGAGCCAGCCCCAGGCCAGCAGTGCGACAAATACCGCCACCGGGCTCAGGCGGCTGGCGCGGCTGGTCAGCCAGGGCGTGACCAGGTTGCCCACAATGGTGTGAATGAGCAGCGAGGCGCCACCGACGACCAGCGCCATGTTCAGGGTGCCAAACTGCAGAAAGCCGACAAGTGCCGTCGCCACCGCCGTGATCAGCGAGCCGACATAAGGCACCAGGTTGAGCACACCGGCGGCAATCCCCCAGACCGCTGCGTTTTCCAGACCAATGGCCAGCAGCGCCAGCCAGGTCAGCACACCCACCAGTGCGCTGGTCAGCAGCTGCACCTGCAGGTAACGCTGGATTTGCCCGGTGATCTCGTGCAAGGCCTGCAGCGTGACTTTTTTGGTGCTGAGACTGGGGCCAGCGAGCTTGAGCAGCTTGCGCCTGAAGGTGTCGCCCGAGAGCATCAGGAAGTAGGTCAGGAAAACCACCACCGTGGCCTGGCCTATCAGGGCAATCAGGCCTATGGTGCCGGTCCAGAGGTAGTCCTTGACGTTGAAGCTGGAGCGCTCGACCACCACCCGCATGGCGCCCCGGTTGTTGGCAGGCCTGGCACCCTCCTGGGTCGCCTGCTCGATCTGCGTGGCGGCTTTTTGCACTGTCTCCAGCGCGCTGTCAGTCTGGCCGGTCTTGATCCTGGTGGCGTTGCGGAATTTTTGCACCGCCACCGGCAGCGACTCCAGCAGCGCCACCGCGTTGTTGCTCAGGGCATAGGTGGTGGAGCCGATGACGCCCAGAATGCCCAGCAGCAGGACAGCAGCACTGAGCCAGCGCGGCACACGCTTGAGCTCCAGCCAGTTGACCACCGGCGAAAACGCATAACTGAACAGGATGCTGAGCATGACCGGGATAAACACGGCCTTGGCCCAATGCAGCACAAACAGCAGCGCCAGGCCGGCCAGCACCATCAGCGACATGTTGCGTATGTCCACCGGCATGTGCAGCAGCAGCCGCCCGGCCTCGGGAAAGGTGGTGACCTCGGGCTCGGGCGGGGCATCGGGCAGGCTTGGGTCTGTCATCTGTTGTCCTTGTGGGCGGCGCAGGGGGTATTGCACTGTGCGGCGCAGTCGCGCATGTCTCCGACCTGTATTTCAACCCGCAATTCTCAGGCGGCGTGTAGGACGCCTGCGCGGCACACTACCGGCAGTTGCAGCCAGTTGCCGCGTCAGGAGGCAATCGCCTCACGCACCGCGCTGAGCTGGCGCCGCGACACGGCCAGCAACTCGTCCACCCCGCGCAGCCGCACCGCCCAGCCCTCGCCCTCTTCCGGGTCAAAATGTTTTTCCAGGGCACGCACCGCACGCCTTGCCACCAGCGCATTGCGGTGGATACGCATGAACTGCTGCGCATAACGCTCTTCCAGCTCGTTCAGGCTGCCGTCCAGGATGTAGCTTTTAGCCGCCGTGCGCACCGTCACGTATTTGAGCTCGGCCTTGAGGTACAGCACCTCTGCCAGCGGCACGCGCTCGGTCCGCCCGCGGTCCTGGATGATCAGGCATTCTTCATCCATTTCAGGCTGCAGCCCTTTGGCAGCCTGCGCAAGCCGCTCTACTTTTTGTAGCGCCTGTTGCAGGCGTTCCAGCCGCACCGGCTTGGTCAGGTAGTCCACCGCCTCGACCTCAAAGGCCTGCACCGCGTGTTCCGAATGGGCGGTGACAAACACCACGGCGGGGGGTTCTGGCAGCTGCGCCAGGGTTTGCGCCAGCGTGATGCCGTCCACACCAGGCATGCGGATGTCCAGCAGCACCACATCAAACACCTCGCGGCGCAAGGCGTCCATGGCCTGCACCGCATGCGCCGCTTCAGCCGCCACCAGAACCGCCGGGTGGGTGCAGTCGCCGAGCAGCGTGCGCAAGCGCGAGCGCGCCAGCGCTTCGTCGTCGACAATCAGGGCGCGAAGTGTGGCGCTCACAGCGGCAGCTCCAGCCGGACCTGAAAAATGCCGTCCTTGAAGGCGGTCTGGAACTGGGCCTGCACATCGTGCAGCAGGGCCAGGCGTTCGCGCACATTGGCCAGCGCCAGGCCGTGACCGCGCTCGCCCACACCGGCCGGTGTGGAGTTGGTCACCTTGAGCACCACCATGCTGCCGCGCCGCACGGTGGATATCTTGACCTGCGCGCCGCCGGCACTGGGTTCCACCCCGTGGCGCACCGCGTTTTCCACCAGCGGCTGCAGCAGCAGGGGCGGCAGCTTGGCCGGGTTGGCTTCGGGGTCCAGGCTCCACTGCACCTGCAGGCGCTCGCCAAAACGAATCTGCTCTATCGCCAGGTAACGTTTGGCCAGCGCAATTTCCTCGCCCAGCGTCACCGCCTCGCCCTGGTCGGCCAGCGCATGGCGAAACAGCTCGCTCAGGTCTTCCAGCACGGCTTCGGCCTGGGCCGGTTCGGCGCGCACCAGGGCAATCGCGCTGTTGAGCGTGTTGAACAAAAAGTGCGGGCGTATGCGCGACTGCAGCTCGGCCAGGCGCGCCGCAGTCGCCGCCGGCATGCGCGCCTTGGCACGCCAGAACAGGCCGGCCACCAGCACCGACGACAGCAAGGCACCGGCGGCCGCACTGGCCCACCACGGCGCCGGATCGAGCATGCCCATCATCACCAGCAGGCCGCAGCCATACAGGCCGGACAGCGAACCCAGCAACATGCCGGCCAGCCATTGCTGCAGGTTTCCCAGGCGCGCCAGCTGCCCCTTGAGCACACAGGCCGCAATCAGCCAGACCAGCGTGGCAGGCAGCACACCCCCGGTCAGCAATGAAAAGCGCAGCAACCACTCCAGCAGAAGCCCGGTGCCAAACATGGCACCAACAGCCACGACCGCCTCCACAAACAGCACCGCGCGCAGCACCACGCCGACATTGCAGGCGTCAAACACCACCACCCGCCCCGGGAGGCGCGCGACCGTATCGCCGGGCAGGCTGTAAGTACCCAGCACGGTGGATTCGTCAAAATGGGCCAGATCGGTTTGCGCGCGCATGAAAAGCTTGGTCAGTTGATTTCCTGTGGATGACGGGCAAAATGCAGCCCGACCGGGATACGGGCACGCAGCACCAGCGGCACGCAGATAAAATCAGCCGCATGGGCCAGACACCGCAGCTGCCGTAGTATTGCACCGGCAGCTGCCCTGAAACGGGGTCAAACCCGAACTTACAAGAAATAATGCGCGACAGCAAGGCGCTCCCCCAGCCGTAAGCCGGTACCCCACAGAAAGCCTGAAGTGAGCCAACTCGACAAAAAATCCCAGGCCTGGTCGGCCCTGTTCTCCGAACCCATGAGCGACCTGGTCAAACGTTACACCGCCAGCGTGTTTTTTGACAAACGCCTGTGGCAGGCCGACATCGCCGGCTCACTGGCCCATGCCGAGATGCTGGCCGCGCAAAAAATCCTGGGCGCGGCCGACCACGCCGCCATCCAGAAGGGCCTGGGCCAGATCAGCGCCGAAATTGAATCCGGCGCCTTTGAATGGAAGCTGGACCTCGAAGACGTGCACCTGAACATCGAGGCGCGCCTGACGCAGCTGGTCGGCGACGCCGGCAAACGCCTGCACACCGGGCGCAGCCGCAACGACCAGGTCGCCACCGATGTGCGCCTGTGGCTGCGCGGCGAGATCGACCTGATAGACGCGCTGCTGACGGATCTGCAAAAAGCGCTGGTCGACATTGCCGAAAAAAATGTCGAGGTGATACTGCCCGGTTTCACCCATTTGCAGGTAGCGCAGCCGGTCAGTTTTGGCCACCACATGCTGGCTTATGTCGAGATGTTTGCACGCGATGCCGAACGCCTGCAGGACGTGCGCAGACGTGTGAACCGCCTGCCGCTGGGCGCCGCCGCACTGGCCGGCACCAGCTACCCGCTGGACCGTGAACGTGTGGCCAAAACCCTGGGCATGGTCGATGCGCAAGGCCAGCCGCAGGTCTGCCAGAACAGCCTGGACGCGGTCAGCGACCGCGACTTTGCGATCGAGTTCACCGCCGCCGCCGCACTGGCCATGGTGCACATCAGCCGCATGAGTGAGGAGCTGATTTTGTGGATGAGCCAGAACTTCGGCTTCATTGAAATTGCCGACCGCTTCACCACCGGTTCGTCCATCATGCCGCAGAAAAAAAACCCTGACGTGCCCGAACTCGCACGCGGCAAGACCGGCCGTGTGGTCGGGCATCTGATGGGTCTGATCACGCTGATGAAGGGCCAGACGCTGGCCTACAACAAGGACAACCAGGAAGACAAGGAGCCGCTGTTCGACACGGTGGACACGCTGAAAGACACGCTGCGCATCTTCGCCGAGATGGTGGGTGGCATCAGCGTCAAGCCCGAAGCCATGGAACGCGCCGCCCTCAAGGGTTACGCCACCGCCACCGACCTGGCCGACTACATGGTCAAAAAAGGCCTGCCTTTCCGCGACGCCCATGAGGCTGTTGCCCACGCTGTCAAGGCGGCGATTTCACATGCGGTCGATCTGTCCGAGCTGCCACTGGCGGTGCTGCAGCAGTTCAACCCCAAGATCGAAAAAGACGTCTACGACGTGCTGAGCCTGCGCGGCTCGCTGAATGCGCGCAACACCCTGGGCGGCACGGCACCGGCGCAGGTGCGGGCGCAGATCGCCCGGCACCGCGCGCGGCTGGCCTGACACACCTCAAGGACCGGCCCACGCCCCGACTTGAAGCTGTGGCTACTGACCCAACGGTCGCCACGCGAGCCGCATCATGTCGCCACTGTTTGCTGCAGCCTGCGTGCGGCTATTGAACACGGGCTCCAGCTGCTGGCTGGATGTTGCGCAGTGGGTCTGGACTTTGGCCGCGCCCGGATTTGCATTCAAGTGCTTGCCAAGAAATGCCAGGAATTCGCTTTCAGCGCCGGCGATCTCTGGCGAGGGTGCAGGGCCAGTGCCCCCCACGGCCGAAAACATACGGGAGGAAAAGGTGACACCTGCAAGCTCCACCATGCTGAAACACACGCCGCTCGCGCCTGCCGGAAGCGGCTTCGGCGGAAAATCGCCTGACGAGCTTGCTCCGCGAAATTTTTGTTGCACGCCCTGACGCAGGAGCACCCAGTCCACCGCCTGCCCGATGGGCAGCGTCTGGATGATGCGCAAGGTCTCTGCATAGGAGTTGGTCGGCTGCCCATCGATCTCGATCAACACATCCATCACTTGCAAGCCTGCCCTCTCCGCGGGAGACCCCGGCCTGACCCCGGACACCGGCAGTCCTTTTCCGGCGCTTGTCCTCAACAGAGCGGCCAGCGGAGGCAAAAGCCCCGTGTTCAGTTCACCAAGCGACCGCGGGGAAAACTCCAGGCCGAACCTTCCTCCTCTGGCCAACGGTGGACCTGGCTGGGGAAAAGCCGCCGCTGCTGGCAACGGCGGCGGCGGGGCGGCCACTGCCGGCGCCGGCGGCATGTCGGCGATCGTGACCACGATATCGCGCATCGCCTTGTTGCGCCAGACCCGCAGTTGCGCCTTGAAACCCGATCGCATGCGAGCCAGGCTTTCCTGCAGATCGGCCGGGCTTTGTACTTGCTGGCCGGTGATTTCCATGATCACATCGAGTGCCTGCAGGCCCGCTTTTTGTGCGGGGCCACCGGCCTCTGCCTCGACCACCAATGCGCCGGCGGCCTGGCGCAAGCCAAGCGACTGGGCAAAACCCGGGGACACGGTATCCACCCTGGCGCCGATCTGCGGCAACAGGCCTGCCGCCACCGGCGCCACACGGGCTGGCTCTGGTGTGGCTCTGGGAGCATTGACGGCCGGTTGGGCCGCGGGTTGCCGGGTGTCACATTCGCGCAAGGCCTGAAAAAATGCCGCACGTTGCGGGAAGGTCTGACTCTCCCACTCTGCAACTATGGCGTCATGTTTCCGGTCCACGTTGGCAAGACCTGTCAGTTTGGGAGCATCCGAACGGTCGAACACCTCAGGGTGACCTGGCCGTAGCTCGCGTAAATAGGTACAGGACGTGGCGCGGTACATCGTGAGGAACTCGGGTGAGGGCACCACCTGGGTCTGGCCCTGCGCATGGCTCAGGCCCATCAACAGAAACAGGCACGCGAGAATGGCGCCACGAAAATCAGGTTTCATTGCAGTGTCCTGTTCAAACGTTTGTCACAGAGATTAGCGAGCCGGCGCCGCGATCTCGATCACCATGTCCCGCATGGATTTTTGCCGCCACACACGCACCGGTGCCTTGTAACCGGGGCGCATGCGACCCACGATGGCTTGCAGGTCGGCCGGTGTGTTCACCACCTGGCCGCCCACTTCCATGACGACGTCCAGCGGCCGCAGTCCGGCTCATTCTGCGTTGCCGCCTTTTTCTGTCTCGATGACCAGCGCACCGGCGGTCGAGCTCAGACCCAGCGACTGGGCAAAGGCTGGCGTCACGGTGTCAAACTTTGTGCGGAAATCACCTCTCGCCGGCGCACTGACCGATACCGAGGCGGGCTGCATCACGACCGGGATCGGTGCCGGGGCCACTGACGCCGACTTGACCTGCTCAGGGTTGTTGCACCCCTGCTCGGCGCGCACCTGGTTGATGGCGTCAACCTGCCAGCGCATGCCTTTCGCCATCAAGGCGCTGTTTTTCGGATCTGCTGCATCGATGGCATGACTGTCGGCCAGATATTTGAGAGTGGCGCAATCTTTGCCACGATGCTGGGCCGTGGACACGCCCATGCTTTCAGGCGTTGCATTCCTGTCCGCAGCGTCCCGGATTCCTGCGTCCACCATGGGCTCCATGACAGAGTATGCAGCCATGACGCAGCCAGCAAGCGCGAAGCAGACCGACACCATCAAGAACAGCAAGGAAAGGCGAACCGGCAGATGCATGGTCTTCTCATTGTTAAAACAGTTCGCCTTCGACCGACATCAGCGGTGACAAGCGGGCATCCGCTCGTGCCAAAGTGTGGGTACACCCATCTCGAAGTCGCGCGATTATAGGCGGCGGTGTGGCACATGCGGAGATGCTTGCCGTATCCCCACGGCTCGCGGCACCGGCACAGGTGCGGGCGCAAATTGCGCTGCACCGGGCGCGACTCGCGGCGGCCTGAGCCGTCTTCTGCCGCCCCGGCGACGAGTGCGGGTCGCGCGGCTTGGGCTCACCGGCCTGCGGGTCAGCTGCTGTTTTGTTCCATGCAAATCAGCTACGCTAGAACTCTCAACGAGGAGGACATGTGGCCGCACGTACAAGAAGAATCACCGCAGCGCTGCTGGCAGCCGCCGCCTTGCACCTGGCCACAGCTGCGCAGGCCCTGCAGGTCAGCAGCCTGTCGCCGCAAGGCGAAATTGCGAAGGTGCGGCAGATTGCCGTCAAGTTTGACGAGAGTGCTGTCAACTTCGGCGACCCCAAAGCGCCGGCCCCTGTCAGCCTGAGCTGCAGTGACGCCCAGGCCACCAAAGGGTCGGGCCGCTGGATCAGCGACCGCCAATGGGTATTTGAATTCGAGAACGATCTGCCGCCCGGCGTCAGTTGCACATTGCAAGGCATTGCCACCTTTCGTTCGCCCAAAGACCAGGCCCTCAGCGGCAAGCTGGCGTGGAAGTTCAGCACCGGCGGCCCCTTCGTGCAGAACCTGCTGCCCGCCACTTACCAGCGCATCGACGAAGAACAGTTTTTTGTGCTGCAACTCAACGGCCCGGCCACGCTGGCCAGCGTGCGTGAAAACCTCTGGTGCTCGGTCGAGGGCCTGGGTGAGCGGGTGCCGGTCAGGCTGATTGAAGGCAAGGACAGGGAGGCGCTGCTCAAATCGCAAAACCTGGACAAGGCCGCCGCAAAAGCCCCCCTGACGGTGGTGACGCTGGCCTGCAACCGGCGTCTGACACCGGCGAGCAAGGTGCAGCTGGTGTATGGCAAAGGTGTGGCCACTCCGGGCGGCGTCGCCAACTCTGTGGAGCGGCGCTACAACTTTCAGGTGCGCGAGCCGTTTTCAGCCAGCTTCAACTGCGAACGGGAAAACGCGCAGTCGGCCTGTCTGCCGATACGCCCCATGAGCCTGGCCTTCAACGCCCCGGTGCCACGCAAGCTGGCCGGGGCGATTCGCCTGAAGTCGGGCAAAGACACGCTCAAGCCGGTGTTTGACACCGAAAGCGGCGACGACGACAACGTGGTCAATGGCGTCAGTTTCAAGCCGCCTTTTGCAGAGCAAAGCGACTTCGCGCTGGAGCTTCCCAAAGACTTCAAGGACGCCTCGGGACGCAGCCTGCGCAATGCCGACAACTTTCCCTTGAAGGTGTCCAGCGGCGCCATGCCGCCACTGGCCAAATTCGCCGCCGCACCGTTTGGCATTGTTGAACGTTTTGCCGAACCCGGCGCCAAAGCGGGCGACCCGGCGCTGCTGCCGGTGACGCTGCGCAAGGTGGAGGCCGCGCTCAAGGTGCAGGGCCTGGCGCCCGGAAAAGTGAGCGATCTGCAGCCCAAAACTGATGCCGACATCATTGCCTGGTTCCGCAAGGTGGAGCACTACAACAACTACCAGGTGGAGCGTGACCAGGCCGGCCGCGACGTGAAAGGCGCGCTGCCCAGGGCCCTTGACGCGCAGGGCAAGGCGTATGTGCAGTCGCGCATGCTCTCGCTGCTGAATGGCCAGCCCGACGTGAAAACGCTGGATTTGCCCACGCCCGCCAGCGCCGATCCGAGGCCGTTTGAAGTGGTGGGCATCCCGCTCTCGCCCGGTTTTCATGTGATCGAGATTGCCTCGCAAAAACTCGGTGCCTCACTGCTGGACGAACGCCACGGTGCCAGCCGCAGCATGTATGTACGCACCTCGGCGCTGGTGACCAACCTAGGAGTGCACTTCAAGCTGGGCCGCGAGAACGCGCTGGCCTGGGTGACCACGCTCGACAAGGGCGCACCGGTGGCTGGCGCCGCCGTGCGCGTGTCGGACTGCCGCGGTGCGGAGCTGGCCAAAGCCGTCACCGACGCGCAGGGCATGGCCCGCTTCACCGGCCTGTCGTCGGACCCGCTGCGTTGCGGCGACAGCGACTACGGCGGCAATGCCTATTTTGTGAGCGCACGCGCCACGGCGGATGGCATTGAGGACATGGCCTTCACCTGGAGCAACTGGCAAAAAGGCATAGAGCCCTGGCGCTTCAATGTGCCCACCAGCCAGGACCCGCTGCCTGATACCCGGGCCCACACCATCTTCGATCGCACGCTGCTGCGGGCCGGCGAAACCGTGTCCATGAAACACCTGCTGCGCACCGAAACCAGCCAGGGTTTTGGCCTGTCTGAAGCAGCACCGGCCACGCTGGTGGTCACCCATGTCGGCAGCGGCCAGCAATACACACAGCCCATCAGCTGGCGCAAAACTGCGACCGGCGGGCAAAGTGCTGAAAACACCTTTGCCATTCCGCCGGCGGCCAAACTCGGCATGTATGAGGTGCAGCTCAAGGCCAGGGACGAAAAAAACCGCAGCTTCAGCAGCGGGCAGTTCCGCGTGGAAGAGTTCCGCCTGCCGGTGCTCGAAGGCCGCATCACGCCCACGGACAAAAAACCTCTGGTGAACGCAACAACAGTGCCGGCCGAGGTGCAGATCAATTACGTCTCTGGCGGCGGCGCGGTGAACCTGCCGGTGCGCGTCTCGGCGCTGGTGCGCGGCAAATCGCTGGGCTACAGCGACTATGAAGAGTTCAGTTTTTCGCCGCCCCGCGCACGGCGCGGCGAAAGCGCGGGGGGCGAGGAAGAAGCCACCGCCTCGCAGGACCAGCGCGTGATTGCCGACAAACTGCCCTTGACGCTGGACCGCAACGGCGCCGGAAAACTGACCCTCAAGGAGGTACCGTCCGGCAAACAGCCGCGGGAACTGCTGCTCGAAGCCAGCTACGCCGACCCGAACGGCGAGGTGCAGACGATTCGCAGCGTTTCCCCGCTATGGCCGGCCGCAGTGGTGGCCGGCATCAAGACCGAGGGCTGGGTCTCAAGCAGCCAGAAGATCAAGTTCCAGGCGCTGGCGCTCGATCTGGCAGGCAAACCGGCCGCCGATGTGGTGCTGGACGTGCGGGCCGTGGCGCGCATTGTGACCACCAGCCGCAAACGCATGGTGGGCGGTTTCTACACCTATGACAACAAAACCGACATCAAGGACCTGGGGCAAGTCTGCAGCGGCAAGAGTGATACACGAGGCCTGCTGCTGTGCGAAGCCAGACTTGGCGAGCCCGGTGAAGTCGAACTGGTGGTGACCGCGAAGGACAGGGACGGCAACAGCATCCAGGCGGCGAGATCGGTGTATGTGACCAAACAGGGCGAACTCTGGTTTGGCGGCGAAAACCACGACCGCATGGATGTGTTGCCCGAGAAGAAAAGTTACCAGCCTGGTGAGATCGCGAAATTCCAGGTGCGCATGCCCTTCCGTTTTGCCACCGCGCTGGTGGCGATTGAACGCGAAGGCATCCTGGACACCCAGGTGGTGCAGCTCAACGGCCAGGACCCGACCATCGAGCTGCAGGTCAGGGAGGGCTGGGGCCCTAACGTGTATGTCAGTGTGCTGGCGCTGCGCGGCCGTCTGCGCGAAGTGCCCTGGTACAGCTTCTTCACCTGGGGCTACAAGGCACCACGTGAATGGTGGACATCGTTCCGCTACGAAGGCCGCGAGTATGTGGCGCCGACCGCGCTGGTGGACCTCAGCAAGCCGGCCTTCCGCCTGGGTGTGGCGGAAATCCGCGTCGGCACCCAGGCCCACCAGCTCGATGTCAGCGTGAAGGCCGACAAGGAAAGCTACCCGGTGCGCGGGCAGGCCCAGGTCACCATCACCGCCAAACTGCCGACCGGCCAGCCGGCAGCGAATGCCGAAGTGGCCATCGCTGCGGTGGACCAGGCGCTGCTGGAGCTGATGCCCAATGACTCCTGGGATTTGCTGGGCGCCATGCTGCAGCGCCGCTCCTGGGGCGTGGAAACCTCAACCGCACAAATGGAAATCATCGGCCGCCGGCACTACGGCCGCAAGGCCGTGCCGGCCGGCGGTGGCGGCGGGCGCAGCAACACGCGCGAACTGCTGGAGACCCTGCTGCTGTGGAACCCGAAAGTGGTGCTCGACGCCAAAGGCCAGGCCGTGGTCACGGTGCCGCTTAACGATGCGTTGACCACTTTCAGGATTGTCGCCGTGGCCGATGCAGCGACCGGCCTCTTCGGCACCGGCCAAACCAGCATACGCGCCACGCAGGATTTGCAGATCATCAGCGGCCTGCCGCCGCTGGTGCGCGAGGACGACCAGTTCCGCGCGCAGATCACCTTGCGCAACACGACCAAGGCGGCGATGAAGGTGGAGGTGAGCCCGCGCGCGACGCTGCTGGCTCTCAAACCGCAGACTGTGGACATTCCCGCGGGCGAGGCACGCGAAGTGGCCTGGATGGTAACGGCTCCGGCGCAGCTCGCATTGACAAGAGCCGAGGCCATCCTCTGGGAAATCGAGGCGAAAGACACTCTTCAAGGCGCACGCGACGGCCTGAAGGCACGCCAGCGCATCATCCCGGCCGTGCCGCTGACAGTGCAACAAGCCACGCTGGTACAGGTCGACGGCACGTTCAGGCTGGACGTGAACCCGCCGGCCGACGCCCTGCCGGGCCGCGGTGGACTGAAGATGTCGCTGCAACCGAAACTCGCTGAAGGTCTGGACGGCGTACGCGACTGGTGGGCCAACTACCCGTTCGCCTGCCTCGAGCAAAAAACCAGCAAGGCCGTCGGCCTGCGCGACACCAAACTCTGGCAGACCGTGCTGGCGCAATTGCCCGGCTACCTCGACAGCGATGGCCTGGCGAGCTACTTTCCGCCACGCGACGGCGAAGCCTCGCGCGGCAGTGACACCTTGACGGCCTACCTGCTGGCCGCCACACATGAAGCGGCCGCCCTGAATCCGGCCTTTGCCCTGCCCGACGAGGTGCGCGCGCCCATGGAGCGCGGCCTGATTGCATTTGTCGAAGGCCGCATCCAGCGCGAGTTCTGGAGCCCGCGCAAGGATCTCGAGATGCGCAAACTCGCCGCACTCGAAGCGCTGTCGCGTTACGGCAAGGCGCAGGGCCGCATGCTGGGCAGCATCACGATTGCACCGAACCAGTGGCCGACCCACGCGGTGATCGACTGGCTGAACATCCTCCAGCGTGTCGCCGATGTGCCGCAGCGCGAGCAGCGCCTGGCCGAGGCAAACCAGGTGCTCAAGTCGCGCTTGTCATGGCAAGGCACCAAGCTAAGCTTCAGCAGCGAAAGGGACGACTACTGGTGGTGGCTGATGGTCAACGGCGACGTCAACACCGCGCGGCTGATGCTGGCCGTGATGGACGATGCGGCCTGGAAGGACGACATGGGCCGACTCGCCAATGGCTTCATCGCACGCCAGCAAAAAGGCGCCTGGCACACCACCACGGCCAACCTGTGGGGCGGCCTGGCGCTCGACAAGTTCTCGGCGAAGTTTGAAGCCACGCCGGTAGCTGGCGTTACCAAAGCAGCCTTGGCCGCAGCAACTGCCAGTGTGGACTGGGCAAAGGTGGAACGCATCAAGACCACCGACGTTTCCGGCGCAGCCCATCAGAGCACTTTCTTCGGCGCGCCGGCAGCACCCGGCAACCTGCGCAACAACAGTATGTTCCTGCCCTGGGCCAGTGCCGGAAAGGAAACGCTGACGGTGACCCACCAGGGCCCCGGCAAACCCTGGCTCACACTGCAGTCCATTGCGGCGGTGCAGCTGAAAGCGCCGTTCAACGCCGGCTACCAGATCAAAAAGACCATCACGCCGGTGGAGCAGGCCGTCAAGGGCATTTTCACCCGCGGCGACGTGGTGCGCATTTCGCTGGAAGTCAATGCCAGCGCTGACATGAGCTGGGTCGTCATCAGCGACCCGGTGCCCGGCGGCGCCACCATTCTGGGCAGCGGCCTGGGCCGGGATTCGCAGATCGCCAGCAGCGGCGAGAAGAAATCCGGGGCTGGCTGGCCGGCCTTCGAGGAGCGCAGCTTCGAGGCCTTCCGCAGTTATTACGAATACCTGCCCAAGGGCGTGGTGAAGATGGAATACACCGTGCGCCTGAACAACGTCGGCGACTTTGCGCTGCCGCCCAGCCGTGTCGAGGCCATGTATGCGCCGGAGATGTTTGGTGAAATACCGAATGCGCGGGTCAAGGTGGAAGCCGTCAAATGACACCGCGAGTCGCCAGGGCCGTCTTTTCTGCTACTTTTTTGATAGCTACTTGCGCTCATCCCACATGGGCCGCAAGCACTTTTGACGAAGTCAAGCGAGGCTACCGCCCCTCCGACACGCTGATCCTGGACCGCAGCGGCGAAGTGATACAGCGTCTGCGCACCGATGCGACGGTGCGGCGCGGCCAGTGGGTGGCGCTGGCGGATATGTCTCCGGCGCTGCGCACGGCGCTGGTGCTCAGTGAAGACAAGCGCTTTTACGAACACAGCGGCGTGGACTGGCGCGCCGTGTCCAGCGCGGCCTGGGGAAATTTGTGGAACACCAAAACCCGTGGTGCCTCCACCCTCAGCATGCAGCTGGCTGGCTTGCTGGACGAGGACTGGCGCGCCGGCGCCGGCGCCGGCGGCCGCAGTCTGCCGCAAAAGATCGGGCAAACGGTTTCGGCGCGGGTGCTGGAAGCGGGCTGGCGCAAGGACCAGATTCTGGAGGCCTACCTCAACCTCGTGCCGTTTCGCGGCGAGCTTGTCGGCATAGACGCACTGAGCCGCACGCTGTTCGGCAAGGCCGCGCACGGGCTCGACGAACGTGAAGCGGCGATTGCCGCTGCGCTGGTACGCGCGCCGAATGCGAAGGCGGCGCAAGTCGCGCAGCGCGCCTGCGGTGTGCTCAAAACCATGCAGGCACCGGTCAAGGCAGACTGCGAGGGCCTGGACCTGTTTGCAACGGCCGCCCTGCAGCGCAAGGCTTTCGACGCGGCCGAGGGTTTTGCACCGCACCTGGCCAGGCAGCTGCTGCGCCAGCCGGCTGACCACAAGCTGCGGCCTGCCACGGTGAGCTCAAGCCTGCACGCACCGCTGCAACGTTTTGCAGTGCAAACACTGCGGCAACACCTGCGCGAGCTGCGCGGCCGCCATGTGGAAGACGGTGCCGTCGTCGTGCTCGACAATACGACCGGCGAGGTGCTGGCCTGGGTCGGCTCGTCGGGCGAGCTCAGTGGCGCGGCCGAGGTTGATGGTGTGCTGGCCTTGCGCCAGCCGGGCTCCACGCTCAAGCCGTTTCTGTATGCGCAGGCGATTGCCGAGCGGCGCATCACCGCAGCGTCGCTGCTCGACGATTCGCCGGCGCAGCTCAACACGGCCAGCGGGCTCTACATTCCGCAAAACTACGACCGCCAGTTCAAGGGACTGGTCTCGGCGCGCACCGCACTCGGCGCTTCACTGAACGTGCCGGCCGTGCGCACGCTGGTGATGGTCTCGCCCGACGCCTTTCACAAGCAACTGCGCGCGGCAGGCCTGCCTTTGCGGGAAACCGGCGACTACTACGGCTACAGCCTGGCGCTGGGCAGCAGCGAGGTCTCGCTGCTTTCGCTGAGCAACGCCTACCGCACGCTGGCCAATGGCGGGCGCTACAGCCCCAGCTCAGTCACCAGGACTCCAAAACCGGCCTTCTCACCCGCCATCGATACACGCGCCGCCTTCATCACCACCGACATCCTGGCCGACCCGCTGGCGCGTGCCCGGACCTTCGGCACCGACAGCGTGCTGGCCACACGCTTCTGGAGCGCCGTGAAAACCGGCACCAGCAAGGACATGCGCGACAACTGGGCCATCGGTTACTCGCAGCGTTACACCGTCGGCGTCTGGGTCGGCAATGCCAGCGGCGCACCGATGTGGGACGTCAGCGGTACCAGCGGCGCCGCGCCGGTGTGGGCGGCACTGATGAAACACCTGCACCGGCGTGAACCCAGCCGCGCACCGGCCCCGCCCGCAGGGCTGGTCCGGCACAGTGTTCGTTTTGCCGGCAGCAGCGGTCCGCCGCCTGAAGCGGCGCGCAGCGAGTGGTTTATCCAGGGTACGGAACAGGCCGTATTTGCTATTGATTCAGGAGCTGCTGGTGCACACGGGGAAAGGGCTGGTGGCCAAAAATACCTGATGCCTGGCCACAGCGCCGCGCGCATCATCACACCCGCCAACGGCAGCATCGTGGCGCTGGACCCCGACATTCCACCGAAGCACCAGCGCCTGGCTTTTGCAGCCGAGGGGCACCAGCTGCGCTGGCTCATGGATGGCAAGGAGTTTGCGCGCGGCAACCATGCCAGCTGGCTGCCCTGGCCGGGCCGGCATCACGTCACCCTGGTCGATGCCAGCAACCAGCTACTCGATGAGATTCGTGTGGAGGTACGCGGTGCGGGTGTCCGTTCCTCTTCACCTGCGCGTTAGAGCCGCCGGTATGTCCCGGGGCAAAACCTGCCGCCGCGCGGTGTATCAATAATTTCACAGCCGCAGAGCAGAATTCACGCAGCCGCACAAGCGCGGGCGCTACCATGGCGGCAGCTTTTCCAAAAAACCGTCGTCTGGAGACCCCATGCCCGTGATCACCACCATCGAAGACCTGCGCGTTCTGGCCAAAAAACGCGTGCCGCGCATGTTTTACGACTATGCCGACTCGGGCTCGTGGACGGAAAGCACCTACCGCGCCAACTCGGACGATTTCCAGAAAATCAAGCTGCGCCAGCGCGTCGCGGTCAACATGGAAAACCGCAGCACGGCGACAAAAATGGCGGGTATGGACGTCAGGATGCCGGTGGCGATTGCGCCTGTGGGGCTGACGGGCATGCAACATGCCGACGGCGAGATCAAGGCCGCGCGGGCTGCGGAAAAGTTCGGCATCCCCTTCATTCTCTCGACCATGAGCATCTGCTCGATCGAGGACATTGCAGCGCACACCCAGGCGCCGTTCTGGTTCCAGCTCTACATGATGCGTGACCGCGACGCGATGGCCGCGATGATAGAGCGGGCGCGCAAGGCCGGCTGCAATGCCCTGGTGCTGACGCTGGACCTGCAGGTGATTGGCCAGCGCCACAAGGACCTCAAAAATGGGCTGACGGCCCCGCCGCGGCCCACGCTGACCAACATCCTCAACCTCATGACCAAACCGCGCTGGTGCATTGGCATGGCCGGCACGCGCCGCCACACCTTCCGCAATCTGGTCGGCCATGTCAAAGGCGTGAGCGACATGCGCTCGCTGGCGGCCTGGACCAATGAGCAGTTTGACCCGCGCCTGTCCTGGGCCGATGTGGCCTGGGTCAAGGAACGCTGGGGCGGCAAGCTCATCCTCAAGGGCATCCAGGATGTGGAAGACGCGAAGCTGGCGGTGCAAAGCGGCGCTGATGCGATTGTGGTCAGCAACCACGGCGGGCGTCAGCTCGACGGCGCACAGTCCAGCATCGAGGCCCTGCCGCCCATCGTGGCGGCGGTCGGTTCAGACATCGAGGTCTGGATGGACGGCGGCATCCGTTCCGGCCAGGACGTGCTCAAGGCCTGGGCCCTGGGCGCGCGCGGCACGCTGATAGGGCGGGCCATGGTCTACGGCCTGGGCGCCATGGGAGAAGCCGGCGTGAGCAAGGCCCTGCAAATCATCCACAAGGAGCTCGATATCACCATGGCCTTTTGCGGCCACACCGACATCACCACGGTGGACAAGGGCATATTGCTGCCCGGCACCTACCCCTGAACCGGGACGGGATGGCCTTCTCCGAAGTCCTCGCCGAGCACACCCGCCGACATATGGACCGCTTCCAGCGCCAGCTGTTCGGCCCGGTTCATGGCGCCCAGGGCATGGATGCTGGTGCCTGAAATACGCACCATCCCTATGCCTATCGATGGCTCGAAGTCATGGCGGTTCTGCTCTTCACCCACCGTCACCGGCTTGCGCAGCGCGTACAGCAAACGGGCTGCCAGCAGCTCGCTGCGCCTGGGGTCCTGGACGGCGGACACCACCAGCATGAAGCAGCGCGGGTGGTACAGGCCCACCACATTGCGAAACCCGACGATGCGCCGGATACGCGCCATCAGCGCCACCAGAATCTGCTGCTCGACACCATGGCCTGCCACCTCCCCCAGTTCGTACAGATTGGCAATGCTGATGGCCGCCACCACACACGATCGGCCCACCCGGGAGCTGCGCCACAAGGCATCCTCAACGTGCGGAACCAGGCGTGAGCCCAGCGTCATGTTGGCCCCCAGCTCGGGTTGCGCGCTGCTCTGCGCCAGCCGCTTGAGCTTGCGCAGCTCGCGGTTGCGTTGCAGGGTCAGTGCAATCACGATCAGGAAATAACCGATGGTGCAGACTGCCGTGAAGGCCCACAGCCCGGGCCCCGCCGCCTTCAGGCCTTCCGAATAAAGCCCGCCCACCATGCCGGCCAGGCAAATGCAGGCCAGCACCATCCAGCGCGCCAGGCCATCACCGAGCGTGAAGCAGCGCACCGCCACAATCCCCGCCAACAGCACCGACACGGCGTTGACCACAGCCGCAGCCGCTATCAGCTGCGTGGCATGCAAATCTGCCCCAAAGGCCAGAACCGCCAGAACCACAGCGGCCAGCACCAGCCCAAAGGCGCCGCCCGTGACCGTCCAGTGGATCAGCCGGTCCTCACGCGCGATGCCGACCCAGACGCCCAGGTAGGTCAGCGCCAGCGCGCCGCTGAGGGGGCCGAACGACGCCCGGATCGGCAACAGGATTTCTGCGCTGAGGGCCGGCACCAGTATTTCGGGCAGACTGGTCAGCAACACCGAGGAAGCGCCGGTCAACAGCAGGAAAGCCAGACCACGCGCCGCAGGCACAGACCGGCTCACCACCAGGTCCGCTCCCGCCACAACAGCCAGCAGCAAAATCGCGCCCGCCATGGCCGACCAGATGGCGAGCTCCCAATGCGTCGCAATATTCAAGACTGATGGGCCCTCTTCTTTTGCCGCGTCTGGATGGCCAGCGTTGCACAGCATGCGCTTTGGCCGGGTTACAGCGGAGCTGCCACTCATTGTACGATTAGTTACAAATGGGTCGCGGGGCCGTGCGCTGCAGCTGTTGTGGGCGTCAGCGCTATGCTTGCACGGTGACCCCTGCGCAGCCCCCCACCTCCCCCGCCAAAGTGCGCCGCGTGGCGCATCTGGACATGGACGCTTTTTTTGCGTCCATCGAGTTGCTGCGTTATCCCCAGCTCAAGGGGCTGCCGGTGGTCATAGGCGGAGGCCGGCGCCAGGTGGACGATGCGCTGCTGCAAGGCCAGCCCGGACGGGCGCTGCGTTTCATCCCGGTGGCGGACTTTCCGCTGCTCAAGGACTATGTGGGCCGGGGCGTCATCACCACCGCCACTTACGCCGCGCGGCAGTTTGGCGTGGGCTCGGCCATGGGCATGATGAAGGCCGCCAGACTGTGCCCGCAGGCGATTGTGCTGCCGGTGGATTTTGAGGAGGTGCGCAAATACTCGCGCCTGTTCAAAAGCACCATCACCGCGATTGCGCCGCAGATGGAGGACCGCGGCGTCGATGAGGTCTACATCGAGTTCACCGACGTGCCGGGCGGCCAGCGTGAAGGCGGCCGGGTGCTGGCGCGCCTGATCCAGAAAGAGATTTTTGACGTCACCGGCCTGAGCTGTTCGGTCGGCGTCGCGCCCAACAAGCTGCTGGCCAAGATGGCCAGCGAGTTCAACAAACCCAAGGGCATCTCGATTGTTTACGAGGCCGATCTGCAGGAAAAAATCTGGCCGCTGCATGTGCGCAAGATCAACGGCATAGGCCCCAAGGCCGGTGAAAAACTCGCTGCACTGCAGATCCAGACCATAGGCGAGCTGGCAGCGCAGGACCCGGCTTTTCTCATCCAGCACTTCGGCAAGGCCACCGGCGCCTGGATGCATGAAGCCGCCTGGGGCCGCGATGAACGCCCGGTGGTGACCGAAAGCGAGCCGGTGTCGATCAGCCGCGAAACCACCTTCGAGCGTGACCTGCATGCGGTGCGTGACCGGGCCGAGCTCGGCGCCATTTTTACCCAGCTGTGCGAGAAGCTCGCCGATGACCTGCAGCGCAAGGGTTACGTCGCCAAAACCATTGGCATCAAGCTGCGTTATGACGATTTCAAGATTGCCACCCGCGATCAAACCGTGGAGGTGTACACCGCAGACGGGCCGACCATACGCAAAATCGCCGGCCAGTGCCTCAAACGGGTGCCGCTGCAAAAGCGGCTGCGGCTGCTGGGCGTGCGTGCGGCCACGCTGGTGAAAGCCGGCGAAGTCCCACCTGATGAGTCAAAAAGGCCTCCAGCCCTTTCGCCACGTACGCAAGCAGCTACTGAATTTATAGCAAGTGACCAGCTTTTTTAGGCCAGCAGGATCTCGTCCTGGTGGTTGGCGATATGCAGGCTGTGGGCCAGCGCAAAGTCGGCCTTGTCCAGCGCGCCGTAGGCAAAATGCGGCTTCAAGGGACCGGTGTGGGCGCTGAAACGCGTGATGGCGCTACGCAGGCGCAGCGCGCCGGCACGCCAGTCGGTGCCCTGTTCCAGCGCCGGGGCGCCGGGAATCGGCTCGCTCAGGCTGTGGCTCATCTGCCCGCGCCACTTGAAAAACGCAAATGCCGCAGCACCGGCTGTGGCCTGAAAGGCCGCACTTTTGGGCTGCGGAAAACCGTCCAGGCTCATTTCCACGCTTTGTGCCATGTGCGCCAGCATGGCGCCCAGCGACCAGGCACCGGTGGCACGCACGGCGCGCGCACGCTCCAGCTTGTCGAGCCAGCGCAGGGCGTCGGCCAGCGACTGGACCTTGGGCAGGTCTGCCAGGGCATGTCCCGCGGCAAGGGCGGCTGTGCCGATTAAAAAATCGCGTCTTTGCATGGCGGCATGGTAGCAGCCGCCGGCCCCTACTTCAGCGTTGCCAGCCAGGCAATCAGGTCGGCCCGCTCCTGGACATCCTCGACCTGAAAACCCATGCGCTGGCCGGCCACCAGCTCTTCCGGGTCCTGCAGCCAGGCATTGAGGGTTTGCGGCGTCCAGCGCAGCCGGGACCGGGCCATCTCTTCCGAATATGGGTAGCCCTTGAGGCTGCCGACCCGGCGTCCCATCACACCGCGGTGCGCCGGCCCGATTTTGTGGCTGTCCACCGCATGGCAGGCCGTGCAGCGCGCCTGGTACAGCGCCTGACCCCGCAGCACGTCACCCGGTGGCGGGGTCTGCCAGTCGCGCGCCCCGGCACCGGGCTGAGCGAGCACAGGCGCTGCCAGCAGGCAGGCGGCCAGTGCGGCGAGCCAGCCGGGCCATGGGGATTGGGGGGCGCGAACAGCGTACATGACAGGATTTACGCAGCCCGGCCCGGCGCGGATTCGCTCAGGCGCCAAAACAGTGCAAAGAAATAGTTGAATCCAGCTGCCAGGCAGGGCCGTATCAGAGGGGCTACCTTTTCTTACATTTTTTCGGCCACCTGCCGACATCCGGAGTCCCGCGCATGAAATATTCACCCTCCCTGCTCGCCGCCAGCGCCGCCCTGCTGTGTGCCGGTGCCAGTCTGTCCGCCCACGCCGACACCGGCAAACTGCTGCTGACCGGCGGTGTCAGCAGCATCGACGGCGCCGCCGGCGGCGGCCTGACCCCCTGGGCCGTGATTGGCAGCAATGCCACCGAAGGTGAAGTCGGCGCCACGGCTTTTGTCACCACCGTCCGCACCAAAGACTACGGCCTGAACATTGTGGGTGCATCGGTCGGCATCAACGACCGTTACGAGCTGTCGCTGGCCCAGCAGGACTTCAAGACCGGCATCACCGGCACCGGGCTGGGCCTGCCTGGCCTGCACCTGAAACAGACGATTGTGGGCTCCAAGATACGCGTGGCAGGGGATGCCGTGCTGGACGCCGACAGCCTGATGCCGCAAGTGGCGGTCGGTGTGGAGTACAAAACACTGGGGTCCACCGGACTCGACGGCACGCTGCGTGCGCTGGGCGCCAAACGTGAAGGTGTGGATCTGTATGTCAGCGCCACCAAACTCTTTTTGGGCCAGAGCCTGCTGGTCAACGGCACGCTGCGTGCCACCAAGGCGAACCAGAACGGCCTGCTCGGCTACGGCGCCACGCTGGGCGGCGGCAGCAACAACAGCTACAGCCTGCAGCCGGAGTTTTCGGTCGCTTACCTGATCAGCAAAAACGTCGCGGTGGGCGCCGAATACCGCTTCATGCGCAACCGGCTGGAGACCGCCGGTCGCGCCGCTGGACTGGGCAGTGGCCTGCGTTCTGAAGACTGGAAAGACATCTTTATCGCCTGGGCGCCGAACAAAAACGTCTCGGTCACACTGGCTTATGTGGATCTGGGCGTGATCGTGCCGGCCACCACCGCCAACCGCAAGCAGAGCGGTTATTACCTGTCGGCCCAGCTGGCCTTCTGATCCAACCCATTGCCCACCCGTTTTTCCAAGGAAGCGACATGAAAAAATCCCTGATTGCCCTCGTGCTTGCCGCGTCTGGCCTGCTGCTGGCCCACAGCGCTTTCGCCCAGACTGCGCCGCCCAATGACCAGCTCTACAAGGCTTTCGGCGAAAAAGCCGGCCTGGTGACACTGATGGACGACTTCATGGTGCGCCTGCTGGCGGACCCGCGCACCGGCCCGCATTTCAAGCCGGCCAACCAGCAGCGCGTGAAAGAGCAGCTGGTGGACCAGTTGTGTTCGCTCGCGGGTGGTCCCTGCATGTACAAGGGCGCCGACATGAAAAGTGCACATGCCAACCTGGACATCAAAAAATCCGACTTCCATGCACTGGTGGAAGTCCTGCAGCAAAGCATGGACGCCAAAGGTATTCCCTTCCGCACCCAGAACCAGATGCTGGCATTGCTGGCCCCCATGCACCGCGATACCATCACGGTTCGCTGAGCCCACCCTTTTTTCCATAGGCAGAACCCCATGAACAAAACCCTGATCTCCCTGGCGCTGGCCGCCTTGTCCGGTTATGCCGCAGCCGGCAACCTGCAAGTCCTGGTGCTGGACAAGGACGGCAAGCCGGTGGCCGATGCCGTGGTGCTGGTCGTGCCCGTGAACAAGGGCGCACCCAAGGCCGCCCTGCCCATGCAGGTGACCATCAGCCAGGAAAAAATGCGTTTTGTACCGGCGGTCAGTGTGGTCGGCGTAGGGGCCAAAGCCTCCTTCGTCAACAACGACCCCTGGGAGCACCATGTGCGGGCTTCAGCCGCCGGTATTGCGCAGTTCAGCACCGCCACCAGCGGCGGCTTTGAGCTGCGTATTGACGGCAAGCCCGATGGCAAACCGGGCAAGGCGGCGGACGCGGTGTTTGAAAAAGCCGGCGCGGTGCTGCTCGGTTGCCACATCCACGGCTCCATGCGGGGCCATGTGTATGTCAGCGACTCGCCCTGGACCCTGCTGACCGGTGCCGACGGCATCGCCAACCTGGAGCAGATTCCCGACGGCGCGGCCCAGATCAAGGTCTGGCATGCCGATCAGCTGATTGACATTGCGCCCCAGCAGACCACCATCAGCGCGGCCCCGGGCAAAGCCACCATGCAATTGAGCGTGGTGCCGCGGCGCCGCAGGATTTAGCCACGGCACGAAGCCCGCCCTGGCCGCCATTGGCCGGGGCGGCAGAAGTCCATATACTCGGGCCGCATGAAACCCGACGCCGCCCTGGACGCCCGCAGCCTGGAGACACTGATCGCCGCCGCAGCGCAGGGCGACCACGCCAGCTTTGCCCGGATTTATGAACGCACCCACACGCATCTGTTTGGCGTTGCCGTCCGTATATTGGGGCAAGGACAAGCGGCCGAAGACGTGCTGCAAGAGGCGTATGTGAGCATCTGGAAAAGCGCCGGCAGCTACCGCAGCGAGGTGGGCGGGCAAACCATTCAGGCGATGACCTGGCTGATCGCCATTGTTCGCAACAAGGCGCTGGACGCCTGGCGCGCACGCGCGCGGCGCAAGGAAAATTCACTGCCCGAAGGCGGTGACCTGGATGCGGACGACATGCCCTCTGGCAGCACGCCAGCGCCCAGCGCGATGTATCTGCTGGAGCAAGCCACTGCGGCCCTGCACATAGCGGCTTGCATGAACAGCCTCGATGGCAGCCACCGCCAAAGCCTGGCGCTGGCCTATTACCAGGGCCTGAGCCATACCGAAGTGGCCGCACAAATGGGCGCGCCGCTGGGTTCGGTCAAGGCCTGGATACGGCGCGGTCTCGAAAAGCTCAAGGGCTGCCTGGCCGCGCAAGGGGTGGTGGCATGAGATATGTGCAGGCCGAACTGCTCGAACACCTGGCCTCGTCCTATGTACTCGGAACGCTGACAGGCGGCGCGCGCCGCCGCTTTGAGCGGCTGTTGCGCGACCGCGCCGATGTGCGCGGGCTGGTCGCGTTATGGGAAACCCGCCTGGGCCAGCTGGCGGTGTCCGTGCCCGCGCAGCAGCCTTCTGCCCAGCTGTGGAAAGCGATTGCGGCACGCACACAGCCCCAGGTGGCCGCGCCTTCCGGCGCATGGCTGGGCTGGCTCAAGCCTGCGGGTTTTGGCCTCGGTGGCCTGGCAGCCGGCGTGATTGCCGCCAGTGTGTTGTTTGTCACGGCACCGGCTGTTTTTGTATCCAGCGACCAGATCGCCATGCGTACGGGCGAAAAACTGCCGCAAAGTTATGTCGGCCTGCTGACCGATACCCAGGGCAAGGGCAAGCTGCTGGTCAGTTCCCTGCGCCACGGTAAAACCATGACGGTCAAGGTCATCGGCCCCATCACGCCGCCGGCCAGCGGCAGGCTGGTGTTGTGGGCCGTGCCCGCCAGCGGCCCGGCCTTTGTGCTGGGGCCGGTGCCGACCAGCGGTTCGGCGGTTTCCATGCTGCCCGATACCTCGGAAAAACTGCTGTCCAGGGTCGGCACACTGCTGGTCACGCTGGAGACCGAGGCCAGCCCCTCGGCCCCGAGCACGAATGTGGTGTTCAGCGGCAACTGCGCCAAGTTGTGGTGATGCGCTGCGGCGCGGATAAATAAGCGCTTTCCCTGCATCCGTTTCCCGGCTTCGCTCGTTTGTCCTGGGTGCTGATTCACAGCGCATCTCAACAACCGACATTTCCAAGGAGCCCGACATGAACACACTCAAACTTCGCCACTTCATCGCCCTGCCCGTCCTGGGCCTGGCCCTGGCTGGCGCAGCGCTGGCCGCCGACTTCCAGTCCACGCCGGTTGAAAACGCGCGCATGGATGACTTTGCCGCAGGCAAAAAAGCCCTGGACGCCAAAAAATGGGCCGAGGCCGTGAGCAGCTTCAACAAGGTGGTCGCGCAAAACCCGAAAAATGCCGACGCCTGGAACTACCTCGGTTATTCCAGCCGCTGGCTGGGCAAATACGACGAGGCCTTTGCCGCCTACAACAAGGCGCTGACGCTGGACCCGAAACACCGGGGCGCGCTGGAATACTCTGGCATCGCCTACATCAAAACCGGCCAGAAAGCCCAGGCCGAGGCCCAGTTGGCCAGACTGCAGGCGATTTGCGCGAGTTGTGAGGAAACCGCCGACCTGGCCAAAGCGGTGGCGGCAGCCAAATAAAGTTGGCGCCCGGGCTGCGCGGGCGTTGACAGAAGCTTGCGCCAAACTTACATTGAAGTCTCTGCAGGAGGCTTCATGGCGCACCCTCTCACCCCCACGGCAACCCTGGCTCTGACACTGCCGACCCTGAAACGCATCAGGCTCTGGCATCTGGCGCACAAGGCGGAGCACCCGCTGGAGTACGAACTCTGGGACCTCGTGATGATGGTGTGGGTCATGGGCTGGGTGGGCTGGCTGCCGGCGTTTGCGCTGGAGTTGCCGCTGGCCTACCCGCTGTGCCTGCTGGGCATGGTCACGCCGCAGTTGTACGTGCGCTGGCGCATTCGCGCCCATCTGCGGGGGCGTCTCAGGTGTGACTGGCTGGAACTGACACACTGACTTACATTGGCAGGCATGAACCCATTGACCTGCTTTTCCCTTTCCACCACCGGCCATATCGCGCATCTGGTGCTGAACCGCCCAGAGGCGATGAACACCATGCACCCGACCTTCTGGCGCGAGCTCGATGAAGTGCTCACGCAGCTCCACAAGGCCGGCGATGCTCGTGTGCTGGTGATCTCCAGCACCGGCAAACATTTCAGCGCCGGCATGGCGCTGGAAACTTTTTCCGGCGCCATCGCCATGGACGACCAGAGCCCCGAAGGCCGTGCCGCGATCTTCGACATGCTGGCCGACATGCAGGCCACCTTCACCAAACTCGAAACCCTGCGCATCCCGGTGATTGCGGCGATCCAGGGCGGCTGCATAGGCGGCGCGGTGGACATGGTGACCGCCTGCTGCATCCGTTACGCCACTGCCGATACCTTCTTCTGCATCCAGGAAATCAACATCGGCATGGTGGCCGACGTCGGCACCCTGCAGCGCCTGCCCAAGCTGGTACCGCTGGCGGTGGTCAAGGAGCTGGCCTACACCGGCCGCCGGCTCAGTGCGGCCAAAGCGCTGGGCTACGGCCTGGTCAACGAAGTGTTTGACTCGCCCGAAGCGATGCTGGCCGGTGCGCTGCAATGCGCAAAAGAAATCGCCAGCAAACCACCTGTTGCCATCTGGGGCACCAAGCAGGCAATCCACTACACGCGTGACCACTCGGTGGACGACGCGCTCAAACAAATGGGCTGGCTGCAGGGCGCGATCTGGAGCAACCAGCATGTGCGTGAAGCCGTGACGGCGATGAAGGAAAAACGTGCGGGTGAGTTCAGTGCCCTGCCGCCGCTCAAATACTTCAATGAAATCGGTCTCTAGCCCTTTATTCACGGGCACAAGCAGCTATTGATTCAATAGCAATTCACGCTGCATGTTGTCATCCCGGACTGAGCCTGTCCCGGACTTGATCCGGGAATCCGGGCTCCATGACTGCGAACCGGGGTCGCGAGCGTGCACGCATGGATTGCGGATCAGGTCCGCAATGACACCCGAAAAATACTACTGCCGCGCCGTGCGCACATTCGGCGGCAGGCCCTGCGGGTAACTGGTGCGAAACGGGTTGATGTCGACGCCGCCGCGCCGGGTGTAACGCGCATACACCGAGAGTTTGAGCGGCCGGCAACGCGTCCAGATGTCCATGAAGATACGTTCCACACACTGTTCATGGAACTCGTTGTGGTTGCGAAAACTCACGATGTATTGCAGCAGGCCTTCCTGGTCAATCGGCGCGCCCGCGTAACTGATCTGCACACTGCCCCAGTCCGGCTGACCGGTCACCAGGCAATTGCTTTTGAGCAGATTCGAGACCAGGGTTTCGCTCACGGGCGGCTCTTCATGGTCGGCAAACAGCAGCTCCGGCGCGGGCGTGTAGTGCTGGCACTCGATGTCGAGACGGTCCAGGTTCAGGCCATCGAGTTCATGCACCGGCTCCTGGTCAAACAGCTCCGGGCCCAGGGTTTTGACACCCACGCCCGCACCCACCACGGCGTTGAGGTCGGCGCGAATGCGCTCGCGCACCTCGCGCGCATCCAGAAAACGGCTGTTGTTGAAGCTGCCCAGGTACAGCTTGAAGGATTTGCTCTCGACGATGTGGGGCGACTCGCAGGGCACGGTGATGTGCGCCAGCGCCACCTGCGGCTTGCCGCGCTGGTTGAGCCAGCTCAGTTCATACACGGTCCACATGTCGGCACCGAAAAAGGGCAAATGCTCACCCAGGCCCAGCTCTGCGCGTTTGGCCGCACGCGGAATCGGAAACAGCAGCGAAGCATCGTACTGGTCGACGTAGGGCGTGGGCTTGCCGAGTTGTGACTGGTCGGGCGTGTTCATGCTGCGGCCTCTGCGGCCTTGAGATGGGGAATCAGCGGCTCCAGCAGGCGCTCCACCACGCCCCTGGGCAGGTCGTGGCCCATGCCCGCTATGCCGACCAGGCGCGCGCCGTGGATGCGCCGTGCCGTGTCTTCGCCGCAGGCAAAAGGCACCAGCGGGTCGGCCTTGCCGTGCACCACCAGCGTCGGCACACGCAGGCCCGCGAGCTCGGCGGCGCGCCGGCTGTCGGCGGCAATCGCCACCATCTGCCGCACGACCCCTGCCGGATGAAAGCTGCGCTTGGCTGCCGCCGTGATGCGCTCGCGCAGCTCGGCGTCGTCCACCGGAAAACCCGGGCTGCCTATGGCCTTGAACAGCCTGACGTAATGGTTGGTCACCGACGCCGCGTCGCTGCCGCCCGGACGGCTCAACAGCACCCGCATGACCTGCGGCTGGGCCTGCGGCAGCCCGCGCGCACCGCTGGAACTCATGATGCTGGTCAGGCTCAACACACGGTCCGGCGCGGCCAGCGCAATACGCTGGGCAATCATGCCGCCCATGCTGACACCGACCACATGCGCTTTCTGTACGCCCAACACATCCAGTACCGCCAGCGCATCGGCCGCCATGTCGTGCAGCGAATAAGGCGACTTGACGGCCAGGCCCAGCTTGTACCTGATGCTGGCCCAGACCAGATTGGGTTTGCCAAGGTGGTCAAACTTCTGCGACAGTCCGATATCGCGGTTGTCCAGCCGGAGCACGCGAAAACCGGCATCCACCAGCGCCTGCACCAGCGCCGGCGGCCAGGCCACCAGTTGCATGCCCAGACCCATGATCAGCAGGACCACGGGAAGGCCGGTTGTGTCAGCGCTGTGGGTGTCCTCGATTTCGATGTCTATGTTGTTGGCTCTGATTTTCATAAGGCTGATTATCTACACCCCCGAAGGCGCGGTTGACACGACCTCCCTCAGCAGGGGCCGCGGAACTGGCTTTGCCAGGCCGCAGGCGCCGCCCCCTGGAGGGGGAAACAGGCTACACGCAGTGAGCCTGGAAGGGGGTGTGACAAAACTCCTGGACGGGGGTGTTAAATAAATTCTTTCTCACGCAGCCATTTGGTGGCGATCCACTTTTCGCCGGCCAGCACGGGCGCGCCGCCATGCAGGCTGCGCGTGGACGCGTCCGGCCTGTCGTAGCTGAAAAACACCGCATGACCACGCTGTGGCAAGACCTCCAGGCCGAGCTCGGGGAAAACCGTGGCGCCGCCCTGATCCGGTGCCTGCAGGTACAGGATCAGTGTGGCCACGCGCTGGCCGCCACGCTGCAAAATCGACGGTGTACCGGGCTCGGCCGGGTCGAAATAATCGTGGTGCGGCTTGTACTCGGCGCCTGGCAGGTAACGCAGCACCTGCAGGCCCTCGCCGTTTTCCACCGGCCAGTTCAGCAGCCGCGCAATACGCGCTTCTATGCGTTGCACCAGCGCATTTTCGCCGCGGGTAAAAAACATGCCGCTGCTGGTGCGGTCATGGCTGAGCACCTCGCCGCCGGTTTTGACAGCCACCGTCAGGGAGCGCGCCAGGCCGGGTCGCGCCGCTTCAATCAGCGCGATACATTCCGCGTCGCTCAGCAGCTGGCCCAGCACCGCCAGGTCGGGCCGGCGCATCTGCAGCAGCACATCGACCTGCCGGTCACCCGCATCGAGCTGCAGCGCGCCGTCGCGGTCCAGCCGCGGCAAGGCGCCGGCCGCCGGGATTTGCAGCGTGCTGGCGATCACTTCGCGCGCCACACCGGCCTGCCAGCCTGCGCTGCGCATGGCCTTGAGCATGGTTTGCACGTTATGCCCCAGGCCGGCCTGCGCGCGCAGCCAGGCACGCAGCTGCGGCGTGACCTGTTGCGCAAGCGCGGGCGAGTTACTCATCAGCGGGGCCCGCGCTCAGTCGGCCAGCTTGCGCCGGAATACCAGCCGGTCCGGCGCGGACACGGCGGGCTCGAAGCGGTAACCGGCCGCGCTGAAGCCTTCGAGCTTTCTGACGGTGGCGACCTTGTTTTCAATCGCATAACGCGCCATCAGGCCGCGCGCGCGTTTGGCGTTAAAACTGATGATTTTGTACTTGCCGTTTTTGAAGTCTTCAAAAACACAGCTGACCACGCGGGCCTTCAGCGCGTCGCGCTTCACGGCCCTGAAATACTCCTCGCTGGCCAGATTCACAATCACGGGCGAGGTGTCGGCAGCGGCGCGTTCGTTCAGGTAGTCGGCAATCTGCGCGCCCCAGAAGGCATAGAGGTTGCTGCCCCTGGCGGTGGACAGACGGGTACCCATCTCCAGCCGGTAGGGCTGCATCAGGTCCAGCGGGCGCAACACGCCATGCAGGCCGCTGAGGATGCAGACATGACCCTGCGCCCAGTCCAGCTCTTTGGCCGTCAGGCTTTTTGCATCCAGCCCGCCATACACGTCGCCATCAAAGGCCAGCACCGCCGGCCTGGCGTTTTTTTTTGTGAACTTCGGCGACCAGGCCTGGTAACGCGCCACATTCAGGCCGGCCAGCGTGTCCGAGAGCGACATCAGCTCGCTGATCTGCGCAGGTGTTTTTTCCCGGAGCAGCTTGATCAGCTGGCTCGATTGTTTGACGAACAGCGGCTGGGTGGGGGTGGCGATGTGGGGCGGTGTCTCGAAATCCAGGGATTTCGCGGGCGAGAGTAAAAAAAGCATGGGGTGCGCGCAGTCCAACAAGGCAATCCCCGACTTTACGACAGCCGGCGCGGTCCACGCCGACGGCGCTCAGCGCAGGTCGCTGGCGAGCGAGGCCAGCGCCTCGGCCGGAATGGCCAGGTGCGCCGGATAGTGGGTGTGGTCGCAACCCAGCTTGACGCTGGCACCGGCCTTGACCGCCGCACACATGGCGGGGTTGAGTTCAAACCGTACAAAATGCACAGCCGAAGTTTTTTCGTCGTTCTCCCGGTCCATGTCTTCGTCGGCAATCGCGTACACGCGGGCATGGCCTTCGACCTCGACGAACAGGTGGTCTTCCACACCGATCAGGCGCGCCAGCTCGCGCTTGCGCTCGTTGACATCGGGGTACTCGATCAGCATCGTGGCTTTCCAGTTGCTGCCGTCGGGCACCAGCGGCGCGTAGGCCTCGATCTCCTGCAGGATGCCGTCTTCCTCAAAAATCTTTTCGATACGCAGCATCTCCTGGATCTGGTAACGGATGCTGGTTTCGCTTTCAAACTGCACATTGATGTGTTCACCCAGGCGCACGCTGCGCAGTTGGCGGTGCGCCATGATGGCGGCCTTGTTTTCCTTGCGGTACTTGCTGTAGGCCTCCAGCGTCATGAGGCTGTCTGCGGTGATGCTTCCGGTGGTTTGCATGCGATGTACTCCAAAAGGTGTCATGCCGGACTTGATCCGGCATCCATGCGGTGCACCGCTATGGATTGCGGGTCAAGCCCGCAATGACAAAGCCAAAAATTACTTCAATCCGTAGGCCGTGCGCACCAGGGTCAGCGGGTGTTTTTGCGGCGGCGCGCCGAGCTGGTTGACTTCAAAGCCCTGGGCAATGTGGTGGCCGCCCAGCGGGCAGTCGCTGCTGATGACATCGGGCAGGCCACCGTCCTTGTGGTTCGCCATGGCCTTGAACAGCGGCTTGCCGATTTTCATGGCCTGCTGGTGGTAGGGCAGCTTCACGCCAAAGGTGCCGGCATGGCCGGAGCAACGCTCATGCGTATGCACGCTGGTGCCGGGCACCATCTTGAGCATTTCCTCGGTCTTCTTGCCGATGTTCTGCACCCGGCCATGGCAGGGGATCTGGTAGCTGATTTTTCCCAGCGGCACGGGAAACTCGGTCTTCAGCAGGCCGTCGCGCTTGCGCGCCATCAGGTACTCAAACGGGTCCCACATGTGCGCCTTGACGAGCTGGACGTCCGCGTCATCGGGGTACATCAGCGGGATTTCCTGCTTGAACATCAGGGTGCAGCTCGGCACGGCGCTCAGGATGGCAAAACCGTCTTTCGCATATTTCGCCAGCACCGGTATGTTGGCCTGCTTGCTGGTGTTGACCGACTCCAGGTCGCCGAGCTCGAGTTTGGGCATGCCACAGCATTTTTCCTTCTCGACCAGCACATAGGGCACTTCGTTGTGGTCCAGCACCTTGAGCAGGTCGTGGCCTATGCCGGGCTCGTTGTAGTTGATGTAGCAGGTCGAATAAATCACGACTTTGCCGGGCGTCTTGGCACCATCCCTGACCGGGTGCGGCGGCGACTCGGGCGCGCTGGCGCGAAACTTCTTCGTCGCCAGCTCGGGCAACCAGGCGTTTTTGTCCACGCCCAGCACTTTTTCCATCACGGCCCGTGCCGGTTTGGTCTTGTTCACTGCGTTGGCGACCTGGACCACGATGGGGATGCCGGCAAACTGGCCGTGGACATCGGTGGAAGCCAGAAACTTCTCGCCCAGGCCCACGTCACCCTTTTTGAACTTGATCGCCTTGGCGCGCAACATGGTGTGCGGAAAGTCGAGGTTGAACTCGTGCGGCGGCACATAGGGGCACTTGGTCAGGTAACACAGGTCGCACAGATAACACTGGTCCACCACGCTCCAGTAATCCGTCTTGTCGACCCCATCAACTTCCAGGGTTTTGCTGTTGTCCACCAGGTCAAACAGGGTGGGAAAAGAGCCGCACAGGCTCACACAACGGCGGCAGCCATGGCAGATGTCGAAGATGCGCTCCATCTCATGGAAGGTCGCTTCCTCGTTGTAGTAGTCCGGATTTTTCCAGTCGATTGCGTGACGTGTCGGCGCGGAAAGGTTGCCTTCAGTAGCCATGGTCTGTCTCTTCTTGTCGTGGGGTTTTGGAAAGGGCTTTCCGAAACCCTTTCCAAAACCGCTACGCCTCCCGCGGCGTAGCGAGCGGCTGTCAGCCGAAGCGCGGGTGGCTGGAAACCGGAACGACCTTGAGGGTCGTGAGGATTTCCAGACAGGCCCCGCAACGACGGATCACAGCCGCTCAGTAGCCGCCAATCAATCCACCAGTTCGGTCAGGGCCTTGGCGTACCGGTTCGCGTGTGAACGCTCAGCCTTGGCCAGGGTTTCAAACCAGTCAGCCACTTCGTCGTGACCTTCGTCACGCGCGGTTTTGGCCATGCCGGGGTACATGTCGGTGTACTCATGGGTCTCGCCTGCCACGGCAGAAGCGAGGTTGTCACGGGTCGCGCCGAAAGGCATGCCGGTGGCCGGGTCGCCGCACTGCTCCAGCCACTCGAGGTGACCGTGCGCGTGGCCGGTTTCGCCTTCTGCGGTGGAACGGAACAGCGCTGCCACATCAGGCTGGCCTTCCACGTCAGCCTTGTTCGCGAAATACAGATAACGGCGGTTGGCCTGTGATTCACCGGCAAATGCGGCTTTCAGGTTTTCTTCCGTTTTGGAGCCTTTGAGAGCAGCCATGGAAATCTCCTTGGGGTTGGTAAAAATCGCCAATCGCCCTGACGTGATGGTCAGGGACCCAACAACCATAGCCTGATTAAGGAGCTGCGTCTAATTGCCTGGCTCAATAGAAAAAAATGGGAAAAACTATGAATTTCAGATAACTGATAACCATTCTCAACAACTGCCCGGCAAGCGCCTTCCGACGCCCTTGGCAGCCCGCCGGAGTTACGTTATAGTAAATGCATTATGAATAGGTGAATTTTGAAGTGCACCCCAACGACGCACCTGCTTCACCCGACCCCCTGATCTGGAAGCTGAAATCTGGAGACTGCCATGACCGCCCTGATGACTCCCACTAGCCTGCGCCCCGCTGCTTCCACCCTGCCGCCACCGGCGCCGGTGCAGCAGTTGCACCACTACGCCTACCGGGCCAGGGATGCAGAGGAAACCCGGCACTTCTATGAAGACATTCTGGGCCTGCCGCTGTACCACATCATCCAGAGCGACCACGTCCCGAGCACGGGTGAATACTGCCCCTACACCCACTTCTTCTTCCGCCTGCAGGACGGCTCATTCATCGCATTTTTTGACCTCGGCAACGACGAGGCAGCCCTGCCCTCGCCGAACACGCCGCTGTGGGTCAACCACATCTCGTTTCGCGTCAATACCGTGGCCGACCTGGAAGCGATGAAGGCGCGCCTGGAGGCCGATGGCATCGAAGTGCTGGGTGTGACCGACCACCACATCTTCAAAAGCATCTACTTTTTTGACCCCAATGGTGTGCGGCTGGAACTCACGGCGCAGCTGGCCGATGAGTTCCAGATGCTGGAGGAAAGCAAAACCGCCCACGCGCGTCTGGCCGAATGGACGGCACGCAAGCAGCAATGGCGCAAGGACAAGGCGGCTGGTCAGGTCGCCGAAGCCCTCAAGCCGCAGCAAAACGACAGGCCCGAGTTCAGCGCCAAACACGCCGCCTGACGTGCCTCGCTAACTATCATTTTGATAGCTGCTTGCGCCCGTGCCACAAGGGCCAGGCCTGAAAAACACTGACAACAAATCAAACCCGGGAGCGCGACACGCCATGCTGGAGACCCCACCTGCCTACGCTCGCACAGCGTTCACCAACGGTTATGAGTTCACCCAGGGCACGGGTTACACCCTGCCTGAATACCCCTTTGTGGCCCCGCCCGAACTCGGCGCGAAGCAGCTCAGGCGCCATCCCATCGTCATCGTTGGCGGCGGTATCACCGGCCTGAGCCTGGCCTGTGCGCTGGCGCGTTATGGCGTGGCGGCCGTGCTGCTCGATGAAGACAACACGGTGGGCGTCAAAGGCGCCTCTTCGCGCGGCATCTGCTACACCCAGAAATCGCTGGAGATTTTTCACCGGCTCGGCATTTATGAACGTATTGCCGCCAAGGGCGTGCAGTGGAGTGTGGGCCGCACCTTTGCGGGCGACGACGAGGTCTATTCCTTCGACCTGCGCCAGCAGAGCAATTTCAACCTCTCGACCCAGCCGCCCTTCATCAACATCCAGCAGTTTTACATCGAGGGTTACCTGGTCGAACGCATCCACGAACTCGGCCATGTGGACCTGCGCTGGAAGTCACGCGTCACCGCTTTCAGCCAGAACGCCGATGTCGCCACACTGACGGTGGAAACACCTGCCGGTAGCTACCAGATCGAAGCCGAACACGTGATTGACGCCTCCGGCTCCCACACGCCCTTTCACGACTGGGTCGGCGCCACCATGCAGAACAAACGCGGCGATGACCGCTGGTGTATTGCCGACGTGCGCTTTTCCAAACATCCACCGGTCGAGCGCCATACCTGGATTGAAGCGCCCTTCAATGAAAACCGCGCGGTCTGGCAGCACCTGATGGCCGATGACGTCTGGCGCATCGACTACCAGATGGCGCCGAACGCCAACCCCGACGAGGTCAGCCGCGAAGACGTGGTGCGCGAGCGCCTGCAGCGCCAGTTCGGCAAGGACGTCGAGGTCGAGATCGTCTGGGTCGGTCCCTACGCTTACCGCAGCCGCTGCCTGGACCAGCTGCGCCTGGGCCGTGTTTTCTTCATGGGCGATACCGCCAAAATCGTCAGCCCTTTCGGCGCACGCGGCGGCAACACCGGCGTGGCCGATGCCGACAACCTGGCCTGGAAACTGGCCGCTGTATCGCGCGGCCGTGCCAGCGCCACGCTGCTGGAGAGCTACAACGCGGAGCGGCTCGAAGCGGCCCAGCAGAATGTGCAGGTGACCAACCGCACCGCACGCTTTCTGCGGCCGGCCGACGGCATGGAGCGCTGCTTTCGCACCGCCGCCATCAGCCTGGCCAAGCAGTATCCGTTTGCACGCGCACTGGTCAACACCGGCCGCATGGCGGTGGCCAACAGCTACACACGGTCGTCCATCTGCGAAACCACGGGCGGGCAATCGGTGCAGAACGTGGCCTTCCGCTGGGCCGACGCTTCACCCGGTTCGGTCAACCACCTGCTGCAATGGGCCGACGGCGACCTGCTGGTGCTGGTGTTCGGCGAACTGCCGGCCGCCGGCCTGCAGCGCCTGCGGCAGCTCGCTGGGCATGCGCCGGTGCGCAGCGTGCAGGTGCTGGGCCCCGACGACCGCGCGCAGGCACGCGAACACGTGCGTGACATCAATGCCCGCGGCACCGGCCATTTGCAGGGCGCCTGCCATGTGTTTGGCCACGCCTGGGCCCTGGTGCGTCCCGACGGCTACCTGGCCGCCACCGGCGAGGCCGTGGATGGCCAACTGGTCGCTGCTGTCGAAAAAACCCTGGGCCTGCGTTGAAGCCGGAAAGACATGCCATGAAAACCGAAGCTGCCATCAAGACCGCCCCCAACTTCCAGGACGCGGACACCTTCTACGAGTGCCTGCTCGATGCCCATCAGGGCCTGAGCCGCGAGCAGTCCGAGCTGCTCAACGCCAGGCTGATCCTGATTCTGGCGAATCAGCTGGGCGATGCGTCGCTGCTGCAAGCCTGTATCGCAGCGGCCAAACCGGCAGAGTCCAGCTGAAGCAGGCGCCAGTCGAATAAAATCGGGGCAGTTCCTCCAACCCAGGACGGCATCCAGTGCAGTGTTGCACCTGGCGATGCCGTTTTTTATTGCCCCCATGACCGATTCCGCCAAGCCCACACCCGCCCTGCCCGCCGCTGATACCCCGACCGCACGGGTGAGCGTCCCCACGCCGGGGCTGGACAGCCTGGCCAAATCGTTTGAACCCGCTGCCATTGAGCGCCAGTGGGCCCCGTTGTGGGAAGCCAGCGGCATGTACGAACCGACGCTGGACGCGGCCCTTCCGTCGTTTTCCATCCAGCTGCCGCCGCCCAATGTGACCGGCACCCTGCACATGGGCCACGCCTTCAACCAGACCATCATGGACTCGCTGACGCGTTACCACCGCATGCGCGGCCACAACACCCTGTGGGTGCCGGGCACGGACCACGCCGGCATTGCCACGCAGATCGTCGTGGAGCGCAAGCTGCAGGGCGAAGGCAAAAGCCGGCACGACCTGGGCCGCGAAAAGTTTGCCGAAAAAGTCTGGGAGTGGAAAGAAGAATCCGGCAGCACCATCACGCGCCAGATGCGCCGCATGGGCGACTCGGTGGCCTGGAAACACGAGTACTTCACGATGGACCCCAAGATGTCCAGGGTCGTCACCTCGACCTTTGTGCAGTTGTACGAGCAGGGCCTGATTTACCGCGGCAAGCGCCTGGTCAACTGGGACCCGATTCTCAAGTCTGCGGTGTCGGACCTCGAAGTCGAGAGTGAAGAGGAAGACGGTTTTCTCTGGCACATCTCTTACCCGCTGCTTGACGGCTCCGGCTCCCTGACGGTCGCCACCACACGCCCTGAAACCATGTTGGGCGATGTAGCGCTCATGGTGCATCCCGAGGATGAACGTTACAGCCACCTGGTCGGCCAGCGGGTCAGGCTGCCGCTGTGCGGGCGCGACATCCCGGTGATAACCGACGACTACGTGGACAAGGCTTTTGGCACCGGCGTGGTGAAAGTCACACCGGCGCACGACAGCAACGACTACGCGGTCGGCCAGCGCCATCAGTTGCCCATCATCGGCGTGCTCACGCTGGACGCAGCCATCAATGACAACGCACCCGAAAAGTACCGCGGCATGGACCGCTTCGTGGCACGCAAGGCGGTGGTGGCTGATCTCGAAGCCCAGGGCTTTCTGGTCGAGGTCAAGAAACACAAACTCATGGTGCCGCGTTGCGCGCGCACCGGCGCCGTCATCGAACCGATGCTGACGGATCAGTGGTTTGTCGCCATGAGCAAGGTCAGCGACCAGGACCCTACCGGCAAGTCGATTGCGCAGAAAGCGCGCGACGCGGTGGACAGCGGCGCGGTCAAGTTTGTGCCGGAGCAATGGGTCAACACCTACAACCAGTGGATGGGCAACATCCAGGACTGGTGTATCTCGCGCCAGCTCTGGTGGGGCCACCAGATTCCGGCCTGGTACGACGAGGACGGCAAGGTCTACGTCGCGGACAACGAAGCCGCGGCGCAGGCCCAGGCGCCCGGCAAGACCCTGACACGTGACCCCGACGTGCTGGACACCTGGTATTCGTCGGCGCTGGTGCCCTTTTCCTCGCTCGGTTGGCCGGAAAAGACCAAAGAGCTAGCCCTCTTTTTGCCGTCCAGCGTGCTGGTCACCGGTTACGACATCATCTTCTTCTGGGTCGCCCGGATGATCATGATGACCACACACTTTACCGGCCAGGTGCCTTTCCACCATGTGTATATCCACGGCCTGGTGAAAGATGCCCAGGGCAAGAAAATGAGCAAGTCCGAAGGCAATGTGCTGGACCCGGTGGACCTGATAGACGGCATAGCACTGGCGCCGCTGCTGGACAAGCGCTCGCAAGGCCTGCGCAAGCCAGAGACTGCGCCGCAGGTGCGCAAAAACACCGAAAAAGAGTTTCCCGCCGGCATTCCGGCCTACGGCGCGGACGCGCTGCGTTTCACCTTTGCCTCACTGGCCAGCCTGGGCCGCAGCATCAACTTCGACAGCAAACGCTGTGAGGGCTACCGCAACTTCTGCAACAAGCTCTGGAACGCCACACGTTTCACGCTGATGAACTGCGAGGGCCAGGACTGCGGCCTGGCCGAACACACCAAGGAGCAGTGCGCGCCGGGCGCCGAATTTCACAACTACCTGGTTTTTTCGCAAGCCGACCGCTGGATTTCATCGACCATGCAGCGCGTCGAAGCCGACGTGGCCAAAGGTTTTGCCGGCTACCGCCTGGACAATGTGGCGGTCAGCCTGTACCAGTTTGTCTGGGACGAGTTCTGCGACTGGTACCTGGAAATTGCCAAGGTGCAAATCCAGACCGGCACGCCGGCGCAGCAACGCGCCACGCGCCGCACGCTGATCCGCACGCTCGAAGCCATCCTGCGCCTGGCGCACCCCGTGATTCCCTTCATCACCGAAGAGCTGTGGCAAAAAGTCGCTCCGGTGGCCGGCCTGAAAAAAGGCGAATACATCGGCCAGGCCGCGTACCCGCAAAGCCAGCCCGGCAAGATCGACCCACAGGCCGAAGCCCATGTGGCCAAACTCAAGACCCTGGTCGATGCCTGCCGCAACCTGCGCGGTGAAATGAAGGTGTCACCTGCCACGCGCCTGCCGCTGTTTGTGCTGGGCGACAGCGTTTTCATGAGCCAGTCTGCGCCCGTGATCAAGGCGCTGGCCAAACTCAGCGAAGTCCGGGTGTTCGACAGCGAGACCGAATGGGCGGCAGCGGCCCAGGCGGCACCGGTCGCGGTGGTGGGGGAGGCACACATTTGCCTGCACATGGAAATTGACGTGGCCGCCGAAAAAAGCCGGCTCGGCAAGGAAGCGACGCGGCTCGAGGGCGAGCTGGTCAAGGTCCAGGCCAAACTGGCCAACGAAGCGTTTGTCGCCAAGGTGCCACCCGCCGTGCTGGAGCAGGAGCGCAAACGCCTGACGGACTTCACGGCCACGCTTGAAAAAATCCGCGAGCAACTCGCGCGACTCAACTAACACACCTGCCGAGCGCCCCGGGGATCAATTCAAGCAAGGGCCGCGGGTCCGGCTCTGCCGGCCCGCAGGCGCAGCGGCCCCCTCGGGGGGCAGGGCGCTACACGAAGTGAGCAACCGTGGGGGCGATACGCTTAGCGGATCATCAAGTCCTGGTCGCCCCACTGCGAGGGCGATATGGCGCCGGGCAGCTCCATGTCCATCGGTGCGCTGGGCACATATTCAACGCCACGCTGCTCTGCGCTGATGGCTTCATGCATGCGGTGCGCCACATACCAGCTGGAGCGCAGGCGCGCCTCCCGCGTGTGCGAGCCGAGACGGGGTGTGACGAACAGGTTTTTGAGTCCGTTCAAGGGTGAACTTTCCGCCGTGAAATTGTCTTCGGCGCCGTCCAGAATACAGGCCTCGATGCGGCCATCACACAGCGCGGCGGCCAGCGCAGCTTCGTCAAACAGCGCACTGCGGCTGATGCCCACCCAGAGTTGCCCGCGCTTGCAGGCGGCCAGCAATTTTTCATTGACGAAGGCCCTGAAGCGCGCTGCGTACAACATCTGCACCGATACCGCGTCCGCCTGGCTGACCAGCTCGGTCAAGGTCACGGGCTGAATCCGCAGGCGCTCCCAGATGGGCGCGGTGTGGTGGACAGCAGGGTCATAACCAATCAGGCGCACGCCCAGGCCAGTCAGCATGCCGGCCAACGTGTGTGCGGTGGGGGCCAGGCCCAGAATGCCGACGGTGCTGCCATGCAGCTCACGCCCCATCTGGCCTGAGGGATGGCGCCTGCCCATCAGGGCCGACACAACGCCGCGCCGGTACAGCAGCAGCAGGCTGCTGAGCAGGTATTCGGCGTTGGAGCGCACATTGGCGCTGCTGGCATGGATAACCTTGATGCCACGCTCCTTGCAGGCTTCCAGGTCGGTGTTGTCGGTGCCCACATGCAGCCGGCCCACGGCCTTGAGTTTGGGCAGGAAATCCAGGAAATCACGCGTCACCACGGTCTGCCGCGGAAAAACAATGCCCCGGGTTTTATAGGCGGCCTTGCGCAGCACAGTGAGGTCGTCGGCAAGCTCGGGCCGGTATTCCACGCTGTGCCGGGTTTCCAGCCAGGCCATGGCCTCTGGAACCAGTGCATCAAGAAGTAAGATGTCCAAAAAATGCCCCTTGTTACTGTTATTCTTTTCAGTCATTCCGCCGCCAGGCGATACAAGATCTGTATCAGTCTCGCAACACTCTAGCCCCTTTGCCTGGCCCAGTAAATGAATAAAGTCACAACTTTGAAGAAGGCGGTTTTTCCCGTGGCCGGTCTGGGCACCCGCTTTTTGCCTGCCACGAAGGCCCAACCGAAGGAAATGTTGCCGGTGGTGGACAAGCCATTGATCCAATACGCGGTCGAAGAAGCCTACGCAGCGGGCATACGTCACATGATTTTTGTCACCGGACGCAATAAGCGGGCCATCGAGGATCACTTTGACACCGCCTATGAGCTCGAAACCGAACTCGAAGCCGCCCAGAAATTCGATCTGCTGGCCCTGGTGCGTTCGATGAACCCCAGCGATATGGACTTTTCCTACGTGCGCCAGCCACGCTCGATGGGCCTGGGACACGCTGTTTTATGCGCCGAACATCTGGTCGGCCATGAACCCTTTGCGGTGCTGCTGGCCGACGACCTGATGGTGGGCACACCACCGGTTCTGGCACAGATGGCGGCCCAGTTCGGTGAGTTGCAGCAATCGCTGCTGGCCGTTCAGGAGGTGCCGCTGGCGCACACCAGACGTTACGGCATCGTGGCCGGTGAGCCGGTCAGCGACAGACTCATGAAGGTCAGCAAGATGGTGGAAAAACCGGCGCCGGAGACCGCCCCTTCGCGCATGGCGGTGGCTGGCCGCTACATCCTCACGCCCGCGGTGTTCCAGCACATTCGCAGCCAGCCCACGGGTGTGGGCGGCGAGATCCAGCTGACCGATGGTATTGCCGGCTTGATGGCGCAGGAGTCGGTGTATGCCTTCCAGTACAGCGGCAAACGTTATGACTGTGGCAGCAAGGAAGGTTTTCTGGAAGCCACCGTCGAACTCGCGCTGGCACACCCGGAAGTTGGCGGGCACTTTCGCAACTACCTGAAAAACCTTCAGATTCCCTGAGCTGGCCGCGCGCAACAACCCCTGAGGGGCTGGAGCCTGCGGCTCCAAAGCTGCTTGAGCAGCTTTGGACAGGCGACAGAGGCGAAGCGTCTCGCGAGCCGCGGCCTGCAAGGCCTCGAGAGCTACACGAAGTGAGCGAACGTGGGGGCCGTGCGCCGCGCAGGGCCGCCCCAAGCAAGCACAGCCCCCTCGGGGGGCAGCGAACCACACGCAGTGGGGAGCGTGGGGGCCAATAGCCCTAGCGCCGCTTGAGAACGTGAATGAAGTCGCCGCCCTGGACCTGCTGCTCAACCAGCTCATTGCCGGTCTGCCGCGCAAAAGCCATGAAGTCCCGCGTCGACCCGGCGTCGGTCGAGACCACACGCAACAACTGGCCGCTGCTCATCTCGGCCAGGGCTTTTTTTGCCTTCAGAATGGGCAAGGGGCAGTTCAGGCCTCGGGTATCCAGCTCTTTGTCGATTTGCATGCGTGTGTCCTTGGGATGCCCCGATTTTAAGCAAATACGTCGATGGACAGGCCTCATGGGTCATCGCCGCCGCCGCAACAGTCGTCCAGTCGCCCACATGCTACAAATTGGATAGCTGCCCAGGTACGTCCAACAATGGCTGCAGCCTGTTTTTATCTCCAGCAAAAAAAATTCCCGGTCCTGCAAATCAGGCCGGGAAGTGCGAATGGCGGCCCGCGTCAAACCCCTGCGCGGCTTTACTTCATGCCAAATCTGGCTTTGGCGTCGCTCTGGCAAGCCTCTTTGGCGTTACCTGACAGCGCGTCACAACGTTCCCTGGCAGCCTTGTAAAGAGCGTCATTTTTGTCACTGGTAGCGTCTTTTTTTGGCATCTGCCACGGCGCCGGCCCTGTCCTTGTTCGCGTCGGCGCTGACCTTGCTGACCTTGGCGTCTGCCCTGGCCGTGGTGCGCGCGGCCTTGGCATCTTTCACGCAGACATCCTTCGCATTGCCGGCCAGGTCGTCGCACTTTTCCCTGGCCACGTCATAAGCCGCATTCGCCCTGGCGTCGCGCACTTTTTTATCGTGGCTGGCGCCGGGTTTGTACTGGGCTTCGAGTTCGGCTTTGGCCACTTTTTCCGCGCCCCTGGCTTCGGCCTGGCAGATGTCTTTGGCATTGGCGCTCAGGGAAGCGCACTTTTCCCTGGCGGCTTTGTAGTCGGCCTCCACACGGTCTTTTTGCGTCTTGTATTCCTCTTTGGTGAGCGCCATCGCATGGCCGGCAAAAGCGCACGATACGGCCAGGGTCAACAAGGCTAGACTGGTTTTCATGGTGTGTTTCCTTGGTGATGAGGGTCTGAAAGAGAATGTTTTCCCAGCCCTGCGGCTGGAGGCCTTCACTTTAGGAAGAAGGCCACGCCCAGCAGGTAGGCAGACAGAATAAGCAGCCGTAGGCAGCTGCCTACAGCCCTGGCGGCGCAGGGCCAGTTGGAAGCGGCAAGCGCTGCAAGGGGAGCCTTAACGGGCTTTGAGGGTGCGGCCCAGCAGCAGCACCGGCAGCAGCCCCACGAGCACCAGCGCCAGAGCGGGCAAGGCCGCCTCTCCCAGCCGCTCGTCACGCGCCAGCTGATAGGTCACCACGGCCAGCGTGTCGCTGTTGAAAGGGCGCAGCACCAGCGTGGCTGGCAGCTCTTTCATCACATCCACAAACACCAGCAATGCGGCCGCGCCTACCGATCGCTTGAGCAGGGGCCAGTGAACCCGCGCCAGCAAAGCCGCACCCGTGGTGCCCAGCATGCGCGCGCTGTCGTCAAAACTGGCGGGAACGCGCGAGTAGCCGCTTTGCACCGACTGAAGCGCCACGGCGGTAAAACGCACCAGGTAGGCCCAGACCACACCCAGTACCGTGCCGGTGATCCAGTAACCGGCTGCGCTGTTCGGGGCCACAGCCTGCAGCCAGCCCAAAGGCAGGAGCAGCCCCACCACCACCACGGCGCCCGGCACCGCATAACCGAGGCTCGCGATCTGCGCGGCAGCCCTGGTCAGAAAATGGGGCCGGCGGCGCAGTGCAAAAGCCAGACCCAGTGCGATGCTGGTGGCCAGCAAGGCACTCAAGCTGGCCAGGCCCACGCTGTTCATGGCCCAGGCCACGAACTGGCTCCAGGGCAACTCGCCCCAGGCGGCGCTCAGCGGACGCAGCATGAACAGCACAGGCAGCACAAAACCCAGGACAATCGGCAAGGCACACAACACCCAGGCCAGCGTCGCGCGCAAGCCGCTCAGGGCAATCGGGGCTGCGTCTGCCGCCCCGGCGCGGCTGCCCCGGCTGCCGGCAAAACGCATGCGCTTTTGCGCGTGCTGCTCGATCTTCAGCAGCACCGCCACCACCAGCAGCAAGGCGGTTGCCAATTGCGCTGCCGCCAGGCGGTTGTCCATGGCCAGCCAGGCCTTGTAAATACCGGCGGTGAAGGTCTGGACGCCAAAGTAGCTGGATACGCCAAAGTCAGCCAGCGTTTCCATCAGTGCCAGCGCCACCCCCGCCGCCACGGCCGGCCGCGCCAGCGGCAACGCGACTTCACGAATGCGGCGGCCCAGCGGCGCGCCCAGCAGACGGGCCGCCTCCATCAAATGCACGGCGCGCTCGGACAGCGCGGTACGCGCCAGCAGATAAACATAGGGGTATAGCGTCACGGTGAAAACCAGAATGGCCCCGCCCAGGCTGCGTATCTCGGGCAACAGGCGGCCCTGCAGGCCGAAACTCGCGCGCAACCAGCTTTGCAGCGGCCCCGCGTATTGCAGAAAGTCGGTGTAGGCATAAGCCACGACATAAGCCGGCATGGCCAGCGGCAGCAGCAGCGCCCAGGCAAAAAAGCGGCGTCCGGGAAACTCGAACAGAGTCACCGCGCAAGCCGTGGCGCTGCCCAGCAGCGCCACCCCGGCAGCCACCGACAGGCACAGCAGCAGCGATGTCAACACGTACTCGGGCAACACGGTCTGCCACATTTCCTGCAGGATGGGCAGGGACTGGCCGCGCAGTTCCAGCCAGGACAGGATCACCGCCAGCACTGGCAAGGTGAGCGCCGACATCAGCAGAAACCACAGGGCGGGCGACAAAAAACGACGAAGCATGAAGTCCCAGAAAAGAGGGTTGTCGGGGTTCAGCGCGCGGCCTGGCGGCCCGCACCGGAACCGGGCCGGCCCGGGCCCAATCCGGGCACTGCAAATGAGAATTGTAAGCATCTACAATTACCAGCATGTTTCTGGACATTTCGCATCTGGTGGTGCACTACGCGGGCCGTTCACGCCCCGCCGTCAACGGGGTCACGCTGGGCCTGGTGGCGGGTGAAATAGGTGTGCTGATCGGGCCTTCAGGCTGTGGAAAAACCACGCTGCTGCGTGCCGTGGCGGGTCTGGAGCAGGTGCAGCACGGCACCATCTTGCTGGCCCGCGAAACCGTCAGCAGCGACAGGGTGCACATTCCCGCCGAGCAGCGCCGCATCGGCATGGTGTTTCAGGACTACGCGCTTTTCCCGCATCTTGATGTGGCGCACAACGTGGCTTTTGGCCTGACGAACCTGAAACATCCCGAGCGCCGGCAACGGGTGCAGGAAGTCCTGGAGCTGGTGGGCCTGGGCAGCGTGTACAGGCGTTATCCGCACGAGCTGTCCGGTGGCCAGCAGCAGCGCGTGGCGCTGGCCCGTGCGCTGGCCCCCCGGCCACGCCTGCTGCTGCTGGACGAGCCTTTTTCCAACCTCGATGTGGATTTGCGCGAACGCCTGGCGCATGAGGTGCGCGGCATCCTGAAGCAGGCTGGCGCCACCGCCCTGTTTGTCACGCACGACCAGCTTGAAGCCTTTGCCATCGGTGACCGCATAGGCGTCATGCATGAAGGCCAGTTGCACCAGTGGGCCGATGCCTATGAGCTGTACCACCGGCCGGCCACGCGTTTTGTGGCTGACTTCATAGGCCACGGGGTGTTTACCCGCGCGCAGATCTCGCAACAGGGCGACAACACGGTGGTGCACACTGCGCTGGGCGACCTCAGCGACATGCTCGAGTGTCCCCTGCCCGATGCCTATCCCGGGGGCGAGTGCGACGTGTTGCTGCGCGCCGACGACATCGTGCATGACGACGCAGCGCCGGTAAAAGCGCAAATCCTGCGCAAGTCCTTCCGCGGCTCCGAGTTTTTATACACGCTTCAGCTCAAAACCGGGGAAACGGTGATGGCGCATGTGCCTTCGCACCACGATCACGCGCTCGGCGAATGGATAGGCATACGGGCCGAGGTCGATCACGTTGTGACCTTTCAGCGCGAGTAGGCGGCATCCAGCAAGCGCCCGACCTCTGCCTGCAGATCGGCGGCCCAGCTGCGCCTGTCCCTGCCTGCGCAGTGCTGGGCTGGCCCGAAAATCACCTCTGCCCGCAGCCGCGGCACACACAGGGTTTCCCAGATCGACACAAAAATCGAATCGTCGTCGATGTAACGCGGCGCAAAACTGGTTTGCCCGGTATCCGCATCCACAAAACGCAAAGCCACCGGCTGCACACAGCTGTTGCTGGAAATCGCCGCCTGCAGCAGGTTGGCATGAAAGGGCTTGAGTTTGGTGCCATCCCCGGTTGTACCTTCCGGAAACACCGCCAGCACATCACCCTGCCGCAAACGTTCGCTCATGTGGTGCACCACCCGGTGCGCATCACGTCTGGATTCGCGCTCTATGTAAAGGGTGCCGGCGCCTCCGGCCAGGATGCCGACCAGCGGCCAGTGCTGGATATCCGACTTGGACACAAAGCGGCAGTAACGGGAAGCATGCATCACCACAATATCCAGCCAGGACAGGTGATTGGCCACCAGCAGCGCCGGGCCACTGGCCACTGGAGTGCCGCTGACCACCAGCTCGATGCCGGCCAGCGGCAGCATGGCCTGCGCCCAGACTTGAACCCGGGCCTCCCTGGCAGTTTGGCCCAGCCGCGGAAACAGCGTCAGGATGGTCCAGATGCCAGCGGCAATGTGCATGAGGCAACGCAACAGCCGCCACACGGCCTTGATCTGGCGCATGGATCTCAAGCCTCGTAGGCGACCTGCCCGGCAACCAGCGTCCAGCGCACGCGGGCCGGCAGCTGGTAGCCGGAGAACGGCGTGTGTTTACCCTGGCTTTTAAGTGCATCGGGCTGCACCGTCCATTCGGCCTGTGGATCGAAGATACACAGGTCTGCCACGCCACCCTTGACCAGCTGGCCGACACTGGCCTGCAGGCTGCCGAGCGCGTTACCGAGCACCCTGGCCGGTCCGCTGGTCAGCACGGCCAGCGCCTGCGCCAGTCCTGCGCCACTGTCATTGCCCCACTTGCAGCCCAGCCCCAGCAACAGCTCCAGCCCGGTCGCGCCGGGCTCGGCCTCGGCAAAAGGCAGGGTTTTCGCGTCGGCCTCTACCGGCGTGTGGTCAGAGACCAGCGCGTCGATGGTGCCGTCGAGCAGGGCCTGGCGCAATGCATCGCGGTCGCGCTGCTGGCGCAGCGGCGGGTTCAGGCGCATGCGGCTGTCGAAGTAGCCAATGTCGGTATCGATCAGGTGCAGGCTGTTGATGCTGACATCCGCGGTGACCGGCAGGCCTTCTGCTTTGGCACGGGCCAGCAGCGTGACACCAGCGGCACTGCTGATGCGGCAGACATGCACACGCGCACCGGTCACACGGACCAGCTCGAAAATCGTGTGCAGCGCGATCGTCTCGGCCACCACGGGCACACCGCTCAGGCCGAGCCGGGTCGCCAGCGCACCGCTCGCGGCCACACCGTTGCTGAGCCAGCTGTCCTGCGGACGCAGCCAGACACAGTAGCCAAAGCTGGCGGCATATTGCAGCGCGCGCAGCAACACCTGGGTGTTGGCCAGCGGTACCTCGGCCTGGCTGAAACCGACACAGCCGGCCTCGGTCAGCTCCATCATCTCGGTCAGTGCCTCGCCCCGCAGGGCGCGCGTCAGCGCACCGAGCGGAAAAACACGCGACTGGTGCTGCTTTTCGGCGCGAAACTTCAGCATTTCGACCAGGCCGGGTTCGTCGAGCACCGGGTCGGTATCGGGCGGACAGACCACGCTGGTGATGCCACCGGCCACAGCCGCTGCGAGCTCACTCTCGAGCATGCCCTCGTGTTCGTAGCCCGGTTCGCGCAGGCGAACCGACAGATCCATCAGGCCCGGCGCCACCACACACCCGGCGGCGTTTATGACCTTGTTCGGCGAAAAATCAGGCAGCGCGGCACCGAGCGAGACGATGCGCCCGGCAGCAATCGCCACGTCGCCGATCTGGTCAAGCCCCGAAAGCGGATCGATCACCCGACCGTTTTTGATGAGTATCTTCATGCGTCGTTCCCGGCAACAATGCCCATCACCGCCATGCGCACGGCGATGCCGAAAGTGACTTGCGGCAGGATCACACTTTGCGCGCCATCAACCACCGCCGAGTCAATTTCAACCCCCCGGTTGATCGGCCCCGGGTGCATGACAATCGCGTCCGGTTTGGCGAGCTGCAGTTTTTCAGTCGTCAGACCGAAACTTTTGAAGAACTCATGGCTGCTGGGCAGCAAGGCGCCGGACATGCGCTCGTTTTGCAGCCTCAGCATGATGATCACGTCCGCTCCCTTGATGCCTTCTTCCAGCGTGTGGCAAACGCGCACACCCATCTGCGCCATGTCGGCGGGCACCAGGGTTTTGGGCCCCACCACCCGCACCTCGGGACAACCCAGCGTTGTCAGCGCATGGATGTCAGAGCGGGCGACGCGCGAGTGCAGCACGTCGCCCACAATCGCCACCGTGAGCTGGTTGAAATCCTTTTTGTAGTGGCGAATCGTGTACATGTCCAGCAGCCCCTGGGTCGGGTGGGCATGGCGGCCATCGCCGGCGTTGATGACGTGCACATGTGGCGCCACATGTTGCGCGATCAGATACGGCGCACCCGACTCGCTGTGCCGCACCACAAACAGGTCGGCAGCCATCGCGCTCAGATTGGAGATGGTGTCCAGCAGCGACTCGCCCTTGGAGGCCGAAGACCGCGCGATATCGAGGTTGATCACGTCGGCCGACAGACGTGTGGCCGCGATCTCGAAGGTGGTGCGGGTCCGCGTCGAGTTTTCAAAAAACAGGTTGAAAACACTCTTGCCGCGCAGCAGGGGGATTTTCTTGACCTCGCGGTCGCTGACGCTGACAAAATTGGCGGCCGTGTCGAGGATTTGTATCAGCGTGGCCTTGGGCAAGCCCTCGATGGACAGCAGGTGGATCAATTCACCGTTTTTGTTGAGCTGGGGATTTCGCCGGTACAACATGTTCATGCCCTCCCCGGCCACGCCACTGCTGCTGCGCAGGGTGTCATGACGCGGCTCCCTCAACCTGCAGGCTGAAGCGCCCGTCACCGGCACGCGCCAGCGCCAGCGATTGCGAGGCCGGCAGCGCTACCCGCGCGGCCGCAAAATCGGCCTGTATCGGCAACTCGCGCCCACCCCGGTCCACCAGCACGACCAGCCGCACACTGGCCGGCCGGCCATAGTCAAACAGCTCGTTGAGCACCGCCCGGATGGTGCGGCCTGTGTAAAGCACGTCATCGAGCACGATCAGGTCGGCCCCGTTGACGTCAAACGGCAGCACAGTCTGGCCACCGGCCGACAGGCCGCGTTGCGCAAAATCGTCCCGGTGCATCGCCGACGAGAGCGTTCCCATCGCCTCGGCCAGCGCCAGGTCGGTACGCAGGCGTTCGGCCAGCCAGACGCCGCCCGAGGCCACACCCACCAGCCGGGGCGGCCGGGCACAGCTGGCCAGCATCTGCTGCATGGCGCGAAGAACCTCCCGGTACAGGGCTTCGGCATCCAGGGTCAGGCTGCTCATGAAAGACTCCTTAAAAATTGCTCAAGGATGATGCAGGCGGAGGCCGCATCGGCATCCTGCGCGCCCTGTGACAAGGCCTCGGTGGTGCTGTAGCGTTCATCGACCTCAAACACCTGCAGGCCGAAGCGGCCACGCAGCTGGCGGGCAAACTTCAGGGCGCGCGCGGTGTTGTCGTGGCTGGCACCGTCGGGATGAAAGGGAATGCCCACCACCAGGGCGTCAGGTTGCCACTCGCTGATTTTCAGGGCGATGGCCGCGAACCGGGCATCGCCCTCTGCGGCAATACTGCCCTGCGCGCTGGCGGTGCGGGTCAGCCGGTTGCCGCTGGCCACGCCGGTGCGCTTGAGGCCAAAATCGAAAGCGAGAAATGTTTGCAGTCCGGTGGCCATGACAGGCGGGGCCGCTGCGTTCATGCGTGCCCTGCCTCGGGCGAGAGCATCCAGCTCTGCAGGCCCAGCAGCAGCAAGGCCTTGTCGTAACGCTGCTCGACCGGCGTGTCAAAAATAAGGGCCAGGTCGGCCTCCACCGTCAACCAGCTGTTGTCTGAAATTTCAGACTCCAGCTGGCCTTCTCCCCAGGCCGAATACCCCAGCGAGACAAAAACCTTGCGCGGACCGGCACCGCTGGACAGCGCTTCCAGCACGTCCTTGGAGGTGGTCATCTCCAGGCCGCCGGGGATGGTCATGGTGGAAGCGTAGACCGACTCGCTGCCCGCCAGCATGCACTCGTGCAGCACAAAACCGCGCTCGGTCTGCACCGGCCCGCCCTGAAACACCGGGGAATCGGTGAGGTCGCCGCGCCGCAGCGGCAGTTCCACCTTGTCGAACAGGCCCTGGAGGTTGATGTCGCTGGGCTTGTTGATGACCAGCCCGAGCGCGCCGCGATCACTGTGTTCACACATGTAGACCACACTTCGGGCAAATGCCACATCATCCAGCCCGGGCATGGCAATCAGGAAATGGTGTGTCAGGTTGATCGGTGCAGAATCCAGTGCCATGCCATGATTTTACGCACAGCCGGGCTGCGCGGGAAGAAAAACCCGGCGGCCACGCCCACACCCTCCAGCCATGAACAAGAAATACGACACAGGCCTCATGTGGTTCCGGCGCGATTTGCGCGCGGATGACAATGCTGCGCTTTACCACGCGCTGAAAACCTGCCGGCGGGTCTTTTGCGTATTCGTCTTTGACCGGGACATTCTTGATCCGCTGCCGCGTGCCGACCGCCGGGTCGAGTTCATCCGGGAGTCGCTGCTCGATCTGGACCAGCAGCTGCGGGAGATGGCCAGTCCGCATGGCGTGGCCGACGCCGGCCTGATCATCGCGCATGCCTGGCCGGTTGAGGCCCTGCCTGCGCTGGCCCGCTCGCTGGCGGCAGACGCGGTGTTCACCAACCACGACGACGAACCCCAGGCACTGCTGCGCGACGCCAGCGTGGCCGAAGCCCTGGCACGCGATGGCAAGGCCTTGCACAGCTTCAAGGACCATGTGATTTTTGAACGTGCGGAAATACTGACGCTGGCCGGCAAGCCTTACAGCGTCTTCACGCCCTACAAAAACGCATGGCTGGGCAAAGTGGATCACTTTTACCTGAAGCCCTACCCGGTGCCGGTTTACGCTGCCGCGCTGGCAAGCCGGCCCCGGGCCTTGCGCGCGCCCGTGCCCAGCCTGGCCGACATCGGGTTTGCCGCGACCAACCTGGCGGCGCTGAAAATCGCCACCGGCAGCAGCGGCGGCATGCAGCTGTTTGACGATTTCATGGGGCGTATGGACCAGTACCATGCCACGCGCGATTTTCCCGCTGTCAAAGGGCCCAGCTACCTGGGCGTGCACCTGCGCTTTGGCACGCTGTCCATTCGCCGGCTCGCAGGTGTGGCCCTGCGTTTGCAGGGCGAGGGCAGCGCCGGTGCGGCGGTCTGGCTCAGCGAGCTGATATGGCGTGACTTCTACGCACAGATCCTCAGCAACTTCCCGCATGTCGCTACGCGTGCTTTCAAACCGGCGTACGACGCGATCGGCTGGGAACAAGGCCATGCCGCCACAACGCTGTTCAAGGCCTGGTGCGAAGGTCGCACCGGCTACCCGCTGGTCGATGCCGCCATGGCGCAGATCAACCAGAGCGGCTACATGCACAACCGGCTGCGCATGGTCACAGCCAGTTTTCTGGTGAAAGACCTGGGTCTGGACTGGCGCTGGGGCGAGCAGTACTTCGCCGAAAAACTCAACGACTTCGACCTCTCGGCCAACAACGGCGGCTGGCAATGGGCGGCCAGCAGTGGCTGTGATGCGCAGCCCTATTTCCGTATCTTCAACCCGACCAGCCAGAGCGAAAAATTTGATGCGGACGGCAGGTTCATACGCAAATACCTGCCGCAGCTCGCTGGCCTGTCGGGGCCTGACCTGCACCGCCCGTGGCTGGCCCAAGCCGTGACCCTGGCAGCCGCCGGTGTCCGCCTGGGAGACAACTATCCGCATCCCATCGTGCAACACGATGAAGCACGGGCTTTGACGCTACAGCGTTATGCCGTGGTCAAAAAAGCCACCGCACCCTAGTTGCTATATTTTTTATAGCTGCCTTCGCAGATGCAGAAAGGGCTTCAGCCCTGATTGACAACTACACCGAAGCTTCGGCGCTGCAGTAATGGCGGATCAGGCTGAGCAGTTCATCCTCGGCATAGGGCTTGCCAAGGTAGTGGTCAACACCCAGTTCCTTGGCATGTTCGCGGTGCTTCTCGGCAATGCGCGAGGTGATCATGATGATGGGCAGATCGCGCAGGCGCACGTCCCCACGGATGTTGCGCGCCAGGTCAAAACCGTCCATGCGCGGCATCTCGATGTCAGACAGCACCACGGTGGGCCGCTCTTCCTGCAAGCGCTCCAGTGCCTGCAAACCGTCGGCCGCCATGGACACGCGATAACCCTCGCGCTGCAGCAGACGCTGGGTCACGCGCCGCACGGTGATGGAGTCATCCACCACCAGAATCAGCGGAATCTGGGGTGTCACCGGGGTGGCAGGCAGGCGCGCAAGGGCCGCACCGCCGGAACTGCCGTCCCCGTCAGCAGCCGCCTGCTCAAGCATGTGCGGCTCTGCGCTGTCGGAACTCCAGGCGCGCGCCTGCTGGCCATAAACAAAAGCCAGCGCCACCGGGTTGTAGATCAGCACCACCGCACCGGAGGCCAGCACCGACATGCCTGCCAGGCCCGGAAGCCGCGACAACTGGGGCCCGAGGTTTTTAACCACCACCTCCTGGGTGCCCAGCACTTCATCCACATGTAATGCCAGCCGCTGCGCGGCGCTGCGGAAAATAATCACCGGCGCCGTCTTGCCCTGCGGCTCGGTGCTCAGGCGTGATGCCTGCAGCAGGGCCCCGGACCAGAAAAACGGTACCGCCTCGCCAGCCACGTCCACCACACCGCTGTTGTAGGCCTGCTGCAAATCCTTGGCCGTGACGCGGCGAACGGTCTCGACCACGTTGGCGGGCACGCCCACCGACAAGCCACCGGAGCGCAGCATGACCACCTGCGTGACCGCGGTGGTCAGCGGCAGAACCAGCTTGAAGTTGGTGCCTTTGCCAGCCACGGTGGTGGTTTCAATGCGGCCACCGAGTGAGTTGACTTCGGAGCGCACCACGTCCATGCCAATGCCGCGTCCGGCCAGTTCAGTCACCTGCGAAGCGGTGCTGAAGCCCGGCATGAAAATCAGGTTGGCCGCTTCGTCGTCGCTGATCTGCTGGCCTTCTGCCAGCAAACCCGATGCCAGCGCTTTTTCGCGGATGCGCTGCAAATCGAGGCCGGCACCGTCATCGCGGAATTCCACTGACACATCGTTGCCCGATTGCTGCAGGCTGACGGTGATCAGGCCACTGGCATCCTTGCCCGCACCAATCCGGGTCTGCGGATCTTCAATGCCATGCGCCACGCAATTGCGCAGCAAATGCTCAAACGCAGGTGTCATGCGGTCCAGCATGCCGCGGTCCATCTCGATGGTGCCGCCCTGCAGGTCCAGGCGCACCTGCTTGCCGGTTTCCTTGGAGGCCTGCCGCACCACGCGGTACAGGCGCTCGGAGATACCCTCGAACTCCACCATGCGGGTGCGCAGCAAATCGCGCTGCAATTCACGGGTCTGGCGCGCCTGGGCAATCAGGTCATCCTCGGTCGCCTCCACCGTGCGCTGCAAGGTGCGCTGCACGGTGGCCACGTCATTGACGGACTCGGCCATCATGCGGGTCAACTCCTGCACACGCGTGAAGCGGTCAAACTCGAGTGGATCAAAACCCAACTGGGCCTCTTTGGCCTGTTGCAAGCGGGACTGCATCTGCGTTTCGGAGTGCAGCTCAACGTCGCGCAACTGGGCGCGCAAGCGATTCAAGTTGCCGCTCAAATCATTGAGGGATCCGCGCAACTGCCCGAGCTCGGCCTCCAGCCGCGAGCGCGTGATCATGACCTCACCGGCCTGGTTGACCATGCGGTCCAGCAACTGCGAGCGAACCCGGATGGACCCCGACGCCACCGCCCGCAAGGGCTGCAATGCCGTGGCCTGCGCCAGCGACATGGTGACCTTCCGGCCCGCCGGAGCCACTTCGCCCCCAGTCGCTGGCTGGGACTCCAGACCGGACAAGGGGACCTGCGGCGCGCCAGCCTCCTGCGCCAGCGGCTGCAATGCTTCAGGCGTTTCACCGGGATGACGCAAGGCCTCAAAATTGGCCTGCATCGCATCAAAAGTCGTCAGCAGCGATTCAAAGTTCTGGAACGCTGCGGCATCGGAACCCATGTGTTCGATGTCGGATTCAATCTTGTGCGCCATCTCACCCAGACGCATGGCACCGGCCAGCCGGGCACTGCCTTTGAGGGTATGAAGAGCACGCAATACCTCGTTGCGCGCACCGAGGTTGTCCGGCCGGGCCGACCATTGCCGCAGGGCTCCGCCCAGCTGCGGCATCAACTCTGCCCCCTCTTCTTCAAAGATGGAGAACAGATCCGGATCGATGGCGTCGACTGCGTCGAACTCATCGTCCATGTCTTCAGCAAACGCCGCGGCCGCCGCAAGCCGGGAGGGCTCAGGCGCCTTGACGGCATCCGCTAGCGGTGCCGGTGCCGGTGCGGGTGCTGCTGCAGGTGGCTGCGCCACCGGCGGTTCCGGCAGCGGCTCAGGCTCGGGCTGGATGGCGGGCGCCACACTGGCAACAACCGGCTGGGCAATCACCAGTGCCTGTGCAATCTCTTTGGCCGACAGCCGCATGCTGGCCGCTGGAGCCGGGGTGGTGGCGGCGCTGTCCACGGCCAGGGGTACGTCCAGCGGGGCAGGCGCCGGCTGCAGAGGCTCCGGCACGGAAGCAGCAGCGGCAGCGTCGGGAATGGCGTAGTTGATGTCGCGCAAGGCCTGCAGCAGGCTGGCGTCCGGCTGCTTCAGAAAACCAGCGGCAAACTGATGCAACAAGCGGCGTATGTCCTCTGCCGCATCAATGAACAACTGGCTGTGGTTCTTGACCGCCCGCGCCTGATGGCTTTGCGACTGCTGCAAGGCATCTTCGAGCGCGCGGGCCATTTCCGACAAGGCCTCGAAACCGACCGTGGCAGAGCTGCCCGCCAGCGAATGGGTCAGGGCGAGGGTCGAGTCGCCTATGGGCCGGTCCCGCTCCATCGTCCACTCGGTGACCTCGGTGACCAGGCGGCGCGACCATTCGTCGGCCTCGTTCAGATAAACGTTGTACAGCGGAATACCGATGCGCAAGGCGCCAATCACCTTGATCTGTTCATCACCGCCCGCCTCATCGCCGGCCGCATCATCAAAGTCCGGCAACGGGGAAGCCTGCGCTTCGACCACTGCAGCGGGCGCGGGTTCAACCGGCGTATCCAGCGCGCCTGCAATGAAGTCAAAGTCCAGCACATCGTCGGCTGCGGCTGCAGTCAACTCCGCCGCCGGTGTCGCGGCCAGGCCTGACCCGGCAGGTCCGTCGTCCAGCTTGAAATGGGCGTCAAAATCGGCACCGGACAATTCCAGCGCTTCGGCTGCGCCGGCGGTCAAAGGCGGCTCGGGCAGCTCCAGCTCAAACACGCTGTCAGCGGCAAGCGCCGGCGCTTCCACCGGCGCTGCGGGAAGCTCCGACAGGGCAGCCAGACTGTCAAAGTCTATGCCCTGAATCTCGCCCGGAGAAAACTCCTGCGGCGCGGCGGGCATGACCGGTACCGGCTCGGCCAGCGCTACAGGTTCAATGGTTTCAGCCGGCGCCGGCGCAGGCATGTCGAAAGAGAAGTCAAAATCCGGCTCTGCGCTGGCCTGCACAGGCGCTGCTTCCTGCACGATGGCAGGAATTTCCACGACGGGCTCGGGCCCTGCAGGAGCGGCAGCAGACACAGCGGGACGTGTCAAAGCCAGCGACCGGCCTTCCAGGCGCATGGCTTCAGCACTGGCGCGGAATGCGGAAGCCGCCCACGGCGCATCCCGGTTGGCAGCGATGTCTTCAATCCAGACGGCAAAAGCCTCCATGGCCTGCACGCAAAGACCGCGGAATTCGTCGTTCGAAGGTTTCTGCTCGGCCAGCCAGGTGTTGAGCAGTTGCTCCATGGACCATGCGGCCTCACCAAACTCATTGAGCCCCACCATGCGGGAGCTGCCCTTGAGGGTATGGAAAGCACGGCGCAGCACCGTGAGCTCACCGATGTCGCCCGGCTCGTGCATCAATGCAGCCAGCGCTGCCTGGGCCTGACCCGTGACCTCACGCGCTTCCTCGAGGAAAATATCACGCAGATCGTCTTCTTCGAAATCGGCGCCAGCGGCGGCTGAACCGGCAGGTGGCGCCGGTTCCACAGCGACAGGCGCAGCCGCAGCCACCAGCTGTGTCAGTGAGTCAGGGTTGGCCTGCATGCCGCTGTTGCCAGCCACAGCCAGCGCTGCATCACGCACGGTACGGGCCAGCGCGGGTTGGTCCGCCAGCGCCGCGTGGGTGGCCAGCACGTCCAGCTTGACGCTTAAATTTTCTGCGGAAACCCCGGCCTCGGCGTCCTGCACCACCGACAGCAGCTCCTGCGACAACTCGCTGCCGGCAGGGGCGCTGGACACGGCATCATGGCTGGTGTGGATACGCCCCATCAGGGGCTTGAGTTCACCCTTCTGCTCGTCGTAAACAAACAGCTTCTTGGCCAGCGCCGGCTGGTAATTGAGCATGTCAATCAGAAAGCTCAAGGCACCGAGGTTGTTGCCGAGTTGCTCAAAGGTGCCGGCAGACCGGGCCAATTGTTCGTCCACTTCGGTGACCAGCATCTGCTCGACGCTGTCGCGCATGCGCAGCACCGCCTGCGAGGCCTGATCCAGCCCCAAAACGGAAAGCACACCGCGCATTTGCGAAAGCTGTCCGGGCACGGCGGTCAGCGCCGCTTTTTCCTGGGGATTGCGGAAAAATACATCGAGGGACTTTTCCAGCTCGCTGAGCGAAATGCGCAACTCGCCCACCACGCTGCCCATGGTCTGCTTGTCGCTGACGCGCCGGTAAAGCTCTTCCATCCATGGCTCCAGCGGCTGCGCTTCACCACCGCTTCGCGCCGCGTCCAGACGCTGGGCCAGCTTGGCCGTCCGGCTGGCCAGCTGCGGATCATTCGGGTCCAGGTCCTCGAAGGCCGCTTCGAGGTAAAGCATGGCGGTTGCCACTTCGAGTGCCAGCTCGATAGGCGGCGCCTGGGTCGAGCGCACTGCACCTTCAATCACCCGGGACAGTGCCTCGGCCAGCGGCTGGCTGGCGGGGTGCAGCTTGACCAGAGAATCGGTCACCAGGCTGAACTGGTCGGCCACCGTCTTGAATTTGCCGATATCGCCAGCAGTCAGCGACGACCAGGTTTCCTTGGCCGACACAATGCGTTTGCGCGCCTGGGCAAGCAGCGCCGGGTCAAAGCGGCCAAACTGCACCGCCTCGTAATCCACTGGCTTGAAGCGGCCCAGGCCGTAACTGGCGCGTACGGCCGCAAGAACCGGCGCATCGGTGACGTGTGGCGCAGTCGCCTGGGCGCAGAAAAAAAGCAGGTCCTGCGCGAGGCGGTCGGACGCACCGGTGTCGCCTTTGGCCAGGGAAGCGTATTGCAACAACACCCGGGAAGCGGCACGTTTGACGTAAAGATCGGGTTTGAGCAGGCCCCGCGCAAGCGCTTCAAAAAAACCGGCAGCGATTTTCCAGAACACCCGGGGTTCACCCGCCTTGGCGGCCTGCGCAAATCCCAGACACAGGTCCCTGAAACTTTGCGCCGCGAACGGATCGCCGGTCCGCATGATCTTCAAGACCAGCGGGTCGAGCAGCTGGCGCGAAGCATCGTCATAGGCCCGGGGTTCTGCACTGGCCGCCAGCACGGGGTCAATCCAGCGCCACTCGAACACCCACAGATCTGCCGGGTGAATACGGTCTGCCCCTACCAGCCCCTGCACATCGCGATACTGGGGGAACAGGGACACCGCCGATACCGGTTTGTCCGCCAGCACACCTTCGAGGTATTCGGTCAGCGCAAAACTGGCCTGCTCAACCTTGGTCGCCGCTTCCTGGCTGCACAACTCGGGGTGCTGGACAAATTTCTGCACCGCCGCTTCCATGGCGCGCAGCACCAGGGCCGGGGCACCCAGTCCCACCATCTCAAGTGCGCCTACCGCCTGATGCAACTGCTGACGGGCAATACGCAACTGGCTGGCATCCAGTGCTGCCAGGTCGGAACCGCGCGCCAGCTCGGCGTCGCGGACAAAACGCTTCAGGGCCTTGGCCGCACCATCGAGTGATTTCCGGAGTTCGTCCAGCACCCAGGCCAGGGGGCCGAGATCGTTGACGGCCAGGTCGAGTTCAGCGGGTGATGAATTCGGGGCGTTCGATGGCATAGATGGCAGACCGGTTCATGAGTCGGGGTTCACAGGCGGGACAGTGGCCTGCATCAGGCGATCTTGAAGCGGGAAACGGACTGTCGGAGCTCTTCAGCCATGCGGGACAGGTCACGCACCTGCTGGGCGGTTGAGCGCGTACCTTCTCCGGTTTGCTCCGTCACCGCGAAAATGTGCTGGATGTTGCCAGCCACCACGTTGGCAGATTCGGCTTCCCGCGATGCAGAGTTCGAAATCTGCTCAATCAGGTCAGCCAGCCGGCGTGAAACAAGGTCAATCTCGGACAGTGCGGTACCCGCGCTGTCAGACAGCTTGGCCCCTTCCACCACACCCTGCGTGGAGCGCTCCATGGCGGCTACCGCGTCCTGTGTGTCGGTCTGAATCGCTTTCACCAGCGCAGAAATCTGACGTGTCGCATCTGCGGAACGTTCAGCCAGTCGCTGCACCTCCTCCGCAACCACCGAGAAGCCGCGCCCGGCCTCACCGGCTGACGCCGCCTGAATGGCTGCATTGAGCGCCAGCACGTTGGTCTGTTCGGTAATGTCGGAAATCAGCTCGGTGATCTCGCCAATCTCCTGCGACGATTCACCCAGACGTTTGATCCGTTTGGAGGTTTCCTGGATCTGGTCGCGGATCGAGTTCATGCCACCGATGGCGTTTTGCACGGCCTGCAAACCCGACTCGGCGGCGGTCAGCGATTGACGCGCCACCTGGGAAGATTCCTGCGCCTGACTGGACACCTGGTTGATTCGGGTCGCCATGTCCAGCACCGACTGGCCGGTTTCACGAATTTCACGCAGCTGTTCGGTCGATGCGGCGAGCAGCTCGGTCGATGTACTTTCCACCTGCGCCGTCGTCTGCGCAACCCGGGTCGCCGTGTTCTGCACGTTACCCACCAGCTGGCGCAACTCCTCCACCGTGTAGTTCACAGAGTCGGCAATCGCGCCCGTGATGTCTTCGGTCACGGTGGCTTCCTGCGTCAAGTCGCCTTCAGCCACTGTCTGCAATTCGTTCATCAGCCGCAAAATGGCGGCCTGGTTGGCGTCGTTGACACGTTTGGCGTCCTGCTCCTGTCCTTTGGCTTCCAGCCGCTGGTTTTCAGCAACCCCCTGCCGCTGCCGGCTGTCCAGCACCTGCAAACGCGCCAGGCCGACCGCGCACAGAAGGGCAAAGCCCGCAGCAACCGCCAGGGTCGTCAGCGCACCCGCCCCCAGACCCGTCTGCGAAGAAAGCTTGCCCTGAATGTCTTCCAGACCTCGGCGCAAGGCCTCGCTGTCCGAAATAATCGATGCCTGCGCCTCACGGGCCGACACCAAGCCCTGCAAGTTACCCAAAATCGCACCGGCCTGCACCCGGGTCTGTTCGTACAGCGCCATCAGCGCTTCCAGCCGCTCGCGTGTCTGCGGGTCCTTGGAACCCACCAGACGCAACTCGGGGCTGCCTTCCTGCAAGCCCTGGGCAATTTCCTTGAAGGAGTTCAAGTCCTTGCCCAGCAGAAACACCGCCTCCGGGCTCACACCTTCCATGGTCAGGAACTCGTTGGCCGACTTACCAATCCGCTGGGTCAACATCACCAGCTGGCCTGCCGCTGAAATTTCCGCCGGGGCCGCATTTTGCTGCAGTTTGAGGGACGACACCGTCTCTGCGATTTCCAGCAGGTCCGAGGATTGGCGGTTGATGGTGCGCAGCGCGTTGCCCACCTGCGTCAAAATGGCCTGCTGCCCCATGACGGTGGATGCGTTTTTCTCGGCGCGCTCCATCAGGGGGGTGACGGTTTCCACGTCCGGCATGAGTTCGGCGCTCACGGGCTCAAGCCGCAGGGAATCGTCTCCCTCCTTCAGTCCGCGCACGGTTTTGGCCAGTACGTCGGAGCTCTCACGCACGTCGGGGAATGCCTGCGCACTGCCCACCAGCGCCTGCGACACGGATTTGGCCAGGCGTTGCGACTGCATCAGCGACTGTCCGGTTGCAGCCACCTGCTGCGCGACCCGGTCCGCCTGGGTCAGCGCGATGAATGTCACCGAACCCAGCACAATGACGGAGAAGGCCAGCAAAATCACCAGCACCCGCTGATGCTGCCCCATGGGCCGGCGGCCCAGCAAAGGCAGCGACAAAAGCTCTACTTCGTCAGGCGTGTCCTCCATGGACTGGCTTTCCGGGTCGTCGCCAGCGTTGGTCTGGGTGGACGACATCGCGGTGGCCATGCCGCCCTGCGCATCATGGGCTCCCGTGGCCAGCGGATCGACCGACATATCCAGGGAAACGCCGTCCATGCTGTCCTCGGGCGGCGTTTGCTTTGTTTTGAACAGCTTCTGGATTTTTTCAATGACGGACATGGTGAGCCTTCCGGGGGAAAACGTGAGCGCGCTAGGCGCTGATGGTCAAAAAATGGGCTTGCTGGGCGAGCAACTGAAGGTTGATTTCCTGCCAGTTCACGCCGGCCGCATCCACGTAACTGTGGCCAAAAAACTCCGGCGCGTCGCTCGCGCGCTCTGCGAAGTCGGTGAATGCATCCGGGTTGCGCAGACCGGACAGCTTGTCGATCTGCAGTGCACAGTTGATCTCCAGTGCGCTGTTCAGGGCGACCAGGCGCGACTCGGTGCGGGCCAGTTCACTGCGGGCTCGCGGCATGACACCGGTGACAAAACTCGCCAGATCAACAATGCCGTACAAACCGCCGCGCAAATTGGCGACGCCGGCAAACCAGGCCTGCGTGTAAGGCACATTCTGCGCACTGACCCACGGAAAAATTTCTCCGGACTGGTTCAGGGGAAACAGGTACTTGCTCCCGCCGGCCTCGACAGCCAGCCAGGATGCGGAAACACCCTGGGTCTTGGCCGCCTTCAACCTGTCGGCCAGGCGGCTTTGGAGTTCTCTGAGCGCTTGTCGGTTGGCCATGCTTTAGTGGAAATCGGAAGAGGTCAGCCCAGCGAATTGATCTTGGCCATCAGGTCGTCGGCATCCACCGGCTTGGTGATGTAGTCCTTGGCGCCCTGGCGCATGCCCCAGACGCGATCGGTTTCCTGATTTTTGCTGGTGCACATGATGATGGGCACATCGGCATACAGCGGGTCCCGCGTGATGGCCCGGGTCAGCTGAAAACCATTTTGACCGGGCATCACCACATCCATCAGGATGAGATCCGGCTTTTCCTCGGCCAGCCGGCGAAAAGCGTCTTCCGCGTTCTCGGCGGTTTTGACGGCAAAGCCGTTTTTTGTCAACAGGTCGGTCATGAACATCAGCTCGGTCTTCGAGTCGTCCACAATCAGAATTTTCTTGATGGCCATTACGCTTCTCCTTGTTTTGCGCTGCCCAGTTCCTGAACGGTGTGCAGCAACTGGTCTTTGGTGAACGGCTTGGTCAGGTAATCTTGCGAGCCGACCATCCTGCCCCTTGCCTTGTCGAAAACGCCGTCCTTGGAGGACAGCATCACAATCGGTACATTTGAAAATTTGAGGTTGCGCTTGATGATGGCACAGGTCTGGTAGCCGTCCAGCCGGGGCATCAGGATGTCGCAGAAAATCAGGTCAGGCATGTAGTCATTGACCTTGGAAAGGGCGTCGAAGCCATCTTCGGCAAGCAAAACCTCGTGGCCGCCCTGCTTGAGAAATATCTCTGCACTGCGGCGGATGGTGTTGCTGTCATCAATAACCAACACCTTGAGCCCTGAACTGGGAATACTCACTGACTGTGCTCCTTGAGATGCACGACTTGGGCGTGAAGCCCGCCGCGCATGTTATTCAGGCAAACGCTGCGGGGCATTCAGATCTGGACCATTTCAAAGTCTTCCTTGCGCGCGCCACATTCGGGGCAGGTCCAGTTCATGGGAACCTGAGCCCAGAGCGTGCCAGGCTCAATGCCGTGTTCAGGTGCCCCCGCCGCTTCGTCATAAATCCATCCACAAATTAAACACATCCAGGTTGTTGATTGAGTCACAGCTTAAGTTGCCTTCGAATAGAATGCAACAATTGTATCGAGGCGGCGTTGCTTATTCGCGTACCCTGCAAAATTCCAGCCCTATGGCAAACCCCAACTCCCCCCCTCTGGATACCCGGCCGATGGAAGCAGAGGACAGCGAAACCTCGCCCGCCTGCGTGATGACCTTCAACGCCAACGACCCCAGCGGGGCCGGTGGCTTGACCGCCGACATCAGCGCCATTGCCTCGGCCGGCGCACATGCACTGGCCGTCGTGACCGGCAGTTATGTGCGCGACACCGCCGAGATATTCGATCACATCGCCTTTGACGAGGAAGTGGTGACCGAGCAGGCCCGCACCGCCCTTGAAGACATGCCCGTCAGCGCCATCAAGGTCGGCTTTGTCGGAAGCCCGGAAATCGTCAGCGCCATTGCGGAGATTGCATCCGACTACGCCGAGGTTCCGCTGATCGCCTACATGCCCAACCTGTCCTGGTGGGACGAAGAGGCCATCGACAACTACCTGGACGCTTTTCGCGAACTGCTGCTGCCACAAACCACCGTCCTGGTGGGCAACCACAGCAGCCTGTGGCGCTGGTTGCTGCCGGATTGGGCCGGCGAAAAAAGCCCGGCAGCCCGCGATATCGCCAAAGCCGCGTCGGCGTTTGGCGTTCCCTACACACTGGTGACCGGCATGCCCTTGCCGGATCAATTCATCGACAACGTGCTGGCCACACCCCAGGCCGTTCTGTACAGCGAAAAATTCGAGCGTTTCGAGGCCGTTTTTGCAGGCGCGGGCGACACCCTGACCGCCGCACTGTCGGCACTGCTGGCCAATGGTCACAACCTCCAGGCCGCGACCTCGGAAGCGCTGACCTATCTCGACCACAGCCTGAACGCCGGGTTTCACCCCGGCATGGGCAACATCGTGCCGGACCGCCTGTTCTGGGCGCAATCGGAAGATGACGATGGGGAGCCTGGGGACGAAGAAGCCGGCGACTCCGACGACACGCTGCTGCCTCTTCCCCCCTTTGACTTACCCACGCATGGCACCAAACACTGACACCGCACACTCACGCAACCTCGCCCTTTTCGAACGCGCCAAAAAACTGATCCCCGGCGGGGTGAATTCACCGGTCCGCGCCTTCAAGGCCGTAGGCGGCACGCCGCGTTTTGTGCAGCGGGCGCACGGCGCCTACTTCTGGGACGCAGACGGCCAGCGCTACATCGACTACATCGGCTCCTGGGGCCCGATGATTCTGGGTCATGGCCACCCCGCTGTGGTCGAAGCCGTGCAAAAAGCTGTTCTCGAGGGTTTCTCCTACGGCGCGCCCACCGAGCGCGAAGTGGAACTGGCCGAGGAAATCGTGAAACTGGTGCCGTCCATCGACATGCTGCGCCTGGTCAGCTCGGGGACCGAGGCGGGCATGAGCGCGATTCGCCTGGCACGCGGTGCCACGGGCCGCAGCAAGATCATCAAGTTCGAAGGCTGTTACCACGGCCACGCCGATGCGCTGCTGGTCAAGGCCGGCTCGGGCCTTGCCACCTTCGGCAACCCGACCAGCGCAGGCGTGCCGCCCGAGGTGGTGCAGCACACGCTGGTGCTCGAGTACAACCACATCGCCCAGCTGGAAGAAGCCTTTGCCCTGCATGGCAGCAGCACCGCCTGCCTGATCATCGAGCCGATTGCCGGCAACATGAATTTTGTGCGGGCCAGCGTGCCCTTCATGCAGCGCTGCCGCGAGCTGTGCACGCAGTACGGCGTGTTGCTCGTGTTTGACGAAGTCATGACCGGTTTCCGTGTGGCATTGGGCGGTGCGCAAAGTGTTTATGCAAAAAGCATCCCGGGCTTCAAGCCCGACATGACCGTCATGGGCAAAGTCATAGGCGGCGGCATGCCACTCGCGGCTTTCGGCGGCAGCCGCGCTGTCATGGAGCAACTCGCGCCCCAGGGCCCGGTCTACCAGGCGGGCACGCTGTCGGGCAACCCGGTGGCCACGGCTTGCGGCCTGGCCACCCTGCGTGAACTGCAGAAACCCGGTTTTTACGAAGCGCTGGGCGAACGTACCCGCAGCCTGGTCAGCGGCCTGACGCAGGCGGCCGCCCGGTCCGGTGTCGATTTTTGTGGTGACAGCGAGGGCGGCATGTTCGGCTTTTTCCTGCTGGACAAGCTGCCGCAGAACTACGCCACGGTGATGACGACGGACAGCCCGGCTTTCAACCGTTTTTTCCATGCCATGCTGGACAAGGGCGTCTATTACGCGCCGGCCCTGTATGAGGCCGGCTTTGTCAGCTCGGCGCATACGGCGGCGGACATTGCTGAGACCGTCGAAGCCGCAGCACAGTTTTTTGCCGGCCGCTGAGGCTCCGGAGCCCGACCAGGCAGCATCACGCTCCGTCCCCGGTTCGCTTTGGGCAGTAGGGCCTAACTCCCCACTCCCACCCTCAGGGATGCGCTGCCTGACTCGCGCGATGCGCGGCGGGGCTTTTGCGGGATGAGCCGTGAGGCGCAAAACCCAAGGCAAGGCTTTGCGCCTTGCCTGGTTTTGTAACGAAACGGATCGCCCGCAAAACCACGCCCCTTCGGGTTCGGACCAAAACGGGCGCTTTCCTCACCAAACCCTTTGCGTGTGCCTTCGGGCACACGACGCGGGGTGTTGGCAAGCAAATCATCCCGTTGTGGACCCGAACGCGCATGGCGGGAGTCAGGCAGCGCATCCCCGACCCCTCCCTCGCCCCGCTGGGCGATGGAGGGGGACTTCATTTGGCCGCGTGTGCTGCGCCCGCGTGCAAACATGACGGCCCCGTTGTCCGACGAGGACGCGCAAAGCGCGTCATCGTCTCCCCGATTCCGCATCCGTTCCCGCTTCGTTCCCCCCACCCGTCGGGCTGGGCCGAGGAGCGCAGGTCAAAGCGGATCAGGGCTCGCGATTGTCTGAGCGAAGCGAGTTCGAGCGAGACCCCGCTTTGACCGAGCACCGCAGGTTGCCCGTAGCGAAGCGCAGGGACCCAGACCATAGCGTCGCCTTTTCTTTGCTTACTTTCCTTTGGCGACGCAAAAGAAAGTTACTTGCCGCCGGGCAACCCCCGGCTTGCTGGCACACCACACCAGCCAGACCAAGCTGAGTAGTCAGCAAACATGGATCCCGTATCCAGTCCGGGATGACAAGCCAAGAGCTTGGCGCCCGCCCCCCCCACCCGTCGGGCCGGGCCGAGGAGCGCAGCCGAAAACGGATCAGGGCGAGCGATTGTCTGAGGCGCTAGCCGAGTTCGAGCTCGACCCCGTTTTCGGCGAGCACCGCAGGTTGCCCCTGAGCGGCAGCGAAGGGGACCCAGACCATCGGGTCGCCTTTTCTTTGCTTACTTTCCTTTGGCGACGCAAAAGAAAGTGAGTTGCCGCCGGGCAACCCCCGGCTTGCTGGCGCACCACGACAGCGCAGGAAAATTGCTATGAATTTAATAGCTGCTTACGCCAGTCAACTAAGGGCAAGAGCCACTTTTAACCATGAATGACCGGCTTCAGTGCCGGAAATGCCGCACACCGCTGAACACCATCACCACCCCGCGTTCATCCGCCGCCGCAATCACTTCCTCATCGCGCATGCTGCCGCCCGGCTGGATCACGCAGGTCGCGCCCACATCAACCACCACATCGAGTCCGTCGCGGAACGGGAAAAAGGCGTCGCTGGCTACGGCCGAGCCAGTCAGATCCAGGCCGGCATTGGCGGCCTTGATGGACGCGATACGGGCCGAGTCGATGCGGCTCATCTGGCCGGCGCCCACGCCCAGTGTCATGCCGCCGCCGCAGAACACGATGGCGTTGGATTTGACGTATTTGGCCACCTTCCAGGCGAACAGCAAATCCTGCAACTGCGCGGGCGTTGGTTGCAGCTTGCTGACGACCTTCAGGTCCGCAAGCGCAAGTTCGTGGTTGTCGGCCGTCTGCATCAACAGGCCGGAGCCGACACGTTTGACGTCCATCAGGTTGCGGCCCTGCTTCCAGGCCGTGTCGCCGCCGGGCGGCAGCTCAATCTGCAGGATGCGCACATTGACCTTGGTCTTGAACACTTCCAGCGCCTCGGGCGTGAAGGCGGGGGCCATCAACACCTCGACAAACTGTTTGGAGATTTGCCGAGCAGCCGCTTCGTCGAGCGTGCAGTTCAGGGCAATGATGCCGCCAAAGGCCGAGGTTGGATCGGTCTTGAAGGCCTTGCTGTAAGCCTCCAGCGCATCCGCGCCCACCGCCACACCGCAGGGGTTGGCATGTTTGACGAGGACACACGCTGCACCGGTAAAACTCTTGACGCACTCCCAGGCGGCGTCGGCGTCGGCGATGTTGTTGTACGACAGCTCCTTGCCCTGCAATTGCCGGGCTGTCACCAGCGAGCCCGGCGCCGGGTACAGGTCGCGGTACAGCGCGGCCTGCTGGTGCGAATTTTCGCCGTAACGCAGGTCCTGCACTTTGACAAAACGGCCATTGGACTGTCCGGGAAACAGGCTGTGTGCGCCACCCTCCTGGATGCCCGAGAGGTAGTCGCTGATGGCGCCGTCGTACTGGCTGATGCGGTTAAAGGCGGCCACCGAGAGCGCGAATTTCGTCTTGTCGGTGAGCTTGCCGTCGGCCTGGAGTTCTTCCAGCACGCCGGCGTACTGGGCAGCGTCGGTCAGCACACCCACGTCTTTCCAGTTCTTAGCCGCTGAGCGCACCATGGCCGGACCGCCGATGTCGATGTTTTCAATCGCGTCTTCCAGCGTGCAACCGGCTTTGGCGACCGTGGCTTCGAACGGGTACAGATTGACAACCAGCAGGTCTATGGTGTTTATGCCGTGGCTCTTGAGAGCCGCCATGTGCCCGGGCACATCACGCCGCGCCAGCAGGCCGCCGTGCACCATGGGGTGCAGGGTCTTGACGCGGCCATCGAGCATTTCCGGAAAACCGGTCAGTTCGGCAACCTCGGTCACCGGCAGGTTTTCATCGGCCAGCAGTTTGGCGGTGCCGCCGGTGGAAATCAGCTTGATGCCAAGCGCATGCAGCGCGCGTGCAAAATCAACAATGCCGGTTTTGTCGGAGACGGAAATCAGGGCGTTCATGCTTGTCTTTTGTGGGGAAGGTAAGGGATGAAGCGCAGACGCTTCACTTGATCAGTTTGTGCTCGAGCAGTTTTTTGCGCAGGGTGTTGCGGTTCAGGCCCAGCCATTCGGCGGCGCGCGACTGGTTGTGCTCGGCATGCTGCATCACCACCTCGAGCAGCGGCTTTTCGACAACACGCACCATCATGTCGTACATGCCGTCTGGCTCGGTGCCGCGCAAATCCCTGAAATAGCCCTCGAGGCTGGTGCGTACGCACTCTTCGATTTGTTTTTTGCTCATGTGAGCTCTCCCTCCTTTTTGTGATCTGCATGTCTGACGGTCGCGGCCGCCCCGGCAAGCCCGGCCACTGCCGGCATGCGGTCCATGGACGCACCGAGTGCCTCAAAAAATTCGCTCACCGCCTGCCACTGCGCCTCGCAGTCCTCGATCAGGTTCATGCGTGCGCGAAAGACTGCCCCGCCGGGCAATGCCCTGACGTACCAGCCAATGTGCTTGCGCGCCGTGCGCACCCCGGTGAATGCGCCGTACAGCGCGTAGTGGTCCAGCAGGTGATCGAGCAGCAGGCGTTTGACCTCCGCCACCAGCGGCTGCGCAAGATGTGTGCCGGTTTCAAGAAAGTGCGCGATCTCGCGAAAAATCCAGGGCCGGCCCTGGGCCGCGCGGCCTATCATCACCGCATCGGCACCCGTGTAAGCCAGCACATCGCGGGCCTTCTCCGGCGTCGTGATATCGCCGTTGGCGACCACCGGCACAGCCACCGCTGCCTTGACTGCAGCAATCGTGTCGTATTCGGCCTGGCCCCTGTAGCCCTGCTCCCGCGTGCGGCCATGGACCGTGAGCATCTGTACACCGGCGGCCTCAAACTGGCGCGCCAGGGCCACCGCGTTTTTATGGGACTCGGCCCAGCCGGTGCGCATCTTCAGCGTCACCGGTACGCCGCGCGGCACGCAGGCCGCCACCACCGCCTGGACAATGGCCAGGGCCAGCGGCTCGTCCTGCATCAGCGCCGAGCCGGCCCACTTGTTGCAGACCTTCTTGGCCGGACAGCCCATGTTGATGTCGATGATCTGGGCGCCGCGGTCAATGTTGTAGGCGGCCGCTTCGGCCATCATCAACGCATCGGTACCGGCAATCTGCACGGCAATCGGTGCTTCTTCGCCGTCGTGGTTGGCCCGCCGCGAGGTTTTCAGCGTGTCCCACAGGTCGCGCCGCGAAGTCACCATCTCACTGACCGCATAACCCGCGCCCCCGGCTTTACACAGGCGACGGAACGGCCGGTCGGTGACGCCCGCCATGGGCGCCGCAAACAGCCGGTTGGCCAGAACGAAGGGGCCGAGTTTCATGAAAGGAAAGAAGGGTGGGACATGCTCAAAAACAAGGCACATTGTAGCTGCCCAAAAATTCAGCAATCGAAATTTGTACACGGCTGCGCAGGCCGCTTCCCTACACGCCAACCGATCTGCACTGCCTATACTCGCGAGCCATGGAGATATGGATTCGGCACCTGATCGATGCGCTGGCTTTGCCCGAGTACGGATTGAGCACGGTTTTTCTGGTTTCTTTTATTTCTGCCACCCTGCTGCCACTGGGCTCAGAGCCGGTGGTTTTTGGTCTTGTCAAACTCAGTCCCCACCTGTTCTGGCCGGCCGTGCTGGTGGCCACCGCAGGCAACACCCTGGGCGGCGCGCTGGACTGGTGGCTGGGCTACGGTGCGCACAAGGTGGTGGACAAATATTCGCATTCCTCGCACCACGGGCGGGCCGTGCGCTGGCTGGAAAAGCTGGGGCCCAAGGCCTGCCTGCTGGCCTGGCTGCCCGTGGTCGGTGATCCGCTGTGTGCGGTGGCGGGCTGGCTCAAATTTTCGTTCTGGCCCTGCGTCGCCTACATGGCCATCGGCAAATTTCTGCGTTATTTCACGATGACCGCTGCCCTGGTCTGGGCCTTTCCGGGTGGCTTCAAGTTCCTGAATTAGGCCCCACGCGCGCTCACTGCGGGCCTGCGGCAGCTCCCTGCCCCTTGCACTGGAGAAGGGGCCGCAGCAGCTGCGGTCCCGGCTTGCAAAAACTTAAAAGCGTTCGTGCGGCTGCAGATAGCGCCACTGCCCGGCCGGCAAACTGCCCAGGGGCACACGGCCAATACGGATGCGTTTCATGGCCAGCACCTGGAGACCGACGCTTTCACACATGAAGGCCAGTTGCCCGGGCCGCTCGCCCTTCAGGGCAAAACGCAAACGGGTTTCGTTTTGCCAACTCACTTTGGCCGGTGGCAGCAACACCCGGTTGAAAGTGAAGCCGTGCTCGATGCGATTGAGCCGCTCCAGGCCGCCGGGCACCAGGGTGCCGCTCACATCAACAATCACCTCGTGCTCCATGACCGAGGCATCTTCGCTGAGCTTGCGCGCCACCCGCCAGTCCTGGGTGAACACCACCAGACCGCTGGCCGGCGTCGCCAGCGGCGTGGCAAGTGTCAGCGCGCTGAAGTGCTTTTTCAGGGGCCGTATGCCCGAGCGGTCCTCCCGGGTCTGGTTGGCGGCCAAAAGCAATTCCAGAGCGGCGCTGGCCGCATGACCGGCGCCTGCGTCCAGCCCCGCCGTGTACCCGGGCGGCTTGTTCAGCAACAGCGTCACAGGCACCAGTTCGAGCAGGCTGGCATCCGGGTCCAGTTCGACTTTCTGGTCCAGCACGCGGTACTGCGGCTCTTCAACCACCACGCCGTCCACACGCACCCAGCCGCCTTCGATGTACTGCTCGGCCTGGCTGCGCGAGCAGTTGAGCATGTGCGCCAGATGTTTGGCAAGGCGGACGGGTTCTGTCATGCGATCTGCTCGACCCTTTCAAGCACGACCACCGAAGCGGCTCCGCCGGGCGACAGAATACGCCCCCTGCAAGGGGACGATGGGCCGCACGCAGCGAGCCCGGACAGGAGCTTGTTCATCAGCTGCTGAACAGGAAATTCATCACATCGCCATCCTTGACGACATATTCCTTGCCTTCGCTGCGCATCTTGCCCGCGTCCTTGGCGCCCTGCTCGCCCTTGTAGGTGATGAAGTCATCAAAGGCAATCGTCTGGGCGCGGATGTAACCCTTTTCGAAATCGGTATGGATCACACCGGCCGCCTGCGGACCGGTGTCGCCCACATGGATGGTCCAGGCACGCACCTCTTTCACACCGGCGGTGAAGTAGGTCTGCAGTCCCAGCAACTTGAAGGCTGCGCGGATCAAGCGGTTCAGGCCGGGTTCGTCCTGGCCAATCTCGGCCAGAAACATGGTTTTGTCTTCATCACTCATGTCGGCCATCTCGGCTTCCATCTTGGCGCAGATGGCGACCACCGGCGCATTCTGGCTGGCCGCAAAGGCGCGCAGCTTGTCCAGATAAGGGTTGTTGTCAAAGCCGTCTTCCGCCACATTGCCCACAAACATGGCGGGCTTGGCGGTGATCAGGAAAAACTGCTGCAGCAAAGGCCGCTCTTCCTTGCTGAACTCCAGCGTGCGAACCGGTTTGGCCTCGTTCAGGGCGGCCTGGCATTTTTCCAGTATGGCCACCAGCTTGACCGACTCCTTGTCACCGGAACGCGCGGTCTTGGTAACGCGGTGCAAGGCCTTTTCAACGGCCGCCAGATCAGCCAGGCAGAGCTCGGTCTGGATCACCTCGATGTCGGAAATCGGGTCGACCTTGCCGGCCACATGGATCACGTTGTCGTCGTCAAAACAGCGCACCACATTGACAATGGCGTCGGTCTCGCGAATATGCGCCAGAAACTTGTTGCCCAGGCCCTCGCCCGTGCTGGCACCTGCCACCAGGCCGGCGATATCGACAAACTCCACAATCGCTGGCACGATGCGCTCAGGACTGATGATGGCAGCCAGCTGGGCCAGCCGCGCATCCGGCAATTCCACGATGCCGACGTTGGGCTCTATGGTGCAAAACGGGTAGTTCTCCGCCGCAATACCCGCCTTGGTCAAAGCATTAAAAAGGGTCGATTTACCGACGTTGGGCAAGCCTACAATACCGCACTTCAAGCTCATGAGAAACCTTCAAAAACAGGCTGAGAAGTGTATGCGATATGCGCTTGCACAGATCGCGGGCCTGACGCTGGTGCTGCTGGGGGCGCTAGTGGCTGTACCCGGTCAGGCCCAGCCGGTGCAGGTGTTGCACAACCCGAATGCCTCGCTGGACCTGCAGGCCCAGGGCCTGTCGTGGGTAGACGTCAAGGCCGAGGCCAGCATCGAGCAGGTGGCGTCCGGTCAATTCCGGGCCTCGATGAGCCCGATGCGCAGCAACAGCATCTACACGCTGGGTGCCCATGCCGCGCTGTGGCAGCACTACCGCTTTCTGCAACCACTCGGCTCGCAGCACCAGTGGGTCATGGAATTTCCGATTCCGCTGCTCGACAAGGTCACCGTGTACCAGTTGTCGGCAAGCGGGCAATGGCTGGGGCAGACCGCCGGCGACACCGTGCCCGTCTCGAGCTGGCCAGAGCCGGGGCGGTACGCGCAATTTTCACTGAGCCTGCAACCTGGTGTGATGCGGGACGTGTATGTGCGCATCCAGCACCAGACCCAGATCAACATCCCGGTCAATATCATCTCCAGCGCGACCCGGAGCCAGCGGCTGCAGGTCGATTACATGTTGATCGGCGTGGTTTTTGGCGCCCTGCTTCTGCTGGTGGTTGCCAGCGCAGCGCAGAGCTGGGTCTACCGCGACCGGCTGTACGGCTGGTACGCAGGTTATGCGGCCATCATGATGGGTGTCATTGCCACCACCAGCGGCATGGCCGGCCATCTGCTGTGGGGCGACTCCGCCGCCTGGAACAACGCTGCACAGGGTTTTCTCGGGCTGGTAGGCGGCAGCGTTGCACTGCTGATGGTCAGGGCGCTTTGCAGCTCGAATGCCCACTACGCGCGGCTGGACCGGGTCAGCTACTGGGCCGCCCTGGCTGGCCCGGTCCTGGCGCTGCTTTTTGTGGTGATAGACCGGGTGTGGGGTGTTCGCCTGATCGGTGTTTACCTGACGCTGTGTGTGGTCCTGGGCCTGGTCACGGCGTTTCTGGCGGCGCGGCGCAGGGATGTGGTGGGCCTGTGGGTGCTGGGCGCCTTCATACCCCTGTCCGTGGCGACCCTGATGGCGGTGGCGCGTATTTTTGGCTGGGTGCCCAGCTCCTGGCTGATCGAGCACTCGCTGATGATCGCGCTGGCGGCAGAGGCACCTTTGCTGCTGGTGGCATTGAACATCCGTTCGCGCGAGCGTCACATCATTGAAACCCGCGAGCAGGCCATGGCCAGCCAGGATGCGCTGACCGGCCTGCTGACCCCGCATCTTTTCAGCGACCGGCTGTCCCAGGTGTTGTCCCGCGCCATGCGCCACAAGGAACCAGCTGCCGTGGTGTATGTCGAGCTGGTCAACTACAGCTATATCAAGCGCACCCATGGCATTGCGGTGGCCGAGCAAAGCCTGTTGCGCAGTGTGATCAAGCTGCGCCGCATCCTGCGTGATGTGGATACCGCCGGCCGGGTCGATGAAGCCCGCTTTGGCCTGATTCTGGAAGGTCTCTCAACGCGCGAACCCGTGACCGAGCTGGCGGCACGCCTGATCGCAGCGGGCCTGATGCCGTTGAAGGGACTCAAGCCGGAAGTCGTCCTGCAGTTTCACGTCGCCGCAGTGCTGCTCGGTGAAAAACTGATGGAAGGGCCGGAACTCTCGCAAGCCCTGTCGGACTTGCTGGACAGCATGGCCGCACGCACGCGCAGGCCCATCCGTTTTCTGGCGACCGAGTTGACCCGGCCCACGCCGCTGGAGGCGGACTCCGTCGATGAGAGTCACCCCACGCGCGAACACCACTGACTAGTCAAAGCAGTAATCAGCGGTGACGCTCTGCCCCACCTTGAGCAGGCAATCGGTGCCTTGCAGCACGATCAGGTTCATGCCGAAGCTGAGCGCCCCATCGAGCCGCGGGTCCTGCCGATAGGTCTGCAACATGTCACCGACTTCGGGGCTGGACTGCGCCGTGGCCGGGTCGATGTCCGGTATCGGGCAGCGTGCGCAAGGCTTGACCGGCTTCAGTTGCACCTGTCCCTGCCCGGTTTCGATCTGCATCACGCCGACCCGGTCCTCATCATGCGGCGCCAGTGCCTGGCCACTGCCCGCAGCGCCAGCGTTGCCGAGCACAATGTTCGGCCGAAAACGCGCCATGCCGACCGCCGCAGCTCCCGCCGCCAGCAGCTTGTCATTGAGGCCCGCCAGCGACGCCTCGCTGAGCACCAGCACCGGGTAGCCGTCACTGAACTGGTTTGGCGCCTCCACCCCACCGGTCCAGCGCAAGCTGGAGACACGTTTTTCCTCCGGGTCAAAACGCACCAGCCTGGCGGTGACGCCCAGAAAATCAGTGAACCACTGGGCAGCGATGGGGCCCATGTCGTAAGCCTTGACCTCGTCGTCCCAGATCGTGACCCGCACCGGTTGCTCCACCTGGTCCAGCGCAATGTGCAGCGCCAGCATGCCTGGCGCGCGCAGCACCATGTCGTGGTACTTGAGCTGCGGCTGGATCAGGGCCATGCGTGGCAGTTCGCGCTGCGACAGAAAAACGCCCTGCGCGTCCACCACCATCCAGGCGCGGTCAAACTCCAGCCCGGTGTCCAGCAATAGCGCCTCCTGCAGCTGCACGCCGCCGCAAGACTTCACCGGATACACCCACAGGCTGGTGATGCTTGCCAACAGGTCCGGCCCCGCGGGGGCCGGGGCTTTGCTCAATGCTTCAATCACGTCACCCATCCTTCCATTTGTCGGTTCAGCTGGCCGTTCAGGTTCTGGCCGTTCAGGAGGATTTTGCACTGCCTTCTAAAATGAAGCATGTCCAAGCCCTTTGATGTGTGTATTCGCGGCAGCGGTGTGGTGGGCCGCACCCTGGCCCTGTTGCTGGCGCGCGAGCGCCTGCATGTCGCGCTGGTCGCACCCGCCACGGCCCCCGGCGCCCCGGTCCTGCCCCCGCTGCAGGATGTGCGGGCTTACGCGCTGAACAGCGCCTCCCGGCAGTTGCTCGAGTCGCTGCGCGCCTGGCCGCAAGCCCCCTTCGTCACCGCCGTGCAGCAGATGCAGGTATGGGGTGATGCCGGCGGCAGGCTGGACTTCGTCGCTGCAACACCGCCCCCGGCCAGTGACCCGGCCGGTGCCGCCCCGGCGCTGACCTGGATTGTCGATGTACCGGCGCTGGAGCAACAACTGGCGCAGGCGCTGCAATACCAGCCCCAGGTGGAAACCGTGGCGGCGCCGGTTCAGGCCGCGCTGCAGGTGGTCTGCGAAGGTCAGAAAAGCAGCAGCCGCAGTGAGTTTGGCGCGTCATGGAGGGTCAAGCCCTACGCCCAGAAGGCCATCGCCGCGCGCCTGCAAAGTGACCAGAAACACCACGGCGTGGCGCGCCAGTGGTTTGGCGCACACGGCGAGATACTGGCTCTTTTGCCCACAGGTGGTTTTGACGGGAACTCTCTGGCGCTGGTCTGGTCAGTCTCTGTGGACCGTGCTGAGGCGTTGCTGAAACTGTCGCCGGATGAATTTTCAGCCGCGCTGCAAACTGCCTGTGGGGCCGACGCCGGTCGCCTGGACCTGGCCAGCCAGCTGTCGGCCTGGCCCTTGAGCCTGTCACGTGCCGAGCGCTGGGTGGGTCCAGGCTGGGCCCTGGCTGGCGATGCGGCACACGCGGTTCATCCGCTGGCGGGCCAGGGCCTCAATCTCGGACTGGCCGATGCCGCCGCGCTGGCCAGGGTGCTGCATGAGCGCGAATACTGGCGCGGCCTGGGCGAGGAAAAGCTGCTGCGCCGTTATGAACGCGCGCGCCAGGCCGATGTGGCCGCCATGGGCGCCGTGACAGATGGCTTGCAGGGTTTGTTTGCCCAGGGCGATGCGCGCTGGCAGGCGCTGCGCAACTGGGGCATGAAGGGCTTTGAGCGCAGCGGCCCTCTCAAGCAGTGGGTGATGCGGCAGGCGATGGGTGACAAGGCGAAGCGGTGACACGCAGCGCAGATTCGATGGACATGACTGGAAACACAATGAAATTGCTCCGAACCCTCTTCGCCCTTGCCCTGCTGGGCATCAGCCTGGGTGCCCATGCGCAGGAAGCGGCGATCCGCAAAGCCCTCACCGAGCGTTTGCCCAACCTGCCGAAAATCGACGAGATCAGCAAGACCGCCATGCCCGGCCTGTATGAAATCCGTGTCAATGGCAGCGAAATTTTCTACACCGATGCCGAGGGCAATTTTCTGATCCAGGGCAACCTGATTGACACCAGACTCAGGCGCAACCTGACCGAAGAGCGGGTTGACAAACTCAACGCCCTGCCTTTTGACGCGCTGCCCCTGAAGGACGCCTTCACGATTGTGCGCGGCAATGGCAAGCGCAAGATGGCCGTGTTTGAGGATCCCAATTGCGGCTACTGCAAGCGTTTTGAGCGCGACATGCAACAGGTCAAAGACGTGACGGTTTACCTGTTTTTGTATCCGGTGCTGGGCCCCGATTCGGTGGAAAAATCAAAAAACCTCTGGTGCGCCAAAGACCAGGCCAAGGTCTGGCAGGACGTGATGGTGCGAAACCTGCCCGTGCCCAGCGCCAGTTGCGACGCCAGCGCAGTGGCGCGCAATGTCGAGTTCGGCAAGAAATACCGCATCACCGGCACACCCACCCTGATTTTTGCCGACGGCTCGCGCGTGCCCGGCGCGGCCAGCGCCCAGCAGGTGGAGAAATCACTGAGCGAAGCCAGGGTGCCCTGAAGCCTGCCCGCACCAGCGTGGACAGTGGAATCGGCATTCAGCCCATATCACACCTGCGTACGCAGCTATTATTTTGATAGCTATCCAGCCTTTCCCCTGAGCCTGGGGCAGAGCGGGCGGGAGCGCTTGAGGTATTCTTTCAAGCCATATGCCCACCAAAAAGCCTTCTGGCGCCGCAACACCCCCCGCGATCCACTACCGCGTTGAAATTGCCGACATACATGCCCACCTGTTTCGCGTCACGCTGACGATTGCCCGGCCGCAAGCCTTGCAGCGCGTCAGCCTGCCGGTCTGGATACCGGGCAGCTACCTGGTGCGTGAATTCTCGAAAAACCTGCAGGGACTGCGCGCGCGTCAGACGGCCAGGGCCTTGCCCGCCGGCCAGCTCATGCAAATTGACAAATGCAGCTGGGACATCCGCTGCAGGGCCGACCGGCCCCTGCACCTGAGTTACGAGGTGTACGCCAACGACAACTCGGTACGCACCGCCTGGCTGGATGCCCACCGCGGATTTTTCAACGGCAGCTCACTGTGCCTGCAGGTCCATGGCCAGGAAAAGACGCCACACGCCCTGGAGCTGGTGGCTGGCACCGCCATCGCCGGCTGGTCGGCGGCGACTGCCCTGCCGGCCGCCCGGGTCCGGGCCACCGGGTTTGGCACCTACCTGGCCGCCGACTACGACGAGCTGATGGACTGCCCGGTAGAGATGGGCAGGTTCTGGAGCGGCTCCTTCATGGCCTGCGGTGTTCCCCATCGGCTGGTGGTGTCTGGCGCTACCGCCAGCCTGGATGCGGCCAGACTGCTGGAGGACACCCGGCTGATCTGCGAGGCCCAGATCCGTTTCTGGCACGGCCACAAAAAACCGCCGCATGCCCACTACCTGTTCATGCTCAATGTGGTGGACGACGGCTACGGCGGGCTGGAGCACCGCAACAGCACCGCCCTGATCTGCAACCGCAAGGACCTGCCGCGTCTCGGCGAAAGCAAGCTGCCCGAGGGTTACACCACGCTGCGCGGGCTGATCAGCCACGAATACTTCCACACCTGGAATGTCAAACGCCTGCGCCCGGCGGAGTTTTCAGGCTATCACTACGGCAGCGAGAACTACACCCGCCTGCTCTGGTTCTTCGAAGGTTTCACCAGTTATTACGACGATTTGCTGCTGCGCCGTGCCGGCCTGCTGGACGACGCCGCTTATCTCAAGCTCCTGAACAAGACCATCAACCAGGTGCTGCAGACGCCGGGCCGGATGCTGCAGTCGGTGGCGCAGGCCAGCTTTGACGCCTGGGTCAAGTACTACCGCCAGGACGAAAACACGCCAAACGCCACCGTCAGTTACTACACCAAGGGCGCCCTCGTCGCCCTGTGTTTTGACCTGACTCTGCGCGCCGAAAGCAGCGCCGGCCGGCTCGCCACGCTGGACGATGTGATGCGCGGCCTGTGGATACGCTGCAAGGGTGGTGCCATGACCGAGGCCGATTTTGCGGCCGTGCTGGCGGAGGTGGGCGGGCGCTCGTATGCCAGCGAAATCGCCGACTGGGTGCATGGCACGGACGATCTGCCGCTGGAGGCGCTGCTGCAGCGTCACGGCGTGGTGGTGCTGCAGGAGCCGGCACAACTGGCGCAGGCCCTGGGTCTGCGCCTGTCTGACGGCAGCGGCGTACATGTCAAGACCGTGTTGCGCGCTGGCGCTGCCGAACGGGCCGGGTTTGCGCCGGGCGATGAGTGGCTGGCGGTGGAACCCGTGGGCGCGGCGAAAGGCCGCAAGGCCACTGAAGCCGGTAGCGGCGGATGGCGTTTGAGCCGGCTCGACGATTTGCCGCTTTACGCTGGCCCGCACAAAAAAGTGCTGGCGCTGGTCGCCCGTGACAAACGCCTGCTGCGCCTGACCCTGGATTTGCCCCAGGCTGTGACCACCTGGCGGCTGTACCTGCGCGATGCCGCGCTGGCGGCACCCTGGCTGGGCGCGCCGAAGTGAGCCCTAGCCAGGCTGCGGTGTGTGTGTTTCAACCTCCGCGACAAAACGCTCCGCGGCATGCCCGCCCTTGATGTCGCGAACAATGTCTCTGGCCCGCTTGATCGCAGCCACAAACTCAGCCATGTTGCGGGCCGCCTCGATCTTCATGCACAGGACGTCGGAGCTGGGGCCCAGCATGTCCATCAGCAGGTGGGAGGCAAAACGTTTGGCTTCGGGCAGGCTCACGGTGACCAGCACCGCAGGCGTCGTCGCCTCGATCTGATCTGCCGCTACAGCGGCCGGCGCCGCACTGGCAGCGGCTTCGATCAGGCCATCGTCGGTCAACTGGGACAACAAGGCCTCGGAATCCCCGAGGACGGCCGCCACGCCCGCAAGGTCGGTGTAGCTGCGTTTGCCATCCACCATGATCAGCAGCGATCGCAGCTTGGGCGGCAGGCCCGAGTGCCGGTTCGCTATCGCTTCCGCCCCTTTGGGGGTCTTGTGATAAATCGCGTGTTTGTTCAACATGGGCAGCCTCCAGGACACTTGTCAGAATAGCGTAAGCCTGAAACAAGATGTATCAAATGGGATTAACCCGAAATAGCTCCCAGGTATGCCGGCAAGCTCAGATGCGGCGATCCAGCACCCGTTTGGCCTTGCCCAGGCTGCGCTCGACGCCGCCTTCGGCGCGCAACTCAATGTCCGCGGTCGTGCCGATATAGGCCTTGATCTGGTGCTGCAGCAAGCGCGCTGCGGCCTGCGCGGGGGCGCTGTCGGGCGCCACGCCGGGACGGGTTTCGACCGCGACACGCAGGCTGTCCATGGCGCCCTCACGCGTCAGGATGCACTGGTAATGCGGCGCGAGCTCAGCGTGTCTGAGAATCAGCTCTTCAATCTGCGTGGGGAACACATTGACACCGCGCACAATCATCATGTCGTCGCTGCGGCCGGTGATTTTTTCCATGCGGCGCATGCTGCGCGCCGTACCCGGCAGCAGCCGCGTCAGGTCGCGTGTGCGGTAACGGATGATGGGCAGGGCTTGCTTGGTCAGGCTGGTGAACACCAGCTCGCCGATCTCGCCGTCGGCGACCAGCTCGCCGCTGTCCGGGTTGATGATCTCGGGGTAGAAGTGGTCTTCCCAGATGGTCGGGCCGTCCTTGGTTTCCACACATTCGCTGGCCACGCCGGGGCCAATGATTTCGCTCAGGCCGTAAATATCGACGGCATCGATACCCATGCGTTTTTCGATCGCATGGCGCATGTCGTTGGTCCAGGGTTCGGCACCAAAAATGCCGGTGCGCAGGCTGGAGTCGGCGGCCGACAGGCCCTGTTTTTCAAACTCGTCGGCAATCGCCAGCATGTAACTTGGCGTCACCATGATGATGTCGGGTTTGAAGTCGTTGATCAGCTGCACCTGGCGCTCGGTCTGGCCGCCGCCAAAGGGCACCACCGTCAAACCCAGTTTTTCAGCCCCATAATGCGCGCCGAGACCGCCGGTGAACAAGCCATAGCCATAACTGATGTGCACCAGGTCACCCGGCCTGGCCCCGGCCGCGCGTATGCTGCGCGCGACACAGGCGGCCCACATGTCCACATCGTTCTGCGTGTAAGCCACCACGGTGGGTTTGCCGGTGGTGCCGCTGGACGCGTGGATACGCACACACTGCTCACGCGGCACCGCCAGCATGCCAAAAGGGTAGCTGTCGCGCAGGTCGCTCTTGGTGGTGAAGGGAAACTTCGCCAGGTCGGCCAGCGAGCGGCAATCATCGGGGTGCACCCCCGCAGCGTCAAATTTGGCCTTGTACACCGGTGAGTGGCGGTAAACATGTTGCAGCGTGGCGCGCAGGCGTTTGAGCTGCAGGGCACGCAGCTCGTCCAGGCTCGCCTTTTCTATCGGCTCCAGCGGAAAAACTTTCATGCCGATGGCTCCGCAATGACGCTGCCGCTTATCTGCGCACTTTTGCCGCGGAACATCGCGACCACCTCACCACGCTGGTTGCTGACCTGCATGTCGTAAATGCCGTGCCGGCCCTGCAGGGTCTGCTCCACACCTTCGCAGGTCAGCACATCACCGAGCTGACCGGGCTTGAGAAACTCGATGCTGCAGCCGGCCGCCACCGCCACCTTGTTATGGCTGTTGCAGGCAAAGGCAAAGGTCGAATCGGCCAGCGTGAAAATCAGGCCACCGTGGCAGATTTTGTGGCCGTTGAGCATGGCCTCGCGCACCGTCATGCGCATGCGCGCGCGGCCCGGCTCGCAGGCGAGCAGCTCCATCTGCATGAAGTCGCGCGAGGCGCGGTCTGCCGCAAACATCGATTCGCCCACCGCCCGGGCCAGTTGTTTGGCATCCATGGCTAGCTGCCTTTGAACGCGGGGGCACGTTTTTCAAGAAAGGCGGTCACGCCTTCGATGTAGTCATGGGTCTGGCCCAGCGCCGACTGCGTGTCGCGTTCATGGTCGAGCTGCTGGTCCAGCCTGCGGCTGGCACCATCGCCGAGCAGATGCCGGGTTGCCACCAAAGCGCGGGTCGGCATCTGCGCCAGGCGCGCGGCCAGTTGCATGGCCTTGTCCACGCAGCTTTCGCCCTCACCCGCGACGTCCCAGATCATTCCCCACTCTTTGGCATCGTGGGCCGAGAGTTTGTCGCCCAGCATCGCCAGGCCCATGGCCCGGGCCAGCCCCAGGCGCTTGACCAGAAACCAGGAGCCGCCGGCATCGGGCACCAGACCAATTTTGCTGAAGGCCTGGATGAAGCTGGCCGTGGGCGCGGCAATCGCGAGGTCGCAGGTCATCGCCAGCGAAGCGCCGGCGCCGGCCGCTACACCGTTCACGGCCGCGATGGTCGGCACGCGCAAGGCCTGCAAACGCCTGACCGTCGGGTTGAAAGCCTGGTCAATGATGGGGCCGGGGTCGGCCCGCTGGACCAGATCCGGCCCGGGTTCGAAGTCGAACTCCGCCAGATCGGCCCCGGCGCAGAAGGCGCGGCCGGCGCCGGTGATCACCAGCGCGCGTATCGAGCTGTCGGCCTCCACCTTGTCCAGCGCCGCCCAGAGCTGGCTGTGCATCTGGCGGGTGAAACTGTTCAAGGCCAGCGGCCGGTTCAGCGTGACCAGCGCAACGCTGCCCTCGGTGGAATACAGCACCGGCGGTTCGGAAGGGGCATCGCTCATACATGTCTCCGGGTTGGAATACATTGAATTTAGCATTAACCGACCGATTGGTCGGTTAATGTTTTCCCTTGGCTGGGCGTTCTGGCAGCGTGGCATGATTCAGCAGCAAAAAAAGGAAAGTGCCATGAACTACGAGACGATTCTGACCAGAACCGAGGGCCGCGTGGCCATCATCACCCTGAACCGGCCCAAGCAGCTCAATGCGCTGAACGACCAGTTGATGGACGAGCTGGGCGCCGCGCTCAGGGCTTTCGACGCAGACGAGCACATCGGCTGCATGATCCTGACCGGCAGCGAAAAAGCCTTCGCGGCCGGCGCCGACATAGGCGTGATGGCCAGTTACGGCTTTGCCGACGTGTACAAAAACGACTACATCACGCGCAACTGGGAGCAGATCCGCAGCATACGCAAGCCGGTGATCGCGGCGGTCAGCGGCTTTGCACTGGGTGGCGGCTGTGAGCTGGCGATGATGTGCGACTTCATCATCGCCGCCGACAACGCCCGGTTTGGCCAGCCCGAAATCAAGCTCGGCATCATCCCCGGCGCCGGTGGCACGCAGCGCCTGCCGCGTGCCGTTGGCAAAGCCAAAGCCATGGATCTGGTGCTGACCGGCAGGATGATGGACGCGGCGGAAGCCGAGCGCAGCGGCCTGGCCAGCCGCGTCGTGCCGCTGGACAAGCTGATGGACGAAGCCCTGGGCGCGGCACTGCAGATCTGCGACTACGGCCAGATGGCGGTGATGGCTGCCAAGGAAGCGGTGAACCGCGCCTACGAAGGCACACTGGCCGACGGCATCATGTTCGAGCGCCGCCTGTTTCATGCGCTGTTTGCCACCGAAGACCAGAAAGAGGGCATGGACGCTTTTGTCAACAAGCGCAAGGCAGCGTTTAAGAATAGATAGCGCAGCGGGGATTCCCGGCGCTTTCAGAAATTTAATTACCGGGATGCAGGGCGAGGCGCACGGAGCGCAGGATACCGGAATGCACTTGGGTGCATGAGGATTCCGAGCACCGCGCAACGCGGCCATGCGCCCGGCAATTAGATTTATGGAAGAGCCGCTATAATTCCGGTCGCGCGGTGATATAGCTCAGTTGGTTAGAGCGCAGCATTCATAATGCTGATGTCGGTGGTTCAAGTCCACCTATCACCACCAGATCTTCCTCAGCCCCAGAACCAGCTTTCTGGGGCGGTCTCACCTCACAGCCTCTGGATAAAAACCATGAAACGCTGCCTGTCCTTCCTCACCTCCGTGGCCATACTGACGCTCGCCGCCCTGCCGGCCTCGTCCGCCATCGCGCAGACCGACGAAGTGCCCAGCGTTCGCACCTTTCCAAAAAGCGCACTGCGCGCTGTTCTTGTGGTGCGCGCCCCGCCGGAGATCAGCATAAACGGCAAGCCCGACCGCCTGTCGCCCGGCGCCCGTATCCGCAACATCAACAACAACTATGTGCTGTCGGGCAGCCTGCTGGGCCAGGAACTGCTGGTCAACTACACCCGCGACAGCAGCGGGCAGGTCTATGAGGTGTGGATACTCAACCCCGAAGAAGCCAGGGAAAAACGCGCCGGCCTGAACACGCGCAATTTCAGCTTTGGCTTCGAGTCGACCACCGCGCCGCAGGACGACGGCAAGACGCCCTACAACCAGCTGCCGCGCTACAAGCAGTAGTTGCGCTGTCTTGACAGGCAAATCGGCCTCCAGCCCACACCCCAGTTGCGCAAGCAGCTATCCAACAGATAGCAACCAGCATGTCCAAAAAAGTCTTTATCAAAACCTTCGGCTGCCAGATGAACGAGTACGACTCGGACAAGATGTCCGACGTGTTGCACGCTGCCGACGGTTACGAGCCCACCAGCAATGTCGATGAGGCCGACCTGATCCTGTTCAACACCTGCTCGGTGCGCGAAAAGGCGCAGGAGAAGGTGTTCAGCGACCTGGGGCGTATCAAACACCTGAAGAAAAAAGGCGTGCTGATCGGCGTGGGCGGCTGTGTCGCCAGCCAGGAGGGTGAGGCCATCATTGAACGCGCGCCCTATGTCGACGTGGTGTTCGGCCCGCAAACCCTGCACCGCCTGCCCGATCTGCTCAGCAAACGCATCAGCCTGGGCAAGTCGCAGGTGGACATCAGCTTTCCCGAGATTGAAAAGTTCGACCATCTGCCGCCGGCCCGCGTCGAAGGCGCCAGCGCCTTTGTCTCCATCATGGAAGGCTGCTCCAAGTACTGCAGTTATTGCGTTGTGCCCTACACCCGCGGCGAGGAGGTCTCGCGCCCCTTCGAGGACGTGCTGGTCGAAGTCGCCGGCCTGGCCGACCAGGGCGTGCGCGAAGTCACGCTGCTGGGCCAGAACGTCAATGCCTACCGCGGCCCCATGGGCGGCACAGCCGACATCGCCGACTTTGCCACCCTGCTCGAATACGTCTCCGACATTCCCGGCATAACACGCATCCGTTACGTCACCAGCCATCCCAACGAGTTCACGCAAAGCCTGATCGACGCCTACGGCAAGCTGCCCAAGCTGGTCAATCACCTGCACCTGCCGGTGCAGCACGGCTCGGACCGCATCCTGATGGCGATGAAACGCGGCTACACCGCGATGGAATACAAGTCCACCATCCGCAAGCTGCGCGCGATCCGCCCGGACCTGGCCATGAGCAGCGACTTCATCGTCGGTTTCCCCGGCGAGACCGATGAGGACTTCAGCAAGATGATGAAACTCATCGATGATGTTGGTTACGACACCTCCTTCAGCTTCATCTTCAGCCCGCGTCCCGGCACACCGGCGGCCAACCTGCCCGATGACACGCCGCACGCCGTCAAGCTGCAGCGCCTGCAGCGCCTGCAGGCCGCCATCGACGACAACGTGCGCGCCATCAGCGCCAGCCGCCAGGGCACGGTGCAGCGCATCCTGGTCGAGGGCGCGTCGCGCAAGGACCCGACCGAGCTGATGGGCCGCACCGAATGCAACCGGGTGGTCAACTTCAGGGGCCAGCCCCGCCTGATCGGGCAGATGGTGGACGTGACCATCACCGAAGCCTCGCAGCGCTCGCTGCGCGGCGAAGTGCTGCGTGAAGAAGCGGCCGACGAAGTGGCGCTGACCGTCTGACCCGCCTGAAAGACCGTGAATCGTCCGGCCACGCTGGCCGATAATCCCCGCCATGTCTGCTGTTTTTGACAAGCCCTCCCTGTTGCGCCGCGCCGCCCCGATGTTTCAGGGTTTTGACGGCCCGCTGGCGTTTGCGGTTTTTGTGCTGGCCAGTGCCGGGTTGCTGATCATGTACTCCTCCGGCTTCGACCATGGCACACGTTTTATGGACCATGGCCGCAACATGCTGATTGCCGGCGCCATCATGTTTGTGGTGGCCCAGATCCCGCCACAGCGCCTGATGGCTTTTGCCGTGCCCATGTATGTGGTCGGCGTCGCCCTGCTGGTGGCGGTGGCGATTTTTGGCATCACCAAAAAAGGCGCCAGGCGCTGGATCAACCTCGGCATCGTGATCCAGCCCAGTGAAATTCTCAAAATTGCCATGCCATTGATGCTGGCCTGGTGGTTCCAGAAGCGCGAGGGTCAGTTGCGTCCGCTCGATTTCATGGTGGCCGGCCTGCTGCTGATCGCGCCTGTGGGCCTGATCATGAAACAACCCGACCTGGGCACCTCGCTGCTGGTGCTGGCGGCCGGCTTGTCGGTGATCTTTTTTGCCGGCCTGAGCTGGAAACTGATTGCGCCGCCGGTGCTGCTGGTGCTGGCCGGTATTTTTCTGGTGGTCTGGTTCGAGCCCCAGCTGTGCGCCGACGGCGTACGCTGGCCGGTGCTGCACGACTACCAGCAGCAGCGCATCTGCACCCTGCTGGACCCGACCCGCGACCCGCTCGGCAAGGGCTTTCACATCATCCAGGGCATGATCGCCATCGGCTCCGGCGGCCTGCTCGGCAAGGGCTTCATGCAGGGCACACAGACCCACCTGGAATTTATTCCCGAACGCACCACCGACTTCATTTTTGCCGCCTACTCCGAAGAATTCGGCTTGCTGGGCAACCTGGCGCTGATCAGCGCCTTCCTGTTCCTGATCCTGCGCGGCCTGGTGATAGCGCTGGAGGCGCCGACCCTGTTCTCACGCCTGCTGGCCGGCGCGGTGACCATGATTTTTTTCACCTACGCCTTTGTCAACATGGGCATGGTCAGCGGCATTTTGCCGGTGGTCGGTGTGCCCCTGCCCTTCATCAGTTACGGCGGCACCGCCATGGTCACCCTCGGTCTGGCAGTCGGCATATTGATGTCGATTTCGAAGGCCAAGCGACTCGTCCAGAGTTAATGACCTTCATGCAGCAGGTAACGCTGATAGGTGCAGGCAACATGGGCGGCGCCATGGCCGCCAACCTGCTGGCGCGCGGCTGGACTGTCGAGGTCTGCGACATCGACCCGCTGCGGGTACAGGATCTGGTATCAAAAGGGTCGCTGGCCCTTTCCAGACCTGCGCAAGCAGCTATTAATTCAATAGCATTTATTGTGTGTGTGGTGGATGCCGCGCAGACGGACGCCGTGTTGTTCGGCCCCGACGGCCTGGCGCACAGGCTGCAGCCGGGGCACACCGTGATGCTGTGCCCGACGATGGCGCCGCAGGATGTCGAAGCTTTTGCGGACCGGCTGGCGGCACTGGGCGTGCACACGGTGGATGCGCCCATGTCGGGCGGGCCGGCGCGCGCGCTGGACGGTTCGATGAGCCTGATGGTGGCCTGCCCGGACCCCGTGTACGCGCAACAGGCCAAGCTGCTGCAGGCCTTGTCGGCCAAAGTGTTTCGCATCAGCGGGCGTCCCGGCGACGGCGCGCGCACCAAGCTGGTCAACAACCTGCTGGCGGGCATCAACCTGGTCGGTGCTGCCGAGGTGCTGGCGCTGGCCGGCCGGCTCGGGCTGGACCCGGGCCGTACGCTGGACGTGATCGAGCAGTCCAGCGGCCAGAGCTGGATAGGCTCGGACCGCATGCGCCGCGCGATCGCCGGTGACTATGCGCCGCGCGCCCATGTCACGCTGCTGGAAAAAGACACCCGCCTGGCCATGGAGGCAGCCCGCGCAGCCGGCTTTGCGGGGCCGCTCGGCGCACATGCCAGTGCCGTGTTTGCAGACGCCCATCAGGCTGGTCTGGCGGCGCTGGACGACGCGGCCATTTACCGCTTTTTGTCGGGTGACACGGTGCCTGGCGACGATACCTAGCCGCAGAGCCCCTGCGGGGCCGCACCCGGGGCAGACTGCCTACAATGAGCGCATGACTTTTCTCAAATCCTCGCAGTCGCCCTCCCTGAAGTCGGCCCACGGCCATGCAGCCAGCGCCCGACCGAATGCCGAATCCACCACCGGTCGGCTGGCGATAGCGCAAAAGCTGCTGCTCGCGCCGTTCGGCCTGACCGAAGCCCATTTGAGCCGGGCCCTGGGCGAGATCACCTCACATGGCGTGGACGACGCCGACCTGTATTTCCAGTACACACGCAGCGAAGGCTGGAGCCTGGAAGAAGGCATTGTCAAGACCGGTTCCTTCAGCATTGACCAGGGCGTCGGCGTGCGCGCTGTCAGCGGTGAAAAAACCGCCTTTGCCTACTCCGACGACATTTCCGAAGCTTCGCTGCTCGATGCCGCGCGCACGGTGCGCAGCATCTCGGCCTCCAGCCGCATGGGCCGCGCCAAAGTCCCGGCGCGCCGCGTCGCGAGCAGCCGCTCGCTGTACCAGGACATGGACCCGATTGCCACGCTGGACAGCACCGCCAAGGTCAAGCTGCTGGAGAAGGTTGAAAAACTGGCGAAGGCCAAAGACCCGCGCATTGTGCAGGTGATGGCTGGCCTGGCCAGTGAATACGACGTGGTGATGGTGGCGCGTGCCGACGGCACCCTGGCCGCCGATGTGCGGCCGCTGGTGCGCCTGAGCGTCACCGTGATTGCCGAGAAAAAAACCGGCGGAGTCAGCCGCCGCGAGATGGGTTCAGGCGGCGGCGGCGGCCGTTTTGGCCTGGCTTATTTTGACGATGCACAAATCGCCCAGTACGTCAGCGACGCGGTGACCGCAGCGCTGTCGAATCTGGAAGCACGCCCTGCACCGGCCGGCCAGATGACGGTGGTGCTCGGCCCCGGCTGGCCCGGCATCTTGCTGCATGAAGCCATTGGCCACGGCCTCGAAGGCGACTTCAACCGCAAGGGCTCGAGCGCATTTTCCGGCCGCATCGGCCAGCGCGTGGCCGCCAAAGGTGTGACCGTGCTGGACGACGGCACGATTGCCGACCGCCGCGGCTCGCTCAACGTCGACGACGAAGGCAATGCCAGCCAGCGCAATGTGCTGATTGAAGACGGCATTTTGAAGGGCTACATCCAGGACTCGCTCAATGCGCGGCTCTCGGGCGTCAAACCCACCGGCAATGGCCGCCGCGAAAGTTATGCCCATGTGCCGATGCCGCGCATGACCAACACCTACATGCTCGGTGGTGACAAGGCGCCGGAAGAAATTGTCGCCAGTATCAAGAAGGGCCTGTACGCCACCAACTTCGGCGGTGGCCAGGTCGACATCACCTCCGGCAAGTTTGTGTTTTCGGCCAGCGAGGCCTTCTGGGTCGAAAACGGCAAGATTTTGTACCCGGTCAAGGGCGCCACGATTGTCGGCAACGGCCCGGATGCGCTGACCCGCGTGACCATGATCGCCAATGACATGCAGCTCGACAGCGGCGTCGGCACCTGCGGCAAGGAAGGCCAGAGTGTGCCGGTGGGTGTGGGCCAGCCGACCCTGCGCATCGACGGCCTGACGGTGGGCGGCACCGCCTGAGATTCCCGCGAGGCGCACCATGGCTGACCCACAGAACTCACGCCTGCCGATTGATCCGACCACCCATCTGCCCAGCGTCCAGAGTTTCGGCGAACTCAGCCACTTCCTGCGCTCGGCCATGGCCGACGAGGAGTCGCTGCAACTGGCCGACGGCATGGGCCACATGGCAGGCAGCATTGAAGCGGTGTTGTCCGGGCTCAAGCGTGAGCCCGATCCATCGGTCCTGGCGCCTGCACTGATTGACCTGATGACGGTACTGCGCGAACACCGCAGCCTGGTGATTGCGCTGTCGCCTGCCTGGCGCGGCCTGTACGAATACGCCTCCTATCTGGCTGCGCTGAACAACTTCCGGGTGCTGATCGGCCAGTGGTTGCTGCCGGTCAGCCCCCAGGCCGCTGCCGGCAGCGCCGCAGAGCGGCCGGTCGGCCTGGAGGATTTTGAGCTGATTGCCTGGCGCATGCTGGGCGAAGGCATGCTGCTGATCGACATGTACGAGCAGCTGTGCGGCCGCGAGGCCAGTGACTCCACCGCAGCGGCGCTGGGCCCGTCGCAGGTGCAAAGGGCCAGGAACTGGTGGGACCGCCTGCGCCGCTGAGGACGCCCCCTCCAAAAAATCAACGGCCCGGCACCTTGTGCTACATTCCAGCCATGACCTCCGCGAAATATTATTTTGCTTACTTTTGGTTCTCAAGCGCCTCCGGCGGTAGAGAGACTCTCGCGTAAGCAGATCAATACGCAACAGATTCTTGAAAACCGCCGGACACCCGGCGGTTTTTTTTTGCCCGACACAGTTTTTGAAGGAAGCCAGCCATGAATGCCAAAGCCACCCAAGCCAGCGATGCCTGGTATGCGAGCCCCGTCGACAAAACCAGCCAGACCGACGACGAACGCATCAAGGACATCACTGTGTTGCCACCGCCCGAACATTTGATCCGCTTCTTTCCGATCAGCGGCACGCCGGTCGAAACGCTGATCACGCAAACCCGCAGCAGCATCCACCGCATCATGGCGGGCAAGGACGACCGGTTGCTGGTGGTGATTGGCCCCTGCTCCATCCATGACCCGGTGGCAGCGCTGGAATACGCGCGCCGCCTGGCGCTGCAGCGTGAAAAATACGCCGGCACCCTGGAAATTGTCATGCGGGTGTACTTCGAGAAGCCCCGCACCACTGTCGGCTGGAAGGGCCTGATCAACGACCCCTACCTGGACGAAACCTACCGCATCGACGAGGGCCTGCGCATCGCCCGCCAGTTGCTGATCGACATCAACCGCCTCGGTCTGCCGGCGGGCAGCGAGTTTCTGGACGTGATTTCGCCGCAGTACATCGGGGACCTGATTGCCTGGGGCGCGATTGGTGCGCGCACCACCGAAAGCCAGGTGCACCGCGAGCTGGCGTCCGGCCTGTCGGCACCGATTGGATTCAAGAACGGCACCGACGGCAACATCCGCATCGCCACCGATGCGATCCAGGCCGCCGCGCGCGGCCACCACTTTTTGTCGGTGCACAAAAACGGCCAGGTCGCGATTGTGCAGACCAGCGGCAACAAGGACTGCCATGTGATTTTGCGCGGCGGCAAAACCCCCAACTACGACGCCGCCAGCGTGGGCGCAGCCTGCAAGGAATTGGAGGCCGCCAAACTGCCGGCCACGCTGATGGTCGATTGCAGCCACGCCAACAGCTCCAAGCAGCATGAAAAGCAGCTTGAAGTGGCGCGCGAGATTGGCGCGCAGGTGGCCAGTGGCTCACACCAGGTGTTTGGCCTGATGGTGGAAAGCCACCTCCAGCCCGGCGCGCAGAAATTCACCCCCGGCAAGGACAAGGCCAAAGATCTTGAATACGGAAAAAGCATCACCGACGCCTGCCTGAGCTGGGACGACTCCCTGCGCCTGCTCGATGTGTTGTCCGAGTCGGTGAAAACCCGGCGCAACCGCTGAAGTCATCCTGCTGCCCGCCCGTCGCACCCTCTATTTAGAGGAGGGGAGGCGGGCTATTTGGTGGTAAATTAATCGTTAACTTATTGTTACGTTTCGATTGACCTTGCCTGCCTCCACCGCCTGCAGGGCTTCCCGTTCCAACCACCATGTCTTTTGATCAACCTGTCATCTGGTTAGGTCTGGCGGGATTTACGCCGGAGCAACGCCAGCAACTCCACGGGCTTCTGGCCCAGCTTCCCAAAGGCGGCATTGCCTGGCAGCTGTGCGCCTTTGCCGAGGCCGACGCCTGGCTGGTCAGCGGCGAGAAATGCCGCCTGGTCGCTGCCGACACCCTGAAAATCCTGGCCGGCCTGCCAAGCGAGCGCACGGTACAGCTTGATCTGGACCAGGTGGACCGGCCGGTCGCCTTTTCGCTGCCGCTGGCTTCCGGCGAGTTTGACCCGAAACTCACTTTTGACCTGGGCTCCCTGCCCAGTCTGCTCAAGGTGTTGCAGCATTTTGCAAGCTGGTTGCGGCCGCTGCGCTCGCAGTACGTCCTGGGCGGCCAGCTGATTGCACGCGAAAGCGAGCTGCTGCCCGGCATTTACCACGTCAGCCACCAGGGCAGCTTGCTGGCGGTGATGGACTTTCACGAATGGCGCATCGGCATCTCGCGCAAGGTCGATCCGGTCGATTTCGAGTTTGCCAAGTGGGACCGGCGCCCGCTGGAGGCGCACGACATTCCACCGCATTTTTTGCGCAGCAGCCTGACGCAGCTGCGCTGGATTTACGCCCAGCGCACCGAACGCGACGTGTTGCCGGCCAGGTACCGCAGCCGCCCCATCTACTTCCGCCGCGCGCCCGAGGTGCCCATGCGCTGGCTGCGCGACCCGCAGCTGTTGCTGCTGCGCGAATTGTCGGTGCAGGCCAGCGACTTTGCGACCCTGCGCCAGCGCACCGGGCTGACCCAGCCCCAGCTGGTGCGCGAGCTGGCCAGCCTGTACTTTGCCGGCTCCATCACCACCACACCCGACAAAGCCGGCACCAGCGCCTTCAGCGTCAGCGACGAAAGCCTGCCCGGCAAAAGCCAGCCGGGTCAGCTCAAGGCGCCGCAGGCGGTGCCCCTCGCGGTGGGACAGGCCGCGCGCAGCTTTCCCAAGCCAGACCTGACCGCACCCGCCCAGCTGAGCCGCAAATAAGGCGCTTCAGCGCAGGCGCCCGGGTTTCAGCCGATTGCCAGCCGGCGTTGGCATGCCCATGCTGGTGCCCTGTCCGTTCCCCCAGATCGCGAGGTCCCCATGCGCAGCGAAGTCACCGTCAGCTTTCAGAACAGTCCGCCCCTGCGCCTGGACCTCAATGAAGTGCAGCCCATGCCGCACGATGTCGCCAGGCAGTGGCTGGACGAGCAGTTCACCCGCATGGGCTGCGAGCCGCTGCGCCCCACCGGCAAACTGCTGACCGCCGACAAGGTACTGGTGGTGGCCCAGGCCGCCGGCCCGCAGCAGTTTGCCGATGCCGCCTGGGCCCAGGCCTTTGCCCGCGCAGCCAGCGCCGCGCTGGCCCGACCGATGATTCATGTCGATGTGGCGGCCATGGGTGTCACTTATTGAGTGTTTAGGGAAGCGCTGAATGAGTCCTTGCGGATGTGCGGCAGCCGGATCGGGATGGGATGCAAGGCGGATTTCGCAGGCATAGCTGGCTCGGCAAGAAATTCAACGCAGCAGACCGCCCGAGTCCGGCTGATCGCGCGCCGCAGGGGACTTGTTCAGCGCTTTCTTAGGCCTTTGGCCCTTTGTTGACGGGCGCAAGCAGCTATCAAACCGATAGCAACTCAAGAACCCCGCAAGACCTCCAGCAGGCGCGCGTGAATGCCGCCAAAGCCGCCATTGCTCATACACAGCAAATGGTCACCCGGCCGGGCAGCGGCCAGAACCTGTGCCAGCAACTGGTCGATGTTGTCAGCCACCTGCGCGCGTGCGCCCATAGGGGCCAGCGCGGCCCGGGCGTCCCAGTCGAGCCCGCCCGCATGGCAAAACGCCAGGTCGGCGCTTTCCAGGCTCCAGGGCAGCTGGGCGGTCATGGTGCCGAGTTTCATGGTGTTGCTGCGCGGCTCGAAAATCGCCAGGATGCGCTGCGTACTGCGCGGGCCCGTCAACTGGCGGCGCAAGCCGTCGATGGTGGTGTGGATCGCCGTCGGGTGGTGCGCAAAATCGTCATACACCGTGATGCTGCCGCCCGGCTGCGCCACCACGCCGCGCACTTCCATGCGGCGCCTGACGTTCTGAAAACCCGCCAGGGCCTCGGCCGCCAGAGCGGGCGCCACGCCCAGATGCTCGGCAGCAGCGATGGCGGCCAGGGCGTTGAACTGGTTGTGCACGCCGCTGATGGCCCATTTGACACGGGCGACTTGGTGACCGTCTTTCAGCACGTCAAAACCATCGGGTTCGCCGCTGGCTGAAAACCCGCTGGATGGATCGCCGCCGAAGAGTACCCGCTCACTCCAGCAGCCTTGGGCCAGGACCCGGGCCAGGCTTTCTTCGCGCGCGTTGACCACAATGCGGCCTGAGCCCGGCACCGTGCGCACCAGGTGGTGGAACTGCCGCTCAATCGCGGCCAGGTCCTCAAAAATGTCGGCGTGGTCAAACTCCAGGTTGTTCAAAATCGCGGTGCGCGGCCGGTAATGCACAAACTTGCTGCGTTTGTCAAAAAACGCGGTGTCGTATTCATCGGCCTCAATCACAAAGCTGTTGCCGCTGCCGAGCCGGGCCGACACGCCAAAATTGAGCGGCACCCCCCCGATCAGAAAACCGGGCTGCAGGCCGGCACACTCCAGAATCCAGGCCAGCATGGCCGTGGTGGTGGTTTTGCCGTGGGTACCGGCCACCGCCAGCACATGGCGCGGGCCGGTGGCGTGGTGCGTCGGGTGGTGCAGCACATGGCCGGACAGCCATTGCGGGCCGCTGGTATAGGGCAGGCCGGCGTCCAGAATCGCCTCCATCAGGGGATACCTGGGTTTTCCGCCGGCATCGTGCGCGCGCGAGACCACATTGCCGACCACAAACACGTCCGGCTGAAAAGCCAGCTGGTCGGCGCCATAACCCTCAATCAATTCGATGCCCAGGGCGCGCAACTGATCACTCATGGGGGGATAAACGCCAGTGTCGCAGCCGGTGACCTTGTGCCCGGCCTCGCGCGCCAGCGCCGCCAGCCCGCCCATGAAAGTGCCGCAAATCCCCAGAATATGTATGTGCATGCCGGTATTCTAGGAGCCCGCACCCGCAGCACCCCTTGAACAGCCACAGCGGCATCCAGCCCTTTCGCAGCCAGCGCAAGCAGCCCTGCTTTTCACGGCAAGTCAATGCCATCGCTGGCAAACCCGGGCAAACTCCGGCGGCAGCCTGCAACTTTATGCCGTCCGCGCAGATCAATCGGGGCAAAATCAGGGGCTGCCCCCTGCCCTGCGGATACACCCCTTGAACCCCACCACCCTGAAACTGGACATTGCCGCCACCGCTGCCGCGCTGGTGGTCGAAGAAGGGCTGGAATACGGCCCGGCCAAACGCCGCGCCGCCAAACAGATGGGCCTGCCGGCGCGCAGCGAGCTGCCGGGCAATGACGAGCTCGAAGATGCGGTGCACGAGTACATCCGGCTGTTCTGCGCCGACACCCAGCCGGTCGAACTGGCAGCGCTGCGCACGCTGGCGCTGACCTGGATGCAACGCATGGCGCAGTTTCGCCCCTACCTCGGTGGCGCGGTCTGGCACGGCAGCGCCACCCGGCTGTCCGACATTTACATCCAGCTTTTTTGTGATGACCCGAAATCTGCCGAGATTGCGCTGATCGACCATGGCGTGGACTATGAACCGCGCACAGTGAGCGGTTTTACCGGCGACAGCGTCGAAGCGCTGAGCCTGAGCAGTTTTTGCCAGGGCTTGAACGAAAACGTCGGTGTGCACCTGATGGTCTACGACCACAACGACTTGCGCGGTGCGCTGCGGCCCGACAGCAAAGGGCGCAAACCGCGCGGTGACATGGCCGACGTGCAAAAATTGCTGATGGCCAGCCAGGAAACCCCCTCATGAAGCGCCGGCACTTGCTGCTGGGCGCTGCAGGGACAGGCGCCGCACTGGCGGGTGCGGGCCTGGCCTGGTGGCAACTTCAGCCGCATCAGCCGGCCGCTGCCGGCGGTGCAAAAGACCCGTTCTGGCAGCAAAGCTTTGACACACCGGACGGTGGCAGCCTGGCGATGGCCAGTTTTTCCGGCAAACCGCTGCTGGTCAATTTCTGGGCCACCTGGTGTCCGCCCTGTATAGAAGAATTGCCGTTAATTGATCGCTTTTATCAGGCAAACAAAGACAAAAGCTGGCAAGTCCTGGGTTTGGCGGTGGATCAACCCAGTGCTGTGCGAGCCTGGCTGCAACGCCGACCGCTGAACTTTCCGGTCGCCATGGCTGGTTTTGCGGGCACCGAGCTCAGCAAGTCACTGGGTAACCTGACGGGCGGACTGCCGTTTACCGTGGTGTTTGGCGCCTCCGGTCAGCTGCTCCATCGCAAAAGTGGCAAGGTGTCGGTTGATGACCTGGGGCAGTGGGCGCAGCTGGCTTGAAACTGCCAGGCACTATCGGGTAATGGGCGCCTGTTTCTGGGTTACAGTCTGGGTTTTACCGGCTTGGGCCGGCACGGAGGCGGCGTTCCATGAGCGTACTGGTATTACACGGCCCCAATTTAAACCTGTTGGGCACACGCGAGCCGGCGACTTACGGCTCCACCACTTTGGACCAGATCAATGCAGATTTGGTCCAGTTGGGCGCAGATCGCGGCATATCGCTGCAAACTTTTCAAAGCAATCATGAAGGTGTGCTGGTCGATCGGGTGCATCAGGCACGCAGCGACGGCACCCGCTTCATCGTGATCAACCCGGCGGCTTTTACCCACACCAGCGTTGCCCTGCGTGACGCCATCGCCGGGGTGGGAATTCCGTTTGTGGAAGTGCATCTCTCGAATGTGCACAAGCGTGAAGCTTTCAGGCATCACTCTTATTTCTCCGACCTCGCCGAAGCCGTGATGGCGGGTTTTGGTCCGGCAGGTTATCGCTATGCGGTAGACTTCGCCTTTTCGCGTTTGGCTATTTCAGCCTGAATTGATAAAACTAATTGATTTTTAGGCGCTGAAGACTGAACAAGGCGAAATTTAGGCGCACTCTGCTGCCTGCCCGCCGGCTCGACCTTCAGCTCAATAACAATCAGGGGTGCCGCCCTAAGGGCGCCCACTGCCGTTGGAGAAACCATGGACCTGAGAAAACTCAAGACACTGATAGACCTCGTTTCCGAGTCGAATGTGTCAGAACTGGAAATCACTGAAGCCGAAGGCAAGGTGCGTATCGTGAAATCGGGCGGCATGCCCATGGTGATGCAGCAAGCCGCCCCGGCCATGGTGGCCGCGCCCGCTGCGCCACTGGCCAGTGCGCCGCCTGCCGCCGCCGAGCCCGCCGCCGCACCGGCAGGCCATGCGGTCAAGTCGCCCATGGTGGGCACCTTCTACCGTTCGGCCAGCCCAGGCGCCAAGGCCTTTATCGAAGTGGGCAGCCAGGTCAAGGAGGGCGAAACCATCTGCATCATCGAAGCGATGAAAATCCTCAACGAAATCGAGGCGGACAAATCGGGCACCATCACGCGTATTCTTTGTGAGAATGGTCAGGCGGTGGAATACGGACAACCGCTGTTCATGATCGAGTGATTGATCCATGTTCAAAAAGATACTGATCGCCAACCGCGGCGAGATTGCCCTGCGTATCCAGCGCGCCTGCCGCGAGCTCGGCGTCAAGGCAGTGATGGTTTATTCCGAGGCCGACCGCGAGGCCAAATACATCAAGCTGGCCGATGAGTCGGTCTGCATAGGCCCGGCCCCTTCCGCGCTGAGTTACCTGAACATGCCGGCGATCATCTCGGCCGCCGAGGTGACTGACGCCGAGGCGATTCACCCCGGCTACGGTTTTCTGAGCGAAAACGCCGACTTTGCCGAACGGGTTGAAAAAAGCGGCTTCAAGTTCATAGGCCCGACGCCGGAGTCGATCCGCATCATGGGCGACAAGGTGTCGGCCAAACAAACCATGATCAAGGCCGGCGTGCCTTGTGTGCCGGGCTCTGAAGGTGCTTTGCCCGACGACACGGCCTTCATCAAACGCACGGCCAAACAGGTCGGCTACCCGGTCATCATCAAGGCCGCCGGCGGCGGCGGCGGGCGCGGCATGCGGGTGGTCCACACCGAAGCGGCGCTGATCCATGCGGTGCAGACCACCAAGGCCGAAGCCGGGGCCGCCTTTGGCAACCCCGAGGTCTACATGGAGAAATTCCTGCAGAACCCGCGGCATATTGAAATCCAGATTCTGGCGGACCAGCACAAAAATGCCGTCTGGCTCGGCGAGCGCGACTGCTCCATGCAGCGCCGGCACCAGAAAGTCATTGAAGAGGCGCCGGCCCCGGGCGTGCCGCGCAAGCTGATCGAAAGAATTGGCGAGCGTTGCGTGGCGGCGGTCAAGAAAATCGGTTACCGCGGCGCTGGAACCTTCGAATTCCTCTACGAAAACGGCGAGTTTTATTTCATCGAGATGAACACCCGTGTGCAGGTCGAACACCCGGTCACCGAATGGGTCACCGGCATTGACATTGTCAGAACCCAGATTGAAGTGGCAGCCGGTGAAAAACTGCCGTTTACCCAGCGCCAGATCCAGATCAAGGGCCATGCGATCGAATGCCGCATCAACGCCGAAGACCCCTACAAATTTGTGCCCTCGCCAGGGCGCATCACCACCTGGCACACACCGGGCGGCCCGGGCGTGCGCGTGGATTCGCACATTTATGCCAACTATTTTGTGCCGCCCAATTACGACTCGATGATAGGCAAGATCATTGTGCACGGCGACACCCGTGAGCAGGCCATGGCCCGCATGCGCACCGCGCTGGCCGAAACCGTGGTCGAGGGCATCAACACCAATATTGCGCTGCACCGCGAACTGATGGTGGATGCCAAGTTCATGGACGGCGGGACCAATATCCACTACCTTGAAGAGTGGCTGTCCAAGCGTGACCGCTAGATTGATCGTCCCTTCATGAGCCTTTTTGAACTGGTACTGCTGGCCCCGGTAGCCAGTGTGGATGCGATCAGCGATGCGCTGGACGCGCTCGATGCGCTCAGCGTATCGGTGGAAGACGCCGACGCGCAGACCGATGCCGAGCAGGCGCTGTTCGGTGAGCCCGGCATGCCTCCGCCAAAAGCCGGCTGGGAGCGCTCCCGCGTGGTGTCACTGTTTCAGAGTGAAGCCCCGGCGCGGGATGCGGCCGGTTTGCTGGCGCTGCAGGACTTTTTTGAAGGCTGCCAGGTCGTGGCCATCCAGCCGGTGCCCGAGCAGGACTGGGTGCGGTTGACGCAATCGCAGTTCGCACCGGTCGAGATCACACCCGAATTCTGGATTGTGCCGACCTGGCACGAGCCGCCGGCCCAGGCCCGGCAGCTGATACGGCTGGACCCGGGCCTGGCCTTCGGTACCGGAACCCATCCGACCACACGTATGTGCCTGCGCTGGATTGCTGCAAATGCCTCCTCCCGACCACTGGGTCGCGTGCTGGACTACGGTTGCGGCTCCGGCATTCTGGCCATAGGCGCCGCCAAGTTCGGCGCGTCCGCCATAGACGCTGTGGATATTGACGAAGCGGCGGTCCAGTCCACACTGGCCAACGCGCAGGCCAATCATGTGAGCATCAGTGCCGGCCTGCCCGACCAGGCAGAGGGGGTGTACCAGACCGTGCTCGCGAATATTCTGGCCACCCCGCTGAAGGTTCTGGCTCCGCTGCTGTGTGCACGTGTCGCGCCTGGGGGAGCACTGGTGCTGGCCGGCATCCTGGACCGCCAGGCCGACGAACTCACAGCGGCCTATGCGCCGTATTGCCAGCTTCAGGTGACGGACCAGGAAGACGGCTGGATACTGATGACCGCACGGCTCTGACCGGGGCCGGGTGCGAGCTCCCGCCCCGTACAATACAGTTCCACATGAGCCTGATTACGCGCTGTTCTGCCTGCGGCACGATGTTCAAAGTCGTGGCCGACCAACTGAAAATTTCCCAGGGCTGGGTGCGTTGCGGTCACTGTTCGGAGGTGTTCGACGCCGCGGCCCATTTGCAGCCTTATGCCGCCGAGACAGCGGCCCCAGCAGCGCCTGAGGCGGACGCGCCGCCTGAGGCGATGACTGAACCGGCCGTCAGTGACGGGACTCCCGCGCACGACGCAAGCGTACCGCCTGAAGAAGAAAAACCGCCCGCACCCTGGCCTTTTGCGCCTGAAGTCCAGGTCTCGCTGCCGGCGGAGCTTGCCGCTGAGGTATTTGCCGCTTCGGTCAACCCAGAGCTGGCCGGGTACTCTGCCGGATTCCCGACGGTCCATGAAGAACGCCTCAGGCAGCGCAGTGAAGAACAGCACTTCGACGAGTCCGAATCACCGTCAGAAAACCCGGCGGAGCAGGTGTCCTTTGTCCTCGATGCCAGGCGCGACGCCTTCTGGCGCCGGCCCGGGATGCGGCTGGCACTGGCCTCTGGCGCGCTGCTTCTGCTCGCCGCCCTGCTGCTGCAAATTGCGGTGTTCCAAAGGAACACACTGGTGGCGATGCAGCCGTGGACCGGCCCCGGATTGCAGGCTCTGTGCCGCGTTCTGCAGTGTGCGATCAGCCCGCCGCAGCAGATCGAATCCATCGTCATCGACAGCTCTTCCTTCAACAAGCTGGCCACCGACGCCTACCGCCTCAAGGTGGTGATCAGAAACACCGGCGCCATAGCCCTGGCCATGCCTGCGCTGGAGTTGACGCTGACCGACAGCCAGGATCACGCGCTGGTGCGGCGTGTTCTCACGCCGGCCGAACTGGGCGCCAGCGCAGGCACGCTGGCAGCCGGTGCAGAATTTTCCGGCGTGCTCGCCCTCAGCGTGCAGAACCCCGCCGCCGCGGCCAGCGCCGCTGCGGCATCTTCCGCTTCCGCTTCCGCTCCCACCCCCACCGCCGACAGTCCCCTGCGGATTGCCGGTTACCGGGTGTTGGCTTTTTACCCCTGACTCAATCAATAAAGATTCTTATGCCTGCTGTAATTTGTGGTTCCCTGGCCTTTGACACCATCATGACCTTCGAGGGCCGTTTTGCCGAGCAAATCCTGCCCGACCAGTTGCACATTCTCAATGTGTCGTTTCTGGTGCCGGCGCTGCGCCGCGAATTTGGCGGCTGTGCCGGCAACATCGCCTACAGCCTGCAGCAGCTGGGCGGCACGCCCTTGCCGATGGCGACTGTGGGCAGCGATGGCGCCGACTATGTGGCGCGCCTGAACACCCTGGGCATCAGCTCGGAATTCATCCGTGAAGTACCGGACAGCTACACCGCGCAGGCGATGATCATGACGGACCGCGACAACAACCAGATCACCGCCTTTCACCCCGGCGCCATGGGGCAGGCACATATCACAAAAGTCGCAGCCCGTGAAGACATCCGCATCGGCATCATCTCGCCCGACGGACGTGACGCCATGCTGCAGCACGCCGAGCAGTTCAAGGCGGCAAATATCCCGTTTGTGTTTGATCCGGGCCAGGGCCTGCCGATGTTTGACGGCAAGGATCTGACGCACTTTGTCGAGCTGGCGTCCTGGGTCACCGTCAACGACTACGAGGCCAAACTGCTCTGTGACCGTACCGGCCTGTCTTGCGACCAGATCTCGCGCCAGGTGCAAGGCCTGGTGGTGACACTGGGCGCGCACGGCTGCGAAGTCTGGGTGGCCGGGGAAAAAACGCTGGTCGCCCCGGTGCGGGCCACAGAGGTGGTGGACCCCACCGGCTGCGGCGACGCATTTCGCGGTGCGCTGCTGTTCGGGCTGGAAAAAGGCTGGTCGCTGGCGCGTTGTGCCGAGCTCGGCAACCGCGTGGGCGCGCACAAGATTGCCTTCCGCGGCGGTCAGAACTACACCCTGACTTCAGAGCAAACAGGCTTCTAGCCCTTGACGGCCGTGCGCCGGCAGCTATCGTATCGGTAGCAAGCCCCGGGTCCGGGGCGCCCAAGAAAAAAGCCCGGCATCTTGCGATGTCGGGCTTTGAGCAAAAGTACCTTGTTGCTTACGGCTTGCTGGCTGTTGGAAACGGCCAGGCGGCTTGCGGGTTCAGAGTAGTCTGAGCCGCAGGGGCAGCCGGTGCAGCAGGTGCTTTGGCAGCGGGTTTTTTCGCGGCTTTCTTCGCAGCGGGTTTTTTCGCTGCTTTCTTGGCGGCAGGCTTCTTGGCAGCGGGTTTCTTCGCAGCAGCTTTCTTCGCTGGCGCTTTCTTCGCTACTTTTTTCGCTACCTTCTTGGCCGCAGGCTTTTTAGCTGCTGCTTTTTTAGCAGCTGGCTTTTTGGCCGCTACTTTTTTCGCCGGGGCTTTTTTCGCTGGCGCTTTTTTCGCAGGAGCTTTTTTAGCTGCTACTTTTTTCGCTGGCGCTTTTTTGGCCGGGGCTTTTTTAGCCGCTACTTTTTTAGCAGGGGCTTTCTTCGGAGCAGCTTTTTTAGCCGCAGGTTTTTTCGCAGTTGCCATAGTTTTCTCCTTGATCACATTGCAAAGAGCACTTCACGGTTGGAGTACGCGAAGCGATTCACGGCGTTGGGCTGTCGGCGAACCGGGCCCAGCGCCGCGAACACGGGAGCAACGCCCAGCGCGCACTCTGCGGCGCTGTCACTGGTCATTGCAAGTCTGTCCATCATCTGTTTTGTCTGTGCGGGTCAATCCCAGGAAAGAGCGCCACCGGACTGGTACTCAATCACACGGGTTTCAAAAAAGTTGCGTTCCTTTTTCAGGTCAATCATCTCGCTCATCCAGGGAAACGGGTTTTCCTCGTTCGGAAACAGCGTCTCCAGGCCAATCTGCGTGGCCCGGCGGTTGGCGATATAGCGCAAATACCCCTTGAACATGGAGGCGTTGAGGCCCAGCACGCCGCGCGGCATGGTGTCTTCGGCATAGCGGTACTCGAGCTCGACCGCTTTCATGAACAGGTCCTTGATCTCGGCCTTGAAATCGGCCGTCCACAGCAAGGGGTTTTCCAGCTTGAGCTGGTTGATCAGGTCGATGCCGAAGTTGCAGTGCATGGACTCGTCACGCAGGATGTACTGGTACTGCTCGGCCGCACCCGTCATCTTGTTCTGCCGGCCCAGGGCCAGGATCTGGGTGAAGCCGACGTAGAAGAACAGGCCCTCCATCAGGCAGGCAAACACGATCAGCGACTTCAGCAGGGTCTGGTCAGCCTCCTGGGTGCCGGTCTTGAAGTTCGGGTCCGAGATCGCGTCGATGAAGGGGATCAGGAACTGGTCCTTGTCCCGGATCGACTGCACTTCGTTGTAGGCGTTGAAAATTTCGCTTTCATCCAGGCCCAGCGACTCGGTGATGTACTGGTAGGCATGCGTGTGAATGGCTTCTTCAAACGCCTGGCGCAGCAGGAACTGGCGGCACTCGGGCGCGGTGATGTGGCGGTAAGTGCCCAGCACGATGTTGTTGGCGGCCAGCGAATCGGCGGTGACAAAAAAGCCCAGGTTGCGCTTGACCAGGCGGCGCTCGTCTTCGGTCAGGCCGTTCGGGTCTTTCCAGAGCGCGATGTCGCGCGTCATGTTGACCTCTTGCGGCATCCAGTGGTTGGCGCAGCTGGCCAGGTATTTTTCCCAGGCCCATTTGTACTTGAACGGAACCAGCTGGTTCACGTCGGTCTGGCCGTTGATGATGCGTTTGTCGGCCGCCTTGACGCGGTGTGCGCTTGGCGCTGGCAGCACTGCAGCGCTGCGGGTGTCGGTTGCAGTCAGCGCAGCGTCATCGAGTTTGCGTGGCGCGGCTTGCGGGGAAAGAGGCGGAAGCTCCATCACGCGGCCTTCAGGCAAGCCGCTTGTCAAAGATTTTTGCAACGATGGTTTAGCTTCTTCGTCCCAGGTCAACATAGATGTTTCCAATAAGTTGGATTATGAAAGCAGCGATACAAAATGAAAAGTGTTCATTCACATCGCTATAAATTTGTGTTGCTCAATTACATCGAATCGGGCGCCGGATTTTCCGGCGCCACTGTCCATTTTGTTATTGGCAGGCCTCACAACCCGGATCATCAATCGCACAAAACTTGATGTCGGTCGCAGGCGACGCACTCATTTGCGCCTGCGCCGTGGCGGCAGCGGCATCGAGTGCATTCATGCTGCCGGTGTCACTGGTATTGCCCGATGCCACCGCATTCATCTTGCCGGCTTTCACGGTGGATTTTTCTGCGTGTGTGGCGCTCATGGTGCGCAGGTAGTAAGTGGTCTTCAGGCCGCGCAGCCAGGCGAGTTTGTAGGTGTCGTCAAGCTTCTTGCCCGAGGCGCCGGCCATGTAGATATTGAGCGACTGCGCCTGGTCAATCCACTTCTGGCGGCGCGACGCCGCCTCGACCAGCCAGGTCGCATCCACCTCGAAGGCCGTGGCGTACAGCGCCTTGATGTCCTGCGGCACGCGGTCTATCGGGCGCAGTGAACCGTCAAAGTGTTTCAGGTCCACCACCATCACATCGTCCCACAAGCCCAGGCGCTTGAGGTCGCGCACCAGGTAGTGGTTGATCACGGTGAATTCACCGGACAGGTTGGACTTGACCGAGAGGTTGCCGAAGCACGGCTCTATGCAGGCATCAACACCAATGATGTTGGAGATGGTGGCGGTGGGAGCGATGGCCACGCAGTTGGAGTTGCGCATGCCGTCTTTGGCGATCTTCTTGCGCAAGGCATCCCAGTCCAGCGTGGCCGAGCGGTCCACTTCCAGGTAGCCGCCGCGCTGCTTGGCCAGCAGGTCCAGCGTGTCCAGCGGCAGGATGCCCTGGTCCCACAGCGAGCCCTTGTAGCTGGTGTATTTGCCGCGCTCTTTGGCCAGCTCGGTCGATGCCCAGTAGGCGTGGTAACACACCGCTTCCATGGACTTGTCGGCAAACTCGACGGCGGCGTCCGACGCGTAGGGAATGCGCAACTCGTACAGGCAGTCCTGGAAACCCATGATGCCCAGGCCCACCGGGCGGTGCCGCATGTTGGAGTCGCGCGCCTTCTTGACCGCGTAGTAATTGATGTCGATCACGTTGTCCAGCATGCGCATGGCCGTGGTGATGGTTTTCTTGAGCTTCTCGTGGTCGACGGCACCGTCTTTCAGGTGCTGGGCCAGATTGACCGAGCCGAGGTTGCAGACCGCAGTTTCGGTGTCGCTGGTGTTGAGCGTAATCTCGGTGCACAGGTTGGACGAATGCACGACACCGACGTGTTGCTGCGGCGAGCGCACATTGCAGGCATCCTTGAAGGTGATCCAGGGGTGGCCGGTCTCAAACAGCATCGAGAGCATCTTGCGCCACATGTCAATGGCCTGCAGCTTGCGCGAGGGCTTGATTTCCCCGCGCTCGGCCTTGGCTTCGTAGGCCACATAGGCTTTTTCAAAATCAACACCAAACTTGTCATGCAGGTCCGGCGTGTCCGAAGGCGAGAACAGTGTCCAGCTGCCTTTTTCCATGACGCGGCGCATGAACAGGTCGGGGATCCAGTTGGCGGTGTTCATGTCGTGCGTGCGGCGGCGGTCGTCCCCGGTGTTCTTGCGCAGCTCCAGGAACTCCTCGATGTCCAGATGCCAGGTTTCCAGATAGGCGCAGACCGCGCCCTTGCGCTTGCCGCCCTGGTTGACGGCGACGGCGGTGTCGTTGACCACCTTCAGGAAAGGCACAACCCCTTGCGACTCGCCATTGGTGCCCTTGATGTGGGCACCCAGCGCACGCACCGGGGTCCAGTCGTTGCCCAGACCGCCGGCAAACTTCGACAGCAGCGCGTTTTCCTTGATGGCGTCGTAAATGCCGCCCAGGTCATCGGCCACCGTGGTCAGGTAGCAGGACGACAGCTGGGAACGCAGCGTGCCGGCGTTGAACAGCGTGGGGGTGCTCGACATGAAGTCGAAGGACGACATGATTTCGTAGAACTCGATGGCGCGGGCTTCGCGGTCGATCTCGTCGAGCGACAGACCCATGGCCACACGCATGAAAAAAGCCTGCGGCAGTTCGATGCGCTGCTTGCGCACATGCAGGAAGTAACGGTCAAACAGGGTCTGCAGGCCGAGGTAGTCAAACTTCAGGTCGCGCTCGGGCTTGAGCGCCGCACCCAGGCGGGCCAGGTCAAACTGCTGCAACTTCTCGTCGAGCAGTTCATTGGCCACACCTTTGGCGATGAATTCGGGAAAGTACTCGGCGTAACGCGTGGCCATGTCTTCCTGGGTGACTTCTTCACCGAGCACTTCGCGGCGTATGGTGTGCAGCAGCAGGCGGGCGGTGGCATAGGTGTAGTCGGGGTCTTTTTCGATCAGGGTGCGGGCCGCCAGAATGGACGCCTTGTAGACCTCGTCAATGGGCACACCGTCGTACAGGTTGCGCATGGTTTCCTGGACGATGGGGTCTGGCTTGACCTCGGCACCCAGTCCGGCACAGGAGGCTTCAATCAGCGCCTGCAGCCTGGCGATGTCCAGGGTGACTTTTTTGCCGCCGTCCAGCACATGCAACTGCGGTGCCTGGGCAGCCAGCGCCTGCGGCTGGCGTGCGCGTTCCTGCGTGCGTTTTTCGCGGTACAGCACATAGGCGCGGGCAATCTCGTGGTGACCACCGCGCATCAGGCCGAGCTCGACATGGTCCTGCACATCTTCTATATGGAAGGTGCCGCCACCGGGCCGGGAGCGCATCAGTGCGCGCATGACCGCCTGGGTCAGCTCGTCCACCGTCTCGCGCACGCTGGCCGAGGCCGCACCTTGGGTGCCGTGCACCGCCAGGAAGGCTTTCATCATGGCGATGGCAATCTTGTTCGGCTCAAACGGAACCACCGAGCCGTTGCGGCGGATGATCTGGTAATGGTTCAAGGGATTGACCTGGGCGCTGTGGCCTGCGGGCATGTGCGCAGCAGGCAGGTTGGCGGGCGTGGCGGTTGCATGTTGGGCTGTTTGCATGGACTTCCTCGTTATGCTTGTTGTTGGGTCTGTCGGGTGTCATTCAGGGCAGCGGTCCTGCCTGAGCTGCCTGCGCCGCCCAAAGCAATCTGGACGGGTTTTGGGTGGGCCTGGGCGAGTCTGGAACTGGCAGTCATTTCTTGTATTACTGGGTACCTGATAACACCCCTGAAACAGGGCTTAGACACTATACCTAGGGTCTGGAGTGATTTCAAGCACTACATGTAGTGTATCGAGCCCCGGCGCTTGCGCCACCTCCGGCTTACTTTTTGTCGCTATTTTTTGCGGTGAAAAATGCACGCATCTGGACCGCTGCCCGGCTTCAGGGCAGCAGCGGCTTCAGGCGTCGATTCGCCGGCGGGAGCCATGATCCACGCGGCCTGCGGGCTGGCGCAAGCGCGTGCCGCACACAGGGTTGGCGAACCGGCAGCGCACCGGGATGGGGTGCTGCGGCTGCGCGCTCTTCAAGGACTTGCGGGAAAACACTTAGTCGGCAAACCGAGTGAAGCCCTCAATGCCGGCCAGTCGAAGCCCTTGCCAGGGTCCTGCTTGCGGCCGCTGGCGATGTGCTCATGGCCGGCCAGGTGCGCAATCGGGTAATGACTGAGCAGCGCCGCGCAGATACTGCCCAGTGTTTCGTATTGGGCGGGTTCAAACAGGCCGCCCTCCAGCCCCTCGAGCTCTATGCCAATGGAGTCGTCGTTGCAGTCGGACCGGCCCCGGTAGCTCGATGCACCCGCATGCCAGGCGCGCTGGTCGCAACTGACGAACTGCCACAACTGCCCCGAGCGGGCAATGAAAAAATGCGCCGACACCTGCAGCCCCCGCAAGCTCTGGAAATAAGGGTGTGCATCCCAGTCGAGTTGATTGGTGAACAGGCGCTGCACCTGCTGGTTGCCAAACTCGCCAGGCGGCAGGCTGATCGAGTGGATGACGATCAGATCGATCAGCGCCGAGACCGGGCGCAAGCCAAAATTCGGCGAGGCCAGGGCTCTGGCATAGCGGTACCAGCCGCGCTGCCACAAGCCCTCCCCCTCGCCAGCCTGTGCCGCACTTCCCCCCGGGTGGGGGGTTCCGCCCAGCGGCAGCCCGCCTGCGGAACTGTCGGGCAATACCATGTCAGCCCTCCTCAGCAACGTCATCACCGCCTGGGGTGACGATATTGAGCCGGGCAATGCGGTACCTGATCTGGCGCAGGCTGATGCCGAGTTTGGCCGCTGCGGCGGTGCGGTTAAAACCGGTCTCCTGCAGCACCTTGCACAAAATGCCGCGCTCCTGCCCATCGAGAAAAGCCTGCAGGTTCTCGGGCACCGCCACGTATTCAGCCGCGGGCGACTCCAGGTGCAGGTCACCGTCCTCACCGAGGGCCACCGCGCGATGCAGGAGGTTCTCGAGTTCGCGCACATTGCCCTGGAAGGGATGGGTCTGCAGGCTGGCCAGCACCTGGGCGGAAATCTCCGGCACCGGGAAACCCGATTCGCGGCAGATGCGCCCCAGCAGGTCTTCACACAGCGCGGGTAAATCCTCGCGGCGTTCGCGCAGCGGCGGCAGGCTGATTTCGATGACGTTGAGCCGGTAATACAGGTCCTGGCGGAAGCTGCCGCCGGCGACAGCGACACCGAGGTCCTTGTGGGTGGCACTGACCACGCGGACATCCACGCTGTCTTCCTGCGCAGAACCCAGCGGCCGGACCACACGCTCCTGGATCGCGCGCAGCAGCTTCGACTGCATGGCCAGAGGCAAATCGCCGATCTCGTCGAGAAACAGCGTGCCGCCCTTGGCGGCCTGGAAATAACCGACGCGATCCTGCGCCGAGCCGGTGTAGGCCCCTTTGCGCGCGCCAAAAAATTCGGCTTCCAGCAGGTTCTCGGGAATGGCGCTGCAATTGACCGCCACAAACGGCCCCGCCGCACGGTGGCTGCAGTCGTGCACCGCACGCGCCACCAGTTCCTTGCCGGTACCCGATTCCCCCTGTATCAGCACCGGTGCCATGCTGCCAGCCACCTTGACAATGCGCGCCTTGACGGCCTGCATCACGGCCGATTCGCCCACCAGGCGCTGCAAGGTGGACGCCGCCCCGCCAGGCCGGGCGCCACGGCTGGCGGGCTGCGCCGGATCGGTATCGGGCCGGTTGCGTTCCTGGCCACCGGCCGCCATGGCGTGGGACGGCCCCTGGATCGCGGACGCCACCACGCTGCGAAATTGCTTGAGGTCCACCGGTTTGGTGAGGTAATCAAAAGCGCCGGCCTTGAGGGCCTCTACCGCGTTTTCCGCAGACCCGTGCGCGGTGATGACCACACAGCGTTCGGACCGCTGCTGGCTCACCATCTCGCGCAGCAGTTCCAGCCCCAGCCCGTCGGGCAGGCGCATGTCCGTGATGACCGCGTCAAAATGCCCGTCCCTGAGTTGCGCGCGCGCCTGCGCCAGGTCGCCCGCCGCCTCGACCCGGTAACCTTCGCGCAGCAGCGTCAGCTCGTAGAGTGTGCGCAGGTCCGGCTCATCGTCAATCACCAGTATCCGGGCCTGATTCGGTGTATTCATGCCTGTCCTCGCTCCAGTGTGGCCGCCCGCCTGTCAGGCGGGGCCTGCAGGACATCCCCGCCTCCACCCCCGGCGGCGGACCTGAAGGTGATGAAAAAAGTATTGCCGTCTATGGCATGGTGCGCAAGCCGCTGGTAACCGATGAGGGCACCATGGCGTTCGCACAACTCCCTGCAGATGTACAGGCCGAGGCCGCTGGAGCGGCTTTCTGAGGAGAAGAAGGGCTCGAACAGGTGCGACTGCACGGTTTTTTCCAGTGGCTGCCCGTCGCTCCAGATCGACAGGCGGATCTGCCCGGACGCAGAAATTTCTGTCGTGAGTTCAATCGCCCCCGCGGCCCGGCTGGCATAACGCAAGGCATTGTCCAGCAGGTTGACGATCAGGCGGCGCAGGTGTTCGGCCTCGAACAGTACGCTGGCGCGGGCCGCGCCCAGCTGCACCCGCAACTGCGCTTCAGCGGCGTTTTGCCGCGCCCAGTCCGAACACACCTGCAGCGCTGTCTCGTCCAGCTGGACGGCGCGGGTTTGCACCTGCGGCGCCTGCTCCTGCACGCGCGCAATGTTCAGGATTTCATCGACGATACGCGCCAGGCGCTGGGCGTTTTGCCGCACCATGCCCGTCAGTTGCCGCTGCGCCGGGGCTTGCAGATCCTCCTCCAGCAGGGCGTTGGCCTGGGTGATGGCGGCCAGCGGGTTGCGTATCTCGTGCGCCACCGCCGCCGACATGCGGCCCATCGCGGCCATTTTTTCGGTGCGCACACGCGCTTCCATTTCCCGCAGATCCTCCAGAAACATCACACACAGGCTTTCGCGCGTGCCGTCACGCGAGGCCGCCAGCCGGGTACGCACCTGCAGCCGCCGGGCGTGGCGCGACGGGTACTCCAGGCTGACCTCGGCCTGCTGCTGCGCATGCAGCTCGAAGGTCAGGTGCGCCAGTTCGGTCAGCGGCTGCCAGGCGATCTCGGAAGCCAGCACAAAGGGCGCGCTGCGGGTGATCCCCTCCGGTGCCAGCAAACGCATGGACGCGGGATTGGCCGCCCGCACCACGCCGTTGGTATCGACCACCAGCACACCATCGGCCAGGGTGTCGATGACCAGCTCATTGACCTGGATCTGCATGCGCGCGGCGGCCTGGCTGCTCTGCGCGCGCCGCTCTTCGCGCGACAGCCGCAAGGCCAGCTGGTTGGCCAGCAGGGCCACCACAAAAAAACCGGACCCGCTCAGGCCGGCCTGCAGAAAGCGGCCGGTGAAGTCACCCTGCGACTTCAGGGACACCCACCAGGCATCGGCCAGCAACAGCAGCGTCACGCTGGCCGCCGTACCCAGGGCCAGCAAAATGGGGCCCATCACCGACGCCAGCAACACCGGCAGGGCAAACAGCGCGGTGTAATTGATGGCGCCCGACTGCAGGAAGTTCAGGGCTGAAAATGCCAGCACATCCACACCCACGGTGGATATCCACTGCGCATCAAAGGTGCTGCCCGGCGGCTTGGGCCGCGCCCACACCCGGACCCCAACGGTGGCCAGAAAGTAAACCACACACAGGGCCACCATGGCGCCGCGCACCGGTTGCCCCAGTGCATAAATGGACGCCTGCAAAACCAGCAGCACGCTGGCAATGGTCACGCGCGCGGTCATGAAGGCGCGCCACAGACGGCCAAAAGACTCCTTGCCCGATTCGACTTCCCAGGCGCCGAATGGCCGGCCTGTGGACCCGAACCAGGAACTCTCGGAATCCGGGGTGGTTTTTTTCATGGCTGGGGCTTCAGGACGCCTGCCCCTCGGCCTGGCGCCTGTGGGCGTCGCTGCAATAGACCCCCCGGCCACCGGTCAGGGCATCGCTGCGTGGCAGGTGCACGGCACAGACGGCGCAGGCCACGATTTCAGTCGGCGCGGGCAAGTCAGCGGCACGCGGCCGGGCCGGCGGCTTGTCGCGCAACTCGGCACGCCGGTTGTTGCGCCAGAACCAGATGCCCACCAGCACGACCGCCAGCACAATCAGGTATTTCATGCGCGCCTCAAAATGACTTCCAGCACAAAACGCGAGCCGGCATAACCGAGCAGCAGCAGGCCGGACCCCAGGTACAACACCCCCACCGCCTGCCGCCCGCGCCAGCCCAGGCGGGCGCGCCCGGTCAGCAAGCCGGCGAAGGTGATCCAGGCCAGCACGGAAAACACGGTTTTATGGCTCCACTGCCCGGCCAGCCCCGGCCCGTAGAGCGTTTCGGCAAACAACCAGCCGACCAGCAAGGTGGCGGTCAGCAACACAAAACCCGCCTGCACAAAACGAAAGGTCAGCCGCTCCAGCGTCAGCAAGGGCACACCGCTGTCCGGCTGCGCCGCCAGGCGGATGGAGCGCTCCGAGCGGTTCATCAACCAGCCATGGACCACCGCCGCCGCAAACAGGCCATAAGACGCAATACCCAGGGCCCAGTGCAGCGGCAACCAGGGCGATGCGATGCGCGGGTAAGCCGTGCCGGGAAACACCAGGGCCAGCAGCACGGCGGCACTGCCCAGACCGGCCAGCGCCCAGCGCGCCTTCAGTTGCGGGAAAAGCCGGCTTTCGACCGCATAAACACTCAGAACCAGCCAGACCGTCATGGACAGGGCCGGTGCAAACCCGAAACGCGGCGGCTGGCCGATCAGGCCTTCAGCCAGCGCGAGCGCATGTAACAGCCAGGCCAGAAACAACACGCCGCGTGTGGCGCCAGCGCCCAGGCGCGGCGCGGCGAGCGCCAGAATGGCATAGGCCAGCGCAGCACCGATGGCTGCGGCCAGACCCCACCAGGCGCTCAAAGTTAAAATCATGGCTACAGTTTAGCTTCTGCACTGCGCGCCGCGCCCTTCTTTCACCTCCTTTTAGCTCCAGTTGTGGAGCCTGCCCATGGCCTCAGCCCTCACCGACAAACTTTCCCGCCTGGTCAAGGAGATGCGCGGCCAGGCCCGCATCACCGAGTCCAACGTCCAGGACATGCTGCGCGAGGTGCGCATGGCCCTGCTTGAGGCCGACGTGGCCCTGCCGGTGGTGCGCGACTTCATCGCCCGCGTCAAGGACAAGGCGCTGGGCCAGGAGGTCATGAGTTCGCTGTCCCCTGGCCAGGTGCTGGTCAGCATCGTCAACCGCGAACTCGCCGCCACCATGGGCGAAGGTGTCAGCGACATCAACCTGGCGGCGCAACCGCCGGCCGTGATCCTGATGGCCGGCCTGCAGGGCGCGGGTAAAACCACGACCACGGCCAAACTCGCCAAACACCTGATCGAAAAACGCAAGAAGAAGGTGCTGACGGTGTCCGGTGACGTGTACCGCCCGGCCGCCATCGAACAGCTCAAGACCGTCACCCAACAGGCCGGCGCCGAGTGGTTTCCCAGCTCGGCCGACCAGAAGCCGGTCGACATTGCGCTGGCCGCACTCGACTATGCGCGCAAACACTTCTTCGACGTGTTGCTGGTGGACACCGCCGGCCGGCTGGCGATTGACGAAGCGCTGATGGCCGAGATCAAGGCCCTGCATGCAGCGCTGAACCCGGTCGAAACCCTGTTTGTGGTGGACGCCATGCAGGGCCAGGACGCGATCAACACCGCCAAAGCCTTCAAGGACGCGCTGCCACTGACCGGCATCATCCTGACCAAAACCGACGGCGACTCGCGCGGCGGCGCGGCACTCAGCGTGCGGCAGATCACCGGCGCACCGATCAAGTTCTCGGGCACCAGCGAAAAAATAGACGGCCTCGAAGTGTTTGACGCCCAGCGCCATGCGGGACGCATTCTGGGCATGGGCGACATCGTGGCGCTGGTCGAACAGGTCACGGCCGGGGTGGACATGGAGGCGGCGCAAAAACTCGCTGCCAAGATGAAGTCGGGCAGCGGCTTTGACCTCAATGATTTTTTGAGCCAGCTGCAGCAGATGAAAAGCATGGGCGGCCTGTCCAGCCTGCTCGACAAGCTGCCGGCGCAGATGGCGGCCAAGGCGGGACAGGTCGACATGGACAAGGCCGAACGCGACATACGCCGCAAGGAAGGCATCATCCAGAGCATGACCCCGCTGGAGCGGCGCAAGCCGGAACTGATCAAGGCCACACGCAAGCGCCGCATCGCTGCGGGCTCGGGCGTGCAGGTTCAGGAGGTCAACCGCCTGCTCAACGAGTTTGAGCAGATGCAGGGCATGATGAAAAAGATGAAGGGCGGCGGCATGATGAAAATGATGAAACGCATGGGCGGCATGAAAGGCATGCCCAAGTTCTGACAAGCGGCACGCCGCGCTGCTTGATGGTCAAATCGGCACTTCGCCCTTGCTGGACGTGCGCAAGCAGCTACTGATTTCATAGCAAATTCAACCTGCCTGGCGCCTCAGGCCCACCCCAGCCCGCAGCTCAACAGGCAGGCCGGTTGCCGGCGAGGCTGTTGACCTCTTTCCATGACCACCACCCACCTGCTCTACCTGCACGGCTTTCGCTCTTCGCCGCAATCGGCCAAGGCACGCCAGTTTGGCGCCCTGGTACGCCAGCAACACCCCGATGTGGTCTGGTGGTGCCCGCAGTTGCCGCCCTCGCCGCGGGAAGCAATGCAGATGGTGAGCGAGGGCATCGCCGGCTGGCCGCGCCACGCCTTGGCGGTGACGGGTTCGTCGCTGGGCGGCTTTTACGCGACCCATGTGGCCGAAACCTGGGGCTGCAAGGCGGTGCTGCTCAACCCTGCCGTGAATCCGGCGCGCGACCTGGCGAAGTACATCGGCGAGCAGACGGCCTGGCATGACCCGAACGAGCGGTTTTTCTTCGAGCCGCGCTTTGTCGACGAGTTGCGCGCCCTTGCCCACGGCCCCGTCGCTCAGCCGGAAAACTATTTTGCGGTGATCGCCAGGGGCGACGAAGTGCTGGACTGGCGCGAAATGACCGGCCGTTATCCCGGCGCGCGTATCAAGCTGCTGGAAGGTGGCGACCACGCCCTCAGCGACTTCGAATTTCACCTGCCTGAGGTCATGGACTTCCTGGACCTCGCCTGAGGCCAGCCCCGGGGGCGGCTGATTACACTAAGAGAAGTAACCAAAGGACAATGATTTGTTTGTATTGTTTGAAGAGGCCGGCAAGTTTCTGGCCGGTCGTATCCTGTCGGAGGCGGACAGCTCGCTGCAGGTCGAGCTCGACTCCGGCAAACGGGTCAAGGTCAAGGCGGTCAATGCAGTGCTGAAGTTCGAAAAACCGGCCCCGGCCGAGCTGGTGGCCGCCGGGCAGACCTTGAGCCAGCAAATTGAGCTGGACCTGGCCTGGGAATTTGCCAGCGAAGAAGAATTCGGTTTCGCCGACCTGGCGCGCGACTATTTCAGCGCCGATCCGAGCAAACCGGCCTCGACCGAGCAGCAGGCCGCAGCGCTGTTTCGCCTGTTTGAAGCACCGCATTATTTCCGGCGCGCCGGCAAGGGGCGCTTCCGCAAGGCCCCGGCCGAGATCCTGCAGCAGGCCCTGCTGGCCATCGAGAAGAAGAAACAGGTGGTGGCGCAAATCACCGCCTGGGCCGAAGAACTGGCCCAGGGCAGCTGCCCGGCGCCGGTGCGCGAGCAGCTCTACAAGATTCTGTTCAAGCCCGACAAAAACAGCCCCGAATACAAGGCTGTGGTCGAAGCCTCGCGGGCTGCCCACAAGCAGCCGCTGGACTTGCTGCAACAAGCCGGCGCCATCGCCTCGCCCTACCAGTTTCACTGGAAGCGTTTTCTGTTCGAGAACTTTCCGAAAGGCACGGGCTTCCCTGCGGTGCAGGCACCGGCCATCAAGGACGAGCTGCCGCTGGCCGCTGTGCGTGCTTTCTCGATTGACGACTCGAGCACCACCGAGATCGACGATGCACTGTCGGTAGCGGGCCTGGGCAGCGGTGTGGTCACGCTGGGCATCCACATTGCCGCCCCCGGGCTGGCGGTGCTGCCGGGCAGCCCCATCGATCTGCTGGGTCGCGCGCGCCTGTCCACGGTTTACATGCCCGGTTACAAGCTGACCATGCTGCCCGATGCCGTGGTGCAAAGTTACACGCTGCAGGAGGGGCGCAACTGCCCGGCCCTGTCGCTGTATGTCACGCTGGACGAAGCCACACTGGCCATCAGCGCCACCAGCACGCGGCTGGAGCAGGTGCCAATTGCCGCCAACCTGCGCCACGACAAACTCGACGCCGTTTTTACCGAGGCGTTTTTCGAAGCGCCTGAAGCGGATGCGACGTCAGATGTGGCCTGGGCCACCGAACTGCGCTTTTTGCACAGGCTGGCCCGGCAACTCAAGGCGCAACGCGAAGTGGTGCGCGGCAAACCGGAAAATTTCAACCGGCCTGACTACAACTTCAGCCTGGACAACCCGACGGGCAAGGAGCCCGAGGGCAACGAGGCCGTCAGCATCAGCATCCGCAAGCGTGGTGCACCGCTGGACCTGATCGTGGCCGAGGCCATGATCCTCGCCAACAGCACCTGGGGCCAGTGGCTGGCCGAACACGGCGTACCCGGCATTTACCGCAGCCAGGCCAGCCTGGCGCCCGGCGTGAAAGTGCGCATGGGCACCAAGGCCCTGCCACATGCCGGCATAGGCGTCAAAAGTTACGCCTGGGCGACCTCACCGCTGCGCCGCTACACCGACCTGGTCAACCAGTGGCAAATCATCGCCTGCGTCAAACACGGCCGCACTGCTGCGCTGGCCGCACCGTTCAAACCCAAGGACGCAGAGCTGTTTTCCATCATCTCCGGCTTTGACGGGGCCTACAGCGCCTACAACGCTTTCCAGGCCGGCATAGAACGTTACTGGACGCTCAAGTATCTGCAGCAAAACGGCATCACCGAACTGACCGCCACCGCCTTCAAGGACCAGCTGGTGCGTGCCGACGACCTGCCGCTGGTGTTGCCGGCCCTGGGCGCTCAGGGGCTGCCACGCGGCGCCAGGGTGCGCATACGTCTCGGTGAGATCGATGAGATCACGCTGGACATCAGCAGCACGGTGATTGAGCGTCTGGATCTGGTGCTCGACGAGGCTGCGGCCGAACAGGTGGACGAAGAAGACAACGAATCGGAAATCGCCGCCGGACCGATCTCGATTGCTGTCGATCTGGGCGATGCGTCCGATGACACATCTGCGGTGGCAGCAGCGGCGAGTTAGCGCGGATAATCTTTTCCTGTGAAGTCACCCAGCACCCTGCAAATTGCCCTGGGCGTATCGGTCGCCATCCACGCGGTTTTGCTGACCGTGCGTTTTGTCGATCCGGAACGCTTCAACCGCATTTTCCAGGACACGCCGCTGGAAGTGATTCTGGTCAACGCCAAATCCAGCGAACGCCCGGAGCAGGCCAAAGCCATCGCCCAGACCTCGCTGGCCGGCGGCGGCGAGCTGGAGAAGGGCCGGGCCACCAGCCCCTTGCCACCCTCGGCCCTGACCGAACTCGGCGACGCCAGCGAAGATGCACGCCGCAAGGTGGAAGCCATGCAGGAGCAGCAGACCCTGCTGCTGGCACAGATCAAGAAGCAGCTGGCCAGCATGCCGCCGCCCGACCCCAAGGTAGCGGCCACGGATCCGGCACAGCTGGAGCGCGAGGAAAAACGCAAACAGCTGGTCAAGATACTGGCGGAAATCGAAAAACGCATCAACGAAGAAAACGCCAGGCCGAAAAAGCGCTACATCAGCCCGGCCACACGCGAAGAAGTTTATGCGGTGTATTACGACACCCTGCGCCGCAAGATCGAAGAAAAAGGCACGGTGAACTTCCCCGAACAGGCCGGCAAAAAACTCTATGGCGAACTGACCATGATCATCACCGTCAACTTTGACGGCCGCGTGTTGTCCACCGAGGTGGCAGAAACCTCGGGCAGCCTGACCCTGGACCGGCGGGCCCAAAGTATTGCGCGCAGCAGCGGCCCGTTTGAGCCCTTCAACCCGGCCATGCGCCGCAAGGCCGACCAGATTGTGGTGGTCTCGCGCTTCAAGTTCAACCGCGATGAAACCCTGGAAACTCGGCTCACCGAGCGCTGAGCAAAACCGATGGATCACTACGGCGTTCTCGGCAATCCAGTGGCACACAGCCGCTCGCCCGCAATCCACGCGCGTTTTGCCGAGCTGACCGGGCAGGTCATGGACTACGGCAGGCTGCTGGTTCCGCTGGACGCTTTCGCCCTCACGCTGCAGCACTGGGTGGCCGGCGGCGCCAGCGGCTGCAATGTGACCGTGCCTTTCAAGTTTGAGGCTTTCCAGCTCGCCGGCAGCGCCACCGAACGCGCGCAACTGGCCCAGGCCGCCAACACCCTGCGCTTCAGCCAGGCCGGCATCGAGGCCGACAACACCGACGGCATCGGCCTGGTCAAGGACATCGAGCTCAACGCCGGTATCAGCCTGGCGGGCTGCGACCTGCTGCTGCTGGGCGCCGGTGGCGCGGCGGCCGGGGTGCTGGGGCCATTGCTGCGGGCCGGGCCACGCCGGCTGGTGGTCGCCAACCGCACCCACACGCGCGCCGCCGCGCTGGTGGCACGCCACGCCGGGCACCCGTCGCTGCACAATCTGCTACAAAAAACAGAGCTGCTGGCGCACGAGCTGCAAGGGCTGAAGGCCGGTTTTGATGTGGTTGTGAATGCCACCGCGAGCAGCCTGGGCGGCGCAGCCACCACCCTGCCGCCAGGCCTGCTCAAACCCGGCGCACTGGCTTACGACATGATGTACGGCCCGGCAGCCCGGGGTTTTCTGGACTGGGCCGCTTCAGCCGGTGGCCTGCCGCGCGACGGCCTGGGCATGCTGGTTGAACAGGCGGCGGAATCCTTTTTGTTCTGGCGCGGGGTGCGCCCGCCGTCGGCGCAGGTGCTGCAGGAAATGCGCAGGGCAGGCGCATGAAGGCCGTGCTGCGCTGGATCGCCCTGGCGCTGCTCGCGGGCCTGGCGCTGCAGCTGTATTTTGCCGGCCGCATCGCGCTGATGCTGGTGCTGGACCCGCAGTCCACCGCCTTTCAGCGCTCGGAAATTTACCGCGTGGCGACTGAAAAAGGCGCACTGCCCTGGCGCCAGCAATGGGTGCCTTATGCCGCGATTTCCGACCACCTGAAAAAAGCCGTCATCGCGTCCGAAGACGCCACCTTTGTCGAGCATGAAGGGGTGGACCTCGAAGCGCTGGAAAAAGCCTGGGAGAAAAACACCCGGGCCGAACAGCGCGCAGAACAAAACACCAGCCGCCTGGCCAGCCGCGCCGCGCCTGCGGGCAGCAACCGGGCACCGGCCAGGGCCCCGAAAATTGTGGGCGGCTCCACGATCACGCAGCAGCTGGCCAAAAACCTGTTCCTGTCCGGAGAGCGCACATTGATGCGCAAGGGCCAGGAGCTGCTGCTGACCCTGTTGCTGGAGGCGTTGCTCAGCAAGCAGCGCATTCTGGAGATTTACCTGAACAATGTGGAATGGGGCGAAGGGGTGTTCGGCGCAGAGGCGGCGGCCCAGCACTACTACCGCAAGCCCGCGGCCAGGCTCAGTTCCTACGAGGCCGCACGCCTGGCCGTCATGCTGCCGCGCCCCAAGTATTTTGAAACGCGCCCCGGCTCCGGCTACCTGGCCTCCCGCGCCGGCACGATTGCAGCCCGCATGGGCGGGGTGGAGCTGCCATGAGCCACACCGAGCTGTCCCGGGTGCTGGCGCGGCTGATGGGGTATTTCCTGCTGGGGCTGATCCGTGCGCTGACCGGTGCGCAGGCACGCTGGCAGGGTTGCCCGCCCAAAGCCGAGCAACGGATTTATTTTGCCAACCACCAAAGCCATGCCGATCTGGTGCTGATCTGGGCCGCGCTGCCGAGCGAGCTGCGCAGCATCACCCGGCCCATCGCCGCGAAAGATTACTGGACCAAGACCCCGTTCAAGCAGTGGATCACCACGGCAGTTTTCAACGCGATTTATGTGGACCGCGCCAAAACCGGCGATCAGGACCCGCTGGAGCCCTTGATCGATGCGCTGCAAAACGGTGACTCCGTCATTTTGTTTCCCGAGGGCACACGCGGCAACCAGGAAGAGCCGCAGGCCTTCAAGTCGGGGCTGTACAACCTGGCGCAGAAGTTTCCGCAGGTGGTGCTGGTGCCGGCGTGGATCAACAACGTGCAGCGCGTGATGCCCAAGGGGGAGGTGGTGCCTGTGCCGATTTTGTGTTCGGTCACTTTTGGCGCGCCCATCGCACTCGGCGAAGGCGAAGACCGCAGCGCCTTTCTGCTGCGCGCACGGCAGGCCGTGATTTCCTTGCGGGATACCTGATGAGCAGCTTTCTGCGCAACCTCAGCCCCTCACACCAGGTCGGCCTGCTGTTTGTCATGGTTTTTGGCCTGCTGATCGCGGCCAGCATTGCGGCCCTGGTCATGTCGCTGCGCGACGACGGCGAGAACGAAGCACGCAGCCAGGACCTGCGCGAGCTCAGCAGCCTGCTCAACACCTCCTGGATCATGTGCACGGTGTTCTGGGTCGGCTGGGCACTCGGCGATACCGTGGCCACCCTGCTGTTTGCACTGGTGGCTTTTTTCGCGCTGCGCGAATTCATCACACTGTCACCGACGCGCCACGGCGACCACCGCAGCCTGGTGCTGGCGTTTTTTGTGGTCTTGCCGGCGCAGTTCTGGCTCGTGATCACGGAGCGTTTTGATCTGGTCACGGTGTTTATCCCGGTGTATGTGTTTCTGGCGATTCCGGTGGTCAGTGCGCTGGCCAATGACCCGCAACGCTTTCTGGAACGCAATGCCAAATTGCAGTGGGGCATCATGGTCTGCGTGTATGGCATGAGCCATGTGCCGGCCCTGCTGTTGCTGGACTTCCCCGGCTACAGCGGAAAAAATGCCTTTCTGGTCTTCTTCCTGGTGTTTGTGGTGCAAACCGGCATGCTGGTGCAACACCTGGCGGCGCGCCGCTGGCCCCGGACACCCACAGCGCCCCAGGTCAGCCAGACCTTTCACTGGAGCAGCTGGCTCACAGGCCTGGCCGTTGGCGGCTTTGTGGGCGGCCTGATGTCCGGGCTGACCCCGTTCAAGCCGGCCCAGGCGGTGGCCATGGCACTGATCGCCTGCGTCGCCGGCTCGCTGGGCCACCTCGTGATGAAGGCCCTCAAGCGCGACCGCGGCATCACCAACTGGGGCAGCGAAGGCAAGTCGGTCACCGGCGCCAGCGGCCTGCTCGACCGCGTCGATGCGCTGTGTTTCGCCGCGCCCGTGTTTTTTCACTCGGTTCGCTGGTATTTCGGGCTCTAGCCCATATTCCACGTGCGCAAGCCGCTATAAAAAGCAGAGCGAATGAGAATTCTTGGTATAGACCCAGGCCTGCAAATCACCGGTTTCGGCGTGATTGATGTGAACGGGCCGCTGCTCACCTACGTGGCCAGCGGCACCATCAAGACCACCCACCTGGCTACCGGCAACCTGCCGGCACGGCTGAAAGTGCTGTTTGACGGCATTTGTGAAATCACCGCCCGCTACAGCCCGGATTGTTCGGCCTGCGAGATCGTGTTTGTCAACGTCAACCCCCAGGCCACGCTGATGCTGGGCCAGGCGCGCGGCGCCTGTGTCACGGCGCTGGTCAGTTGCAGCATCGAGGTCGCCGAATACACACCGCTGCAGATGAAAAAAGCCGTCGCCGGTTACGGCAAGGCCGGAAAACCCGAGGTGCAGGAAATGGTCAAGCGCCTCTTGCGGCTGCCGGCGCTGCCCGGCAAGGACGCGGCCGATGCGCTGGGCCTGGCCATCACCCATGCCCATGTGGGCGCTTCGGCCGCCATGCTGGCGCGCGCTGCCACACTGGGCCGCAAGTCCACCGCGTCATTCAAGGACGGGCGCCACCACTGAGGCTCAGGCCAGCTGGTCAGCGATCAGGACGGCAAAAAAGACGAAGGCCGCGACCAGGGTACCGAGCAGTATCCGCAGGCCGGCACGTTTGTAGCGCGGGTTGGAGGTCAGCGCAAAAAGCGCGAAGGAGACACCGGCCGCAGCCAGCAGCAGAAAAATGACAATGCGGAATATCGCCATACAGCCACCGGCCTACCAAGCCCGCGCCAATTGCGCAAACCCCTGAGGGGCTTTTTTCTCGTCTTCGAAAGTGACCACCTCATAGGCATCGGCATGCGCCAGCAATTCGCGCAGCAGCTTGTTGTTCAGCGCATGGCCGGAGCGAAAGGCGCTGTAGGCCGCGAGCAGCGGTTTGCCGAGCAGATGCAGGTCGCCCATGGCGTCGAGGATTTTGTGTTTGACGAATTCGTCGTTGTAACGCAGGCCGTCGGTATTGAGCACCTTGTAGTCGTCCATCACGATGGCATTGTCCAGACCGCCGCCCAGGGCCAGGCCGTTGGCGCGCATCATCTCGACGTCCTTGGTAAAACCGAAAGTCCGGGCCCGCGCGATGTCGCGGCTGTAGGAGCCACTGCCCATGTCGAACTCCACCCGCTGACCGGTCGAATCTACCGCCGGGTGGTCGAAGTCAATTTCAAAACCCAGCTTGTAGCCGTTGTAAGGGCTCAGGCGCGCCCATTTTTCGGACGCGCCCTGCCCTTCGCGGACCTCGACCGGTTTGAGCACACGGATAAAACGTTTGGGCGCCGCCTGCAATTCGATGCCGGCCGATTGCAGCAGAAACACAAAGGACGATGCCGAGCCGTCGAGGATGGGCACTTCTTCTGCGGTGATATCCACATAGAGGTTGTCAATGCCGAGACCCGCACAGGCAGACATCAGGTGTTCAACCGTGTGCACCTTGGCGCCGCCGCTGGAGATGGTCGAGGCCAGGCGCGTATCGGTGACCGCCTGCGCGGAAATGGGGATGTCCACCGGCTGCGGCAGGTCGACGCGCCTGAACACAATACCCGTGTCAGGCGCAGCCGGCCTCAGGGTCAGCTCGACGCGCTGGCCGCTGTGCAGGCCAACACCGACCGCTTTGGTCAGGGATTTGAGGGTGCGTTGCTGGAGCATGCGGTCATTTTAAGTGCCCATGGCCTGCGGGTTACAGGTGCTGCCTGAAAAACCCTGTCCAGTGCGGCACGGCGATGAAGCGGTCCTTCCAGTAACCCGAGTGGTAAACCTTGCTGGCGCATTTGGCCAGCATGGCGTTGACGTTGGTGGCACCGGGCATTTTTTCGCCGCTGTTGAGCTCGGTCACGCCGGTTTCATCCACCAGGATGTCGCACTTCGCATAATGCGGCCCGAAGACATTGCGCTGGCGCTTGTAGGGCGCGTCAAAACTGTGGCCCTCGCCCGGTATCACGATGATCTTCGCGTTGCCGCCGCGTTCGTTCATCCATGGCACATAACGCTCACAATATTTGCTCGGCGTTTCGTCATCGACCTCACCGGTGATGAACAGGAAAGGCGTGGGGAAGTAGGCATCGCGCGTGGCATGACGGAAGCCGCAGAAACCGTACAAACCCACCACCGCATCCAGCGGCCTGGTGCGGAAGTCGCTGCCGTAGATGCGCCGGATGTTGCGCTCGATCAGCACATGCGCCCATTTTTGCTGCAGCACGATGGCGGCCGACGAGCCCTGTGACTCGCCGATGCTGCCCACTCTTTCATACCCTCTGGAGCGCAACCAGTCCGCAGCGGTCAGGCTGTCGGAGACCATGTTCAGCTCGTTGCCACCGCGCAGTGAGGCGGCAATGTAGTCGTCATGCGTCACGCCTATGCCGCGCGGCTTCCAGTGGTCAATCACCAGCGCGGCAAAACCTTCCTTCAGCAGGCTGTCCACATAGTCGAACATCCGGCTGTCAACGCCCTGGGATCCGTGGGAAATCAGCACCACCTTTTTCGCGCCGGGCGGCGCAAACAACAGGCCCTGGCCGGCCAGCCGGTTGCAGGCCGTCGGCGTGCACAGCATGCTGGGCCAGCTGACTTTCTCTGCCTGCTCGGGCCGGGCGGTCTGTGCACCTGCTTGCCCGACAAGCAGGAGCGTCAGCAAGAGCGCATGAATCGTCTGGACTTTCATCACATCTCCCCGGCAAGCACGGGTACTGTCAGGCATAAAAAAGGGTGGGCTCCCGTGAAGCCCACCCTGCTTTTTACTCCATGAAAACTCAGTCAGCCTGCTTGCGCAGAAAGGCCGGGATCTCGAAGTCGTCCATGCCGCCCGATGCCAGCGCATCGACCTTGGCCGCTGCCTGCGTGCGATTCGTGCGCCAGACGCTGGGGACCGACATGTTGCCGTAGTCCGGCTGGGCCGAACCCATGCCGCTGCCACCCGGATGGGCGCCGCTGACGGTGCCGCCGCCGACGGCCATGTTCAGCACCGGCATGTTGTCGGTACCGGTGCGCAACACCTGCAGCGGTGGCGCATGGCGGCGCGCGCCCTGGCGGCTCAGACCGGTGGCGACCACCGTGACACGGATGTCGTCACCGAGCTCATCGTCATAAGCAGTACCGTAAATCACATGCGCATCGGGCGAGGCGTAAGCACGGATGGTGTTCATCGCCAGCTTGGACTCATTGAGCTTGAGCGAGCCTTTGGCCGCGCTGATCAGCACCAGCACGCCCTTGGCACCCGACAGGTCTATGCCTTCGAGCAGCGGGCAGGCGACGGCCTGTTCGGCGGCAATACGCGCGCGGTCCGGGCCGTTGGCGCGGGCCGTGCCCATCATGGCCTTGCCGGGTTCACCCATCACGGTGCGCACGTCTTCGAAGTCAACGTTGACATGGCCCGGCACATTGATGATCTCTGCAATGCCGCCGACGGCGTTTTTCAGCACATCGTTGGCATGGGCAAAGGCCTCGTCCTGCGTTACGTCGTCGCCCAGCACTTCAAGCAGCTTTTCGTTGAGCACCACGATCAGCGAATCAACGTTGGCTTCGAGCTCGGCGAGACCCAGGTCGGCGTTGGTCATGCGGCGCCCGCCTTCAAACTCGAAAGGTTTGGTCACCACACCGACGGTCAGTATGCCCATCTCCTTGGCAATACGCGCAATCACCGGCGCCGCGCCGGTGCCGGTTCCGCCACCCATGCCGGCGGTGATGAACAACATGTGTGCGCCGGCAATCGCCTCGCGGATGTCTTCCACCGCCATCTCGGCCGCGTCCCGGCCCTTCTCGGGTTTGCTGCCCGCGCCCAGGCCGCTGCCACCGAGCTGTATCTGTTTGTGCGCGCTGCCACGGCCCAATGCCTGCGCATCGGTATTGGCGCAGATGAACTCCACGCCCTGGACGTTGCGCTCAATCATGTGTTCCACAGCGTTGCCGCCGCCACCACCCACACCGATCACCTTGATCTGTGTGCCCTGGTTGAACTCTTCGATTTCAATCATTTCGATGCTCATGTGAGCCTCCTGTCAGTGAAGTTGCAGTTGCCAAAAATTTTTATGAATACACCTCAAGAAACCCGGCGTCATGCCGGGGGATCTGCGCCCCCCGAGTGTCTGCAGCGTGAAGTCCGACGGATAAAGCGAATGAAGTTTTTCATCAGAAGTTCCCCACAAACCAGTCCTTGACGCGGCCAAAAGCGTTGTGCACGCTGCCGGCTTTTTGCGACACGCGGTGGCCACGCATGCGTGCCAGCCGCGCCTCCTCGAGCAAACCCATGACCGTGGCCGCGCGCGGCTGGGCCACCATGTCGGACAAGGCACTCGAGTAACGCGGAATGCCGCGCCGCACCGGCTTGAGAAAGATGTCTTCGCCGAGCTCCACCATGCCGGGCATGACGGCGCTGCCGCCGGTGATCACAATGCCGGAGGACAGGACCTCCTCGTAACCCGATTCGCGGATGACCTGTTGCACCAGCGAGAAAATCTCCTCGATGCGCGGCTCAATCACACCGGCCAGCGCCTGTTTGCTGAGCATGCGCGGACCCCGGTCACCCAGCCCTGGCACTTCAACCTGCTGATCCGGATCGGCCAGCAGCTGCTTGGCAAAACCGCTTTCGACCTTGATGTCTTCGGCGTCCTTGGTCGGCGTGCGCAGCGCCATCGCGATGTCGCTGGTGATCAGGTCGCCGGCAATCGGGATCACCGCCGTGTGGCGAATCGCCCCGCCGGTAAAAATCGCCACATCGGTGGTACCGGCGCCGATATCGACCAGCGCCACGCCAAGCTCCTGCTCGTCGCGGCTGAGCACCGACAGGCTGGAGGCCAGCGGATTGAGCATCAACTGGTCCACCTCCAGGCCACAGCGGCGCACACACTTGATGATGTTCTCGGCCGCACTTTGCGCACCCGTGACGATATGCACCTTGGCTTCCAGCCGGATACCGCTCATGCCAATCGGCTCGCGCACGTCCTGGCCGTCAATCACAAACTCCTGCGGTTCGACCAGCAGCAGGCGCTGGTCGGTGGAGATGTTGATGGCTTTGGCGGTCTCGATCACGCGGGCCACGTCGGCCTGCGTGACTTCCTTGTCCTTGACGGCCACCATGCCGCTGGAATTGATGCCGCGTATGTGGCTGCCGGTGATGCCGGTGTAGACACGCGCAATCTTGCAGTCGGCCATCAGCTCGGCTTCTTTCAGCGCCTGCTGGATGCTCTGCACGGTGGCGTCGATGTTCACGACCACGCCGCGCTTGAGCCCGTTGCTGTAGGCAATGCCCAGCCCCGCCAGCTTGAGCTCGCCGCCCGGCAGCACCTCGGCCACCACCGCCATGACCTTGCTGGTCCCGATGTCCAGCCCCACCACCAGATCTTTGTATTCCTTGGCCATATCTTTACCTTTTTTCTTTCCTGTCCTCTTTGCCGCCCAAGCCCGTGGTTGTGACGCCCCTCAGCTTCAATGCATAACCGTTGCTGTAACGCAGATCGGCCGACTCCAGGTTCCGGCCGAACTTGCTGGCCACCTGCGTCAGGGTGGCGACAAACCGTTGCGCGCGGCTGGTGATGTCGTCGAGCGAGCCCAGACCGAGCTCTATCACCACCCCGTCGTCCAGCCGGGCGCGCCAGCTGCCGCGCGGTGTCAGCTCCAGCTGCTCGAGCCGGGCGTCTATCTTTTCAAACACCGGTGCCAGCTGGCGGTAAGCCTGCACCACCAGCCCGGCCTGCCCCTGCGGCCCATGAAGCAGGGGCAAGTCATCGGACTCGACATCACCCTGGTTCGCCTCAAACACCTCGCCGTAACTGTTGACCAGGCGGGCATCACCCTCCTGCCCCCAGAGTGCAATCGCCTGGTGTTCCTGCAACAACACCCGCAAGCGGTTCGGAAACTCGCGCTTGACCACGGCCTTGCGCACCCAGGGCACGGCTTCGAAGGCGGTTTGCGCCCGGGCCAGATCGACGGTGAAAAAGTTGCCGCTGAGTTTGGGAACCACGTTGGCGCGCAGCGTGACCGCGTTGTTGTGACCCAGATCCCCGCCCACCCGTATGGCGCTGAGCCGGAACAGGTTTTGCTGCAGCAGCCAGGACACGCCCAGCGTCAGCAACATGCCCACAAACACCAGCATCAGCACCAGCGAAGTGGTGTTCATGAGCTTGACGTCCAGCGGAGTGGGCAAGGCCTGGTTCACGCGGCGCCTCCGGTGGGGGGAAGATGATCCAGACTGGCGCTGCGCAGCAGCTCCAGACACAGGTCTTCGTAACTGATTCCGGCGGCACGTGCCGACATGGGTACCAGCGAATGGCCGGTCATGCCGGGCGCGGTATTGATCTCGAGCAGGTAGGGCTGGCGGGTTTTGCCGTCAATCATCACGTCGATCCGGCCCCAGCCCCTGCAGCCGAGCACGCGGTAAGCCTTGAGCACCATGGCCTGGATGGCCTGCTCTTCGCCGGCCGGCAGGCCGCAAGGCACCACATACTGGGTGGTGTCGGTGAAGTACTTGTTCTGGTAGTCGTAGTTGCCTTCGGGCGCAACAATGCGTATCACCGGCAGCGCGCGCGCGGCAGCGCCGCTTCCCAGCACCGGGCAGGTCACTTCGTCGCCTTCGATGAACTGCTCACACAACACGTCGGCATCAAGCACCGCCGCCTGATCCACGGCGTCGGCCATGCCCGAATACCCGGCGACTTTCACCACACCGATGGACGAACCCTCACGCGCGGGCTTGACAATCACCGGCAAGCCCAGCTGGTCGGGTACCGTCATGACCTGCTGGCGATCAAACGCACCGCGCCGCAGCAGGACGTACTTCGGCGTCGGCAGGCCTTCGGCCAGCCAGACCCGTTTCGTCATGACCTTGTCGATGGAAATGCTCGAAGCCATCACGCCCGAGCCGGTGTAGGGAATACCCATCAGCTCCAGCGCGCCCTGCACCGTGCCGTCTTCGCCAAACCGGCCATGCAGGGTGATGAAGCAGCGCGTGAACTTCTCGCGCTTGAGTTCACCGAGTTCACGTTCGGCAGGGTCAAAAGCGTACGCATCCACACCGCGCGAACGCAGGGCCTGCAACACCCCCTGGCCCGACATCAGCGAGACTTCGCGCTCTGCCGATTGCCCGCCCAGCAGCACCGCCACCTTGCCAAATGGAGAGTCGATCTGGCTCACAGCCCTTTACCTTCCTGCGCTACACGCTCTGGTTTTTGTAGCAGCTCCACCACCTTGCCAGGTACGCCGCCTATCGTGCCGGCGCCCATGCACAGCACCACATCACCGTCCAGCGCGTTGTCGGCAATCGCCTGGGGCATGGCGTCGATGTCATCCACAAACACGGGCTCGACCTTGCCGGCCACGCGCAAGGCACGCGCCAGCGACCGGCCATCGGCCGCCACAATCGGCGCCTCGCCGGCAGCGTAGACCTCGGACAGCAGCACGCTGTCGGCCAGCCCGATCACCTTGACAAAATCTTCAAAACAGTCACGCGTGCGGGTGAAGCGGTGCGGCTGAAAGGCCAGCACCAGGCGCCGGCCGGGGTAAGCGCCGCGCGCTGCCGCCAGCGTGGCCGCCATCTCCACCGGGTGGTGGCCGTAATCGTCAATCACGGTGAAGCTGCCGCCTGCGGGCGCGGGAACATCGCCGTAATGCTGGAAACGCCGGCCCACACCCTTGAACTCCGCCAGCGCTTTCAGCACGGCGGCGTCCGGCACATTGAGCTCCACCGCCACGGCAATCGCCGACAAGGCGTTCAACACGTTGTGTTCACCCGGCAAATTGAGCACCACCGGCAGGTCCGGCAGGGTGACACCGTTGCGCCGCTGCACCGTGAAAAACATCTGGCCGCCGACCGCTTTCACATCCACCGCGCGCACCTGCGCGTCCTCGCCAAAACCGTAACTCGTGATGGGGCAGGACACCTGCGGCACGATGTCGCGCACGGCGGCATCGTCGGTGCACAAAATCGCGGTGCCGTAAAACGGCATGCGGTGCAGAAAATCGACAAAAGCCTTTTTCAGGTTGCCAAAGTCGTGGCCATAGGTCTCCATGTGGTCGGCGTCGATGTTGGTGACCACCGCCATCACCGGCAACAGGTTGAGAAAGGAGGCATCAGACTCGTCGGCCTCGACCACGATGTAGTCGCCCGAACCCAGCTTGGCATTGGCACCGGCACTGTTCAGGCGTCCGCCGATCACAAACGTCGGGTCCAGTCCGCCTTCGGCCAGCACGCTGGCGACCAGGCTGGTGGTGGTGGTCTTGCCGTGGGTGCCCGCGATCGCAATACCCTGCTTGAGGCGCATCAGCTCGGCCAGCATCAGCGCACGCGGCACCACCGGGATGCGTTTGTCGCGCGCCGCCAGAACTTCGGGGTTGTCGGCTTTGACTGCGGTCGAGGTGACGACGGCATCCACACTGGCGAGGTTGCCGGCGGCATGGCCGACAAAGGTCTTGATGCCCAGGCCGGCGAGGCGGCGCAGCGTGGCACTGTCCGACAGGTCAGAACCCGATATCACATAACCGAGGTTGTGCAGCACTTCGGCAATGCCCGACATGCCGGAGCCGCCCAGGCCGATGAAATGGATGTTCTTGATCGCGTGTTTCATGGCGCCAGCTCCTCGCAGGCCGCCACCACGTCTGCGGTGGCATTTGTTTTTTGCATGGTTTTGGCCTTCTGCCCACGTTCCATGAGCACGGCACGCTCCGTTTTTTGTAGCATCTGGGCAAGGTATTCCGGCGTCAGGTCTTTTTGCTGGACCAGCCATCCCCCGCCTTGTTCCGTCAGAAAGGCCGCATTGCGGGTCTGGTGGTCATCGACCGCTGCGGGGAAAGGCACGAACAGTGCAGCTGCACCCACTGCCGCAATTTCGGTGACCGTGCTGGCACCGGCGCGGCAGACAATCAAATCCGCCTCGGCAAACGCGCGAGCGGTATCGTCAATGAAGGGGGTCAGTTCGGCCAGCACACCGGCAGCGGTGTAATTACCGCGCAGTTCATCGATTTGCCGGGCGCCGCTCTGGTGAAGCACGCTCGGTCGTTGTGCCGCTGGAATGAGGGCGAGAGCCTGGGGAACGATGCGGTTGAGCGCCTGCGCTCCCAGACTGCCGCCAACCACCAGCAATTTCAGAGGTCCGCTACGGCCGGCAAAGCGGACAGAAGGCTCAGGCTGCTGCGTGAATGCAGGACGCAAGGGGTTACCCACCCATTGCGCGTTTTTCAGCACATCCGGAAATGCGGTGAAAACGCGATCCGCCACGCCGGCCAGCACCTTGTTGACCATCCCCGCCACCGAGTTCTGCTCATGCAGCACCAGGGGTTTGCCCAGCAGCACACTCATCAGGCCCGCAGGAAAGGCAATATAGCCGCCCAGGCCCAGTACCACATCAGGCTTGACGCGACGTATCACCTGAATGCTTTGCCAGAAGGCCTTGAGCAACCGTAGCGGCAACAGCGCCAATGTGACAGGCCCCTTGCCGCGCACACCGGAAAAATCAATGGGTTCAAAAGCAAAACCGCGCGGCGGCACGAGCTGGCTCTCCATGCTCGGCTGGCCCGGCGTGCCCTTGCCACCCAGCCAGTGCACCCGCCAGCCGCGATCCCGCAAGGCTTCGGCGACAGCCAGGCCTGGGAAGATGTGGCCGCCGGTTCCGCCAGCCATGACAAGCGCGGTTTTGCTCATGCCGGTTGCCTCCCGCACGGTTGCACAAGGCGGACGATCGGGCGTCGGCAACGCATCCCATTCGCTTTACTGTCGATCCCCATCAAGATGGGGCCCCTCGCCAGGTAGCTCATGGTCGCCCCCCGCGCATCAACAACCTGTTTTCATAGTCAATACGAAGAACCACAGCCAGCGAAATCAGGTTCATCAGAATCGCCGACCCGCCGTAACTCATCAGCGGCAGGGTCAGGCCCTTGGTTGGCAACGCGCCCAGGTTCACGCCCATGTTGATGAAGGCCTGGAAGCCGATCCAGATGCCCACGCCCTGCGCCACCAGGCCCGCAAACAGCCGGTCCAGCGCAATCGACTGGCGGCCGATGTGCATGATGCGGCGTGTCATCCACATGAAAGCGCCGATCACGCAAAGCACGCCCAGGAAGCCGAACTCTTCGCCAATCACGGCCAGCAGAAAATCGGTGTGGGCTTCCGGCAGCCAGTGCAGTTTTTCGATGCTGCCGCCCAGCCCCACGCCAAACACTTCACCGCGCCCGAAAGCAATCAGGGAATGGGACAGCTGGTAACCCTTGCCGAGCGCATATTTTTCGCTCCACGGATCGAGGTAGGCAAAAATCCGTTCACGCCGCCAGTCGCTGAGCATGACCATCAGGGCAAACGCAATCACCACCACGGTGGCGATCACAAAAAACATGCGGGCATTGACGCCGCCCAGGAACAGGATGCCCATGGCAATCACCGAGATCACCATGAAAGCGCCCATGTCGGGCTCGGCCAGCAGCAGCAGGCCCACAATGCCGATGGCCACCGCCATCGGCATGACCGCGCGGAAGAAACGCTCCTTGACTTCCATCTTGCGCACCATGTAGTCGGCGGCATACAAAAGCACCGCAAACTTCGCGAGTTCCGAAGGCTGGAAGTTCATGAAGCCCAGCGAAATCCAGCGCCGCGCGCCGTTGACACCTTTGCCAATAAAGGGAATCAGCACCAGCATCAGCAGCACCAGCGAGGCCACAAACAACCAGGGCGCCAGTTTTTCCCAGGTCGAAACCGGCACCTGAAAAGTCAGCAGGGCGACGGTAAAAGCCACACCCAGCGACAAGGCATGGCGCAGCAGAAAGTGGGTGTGGGCATAACGCGCAAACTTGGGGTTGTCGGGCATTGCAATCGAGGCGGAATACACCATGACCAGGCCCCACACCAGCAGGGCCACGGTGACCCAGATCAGGGTCTGGTCCACCCCGGACAGGCGCACAGGGGTGGTGGTGCTGCGCGAAGCGCCACCACCGCCGAGCCGCACGGGCAGGCCATCGGCCACTGCACCCGCCCCGGCGAACCAGCCCGAAAGACGCTGCACCATGCTCATGCAAGCACCCCCGCGTCATGCGCCAGCGACTGGACGGCCGCGCAGAACACCTGGGCCCGGTGGCCGTAGTTGTCGAACATGTCAAAACTCGCGCAGGCCGGTGACATCAACACGGCGTCGCCGGTCTGCGCCTGTGCGGCAGCCAGCAGCACCGCCGCCTGCATGGAGTCGGCCTCCAGCAAGGGCACGCCTGTTTCCTGCAAGGCGGCGCGGATCAGCGGTGCGTCGCGCCCGATCAGGACGACGGCGCGGGCATGCCGGCGCACCGGTTCGGCCAGCGGTGAAAAGTCCTGCCCCTTGCCCTCGCCGCCGGCAATCAGCACCAGCTGGCGTTCGGCGCCCAGGCCGGTCAGCGCCGCCACCGTGGCGCCTACATTGGTGCCCTTGCTGTCGTCGAAATACTCGACGTCACGGACCACCGCCACCGGCGTGACACGGTGCGGTTCGCCCGCGTAGTCGCGCAGGCCGTGCAGCATGGACGCCATGCGGCCGCCCACGGCACCGGCCAGCGCCAGAGCGGCCAGCGCGTTGGTGGCGTTGTGGCGCCCGCGCAGGCGCATGGCCTCCACCGGCATCAGGCGCTGGATGTGCAGCACAACTTCTTCGTCCTTGCGGCGCTTGACGGTTTCATCGGCTTCGGCCGCGCGCACCAGCCAGGCCATGCCGCTGACGGTTTCGATGCCGAAGTCGCCAGGGCGCTGCGGCATGCCGAGCCCGAAGCTCACATACTCGCGCCACTGCGGCTTTTGCAGCCTGGCACGCACTGGTTCTGGCAGCATGGCCATCACCGCCGGGTCATCACGGTTGAGCACCAGCAGGGCCTTGCTGCCGAAGATACGCGCCTTGGCCGCCGCGTAGGCCTGCATGTCGCCATGCCAGTCCAGATGGTCCTGCGACAGGTTCAGCACGGTGGCTGCGCTGGGCTCGAAGCCCTGTACACCGTCGAGCTGGAAACTCGACAGTTCCAGCACCCAGACCTCGGGCAAGGTGCCCGCATCGATGTGCCCGGCCAGCGTGTCCAGCAGGCTGGGGCCGATGTTGCCCGCCAGCGCCACGGTTTTGCCTGCATGGGCGACCAGCTGACCTGTCAAGGCGGTGGTGGTTGTCTTGCCATTTGTTCCGGTGATCGCCAGCACTCTGGGTGCATAGCCGCGTTCGGCCCGGAGCTCCCGCAGGGCCGCTGCAAACAGGTCCAGTTCACCGCCCACCGTCAAACCCATGGCTTGCGCCGCCTGCCAGACCGGGGCCACCATCGCTGGCGACAGGCCCGGACTGCGGAAAACCGCGCGCACGTCCTGGCCCTCGATCAGGCCGGCCGCCAGGGCGCCGGCGCGAAATTCTGCCTGTGGCAACTCGAGCTGCAAGCGTGCCAGTTGTGGCGGCGCCTCGCGGGTATCGGCCACCGTGACACGTGCGCCCCGGCGCACACACCAGCGTGCCATGGCCAGCCCCGAAGCGCCCAGGCCCAACACGAGCACATGTTGCCCCTGCAAGGGCGACGGCGCGGCCACGCCAGCTTCGGCGCCCGCACGCACATCTTCTTCATGACCCGCCTGCGCAGCCGTGTCGGCCGCTGGCGGCAGCTCCAGCGCGGCGCCTGGCGCTGCAGCCAGCTCCGGCGCGCTGACCTCGGCAAACAACTGGGCCACAAACGCCGCCGCATCGCGCGCAGCCGTCAGTGTGTCGGGCAAAGGCCGCGCACCCGCCTTGCCAGCCAGCTCGCGGCGCGCCTGGCCAGCGTCTGCCGCCGGCGCGGAATCAGCCGCAGGCACGGGCAGCTGCGCCAGCTCCGGGGCAGACGGTGCGGGCAGATCGCCGGGCTGGAGGGGTTGTTCGGGAGTCATCGCAGTTTCAGGGTGGACAGGCCGATCAGGCACAGCAGCATGGTGATGATCCAGAAGCGCACGACCACCTGCGTTTCCTTCCAGCCGCTTTTCTCGAAATGGTGATGCAGCGGCGCCATCCTGAAAAGGCGGCGGCCCTCGCCGTAACGCTTGCGGGTGTATTTGAAATAGGCCACCTGCAACATCACCGACATCGCTTCGACCACAAAAATGCCGCCCATGATGGCCAGCACAATTTCCTGGCGCACGATCACCGCAATCGTGCCGAGCGCTGCGCCCAATGCCAGCGCGCCGACGTCGCCCATGAAAACCTGCGCCGGATGCGTGTTGAACCACAGGAAGGCAAGACCGGCACCGGCCATGGCCGAACAGAAAATCAGCAGTTCACCGGCGCCCGGAATGTGCGGAAAAAACAGGTACTTTGAATACACCGCGCTGCCGGTCACATAAGCGAACACGCCAAGCGCCGAGCCAACCATCACCACCGGCATGATCGCCAGGCCGTCCAGGCCATCGGTCAGGTTCACCGCATTGCTGGAGCCCACAATCACCAGGTAAGTCAGCAACACAAAACCAAACACACCGAGCGGGTAGGAAATTTCCTTGAAGAAGGGCAGCTGCAAACCGGCCTTGGGCGGCAGATTCACATCAAAACCCGACTGCACCCAGCTGAAAAACAGCTCCAGCACCCGCAGGTTGGAGCTTTCCGAAATGCTGAACACCAGGTACAGCGCGGCCAGCAAGCCAATCACCGATTGCCAGAAGTATTTTTCCCGTGAGCGCATGCCTTCGGGGTCTTTCTGCACCACCTTGCGCCAGTCATCGGCCCAGCCAATGGCGCCGAAACCGAAGGTGACAATCAGCACGATCCAGACAAAACGGTTGCTCAGGTCAAACCACAGCAGCGTGGAGATACCGATGGCCAGCAAGACCAGCACGCCGCCCATGGTGGGTGTGCCGCTTTTGCTCAGATGGGTCTGCATCGCGTACTCGCGGATCGGCTGGCCTATCTTCAGGCTGATCAGGCGGCGGATCACAAATGGCCCGGCAATCAGCCCGATCAGCAAGGCAGTCATCGCCGCCATCACGGCGCGAAAGGTCAGGTACTGGAACACCCGGAAATACCCAAACTCGGGGGTCAGGGTTTGCAGCCATTGGGCCAGGCTAAGCAGCATGAGTGTGTTCCTCGCTAGGTTCTTGTTGTTGTGTGCTGGCGACCAGGGACTCGACCACACGCTCCATCTTCATGAAGCGTGAACCCTTGACCAGCACACTGCCCAGTTCCGGCAGCACCGCCTGGGCCGCCGCCTGCAGCGCCGCCATGTCTTCACCGAAAGAGCGCGAGGGGCCAAAAGCCTGCGCGGCGTACACCGACTGCGGGCCCAGGGTGAACAGCCGCTCGATGCCGCGCTCGCGCGCATACAGACCCACCTCGGTGTGAAAGGCCGGCCCCTGATCGCCCACCTCCCCCATGTCACCGAGCACCAGCAAGCGCGGGCCCGGCAGTTCAGCCAGCACATCAATAGCGGCACGCACGGAGTCCGGGTTGGCGTTGTAGCTGTCGTCGATCAGCGTGATCTTGCGACCGGCCGTGTGTAGTTGCAGGGCTCGGGAACGGCCTTTGACCGGGGAAAAATCCGACAGGCCGGAGGCAATCGCGCCCAGGGGAACACCTGCAGCCAGCGCGCAGGCGGCGGCGGCCAGCGCATTTTTGACGTTGTGGCGTCCCGCCAGCTGCAATGAAAAACTGAAATTGCCCTGCGGGCTGCGGGCCTGAACCTGCCACGCCATGCCGCTCCACTGGAACGAGGCCGTCACATCGGCAGCGCCTTCGGTTGCAAAAGTCAGCACAGGGCGCGTACCGGCGGCGGCCCGCCACAGCGGCGCATACACATCGTCAGCCGGAAATACCGCCACGCCCGAGGCCGGCAAGGCTTCAATCACGGCACCGTTTTCACGCGCGACCGCTTCCACCGTGGCCATGAACTCCAGGTGTTCGCGCTGCGCGTTGTTGACCAGCGCCACCGTGGGCCGGGTCATGGCGGCCAGGCTGGCAATTTCGCCCGGGTGGTTCATGCCCAGTTCGACCACACCGATCTGGTGGCTGGCACGCAGACGCAGCAAGGTCAGCGGCACGCCGATGTCGTTGTTGAAATTGCCCTGCGTCGCAAAAGCCGAATCCTGCTTCCAGGCGCGCAGGATGGACGCAATCATTTGTGTGACCGTGGTTTTGCCGTTGCTGCCCGTCACCGCAATCAGCGGCAGGCTGAAGCGGGCCCGCCAGGCGGCGGCCAGCTGGCCCAGCGCCAGTTTGGAGTCGGCCACCAGCAAGCCGGGAAGTTCGTCGCTCAGGCCATGCTGCGCCAGGGCTGCCACCGCGCCCTGCTTGCGAGCCTGCGCGAGAAAATCATGCGCGTCAAAACGCTCCCCCTTGAGCGCCACAAACAAGTCGCCGGCTTGCAGGCTGCGGCTGTCGGTGTGCACACGCTCAAATTCCAGTGCACCGTCACCCATCAATCTGGCGCCCGGCAGGCACAGCCGGGCTTGCTGCAGGGTCAGCATGTCCGGCCTCCACTTGCCAGCTGCGCGCCGGCACGCGCCAGCAGCGCCGCCTCAGCCTGCGCCTTGTCGGAAAACGGCCGCTTCACGCCGGCGACGTCCTGGTAAGTTTCGTGGCCCTTGCCGGCAATCAGTACCACATCCGTGCTGCCAGCCTGGCCGAGCGCCTGGGCAATCGCCAGTGCACGGTCAGCCTGCACCAGCACTTTTTCATTACGGCTCAGTCCCTGCAAAATCTGGTCGATGATGGCCTGCGGGTCTTCGCTGCGCGGGTTGTCGCTGGTGACCACCACGCGGTCGGCGGCTTGCTGCGCGGCGGCGGCCATCAGCGGGCGCTTGCCGGCATCACGCTCACCTCCACAGCCAAAAACACACCAGAGTTTGCCGGCACGGCCGGCGGCCAGCGGCTGGAGTGCAGCCAGCACTTTCTCCAGCGCGTCCGGCGTGTGCGCATAGTCGATCACCACCAGCGGCTGACCAGCCTGCGCGATGCTGTCCATGCGGCCGGGCACGGGCAGCAGATCGGCACAGGCCTGGACCACCTGCGGCAAGGGCAGGCCCAGCGCGCGCAGGGCCGCCATCACGCCGAGCAGGTTGGACACGTTGTATTGGCCCACCAAAACGGTTGAAAGCCGGTGGCATTGCTCGCCCTCCCAGACCTCGAACGACATGCCGTCCTGGCTGTGGTCGATGGCCCTGGCCTGCAGACGTGCCGGCGCTAGGCAGGACACGGTCCACACATCCAGGCCCGAGCCCTGCAGCGAAGCGGCCAGTGTTTCGCCATGCGAATCATCGGTATTGATCACGGCGGCCTGCAGACCGGTCCAGCCGAACAGGCTGGCTTTGGCCGCCCAATAGGCCTGCATGCTGTGGTGGTAGTCGAGGTGGTCCTGGGTGAAATTGGTGAAAATCGCCACCCGTATCGCCGTCGCGTCCAGCCGGTTTTCGGCGATACCGATGGAGGAGGCTTCCAGCGCACAGGCGGCAAAACCTTCGTTGACCCAGCGCCTGAGCTGCTGCTGCAAGAGCACCGGATCGGGTGTGGTCAGACCGTTGAAAACCATGGCCCCGGGCAGGCCCATGCCCAGCGTGCCGACCACGCCGCAGGGTTTGCCGAGTTTTCCCAGCGCCTGGGCCAGCCACCAGGTGGTCGAGGTTTTGCCGTTGGTACCGGTGACGGCCAGCACATCCAGCTCCCGGCTCGGGTGTTCATAGTAGGCAGCAGCAATCGGCGCGGTGGCGGCTTTGAGGCCGCCGTAAGCGGCCACACGCGTGTCGGAAAATCCGAAAGCTTCGGCGCCGGCATACTCCACCAGGCAGGCTTGGGCACCTGCGGCCAGCACCTGCGGCACATACTGGCGGGCATCGGTGGCAGCGCCCGGCCAGGCAATAAAACCGTCCCCGTCACCAACCTTGCGGCTGTCGGTCCACAGGCTGCCGCGCACTTGCTGGCGCAACCAGCGCGCCGCCTGATCGGGTGTTTGCAGGCGTTCCATCAGAACGACTCCTCCACCGGCCGGGTGACGATTTGCGGCTTGACGGCCATGTCCGGCGGCAGGCCCAGCATGCGCAGTGTCTGCTGCACGGTTTCACTGAAAACCGGTGCAGCCACGTCGCCGCCAAAATATTTTCCGCCTGTGGGCTCGTCGATCATCACGGCGACCACAATGCGCGGTTTTTCCGTCGGTGCGATGCCGACAAAAAATCCCCGGTATTTTTTGTCCGCGTAGCCCTTGCCTTCCTGCTTGTGGGCGGTACCGGTTTTGCCACCCACGGAATACCCCATGGTCTGGGCTTTTGGTGCGGTGCCGCCCGGACCGGTCACCAGGTGCAGCATGTGGCGCATGGCCAGCGCATTTTTCTCGCTGATGACACGCACCCCGACTGCGGGCTCCTCGTTTTTTATCATGCTCACCGGCACCAGCTCGCCGTCCCGTGCAAACACGCTGTAGGCATGGGCCAGCTGGAACAGCGAGGTGGACAGCCCGTAACCGTAACTCATGGTCGCCTGCTCGATCGGGCGCCAGGTCTTGTGGGCGCGCAGCCGGCCACTGACCGCCCCCGGAAACGGCACTTGCGGTTTGGCACCGAAACCGACCTGCGTGTACATCTCCCACATCTCGCGCGGCTGCATCTGCATGGCCAGTTTGACCGTGCCGACATTGCTGGATTTCTGGATCACCTGGTTGACCGTCAGCAGGCCCTGGGGATGCGCATCGGAAATGGTCGAACCGCCTATGGTCATGCGGCCCGGCGCGGTCTGGATGGTGCTCTCGGGATGAACCAGCCCTTTTTGCAGCGCCAGCGCAATCACAAAGGGTTTCATGGTCGAGCCCGGCTCGAAGGTGTCGGTCAGCGCGCGGTTTCTGAGCTGGGCGCCACTGAGGTTCTGGCGCTTCTCGGGTGAAAAACTCGGGTAGTTCGCCAGGGCCAGCACCTCACCGCTGACGCTGTCGAGCACCACCACACTGCCGGCCTTGGCCTTGTGCAGCAGCACCGCGTCGCGCAGCTTCTGATAGGCAAAAAACTGGACCTTGCTGTCGATGGACAGCTGCAGGTCCCTGCCGTCCACAGGCGGCACCTGCTCCCGCACGTCTTCCACCACCCGGCCCAGTCTGTCCTTGATCACGCGGCGCGAGCCGGCACGCCCGCCCAGTTCCTGATTGAAGGCCAGCTCCATGCCCTCCTGGCCGCGGTCTTCGACATTGGTGAAACCGACCACATGCGCCGCCGCCTCGCCCTCGGGGTACTGGCGCCGGTATTCCTTGCGCTGGTAAATGCCCTTCAGGCCCATGGCCTGGATTTTCTGCCCGACCGCTTCATCGACCTGACGCTTGATCCAGACAAAACTCTTGTCCTCATTGGCGAGTTTTTTGCTCAGCTCGGGCAGCGGCATCTGCAACAGGCGAGCCAGTTCGGCCAGCTCGGCCTTGCTGGCGTCCACATCTTCCGGAATGGCCCAGATGCTGGGCGCCGGCACGCTGGACGCCAGAATCAGGCCATTGCGGTCCAGGATGCGGCCGCGGTTGGCCGGCAACTCGAGCGTGCGCGCAAAACGCACCTCGCCCTGGCGCTGGAAAAAATCATTGCCCACCACCTGCACAAAAGCCGCCCGACCGGCCAGGCCGGCAAACGCCAGCGCAATGCCCGCCACAATCAGCTTGCTGCGCCAGACCGGCGTCTTGCTGGCCAGCAAGGGACTGGAGGTGTAACGCACACTTCTACTCACGGGCGGCCTCCGCCGGAACGGCCTTGTAGCTCACGTACTGCGTGATCGCCGGTGTGGCGCTGCGCATCTGCAGACGATCCCGGGAAATCTGCTCGACCCGCAGCGGCGTGGCCTGCGCGCGTTTGTCGACCTCCAGGCGCTCCTTCTCGGCCTCCAGCTGCCGGCTCAGCGCCGCTGTCTTTTCAAGCTCTACAAACAGCCGGCGTGATTCGTACTGCGTGTGCACCAGGTACAGCGCGCTGAACAACACGGCCAGAAGCAGCACGAGGTTGAGACGGGTCATGCTGCTGCTCCGGGGTAGCGTTGCGTCACAGCCTGGACCGGCACGTCGGTGCGCTCGGCACTGCGCATGACCGCGCTGCGCGAACGCGGATTGGCAGCGATTTCATCGGCACCGGGCTTGACACGCTCCAGCGCTTTGAGCCGCATCGCTTTCGGAGCCGCAAAAGGGGCGCGGCGGTCATACACCTCGCGCGCATGCCCGGTCATGAATTGCTTGACGATGCGGTCCTCGAGCGAATGGAAACTGATCACCACCAGACGGCCTCCCGGTTGCAACAGCGTGAGCGAAGCATCTAGCGCCTGTTGAAGCTCTTCAAGCTCGGCGTTGATGAAAATCCGAAAAGCCTGAAATGTGCGCGTTGCAGGGTCCTTGCCCGGCTCGCGGGTTTTGACCGCGCCAGCCACGACTTCGGCCAGTTCAGCGGTGGTTCCAATAAGGCCCCGCTCCTGTCGGCGACGATCAATCGCCTTTGCAATCGGCCCAGCAAACCGTTCTTCGCCATATTCACGAATCACCTCCGCAATGGTGTCTGTTTCTGCATCGGCCAGCCACTCGGCCACACTCTGGCCGCGTGTGGTGTCCATGCGCATGTCGAGCGGTCCGTCGCCGCGAAAGGAAAATCCGCGCGCCGGGTTGTCGATTTGCGGGGAGCTGATGCCGAGGTCCAGCAAGATGCCCGCGACGCTGCCCGCCGGCAAGGCCGACAGCTGGCTGAAACCCTCGTGCCGGATGGAAAACCGCGGGTCGGCAATGCTGCGCGCGTCGGCGATGGCTTCGAGGTCCTTGTCGAAAGCGGTGAGGCGGCCCGCAGCGCCCAGGTGCGACAGGATCAGGCGCGAGTGGCCGCCACGCCCGTAGGTCGCGTCGATGTAGTGGCCGTCCGGTTGGATGTGAAGCGCTGCGATGGCTTCGTTCAACAAGACGGTGCGGTGTGTCCATGTGTCCTGCACCGTCATCTTTCTAAAACGAGAAGTCCCGGAACACATCGGGCATCTCGCCCTTCATCTGCTCGGCCTCCTGGGCGGCGTAGGTGGCGGCATCCCAGAGCTCGAAATAAGCCCCCATGCCAAGCAGCACCGTGTCCCGGCTGATGCCGGCGGCCGCCCGCAGCTCGGGCGATACCAGCACACGGCCGGTGGCGTCCATGTCCACGTCCATCGCATTGCCGAGAAAAATCCGCTTCCACCACTGCGCCTGCATCGGCAGCGCGGCGATACGCTCGCGGAACTTCTCCCACTCGTTGCGCGGGAATATCATGAGACAGCCGTGCGGGTGTTTGGTCAGGGTCAACTGGCTCGATGCGGTGGCGCTGAGCACGTCACGATGCCGGGTTGGCACAGAGAGCCGACCCTTGGTATCGAGAGCTAGAGAAGACGCGCCTTGGAACACTTTAAAAACCTTTGGAAAACACTTTTCACCACTAAATTGCACTTTTTCCCACTTTATCAGGAAAGTTTTCGCATGCAAGGGGTTTGCTACAAATTTTTTCAATGAAATCAAGCACTTAGAATGATTTTGCAAAGCACGGCAGATACAAATAGTGTTCTAAATTAAGCACTTAGAACATCCAGTGAAAGTGTTGCTTTAAGCCGCACACGAAGCAGGGCTGTTTTTGCGGCGATGAAGGGTGAATCGGGACCCTGGGTCGCCGTTTTTCTGCCGCCGTGCCGCGCAGACGCGCGCCAGCCAGCCCAGCAGCGGAGCGCGGGAATCTATTGCAGGGGGATTTGACAGCACCGCCGCAGGCAGCGCGCCCGGTGCCAGGAACCGGCCTCAGTCGATGCGCGACAACACGCTGGCGTGTTCGGTGATGCCAATCACGTTGAAAAACGCAGCCACCAGCCGGTGCACGTCGGTGAACTGCACGGCGCGGTTTTCCGCTTCTCTGGCCGAGACCCAGTTGAGCAGGGTGCCGGCCGCAGAAAAATCAACCCGGATCAGCTTGGCGCAGGAGATCACCATGATGTCTGCACCCATGAGTTTGGCTTCGAGCTTGTCGAGCACGGCGATGGCATCGCCCTCGATCTGGCCCGAGAGTTCGACCGCGTAGAGATTGCTCATCTGCGAATGCCCGTCCATCTGGGTATCGCCTTCGAGTGCGCTGCTCATGCTGGAAGGCGCGGAATCGCGGTAAACATCCCCGACGATGGCCTGTCCGGAGTTTTCGGCGCTCAACGCGTCCAGCGATTTGTAGTCGCAGCGGGCACTGTCCCAGGCGGGTGGAGAAACTTCGTAGGTGACGCAAAAATCCAGCGCGGTCAGCTCGAACTCGTCCGGCTGGTGCGTCACCCGCAGCGCCTCCATGCGCAGCTGCCACCAGCTCTGCACGGTTTCACGCACGCCCGAGGGTGTGGCCTCCTGCAGGATGCGCTGCAACACGGGTTCTCCCATGAAGCGCAGCTGCACCGGCTGGGCGGCCCAGCCGCTGAACACCTTGCACAGGGGTTCGACCGCATTGGCATCGATGGTCTTGAGGTTTTTCCAGTCCAGCCGCCAGGGCATGGGCGAGCGGCCCAGCGCCGCATTCAGCGCGGCAATGGTCTGCACGCCGAGCACCGAGGGGCAGACCCAGTCGGCGGCGGGCCCGTTGCTGGCATGGCCGGCCGGCGTGGCCAACTGGCGGACCATCTCGGGCATGGAAAACCATTGCGGCGCAGACCGGTCAAACCGGCCGACAAACTCAATCGCGAGGTTCTCGAATTTGTCGTGCTGCCCGGTCGCGCGGTACAGGTCAAACAGTGCCAGCCAGGTATCGGCATGCCGGGCGCGGCTGCCTTGCGGCTTCAGCGTTTCAAGCAGCCCCGACTCTGCGCCCGCATCGTCGCCATTGGCAAAACGGATGGACGCTTCTTCGAGTTCCGGGTCGTGCGCCACTTCTGCACCGTCCACCACCGAAAATTTGGAAGCTGAAAACCCGGAGGGCGAACCTTCGCGGGCCAGACCAAACAGGCCAGCCGCTGCGGCCACTGCAGTGGCTGCAGGGCGGGGCACGGGTGCTGCCACTTTGGCGGCGGCTGCTGGCAACGGCGCAGGCGCCGCTGGCAGGGCTGTGGCGGGCACGGGCGCTCTGGCAGCCGGCGCCACCGGTGCTGCCGGCGCGGCGCGGGTGGGCGTCAGCGCATCGGGTGCAGTCGGTCCGTAACTGGCCGGCAGGGCATTGTCCAGCAAGGGCGCATGGGTGCTGAGCCTGCCAGCCATAGGCTGCACCGACGAGGAGAAGGCCGTGGAATCCACCGAAGCAATGGCCGCGCTGCCGTGCTTGGTTTTCCACCACTGCATGGACATCTGGGCTTCAATCTCGTCAATTTTCTTCAGCGTGACAGCGCGGTCATCCGGCTTGGACGGCATGCTGCTCTGGAAGAACGACGGCCGGGCCCCCGGGTCCTGGCCCGTCATGGCCTCACGCTTGCGCATTTTCCGCAACATGTCGAACTCGCGCTTGCGCACAAAATCGTTGCGGCGCTTGCGCTCTATCATCTCCTTGAGCATCTGTTTGCTCATGGTTTCGTCCTGACCCGCAGTCTTGGTGTCCAGATCGGACCAGTTCGTCGCAGGGTTGCGCACGAACTTGACGACTTTGGACAACAAACCCGGTGTGGTGTCTTCTTTGGCCATCAGCGAAGAGTCAGAAAGGAATGGGAGAAAAAGATCAGTCGCCGAACATTTTCTGCTTGAGCTCACGGCGCTGCTGCGCTTCCAGCGACAGATTGGCCGTGGGCCGCGCAATCAGCCGCCCCACACCAATGGCTTCGCCGGTTTCATCGCAGTAACCATAGTCGCCGGAATCGATGCGGGCAATTGACTGCTCAATCTTCTTGAGCAGCTTGCGCTCGCGGTCCCGGGTGCGCAGTTCGAGTGCGTGTTCTTCCTCGATGGTCGCGCGGTCTGCAGGATCGGGCACCACGACAGTGTCTTCACGCAGATGCTCGGTGGTTTCCCCGGCGCTGTTGTGGATGTCCTGCTTGAGGATGGACAGCTTGTGGCGGAAGAAGGCCAGCTGCTTTTCGTTCATGTATTCGGAGTCCGGCATGGCCTTGACTTCGTCGTCGCTCAGGTCGGCCGCCGCCTTGGTCTTCCAGTTGTTGGCGAGTTTGGGATCTTTTTTGGCTGCCACATGGGGCGGCGGTGCGATCACGCGCTCGGCAATGGTGGAGTAACTGGCCTTGGCGGCGTCAGGCGAGTGGGTAGGAATCATGGGGGCGGGCGGTGGCGCGAAAGAGGAGTTGCGCAGCGAGGCACGGCGGCCCGGCTTGAGCGCCGGAGTGGGCAGCGGCGCGGGCGCAGCGGCAATACTGGCAGGGCTGGGAGCCGCTTTGACAGCGGGGCCGGCAGCCGGTTTGAGGACGGTTTTGATGATGACTTTTTCTTTAGGTTTGGCGGTGGGCTTGACAGCGGCTGCCGACTTGCCGGCAGCCGGTTTGGCCACCGCCTTGGCGGTTTTCACCGCCGGTTTCACGGGGGCAGCAGGTTTGCCGCCCTTGAGGGGTTTGGCAAGCGGCCGTTTTTTGGCAGCGGGCGCCGGCTTTTTGGACACCGCTGCAGCTTTTTTGGCAGCCACCGGTTTGGCCTTGACGGCCACTTTCGGCTTGGCCTTGACGGCGGGTTTGGCCTTGGCGGCTGGCTTGACGGGCTTTCTGACAGCGCTTTTGGGCGCAGCCGGCCTGGCCGCCTTTTTGGGCACCACTTTGGCTTTGGCCGCCGGTTTGGCGCTGGCTTTGGCCTTGACGGCGGGTTTCGACTTTTTCGCTTGAGTTTTCACGTTGTGCCTCCTCGGGATGCAGCTTCCGGATGAACCTGAGGCTGCCCCCTGGCCGGGCTGATTTCGGTCAGCCCAAGCCTGTCTTTTACCTGATTGCCCGCTTGGTTTGCCGCCTCTGCGGCAGTTGGCCGGCCAGTACTTACCCTGAGCGGCCTGTCCACACCGCCAGAACGGGAAGTCCGGGCAGCAGAGTCGGCGCGCGATTGTAGCGGCTCGCCGGGACGCTGTGCCGCATGCCCATCTAATCGTTGGAGAATGGAGACAAACATCAGGCCCTCCCGCCCTTAAGAGCAATCTGGAGACAGCCTACCTTAAACCAGACACTGCTCCAGGCCCTGCAGGAAAATATCTTTCGGCAAATCGATGCCGATGAACACCATCTTGCTGAGTTTTGGCTCATCCGCGCCCCAGGCCGGCCCGAGGTCGCTGCCCATCAGCTGGTGCACGCCCTGGAAAATCACCTTGCGGTCGGTGCCCTGCATGTTCAGCACCCCCTTGTAGCGCAACATGCGCGGGCCGTAGATATTCACGATCGCGCCCAGAAAGTCCTCGAGCTTGGCGGCGTCAAAGGCGCGTTCGGAACGGAACACAAAACTCTTGACGTCGTCATCGTGGTGATGGTGGTGGCCATGCCCGTGCTCATGGGCATGCGAGGGGTGGTCACAATGCTCACCCTCGGCATGGTCATGCCCGGCGTGGTCGTGCTCCTCAGCCTGGAGAAAATCGGGGTCTATGTCCAGTTTGGCGTTCAGGTTGAAGCCGCGCAGGTCAAACACCTCGGCAATCGCCACCTCGCCAAAATGCACGGCTTTCTGCGGCGCGCGCGGGTTCATGTGTTTGAGCCGGTGCATCAGCGCCTGCACTTCATCCTCAGCCACCAGGTCGGCCTTGCTGATGAAGATCTGGTCGGCAAAACCCACTTGCCGGCGCGCCTCCTGGCGGTCGTTGAGCTGGGTGGGCGCGTGTTTGGCATCAACCAGGGTCAGGATGGAGTCCAGCAGGTATTGCTCGGCAATTTCCTCGTCCATGAAAAAAGTCTGGGCCACGGGGCCGGGATCGGCCAGGCCGGTGGTTTCAATCACCACGCGCTCAAAGTCCAGCAGGCCCTTGCGTTTTTTGGCGGCCAGCAGCTGCAGGGTTTCGCGCAGGTCTTCGCGGATCGAGCAGCAAATGCAGCCGTTGTTCATCTGGATGATGTTTTCCTGGGTGTCGTTGACCAGGATCTCGTTGTCGATGTTTTCCTCGCCAAACTCGTTTTCAATCACCGCAATCTTCTGGCCATGGGCCTCGGTCAGGATGCGCTTGAGCAGCGTGGTTTTGCCGGAGCCGAGAAAGCCGGTCAGTATGGTCACAGGAATCAAACTCATGGTGGCGGTCCAAAAACAAATGCAGGAAAAACAGGGAAAGGCGAGCTCGGGAGTTTAACGACCCGGGCAAGGCCCTGATGCCAGGGCATGTATCGCACCAAGCGCTGATTGCTACTGATTCAATAGCTGGCTGTGTAATCCAGGCAAGGGCTGGAGGCACATTTCGGTCCCGAAATTACTTGCGCAGCAGGACCAGGCCTTTCAGGTACTCCCCTTCCGGAAAGTTCACCGTCATCGGGTGATCGGGCGCACCACCGAGGCGCTCGGTGATGAAGGCATCCACCCCGGCGTCGATGCCGGCCGAGGCGACAATTTTGTGGAACAGGTCGGCGCTGACGCCACCCGAGCAGGAATAGGTGAACAACACCCCGCCCGGCGCCAGGATGGACAGCGCGATGCGGTTGATGTCCTTGTAGGCGCGCGCGGCGCGCTCGGCATGCGCCACCGTCGGGGCAAACTTGGGCGGGTCCAGCACGATGGCGTCAAAAACCCGGCCCTCCTTGTGAAACCGGCGCAGCGAGGCATTCACATCCGCGTCCAGCATGGTCGTGCGCCCGGCATCAAAGCCGTTGAGCGCCACATTGGCGCGGGCTTTTTCAATCGCCGGGCCCGACGAGTCAATGGACGTCACATGGGCCGCGCCGCCTGCCAGCGCCGCGACGGTAAAACCGCCGGTGTAGCAATAACAGTTCAGCACGTCCTTGAACTGCAGGCGCCGCGCATGGTCGGCAAACTTGCGGCGGCTGTCGCGCTGGTCCAGGTAAAAACCGGTTTTGTGCCCTTCGGCGATGTCCAGGGCCAGCTTCCAGCCATGTTCGGTGATGGTGATGCCGGTGTCACCCCCGCCGGCGATCCAGCCGGTCGCCTCGGGCAGCCCTTCGAGCGAACGCACGCTGGCATCCGAGCGTTCATACAGGCGCGTCAGGCCGGTCGCCTGCAGCAGGGCTTCAACAATCACCGCCTTCCAGCGCTCGACACCGCAGCTGGAAAATTGCGCCACCAGGGTGTCGGCGTAACGGTCCACCACCAGTCCGGGCAAACCATCGGACTCGCCGTGAATCAGCCGCATGCCGTTGCTCTGTATGTCAAAAAGGCTTCTGGCCCTTATGGCATTTGTGATACGCGCTATGAAAAATGAAGCATCTATGCGTTCTTCCGCATCAAAGCTCCAGGCGCGGGCGCGGATTTTCGAGGCCGGGCTGAAAGCCGCCCAGGCCAGAAACTGCCCGGCACTGCTTTCCACCCGCACGGTTTCACCGGCGTCGGCCGCACCTTTGGCGATCGCACCGTCAAACACCCAGGGGTGGCGCCGCAGCAGCGAACGCTCCTTGCCTTCTTTGAGCCGAATTGTTTTCATGCCGCTATTGTCGCGGTCGGAACAGCTGCTTACGGGCAGCCCCGGGGAGTTTGCGACAATGGCCCGATGGCAGGCAGCAGATTTTCAGCACTCCAGTGGCTCCGGCAGGCAGGGACCTCCGTACCCACGACCTGGCTGGCACGGGTGGCTTTCGCCTTGACAGCCCTGGTGCTGGCCGCCGCTCCGGCCCTGGCACAAAACCGCACGGTCCTGGACCTCGATACCGACAAACAGCCGGTTGCGCTGGCCGACTGGGGCGACTACTGGATTGACCCGCAAAGCCGGCTGGACGCAGCGCAAGTGGCAAACCAGGCCGGCCTGGCCTGGCAAACCACACCGCCGCGCGGCATCTATCCCCTGCAGCCCGGACAAGCCCTGTGGATACGTTTCACCGTGCCGCCAGCGCCCGATGCGGAACGCTGGCTGCTCGAAATACCTTATCCCGCACTGGACCGGGCCTCGCTGTTCACCCTGGACAGCGCCGGGCAATGGATGGAGCAGCGCGCCGGCGACCTGACACCCGTCGGCCAATGGCCGATACCGCACCGCCATCCCGTGCTGGTGGTCAACTTCAACGCCGAAGACCCGACGCACTACCTGCTGCGCATCGAAAACGCCCAGGGTTTCAGCGCCCCCATCCGTTTTGTCAGCTCCGGCCACCTGCTGCGCGGCGAGCAGCAGGTGTCGCTGTTCCTCGGCATGTATTTCGGCCTGGCGCTGCTGGGCTGCGCCGTAGGCCTGGCCGGGACTTTCTGGCTGCGGGACCGGGCTTACCTGTATTTCGCGGCCTGCTCGGTGCTGATCGGCCTGACGCAGGCGGCCATCACCGGCGTGGGTGGCCTGCACCTGTGGCCCAGTTCACCGGACTGGACCGACCGCTCGCTGGTCGTGCTGGGAACCTGGATGCTGGTGTCGCTGATGTTGCTCAATGCCGCCATGGTGTCGCTGGTGCAGCGCTCGCGCTTGCTCAATACCCTCGTGTGGGCCGCCGCACTGGCCGGTGCGGCACTGTCGGTGGCGCTTGGCCTGACCCCCAGCGCGATCCGCATCTCCCTGATCCTGCCTTACCTGGTGCTGGCGCCGCTGCTGATGCTGCTGGTCAACCTCTGGGCCTGGCGCCGCGGCGACCGCTTTGGCGGCTGGCTGCTGCTCAGCGCCGCCCCCTTTGCCCTGGGCCTGGCGCTGGCGATTGCGCGTTACCTGCAATGGGTGCCCCTGAGTTTTGCCACCGAACAGGGCGTGCTGGCCAGCATGGCACTGCAGATGCCGGCCATGCTGGCCGTTCTGATCCTGCGCAGCCAGCAGCGCCGGGAAAACCTGCGCCGTATCCAGGGGCTGGACCGGGTCGATCCGTCCACCGGCCTGATCAACGAGTCGGTGTTCGCCGAACGCCTGGCGCGCATGATCGCCCGCGCGGAACGCTTCAAATACCAGGGCGCGGTGTTGCTGATTGATCTGGTCAACACCGAGCAGTTGCAGCGCGACTTTGGCCGCCGGGCGGCAGAAGACCTGCCCTTGCGGCTGGCGGCGCGGCTGTTATCGACGGCGCGCGAGATCGACAGTGCTGCGCGCCTGGGCGAGCAGCGTTTTGGCATGGTGGTGGAGGGGCCGGTGAGCCCCGAAGAGGCGGCCACGCTGGGCCCGCGCATTGTGGCGCGCTGCCTGATGCCTTACAAGGGCCTGCCCGAGGCCTGTGTGGCCCAGGTGCGCGTCGCCTATGCGCTGGTGCCGCGCCAGGGGCCCAGCGCCGAGATCGTGCTGGCCCGCCTGGCCCAGCGCCTGAGCAACATACCGCCGGACAGCAAACGGGCGGTCTTTCTGCTGGCCGACTACAAGGCGCCCGCTTAAAGAGCCCCCACGCTCGCTCAAGCCTTGTTTTTTGCCGCCGGTTTGATGCCCGCCACGGTCGCGCGCGGATGTGCAGCGTCGTACACCTTGGCCAGGTGCTGAAAATCGAGCCGGGTATAAACCTGCGTGGTGGTGATGTTGGCGTGGCCCAGCAGCTCCTGCACGGCGCGCAAATCGCCGCTGGACTGCAGCACATGGCTGGCAAACGAATGCCGCAACATGTGCGGATGCACCGGCGTGGCCAGGCCCGCCTGCAGGGAGCGCTGCTTGAGCCGCACGCGGATATGCTGCGGCGTCAAACGGGTGCCGCGCTGGCTGATGAACAGCGCTGCGTCGTCCCTGGCCCACACACTGCGCACGGCCAGCCAGGCCTGCAGGGCCTCCAGCGCCTTGCTGCCCACCGGCACACTGCGCCGCTTCGACCCTTTGCCCAGCACATGGGCCTCGGCCGCCTGCAGGTCAATCCAGCCGCGCGCCTGGCTGCTGGCCGCCGCGTCCAGCCCGGTCAGCTCGCCGATACGCAGGCCGCAGCCGTAGAGCAGCTCGGTGATGCACTGGTCGCGCGCCTGCAAAGCCGGGTCCTGCCCGTCCGCGCCCTCAAACGCGGCCAGCTGCACCGCTTCATCGACGCTCAGGGCCTTGGGCAGCGGTTTGGCCGCCTTGGGGGCGCGCAGGTCCTGCACCGGGTTGCTGGCCACCAGGCCCTCGCGCCCCAGCCAGGTGTAAAAACCGCGCCAGCCCGACAGGATCAGCGCAATACCCCGGCCGCTGCGGCCGGCGCTGTGCATTTGCGCCACCCAGCGCCGCGTGTGCATGTTCTGCACCGCGGTCAGCGCCACGCCGGCCTGGCGGCAGTTGGCCTGCAGTTTGAGCAAGTCCAGCGCGTACAGCTCTACCGTGCGCTGCGCCAGGCGTTTTTCAACCCGCACATGTTCGAGGTAACGCTCGACCAGCGGATCGTTGTCGGGAACCGGCGCGGGCACAGCCGCCTCAGCAACACTGGCGGAGGTATCCGGCCCGGCCATGCTGCGCAATGCGGCTAGTCGGCCGCCGGCCGCAGCCGCGACAGCGCCGCGCCGGCAAGCTCGCCGATACGCTCGAGAAAGTCCGTGCCCATGGCGGCCTGGAAACGCCCGGGGTCGGGTGAGGCCAGCACCAGCATGCCAAAAGCCTGCGGCGACTTGCCGGGCCGCAGCGGAATCAGCGCCACCGACATCGCCTGCGCCGGATCGGGCAGCCAGCTGACCGCTTCAAAACCCGAGTTGACGCCGCAATACGGCGCGGTCAGCGACGAGGCAAAGGTCTGGGTGTCCTCGCTGACGCCGGTGGAAAAATCTTCCATCGAAAAAATGCCGTTGACATGCCAGACCTTGATCGCCGCCTGCGGCACGGCAAACTGGGACTGGATTTCGCGCACGATGGTGTCGGGCAGATCACGCGCATGCGCGGTGAGCAAAAGATTCAGCGTGCACTGCTGCAGCTTGTCGGCGATGGCCACGTTTTCATTGCCGTAACGGATCATCTCGACCACCCTGGCTTCCAGGACCTTGATCTTGTCGCGCAACATGCCGGCCTGGCGCTCCTGCAGGCTGACCGCGCGGCTGCCGTGGCCGCTGGACAGCTGCACGGTGGCCAGCAACTCGGCATGGCGCTCAAAAAAGTCCGGCGTGTTGGCCAGAAAGTTGGCAATGTCGTCTTCGGTGATCGGGTTCTGGATCGAGTGTTCGCTGGGGTTCATGTTCTTGGTTTTTCGGTTAAGTCGTCAAATCTGTTCACAAGTCGTCGGGCACGTCGATAGCGGCTTCAAACACCGTGGTGGCCGGCCCGGTCATCAGCACCGGCGCAGCGGCCGCATTGAGCCCGCCCTGCCACTCAATGCTCAGCTTGCCGCCGTGTGTCCACACGTCCACACGCGCATCCAGCAGGCCCAAGCGTATGCCAGCGACCACCGCCGCGCAAGCCCCGCTGCCGCAGGCCAGGGTTTCGCCGGCGCCGCGTTCATAAACCCGCAGGCGGATCTGGCTGCGCGAAACGATTTGCATGAAGCCGGCGTTGACCCGGCGCGGGAAGCGCACATGGCCCTCGATCAGCGGCCCGGTTTCCAGCACCGGTGCGGCCTCCACATCATCAACCAGCTGGACCGCATGCGGATTGCCCATGGACAACACCGCTATCAATACAGGAGCTGCCTGCGCAGGTGGCAAAAGGGCCAGCGGCCATTTTTGCCATGAATGTACAGCCTCGGGTGTCAAACCGCTGCTGTCAAACGGCACCAGCGGCAAGTCAAACACCGGCGCCCCCATGTCCACCGTGACACGACCGTCGGCCTGCCAACGCGGCTCTATCACACCATTCATGGTTTTGACGCGGACGCTGTCCTTGTCGGTCAGACCCTGCTCACGCACAAAACGCAAAAAGCAGCGGGCGCCGTTGCCACACTGCTCGACCTCACCGCCGTCGGCGTTGTGGATCACGTATTCAAAATCGATGCCGGCGTCGCTGGCAGGCCGCACCGACAGAATCTGGTCGGCGCCCACGCCGAAGTGGCGGTCTGCCAGAAAGCGGTACTGGCCGGGTGTGAGGTTCAGCCGGCCAGCGGTCTCATTGAGCATGACAAAATCATTGCCCGCACCCTGCATTTTGGTAAATCGGATCAGCATGCGGGCATTATCCGCTGAGGCCGCACCGACCTGCCTGGCTCCCTTTCCCCTCACTTTTGAAAGCCCCCCATGCGTATTCCCGACTGGACGCCCGCCCTCAAACCGCAGCCGCAAGAGCTGGTGGACGCCATCCTGAAACGCCGCGGCGGCGAACTGATCAACCTCGACAAGGCCCTGCTCTGGAGCGAACCGCTGGCGCGTGGCTGGAACGTGTATCTGGGCGCAGTGCGCACCGGCCTGCCGACCAGCCGCAAGTTGCGCGAGCTAGGCATCTGCACCGTGGCGCTGCTGACCGGCGCGGCTTATGAATACAAACACCATGCGCCGGATTTTCTGGCTGCGGGTGGCCAGCAGAAAGAACTCGATGCGCTCAATGCCCTGGTGAAAGCCGACGCACGCGTTTCGGCAGCCCACGCGGCACTGGGCCCGGTCGAGCAACTGGTGATCCGTTATGCGGCGCAGATGACGCTGGATGTGAAGGTCAGCGACGATGTCTTCGACGCCTTGCGCACACATTTCGATACCACTGGATTGGTGGAGCTGACCAGCGCGATTGCGACCTACAACATGGTGGCGCGTTTTTTGGTGGCGCTGGGGGTGTCGCCGGAAGAGCATGACTAGGCATGCCACAAGCACGTCCCCACTTTCCTGTGCCCGCCATCTCCAGGCTGGCGTCCACGCTGCTGACAATTGTTGCGCTGGCTGCAGGTGCTGCCACGCTGTCAGCCCGTGCCCAGACGCCGCAGGCCAACAGCAGCCCTGCGCCCGGTGAGGCCGAACGTGACCAGCGCTTTGCACGCTGGGTCGCCGGGTTCAGCACCAGCGCACGCGCCGCCGGCATCAGCGAGGCGACGCTGCAAAGCGCCTTCGATGGCGTTCGCTTCATTCCGCGCGTGACCGAGCTCGACGGCGCGCAGCCCGAGTTCAGCCGCACCGTCTGGGACTACCTCGACAGCGCGGTCTCGGCGCAGCGTATCGCCCGCGGCCAGGACCGGTTGCTGCAATCGCGCCCTGCGGTCGATGCCGCCGCCGCGCGTTATGGCGTCCCGGCAGAAATTCTGGTGGCGATCTGGGGCATGGAAAGCAACTACGGCAGCAACACCGGCGACATCCCGACCATAGACGCCCTGGCATCGCTCGGCTTCGAAGGCCGGCGCGAAGCCTGGGCGCGCGCGCAGCTACTGGCCGCGTTGAAAATTTTGCAGAACCGCGACATAGACCGCGCACAAATGCTCGGCTCCTGGGCCGGCGCCATGGGCCAAACGCAATTTTTGCCCTCGAACTTTCTGGCCTATGCGGTCGATGCCGACGGCGACGGCCGGCGTGACATCTGGGGCAGCATTCCCGATGTGATGGCCTCCACCGCCAACTTTTTGGCGCGCTCCGGCTGGCAGGCCGGCCAGCCCTGGGGCCGGGAAGTGCGTTTGCCACCGGGCTTTGACCTGGCACTTGCCGACGGCGAACAGCGGCGGCCGGCATCGGCCTGGGCCGATCTGGGCGTGCGCTCGGTGGACGGCTCACCACTGCCGGCGCTGGCTGACAGCGCCCTGCTGCTGCCCGCCAGCGCGCGCGGCCCGGCCTTCATCGTCGGCCCCAATTTCCGCACCCTCCTGCGTTACAACAACTCGACCAGTTACGCTCTCGCCGTCGGCCTGCTCGCGCAGGCGCTGGCCGGTGGTCCGGCGGTGCAAACGACGTGGCCGCGCGATCTGCAAGCACTGTCGCGCAACCAGTTGCTGGCGCTGCAGACGGCGCTCAATGCGCGCGGCTTTGACAGCGGCACGCCCGACGGTGTGGTGGGTCCGGCGACGCGAGGGGCGATTCGTCGCTACCAGCAGAGCGTCGGTTTGCTGGCGGATGGGTATCCGACTTTGGAGTTGTTGCAAGGGCTGCAGTAAGACTGCGGCGGCGCGTGGCCGGTAAAAGCGGAGAGACGCGGTCAGCCTGAACCGAACATAAATGGTCACTGCTATAGATGCGTCCGACTCCAAAACATGTCTGCGTTGGGCCAGAAGCGGTCATTCGCGCAAGTTGAGCCGCGTAAAAAAGTCTTCCTTGCCGGAACGTTCTGGCCGTTTGAAAGATTGACGGCGCGCTGCCGAAAGCGCAATCTGGTCGACGGCCGGTTGAGCCCTTCACAATCAAGGCCTGCCTCCCGCTTGTCTGAGATGCCTACCTGTGATCATGGATAAATTATTGCTGCAACAGCAGGTGCTGAAACGGCTCGCCGAAGACCTGCTGCAAGCCGAGCAGGCAGCGCGGGCGGCCCATGAAACGGCGATCCACGAAGAAAACATCGCCGAAAACAAATACGACACATTGGGACTCGAAGCCGCCTACCTGGCCACCGGCCAAGTTCGGCGCGCCGAAGCCATCCGCCAAGCGCTGGCCAACTGGCGCCAATTCCGCCCGCGTCCCTACGACGTCAGAAAAGGTATACAGCTCGGCGCGCTGGTCTGCATGGTCGATTCCGACGACAAGCAGCAACACCTCTTTCTCGGCCCGGATGGGGGCAGCATGAAGTTGGTCAGCAGCACTCAGCTCGTTCAGGTCATCAGCAGCGAAGCCCCTTTGGGCAGGGCCATGCTGGGCAAATGCGAGGGTGATGAGGTGTCGATACAGGTCGCTCTAATCCGACAGCAGTTTGAGGTGCTACGGGTTTATTAAACCGTGAACGCCTCCTGTGTCTCGATTGCTGCTTTGGGCCATAAGGGGCCCCTTTTCACGTGACTGCTTTCAGGTTGCTCAACTAAAGTCAAATCAAAAAATCGAATATTGAATTCGGATGCATGCAAAAGCCGCCCTACGCAATTTACAAAATCGGGCGTCCAAAGTCGCGGTTCGCCTACGTGCCTAGTTGCATGAATCTGCGGCAGGGGTGTTGAGTGCAACCGATGGACTGTCGGTCACTTTGAGGCCGCTTCCTGAGTTGGCTCCTGAAAGCGAAACCTAGTCATGCGATTTGGATATACCCCAGAGGATTCGGACGACATTGGAAGACTTTGATTCCAATAAAAATAGAAGTAACCCTGTTCAGCCGCTGCTGAATCAAACACCATACTTCTTGCAAGGTTGTTATCCGCGGTCTTAGGATCGTCAAATCGGATGTTGTAAAGAAAATTTCCTGAGGTTGTGTATTTCGTAATACTTGTTTTTCCGCGCTCTTCATGCCCTGCAACAAACCAGACAAATTTTTCATCGCAGTAGCGTTCCGTTCTTTTTTCAAGCATCCGGCCAGATAGCAAAGGAGTTGGCCCAGAATACGGAAGCCTTATATTTCCTGTCGGATCATTGGCGAATCGCTCGCCCCACATTAGGTTTTCGCGGCTGGGGGGTCTAAAAAATCTCGAACAATTAGCTCTGGTTGCTCCTCCCTTCCTGTCCGATAGATATTTGTAGCTTTCGTCCGCACTTTTGACGACGTAGTCGATACTTTCGACTGTTTCCAACTTGACGTCTACGGGTTTAGAGAGTGGCACATCGGGCAGAGGTTGAAGAGGTGGTCGGCAGTCCCATACCTTTCTTTCATTGCGATGTTCATTTTTGTACACGTAATCCCACTCGTCATACGTCCTCGGAATTATTCGCTGAAAGGTACCACTGTCATTTTTTCTATCCTGTAGAAGATTGGAAGTACGCAGCACCTCCGGGGCCTTCTCCACAGGGACTAGCGACCATTTACCAGCAAATCCTGACTCGTATTTGAAATAGAAGTAGGGCAACTCGGGGCAACCATAAACTGCTTCTGTTTTCTTGGAAATGACACCACTCACAACCAGATATGGAACACCACTCACGAAATCCAGAAGCACTGGCGTGTAAGACGGCTCACCTACCCAAGTAATTGTTTCCTGCGTATCTGGAGATTTAAACTTAAGTTTGGTTATATCGCCGCCCCTTTCAAAGCGCGGCGTAGTCGGTAGACCAAAGAACGGGTGAGCAATTCTAAATTCGCTTGTCTCTTGAATAGACCGCTCCACTGTTATGCGCCGTCCATCGTGAAGTGCGACATCGATTTGATGAACCGATGCAAAACTCGAAATTGAAACAAAAAAAGACAAAGAAGCGCCAAGAATCTTATTCATAGCTTAATGTAATACGCAAGTGCATGAAACCCTTGCCGATCTGAGATCTGAAATTCAATTGCGGCAAATGTCTGTATTCGAGCGAGGAATAAAAACTTCCGGAAGACCGCGATCGCTGACAGGGCAGTCGATGGCCGGTGCACCTAAGTAGCCCAGTCGAATGTCTGCTTTGAGCCGCCAAAACCAACGCCTTAGATTTCCGCTATGTCGTCGAAAGCCGCCGCCAGCGATGCGCTGTGAGCCCCAAGCAAAAAAAGGACCCGCAGGCCCTTTCTTCTAATTTGCAGACGGCGCTCAATCCGCCTTGATCCCGTTGTCCTTCACCACCTTGGCCCAGATGTCGATCTGTTTGTCGATGAACACACGCGCCGACTCGGGTGTGCCGCCCAGGATGTCGATGCCCTGGGCGCTGAGTTTTTTCGCGATCTCGGGGTTTTTGAGCGCCTTGTTGACTTCTTCGTTCATGCGCTTGAGCACCTCGGGCGGGGTTTTGGCTGGCGCCAGAATGGCCCACCAGGCCGGAGCGTCAAAACCGGCAAAACCGCTTTCGGCCACCGTGGGCACATTCGGCAGGTCGGGCGAACGTTTGCTGGTGGTCACGGCCAGCGGGCGCAGGCGGCCGCTGTCGATGTGTGGCTTGGTGACAAACACCGAACCTATGGACAGCGGCACATGGCCGGCCACCGCGTCGGTCATCAGCGGACCGCCGCCTTTGTAGGGCACATGCTGCCAGTCGATGCCGCCGCTTTTCGACAGCAGCGCCATCGCCAGATGGCCCAGGCTGCCCGAACCTATGCTGCCGTAGTTGACGTTCTTTTTGGCCTTGGCTGCGGCCACCACATCGGCAAAGGTCTTGTACTCGGAGGCCGAGAAGGTGGCCAGCACCATGGCCGAGGTGCCTATCAGCGACACCGGCGCCAGGTCCTTGCGCGTGTCGAACGGCAGGCCGGGGATCAGGGTCGGGTTCACGCCATGGGTGTCAAACACCACGGCAAAGGTGTAGCCGTCGGCCGGCGCCGCGGCCACCGCGGCCGTGCCTATGGAGCCCGAGGCGCCGCCCTTGTTTTCCACAATGATGTTCTGCCCCAGCTGCTGCGACAGCGGCACGGCCAGAATACGCGCGACCTGGTCCACCGAGCCGCCGGGCGGAAAGACGGCAACAAACTTGATCGGCTGTTTGGCCGGCCAGGCCTGGGCCATGGCGCTTATTGGCGCTGCCAACAAGGTCGCGGCTGTTACCGCCAGGGCGGTTCTGGAAATCCACTGGTTCATGAGGAGCATCCTGCAAATAAAGTGAAGTCCAGTATCCGCAAGCGCCGCTTCAAGCGCCATTGCGGATAACACTTAGCATGCTACCGATCCGGGGTGGCGCAGCAGCCCCCAGCCGTTTCACGCAAAATCGGCCCCATGGTCAGACCTTCCCAACTTCTTTATCCGCAGCGCGAACCCGCGCCCACCCGCCCCGCCGCCACCGTGCTTTTGTTGCGCGACAGCCCCGGCGGCATAGAGGTGCTGATGACACGGCGCTCGATGACCGCCAGTTTTGCGCCTGGCGCTTATGTGTTTCCGGGTGGTGGTATTGATGTGGCCGATGCAGCCGCCCATGGGCGGTCCACCCGCCGCGCCAGCCAGAGCGATTTACACCTGACGCAGGCGATTGCGGCCATCCGCGAAAGTTTTGAAGAACTCGGCGTGTTGCTGGCCCGCCATGCCGACGGCAGCCATGCCACCACTGCCGACATCGCTGCGCTGGACCGCAAAGCACCCTTTGCCGAACAGTGCCGTCAAAAAGGCCTGGTGCTGGCCGGCGACCAGGTGTTTGTGCTGGCGCACTGGGTCACCGACCGCGATCTGCCGCGCCGCTTTGATGTGCCTTTTCTGGTCGCGCGCATGCCAGCCGGCCAGGAGCCGGTGGCTGACGAGGCCGAGCAGTTTGAACCCTGCTGGGTGCGGCCCGCCGACGCGCTGGCGCGGCATGAGGCCGGCGGCTTTTTCATCATCTTCCCGACCATACGCACGCTGCAACGCCTGCAGCATTTCCAAAACGTGGAAGCCGTGCTGCAAGCCTGCGCCGCTTCAGAACAACCGCTGTGGACATCGTGTCCGCGCGCCGGCTTTCTGGAAGGTGCAGAGGCGCGCTACATGGAGCACGAGGCGCCGTATGGCGAACTGGCGCTGACCAGCCCCGACGGCCAGATGGTGCACACGCTGGACTGGCAGACCGCGCAACCCGTGGCCCTGCTGAAAAACCTGATGCGCCTGACCGCACCGAACCCCGGCGTGATGACCGGCCCCGGCACCAACAGCTACCTGGTTGGCGACCCGCACACCGGCTACATCGCGATTGACCCGGGCCCGGCGGACATGGACCACCTGCAGCGCCTGTGGCGCGCCGCGGGCGGCAACATCCGCATGATTGTGTGCACCCACTCACACGCCGACCACTCGCCGGGCGCCCAACCGCTGCAAGCCCTGTGTGACACGCCGCCACCAATTCTGGGCCTGCCCTCGGCGCCCACAGCGCGTGCGGCCAGTGCCTTCACACCTGACCGGGCGCTACAAAATCAGGAGCTGCTTGTGCTGACCAGCAAAGGGCTGGAGGCCGAAATCATCCATAGCCTGAAAGTCGTCCACACGCCGGGCCACGCGGCCAACCACCTGTGCCTGGTGCTGGTGGAGGACGGCATTTTGTTCAGCGGCGACCACATCCTCAACGGCAGCACCACGGTGGTGGACCCGCCCGACGGCAACATGAACGCCTACCTGGAGTCGCTGGACAGCCTCAGCGCCGCCTGCGACGAACATGGCATAGCCTTCATCGCGCCGGCCCACGGCTACGTGATCGGCGAAGCCAAAACCGCGATCGCCCAGCTCAAGGCGCACCGCCTGAAACGCGAGGCCAAGATCGTCGGCGTGATGCAGGCCCAGCCAGAAGGAAGCATGGACGACTGGGTCAAACTCGCCTACGACGATGTGGATCCGCGCATCTGGCCGGTGGCCAAGAGATCGCTGCTGGCGCATGTGGAAAGAATCCAGTCCGCAGGATTTTCAGGCTGATGGCTACCCTGGGCACCACACCGCAGGCGCAGGTCACCGGCTTTCATGCCCATGTCTATTTCGACGCCAGCAGCGTGGACCAGGCCCGCCAGCTGTGTGAACAGGCGGCCCAGCGCTTTCCCGCACTGCAGATGGGGCGTGTGCACCAGCAGCCTGTGGGACCACATCCCGACTGGAGTTGCCAGCTGGCCTTTGCGGCGTCAATCGCCGGCGAGGTCATCACCTGGCTGGCGCTGCACCGGGATGGCCTGGTGGTGTTCATCCATCCGCTGACCGGGGACGATCTTGCCGACCACCGCGACCATGCGATCTGGATGGGTGCGGTGCGGCCGCTTGATTTGTCGATTTTTAAAGCAGCGTGAGGAATGCATGAACTTTCCTGCCAAGACAGACCAGCAGGCATTGCAAGCAGAAGCCGCCGCCTTTTTTGATGCTTTCGCAGAAGCCTTTCGCTCCTTTGACGGTAAAACCATTGCCCAGCGCTACGCCACGCCCTGCCTTGCACTGAACGCAGAAGGCGATCTGACACTTCTGACCACACCAGCGGATATCGCCAGTTACTTCCAGACGGTGCTGGACAATTACTTTGCCCAAGGCTGCCGCTCGTGCCGATACCTTGAGCTGGAAGTACTTGCCGTCGGCAGCCAGAGCGCGATAGGGACTGTCACCTGGGAACTGCTGGCCGGGAACGGGGAGGTTCTCAGCAGTTGGCGCGAATCCTACAACCTGATGCGGACGGGAGATGGCTTGCGGATTTTTTCTTCGACCGACCACGCCAGTTGAAACGGTGGCGCTGGTTTTTTAACCAGCAGCTGTGTTTGACTTGATTGCACTGCTATTTTTGCCCAGCCAGCGACCCATCCGCCAATCAGGACTGCGCCGTGCCTTCGGCCACGCGCCCTGGGACCAGCACATCCCCCAAGCAAACATATTTCATTTCCAGGTACTCCTCCATGCCGTGGCTGGAGCCCTCGCGGCCCAGGCCCGACTGCTTGACGCCGCCGAAGGGCACGTGCTCAGAGCCAATTGTCCCGGCGTTGATGCCGACCATGCCGTATTCCAGCGCCTCGGCCACACGGTAGATGCGGCCTATGTCGCGGCTGTAGAAGTAGCTGGCCAGGCCGAACTCGGTGTTGTTGGCCGCGTCAATGGCTTCCTGCTCGGTCTTGAAGCGAAACACCGGCGCAAACGGCCCGAAGGTTTCTTCGCGGGCGCACAGCATGTCGCCGGTGGCTTCCGAGATCACCGTGGGTTCAAAAAACTGGCCTTTGAGCTTGTGGCCGCCGGCCAGCAGCTTGCCGCCTTTGGCCAGCGCATCGTCCAC
>CALRUM020000010.1:0-155197 GCA_943371375.1 Asaia bogorensis
TGTAGCCGGTCCCAAGGGTATGGCTGTTCGCCATTTAAAGAGGTACGTGAGCTGGGTTTAAAACGTCGTGAGACAGTTTGGTCCCTATCTTCCGTGGGCGCTGCAGATTTGAGGAAGCCTGCTCCTAGTACGAGAGGACCGGAGTGGACGAACCTCTGGTGTACCGGTTGTCACGCCAGTGGCATTGCCGGGTAGCTAAGTTCGGAAGAGATAACCGCTGAAAGCATCTAAGCGGGAAACTCGTTTCAAGATTAGATCTGCCGGGGCCTTGAGCCCCCTAAAGAGTCGTTCAAGACCAGGACGTTGATAGGTCAGGTGTGGAAGCGCAGTAATGCGTTAAGCTAACTGATACTAATTGCTCGTGCGACTTGACCCTATAACTTTGATTGATTTCGAAGTTGTTATGCCCAAGTGACGCATTCAAAAACTGCGCTCGAAAGAGTGCAAGACATTAAATAAAAGCTGATTTGCTCTATGAATTCGATTGGTTGTTCCTGTAACAGCTGGTCAAAAAGTTATGCCTGATGACCATAGCAAGTTGGTACCACTCCTTCCCATCCCGAACAGGACCGTGAAACGACTTAGCGCCGATGATAGTGCGGGTTCCCGTGTGAAAGTAGGACATTGTCAGGCTATTAAAGCGAGAAACGCCCAGTTGATTCAGTCAACTGGGCGTTTTCTTTTGTGCGTTCAAAAACCACATGCTTTCGAATGTGGCAAGCAGGCCATGGATGATGAGGAAATGGGCGATTGCCGCTCTCATCCTGCCTTTCACGCGTTAAAGATGACCGTTGCAGATCTGGTGGCAGCCCCTGAGCGAACCAGGTCTTCCGTCAATTCGGCGAGCCAGTCATCGATGGAGATCGCTGGAAAAAATCTATCCCGTACAAGCTGAAAATAACTGACCGAGCTGGCCCAATTCGACAGGTCCTCATGCTCGACCCGCTGCAACTCCAGCAGCTTGAACTTAAGCAACACCTTGGCCGCGTGCCGTGCGTGGCGCTGGGGATTTTTCACAAATGCATCGAGCCGCTGACGTGAGCGTTCTATGACTTTCGCGCTGTAGCCAAAAACACTGCCATGACCCGGAACAACCCAGAGCGGCGCCAGCCTTTCAATCATGTCCAGTGTGTTGCCTACTTCGGCAAAGGCGTTTTCGCCCTCGAGCTCGGGGAAAACGATGCCAAAACCGTTTTCCCACAAGGCGTCAGCTGATATCAGCGTACGTGATACCGGCTCAAAAAGGACGACCGAGTGCGGATCATGTCCCGCCGCCGCATGGATCTCCCAATCTGCGCCCGCCATACGAACGATGGTTCCAGGCGAAAGCAGGCCGTCAAAAGCAAACCGCGGGCAGACCTGCCCGGTTGGCACATAAGTGAGCGCCACTTGATCCCAGGATGCAACCTGGGCGGCTTGCCCTCGTGGTATCCGGGTTTCAAGCGCGGGATACCTGCGCTGCAGCGCTGCATTTCCGCCGCAATGATCGCTGTGCAGGTGGGTGTTGAAAAGAAGATCCAGTGGACGCTCGCCTAAAACCGTCTCCACCAGCTGGACCGTCTGCGCCGAGTGGGTGCTGTAGCCACTGTCCACGAGGACGGATCGGTGTCCGTCCACGCACAAAATATTGTTCGATGAGAGCCAACCGCGTTCAAAAACATGAACACCGCCAGGCAGGTGCGATCGAGGCATCAATAAAACCGGTGAGCAGCCTCAGGCGGCGGTGCGTAATTCGCGCCTGAGGATTTTCCCGACGTTTGTTTTTGGCAGATCGTCCCGGAATTCTATGTATTTGGGGCGCTTGTAGCCGGTCAAATTGTCCCTGCAGTAAATACTGATCTGGTCTTCGGTGAGGGAAGGATCGCTTCTGACAACAAATACCTTGATGGCCTCACCCTGTTTTTCGTCGGCAATACCGATGGCAGCGCATTCGACCACACCAGGGCAAAGGGAGATCACGTTTTCGAGCTCATTCGGAAATACATTGAACCCGGACACGATGATCATGTCCTTCTTCCGATCGACAATTTTGGTGTACCCCCTCTCGTCCATGATGCCGATATCGCCGGTGCGCATGAAGCCGTCAGGTGTAAAAGCTTTCACGTTTTCTGCCGGCTGGAGGTAATAACCGGTCATCACTTGCGGACCCTTGATACAAATCTCACCTGGGCTGCCGAGGGAAACATTGCCACCCTCATCGTCCTTGATGGCGATATCAATACCCGGCAGCGGCAAACCGATCATTCCCGTGAATGTGGTGTTGAGAACCGGATTGTTGGTACCGATGGCACAGGTTTCGCTCATTCCCCAGCCTTCTATCATCGGGCAACCCGTCACTTCCAGCCACTGTTTGGCCGTGCCTTCAGAGGCCGCCATGCCGCCGGCCTGGGACACGCACAGGTTTGAAAAGTCCACGCTCCGGATCTGTGGGTGTTGCAGCAGCGCGTTGAACAGGGTGTTGACCGCCGGCAACATGTGGAAGGGGCGTTTTTTGAGTACCTCCACGAACTTGCCGAAATCGCGCGGGTTGGGAATCAGCGTGAGATGCGAGCCCCAGCGGATGGCCAGCAAGCACAAGGTCAGCGCGAAAATGTGATACAGCGGCAGCGCAGCAATGCCGTTGGTTTTGCTGACATCGCCCAGCCGCCGCAATGCCGGCGTAAACCAGGCTTCAGCTTGCAGGATGGCCGCAACAATATTGCGATGGGTGAGCACCGCACCTTTGGACAAACCAGTGGTACCGCCGGTGTACTGCAGGAAGGCGATTGAATCGAGCGTGTTTTGCGCTGGCTTGAGTGCCATCTTCGCCCCATCGGCGATCACACGCGTGAAAGGCGTGACCTGCCGGCCTGCGTCGAGTGGTAATTTGTAGGCCGGTACCATCTTCGCAAGATGCCTGACAGCAAAAGTGATCCATCTGCCGTACCAGAAGCCGAGCAGATCACCCATGGACGCGACCACGACGTTTTTGACCGGTGTCTTGTCGATGACCTCTTCCAGCGTACTGGCAAAATTCTCAAGGATCACAATGCTGGTTGCGCCGGAATCGACGAGCTGGTGTTCGAGCTCCCGCGCGGTGTACAGCGGATTCACGTTCACGCATGTGTAACCTGCCCGCAAAATGCCCGCCATGGTGACCGCGAACTGCGGAATGTTTGGAAGCATGATGGCCACGCGCGCGCCGGGCTCCAGTCCCAGGTGCTGAAGCCACGCGGCCACCGCAGAGGACAACTCATCGAGCTGGCCGTACGACATCCAGCGATCCATGCAGACCGAGAACGGACGTGCTGCATTTTTCTTGAAAGAGTCCTCCAGCAGCTGGTTCAGCGAGCGAAACTGCTCAGGATCGATGGTGTGCGGGACGCCCTCGGGGTAACTCTTGAGCCAAAACTTGTCCATTGAAATCTCCTTGTGGAGCATTGTGGAAGGGTGGCCCCGCGATGCGTATGGGGCTTGTCCTAGTGCACATCCAGAGAAGCAAGAAGTTGCTGCATTTCCGTCACGCAGGTGACAGCATCTGCGTCAAACAAGGAATCTATCCATGCTGATTCCCGTTGCGCAACAATGGCCAGAAAATGTGCCGCACCGTTGATGTTGGCGAAGGCGTCAAAGCCGGCCTCCAGAAAGTGCTGCAGCGAGCTCAGTCCGGCCAGTGCCGCCGGTGCGCGCATCATTTTGAGCAAGCGGCGCAGGCCGGGTGTCCGTGTCAGCTGATCCAGTTCCCCGCCCAGATGAAGTACCGCCTGTAGTTGTTGTTGCCGGGCCGGCCGGTCGGCGACCGTGCGCCAGCACCGCAGGTAACGCTGCGCCAAATCCGGCGCATCCGCGCCGAGCCAGCACAATGCCATTTGATCGTCCAGCTTTTCAGTCAAGGCGTGTACTTCGGCCAGAGTCGCAGCAGTGTCGGCCACAGCTACAGGGAACAGTCTGGCGATGGTGTTGGCAATCCGGGCGAACTGGTTGTCGCGCTGCTCGTAATTGCTGTCGCCATAAAGCTCATCGAGAAAAAAGAGCGCCGCTTGCCGGTAGCGCGGGTTCTGCAGCAGGTCGGCATAGGTGGCCCTGAAGCGCCGGGCCTGAAAACGTTTCACTTCCAGCAGGGCGGCGTGCAGCGGCGGGTTACCTGCGTGGCGCTGCCGCAGCGCTGCAACCGTTTGCATGGCATGGCGTATTCTGGGCGCTGCTGAGTCCATATAAACACCGAGTTTATCTAGGTGCCGCGCTCTATTGAATTGGGAAGGCGCCATGCGAAACTCAAATGATGCAAAGAAGAACCTTACTGCGGCTTGGTGTCGCCTCCGCAGCGGTACTCGGTATTGTCGGAGGCGCAGTCGCCTTGATGCAGGCCGGACTGGAGCAAGGCCGGCTCAGCGCCAGTGGCCGCGATGTGTTTCGTGCGGTGGGCCGCGCTGTGCTCGATGCCAGTCTGCCCCCCGAGCGCTTGACCCGGCAAGCTGCGCTGGATGGCCTGCTGGACCGGGTTGACCAGTTGACGCTGGCTTTGCCGCCGCATGCGCAGAGCGAGTTGTCGCAGCTGTTGGCGCTGCTGGCTGGTACGCCGGGCAGGCGCGTGCTGGCGGGCCTCGGGCAACATTGGACAAGCGCAACAGAGCTGGATATTCAGCAGGCGCTCCAGGGCATGCGGATGTCGGGCCTGGCGCTGCGCCAGCAGGCCTATGCGGCTTTGCACGACATCACGGCTGCCGCCTATTTTTCCGATGCCTCTACCTGGCAGCAGCTTGGCTATCCCGGTCCCTCCCCGATCTGAAGGACAGCAAACAGCATGAGTCAATTCCAGGACCCTATCCAGGACGGTTTGAAGCGCGGCTGGAAAGTGCGGGGTGGGGCACTGGGGCCTGCGCCCGCGGAGATCAGCTGTGATGTTGCCATCGTGGGCAGCGGTGCTGGCGCCGGGATCACGGCTGAGCTGCTCGCCAGGGCCGGCCTGAAGGTTGTGATGATTGAAGAGGGGCCGCTTAAAAGCAGCAGCGACTTCAAGCAGCGTGAGTCGGACGCCTATCCCCAGCTCTACCAGGAAAGCGCCGCGCGCAAAACCGAAGACAAGGCGATCAACATTTTGCAGGGCCGTTGCGTGGGTGGCTCCACAACGGTCAACTGGACCAGTTCCTTCCGTACACCGGCGGCTACCTTGCAGTTCTGGCGCGACAAATTTGGCCTCGAAGACTTCAGCCCTGAAGCATTGGCGCCCTACTTCGCACAAGCCGAAACCAGGCTCAACATCCTGCCCTGGCTCACGCCGCCGAATGAAAACAACGACCTGTTGCGGCGCGGTGCGGCCCGGCTGGGCATCTCCGCCGCCGCCATTTCCCGCAACGTGAAGGGCTGCTGGAATCTGGGTTCGTGCGGACTCGGCTGTCCGACCAATGCCAAGCAATCCATGCTGGTCACCACCATTCCGGCAGCGCTTGAGCTGGGTGCGCAACTGCTGACAGAAATGCGTGTCGAGAAGTTCGAGCTCGCCAACGGCAAGGTGACAGCGCTCCATTGCCACGCTGTAATGCCAAATGGGGCTCCAGTCCTTTCCGGTCGCTCACAATCAGCTACAAAAATAATAGCAAAACACTACGTGCTGGCGGCTGGCGCCATCAATTCACCCGCCGTATTGCTGCGCTCCAACGCGCCCGATCCGCACGGCTTGCTCGGTACCCGGACTTTTCTGCATCCTGTGGTGATGAGTTCAAGTGTGTTTGAGCAGAAAGTCGAGGCCTGGAACGGTGCACCGCAAACCATTTACACCGATCACTTTCTGGACACCCAGGCCATCGACGGTGCCATGGGCTACAAGCTTGAGGCTCCGCCGCTGCATCCGGTCATTTTCGCCTCGACGGTTCCAGGCTTTGGCCAGAGCCAGAAAGCGCTGCTGCAGAGTTTTCCGCACAACCACACCTTGCTTGCCCTGCTGCGCGACGGTTTCCACGACGAATCGCGCGGCGGCAAGGTCAAGCTGCGCGGCGACGGCTCTGCCGTGCTCGACTATGTGTTGACCGACTATGTGATGGATGGCGCGCGGCGCGCCCTGTTGTCGATGATGGAAATCCAGTTTGCTGCGGGCGCGCGACAGGTGCTGCCCTTGCATGAAATGGCCCAGCCCTATACCACCTGGTCCCAGGCGCGGGCTGCGGTCAATGCCCTGCCCATGAAGCCCTTGCTGACCAAGGTCGTGAGCGCCCACGTCATGGGCGGCTGCGGCCTGGGCGGTCAGGAGAAGCTCGGCGTGATCCGGCCAGACGGCGTGCATTGGCAACTTGAGAACCTCTCGGTACACGATGGATCGATTTTCCCGACCAGCATAGGCGCCAATCCCCAGCTGTCCATCTACGGGGCAGTCAACCGGCTGGCGCAGGGGCTGGTCAAAAGGCTCACCGGGCGTGAGCTCGCGTTGGCCTGAGTGGGCCCGCCGAGACCGCTGATTCATGCTGGCACGTCTTCAGCAGTTCATTACCCTCACGCTGCTCGCTGTCGCGCTGGCCTGGCTGCTTGTATTTTGGGATCGGTCTGCGCTGTTGGCGCTGACTGGATTTGCCGCCGTGTTGTTGGGCTACTCTGGTTTCCTGGCGCTGGAGTTCCTGGCCTTGCGCTGGATCAATCGGAAGGACCCGACACCCCAACCCTCCTGGAAAGAATTGGCAAGAGCCTGGTTGGGGGAGACACTGGTGGCGCCGCAGGTTTTTTGCTGGCGTCAGCCATTTCGCTCATGCGCCATTCCCGACCAGATATCGGCCGATGGCGTGGTGCCGGGCCGGCGCGGCGTGGTATTCATCCATGGGTTTTTCTGCAACCGCGGCTTCTGGACGCCCTGGTTGAAGCAGCTTCAAGGCACGGGCCATGCTTTTGTGGCCGTGAACCTGGAGCCTCCCTTTGCATCGATTGACGACTACGCACCCGTCATTGAGGAGGCCGTGCAGCGCGTGACCGCAGCGACCGGCTTGCCTCCGCTGCTGGTCTGCCACAGCATGGGCGGCCTGGCGGCGCGCGCCTGGTTGAAGGCCATGCGGTCCGAGTCACGCATTGCACATGTGGTCACGCTCGGCACGCCACATCGCGGTACCTGGCTGGCCCGTTTCAGCCGTCTTGCCAATGGCCGGCAGATGCAGCTGTCCGGCGGCTGGCATCAGGCGCTGGATGCGGGTATGCAGGTTGACCGGCATGCCTTGTTTACCTGCTGGTATTCCAACTGCGACAATATCGTGTTCCCCAGTTCCACGGCGACGCTGCCGGGTGCAGACAACCGCTTGCTGTGTGGTGCGGCGCATGTGCAACTGGCGTTTAGGCCGGAAGTCATGCACGCGACCTTAAGCTTGCTGCCCTTAACCTGTAACACCCCCGAGATTTCCAGTTGAAAGTACCACTTTAGTAACATTTTGTGTAAGCTTGAGGCTGTATTCACCGGATAGGCCGTCGGATAAAGCCAGGAAAAAAAATGCCTCTGATCGTGGTGATGGAAGACGACGCTGCCACGCGTACCCTGGTAGCGTCGGTGCTCAGGAAAGATGGGTATGACGTGTTGTCCGCTGACAACGGACTTTCCGGCCTGGAGCTTGTCCGGCAGAACAAGCCCGATCTGGTGATCAGCGATGTGCAGATGCCTCTGATGGACGGTTTTGCCATGCTGCAGGCCTTGCGTGCTGACCCGGCCATATTGCACACACCGGTGGTGTTGCTGACTTCCTTGCAGGAACGGGCGCACATGCGAATCGGCATGACCAGTGGCGCCGACGACTACATCACCAAACCGTTTCGGCCCGGTGAACTGCGCGAGGCGGCCGCAGCCCAGCTCAACAAGCGGCACATGCAGGCGGCGGTGCAGACCATGGCCGTTGAGGCCGCTGTTCAGGCAGCGCTCGAAGAGCAAAAGCAGCACCTTGCCCGGCTGTATGAACGAAAACTCGCCGCAGAGCTGAGCGACAAGTGGCCGGCCGAAGACGCTGCTGTGCAGGATGAAAAATTTTCCAACGCCACCGTGCTTTTTGTGGATGTCCTCAACTACGCCAGCCTGGCTGAAAAACTCTCCAGTACCGAGCTCAGTGATGTGGTGCGGCAGTTTTATAACAACGCCGGCGACACCGTGCACCTGTTCGGCGCGCGCCATATGCAGTTCATTGGCGAAGGCTTGCTGGTCGTGTTTGTGGACAGCGCAGACACCAGCTCTGTGAACCACGGTTTGCGTGCGGCCCGCGCGGCGCTGGGGCTTGTCGATTCTGCCCGGCGCGTTCAACAGTTCCTCAACATCCACTTTCCGTCTCATGGCTTGCCGCGTTTTGATGTCAGCGTCGCCTTGAACAGCGGGCCGGTGGCGTTTGCAAGGCTTGAAGATCCCCTGCACGGCGGCGTGCAAATCCTGCCTGTTGGCGACACGGTGAGCGCCACCCTGTTGCTGCAAAAACAGGCTAGCAGGGCGGGCTGGCAGATTGCTGCAAGCGTGGCGATGCTGCGCGGCGTCACCGGGGCCGTCAATACGGGAGGCCGCGCGCTGATTGCCCTGCCCGGACGCACGGCGGCGCTGGATGCGGCAGAACTGCTCGGCCTGGCACTGGCCTGACAAACCTGACACAGGCCTGAGAAAAAATGTCGGACGCAGCTGACTTCCACAGCCCGCGAAGGACGCTGTCCTTGCGCGCTGTTCTGGTCACCAGCTTGCTGTTGTTTACGCTTGTCCCGGCCATGATTGTGGCCGTCCTCATGGGGCGCAGCAGCTCCCAGGCGATTGAGGATCTGTCGGGCGGCATTCTTCTCCATGTGGCGTCGCTGGTGCAATCGGGCACTGAAGCCCATCTGGGGCAGGGCGTGACCGTGCTTAACGGACTGTTTCCGGAGCGCCTGAGTCCTGCCCAGACGGAACAGGCGCGTGACTGGCTACGCCACAGCGCAGGTTTTGAGCCCATGGCCTTTGCCCTGGCGCGCCAGTCGCTGGATGTTCCCAGCCTGTATTATGGAAACAACCGCGGCGAGTACTTTTCTGTGGACAGCACCGGCGATGGTGCTGCAGTGCTGATCCGGGGTCCGACAGACGCCGGCTTGCAGGCCTTCAACGCCCGGCGCCCTGGTGACCGCAGCCGACCGATGGCGGTTGAGCAGGGCAATTTTGAACCCCGGACCCGAGCCTGGTACCAGGGCGCCCTGACCGCGAAAGGCCGGGTTTTTTCGCCCATACGTGTGCTTCCGGGCAAGTCGCAATTGCTCGTGACGCTGTCACAACCGGTGTACGACAGCGATGGCGGTGCGGCGGGTGTGTTCGGTGTGGACCTCCACTTGCAGCGGCTGGCTGACCTGCTTCAGACACAGCGGCTCAGTGCTCATGGCGCGGCCTTTATTGTGGATGAGCTTGGCCTGATGGTGGCAGGGTCCGCCGGTGACCCGTTGCTGGACGATGCGCAAAGCCCACCCACGCGGCGCAGCCCCCAGAACAGCGCAAATCCGGTCATTCGGGAAAGTTTTTCGGCCTTGCAGCTTGCACTGGCCCGCAAAAGTGAAGACTCTGTCGCCAGCAACACCGGTCTTCAGCGCTTGCCCATGGCGGGCGATACCCTGCTGCTGGTGCAGCGGCCATTTGGTCAGGCCCTTGGCCTGCGCTGGACGCTGGTGGTGGCCGCGCCAGAGAGCGATTTCACGGCCGATATCAACCGCGCCTGGAAAATTTCCCTGGCCACGGTGTTGGCGCTGGTCCTGCTCGGGGCGTTCGCTGCGGTGTATGTGGCGAACCGCATCGGGCGCAGGTTGCGCCGCCTCAGTCAGGCCGCCCAGCAACTGGGCCGGGGTGAAATTCCGCGGATAGACAACCGCACCCATTTGCGTGAGGTCATGGCTTTGTCCAGGGTCATGCACGACAGCGCGGAGCAGCTCAGGAGTTACCGCGCGGAAGTGAAAGCCAAGACCCGCCTCATCGAAGAGGCCAACGACATGCTCGAGGACCGGGTTGCGCGACGGACGGTGGAACTGCTGGCCTCGCGCGAAGAGGCCTTGCAGGCGGCCAGAGCGAAGGCCGCGTTCCTGGCGACCATGAGTCATGAGATCCGCACGCCGCTCAACGGTGTGGTGGGCATGAGCACCCTGCTGGCTGAAACGGCGCTGGATGACGAGCAGAGGGACTATCTGCAAACCATCAGGCTTTCCAGCGACCAGCTGCTGGCCGTGATCAACGACATTCTGGATTTTTCGAAAATCGAGTCCGGCAAGCTCGATCTGGAGGCCGAGCCCCTGAGCCCGCGCAATGCCATTGAGGAGGCCTGTGACATCGCTGCGCCACGCGCGCGGGAGAAAAACCTGGAGCTCATCGTGGATGTGCCCGAGGTGGCGCGCGGGGGCATGCCCGCGCCGCCCGCCGCGATTCTGGGCGATGTGACACGGCTTCGCCAGGTGCTGATCAACCTGATCAACAACGCCATCAAGTTCACCGAAAAAGGTGAAGTGACGGTGACCATGCGGCAACTTCCGAAACCGGCTGATGAGAGCCGGTTGCGACTGGAATTCCGGGTGTCGGATTCCGGCATCGGCATTGCACCGGACCGCGTCAGTGCCTTGTTTCAGGCATTCACACAGGTCGATGCGTCAACCACCCGCAAGTACGGTGGCACCGGCCTGGGGCTGGCCATCTGCAAACGGCTGGTCGAGTTGATGGGCGGCGATATCGGGGTGGAGAGTGTGCCCGGCAAGGGCTCTACCTTCTGGTTCACCATCCTGGCGCCAGCGGCAGAGATGCCGGCAGCCGCGATGGTGGATGCGGCAGCGCTGATCGGGAAACGGGCTCTGGTGGTGGACGACCATGTGACCAATGTGCGGGTGCTGAGCCGGCAGCTACAGCTGTGGGGCATGCAGGTCAGCAGCGCGGAATCGGGAGGCCAGGCCTTGCGCTCCCTGGCACAGAAGGGTCTGGTCAGGCCTGACATCATCATCACCGACATGCACATGCCAGAAATGGACGGCGTCAGCCTGGCCCAGGCCATCAAGGCCAGTCCCGATCTCGCGCAGGTACCGCTGGTGCTGCTGACATCAGGCTTCATGCCCCCGGGACATGAAGCGGCCGGTTTGTTTGCAGTGCGGCTGCTCAAACCTGCCAGGCAAAAACAGCTGTTTGACGCTCTGACCCGGTGCCTGACAGGCGAAGGCAAGCAGCCGGACCTGACCGACGCTCCGGCGGGTTTTGCCGGCAGCGCGGACAAGGACTTCACCCTGCTGGTGGTGGACGACAACGCCGTCAACCTGAAAGTGGCCTGCGCGATGCTCGCCAAGCTGGGCTACAACACCCAGACTGCCCTCGACGGGCGTGAAGCCGTGCAGATGGTGGCGCGTGCGCATGGCGCTGGCGCGCGTTTTGGTGCGGTGCTCATGGACATCAATATGCCGCGCATGAACGGCTTTCAGGCAACGCAGCAGATTCAGTCCATGATGGGCAAAAAGGCGCCGCCCATCATTGCCCTGACGGCTGCCGCGTCGCCCGAGGACCGCGCGCGCTGCACAGCAGCCGGTATGGACGACTACCTGACCAAACCGCTTCATGTTGCTGCGCTGGCGCAGACGCTGGAGCGCTGGCTGCCGCAAATGTTGTCGACCACGGAAGGTTCGAGCAAATTTCCCCGGCGCGACGCGGCGGGGGACCGTGGACACAGCCCTGACCCGCCGCTCAAAACTGGCCTGCCCGCGCTGGCAGAAAAATCCCAGCGCACCCCGGAACCCTTGCTGATGGATCTGGAGCGTCTGGCGCAGTTCAAGGAGTTCGACGACGAGCAGCTCACCATGACGCGGGAAGTGATAGGGCTGTTTGTGGCCGATGCCAACCAGCGCCTGAAGGCCATTGAGGAAAGTATTGCAGCCAACGATGCGGTTGCCCTGGCCTGGGCCGCTCACGCCCTGATAGGCGCGACAAGCAACGTCGGTGCAGTGGCCATGCAGACAGTCTGTAGCGAGCTGGAGACGCAAGCCAAGGCTGGCGTCGTGCCGGCCAACGCCTTGGAGCAGGTGCAGCGGTTGCGGGGCTACTGGACCAAGACCAATGCGCTCCTCGCGTCCTGGGTTTGATCCCAAAAGCTGTGTCAGGGCGCTGGCGGAGCGTATCTCCTGAACCAAGGGGTAGGCAAATTATTGGTTGTAAGTACTAACTTTCTTTCCGTTGCCACCTCTTTTTTTTTTGCCGTGTTTTCGTTCAGGTAAAACGGTCACTTGGCATGAATGAGTGACTGGTGCTTGTGAATTTTGTCACACGTCCATGGCTACTATTCACTATCCAGAGACGGGCCCCGTCTCTACGCTTGACAACTTGTAACGGTTGTAAGGCGCACTGAAAATGAACTCCCTGCTGAATTCCGGCCTGGCCGGGGCCTTGCGTTCGGATGAGACCGATTCCCTCGATTCTGCCCCTGATCTGCTTGCACAACTGGTAGACGTGCTCGCGCACGGCGTTGTGGTTGTCACCGAGCGTGGTCAGGTGGTGCATGTCAATCAGGCTGCGCGCACCGAGCTGGGTTGCGGGCGCGCGCTGGGTGAGGCAAGGGGCGAGATTCATGCGGTGACACCGGGCGACAGACGGGTGCTGCAAAACGCCTTGAATCTGGCCGCAGCCGGCAAACGCAGCCTGATCAATCTGTCCGGGGGAGGGACCAGCCTGACGCTGGCGGTGGTGCCGCTCAAGCCGGACGGCGATGACTGGGAGATACGGGTCGCGCTGCTGTTTGCGCGGGCAGAGGTGTGTGAGTCCGGCATGTTCGGTTTTTTCGCGCGCAGTTATGGCCTGACACAGACCGAAGAGCAGGTGCTGGCGATCTTGTGCCGCGGTCTGAGTACCCCGGAGATTGCGGTGCAGTTGAAGGTGGCTGTCTCCACCGTTCGCAGCCATGTGCGCAGCTTGTGCGCCAAAACTGCCTCCAGCGGGGTCCGGGAACTGGTGAACCGCGTGGCGGTTCTGCCGCCCGTAGCGCCGCTTCAGCTGGCCCGAATCCACTAAAAAAGCGTTTCCACGACCTCGCCGGGCCCCACCGCTGGCCCGTCGCGTGCTAGATTACGGCTCATCATGAGCACGTCCATTCCTTCCAACGAAGATCTCTTCGCACCCTTGCTGCCTGAACTGCGCTCCCTGGCGCGCCGAGGTGTGCTGCGTACGTACCGAAAAAACGCGGTTTTGATCAATGAAGGAGAGGCCGGCGACAGCCTTTTTGTACTGCTCAAAGGCAGTGTCAAGGTTTTTGCGATGGATGAAAGCGGCCGTGAAATCACTTACGGCACAGTGCACGCCGGGGACTATTTTGGCGAGATGTCACTTGACGGCGGCCCCAGGTCGGCCTCTGTCATGACGCTGGAACCGTGCACCTGCTCGGTGCTGAGCCGCGCCGATGTCAGCGAACACCTGGTGGAAGAACCTGAATTTGCCATCAACCTGGTGGTACAGGTCATACGCCGCGCGCGCTCAGCCACGGAAACAGCGCGCAACATGGCGCTGCTTGACGTGTACGGGCGGTTGATTGCCCTGCTGGAAGAGCGGCGCGGTGATGCAGACGACAGCGCAGGCGTCGGCACAACGCTGGAGTCCATTACCCACCAGGACATTGCCAACCGCGTCGGTGCCTCGCGCGAGATGGTCAGCCGCCTGCTCAAGGACCTTGAAAAAGGTGGCTATATCGAGCTCGGCATCCGCCGCATCACGCTGCTTAAAAAGCTGCCCAGCCGCTGGTAGCGCAGATTGCCGGAAGTGCCGGCGTCCCAATCGTCACAGGAGTCGCCTCATGAAGGTCCGTTATGGGTGTGTGTGTTTCGCCGTCCCCAAAAAAATGTTGCGACATCTGGTCGACACCTCGCAGGGTGAGCACCGTGAGATGTTGGCGAGCCAGATTGAGCAATCGTCCCAGCTGCGTGGTCAGCGTGCGGCTGCCAGCAAGCAGAAGGCGGTAGCTGCCAAGCAAGGCGCCAAGCTGCTGCACCGTCAGGTTTTTGACGCCCAGGGGCGGACTTTTTTACCCGGAAAGATACTGCGCGACGAGGATGATCCGCCCACCCACGACCAACATGCCAACCAGGCGTACGACAACATCGGCATAGCGCTTCGGTTTTTCGCCAGTGTGCTCGGGCGCGACTCGGTCGATGGCAGGGGCATGCGTATTGATGCCAGTGTTCATTACGGCTACAGCTTCGCCAATGCAATGTGGACGGGTGAGCAGATGCTGGTGGGTGACGGCGACGGCAAACACGTCACCAACCTGGCGGGTTCGCTGGGCATCATTGCCCACGAGTTCTCCCATGGCATCAGCCAGCACATGGTCAAGGGTGGACTGGGCGTTGTGCAGGTGCCGGGTCAGCCCCCAACCCTCAAGGGTGAAGCCGGTGCATTGAACGAATCCTTCTCCGATGTATGCGCCAGCATGGTCAAGCAGTGGCATGCGGGAGAAGACGTTCAGTCGGCAGATTGGCTGCTGGGCGAGGACATCCTGGCTCCGCACGTGGGAAAGGCCATCCGCTCGCTGAAAGACCCCGGCAATACCGGGCTGACCTGGCGCGAAGATGACCAGATCAAGGACTTCAGGCGTTTCAAGATCTCAGACGATGCCCACAAGGCATCTGGCATTGCCAACCATGCGTTTTACCTTGCTGCAACAAAGTTGGGGGGGCACTCCTGGGAGACCCTGGGTCCCGTCTGGTTCAAGGGCTTCGACAAACTGAGGGCACGGGCGACCTTTCTGGATGCCGCTCACGCTACCCTGAGCGTTGCAGCTACGCTACATGGCAAGAGCTCGGAGACCCACGATGCAGTCAAGAGTGCCTGGAAAAAGGTCAATGTGCTCGCCTGAAACGGAGGCAGCGTACCATTTGGGACATGCATTGCCCGACTTGCGCCGCCGTCAACGCCGAGACCAGCCGATTTTGTGAAAACTGCGGCGCTGGCCTGGGACAGGCCTGCGCGGCATGTGGCTATGAATGCGGGCCAGCGGCGAAATTTTGCGGCGGTTGTGGTGCTGCGCAGAGCCGGACGGTTTTGCGTGTCCCGGAGGGGGCTGCGGATACAAACTGGGGCGAGCTCAAACTGGCGACCATCCTTTTTGCGGATATCGTCAGCTCAACGGAGCGCATTGCCGGCCTGGATCCCGAGCAGGCGATGGAACATTTCAGACCCGCCGTCAAAAAAATGTGTGCTGCCATCGAGCGCTACGGCGGTACGGTGGTTCGTACGCTGGGCGACGGTGTCATGGCCGTTTTTGGTGTTCCACGCGCGCTGGAGGGGCATGCCAGTCTGGCGTGTGAGGCAGCGCTTGCGATGCAGGAGGCATTTGCCGAACACCCGCAAGGGCTGTCCATTCGTGTCGGCTTGCATTCGGGGCAGGTTGCGTCTGATCCGCAAGCCGTTGATGCGAGCATTGGCGGCGGCGTTCACGGGCGGGCCATCCATCTTGCCAGCCGGGTAGTGGGCCTGGCCGAACCGGGTGGGATTTGTCTGACCTCGGCCTGCCTGGGGCTGGTTCGCCCCGCATGCGACGTTCTGGCCATGGGTGTCCATCGCCTCAAAGGCATTGCCGAGCCCGTCGAGATTCATGTCTTGTTGCGCATGAAGAGCGACGTCGAACGGATTCACTTTCACCAGGCGGTTTTGTCCTCATTCCGCGGCCGCAAGCGTGAGCTGGTGATGCTTCAGGATGCCTTGCGCAGGGCTGAAACGGGGTTGGGCTCCGCCATTGGGCTGTCGGGTGCTCCGGGCTCGGGCAAGAGCCGGCTTGGGTATGAGTTTGCCAGTTGGTGCCGTGCCCGGGGCGTCACCGTCCATGAGGTTCGCACGCCACTTTACGGTCACGCCACGCCGCTGCAGCCGGTGCTGGCTCTGATGCGCAGCTGTTTTTTCGAAATTTCCGCTGCGGACGATCCGGCAGCGGCCCGGGCACGCATCGCCCAGCGCTTGTCGGAGATCGGACCGGTGTCTGCTGAGGACCAGGCGCTTTTGAATGAATTTCTGGGCGTGAACGAAGCCGATGCGCAGCCTTGCTCACTGCCTCCCAAGGCGCGTCGGGCCAGGCTGTTGGGGATGGTGCGTGAATTGACCAGCCACAGTGGTGCGACCACCTCAGTGATTGTTTTTGAAGACCTGCATTGGCTGGACGAAGCAAGCGAGGAATTCCTTCATGTGCTGGTTGATACGGTGGCGCGGGCGCGCACCTTGTTGCTGCTCAATTACCGCTCCAGCTACCGCGCACCCTGGGCCGCCCTGCCGCATTTTCAGCAAATGAATCTGGGACAGTTGAGTACCGAAGATATTGAGGAACTGGTGCTTGAGTTGCTCGGGGATCGCAACGAGCTGAAGGACGCAGTCTCGCTCATTGTGGAGCGGTGTGCGGGTAACCCGTTTTTTGCGGAGGAGCTGGTCCATTCGCTGACTGAAAGCGGCATCCTGTCCGGCCAGCCTGATGGCGGGAAACCCAGCGCCGAAACCATCGCCCAGGCGCTTCCTCCCACGGTGCAAGCGGTTATCGCAGAGCGGATTGACCGCCTGCTGGCCAACCAGAAAGCGCTGTTGCATATTTGCGCTGTCATTGGCAGGGAAATTCCTTTGCCGGTGCTGCAGCAGGTGGCGGTTTATCTTGCCAACCAGCTCGAAAGCGGGCTGGACAGCTTGTGTGAGGCCGAATTGCTGGAGCTGCTGAGGGAAATTTCGGGCGGGCGAAGATTCGCGTTTCGGCATCCCCTGATCCAGGAGGTGGCCTACAGCAGCCAGCTCAAGGCGCGGCGTGCCGGCCTGCACGCCGCCGTGGCTGTGGCCATCGAGGCGCACTATCAGTCGCAGCCGGATGAATTTGCCGCTTTGATTGCCTACCACTATGAGGCAGCCGGCCAGCCGGTCCACGCAGCGCAGCATCTGGCTCGCGCCGCCCAGTGGCTGGGCGCCACCAATTCAACCCAGGCCATGAAACACTGGCGCAAGGCGCGCGCGCTTTTGCTGGACCAGCCACGCTCACCTGCGGTGGACGGACTGCGCGTGCGAATTGGCGGAGGGTTTGTTTACCTGGGATGGCGCGAAGGGCTGAGCGCCGAGGAAATCCAGCAGATCGTGGGTGAAACCGTCGAGCTGGCGACCGAGGTCGATGACCGATTGATACAGCTGCTGTATCTTGCCGAGGGCCGGATATTGCAAGGCAATGGAGGTCAGGCAGACTCGTATGTGCAGAGCATCCAGAAGGCCCTTGCACTGTCAATCCAGGAGGGCGACACAGGGCGCACCGCCACCATGAACGCGGCTTTGAGCCACGCCTACACATGGGCCGGACTGCTGGAGCAGGGCTTGGCCGCGAATGATATCGCCTTGCAGGGAGCGGCCAGCATTGACAAGCTGGACCGCGAATTTTTTGGCTTTGACATCAAGCAATGGGTGCTGGGTATCCGGGTGCGCCTGCTGATCCGGATGATGCGGCTTGACGAGGCGGGCCGCTACTTGCGGATATTGTTTGAATCGATTGAGCCCGGCCATGACCCGGTGATTCGGCAGATGGCGCATCACCTGAAGGCGGAGCTGGCTTGGAGCTTGAGGGATACAGACCTCGTGCTTGAGCAGGCAGGCCATGTGGCGAGCATTGCCCAGACAAGCCGGAACGCCTACTCCCGGGCTACGCACTTGTGGACCAATGGTCTGGCCCAGACAGCAGCGGCCAATTTTGAGAATGCGGCGCTGGAATTCTCCGAGGCGCTGGCCTTGATCAGGAGTACCCAGGTCGCAGTTGAATTCGAGGCCGAAATTCTTGCCAGCCTGGCGGAGTGCCGGCATGCCGCCGGAAATTTTGAGCAATCACTGGCCGATGCCCAGTCGGCCGTGGAAACCTCACGACAACGCAGCAACCGGGTCGCCGAGTGCCGGGCGCTGATTGTTTGGGGCGGTGCCCTGGCGCGTATCAGTGCCGGAAATGGCATGAGTGAGGCCCAGGCCCTTCTTGACCAGGCGCGGGAACTGATAGGGATGACGGGGGCAAAGATGTGTGAGTTGGCCTTGCTGCGCGAAGAGGCTTACATCGAGCAACTCAATGGGGCTTAGCACCCGGGCGATCAGTAGCGCGGACGGACCAGCAGCGTAAATTCCCGCATCCCGTAAGCGTTCAGAAGTGTGACTTCTGCACCCAGTTCACGTTCACAGTAGTCGCACCAGAGCTCAGGCCTGGTCCGGTAGAGTTCTGGCGTGCCCGGCTCGGTGTTGGCCAGCGGGGCCAGAAAGTTGACCGCGAAGCCACGCTGGCTATGGGCGTGCATGTCTGCCAGTGTGCACTGAATAAACCGGGTCCACTGCAGCTCGGGCTGCTGAAGCCTGACGTTGAAGATGCCACTGGCAACGGTGTAGTCGGACATGCCGCGCAATTCATTGCCCACCGAAAACCCGGTGTCCGGGCGCCTCGCCCACAGGCGCCTGGCCTGAAAAATCATGGCAGGAGACAGGTCCACACCGTGGTAGCTGATGGCTGTGTCATGGAATCGTTCAGCCAGAAATTCCAGCAGCGCGCCATAACCGCAGCCCAGGTCAGCCAGTGAAAACGGTGAATCGAAGTCGCAGACCTTCAAGAGCTGCACAAATCTCAATTTCTGCGTGGGCGCGCAAGACCAGTCCACCCCCAGTGGTCCGGGCCCGTAGCGTGCAATTTTTCCGGTGTAGTAGTGCTCGATACCCGAACACAAACCCGCGAACTGCTGCAAGGCATGGGGAGGGGCGCCAGTGACTGGCGGGTTTCTGTCCATGCCTCGTCCCTGCCGGCTATTTGGCTTTGGAGTCCAGTCCGAGCGGCAATGAAACAACGAGGTAATCCTGCTTCATGTAAAAGAGCGGACGGCCTTTCTCGGTGATCAGCACGCGACCGGCTTCCTTGGACGCATTCAGGTCGTGCAGCTCAAAATAAACCGGCAGTGGTTTCTTGGCAGCCAGGTTGCGCATCAAGGCGTCCACGATGGCCGCATCACCGCTTTTTGCACCCACATTGGACTTCACTTTTCTCAAGCTGGTCAGATAACGCTGAAAGCGGTTTTTTGTCTCTGCATTCGAAAGACCGGTCAGGTTCAGCGCGGCAATGCTGGTCGCAAAGCTGCGGCCCAGCTTGAAGATTCCGAATTCCTTTTGCAGCTCCACCATTTCGTCCAGCCCGCCATGGAGTTCCTTGGAGCCCAGGGATGGCGCAAACCGCAGGTTCAATTTCTCCTGCAAACTGCCGACGTAGATGTCGTGCTCTTTCATGAAAATACCCATAGTGGCTCTCCTGCTGTTACGGTTAATGGAATTTGCCGCACGTTGGTAAAAGTTGCAACGTACTGTTAAGGCATTGCGAGTGTAGGGCCAAGCTTTTTGCTTGAGAAGGGGGCGGCTGGTCAGTCCGGTGCTTTCATCGCGCTGCTGGCGCTATCGAGCCTCAAGGTGTTGTAACAGTGCGAAAGGAAAGGACCTCATGCCCTGCCACCAGGCCTGTGCGGTTCATGAACCGTTCAGTATTCTCCGGGCCAACTGTGGCGCAGCGTCACTGGTACCGACCATGCGCGCCACACCACCGCTTCGAGAACCGGCAGCCTTGAGTCCGAGAAGCACAGGGTTTTCGTCGCTGTAAGCGTGGAAATCGGGCATCTTCACCACGCCCGGCCGCTCCGGACGGCTGGCGTCCGGGTCTGGCTTGCGTGGTGAATATTTCGCCCACATCGGGCCCGCCACGCGAACGCCACCGACAGACACTGTTTTGGCGCCGGTCGCAATGCTGTTGAAGCTGCCACTTCGGCGAATCGGTGAAGGATTGTCTGGATGATCGACAAACGAGCCGGGGTTGCCGCTGGTGTCGTACCACTGGTCTTCAAAATGGGACTGACGCGCGCCTGTTTGGACTCCAATGATCTGGTCATCACGCTCCACATACGCATCCAGTGTGACTTTTCCTGACTGGGTGTTGGTGATCTTGACTTGCCAGACCCCGCTGGGTGCGGTGGCGACCGACTTCTCGAAGCCAAATGTAGGTGCAACCGCGATGAGCGCACAAGTTCCGTTGGCACCAGTCGCCACGGATTTGGGATAAATCAGCGCACACAGAGGTTTGCCGCTGCTCGTGTTCCAGGTTCCTGACTTGCCCCAAGCCAGGGGAGGCAGGCTGGCCTGGCCTGGCGGAGTAAGTTGCACTTCAATGCCTTGCGCACCAGGTGGAATCCAGAGCTCCAGAAAATTTTGTGTCAAATCACCCGGCTGCCCCCGCCAGTGAAACGTAACGTGCTCTCCTTTTGATAGCGTTTCATTGGCATGTGTGCGGCTCTGATAGTTGTTGCTGACCGGCAGAACAATCTGAAGGTGGCTTGCCTTGAGTGCAATCAGTTGATCCATGGCCGCTTCAAGCACTGAGCTGCCATCGTGCGGGCCGGCCAGCGTGCCCCAGCTCAGGTTGACCGTTATTTTGGCGTCGCTTGCACAGCGCGAAAGGATGTACATCAAGCCATCCATGATGTGCACGTTCATCGATCCGCCCGAGGTGTCCACCACCGTGTCCCAGTCCAGCTGCACCGCCACAATGTCGCAACGGCTCGCGTCATCATTGGCCATTGCCCAGCTCGGCGGTGCATTCGGGGACGGCGGGACGCCGGCGATTTGGGCCAGGACCGTACGCGGGCCACATGCAATGTCGAGTACATGGGTGCCGTGGTTCAGGCGCTTGTTCAGCTCCATCCCCATCTTGAAGAAGTCGTACACGGCAGTTTCATCCACCAGTCCGCCGTAAGTGTTTTGCCGCATGGCCAGGTTGATATCTGCCGCCGTCAGCTCGTGGCCATAACCGAGGTCAGCCGGAGCGGCCCCCGAGCCCTCCTGGTCCTGGCGCCAGAAATACCGGGTACGCGCCTTGCCGTCGCGGAGGAAATTGGCGTTGGCGAAGGCGAGCCCCCCGTCTATCAATCCGATAACCTTGCCCTGGAGCAGGGCAGAGGGTGCCACAGAGCTCGATCCACCTGGCGGATTTGGATCGTCGGCGTGGTGGCCTGCTGGCAGGCCAAGTTCAAACCGTTTCACAAGAGCGTACAAACCGCCGCCGGGACGGATGTGTTTGAAGAAGGCCGGCTTGACCCGTGCGGTGCAGTAGCGCAGGCCCGTGGGTGCGGCGGGGGATGTGTACACGGGCGGCACGTGGAGCCATTTGGGCGATGAGGCTGCTTTGAATTGCGCCACGCTTACCCCGGGCGCAAGCTCAATCAGCAGCGGCAACCACTTGGGAGGCTTCTGGAGGCCGTAGCCAGCAAAATTGTCTGCCTCAGCCCAGATGAGATAGGGATCAAAACCGGACGTCGCTCCGGGTTTGGCCCAGTCGATCCCTGTGAAGCTGCCTTTTGGTAGTGGGGTCCAGTACATGCTGGCCTACCCGATCGGTTTCCATTCGGCAGCGGCCTTGGTCCACATGAAGTGGAGCAGCGGCGAAGTGGCGACGGCAGTCGAACCCGGGAGCAGCTCGTAGTAGCCACTCTGGTTGTCCGACATCGAAACCCGTGGATCAAAATCGATCACGGTGTCTTTCGGGCCATGGAACTTGCGGCCATCGAATCCGCGCTCGTGCAACTTGCCCCCGGTGCAGCGCGCCACCATGAAGTCGCTCAGGGCCGTACCCAACAGGCGTCCGACGGCGCTGTCCACCGGGTAGTGCAAACCTGCAACTGTGCGGTTCACCGCGATGCGCGCAGCCAGCCGTTCCAGCTGTTCCCGGTATTTGCTACCGTGTGGCAGCAAAGACTGGAGCAGCGCGCAGGTGAGGTAGGCCTCAGTCGCATGTCCGCTGGGCCAGCTCGCATGGCCAGGCGTCGGGATCATGGGCTGGATTTGCGGCGACAGCTCAACAGGGCGCTGGCAGGCAAAGGCGTGTTTGAAGCGCATTTCGACATGAGTCGCCAGTGACATGGCCAGGTCCAGCAGCTCTGCCGTGTATTTGTGGCGATGCGCGGTCAGCCCAATGACGGAAGAAAAGAAGGCCCCGCCGCCATAGACCTGGGCCAGCACTTCAGCGCCACGATCATCACGAAGCTCGGAGTAGTTGGCCACCAGATCCAGTTGTTGCTTGAAAATTTTCTCGGTAGGCCGGACCAGTCGTGCCAGTGCCATGTCCTTCAGCGGTTTCTTGTCCAAGTCAACAAAACCAAGCGTCATCGATGTCTTGCTTTGGTTGACGTTGAAGTGAAGGCCGGCCAGAAGCTCCAGCTCGCAAACGGCCATACGCGGGCCGGCAGCCCATTCGGCCAGCCGTTCGGGCTTGTCCAGGGGGGTCGGCAGAGTGAACGGGATGGTGGCGCCTTGAAACGGGCCGACGAGGGCCGCACGGCTTGTGGTGAGGGCGTGCGCATTTACCGCAGGGTCCACGCCATAACCACCACCGTAACCACCACCGTAACCACCACCGTAACCACCACCGTAGCCACCACCGTAGCCACCGCCGTAGCCACCGCCGTAACCGCCGCCGTAACCGCCGCCCATTGCACTCATTTGTTACTCCTGGAAATTATTGAGGGACACCCAGAGCTCGCATTGCCGCTACGCATCGCTGCCGGGTAATGCTGTTGGCGCTACCAATCGCCAAATACGAAGACACTGAAAGGCCGGGCTCTTCCAGCAACAAAGCGCCAAGGGTTGCTCGCGCGTCGTCAGTCTGGCCTGATTCAACTTGAGCCGTAAGCAGCACCCGCAGGGTCGGCGAATGGTGTCGATTGGCCCTTAAAGATCGCCGTGCGTGGTGGATGGCGCGTTCGTGCTGATTATTGGTCAGCAGTGCTGACGCCAAAAGCAGATCGAAGTAGTACCTGAGGGGGTCGATCGGTGATAGCAGAGAGGCATATTCAACCTCGACAACCGAGTCCTCCGCGGAGCCCCACATGGTCGACAGTACGCTTTTAAACAGCCACGCCATGGGCTCGTTCGGGTTTGCAGCGATCGAACTTGCCAGTCGCTCTGTCGCGACAGTGAAGTTGCCCAGAAGTTGACACTGGGCATAACCCTCGACGGCCAAAGTCAATGCGTTTTCCGGCTCGCTTTCGAGAGCCCGTTTGGTCTGTTCAAGTGCGAGCTGAGTGTCGCGTTGCGGGGAGTCGCTTAGTCCGCGAATGATGCGCATGATGTACCACTTGGCCAGCCATGCGCGCGGTGTAGCTATGCGTCCATGTCGTTCTATCAGTGCATCAAGCGCTTGGCGACTGCGGTCAAAGTCGTGGACGGATGAGCGGTGCATCATTGAAATCCCGCCGAGCAGCAAGGAGCTGCTGTCCAGTCTGGGCATGGGCTGGACCAACGACCGTTCAACCTCTGCATCTATCAGCGCACGTGATGTGGCCGCTGCCAGGCTGTTGAGCAGTTCGCTTTGAGCTTGCAGCAAGTCGTCCGTGGCGCCTGACACACGTTGCGCCCACACGATCTGGTTTGTTCGCGTATCGGCCAGCTCTGCCATGAGCAGGATTTTGTTTCCGCTGGCGATATAGCTCCCCGACAGGACAAACGATGCGCCCAAGCGGGACTGCACATCCGGCATGACGCTGCCCCGGCCCCGAAATGCCGTCGTGGACAGGCGTGAAATAACGCAAATGTCGGGGCTGCGCGACAGTTGCGCGATGATCCCGTCCGCAACCAACTCCCCGATCACAAAATGTTCTGGCTCGTTGCTGCGTGCTTCGAATGGAATCACCGCAATGGTGGGCCGAAATTCGGGTGGCGCAGCATGACTGGCAGGAATCACAGAGGCATGGCCCACAGGGCCGACCCGGTAAGCCCTGACGGGCTTTTCAACATGTTTGAGATGGCACTCCCCGAGGTCCTCCATGTCGACGTCCAGACCTGATGTCAGGGCATCGCGCAGCTCGGAGGTCACGACGGTTTCCCCCGGACCGGCCAGCGTACTCACCCGCGATGTCAGATTGACATCGGTACCGTAAATGTCGTGCTGGTCGGTGACGAAGCTGGCGAGATGGCCGCCTATGCGCAGGTGCGTCTGATGTTCAGGAAGCAATCCGCTGTTGGCCTGGCGGCTGAAGTGGTGCAGGGAAAATGCGGCCTTGACCGCACTTTGCGCGCTGGCAAACTCCAGCATCAGGCCGTCACCCAGGCTTTTGACGATGCGCCCGCCATGCAGCGGCAGCACTTGCTGTTCTGCATGCTCCACCAACTGTTGCCAGCGTCGTACAAAGCCATCCTGGTCCTGCTCCATGATCCGGACCGACTCCACCACGTCCATGACCAGTAACACTTTCGTGTTTCTGGTCATGGCGGCAGGAAGTTCGATCAACGGGAGCCTCATCGTAGACGGAGTAACAAAATTTTACCTCCTCCCTTTGTAGGAGAAGCCGTCTGGAGGAAACCCGGGGGGCAGATGGGGCGCTGGCGGGCCGCGCCGTTGCTTTAGTGCTGAATTGCCTCTTCTTCAGCGGCCCTGGCGTCTGCCGCTATTTCCGGCAGCGTACGCAGGCGTTCATAAATGGGCGTGAAATCCGGCGCCGTTTTTTCGAACAGCTCCTGAAAGCTGTCGATCACAAAATAGCTTTGCTGGTAACTGTCGATTTTGTAGCGGGTACGCATCACACGTTCGATGTCCAGCGGCAGGCGCTGCGGTTCGGGGCTGCGCACCGAATACTTCAACTCGCCCGACGAGCTCAATATGCCGGCGCCATAGGCGCGCAGGCCGTCTTTTTGCCGGATCAACCCGAATTCGATCGTGTACCAGTACAGGCGGCTCAGTTGCTCACAGGCGCCGAGGCGGTGGGCCTTGAGTCCGCCCTTGCCGTACTCCTGCATGTGGTCGGCAAAAATCGGGTTGAACAGCAGCGGCACATGGCCGAACAGGTCGTGAAAAACATCGGGTTCGACGATGTAGTCAAACTCTTCCGGCTTGCGAATCCAGTCGGTGACCGGGAACTGGCGGTTCGCCAGCAGCGTGAAAAAGGGCACTTCAGGAATCAGCCCCGGCACCGTGACAATTTCCCAGCCGGTGGCCTGGCGCAGCCGCTGGTTGATATCTTCAAATCGCGGAATATGGTCGCTCGCGCCCAATGAAGGCAGGGCGGTGATGAATTCATCACACGCCAGGCCGGGCAGCAGCGCGGCCTGACGCGCGTACAGCCGCCGGTAGGTGTCGTGGTCGGCGGCGGTGTAGCTGTCGTAGTCCTGCGGGCAGGTGTAGTCCGCGCCGGCACGTGTGTAGTCGCCGCGCGGCGGGCGCTCACTGGCACCGTAAACAACAGGATCAACGGCCATTCAGAAACTCCAGAATTCGGATTTGTTCGTCATCCCGGACTTGATCCGGGATCCATGTATCTTGCCCCACCGTCGCGGCCTTGCAAGGCATGGATTGCGGGTCAAGCCCGCAATGACAGACTTCAATTGACATGGATGTTCAGGCTTTTTCGAGCACGCCGCGGCGCATCTGGTCCAGCTCCATGGTCTCAAACAGCGCCTTGAAGTTGCCCTCGCCAAAACCCTGGTTGCCCTTGCGCTGGATGAACTCAAAAAAGATCGGTCCCAGCTGGTTCTCGCTGAAGATCTGCAGCAGCAGTTCACCGGGCTTGCCGTCCACCAGGATGTTGCGGGCTTGCAGCTCGGCGACGTTTTCGCCGTGGCCCGGAATACGCTTGTCCAGCAGTTCGTAATAGGTGTCGCTGGTGTTCAGCAGCTTCATGCCGCTCAATTGCAGTGCGTCCACGCTGGCAAACAGGTCGTCAGAGCCCATGGCGATGTGTTGTATGCCTTCGCCCTGGTATCTGTCGAGGTATTCCTGGATCTGGCCGGCTTTTTCATTGCCTTCCTCGTTGATCGGGATGCGGATTTTGCCGCAGGGGCTGGTCATGGCCTTGCTTTTGACACCGGTGGCCTGGCCTTCGATGTCGAAGTAACGCACTTCGCGGAAGTTGAACAGGCGTTCGTAAAACCCCGACCACTCGGCCATGCGGCCGCGGTGCACGTTGTGGGTCAGATGGTCGATGTAGGTCAGACCGTGGCCGGCCGGATTCAGCTCGGCGCCTGGCAGGGGTTCAAAGTCCACATCAAAAAAGCCGATGTTGCCGATATCACCGTCTTTCGCACCGTTTTTGCCGCGCCAGCGATCTATGAAATAAATGATGGAGTCACCAATGCCCTTGATCGCCGGTATGTTCAGCTCGCCGGGGCCGGCGGTGTGGGCATAACCCCAGGCGCCCAGGCGGATGGCGCGCTCATAGGCGGCCTTGGCATCCTGCACGCGAAAGGCGATGGCGCAGACGCTGGGGCCGTGCTGGCGTGCAAAACGCTGGGCAAAGGAGTCGGGCTCGGCATTGATGATGAAGTTGATGCCGCCCTGGCGGTACAGCGTCACGTTTTTGTGACGGTGTTTCGCTATAGGCTTGAAACCCATGCGCTCAAACAACGCGCCCATGGCGGCTGGATCCGGCGCGGCGTACTCAATAAACTCAAAACCATCGGTACCCATGGGGTTGTCCCAGGTGGCGGCGGAATGGGTGCTTGCGCTGGTGTCTCTGGCGTTCATGGCTTGTCCTGCAGATTCAGTTGCTGATCTTCTCACTGTAAAAGGGACGGGCCACACTTTTAATGCAAATGCAGGCGCCAATCTTGAACTGAACGCAGTAAACCTGCAAAATACATGCCATGGAAGCACTCGACAAGCTGGACCGGATGATATTGCGCAGTCTTCAAGCCGATGGCCGGGCCACTTACGACCAGATCGCCGAGCAGGTCAGCCTGTCGCCGAGTGCCGTGTTGCGCCGTGTCAAACGGCTGGAGGAAAGCGGCGTGATCGATCGTTATGTGGCGCTGGTCAAGCCCGAGTCGGTGGGGCTGGGGCTGACCGCGTATATCAATGTAAGGCTGGAAAAACACACCGAATCGCACAAACGCAACCCGATGGACCTGTTTCGTGCCAGCGTGCAGACCTGGCCCGAGGTGGTGGAGTGCGCAGCATTGACTGGCGAGATGGACTACCTGCTGCGCGTGGTGGTGGCCGACATGGGGCATTACAGCCGCTTCATCATGGACACCCTGCTCAAACACCCCAGCGTGCAGGACTGCAAAACCAGCTTTGTGCTGGACCGGGTGAAAACGACCACCGCTGTACCGGTGTAAGGCGGCAAGCTGGTCAAGTCTTGTGTTTGTGGCGCCCCGGGTGCCTAATTTGAAGCTTGAATTAGGGGCAGGCCCCCGCTGCGACGTCGAAAAATGCCGGAAGCAAGGCTTGACACGATCCAAAACGCTCTGTTTTTGATAGCTGGATACGCCGGTGGCCAAAGGGCTGAAGGCCAATTTGATGGCCAATTGCTGCCCGCCTTCTGTCCGTCGGGCGCAAATGGCCTTGCCGGCTGGACATTCTAGGGAAAACCCTTATATTGCACACATGGTTAACCCCGGCACCCTCATCAAAGCTTCCTTCGACGCAGGCAAGGAGTTTTTTCGTGCGCCTGTTGATGACAGGGAGCGCGTGCCGCACAAGGCGCCGGTGATGGTGCCCATCCGTTCCATCGGCCCCAGCCACGGTGAGCGAATTGAAAAACACCTGCTGGCGCTGGACCTGCACGATCGTTACCTGCGTTTTGGCTACTCGGCCAGCGACGAGCAGATCCAGCGCTACGTGGCCAGCCTGAACTTTGAGCGCGACGACATATTTGGCATTTACAACCGCAAGCTCGAGCTGATCGCCATGGCGCACCTGGCACTGTCGATCGATCCCGAGCTCAAAAGCTGCGCCGAGTTTGGCGTGTCGGTGCTCAAACATGCGCGCGGGCGCGGCTACGGCGCGCGGCTGTTTGACCGCGCCGTGATCCACTCGCGCAATGAAGGCGTGAGCATGATGTTTATCCACGCCCTCAGCGAAAACACCGCCATGCTCAACATCGCCCGCAAGGCCGGCGCGGTGATCGAGCGCGACGGTTCCGAGAGCGAGGCCTACCTCAAGCTGCCCCCGGCCGACCTTGATTCGCGCGTGACCGAGATGCTGGAAGAGCAGATTGCCCAGACCGACTACCGCCTGAAAGTACAGGCCAAGCAGTTCTGGGACATTCTGGCGATGGTCCAGGAAGTGCGCCGCGGTGTGCGCGACAGCCGCGACCGCATGCCTCTATAAAGCCCCCACGCTTGTCACTTCGTGTACTGCGCTGCCCCCCGAGGGGGCCGCTGCGCCTGCGGCCCGGCAAAGCCGGTTCCGCGGCTCCTGCTTGAATTAAATAGAGCCCCCACGCTCCCACACTTCGTGTGGGTCGCTGCACCTTGCAGGCCGCCGCTTGCCAGAGGCTTCGCTTCTGTCGCCTGTCCAAAGCTGCTCAAGCAGCTTTGGAGCCGCAGGTTCCAGCCCCGAGGGGGCCGCTGCGCCTGCGGGCCGGCAAAGCCGGACCCGCGGCCCCTGCTTGAAGGGGGATGGACCCGCGCCAAAAAGTCAATCTGCAGCGGGTTTGTAGCGCCGCGCGCTGCTGCCATGCCGCCGGTCGGCCAGTGGCAGGCCGTCCTGGCCGGCCATGGCGTCGGCGCATTGCTGCAGGCGCTCCAGCATGTCACCCAGGAATGCCGTTTCTTCGAGGGTGAGGGCGGCAAGCACATCGCGGTTGATCTGGCTGACCAGCGGGAACAATTCAGTGTGCAGGGCAATGCCGGCAGGCGTGAGCGCCAGCTCGATCTGCCTCGCGTCCCCGGCGCGGCTGCTGCGGCTGATCAGTTTTTTGCCGACCAGCGCCGTCACGGCTTTGGAGGTGCGCGGACGATCCAGGTGCGCCTGCTCCGCCAGCCCCGATGAGCCGATAGGCCCGCGCGCAGCGAGCACGGCCAGGATGCGCCACTCACGCCGCGTGATGCCGAACTGGCCTTCGCAGTAGCGCAGCACCACGCCGCCGGCGGCTGCCTGCAGGCGGCTCAGCCGGTACAGCAGGAGGTCGTCGAGAGTTTCTGGCTGCGCCAGGCGCGGCACGTCTGGAGAAAGGCTGGGCATCAGGGTTATTACCGGGGATGATTGATTTCCGCAATCAATGGCTGTGTCGGGACAATCGTGGCTCACAAACCGGAGAATCATCTTGCCACAGCTCCTCGCGCCCGCAGCGCCAGCCTTCAAGCGCCGCAAAATTCTGCTTCACAGCGCCGCCGCTGGGGCGCTGGCCGCCAGCCTTGCCTTGCCGCGCTGGGCGCGTGGCCAAAGCGGGCCGCTGCGCATTGTGGTGGGTTATCCGCCGGGTGGCGGCACAGACCGCGCCGCCCGGCTGGTGGCTGAGCGCTTGCAGCAAGTGCTGCAACGCACGGTGATTGTCGAGAACCGCGTCGGTGCCGGTGGGCGACTCTCCGCGCAGCAACTGGTCAATACACCGCCGGACCAGACGGTGTTGCTGCTCGGCAACCCGGCCATGATGAGTGTGTCGCCCCTGATCTACAAAGACCTCAAATATGACGTGCAGAAGGATTTCATACCGGTCGCCGCTGTCACGGATTACGATTTTGGCGTGGCGGTGGGTTCCGCCCTGCCGGTCAAGGAGGTGCAGCACATGCTGGCCTGGATTCGCGCCAATCCAACCAAGGCCAATGCCGGCGTGCCCGGCACCGGCAGCCTGCCGCATTTTTTCGCCCTGATGCTCAGCTACATGGCGCAGGTGAACATCGAGGTGGTGGGTTACCGGGGTTCGGCGCCCCTGGTCACCGAGCTGATAGGCGGGCAGATTCCACTGGCTTTTGACACGCTGGACTCTTTGCTGCCGCACCACGAAGGCGGCAAGCTGCGTATCCTGGCCACCTCAGGCCTCAAGCGCTCGCCGTTTTCACCCACGGTCCCCACTTTCAAGGAGCAGGGCTTGCCGCTCAGTGCGGTGGGCTGGAACACGTTTTTTGCGCCGTCCACCACGCCCAGGGCCATGGTGGAGCTGCTCAGCAAGGCGATTTTCCGGATCATGTCCGAGCCCGACACGCGTGCCAAATTCACAGCCGCCAAAATGGTGCCCGTCGCCATGACCCAGGCGCAGACAGAGGCGTCGTTCAAGGCCTTCAACACCCAGTGGACGCCGGTGATCCGGCGCTCGGGCTTCAAACCCGAATCCTGAGCCGGTGAACGCCGCTTTGACCGCCTCGCCACGCCCCAACATCGTCTTTATCGTCGCGGACGACCTCGGTTACGCCGACCTCGGTTGTTACGGCGGCCGCGCGCCGGTGTCCCCCGTGCTCGACAGTCTGGCCGCCGGGGGCATGAAGTTCACCCAGGGTTATGCCAATTCGCCGGTGTGTTCACCCACGCGTTTTGCACTCATGACAGCGCGTTACCAGTACCGCCTGCGCGGCGCCGCCGAAGAGCCGATCAACAATAAAAGCCGCGGCAGCAGCACGCTGGGCCTGCCGCCCGAGCACCCAACACTGCCTTCGCTGCTCAAAGCCAGTGGTTACCGCACCGCCCTGATGGGCAAATGGCATCTGGGCTACCCGCCGTCTTTCGGACCCATACGTTCGGGTTATGAGGAATTTTTCGGCCCCATGTCCGGCGGGGTGGACTACTTCACGCATTGCAGCTCGGGCGGCAGCCACGACCTGTGGTTGGGTGAGGAAGAAAAAAAGGAAGACGGCTACCTGACCGACCTGATCTCGCAGCGCTCGGTGGACTATGTGGACCGCATGGCCAGCGCTGCCAAAGCCGGCACGCCCTTCTTTTTGAGCATGCATTACACCGCACCGCACTGGCCCTGGGAGACGCGTGACGACGAGGCGCTGGCGCAGGACATTAAGGACAAGCTGTTTCACCTGCACGGCGGCAACATCCACAGCTACCGCCGCATGATCCATCACATGGACGAAGGCATAGGCCAGCTGATGGACGCCCTGCGCCGGCACGGACTGGCCGACAACACGCTGGTGGTGTTCACCAGCGACAACGGCGGCGAACGTTTCTCCGACAACTGGCCGCTGGTGGGCGGCAAGATGGACCTCACCGAGGGCGGTATCCGCGTGCCGTGGATTGCGCACTGGCCGGCGCAGATTGCTGCGGGCCAGGTCAGCGGGCAGCACTGCATGAGCATGGACTGGTCGGCCACCGTGCTGGCCGCCGCCGGCGTGGCGGCCGATCCCGGCTACCCTCTGGATGGTGTGTCGCTGCTGCCGGTGCTGCAGCAGCCCGGCCAGTGCTTTCACCGGCCGCTGTACTGGCGCATGAAGCACCGCGGCCAGCGCGCGCTGCGCGACGGCGACTGGAAGTACCTGCAGGTGGACGGCAACGACTACCTGTTCAACATCACGGCCGACGAACGTGAGCGCGCCAACCTGGCCGGCCGCGAACCCGAACGGCTGGTGGCGCTGCGCGAGGCCTGGAGCCGCTGGAACGACAGCATGCCGGCTATCCCGGCCGATGCCACGGTCAGCCTCGGCTATTCGGTCCAGGACATGCCACAGCGCTAGACAGCCGAGCCTTCCGACATTTCCCCAACTGACTGGAACCCCCTCCTGGAGGGGGCAAGGGGGAGCAGTCCAGGCGCGCAGCGCATTTCCCCGTACCCGGCAAAAGCCGGGCGGGGGAATGAGCTATCCTTGGCAGCTTGCCAACTACCGAACACCTCCGTGTCCGACAACCCCCCCAGTAGATCGTCCAAGCCCGAAGACAAACGCGGTTTCCTCCAGAAACTCGCTGAAATGCTGCATCCCGGGCCCGATTCCAAAGACGAGCTGATCGAAACCCTGGTCGAGGCGCAGGACAACGATGTGATTGGCGCGCAAAGCCGCGAAATGCTCGAAGGCGTGATCCGCATGGCCGACATGACGGCCGGCGACGTGATGGTGGCTGCGCCCCGCATGGACGCGATCAACATCGACGCGCCGTTTGACGAGCTGCTGCACCTGGTGATAGACACCGCGCACTCGCGCTTTCCGGTGTACGAAAACGAAAAAGAAAACATCATTGGCATCCTGATGGCCAAGGACCTGCTCAAGCTGCAGCGCGCGCCCGAGCTCAACATCCGTGCGCTGCTGCGTCCGGCGGTGTTTGTGCCTGAAAGCAAGGGGCTCAATGACTTGCTGCGCGAGTTTCGCGGCAACCGCAACCACCTGGCCATCGTCATCGACGAGTTCGGCCGGGTCGCCGGGCTCATCACGATTGAAGATGTGCTCGAGCAGATCGTCGGCGAGATCGAAGACGAGTTTGACATCGCGGAAGACGAAGGCGATATCTTCGGCCTGAGTGACCACACCTACCGCGTCAGCGGCGATACCTCGATCGAACGTGTCAATGAGGCCTTTGGTGTGAGCTTGCCCGAGACCGATTTTGAAACCATAGGCGGCCTGGTGGCCCATGAAATGGGCCATGTGCCCAAACGCAGCGAGCAGTACGCGCTGGCCGGCCTGCAGTTCACCGTGCTGCACACCAAAGGCGGCGCAGTGCGCTGGTTCAAGGTGTCTCCTGTGGCCGCAGGCTGAGGCATTGCGGGACAAGGCGCAGATGGGCAAGCAGACGATCAACAGCATGATGTCCTCGCTGCCGACCATGCCGGCGCTGCTCGAACACATCGGCCATCCCCGGCTTCGCACACGTTTGTCACTGCTCGATCTTGCTATTGTTTTAGTAGCTGGTTGCGCGCATGCCTTCAGCATGGCCTGGCCTTTTTCCTCTGGACTTGCGCAGGGGCAGACGATCTGGTGGCTGCAGCTGCTGGCGCTGGCCACGCTGGTCTGGCAGCTGGACCGTTGCACCCGCTGGCGCCAGGGTTTGCTGCTGGGCTGGCTGTTTGCCACGGCCTGCCTGTGCGCCACTTTCTGGTGGCTGTACATCTCGCTGCACGTGTATGGGGGCCTGGCCGCGCCGCTGACGGTGCTGGCCGTGGGCGGCCTGGCGGTTTTTCTGGCGACCTACTACGCCGTGGCTTCAGCGCTGTTTGTGGGCCTGGCCCCGGCCGGACGTACGCGCCGCGCCCTGGTTTTTGCAGCGCTCTGGCTGCTGGCCGAACTCGCGCGGGTGGAATTTTTCACCGGCTTTCCCTGGGGTGAAGCCGGTTACGCCCATTTGAGCGGCTGGCTGGACGACTATGCCCGCTGGGTCGGGGTTCACGGCATGACTTTCCTGGCGGCGTTTATCGCGGCCAGTTTCGCCGGCCTGGGGCGCACGCAGCGACAGTTGCTGGTGTTTCCGCTGCTGGTTTTGTTGCTGGTGGGGCTGGCGTTTTTTGCCGGACGCCCCACCTCCACGTCCGCTGGCCGATTGCCTGTCACCCTGCTGCAGGGCAACATCCCGCAGGACGAAAAATTCCAGCCCGGCAGCGGCCTGCCCACAGCGCTGCGCTGGTACGCAGAGCAATTGCAGGCCGCCAAAACCGCCCTGGTGGTGGCGCCGGAGACCTCCCTGCCGCTGTTGCCGCAGCAGTTGCCCGAGGGTTACTGGACGGCGCTGCAGACACGTTTTGCCACTGGCCAGCAGGCTGCGCTGATCGGCATTCCGCTGGGCAGCCGCGCAGGGTATGCCAATTCGGTGGTGGGGCTCAAGCCCGGCGCCCCACAGGCGTATCGCTTCGACAAACACCACCTCGTGCCTTTTGGCGAGTTTGTGCCGGCTGGCTTTCGCTGGTTCATCAACATGATGAACATTCCGCTGGGCGACTTCCAGCGCGGCAAGTTGGGGCAGGCCACGTTTGACTGGCAGGGCCAGCGGCTGGCGCCCAACATCTGCTATGAAGACCTGTTTGGTGAAGAGCTGGGCGCAAGTTTTGCCGATGCGGCCACTGCGCCTACCGTGATGGTCAACGTCAGCAACATCGGCTGGTTTGGCAACACGGTGGCGATTGACCAGCACCTGAACATCTCGCGCATGCGTGCGCTGGAGTTCGAGCGCCCCATGATACGCGCCACCAACACCGGCGCCACGGTGATCATTGACCACAGAGGCCAGGTCACGCATGAACTGCCGCGGCATACACGCGGCGCACTGGTCGGCGAGGTGGAAGGGCGCAACGGCATCACGCCGTATGCCGGCTGGGTGTCGCGTTATGGCCTGTGGCCGCTGTGGGGCCTGGCGCTGGCCATTGTGCTGATGGCCGCGCTGCTACGTCGCCGTTAAGCCCGCTCCCATCACCTGGTGCAGCAGCCCGGGCAGCATGTCCAGCATGCGCAGCGCGTCCTGGCCTGGCGGTGTGCTGCTTGCGACGTAAAGGTACAGGGCAATAGGCGCAAAGTCGTGCAGCGGCACCGCTGTGAGCGTGGAGCTGTCCAGGTTGCTTGCCGTCAGGAAGTCCACCACCGTCCACCCCATGCCGCGCTTGACCAGCTCCAGCGCCAGCCGCGAGGTGTGCACCTGCAGGTTGGCGGGCGCCGTCAGGCCCAGGTTGCGGGCCAGCTCGTCAATCGACTGGCACATCGGGTCTTCGCCCACCAGCCGTACCAGCGGCATGCTGGAGAGGAAAGTCATCGGGTTCTGGCGCCGCGCCCGCACGGCGCGTTGCCAGATATCGCGCGTGACGCACAGGTAAAGCGGGCCGCTCACCTGCATCGTGCTGGTCAGCAGCGGGTGCGGGTGCTCGTAAAAGCCCAGCGCGAAGTCCACGCTTCTTGTCAGCAGGGCCTGCACCATCTGGTCCTGGTGCAAAGTGCGCACTTCCACGCTGACGCGCGGATGGCGTGCCATGTGTTTTTCCAGCACCAGCGGCAAAAATTCATGGCTGATGGACGGAATGGCAGCCAGTCTGATCTGGCCGCCGTCGGCCTGACGCAGATTGACCGCGATGCGCTTGAGTTCGTCAAGCTTGCGGTGAATCAGTGCCGACTCTTCAAACAGAACTCTCGCTTCGGGCGTGGGTGCCAGCGTGCCTTTGGCCCGGGTGAACAGCTTGTAGCCCAGTTGTAACTCGGTGTGCGAAATGGTTTTGCTCACGGCTGAGGGCGTGATGCAGATCAGGCGCGCAGCCGCACTCATGTTGCCGGTTTGCATGACCGCCTGGAAAACTTCAAGTTGCCTGAGATTCATGTCGGCGGGGTTGTGCGCAAGGGCCGTTCAGATGGCGGAGTGGGGTGTGAGTTTTAGTCACACCCCGCGGCGCATTATGCATCGCTGCTCTCAATGCGCCTGACTACCATGAGCCACCCGGGAGCCCTCTGACTGCAAGGTGTCGGCCACAAGCCGGCGACAGACAGCTTTTTGAGCAAGCAGCCCGGGTCCCCAAAACTGTGAGGCAATGAAACAGGGCGTCATTCATGGCCTGTTCTTTGCGTGTGAACTATAACGATCAATCCCTGGAAGACACGACATGCACATCAAACTGAAACTTGGAAATTTGGCCGCCGGCCTCGGGCTGGCCTCCTTTGTGGCGCTGGGCACGATGTCCGCTCCGGTCGCCGCGCAAACCAAACCCAATGTGGTGATTCTGGCCACCGGCGGCACCATCGCCGGCGCCGGCGCCTCGGCACTGAACAGCGCCACGTATGCCGCTGCCAAGGTGCCGGTGGACAAGCTGCTGGCAGGCCTGCCCGAGCTGGCCAACATCGCCAATGTGCGCGGCGAGCAGGTGGCGCAGATCGCCTCGGAAAGTTTTGACAACGAAACCCTGATGAAGCTGGGCAAACGGGTGTCGGCACTTGTCAAGCAGGCCGACGTGGACGGCATTGTCGTGACCCATGGCACCGATACGCTGGAAGAAACCGCTTACTTCCTGAGCCTGGTGATTCGCACCAGCAAACCCATTGTGGTGGTCGGCTCCATGCGTCCTGGCACGGCCCTGTCTGCCGACGGCGCGCTGAACCTGTTCAACGCGGTCAGCGTGGCCGGCAGCAAGGACGCCGCCGGTAAAGGCGTGCTGGTCACCATGAACGACGAAATCCAGAGTGGCCGCGATGTCAGCAAAACCATCAACATCAAGACCGAGGCCTTCAAGAGCCAGTGGGGTCCGTTGGGCATGGTGGTCGAAGGCAACAACTACTGGTTCCGCGCACCGGTGAAACGCCACACCGCGCAGTCCGAGTTCAATATTGACGAGTTTGAAGCCCTGGCGCCGGTTGACATCGTGTACGGCTACGGCAACGTGCCGCGCACCCTGGTGGACAGTGTGGGCAAGTCGGGCGTCAAAGCCCTGATCCATGCCGGCACCGGCAATGGCTCGGTGGCCAACCGCGTGGTTCCGGCGCTGCAGGAAGTGCGCGCCAACGGCGTGCAGGTGATCCGCTCTTCACGCGTGGCCGAAGGTTTTGTGCTGCGCAACGCCGAGCAGCCGGACGACAAGTACGACTGGGTGGTCGCGCACGACCTGAACCCGCAAAAAGCGCGCATCCTGGCGGCTGTGGCCCTGACCAAAGCGCTGAGCAGCAAAGAGCTGCAACGGGTGTTCTGGCAGTATTGAGCCTCAAGCCGCTATAAAAAAAGGAGCTGCTTGCGCATATGTCTAAAGGGCTGCAAGCCTATTTGGCTTGTAACCCTTGGCCCATGCGCACCAGCCGCCCGGGGCGGCTGGCGCTGATCTGGCCCTCGCGCTGCACCGCCACGCCGGCCACCCAGGTGCCCACATAACCAACAGCCTTCTGCAAAAAGCGCTTGCCGCCGGCCGGCAGGTCGCGCACCAGCGCCGGCGTGCCCACACTCAGGCGCTGCGGGTCTATCAGGTTGAGGTCGGCGCGCAGGCCGGGGGCAATCGTACCGCGATCGGTCAGGCCCAGGTAACGCGCATTGCGCTGCGTCATCATCTCCACCGCGCGCCCCAGCGGCAGCTTGCCTTGGTCCCGGCCCAGCACCCAGTGTGTCAGCATGAAGGTGGTGAAACTCGCGTCACAGACCGTGCCCACATGGGCACCGGCATCGCTGAGGCTGGACAGGACCCGCGGATGGTCCAGCATCTGGCGCACGGCATCCAGCGAGCCGCTGTTGTAGTTGAAGATCGGGAAGTAAATGAGCTGGCTGCCGTCGCCGCCGGCCAGATGGTCGTACAGCGCCTCCAGCGCTGTGATGCCGCGCTGTTTGGCCTGCACCAGAAAACTCTGCATCACGTTGGGCTCGTAGTTGAGCTGCGCGTCCAGCGGGAACATGCGGCCGCTGATCAGCTCGATGCGCGCCAGCAAAATGTCCACCAGCGGCGGAATGGCTGTGCCGTCGCCGGCCAGGCGATCGGATTTTTCCGCCAGGATGCGCGCCTTGCGGGCCGGTTCGCGCAGCGCGGCGGCGCGTTCGGCCAGCGGCAGATGTGCCACCTCCTTGTAGCCGGGAAAACCCATGAAGGGGTGAAAACTCGCGTCCAGGCCGTTGATCACGCCTATGCCGCGTGCGGCGGCCTGCAAATAAAGCGGCAGGCCGGCGGCCACGGCGGTCTCCACGCGGGTACGTATCGCCTGGTACTGCTCGCCGCCGGGGTCGCGTTGCAGCCAGGTCATGGACAGCGGCTTTCCGCTGGCATGCGCCATCTGCTCCACCAGGTCGAATTCGGCGTCGAAGCGCTGCGGTCCCTGCAGCAAATCGAAGTCGCTGACCACTTGCAGCACACCGTGTTTGATGCCCTCAAATGCGCCGGCCAGGCCGGTCAGTTCTGCCGCGCTGGCTTCGGCGGCCGGGGTTTCCCTGCCTTCGGACGTGCGGTGGTTGTCGCTGCGGCCGGTGCTGAAGCCTGCGGCGCCGGCCTGCAGCGCCTCATGCAGCAGGGCGCGCATCGCGGCGATGTCGTCCGCCGTCGCGAGCTGTTGGGCCACTGCGCGTTCACCCATCACATACATGCGCAGCGGGTCGTGCGGTACCTGCACCAGGTAGTCCAGGCTGCGCGGTGTTTTTTCCAGCGCGTCCATGTACTGCGGAAAACTTTCCCAGTCCCAGCGTATGCCCTCGTGCAGCGCCGCGCCGGGAATGTCCTCCACCCCTTCCATCAGTTTGATCAGGTCGTCCTGGTGGCCAGGGCGCACAGGCGCAAACCCCACGCCGCAATTGCCCATGACCAGGGTCGTCACGCCGTGGTAAATGCTGGGCGTGAAATTCTCGTCCCAGGTGACCTGGCCGTCGTAGTGGGTGTGGATGTCGACAAAACCGGGCGTGACCCACAACCCGCGCGCGTCCACGGTTTCATGCGCGGCCTCGGTGATGGCCCCCACCGCGACAATGCGGCCAGCACGCACACCGACGTCGGCGACAAAGGGTTCGCCCCCGCTACCGTCCACGACGGTGCCGCCCTTAAGCAACAGATCGAGCATCTTGTCTCCTCCACCAAAAAGCCAGCGACAGGCCGCTGACGATATGCCAGATGCCCCACAGGCTGGCCAGCGTCACCATGCCCAGGTCGCTGTTGAACTGCACACCGATGATGCCGAGCGCCAGGCCGGAGTTTTGCATGCCGCCTTCAATCATCACCGCCCGCCGGTCTTTGTCACTGACACGCATCGCCATGCTGGTGACCCAGCCAAAAAACAGGCCACTGGCGTTGTGCAGCATCACAATCAGCAAGGTGGGCAGCAGCCCCAGGGTCAGCAGCTGGCGCTCCTTGATCAGCCCGGCAACAATAAACAGCAGCAGTGCCGCCACGGCAAAGTGGCCCAGGGGTTTGCGGATACGCGCCGTCAGGGCCGGCAGCTGGTGCGAAAACAGCAGGCCCAGCGCCATGGGCACGGCCAGCAGGAGCAGCAGGCTGAACCAGATGGCCGAGGGGTCTATCGCGAGTTCACGCAACCAGGCCGCAGTGGCCGGGTTGCTGGCAATCATCCAGCTGAAGTTGAACGGTGTGGCAAACAGCGCAATCACACTGGCCACGGCCGAAACGCTGACCGACAGCGCGGTGTTGCCGCGCCCCAGATGCGTCACCACATTGCTCAGGCTGCCGCCGGGGCAAGCCGCGACCAGGATCATGGCGGCTTCGATGTTGGGCGGCAGGTCCAGCACCAGCGTCGCCAGCCAGGTGGCCACCGGCAGCAGGATGAACTGCGGAATCAGCCCGCAAAGCACCGCCCGGGGCGTTTTGGCGACGCGTGTGAAGTCCTGCACCCGCAGCTCCAGCGCCACCGAAAAGACCATGGTGGCCAGCACCAGGCTCAGTATCCATTGTTGTGTTGTCATGACACTTTCCTTGTGCCTGAGGGTAACCGGGTGAAAGCTCCGTAAAATCAAGGGTTTTCGCGGGTTCCGCCCGCATCGGCCATCCCGGCGGCCTGCCTCGCCGCACTCCCTATTTATGTTGACCTTTCAGCAAATCATCTTGAAGCTCCAGTCCTACTGGGATCAGCAGGGCTGCGCGCTTTTGCAGCCCTATGACATGGAGGTCGGCGCCGGCACCTCGCACACCGCTACTTTTTTAAGAGCGCTGGGTCCTGAGCCCTGGAAAGCCGCCTATGTGCAGCCGAGCCGCCGGCCCAAGGACGGCCGCTACGGCGAAAATCCAAACCGCCTGCAGCACTACTACCAGTACCAGGTGGTGCTCAAGCCGGCGCCCGCCAACATCCTGGAGCTGTATCTCGGCTCGCTAGAGGCGCTGGGTTTTGACCTGAAAAAAAACGACATCCGTTTTGTCGAAGACGACTGGGAGAACCCGACCCTGGGCGCCTGGGGCCTGGGCTGGGAAGTCTGGCTCAACGGCATGGAAGTCACGCAGTTCACCTACTTTCAGCAGGTCGGCGGCATTGACTGCAAACCCATCACCGGCGAGATCACCTATGGCCTGGAGCGCCTGGCCATGTATCTGCAGGGTGTGGACAACGTCTACAACCTGACCTGGACCGAAGGCCCCGACGGCTCCAAACTGAGCTACGGCGATGTCTACAAACAAAACGAGGTCGAACAATCGACCTACAACTTCGAGCACAGCGACGCCGACTTTTTGTTCACGGCTTTCACCGCGCACGAAAAGCAGGCGAAACACCTGATTGAGGTGCAGCTGGCTTTGCCCGCCTATGAGCAGGTGCTCAAGGCCGCACACAGCTTCAACCTGCTGGATGCGCGCGGCGCGATCAGCGTGACGGAGCGCGCCGCCTACATTGGCCGCATCCGCAATCTGGCGCGCGCCGTGGCGCAAAGTTATTACGAATCCAGGGAACGCCTGGGTTTCCCGATGGCGCCGCGCGAGTGGGTCGAACAGATGACGAAGAAGGCTGCATAAACCCATGACAACGAAGAACCTTCTGGTCGAACTGTTTGTGGAAGAGCTGCCGCCCAAGGCGCTCAAAAAACTCGGTGATGCGTTTGCCGGCGTGCTGTTTGAACAACTCAAGGCCCAGGGCCTGACCGGTACCGATTCCGCGCTGACTTCCTTTGCTTCACCACGCCGCCTGGCCGCACATGTGACGGCTGTTGCTGCGCAAGGCGCTGACAAAGCGGTTTCACAAAAACTCATGCCGGTGGCGGTGGGGCTGGATGCGACGGGTCAGGCCACACCCGCGCTGCTCAAAAAACTGCAGGCGCTGGGCGCCGACGCTTCTGCGGTGGCCGGCCTGAAAAAAGCCATGGACGGCAAAGCCGAAGCACTGTTTTACGACAGCACGGTCACCGGCGCCACGCTGGTTGAAGGGCTGCAAAAAGCGCTGCTCGAAGCGATTGCCAAATTGCCGATTCCCAAAGTCATGACTTACCAGTTGGCCGACGGCTGGAGCGATGTGAAGTTTGTGCGTCCTGTGCACCGCCTTACCGCTTTACATGGCGAAACTGTTTTGGCCGTCAGGGCCCTCGGGCTTGAAGCCGGCAACATGACCGAAGGCCACCGATTTGAATCGGAGGTGAAGGCTTTTGCCATTCGCGAGGCCGACAGTTATGAAGCCCAGATGCTGGAGCAGGGCAAGGTGATCGCCAGTTATTCGAAGCGCAAGGCCGAGATCGCCAGACAACTCGCCGCAGCCGCTGCCAAAGTCGGCGGCGGTGTCAAGGCGATTGAAGATGACGCATTGCTCGACGAGGTGACCGCGCTGGTCGAGCGCCCCAATGTGCTGGTCTGCGAGTTCGAAAAAGAGTTTCTCGACGTTCCGCAGGAATGCCTGATCCTCACGATGAAGGCCAACCAGAAGTATTTCCCGCTGCTTGAAGCCTCCGGCAAGCTCAGCAACAAATTCCTGGTGGTCAGCAACATCAGCCCGGCAGACGCCAGTGCGGTGATCCAGGGCAACGAACGTGTGGTGCGTCCGCGCCTGGCCGATGCCAAGTTCTTTTTTGACCAGGACCGCAAGAAGACACTGGCTTCGCGTGTGGAAGGCCTGGGCAAGGTCGTGTACCACAACAAGCTGGGTTCACAGGGTAATCGCATCAAGCGCGTGCGTGCCATTGCCGAGACGATCGCCACCCGGCTGAATGCCAATCTGGCCGACGTGCAGTGCGCCGCAGAACTGGCCAAGACCGACCTGGTGACCGACATGGTCGGCGAGTTTCCGGAATTGCAGGGCACCATGGGCCGTTATTACGCGCTCAATGACGGTCTGGGCATCGATGTGGCCGACGCGATTGAAGACCACTACAAACCGCGCTTTGCCGGTGACGATTTACCACGCAACACCGTCGGCGTGATTGTGGCGCTGGCCGACAAGCTCGAAACCCTGGTCGGCATGTTCGGCATTGGCAATTTGCCGACCGGCGACAAGGACCCGTTTGCATTGCGCCGCCATGCGCTGGGTGTGATCCGCATGCTGGTTGAAAAAGACCTGCCTCTGGGACTGGTGGAACTGGTCGCAGGCGCGCAGCCGGTGTTCGGCGAGAAGATTGAGGATGCGTCAAGCGCACTGGTTGAATTCATCTACGACCGCCTCGCCGGTTCCCTGCGCGAGCAGGGCTACAGCGCCCAGGAAGTGGATGCCGTGCTGGCGCTGCACCCGCAGCGCCTGGGCGATGTCGCCAAACGCCTGGCCGCCGTGCGTGCCTTTGCCGCCCTGCCCGAAGCGCCGGCCCTGGCTGCTGCCAACAAACGCATCAGCAACATCCTGAAAAAAGCCGACCGCGTGGACGCCCATGTCAGCGAGCTGCTGTTGCAGGAGCCGGCCGAAAAAGCCCTGTATGCCGCGATGCAACAGGTGGCGCCGCAAGCCAGTGCCCGGTTCGACGCGGGCGACTATGCGGCCTCTCTGCAAACCCTGGCCGCGCTTCGTGAGCCGGTGGACGCTTTCTTCGAAGGCGTGATGGTCAACGCCGAACAAACCGATTTACGCCTGAACCGCCTGGGCTTGCTGGCCACCCTGCATGCGGCCATGAACCGTGTGGCGGATCTGTCCAAACTTGCCGCCTGAGGCCGCGCCACCATGACGGATCTCAAACTGGCCTGGCGCGCATGGAAAACACGTTACCGCGACCAGGTGTTTGAACTGCGCGCGATCCGGCACGCGCTGCGCAGCGGCGGCGTGGCGATTGATGTGGGCGCCAACAAGGGCAGTTATCTGTATTCGATGGCGCGCTGGGCCGGCGCCTCGCGCGTCGTGGCGTTTGAGCCGCAGCGCGCCCTCGCGCAGTACCTGCTTGGCGCCTGCCAGCGCAGCGGCCTGCGCAACGTCACGGTGGAAAACCTGGCGCTGTCGAATCAGCAGGGGCAACTCAATTTGTTTGTGCCCGGTGACAGCCACTCGCCCGGTGCTTCGCTGGAGGCCGGCATTGCCGACAAGACCGCCTGCCACACCGAGACGGTCACGGTCACCACGCTGGATCGTTATGCGGCAGAAAAACTCCAGGGGCCGGTGCGTGTCATCAAGATCGATGTGGAAGGCCATGAGCTGGCGGTGCTGCAGGGCGCGCTTGAGCTGATACGCCGCGACAAACCGCTGCTGGTGATCGAGTGCGAAGGCCGCCACTTGCCGGTCGGCAAAACCGTGCAGGACTTCATCGCGCTGGTGGAGTCGCTGGGCTACAGCGCGACGCTGGCCATGCCGCGGCTGGGCGAGTTGCCGGCGGCCCGGTTCCAGGACAATATTCACCAGAAGCAGACCGGCGAGCGTTTCTGGGACGCCAGGGACTATTACAACAACTTCATCTTCCGACCGACAGAACCGACAGGGGCCGCAGCATGAAACTTGTCATCCTCGACCGCGACGGCACCATCAACAGCGACAGCGACGACTTTGTCAAAACCCCGGACGAGTGGGTGCCGCTGCCGGGCGCGCTGGAAGCCATTGCGCGCTTCAACCATGCGGGCTGGCATGTGGTGATTGCGTCCAACCAGTCGGGCCTGGGCCGCGGCCTGTTTGATGTGGCCTCGCTCAATGCCATGCACGCCAAAATGCACAAGATGCTGGCCGCCGTGGGTGGTCGTGTTGATGCGGTGTTTTATTGCCCGCACAGCCCCGAGGAAAGCTGCAACTGCCGCAAACCTTTGCCCGGCCTGTTTGAACAGATTGGTGCGCGTTTTGGTGTGGCACTCAAGTCGGTACCGACCGCCGGCGACTCGGTGCGTGACCTGCTGGCCGGCGCTGCTGCAGGCTGCGAGCCGCACCTGGTGCTGACCGGCAAATCAGCGTCCTTCCAGGGCGGGGGCCAGCCCGAGGGGTTGCCGCCTGGCACGCGCCTGCACGCCGATCTGGGGGCTTTTGCGGAATTCATCCTGAACCGGCCTGCAGCTGGAACGCTATGAAATCAATAGCTGTTTGTGTACGTCAGCAAAGGGCTGCAGCCCTGAAACACCTTAACCCCCACTGAAGAGTTTGCCATGCCATTGATTCGATCCATCCTGCACCTGCTCTGGATGACACTGACCGTGATTCCCTGGGCGCTGGCTGTGCTGGTGTTTTCGCTGTTCGGCAGCAGCACCCAGATTTACTGGATGTGTGCGGGCTGGCTGCGCGTGGCGGTCAGCGGCGGCACGGTGATTCTGGGCATCAAAAATCGCGTGACCGGCATGGAAAACCTGCCGACAGCGGAGACCAGTGGCTGCGTGCTGCTGCTCAAACACCAGAGCACCTGGGAGACGTTTTCCATGCCGACGCTGATGCCGCACCCGCTGGCCTATGTGTTCAAGAAAGAGCTGCTCTACGTGCCGTTTTTCGGCTGGGCCATGGCGCGCATGGACATGATCCACATTGACCGCAGCCAGCGCGCCCAGGCCTTCAACAAGGTGGTCGAGCAAGGCCGCCGCCTGATGAGCCAGGGCGTCTGGGTCATCATGTTTCCGGAAGGCACACGCATTGCGCGCGGGCAAAAAGGCGTCTATAAAACCGGCGGAACCCGGCTGGCGATAGAAACCGGTGCGCCGGTGATTCCGGTCGCCGTCACATCGGCCAAGTGCTGGCCCCGCAAGGCCTTCATCAAGAAGCCCGGCATCGTGGATATCTCCATCGGCAAGCCCATCAGCAGCGTCGGCCGCAAGCCCGAAGAGTTGATGCGCGAGGTCGAGGCCTGGATAGAAGCCGAGATGCGCCGGCTCGACCCCGAGGCCTATCCAGAGACCGCCGAGACCCGGCTCTGAAACACTTCATGCGTGCTGGCCCACGGCGCTAAACTGCAGCATGCAAAGGCTTCTCCAGTTCACCCTCGACCTGTTTGAGCGGGAGCCGCCGCCACCGGCCGCCGTCCGGTCCGGGAAACCGGGCGGGGCTCAACAAGAAGAAGAAAAAAATCGGCCGCTGGTCCTTGTTCCATCCGCGCCGCCAGCTATAAAAATAGTAGCTGATGAAGCACCTGATGCACTGCCCGCGCAGACGCTGGCGCAGCTGCTGGCGCCGCCCACTTACCGTCACCCCGCCGCCACGCGCGAAGCCCTGCTGCAGGACACGGTGGTGGGCTACCACTTTCGCCGCGGCAAACGCCGCACCATCGGTTTTTCTGTGGGGGCGGAAGGGCTGGTGGTCAGCGCGCCCAAGTGGGTGCCGCTGTATGAAATTGACAAGGCAGTGCAGGAAAAAGCCGGCTGGATCGTGCAGAAACTGCAGGAGACCCGGGCCAGGCACCGGCGGCTGGAGTCGGCCCGCATCGAGTGGAAGGACGGGGCCAGCCTGCCTTTTCTGGGCGAACCGGTCAGCGTGGTGATTGACCCGAAACACGCTTTTGGTGGTGTGGGTGCAGAACTCAGGGGCGGCGCGCTGCCGGGCGCGGTGTTGCAGGCTGACGCCGTGCCGGCCGGCGCAGCACAAACCCTGCAAATTGCGCTCGCGCATGGCGCTGGCGCCGAACAGATTCGCGATGCGGTACAGGCTTGGCTGATGCGGCAGGCCAAACGCATCTTTACCGAGCGCCTCAACCATTTCGCCCCGCAACTGGGCGTACAGTGGCACAAGCTGAGTCTGAGCAGCGCAGGTACACGCTGGGGCAGTGCCAGTGCTGACGGCTCGATTCGCCTGAACTGGCGCCTGATCCATTTCAGGCTGTCGGTGATTGACTATGTGGTGGTGCACGAGTTGAGCCATTTGCGCGTGATGGACCACAGTCCGCGCTTCTGGGACACTGTGCGCACCATCGTGCCGGACTACGCCGAGCTGCGCAATCAGCTCAAGGACGAGGCCGTACCGCGCTGGTAAAGCCTGCATTGGATGAGGAAAGCGTGCAAAAAGTCGGGGAGCTGGAAGCTTGTAGCCGCCGGGGGTGGACAAACTTGTAAACATCTGTAATATGACAAATGTGATGAAAGTGACATCCGATAACGATGCGCAGGAGCAAAAAGCTGTATGAACGACGACAAACCCATCCTGGTGGTGGAAGACAATCCCGACCACCTGGAGCTGACTGTGCTGACCCTGCAGGAGCAGGGCGTGGGCACCGCCATCGTCACCGCGCGGGATGGCGCCGAGGCGCTGGATTATCTGTTTGGCCAGGGCAGCCACGCGGGACGTGATACCCAGAAGCAGCCGGCTTTTGTATTGCTGGACATGAAACTGCCCAAACTCTCGGGCCTCGATGTATTGCGCAGCCTGCGCAGCAACCCGCTGACCGCGCTGGTGCCGGTGGTCATGCTGACCTCTTCCAGCGAGCAGTCGGACATCATTGCCTGTTACCAGAGCGGGGCCAATGGCTTTGTGCGCAAGCCGGTTGATTTTGGTGATTTCACGGAAAAACTCAGCCGCCTGCAGGACTACTGGTTGCGGGTCAACGAGTCCATTGCCACGGCCTGACACCGGGCGCTGTTTCGGCTAGGCGCCGCGCAGCCTGCCGCCCTGGCTGTGTGCCTGTCCTGACAGGTACAGGTTTTTCGGTTGTCCGAGTCAACAGCGGGATCAAGCATGAAGACCAGGATCAGTTTGCGCACACGCATCATCATGCTGGTGATGGTGGCGATCATTCCGTTGCTGGTCCTGTTCCTCTTCAAGGCCTGGCTCGCGACACAGGCGGGCCTCAGCCGGAGCACTGAAAACCTGAAGTTTGCCGCTTCGCTGGTGGCCGCCAACCACGAACGCGTGGGAGAGGCGGCGCATCAGGTGCTGATGGCGGTCGCCAGCGCGCCCGGCCTGTTATCCGATGGCCCCGCCGAATGCCAGCGTTACCTCAAGACCCTGAAGGACCAGCTCGCGGTCTACACCAATCTGGGCATCATTGGACTGGACGGTTATTTTGTCTGTGATGGCGTGGGCAACAATTCGACCGTTTTTGCCGGTGACCGTGACTACTTTAAGGCGGCTCTCGCCACCCGCGGTATTGCCGTCAGCGGTTACATGGTGGGCCGCGGAACCGGCAAGCCTGTCATCACCTTCGCGATACCGGTGGAGCGCGAAGGAAAGGTGACCAGTGCCGCCTTTGCCAGCGTGGACCTGGCCGAGTTTTCCAAGGTACTCGCGGATGTCGCGCTGCCCAACAGCAGCCGGTTTCTGATCACGGACCGCAAAGGGGTGGTGCTGGCGGCCAGCGCCGACAAATCCGCCGTGGTGGGCCAGGTGGTGGCCATCCCGCAGATGGCGGATGCCGTCAGGACCATGCGTGCCGGCACGGGGGAAGGCCCGGACAGCGAAGGTATCCAGCGGATTTTTGCGTTTCTGCCGGTGGGCAGCGCTGCAGCGCCGGAGTTTTTTGTGGCGGTCAGCGTGAGCCGGGACCGGGCGGTGGGCCCTGCACTGCAGCAGTTGAGGCTGGAGCTTGCCGCGCTGGGGCTGGTGGCCTTTCTCGGGCTTTGGCTGGCCTGGGTCATGGGAAGCCGCGCGATCGTGGCCCCTACCAATGAAATTCTTGCGGCCAGCCAGCAGATACAGCAAGGCGTGCTGGGGACCCGCATTTCCGCCGCATCACTGGGCGAAGGGGGCGAGTTCTCGCGCATTGCTGCCGGCTTTAACCAGATGGCCGAGTCGCTGGAAAATCAGCGTCAGGCGCTGCAGGCAGAGCTGGCGCGCAGCGAGACGGTGCAGCAAAAATTGCAGGATGCGCAGCGCCTGGGCCGCATTGGTTACTGGCAGCTCGAGCTGGCCACCTCCCGGATATGGTGGTCGGACGAAACTTATGAGCTGATGGGGGTGAACCCGGCCGATTTCGAGGTGACTTACGCGAATTTTCTGCGGCTGGTACACCCCGACGACGTGGAGGCTTTCAAAGTTGCCCGGGACGATGCCGTGTCAGCCAACCGCACGCTGGAGCTTGAGTTCCGGATCTTCACTGCCGCTGGCGATATCCGGTGGATTCACCAATCGGGCCGCGCGCATGGCGGCGGCGACGGGATGGCGCCCACCCACAGGACCGGCGTGATTCAGGACATCACCGCGCGCAAACATTCCGAACTGGCGATGGTGCGCAACACCGAACTGCTGAACCGCACCGGTGAGATGGCAAAAATTGGCGGCTGGGAACTGCTGCTGGACCGCATGGTGTACGTCTGTTCGGACGAGGTGTTCCGCATTCACGAAGTACCCGGGGCCCGTTACACCCCGCTGGAGCAGGCCATTGCTTTTTATGCGCCCGAGGCCCAGCCGCTGGTGCGTGCGGCCTTGCAGGCGGGCATTGAGCGCGGAGAACCGTGTGATCTGATTCTGCCCTTTGTCACGGCCACCGGGCGCCGCCGCGTGGTGCATCTGCAAGGCCGGGCCTTGCAGGAGAACGGCAAAACCGTGCGCCTGGTGGGCGCCTTGCAGGACGTGACCGAACAACAGGAGGCACAGGCCCAGCTCAAGCTGCTGGAGGCGGCGGTCTCGCGCCTGAACGACATTGTGCTGATCACCGAGGCCGAGCCGATTGCAGAGCCGGGACCGCGCATTGTTTTTGTCAACGACGCCTTTGAGCGCCGTACCGGCTACAGCCGCGAGGAGGTGCTGGGCAAGTCGCCGCGTTTCCTGCAGGGCCCCAACACGCAGCGCGATGAGCTGGACCGCATAGGCGCGGCGATGGCGAAGTGGCAACCGGTCCGCGGCGAGTTGATCAACTACAGCAAAAGCGGCGAGGAATTCTGGATAGAGCTCGATATCGTGCCGCTGGCCGACAGCAAGGGCTGGTTTACCCACTGGGTGGCCGTGGAGCGCGACGTCACCCACCGCAAACGCGCCGAACAGGCGCTGATCGACAGCGAGGCCCGGCATGCTGCACTGTTTGAGTCGGCACCGGTTCCGATGTGGGTGGTGGACGACCAGACGCAGCGTTTCATGGCCGTCAACGAGGCCTGTGTCCGGCGTTATGGCTACAGCCGGGCCGAGTTTCTGGCGATGTCGATTTTTGATATCCGGTCCGAACTGGAGGCCAGGCGCCTGAAGCAGGCCCTGAGTGTGGAGTCCATGGCAGGCATACACCGCTGGCTGCACCGCTGCAAGGACGGCACCGAGTTTCCGGTCGATACCCTGTCACACCGGCTGCAGTACGGCGGGCGTGCGGCGCGTTTTGTGGTGGCGGTGGACATGACCGCGCAGGTGCTTGCAGAAAAGACCGTGCAGGACCACCTTTTCACACTTCAGCGGGCTGCTGACGCGACCCAGGCGATCACCCGTCACCGCACGCTCGAGGCCACTTTGCGCGAGGCGGTGGAACAGGCCAGGGCGGTGGTGGGCGCGCACCAGGCGGTGGTCAGTGTGGCCTTGCCTGGTGAACCGGCGCTGGCCACCAGTGCGCTGTCCCACTCCAGCAAATATGCCGATTGCCGGGAGCTGGTGCGCTGGTCCCATGAAAGCGGCCTGTATGCAGCGGTTTGCGGCTCGCGCAGCCCGGTGCGGCGTACCCAGGCCGAGTTGCAGGCCCTGCCGGCCTGGCGCGACCTGGGCCTGGCCGACGACGGCCAGCCCTTGCCGATGCGCGGCTGGCTGGCCGTGCCACTGACCGGCCACAGCGGGGAAACCATTGGCCTGCTGCAGCTCAGCGACAAATACGAAGGCGAGTTCACGCTGCAGGATCAGTATGTCAGTGTGGAGCTGGCCCAGCTGGCCTCGATTGCGATTGAAAACGCGCAGCTTTTCGAGCAGGTTCAGCAACTCAATCGGGGGCTGGAGGAAAAAGTGACAGAGCGCACCGCCGCCCTGGCGCGGCAGGTGGCCTTGTCGCGCGTGCTGGCGGAGCAGGCGCCCCAGGTGGTCTGGAATGCCAGCGCCGATGGCCGCGTGATTTACGCCAACCGCAAATGGTATGACCTGATGGGTGGCAGCCCGCCGGACTGGATGGGCCTGAAGTGGCTGGACGCCATCCATCCCGACGACCGGGCGGCGGTGGACGCCAATTGGCGGGCTTCGCGCCGCAGCCTCAAGCCGTATGAAGGCGTGCGGCGTTTTCTGGCCGCCGACGGGACTTACCACACCATGTCCTACAGCGCTGCGCCTGTGCTTGACGAGCAGGGCGCCGTGTTGTTCTGGGTTGGCATCGACGCCGATGTCACCGACATCAAGGCCACCGAAACCGCCCTGCGCCTGTCGAATCAGGAACTGGAGGCGTTTTCCTACTCGGTGTCGCACGATCTGCGCTCGCCGCTGAACACGGTCGATGGCTTCAGCCGCCTGCTGGCCAAACAGCTGGGCGCTGAGCCCTCGAACGAAAAGATCCAGCACTACCTGGCGCGTATTCAGGCGGGGGTGGCGCAGATGGGGCGGCTGATTGAAGACCTGCTGTCGCTGGCCCAGGTGTCGCGCATGCAGTTGCGCCACGAGACGGTGAACCTGAGCGCGCTGGCGCATGAAATTGCCGAGGAATGCCGGGGCCGCAATCCCGAGCGTGTGGCCAGCATCCACATTGAAAACGGGCTGCAGGCGCAGGGCGACAGCAGGCTGCTGCGCGTACTCATGGAAAACCTGCTGGGCAATGCGTGGAAGTTCACCTCCCAGCTGGCGCATGCCGACATCCACATAGGCCACAGCCTGGACGCCGCCGGCCTGGTGGTGTTTCTGGTGCGCGACAACGGCGCGGGTTTTGACATGGCCTATGCGGACAAACTTTTCAACACCTTCCAGCGCCTGCATGCGGTGACCGAATTCCCGGGCAGTGGTGTCGGTCTGGCCACGGTGAGCCGGGTGATCAGCCGGCATGGCGGCCAGGTCTGGGCGGAAGCCGCGCCGGACCAGGGTGCGACCTTCTTTTTCACCCTGCCAGGCGCCGTGGTCCTGCCGGGCGGCTGAAAGTGTAAGATTTTCCGTCAAATGACTGTTATTAAATTCAATTGATTAAATCCATTAATTTGTTTAAATTAACAAGTCTTATTTTTAAGGTTTTTCCCCATGCCGCGTGAACCTCAAAATTTTGAAACCGCCATCACGGCGAATGATTTTTCAAGCGATGACTACTGCGGCACCACCTATGCGGCCAAGCTGCTGGGCCTGTCTGTGGCCACTGTCCAGTCGCTGGTTGAGAAGGGCGAAATTGATGCCTGGAAAACGCTCGGTGGCCACCGGCGCCTGTCGCTGCGCGCCATCAACAACTATTTGTTGAAAAACAGCCCGCAGCTGGCCCAGGTCGATGCCGATCCGCGCAACCGGCTCAGTGTGCTGGTGGTGGAAGACGATGAGGCCACCTGCGAGCTCTACAAGTCCCAGTTCGAGGAATGGAACATGCCGGTCGATTGCAGTTTCATGCCGTCGGCGCTGGAGGCCTTGATGGACATTGCCAGCATGCGGCCCGACCTGTTGATCACCGACCTGAACATGCCGGGCGTCGACGGCATGGAGATGTTGCGGGCGCTCAAGCGCAACCAGCAGCTGATGGCCATGCAGATACTGGTCATCAGCGGCCTGTCCAGGGAGGCTGTGCGCGAAAGGGGCGAGCTGCCGCCGAACTCGCATTACCTCGAGAAGCCGATCAACTTCGACTGGCTGCACGGTTATGTCACCGCCCTGCTGGTGGCCAACCGCAAATGGCGCTGACACGGGTGCGCCTGAGCGCCTGATCTGGAGTCTGCCCGGTGACGTTCAAGACCTGGTTGCGCGGCTTGATCGGGGAAAATCGGCAAGCCCAGGCGCGCTTGCCGGGTTTGCAGAACATCGGTGAAGAGATCTTTCAAACCGCGCTGGAGCTTGCCACCGAGGGGGTGATCCTGCTGGACCAGAGCGGCCGGGTGCTGGCGCTGAACAGCCGCGCGCTGGCACTGATGCATTCGGGGTTTGCAAGCCTGCAGGGCGCCGACTTCTGGGAAGTCGTGCCCGAAGCCATCAGCGACAAACACCGCAGCGCTGCCGAGCAGGCCATGCGCTCGGGCAAACAAAGCGCCTTTATCAGCCACCATGCGTTTGAGGACCAGTGGGTTGAGTACCTGCTCAGGCCGCGGGCGGACGGCATGGTGGTCAATCTGCGCGATGTCAGCGCGACGCACCGCGTCCTGCGCACGCTGCAGGAAAGCGAGGCAGGCCAGAAAACCCTGTTTGAGGCCCATCCGGTGGCGCTGTGGCTGTTCGACCCTGGCTCGCGCCGGCTGCTGGCGGGCAATCAGGCCAGCGCTGCCCTGTATGGCCAGCCGCTGGAAGGGCTGGTCGACCGCTCGGTGGAAATATTTTTTCCCGATGGCGAGGGCGCGGCCTTCATGGACGCCCTGCCGGCCGGGGATTTTCACGGCGAGATGCGGCTGTGCACGCAAAAAAAAGCCGATGGCGAACGCCTGCTGGTGGAGCTGGCCTGCTCAAGTGTTCACTGGCAGCTGCGCCCCGCGGTATTGGTCAGTGTGGTGGACGTGGGGGCACGGCATGTGGCCGATGCGCAATTGCGGCAGCGCAACGATGAGCTGGAGCTCGGCATGGCGCAAGCCACCCTGCAGGCCCAAAACAGCCGCAAGGAGCTGGAGACCTTTCTGTATGCGATGTCGCACGACCTGAAAGCGCCGCTGCACGTGGTCAGCGGTTTTGCGCTGACGCTGGCGGAACGGTATTCCGCGGTGCTGGACCGCCAGGGCCGGCATTTTCTGGACCGGATCCAGGCCAGCACGCGCCAGCTCGCCAAACTGATTGATGACCTGCACACCCTGACTTACCTGCCGCGCGTGACGCTGGTGGCCGAAACGGTCGATCTGGCCCCGGTCTGCCAGCGCCTGATGGACGAGCTCGGCAAGCGCGAACCGCAGCGCCAGGTGTTGCTGGAAATGCCGGCGCATCTGCTGGTGACGGGCGATAAAACCCTGCTCGCCACCGCGCTGTCCTGCCTGCTCGACAACGCCTGGAAATTCACCTCCAGAAAAGACCAGGGCTGGATCAAGGTCGCGCTGCTGCCGGGCCGGCAGCCCGCTGATGCGGTGGTCTGTGTGTCGGACAACGGTGTCGGTTTTGATGCCGCTTATGGAGAAAAATTATTCACGGCGTTCCAGCGCCTGCATTCCAGTGCTGATTTTCCGGGCAGCGGTCTGGGCCTGGCGATTGTGCAACGCATCGTCCAGATGCACGGCGGCCAGGCCTGGGCGGTGACGGCCGATCAGGGCGGCGCCAGCTTTTTCATGTCGCTGCCGCAGGCGGACGGTGTGGCCCTGGACGCCGCCTCGCCTTGAGGGCGCCGCGGTCAAACCGCGCTGAAGCGGTAAACCCCGTCGCCGTCCAGCCGCCGCGTGAGATGGCCTTCAAACCACAAGGTGTGCAGATGCGCCACCGCTTCACCGAGGGCAAAAGTGGTCTGGTGCACGTCCAGCGGGCGCTTGAACATCACCGGCAGGATGTCTGCGCCGCTGCAGGGGCCGGCGCTGCAGGCCTGCACAACTTCTGCCAGCCGGTCTTTATGGTGCTCGTGTAACTGCGCAATACGTGTGTGCAGGCCCTGGAACGGTTTGCCGTGCGACGGCAGGGTCAGGGTTTCGGCATGCAGCGGCAAAAATTTGTCGATCGACTGCAAAAACTGGGTCAGGGGGTTGGACTCGGGCTCCACGTCATACACGCTGACGTTGGTGGAAATGCGCGGCAGGATCATGTCGCCACTGATCAGCAGGCGCGCCGGGTCGCAGGACAGCGCAATGTGTTCGGGCGCATGGCCGTAGCCGCTGATACACGTCCATGACCGCCCGCCTATGGCAATCACCTGGCCCTCCATCATGCGGTGAAAGCGCCGGGGGACGGCCGGCACCAGACCCGGGTAATAACTGCTGCGGCCGCGTATCTGTTCCAGGTACAGCGGGTCCGACAAGCCATGCGAGGCAAAAAAATCGGCCGCACTGGCACCGCCAAAACCGGTGCTGCTCTGGCTGCCTATGCAGGCTGCGTTGTAGTCGGTGGCGCTGATCCACAGCGGCGCGTTCCAGCGCTCGCACAGCCAGTACGCCAGGCCGATGTGGTCGGGGTGCATGTGGGTGACGATGACACGCAGAATCGGCAGGCCTTCGAGCTCTGCGGCAAAAATCTGCTCCCACTGCGCTTTCGATTCGTCCCGGCTGATGCAGCAGTCCACCACGGTCCAGCCCTGCACCTGCCCCTGCGGCCCCGGCAGGGCATCACGCAACAGCCACAGGTTGATGTGGTCCAGCGCAAACGGCAGGCGCATGCGTATCCACTTGACCCCGGGGGCGACCTCGAGCGCGCCTCCGGAGGGCGGCAGGCTGTCGCCAAACGGGTAGTGCAGCTGGGCTTCCTGTGCATTCATCTTGTAAGATCACCGGTTGAATTGACGTTTACGTTAACGTAAACAGGGTTCATTAAACCTGATTTAGCGATCCGCTTCACGAGGGCCCTGTCACCAGGGTTTCAGCACATGGCAAGCACCACCCACTCCATCAGCGATCTGGCCAGAGAGTTTGACCTGACAACCCGGGCCATCCGTTTTTACGAAGACATGGGCCTGCTGCAGCCCGAGCGCGACGGGCCGGGCGGGCGCAACCGCGTGTACAGCGCGCGCGACCGGACCCGGCTCAAGCTCACGCTGCGCGCCAAGCGGCTGGGACTGAGCCTGACCGAGGCCAAGGAAATCATCGACAGCTACGACAGCCCGCGCGACACCGGTCCGCAGCTGACAAAATTCCTGGCCGTGCTGGCGCAGCACCGCAAACAGCTGGAAGGCCAGATGGCCGACCTGCAGGCCAACCTGGAAGAGGTCAAGGCGCATGAAAAAGAAGCCCGTACCCTGCTGGCCAAAACCACCAGGTCCGGCAAAACCTCGAAAAGCGCGAAATAGGCCATAATTGACGTTTACGTAAACGTCAACCAGAAAGCACCCATGGAACTGCCGGAATTCACGCCCAAAGACCCGGCTTATGCGGCCCGGGTGCGAAGCAGCTTTGTGCTGCAGGGCGCCATGGCCACCCTGGGCGCGCAGCTGGTGCAGGTCGAGCCCGGCCGGGTGGCCATTGAGCTCGACTGGGCTGCCGGTCTGAGCCAGCAGCATGGTTTTCTGCATGCCGGCATGGTCGCCACCGCACTCGATTCGGCCTGCGGTTATGCCGGCTTTTCGCTGATGCCGACGGACGCCGGTGTGTTGACGATTGAGTTCAAGATCAACCTGCTGGCCCCGGCCAAAGGCCAGCGTTTTCGCATGGTGGGCCAGGTCATCAAGCCCGGCCGCACCGTGACCGTGACCGAAGGCCGGGCCTACGCCATGGACGGCGGCAAGGAAAAACTGATTGCCACCATGGGCGCCACGCTGATGACCATCACCGGCCGCGACGATGTCAAAAATTGAGCGCCAAACACTGCATCTGAACACCAAGGAATCCCCATGAACAACCTGCCCGGACTCGACTTCCAGCTCGGCGAAGACATCGATGCGCTGCGCGACGCGGTGCGCGAATTTGCCCAGGCCGAAATTGCGCCGCGCGCCACCGCGATCGACGCCGACGACCAGTTCCCCATGGACCTGTGGCAAAAAATGGGCAGCCTCGGCGTGTTGGGCATCACCGTCAGCGAGGAATATGGCGGCGCCAACATGGGTTACCTGGCGCACATGATTGCGATGGAAGAAATCAGCCGCGCCAGCGCCTCGGTCGGCCTGTCCTACGGTGCGCACAGCAATCTGTGTGTGAACCAGATCAAGCGCAACGGCACCGAAGCGCAGCGCCAGAAATACCTGCCCCAACTGATCAGCGGCGAACATGTGGGCGCCCTGGCCATGAGTGAGCCCAATGCCGGCAGCGACGTCATCAGCATGAAGCTCAAAGCCGAGGACAAGGGCGGCTATTACCTGCTCAACGGCAGCAAGATGTGGATCACCAACGGTCCCGACGCCGACACCCTGGTGGTCTATGCCAAGACCGAACCCGAGCTTGGTGCGCGCGGCGTCACGGCCTTCCTGATTGAAAAAGGCATGAAGGGTTTTTCAGTCGCGCAAAAACTCGACAAACTCGGCATGCGCGGCTCCCACACCGGCGAGCTGGTGTTCAGCAACGTCGAGGTGCCGGCGCAAAACATCCTGGGCGGCCTGAACAGCGGCGCCAAGGTGCTGATGAGTGGACTCGACTATGAACGCGCGGTGCTGACCGGCGGGCCGCTGGGCATCATGCAGTCGGTCATGGACAACGTGATCCCCTACATCCATGACCGCAAACAGTTCGGCACCAGCATAGGCGAGTTCCAGCTGATCCAGGGCAAGGTCGCCGACATGTACACCGTGCTGCAGGCCGGACGCTCGTTTGCCTACACCGTCGCCAAAAACCTCGACCTGCTGGGCACCGAACATGTGCGCCAGGTGCGCAAGGACTGCGCCTCGGTCATCCTCTGGTGCGCCGAAAAAGCCACCTGGATGGCAGGCGAGGGTGTGCAGATCTTCGGCGGCAATGGCTACATCAACGACTACCCGCTGGGCCGGCTCTGGCGCGATGCCAAGCTGTATGAAATTGGCGCCGGTACCAGCGAGATACGCCGCATGCTGATAGGCCGCGAGCTGTTTGCCGAGACCATGTGAAGCATCACAAGCCACAATAGCGCCATGACTTCTTCCATCAACGATCTTTTTGTCCACAACCGTGCCTGGGCCGGGCAGATGGAGCGCGAGCGCCCCGGTTTCTTCACCAGCCTGGTCAAGCAGCAAAAGCCCAAATACATGTGGATTGGCTGCTCCGACAGCCGCGTGCCGGCGAACCAGATCACCGGACTGGAGCCGGGCGAGGTGTTTGTACACCGCAACGTCGCCAACATCGTGGTGCACTCCGACCTCAATGCCTTGTCGGCAATCCAGTTTGCGGTGGACATGCTCAAGGTCGAACACATCATGGTGGTCGGGCATTACGGCTGCGGCGGTGTGCAGGCGGCGCTCGACGGCTCGCGCATAGGCCTGGCCGACAACTGGATACGCCACATCCAGGACGTGCGGCACCGCCATCGCCAGCTGCTCGACAGCCTGTCCGATGCCGTGCGTGCCGACGCCTTGTGCGACCTCAATGTGATCGAGCAGGTGGTCAATGTCTGCGTCAGCACCGTCATGGTCGATGCCTGGGCCAAGGGCCAGAAGGTCAGCATCCATGGCTGGGCTTTTGGTGTGCACGACGGCCTGCTGCAGGACCTGCAGATGACCATCTCCGACCCGGCAGAGCTCGATACGCTGTACCGTGCGGCGGTTGAGCGGGTCTGGGATACGCGGCGCGCGTCCTGAGCCATGTTTCCGCAACGCCTGGACTCGCCCCTGGCCTACGACATTGCCAAGGCGATGATGGACGGTTTCAACCGCCATTACCAGTTGTTCCGCACCGAGTCGGCACGCGCCAAACACCGCTTTGAAACCGCCGACTGGCACGGCCAGCAACGGGCCCAGCGTGAGCGCATCGAGTTTTACGACCTGCGGGTGCGTGAGGCCTCGATGCGGCTGGAGCGCGAATTCAAGGCCGGCGAGCAGCCGATGGAGGTCTGGCACCAGATCAAGCTGCATTACATCGGGCTGCTGGTCGATCACCACCAGCCCGAGCTGGCCGAGACTTTTTTCAACTCGGTCACCACCAAAATCCTGCACCGCAGCTATTTCCACAACGACTTCATTTTTGTGCGGCCGGCCGTCAGCACCGAGTACATCGAAAACGCCGAACCCGCTGCCGAGCCGACCTACCGGGCCTATTACCCCACGCGTGAAACCCTGCAGGAGCACCTGGTCAAACTCGTCAGGGACTTTGAATTGCGCATAGGGTTTGAAGACCTGCAGCGCGACGCCGGCTATGTGGTGGAGGAATTCAATACCCGCCTCGGTGAGGTCAAGCTGCGTGCCAACTTCCAGATGCAGGTGCTGTCCGGCCTGTTTTTTCGCAACAAGGGCGCTTACATCGTCGGCAAGCTGATCAACGGCTTCAGCGAGCTGCCATTTGCGCTGCCGCTGCTGCACGGAAAATCCGGCAAGTTGCTGATTGACTCAGTGCTGATCGGTGAAGACGACCTGCTGATCCTGTTCAGTTTTGCGCGCGCCTATTTCATGGTCGACATGGGCATCCCCTCTGCCTATGTGCAGTTTTTGCGCAGCATGATGCCGCGCATGCCGCGCGCCGAAATCTACAACGCGCTGGGCCTGGCCAAACAGGGCAAAACCCTTTTTTACCGCGATTTTTTATACCACCTGCGGCATTCGACCGACAAGTTCCGCATTGCGCCCGGCATCAAGGGCATGGTCATGCTGGTGTTTGACCTGCCGTCCTTTCCCTATGTGTTCAAGGTCATCAAGGACTACTACCCGCCGCAAAAAGACACGACGCGCGAGCAGATCAAGGGCAAGTACCTGCTGGTCAAGCAGCATGACCGTGTCGGCCGCATGGCCGACACCCAGGAGTACAGCGAGGTGGCTTTTCCGCGTGAACGTTTTGACGACGGGCTGATTGCCGAGATTGAAAAGTTTGCGCCCAGCCAGCTCGAAATCAGCGACCGCGATGGCGACGGCAACATCGAAGTCATCATCAAACACGTGTACATAGAGCGCCGCATGATTCCGCTCAACATCTACCTGCAGGAAGCGTTTGACACCGGCGTGGATGACCCGTTTGCCAGGGGCCAGATCGAACGGGCCGTGGTCGAATACGGCAACGCCATCAAGGACCTGGTGGCCGCCAACATCTTTCCCGGCGACATGCTGTTCAAGAACTTCGGCATCACGCGCCACGGCAAGGTGGTGTTTTACGACTACGACGAGATCGAATACATCACCGACTGCAACTTCCGCAAGCTGCCGACACCGCGCAACGAAGAAGAGGAAATGAGCGGTGAGGTCTGGTACAAGGTCGGGCCCAGGGACGTGTTCCCGGAAACCTTCGGTCCTTTCCTGCTCGGCAACGACGCGGTGCGCGAGGTCTTCATGAAACACCACGCCGACCTGCTCGACGCCGCTTTCTGGCAGGGCCACAAGCAGCGCATCGCTGATGGCCATGTGCACGATGTGTTTCCGTACGAACGCGAGCGGCGTTTTGTGCACAAACACGCGCTGCGGAGCGCCTGAGGCCTGCCATGCGCGACGCCTGGGAGTACGCCAGCTTTGTGGTGACCGCACTGGCCCTGCCGTTTGCGATCTTTTTCTTCGCCCTCGAGCAGCGCAAGGAACGCAACAACGAGGAAGAAGAGGCCTACCAGCTGTTGTCTGACGCCTACAACGACTTCCTGAAAGTGGTACTGGCCAACCCCGACCTGCACCTGCGCACCAACGAGGCACTCGACCATCCCACGCGCGAGCAGAACGAACGCACCATGATCATCTACGAGATGCTGATTTCGCTGTTCGAGCGTGCCTACATCGTCGCCTGGAGCGAGCGCATGAGTGAGGTCGAGGCGCGCCGCTGGAACAGCTGGGACGATTACATGCGCGAGTGGTGCCAGCGTGAAAACTTTTTCAACGCCTTGCCGCTGCTGCTGCGCGGTGAAGACCCGGGCTTCCAGCAATACATCCTGCGTGTCGCCGAAGAAGAGCGCGGCACCGTCATTCAACTTAACTGAAGGAGAAAACCATGTCCACATCCACCCCTGATTCCATCGTCATTCTTGGCGCCGCCCGCACCCCCATGGGCGGTTTCCAGGGCGACTTTTCCAGCCTGTCGGCGCACGACCTCGGCGGCGCTGCCATCAAGGCCGCGATAAAACGCGCCGGCATCGCACCCGAAAAAGTCGATGAAGTGCTGTTCGGCAACTGCCTGATGGCCGGCCAGGGCCAGGCGCCCGCGCGCCAGGCCGGCTTCAAGGGCGGCCTGCCCGCCAGCACCGGCGCGGTCACGCTGTCCAAGATGTGCGGCTCCGGCATGGAAGCCACCATGCTCGCGCACGACCAGCTGCTGGTCGGCAGCCGCGACGTGATGGTGGCCGGCGGCATGGAAAGCATGACCAACGCGCCGCACCTGCTGCTCAAGGGCCGCAGCGGCATACGCATAGGCCACGACCGCATTTTTGACCACATGATGCTCGACGGCCTGGAAGACGCTTACGAGCCGGGACGCGCCATGGGCACTTTCGGCGAGCAGTGCGCCGACAAATACCAGTTCACGCGCGAGGCGCAGGACGCTTTTGCCACCACCAGCGTGAACCGTGCCAAGGCTGCCACCGAGTCCGGCGCTTTCAAGGCCGAGATCACCCCCGTCACCGTCAAGGGCCGCAGCGGCGAGACCGTGATCTCCATCGACGAAGGCCCGGGCAAGGTCAAGCTCGACAAGATCCCCACGCTGAAACCCGCGTTCAAAAAAGACGGCACCATCACCGCCGCGTCCAGCTCGTCGATCAACGACGGTGCCGCCGCGCTGGTGCTGGCACGCGCCTCGACCGCGAAAGAACTGGGCGCGAAGCCGATTGCCCGCATCGTCGGCCACGCCACGTTTGCGCAGGAACCCGAGTGGTTCACCACCGCGCCGGTGGGCGCCGTCAACAAGCTGCTCAAAAAAATCGGCTGGAGCGTGAAAGACGTGGACCTGTGGGAAGTCAACGAGGCTTTTGCGGTCGTGCCCATGGCCGCCATGAAAGAGCTCGGCATCAGCCATGACATCGTCAACGTCAATGGCGGCGCCTGTGCGCTGGGGCATCCGATTGGCGCCAGCGGCGCCCGCATCATCGTCACGCTGATCCATGCGCTGCAGGCGCGCGGCCTCAAAAAAGGCGTGGCCACGCTGTGTATTGGCGGCGGTGAAGGCACCGCGCTGGCGCTCGAATTGCTATAAATACAGGAGCTGCTTGCGCCCGTCAATAAAGGGCTGCAGCCTTATTTGACCATGAAGGATTTGTCATGCACACGGTTCTGGTGATAGGCGCCTCGCGCGGCATTGGCCTGGAGTTTGTGCGGCAATACCGCGAAGCCGGCGCGCGTGTGATCGCCACCGCGCGCGACGCGGCGGGGCTGGAACGCCTGACGGCGCTGGGCGCGCAGGCCCTCCAGCTGGACGTGGCCGACCCGGCCAGCGTCAGCGGCCTGGCCTGGCAACTCGATGGCGAAAAAATCGACGTCGCGCTGTATGTCGCCGGCGTGATGGCGGGCGGCAATGCGGGCGACCCACCGGCCGCCGACGTGTTCGATCAGGTGATGCGCACCAATGTGCTGGCGCCCATGCGCGTTCTGCCGCAGCTCGTGGAGGTTCTGGCGCCTGATGCCCGGCTGGTGGTCTTGTCATCCCGCATGGGCTCTATAGCGCTGCGCACCAATGGCAACAGCTGGCTGTACCGCGCCTCCAAATCCGCCGTCAACTCTGTCGTCAAGGACATGTCGTTTGGCTTGCAGGGCAAAGCCATCTGCGTCGCGATACACCCCGGTTGGGTCAAGACCGACATGGGTGGCGCCGGCGCCGATCTCGATGTCACGCAAAGTGTTGCCGACATGCGCAGCACCGTGGCCAGCCTGCGCGCGGAACACAATGGCACTTTCATCAACCACGACGGCCAGACATTGGCCTGGTAGAACCTCTGATGCTGCTCACACAAGACCAGGAAATGATCCGCGACGCGGTACGCGACTTTGCGCAGGCCGAGCTTTGGCCCAACGCCGCACTATGGGACAAAGAACACCATTTTCCGGTTGAAGCGCACAAGGGTCTGGCCGCGCTCGGCGCTTACGGCATCTGTGTGCCCGAAGAGTGGGGCGGCGCGAATCTCGACTACCTCACGCTGGCGCTGGTGCTGGAAGAAATCGCCGCCGGTGATGGCGGCACCAGCACGGCGATCAGCGTGACCAACTGCCCGGTCAACGCCATCCTGATGCGCTACGGCAATGCGGCGCAAAAAAAGCAGTGGCTCACACCGCTGGCGCAGGGTCAGATGCTGGGCGTGTTCTGCCTGACCGAGCCGCATGTGGGCAGCGATGCCTCAGGTCTGCGCACGACAGCGGTGAAAGACGGCGATGGGTATGTGATCAACGGCGTCAAGCAGTTCATCACCAGCGGCAAAAACGGCCATGCGGCGGTGGTGATTGCCGTCACCGATAAGGGCGCCGGCAAAAAAGGCATGAGTGCCTTTTTGGTGCCCACCAGCGCGCCTGGTTATGGGGTGGCGCGGCTTGAAGACAAGCTGGGCCAGCACAGCAGCGACACGGCGCAGATCAACTTCGACAACTGCCGCATCCCGGCCGAGAACCTGATTGGTGCCGAAGGCGAGGGTTACCGCATCGCGCTGGGCGCGCTGGAGGGCGGGCGCATAGGCATTGCCGCGCAAAGTGTGGGCATGGCGCGCAGCGCGTTTGAGTTTGCACTCGCTTATGCCAAAGAGCGGCAGAGTTTTGGCACCGCCATCTTCAACCACCAGGCGGTGGGTTTCCGCCTGGCCGACTGTGCCACCAGACTCGAAGCCGCGCGCCAGCTGATCTGGCATGCTGCCAGCCTGCGTGATGCCGGCCGGCCCTGCCTGAAAGAAGCGGCCATGGCCAAACTGTTTGCCAGCGAGATGGCCGAAGAAGTTTGCAGCGCCGCGATCCAGACCCTGGGCGGTTACGGTTATGTCAGCGACTTCCCGGTTGAACGGATTTACCGCGACGTGCGGGTTTGCCAGATTTATGAAGGCACGAGCGACGTGCAGAAAATCATCATTCAGCGGAATCTGTAGGCACACCCCCGTTGCGGCCCCCTGCTGGTTTGGGGACAGGGCTCTCGTTCAGCCTGGTGGTGATGCCGCCGTAAACTTGTCATTGCGGACTTGATCCGCAATCCATGCCCGCAAACCAGACAGCAGGAGTCAGCAAAAAAATGCCCATCACCAAAGGATTCCGCGCCCTCGTCGACGAGGCCATGGCGCAGGTCAGCACTTACAGCGTGGACGAGGTCAAGGCCCGGCTTGCCGACCCTCAGGTGCAGATCGTGGACATCCGCGATGTGCGCGAGCTCGAGCGTGAAGGCACGGTGCCCGGCGCCTTGCTGGCGCCGCGCGGCATGCTCGAATTCTGGGTCGATCCGGCCTCACCTTATTTCAAGCCGGTGTTCGGTGACGAGGGCAGGCAGTTCATCCTGTTTTGCGGCGCCGGCTGGCGCAGCGCGCTGGCTGCCAAAACCCTGCAGGACATGGGCATGACCAACGTGGCCCACATCGACGGCGGTTTTGCCGAGTGGCAAAAGCAGGGCGCACCCACAGAGACGCTGGAAGAGCGCAAGGCCAGGAAAGGCTGATGCAGGCTTGCCCCTGTGGCCGCCTGCGCCCCAACGGCCAGGCGCTTGAACTGTCCGCCTGTTGCGGCCCCTTCATCGACAACTTTGCGCAAACCCCCGCGCCCGATGCCGAAGCGCTGATGCGCTCGCGCTACAGCGCCTTTGTGCTGCAGCAGGCTGACTACCTGCTGGCCACCTGGCATGCCAGCCACCGCCCCTCCCGCATCTCGTTTGACCCCGGCGTGAAATGGCTGGGCCTGGAAGTGCGCCAGCACCGCGTGCTGGACGCCAGCCACGCCGAGGTCGAGTTTGTCGCGCGCCAGAAAAGCCCGGGCAGCCCGGCACTGCGCCTGCACGAGCGCAGCCGTTTTGTCCACGAGTTAGGTCGTTGGTATTACGTTGACGGTGACCATTTGGGATGAGATATAAAAGGTGCTTGTAGCCCATGATGAACGGGCGTGAATTGCTCTCCTATTTATAGCTTCCCAAAAAAATGAATTTCACGGCAGAACAGCACGTAGCCAGGGCGGCTTTGTGGCGGCAGTGCAAGCTGCTGCTGGGGACCGGTGTGTGGGGGCTGGTGCTGCTGCTCGGCCTGAACTCCCCGCCTGCTGCCGCCGCCAGTCCACTCGGGCTGCATGCCGGCAGCCCGGCGTCTTATCCGGCCCCGCTGCAGGTGCTCGAAGGCCTGCCCGCGGACGCCACCGTGGCGCAGGTGGCGGCCATGGATGCTGCGCTGTTCAAACCCCTGGTGAGCAGCCGGCGTTATGCCGTGAGTGCGGCCTCGCCGCTCTGGCTGCGCATGACGCTGGCGCCGGGTGGCGTGGTCCATGGCGCCGGCTGGCTGCTGGAATTTCCCACCGTGATCGTGGACCGGTATGAGTTTTTTCAGCGCGATGCCGGCGGCACATGGCGCATGGACGTGGCCGGCGATTTTGTCGCGCATGTGCAGTGGCCGGCCGACTCCCTGCGGCCGCGTTTTCCACTGCCTGCGCCCGACGCAAATGCGCAGGAGGTTTTTGTCCGCGTGGTACACCGCTTGCCCGTCAACCTGGCGCCCGTGCTGGTCAGTAGCGCAGAGGCGTCCCGGCGCGATGTGGTGCAGATGTTGTGGGTGGGCTTGCAGTTGGGGGTGATCGCCACGCTGGCCCTGTTTTGCGCCCAGATGGCGCTGGCCTACCGCGACCGCACCTATGCCTGGTATGCCGGCTACCTGGTGTTGACCGTCCTGGCCACCCTCTGCTACACCGGCGTGGCCCAGCGTTACCTGTGGCCACGCGCCACCACTTTTGCCAGCCATGCCATTGTGTTGTCGGTGATGGGCGCTCTGGCCTTCAACCTCCAGTTCACGCGGTCCATCTTTGGCGGGCTTCAGGGGCGAAACTTTCACCGCGTGGCGCGTGTGCTGGTCGCGCTGTGCCTGGCCTACATCGTCGCCAGCCCCCTGGTGGAGCAGTACGAGCGCATGGTGCCGGCGTTTCACTTCATCACCCTCAGCGTTTTTGCCTTCACCATCGCCTGCGCCTGGCGTGCCTGGCGGCGTGGCGTGGCCTTCGGCGGCTACTGGCTGCTGGTGTACCTGCCCTACCTGGTTTGCGTGGCCCTCACCCTGGCCGAAAGCTCGGGGCTGATCAGCGCGCCCTGGCTGCCCGCAGAAACACCGGTTGCCGCCGCCCTGCTCGAGGTGGTGGTCATGATGCTGTGTATCAACGCCTGGAGCCGTCTGCGCCATGCAGACACCGTGCGCGAGCAGGCGGCCAAAGAGCACGACCCGCTGACCGGCTTCCTGAACCAGAAGACGTTTCGCGACCGCGCGGCCCGCATCTGGAACGCTGCGCCCAGGCTGGGGCGCGACCTGGCCATCATCTATGTCTGTGTGGAGCCGGCCGACCCGGACCGCCTGAACGTCATTGAGGCCGAAGAGCTGCTGGCCCGCAGCGTGCGGCAGGTTCGCACCATCACGCGTGACTTCGACACCGTGGGGCGGCTTGGCCGCAACATGCTGGGCATTGTGATGGAGGGCGTGACACCGGGCGAGTCGCTCAGGGCCCGCCTGTCCCGGCTGGTGGCCCTGGGCCTGATGCGTGATGCCGACGACCCTGGCTCCATGGCCTTGCGTTTCACCGTGGCGGTGGGCAGCCGCCGCGGCGAGGCGGGGGACTTTGCAGCGCTTGACGCGGCGCTGCAGGCCCTGATCGCGGACGACGGCCAGGCCCAGCGCACCATCCGTTTCCTGAGCCCCAACGAAGCCGAGGGCAACTCCATCCCGGTGCGCCGTTTCGGTTCCGTCCCTGGCCGGCTGCAATGAGCGGGCCGCTGCCCGGCATGGTTACCATGGCATGTGCCGCGCGCGGCCTGCCCTTGCGCGCTTGATCCTCAAAAATGCATCCAGCCCTTTGTTGGCGGGCGCAATCAGCTCCTGAATAGATAGCAAAAACCATGACCCTGAAATTTGACGCGGTGTTGTTTGACTGTGACGGCGTGCTGGTGGACAGCGAACCCATCACCAACGGCGTGTTGCGCGACATGCTCGAAGAGGCCGGCTGGGTGCTCAGCAGCGCCGAATGTATGCGCCTGTTCATAGGCCGGGCCGTCAAGGACCAGGCCGCCCTGATTGAAGAAAAAACCGGGCGCCCGCTGACCGAAGAATGGCTGGCCGAGTTTCGCGGCAGGCGCAACGAAGGCCTGGTGGAAGGCCTGCTGCCGGTTCGTGGCGCGCTTGAAGCGGTGGCGCAGATCCACACGCTGTACCAGGGCCGTATTGCCTGCGCCTCCGGTGCCGACCGCTTCAAGGTCGAGCTGCAGCTCGAAAAGTGCGGCCTCATGCCTTTCTTTCAGGGACGCATCTTCAGCGGCCACGAGCTGCCGCGCTCCAAACCCGCGCCCGATGTCTACCTGGCAGCGGCTACGGCCCTCGGTGTGGACCCCAGGCGCTGCGTGGTGATCGAAGACACGGTGACCGGCGTCATGTCCGGCGTGGCCGCTGGCGCCACGGTGTTGGGCTACAGCCCGCCAGAAGCCGGCCATGATGCGCCCGATGCCCTGCGCGCCGCGGGCGCCAGCCTGATTTTTATCGACATGGCCGAGCTGCCGGTGCTGCTGCTGGCCTGAGCCCGCCCTGGCCTGGATTTCATGCATCAAATTGGCACTCAGCCCCTGTGGGGCGTGCGCGAGCAGCTATAAAAACAGTAGCGACTGACGGATGTGACATGGCGCCCTTGGGGGAGTTTTTTTTGCCAGCCCAGGGCGTCATGTCGAAACCAGGGCCCGCCGCTCGTCGTACAGCTGTGACGTTGACCCAACCCCCGAAAGGCCCTCCCCATGCAATACCTCTGCCTCGCTTATTACGACCCCGAAAAAATGGACGCCATGGCGCCCGCCGACATGCAGGCGCTGGTGGAGGCCTTGCCGGCCAAGGACGCGGCACTCCAGCAAACCGGCGCCCTGGTCTGGAACGGCTCGCTCCAGGGGCCAAAAGCCACCTTCGGTCTGCGCCCACGCAGCGGCAAGCCGCAAGTGACCGACGGGCCTTATGCCGAAGCCAAGGAGATGGTGGGCGGCTTTTTTGTCATCGAAGCGGCCAGCAAGGAAGAAGCCATACGCATCGCCTCGCTGCATCCCGCGGCCACGCTGGGTGAACATATCGGGTGGGGGATCGAGGTGCACCCGATTGGCACCTGTTCGGTAAAAAAATAGCTCAGACTTCGGTTTTGAAGTTGCGGCTCCCGCCGGCTCGCAGCATGTCATCCCGGTTTCCGCACGTGCTGCCGGCCTCCACATGTCATCCCGGACCTGATCCGGGATCCATGCCTCACATTCCTCAAGTCGTTGCCGGATCGCTGGCAGGCAGCTCGCCTTGTCCCTGCGCCCGCGCGGCGGCAGGCCGGCCGTGACCGACGGACCTTATGCCGAAGCGAAAGAGATGGTGGGCGGCTTCTTCATCATTGAAGCGGCGGACAAGGATGAGGCGGTGCGGGTGGCTTCATTACATCCGGCGGCGACGCTGGGCGAGAGTGTGGGCTGGGGGATAGAGCTGCACCCGATCGGGTTTTTTGAGCAGTCGCCGGGGTAAGCAGGGCTTGCATTGAGTTGGAGGGGGCCCGAGCCCGGGCCTGCGTCCAGCTCAGCGTGCCTTATTCCGTTTCTAAATCATTCGTGAACGCGAAGGCGAAGCGACGACAGTACAAACGTACGGCTAGCGAAGCCGACAAAGTGCACGGATGATTTAGAAATGGAATTAGTTGGCATAGATGCCGCCGGCCTTGATCACGGGTGTCCATCGGTCAAGTTCGCTTCGCAGAAAAGCGCGATGCCCGGCGGGTGTTGCGCGGACGTCCTGGACGACCTGGATGCCGGCGGCCGTTTGTGCCCGCCTGAAAGCCTCGTTTTTGGCACTGGCCAGCAGCGCTTCACTGATGCGTTTTTGAACCTCCGCGGGTGTGCCCTTGGGGGCGTAAACGGCGAACCAGATGCTCAATTCGGAATCGACGATGCCAAACCGGGCGGTCGTGGGAACCGCCGCCAGCGGTGTGCCGACCAGGGGCTTGCCGGAGGTGACAGCGATGGCCTTGAGCTTGCCGGACTGCACGTGCGGCATGGCGTTCGCGGTGAGGTCGCACATCAGATCGACGTGGCCGCCCAGCAGATCCGTCATGGCGGGCGCGGTGCCCCGATAGGGGATGGTGGCCATGCGGATTTTCAACGCGTCCTGGATCAGCAGGCCGCACAGGTGCGACGCGGAGCCCAGCCCCGCGTTGGCCAGTTTGACTTGAGGTTGCGCCGCCATCCATCGAATCAGGTCCACCACGGAGCGTGAAGACACCTCGGGCCGCCCGACAAATACCAGGGGCGATTCGACGATGACACCCAGCGGCTCAAAATCCCTGTCCGGCTGAAATCCCAGATTCCGGTACAGGGCCGGCGAAGTGGCCATGCTGACATGGTTCATCAGCAAGGTGTAGCCGTCCGCCGGTGCTCGCATGGCAATGGCCGTCCCGAGGTTGCCGCCCGCACCCGAAAGATTCTGGATGATGACAGGCTGCCCCAGCCGGGCCTTCAGGGGTTCGGCCAGCTCCCGCGCAAGCTTGTCCATGGGCCCGCCCACGGGGAATGGCACGATCAACGTGACGGGCTTTGCCGGATAGCTGGCCTGCGCCAGGGCCGCCGTTGCCGAAGATGCGAGCATCAATACAAGGAAGGTGATCCGGAACATGGGGCTCTCCTGGGTGGTTGGGCGGGCAGGGCTGCAGCGGCCTTCCTGACCGCGGCTTCCCTCAGCGTGCGCCGCGCCTGGGTGGCGGCAAGGCACTGCTGGACGATGTGCGGTTCGGACGTGCGGGGCGTGCCGCCCGGAAACGGAGGCTCGGGGTCGTATTCGATCTGCAGCTGGATTTCCTGGGCGACTGCCGGCCCGCAAAGGATAGAGACCACCGTGAGGGCCATGTCAATACCGGAAGTCACGCCGCCCGAGGTGTAGAGATTGCCATCGACGCACATGCGATCCTCGCTCGTGATGGCGCCAAAGTACGGAAGGAATTCTCTGGCCTGCCAATGGCAGGAGCTGCGGCGCCCCTCAAGCAGGCCGGCGGCGCCCAGCAGCAGCGAGCCCGTGCAGATGCCGAAAACATGCCGCGCGGTGGCCGCCTGCCTGCGCGTGAATTCGACCCATTCGGCATCCAGGATTGCGTCATCGGTACCCGGCCCCCCCGGCACGACGAGGAGGTCGCAGGCTCCGGCCAGGGCGATCGTGGTCGACGGCACAAGCATCAGCCCCCGGTCCGAGCGAACCGGGTGCGCGGTCTTGGCGACCAGTTCGATCTCGAATCCGGGCGCGCGCGCCAGCACTTCATAGGGACCCGTCAGGTCCAATTGCGTGACCCCGGCAAAAAGCAGAAAATGAACCTTCATGGTTTGTTCCTCATGTCGGCCAGAGTAGATTCAAACAAGGCCGCATGTGCGCCAAAGATGCCCGTCTTTGCGCCAATTTCGGTGGCATTCCTGCTCTTCAATGGCTTCCAGCCCATAGACCTGACCGGCCCCTGGCAGGCGTTCTGCACCGCAAATGAAGAGCTCGGCCGGCCGTTCTACCGGCTTGAAACCCTGGGCTGGACGGCAACTGCCCTGTCGGCTGATGGCGGCCTGTGTGTTCATGTCGGGACTGTCATCGGCGATGTTGCGCAGCCGGTCGATGTACTCATCGTGCCGGGAGGCCCCGGGGTGCACCCGTTGAGCCGGCAAGCCGGGACGACGGCCTGGTTGCGCGAGATGGACCGCTTGACCCAACGCACCTGCAGCGTCTGCACAGGCGCTTTTGTCCTCGCAGCGGCAGGGCTCCTGGACGGATGCAGGGTGACGACGCACTGGCGATCGGCGCAGCAGTTGCGCCTGTCCTACCCGCAACTGCAGGTGAATGATGAGCTGATCTATTGCGAAAGCGGCAAATACTGGACAACAGCCGGCGTCACGGCCGGCATAGACCTTGCCCTGGAACTGATCGAGCGTGATTGTGGCGCGGACGTGTCGCTCAGGGTGGCGCGGCGTCTGGTGGTTTACCTGCGCCGGGATGGCGACCAGCGCCAGTTCAGCCAGACATTGCGCTTGCAGGACAGGGCGGCTGCGCCGTTCAGGGAGCTGATCAGCCAGCTGGAGAGCTCACTGGAGCAGGATTGGCCGGTGGACAGGATGGCTGAACAATGTGGCATGTCCAGGCGCTCATTCCAGCGCAAATTTACCGAGAGCTTCGGCATGTCGCCTGTCGCGGCACTGAGTTCACTTCGCCAGGAGCACGCCCAGCTTCTCACCCGTGCGGGCTCCCTTTCCAGGAAGGCCATAGCGAGGGAGGTGGGGCTCCAGGAGTTGCCGCCGCAAGAGGCCTCGTAGGCCCCCCGGACTCAGGTGGCTTGCGCCGCCGGCCTGAAGGTTGGTCGGCACACGAAGAAAGGCGCTCAGCGCGCCGGCACCACGTCCCTGAGGTAGTTGTCCACTGCGGCTTGCCATATGCCGGGGTAGCCATGGATGGAATGGCCATTCTGGCCAGTCGGCGGCGGGTAAGTCACGAAGCTGCCCTTGCCGCCTGCGGCCATGAAGGCGTCAAAATTGGCGCGGCTGTGGCGCAGTGAATAAAACGGGTCCTTGTCGCCATACAGCCATAACACCGGCTTGGCAAAAGCTGCGGCGCGTTTGAACGACACGGTGTTGACGGTATCCGGCTGTGGGCACCTGTCGCTCACCCAGCCGCCCACGAAATTCAGTACACCCAGAAACGGGCTGGCGCGGGTGCCTGCGTAAACAGACGAGAGGATTCCGCCGCGCGACACACCGCCTATCAGCAGGCGCGAGGTGTCCACGTCGCTGCGCGTCAGCACATGCGCCATCACCACATCCAGGTCAGCCAGCGCCCGCTCCATGCCCGGCAGCGTCAGCGCGGGGTCACACGAATAACGCGAGCGGTTGAGCTCAAACCCCTCGTCATACAGCCCGTCAGACTTGCCACGCCCGCGCCGCTGCGGGTAAAACACCTGCCAGCCCTTGCGCACAAACACCCGGGCCAGATCGGGGCTGGTCCAGGTGTTGGCAAACAGTTGCGGCTTGTCGCCACTGCCGGTGGAGCCGTGGTTGATCACCAGTGTCGGGAAAGGGCCTGTGCCCAGCGGCCGGTACACCACCATCTCCAGCGTCTGCGCTTTGCCGTTTTCTACCCACGGCGTGGGTACACGCTCAACCGTGCGGGTGTAGTCATCCACTGGTTTCTGCGTCAGCAGGCCGGTGGTGATCAGCACGGTGTCAGGCTTCCAGATCGAAAATTCCATCTCACCAGTGGGCCGCAGGCGCAGTGCCAGCTTCGCGCCGGTCTTGACCCGGAACACCAGCTCGTCGTTGACAAACTGCGCCTCACCTTTGTCGTTGATGCTGCTTTGTGCGGAACTGCCCGCATAGACCAGCGTGGCACCGGTGCTGGTGATCTTTTCCACCGCAATCTTCGCGTTGCACAAGGCAGCCCAGCAGGCCCAGCCATCCCACACGCCGCTCCAGCGCGCCTTGTCGGCGGGCAGGGTGGCGGCAGGCGCTGTGATCGTCATGTCGGCAGGCAATACCGCCGCCACCGGGCTTTCTGAAAACCCGGGGGACAAACCCGGCATGTATTCCGGCCAGGCGGTTTGCGCGCCTGCTGTTGTGGCCCAGACAAAACACACCAGTGCGATTAGCTGTTTCATTGCTTCCTGCCTCCCTTGGTGGGTGAAGTGTAGGGGCGCGGAGGCTTTTTCTGGAGGGTTTGCTGGTTGAGGGGCTGCATGCGGTTCGCACGTTCAGGCGTGCCGACACCCGGCGGCTCACCAGCGCATGTCTGGCAAACTTCCCACGTCTGCCCTTCCCTACAACGCGCCCCCAAAAGGCGACGCCCCAGTCCATGTGCTCCAACTACCGCCCTGTGACGCGATCCGACAGGTTGTTGACCTTCTTTGGTGTTGAGCGCGCGCGTGATGAAGCACCGATTGACGTCTGGCCTCTGGGCCTGGCACCGTTCATTCGCCTGGCAGAAGACGGCTCCGGCCACCGTGTGGTCGACGACGGCATTTTTGGCCTGTTGCCAAACTTTGCAGCAGAACTGGCCGCAGGGCGCAAAACTTACAACGCCAGAAGCGAAACGGTGGCCAGGCTGCCGAGCTTTCGCGAGTCCTGGAGCAGGGGCTGGCGCTGCATCATTCCTGTCGAGGCTTTTTATGAGCCCAACTGGGAGAGCGGCAAAGCCGTGCGTTGGCTCATTCAGCAGCCCGGCGAGGTGCCCATGGGCATCGCAGGCATTTACCGCAAGTGGCGCCACCCCAATGGCCGCGAAGACTTCACCTTTGCCATGCTGACCGTCAACGCCGATGGGCACCCAGTGATGGCGCGTTTTCACAAACCCGGTGAAGAAAAGCGCATGGTCGTCATCCTGGCACCGCAGGACTACGGCACCTGGCTGTCGTGCCCGGTGGCCCAGGCCAGCGCCTACTTCAAGCAGTGGCAGGGCCAGCTCGATGCCAGCCCTGCACCCCTGCCGCCACGGGCACCCAGAAGCAGCAGCGTACTCACCTCCCGAATGCCGCCCCCTGAGAGCGGCGAGCTTTTTTGACCAGGCGTTGACCGGATAGTGAGGAGATGGTGCGGGTGCTTGCGCTGCCGGGTGTCTACATGCAGGCGGCCCGTTCCTCGTACAGGTGTAATGTTCAAAAGCCAATAAGGAGTCCCCATGAAGTACCTGTGCCTTGCTTAGTAAAACCCCGAAAAATTCGCCGCCATGGCGCCCGCCGATGTGCAGGCCCTGGGCAGCCAGTGCCCGGCCAAAGACGCTGAGCTCAAGGCCACCGGCAAGCTGGTGGTCAGCGCCTCACTCCAGGGCCCCCAAGCCGCGTTTGCCCTGCGCCCGCGCAGCAGCAAACCGGCCATGACCGACGGGCCTTATGCCGAAGCCAAGGAGATGGTGGGCGGCTTTTTGTCATCGAGGCGCCCAGCAAGGAAGAGGCCATACGCAGCGCCTCGTTACACCCCGCGGCCACGCTGGGTGAACACATCGGCTGGGGCATCGAGCTGCACCCGATAGGCACCTGTTCGGTCAAGAAATAGAAAGAGCGGCGCAGGGCTCCGCTGTTACTGCGGCACCAGCCCGGCCGCTTTCACCAGCTCGGCATGGATGCGGATCTCTTCCGAGATCACCTGCGCAAGCGGTTTGCTTTCATCGGCGGCCGGCTCCATGCCGATCTCGATCAGCCTATTTTTGGCATCGCCGCGCAGAAATGCTTTGGCCGAGGTGCTGATTTTGTTCAGCACCGGCTGCGGCGTTTTGGCCGGGGCCAGCAGGCCAATCCAGGCCGACAGCACCACATTGTTCACGCCGCCTTCGCGCAGCGTCGGAATGTCCGGTGCCGAGATGGCGCGTTTCTCACTCAGCACACCCACTGCATGAAGCTTGCCCGACTTGATGTGCGGCAACGCTTCCGGCAGCGGCGCAAACGCCGTGTCCACCTGGCCGCCTATCAGGTCGGTGATGGCGGCCGCACCGCCCTTGTACGGAATGTGCAGCAGCTTGATACCGGCACGGCTTTCAAACATCAGGCCCGCCAGGTGCTGCGGGCTGCCGTCACCCGACGACGCATAGGTCAGCTTGCCGGGGCTGGCCCTGGCAGCAGCGAGGATGCCGGCCGGCGTGCCGTATTTGGCCTTGTCGTTCACCACCAGCACCATGGCCTGGTTCACCAGTTTGGTCACCGCCACGAAATCGGTTTCGGGGTTGTAGGGCAGGGTTTTGAAAATGCTCTTGTTCGTCGTGAGGAAAGACGCCGGCGACACCATAAGCGTGTAGCCGTCCGGCGTGGCCTTGGCCACCACCGGCACACCAATCTGCCCCGAGCCGCCAGCCCGGTTGTCCACCACAAAAGGCTGGCCCAGATCGGTCGCCAGATGCTGGCCGAGCTGCCGCGCCACCATGTCCACGCTGCCGCCGGCCGGCAGCGCGACGATAACCTTGACGGGTTTGCTGGGGTAAGTGTCTTGCGCAAAGGAGGGCGCGGAGAACGCCACAGCGGAAACAGCGCCAAGCGTGAGGAAGAAGGTGCGAAGGTTAGTCATGGTTCGCTTTCAGTGTGTGAAGTGATGGTGGCATCAGCGGGCACTGGCCTTCGCCGGAACGAGCAATTTGTGTGCCGCGGCCGCCCTTGCCTGCCCTGCATTCGGACCGGGGACAGAGTCAATGCGTCTGCTTCCCTCGCTGGGGAACAAAAGACTTGTCGGTGTGCTCATGCGGGCGACGAAGGACCTGGGCAATAGGCGTATTCCGCGGGGAAAGGGGTTCTAGGCAATCTCGCCATGTGGCTGCTGATGTCATAACGGTAGGCAAAGTTGCTATTTACGTTTGGCAACATCTCGGGCAGACTAGGTGATAGTTCAGAATGCGACGAGACAACCCAGCGAAGGTCGTCAAAGGCAGCGCATAGCGAGAGGTCCAAGAGGGAGAGATGGTCAATTTTCCAGTCTTCGAAAGTATTTCCATTGAGGGATATGCGCTTTACCCTGGCACTGAGGGCGCTGCAGGGTTGCACCATGTGTTCCGTCCGGGGGTCAATGTCATTGTTGGCATCAATGGTCTCGGCAAAACGACGCTGCTCAACATCCTGCTTCGGTGTCTTACCGGGCCAACTGATATCCCCCAGGGAGAAGAGCTGGGAGAAAAGAAACGGCGACTTGTTCCCGCTGATCGGCACTGGTTTCGTCGCCGCGTGCCAGACGATGCCGTAAATGCAACGGCTACGGCGAGCTTCTACATCGGCGCCAAATTCTTTGAGATCAAACGCTCACTCGCTAATCTGGAAATCCTTACATTAAGCGTTGACCAGCAAGCTGTCCCGCGGGATCGACCCCAAGTACTGGAGGTCGGTTACCAAAACGAAATTGCAAATGCGGCGGGGCTCTCCTCGTTTGATGACTTTGTGTTCCTTCTTCGATATGTCGTGTTTTTTCTCGAAGATCGACGTAGCTTGGTCTGGGACGCCGCGGCGCAGGGCGACATTTTGGGCATTTTATTCGGCGAGCACGGTGCGAACCGCCGAGAATATGTCGGGCTATTCAATGAATTACTAAGCAAAGATAGTGAATACCGCAACATGCAGGCGGTGGTGAACAAACGTCGGTCGGAGTATGCCAGGCAGTCAAGTACCATCGACGGCGGCCAAATCGAAATGCTGACGCAGCAACTTGAAGCTGCTCGAGAAGCGGTTCGCTCATTAGGGTCTAGACGGAGTGAGCTTGCCTCCGAGAGAGACTCTTTACGCACTCAAATTGAAAATCGCAACAGGGATATTCATGATGAGCGGGCGGCGCTGGCGAATGAACTTAACAGCTTTTACGCGCACTTCTTCCCTACCGTAGGCGATGCGGGACGGTATCTTCTCTCTCACTTCGAGGCGGAAAGCGGGTGCCTAGTTTGTGGCAACCAGACCCGTGAGGCAATGGAAAGGGTCAACGCCAAGTTGACCATGAATACCTGTCCGGTCTGTTCGAGTCGCATTGAGCATATAGAGAATTCGGGCCACGATCCTCATGCTGGCGAGGTGATTGAAGCAAAAAGAGACAATATTAAAGTCCTTGAAGAGCAGCTTGACTCAATGCATGATCCGCTGCGCAACGCTGAGCAGGAATATGCATCTGTGTCAGCACAATACGTGGCAATCACAGTGAATGCTGCCTCTTTGGAGCAGCAGCTAAATGCTCTCGGCCAATCCGTACCCAATGCGATCGAGAGGCGAGACCGTATTGAACAGCAATTGACGACCTTTGAAGGGGCGTTGGCACAGATTGAATTGGAGCGAGTTGCGTTGACCGAGCAATTTCGCGGCATTGCAGCAGCAATAGACCGGGAGGTTCGTGCCGTGTCTGCGCAGATTGAACCCGCCTTTGCTCGTTTCATAAGTGGTTTTCTCGCAGAAGATTGCCGCATTGAATACACTGCACGCCAGAGCCGCATTGGCCAGCGATCTGCCACAGAAAGTTTTCCATTTCCCCACTTTATTCCAGCGCTTACTTCCGGAGTAAACAGGGCGAGTGCGACTCCGCGAGAGGCGGGGCAATCTGTTTCTGAGTCGCAAAAAGAGTTCATTGATCTCGCATTTCGAATGGCGCTGCTGGAGGTGGCGGCGCCAAATTCGCCATCAATGTTGGTGTTAGAAACGCCAGAGGCTAGTCTTGACTCGGTGTTTGTCCCAAGGGCGGCCGATTTGCTTCGCCGATTCGCAATCCGAGAGGGTGGCGGCGCAGCAACTCGACTAATTGCGTCTTCAAATGTCAATCGAGAGCAAATGATCCCCGCACTTTTCGGTGCATATCAGGATCAGCGCTTTCACGACCAAGTGGTGGATGACGCCGCCCGTAGCTCTCCGCCTCCGCTGCCTCCTGAGGATCGCGAAAATCACGTTCTAGACCTCTTAAAAATTGCGGCGCCTACGCGCGCGTTGGAACGGTTTCGTGTTCCGTATGAGGAGGAGCGAGACCGCGCTATATTCCCAGAGCGGTTCCCTTAAGGCCATGGCGGATCAAGCTCAAAACTTGGCGCTACCCGACGCAGCCATTTGGAATGCTTGGGGGCTTATGTGTGTCGCAGAAGCAGACCGACTAGGATTCACGCCTCTCGCGTCTTCCCAAATTCACGTTCTCCTTTATCTGGCTAATACACTCGCGCCCCTTTTCAAAGTCATCCGAGTACGCGGGAGGGTATTGAAGCGCGGTCCCTATCCGTTCTATCCAGAGGTTCAGCGCGAACTCGACCGCATGGCCTTTCGCGGTGTTTTTTCGATTGATAAAGTAGATTTCGGTCCTCGCGGTCATCTAGCAGCACATTATTCGTTAGGGATTCAAGGTCGACGCATTTATACCGAACTGGTTTCGCACTCAGCGGAGGCACGTCGTACGGCGAACCTGTTTGCGGAGCTCGCTTGCGCATGTTTTGGAAAGTTCTTGGAAACGGAATCAGCTATCGGACCTATCGATGCAAATTACGGTAATGATGATGTCTTGGAGGGGGAGGTTGTAGATTTCTCAGAGTGGCAGGATGAAAACAAAAATATGCGAGTCGCGCGCTATCTTATGGATCAACTGAGATTGTTACAGCCCAACCCGCAGCGTGACGGCGTCCGACTCTATTGCGAATATCTCGACAAGGCCCTGGAGTTGCATGAGTAACAGTTCCCGAGCAGGTTTGGGGGGGGCATTGGACTCCGCACTTGATGGTGTGTTGCGGGCTCCCTCACCTAACCTCTCAGTTGCCGATGCAGGAACTGCTGCAGCATTCCTAAGTGCATGGTCACGGACACTAAGTGAACATGCGCGATATCTACGCTCACAAGGTCGCGTCCTCTCAGCGCCAGTCATCGTCGCTTACGTTTCGGACTTGGGCGCTTTCTCCTCACAGCATGGCTGGGCGAGACACTCGATGTTGGGAGCTTCAACCGAAAGAGAATTTGCTGGCATGGTGATCGCGGCGACAGGAGAGGTCGCTGGATGCATCCATTCAGAAAGGGTTGCTAACACAGATGATTGTGAAATGAGAATCGCAGACGCGACGCTTGGCGGCACTCCTACAATTGCACTGATATCACCCACAAAACTTCTGGTCTGGCCTGATGGACTTGATGGGAGCAGCGCACCGTTAGAGCGCGATCTTAGCGACGCGACCATTGTCTTTGATCTGGCAATGATTCGAGCCGAGTTAGAGCATTTCTATAAATTGCATGCACGGCAGACACAGAAGTGGTGGAAGGATCGAGAGCTGAGGACTACGGTTGAGAACCCCGAGGCAGCCGTACAAAACGACCTTCACCTCTTCCTCCTAGCTCGAAACTCTGAAGCCGCTTGGATTCGCGCAGAAGAGGTAGTTGGAAACGGCAGAGCGGATCTGACAATTACCCCGCGCCAACCATTCGCTGTGGGGCAGACTGCGGTTCTCGAACTCAAGACGTTAAGAGATGTGCGCACACCGCGCAAGCCAGGCTCTACGCCAATCAAGGTTTCTCCGAAGAAGAACTGGGCTTGGGCCTGCAAAGGAATACAGCAGGCTGCAGCATATCGAGAACATCATGGAATGAACCTTGCGATGCTGTGTCTCTATGATTTTTGCGCTGCTAATTCGAGCGCGGTGTCAGACGCAGTTGAGCCTTACGCGATCAGGTACGATGTTTCGCACAACCGATACTGGATAACCAACAGTAACGCAGAACATAGAGATGAGATTTTCCCCGTTGTCGCAAGCTAACGGCTTAAAGCGCAAGTTCAACGATGCTTTCGGAAAGTTGCAAATGTCCACCTTGTTGGGCACTTGACCTCATTTGCCGAATTTCTCGTATTTGAATGTTTGTAAAACCTGCTTCCTTAGCTAGTTCTGCAAGAATCCGCGCCACGTCAATTTTTATACTCGCATAGCGAGAGTCGCCAACAACCATCATCACTTTACCGCGGGCGCTTAAAAGACGGTGGCATTGCTTCAAAATAATTTCCATATCTCCGAAATACGCGCCAACCATATCTGGAATATTGTCATCCCAGAGTTCGGTTCGATGGTTCTCCAGCGCTCTGATGGTTGCATTTAAAGTGGCTGAGGTGCCGCTCGGCACTCCGAAGTTTCTCTTTACCTGAACATGTGAACTGAGCGTGCTTGTGCGAAGTTGCCGATTGTCTTGACTACTTTCAATGTAGCCGAGAACCCAAAGCTCCACGTTATAGATATCCGTGTAGTCGAAGGAGTTGGGATAGGGGGGTGAAAATACGATTAAGTCGGCCTCGTCGACAATTCTCTCCATTGCTTCGCGGGAGTCTTCATTTAGCACCAAAACTTTCGATTTGGGCCGGTCTTCGAATGCAAGTACGTCGGAAAATGCCAAATTGAACTGCTTCCCAAATAGCTCGTCGAGCCTAGCGGCGCTTGACTGATTTTGTTCCCACCCCCCGCGATAGCGGCGACCCTTCCCATTTACATAAACATTGCTGCACTCGACTAAGACCGCGCCTAAAACAACTCGAAAAAAACGCTGAATGTCTGGTGATGGGATTGCTTCAATACACGTTAAATACTGGCTTAGCCGCTTGGCGACGACTCTTGGGAAGATCCAGCGCTTTTTATCGGAAGTTTCAACAAACGTTTCAGGCCAATGATCCAGTTTCCTTATATTGCTACGAGTCGCGACTAGTCTTGCCTGAAAGTCTGCTGCCGCTTGACGCAAATCTTCTGCAGGGACGCCACTCACTTTTGCTTTGATCACATCTGCCAGGAACGGATTGACCTCAACAGTGGTCACATTGATTCCGAGTAGTTGTGACGATATTGCGGACGTCCCTGAACCTCCAAACGGATCGACTATGTGTCGCGGTGTAAATCCCAGCGCATCAATTGCTGCTGAGACAAAGGCTGGAGAGAACGCTTCCTTAAAGTGAAACCACCGCTGAAACGCTGTGTCTTTGCCGTTCTGATTGGTCGTAAATGGAACCGCTTTCGACGATGGATTTCGACGATGGTTTCCATACGCCTCTTGGGCAACCGGAGTAGAGACGAAATGCTCCTGAAGCGCCAATAAATATCGTTCCGGAGCGTTTCTCATTTTTTTCCTTCCCAGTTTCAAGTAGTCGCCATTACCTAAATCGACGAACTACTCGGCCTTCTAGAGATCGTGCAAGGTGGAGCTATAAAGATCACCAAGAGCTACTTCGCTATTGTGCCGGACGAATGCAGAGGCACAAGGCCTGAAATACTCCTGCACCGTCTCCCAGGCAACCGTCTGCAGATGTTTCAAAATCGCTAGGTCCAGGTCAGCGCTGTACTTCAGGCTCACCGGTGAGGCTTTGAACAGCGTCGCGCAGGTCACGCAGGCGGCCAGGCAGCTGCCGGCCACGCTGCCATAGCGCTCGCTGCAGCCTGGCCCTTCTCGGCGGATACTAGCGGCTCGACAAAAATATGGAGACAGCCATGAACCCCGCCACCCGCCGGCAAACGATTGCCGACCTGCTGCACCGCACAGCCAAACGTTATCCCCACAAAACCGGCCTGATCTGCGGGCACACGCGCTGGACTTTTGCCGAATTTGATGCGCTGGTGGACCGCCTGGCGGTGGGCCTGGCCGGCATGGGGGTCGGCCATGGCAGTCACGTGGCGGTGCTGGCGCGCAACTCGCACGGTTTTGCGGCCCTGCGTTTTGCGCTGGCGCGGCTCGGTGCGGTGCTGGTGCCGATCAATTTCATGCTCAAGGCTGAAGAGGTGGCTTTTATCCTGCGCCATGCCGGGGCGCAGATGCTGGCCACCGATTCCGGCCTGGCCGAGCTGGCCCGTAGCGCTGCGGCGCTGGATACCGCGGTCACGCAGTTTGTCTGGCTGCCTTCAGAAGACGCCACTGAACCGGTGCCGGGCATGACCTCTTTTGATGAGCTGGCGTCTACCCAGGGCACGCCACCCGAAGTGGTACTGGGCAGCACGGACCTGGCGCAAATTGTGTACACCAGCGGCACCGAGTCCATGCCCAAGGGCGCCATGCTGACCCACGACGCGGTGATCTCGCAGTACGCCAGTTGTGCGGTCGACGCCAGCATTGCGCATGGCGACGTGATGCTGCATGCGCTGCCGCTGTACCACTGCGCACAGCTCGACGTGTTTTTTGGCCCGGCGGTGTATGTGGGCGCCACCAGCATCATCACCGCCAAACCCACACCCGACAACCTGCTGCCGCTGATGGCGCAACACGGCATCAGCTCATTTTTTGCACCACCCACGGTGTGGATTGCGCTGCTGCGCTCGCCCCTGTTTGACAGCTCTGACCTGTCCACTTTGCGCAAGGGTTATTACGGGGCGTCCATCATGCCGGTCGAGGTCTTGCGTGAGCTCGCGCGGCGCCTGCCCGACGTCGGCTTCTGGAATCTTTATGGCCAGACCGAAATTGCGCCGCTGGCCACCATGCTGGGCCCCGACGACCAGTTGCGCAAGCCCGGCTCCTGCGGGCGCGCTGTGCTCAATGTTGAAACCCGTGTGGTGGACGACGCCATGAAAGACGTGGCGACTGGCGAGGTCGGCGAGATTGTGCACCGCTCGCCGCACCTGATGCTGGGCTACTTTCGCGACGAAGAAAAAACCAGGGCTGCCTTTGAGGGTGGCTGGTTTCATTCGGGCGACCTGGCCACCATAGACGACGAAGGTTTCATCACCGTGGTGGACCGCAAAAAAGACATGATCAAGACCGGCGGCGAAAACGTGGCCAGCCGCGAGGTCGAAGAAATGATTTACCGCCTGGGCGCGGTGTCAGAGGTGGCCGTGGTCGGTGTGTCGCACCCCAAATGGGTGGAGGCGGTGGTCGCGGTGATTGTGGTGAAAGCCGGCCAGACGCTCAGCGAGCAGCAGGTGCTGGCGCATTGCAATGAACACATTGCCGGCTTCAAGGCGCCCAAGGCGGTGGTGTTCACCGACGCACTGCCCAAAAACCCCAGCGGCAAGCTGCTGAAACGTGATTTGCGCGAGCGTTACAAAGACGCTTTTTCTGAAATCTGAGCAAGCGAGACCACCATGAGCCCCAACTCCATCCCCCCCACCGGCCTTCAACTGCAGTCCCTGGTCAAACCAGAGGGCGTGCTGGAGATTTCTCTGGTCCCTGTGCCCACACCTGTGCCCGCCGCGGATGAAGTGCTGGTGCGCATAGAGGCCACCCCGATCAACCCGTCTGACATTGGCCTGCTGTTTGGCGCGGCTGACATCCGCACCGCCCAACTGTCGGGCCCGGCCACGCAGCCGGTGGTGACGATGCAGATTCCACCCGCGGCCATGAAGGCCATGGCCGGCCGCCTGGGCCAGCCGCTGCCTGTGGGCAACGAAGGCGCGGGTGTGGTGGTGGCGGCCGGCAGCTCGGCGGCGGCGCAGGCCTTGCTGGGCAAAACCGTGGCCATTTTGGGCGGCGCGATGTATGCGCAATACCGCTGCATCCAGGCCGATCAATGCCTGCCGTTGCCCGAGGGCGCCACGGCGGCCGATGGCGCTTCGTGTTTTGTCAATCCGCTGACCGCGCTGGGCATGGTGCAGACCATGCGGCTGGAAGGGCACAAGGCCCTGGTGCACACCGCGGCGGCGTCGAATCTGGGGCAGATGCTGAACCGGATTTGCCTCAAGGACGGCATAGGCCTGGTCAACATCGTGCGCAAGCCCGAGCAGGTGGCGCTGCTGAAGTCGCAGGGCGCCCTATACGTGTGTGACGCCACGGCGCCCGGCTTCATGGAAGACCTGACGCTGGCGCTGGTGGCCACAGGCGCCACCCTGGCTTTTGACGCCACGGGCGGCGGCAAGCTGGCCGGGCAGATATTGACCTGCATGGAAGCCGCGTTAAACCGCACGGCCAAAGAGTACAGCCGCTACGGCTCCACCACGCACAAGCAGGTCTACATCTACGGTGGCCTGGACACAGCCGCCACCGAGTTCAACCGCAGCTTTGGCATGGCCTGGGGCATGGGCGGCTGGCTGCTGTTTCCGTTTTTGCAGCGCATCGGTGCCGAGGCGGCGCAAGCCCTGCGCCAGCGTGTGGCCGATGAGCTGAAAACCACTTTTGCCAGCAGTTATTCAAAAGAAATTTCGCTGGTCGAGGCGCTGCAGCCGGCAGAAATTGCGGTGTACGGCCAGCGCGCCACGGGCACCAAATACCTGCTGAACCCGAACAAGGGTCTGGTCGGCTGATCCGGCAGCCGGTACAGGCGAAAAAAAACCGGCCCAAAAGCCGGTTTTTTTAATGGAGAAGCAGAGCTTAGTAGCCGCCGCGGCCACCGCCGCCGCCACCACCGTAGCCGCCGCCACCACCACCGCCGTAGCCGCCACCGCCGCCACCGCCGTCACGACGGCCGCCGCCACCACCACCGAAACCACCGGTACGTGGCTCCATGGGACGGGCTTCATTGACAACCATGTCGCGGCCATCAACGGACTTGCCGTTCATGCCGCCAATGGCTGCCTGGGCTTCTGCGTCGCTGGACATTTCCACAAAGCCGAAGCCTTTGGAGCGTCCGCTGTCGCGGTCCATCATGACTTTGGCCGACGAAATCGTGCCAAATTCAGAGAAGTGTTGATGCAGGGAGTCGTCGTTCACCGAGTAGGAGAGGTTGCCGACGTAAAGTTTCTTGCCCATTTTGGGACCTTTCAAAAAAGCTTGCGGGTTTTGAATAAACACGCGAAGCGGGTATGACGGTTTCGGTTAAAAAACCGGTCAACGAAATTGACGCATGGCCGAAGCCAGACGTTCACGGGTGCCGGGGGCACTTCGCCGGGGCTTAAACCGGCTGGTGTCCCAGGCTGTAAATTCGGTCGGGGGAGTGAGGAAAAGAGACCGGGGTGAAGCTCGCCGCTGGGGGGAGTTTGACGACCGGGAGGGCCGGAACTATCGGCCAAAATGGTTCGGAGGCGGCATTGAGAGGTGCCACTTCCTTGTCAGACTACGTTTGTTGCAAAGGAAAGCATTTTTGCAACAGCGCACCTATTTTACCCCTCTTCTGAACTCTCCGGGATTTAGGCCGGTCCAGACCCGAAACGCGCGGGTAAAACTTTTCTCGTTCCGAAAGCCCGCAGCAGCGGCCACCTGCTTGACCGGCCGGTCGCTGCGCTCCAGCAATTCCCTGGCGCGCGCCAAGCGAACCTCGTCTTTCAGGGCTTGCAGCGAGGCGCCTTCTTCCTTCAATTGCCGGTGTAACGTGCGTGCAGAAATGTGCAGCAGCGCGGCCACACCATCGGCGTTGTGGGCCTGGTCGGGGTGCGCGGCCAGCACTTGCCGCACCTGCTGCACCTGCAGGCGGTCACGCCGGTACTGCAGCACTGTCAGGGGCAGGGCGCGCTGCAGCATCTGATGCAGGGCTTTTTCGTCGCGGCGCAGCGGCAGTGCCAGGCAAGCGGCGTCAAAGCGGATCTCGGCCTGCGCGGCATCAAAACGTATCGGGCCGGGAAACATCAGTCCATAGGCGTCCACATGCGCCGGCGCGGCAAACGGAAAACGTGCGCCCTGCAGCGGGATGCGCGCGGCGATGTACCAGCAGGCCAGGCCGTGGATGTTGCGCAGCACATGCACCAGGCAAAACTCGCGCGCGGCCTGGCCCTGGCGGCCCAGCAGGGCGCGCTCTTCGATCTGTATCGCCGCGCTGTCTCCCGTGGTCACCAGCTTGAGCCGGATGTCATCGGCCAGCAGGCCGTGATGCCGGCACCAGCGTTTGAGCGCCACACCCAGGCTGGGGGCGCTGAGCGAGGCGCGGGCCAGCATGCCGTAGCTGCCCCAGGGCAGCTTGCGCGAGAAGGCGCCCAGGGCTTCGTCGTCGAGCTCCTGCATGGCGGCGCCGGACAGCACTTCCATCTGCCGGGCGGTGATACGCGCGTCGGGCTGCTGCAGCCTGGCTGGCGTGATCTGTGCCTGCTTCAGGGCCCGGGCCGGGCTCTGGCCAGTTCTTTCGTAGGCCGCTGTGATCACCCGTGCAAAAGCCATGGGGGTGGCGGCCACCGGCGGCGCGGGCGGGGCGGGCAGGCGGCGGGCAGGCATGGCAGAAGTTTGCGTTAATTTGGCACGATTTGCAACCTCTGCGGCGCTCACTGGGGAGCTTCCCGGGTCCGTGCCGGGCGGTTTGGCGTTAAGGTGTGGCTGATCTGCGGCCATGCGCGCCGCTATGAGGACAACATGCCAGTTCTGGAGACAAAACTCAACGCCCGCTCTGCGGATTTTCAGGCCAATGCCGCCGCCATGCGCGCGCTGGTGGCTGATCTGCAGGTTCAGGTGGCCAAGGCCGCTGCCGGCGGCGGTGAGGCGGCACGGGCCAAACATGTGGCGCGCGGCAAGCTGCCGCCGCGCGAGCGGGTGCAGATGCTGCTGGACCCGGGCACACCTTTCCTGGAGCTGGCGCCGCTGGCGGCACTGGCCATGTACCCGGACCGCGACGGCAGCGACAGCGCGCCCTGTGCCGGCGTGATCACCGGCATAGGCCGCATCAACGGTGTGGACTGCATGGTGGTGTGCAACGACGCGACGGTCAAGGGTGGCACCTACTACCCGATGACGGTCAAAAAACATTTGCGCGCGCAGGAAGTGGCGCAGCAAAACCGCCTGCCCTGCATTTACCTCGTCGATTCGGGTGGCGCCAACCTGCCGAACCAGGACGAGGTGTTTCCCGACCGCGACCATTTCGGCCGCATTTTCTACAACCAGGCCAATATGAGTGCGCTGGGCATTGCGCAGATTGCTGTGGTCATGGGCAGTTGCACGGCCGGCGGCGCCTATGTGCCGGCCATGAGCGACGAAACCATCATCGTCAAGAACCAGGGCACGATTTTTCTGGGCGGCCCGCCGCTGGTCAAGGCCGCCACCGGCGAGATCGTGACCGCCGAAGACCTGGGCGGCGGCGATGTGCACACCCGGCTGTCGGGCGTGGCCGACTACCTGGCGCAGAACGACGCCCATGCGCTGGCGCTGGCGCGCGCCTCGGTCGCCAACCTGAACGCCAGTTACACCAAAAAAGTGCCTGAAGTCCTCGCCAGCCGTGCGCCGCGTGCTCCTGAATATGCAGCAGACGAGGTTTACGGCGTGGTGCCCACCGACACCCGCAAGCCCTACGACGTGCGCGAGATCATTGCCCGCATCGTTGACGGCAGCGAGTTTGACGAGTTCAAGGCGCGTTTTGGCGCCACCCTGGTCACCGGTTTTGCACACATCGAAGGCATGCCGGTCGGCATCATCGCCAACAACGGCATTTTGTTCAGCGAGTCGGCGCAAAAGGGCGCGCACTTCATAGAGCTGTGTTGCCAGCGCAAGATTCCGCTGGTGTTTTTGCAGAACATCACCGGCTTCATGGTCGGCCGCAAATACGAGGCCGAAGGCATAGCGCGCCACGGCGCCAAGATGGTGATGGCCGTGGCCACCGCCCAGGTGCCCAAGTTCACCATCATCATTGGCGGCAGTTTTGGCGCCGGCAACTACGGCATGTGTGGCCGCGCCTACAGCCCGCGCTTTTTGTGGATGTGGCCGAATGCGCGCATTTGTGTCATGGGCGGCGAGCAGGCTTCTTCCGTGCTGGCCAGCGTGCGCCGCGACGCGATCGAGGCCAAGGGCGGCAGCTGGAGCGCCGAGGAAGAAAAAGCCTTCAAACAACCGATGCTGGACCAGTTTGAGCATCAGTCGCACCCGTATTACTCGAGCGCGCGGCTCTGGGACGACGGCGTGATCGATCCGGCCGACACGCGCCGCGTGCTGGCACTGGGCCTGCGCGCCAGCCTCAACGCGCCCATCCCCGAGCCGAAGTTCGGCGTGTTCCGCATGTAAGACCGGCACAAGACATGTCCAACGCCTCCATTTACGACACGCCCGAGTACGAATCGTTGCGCGACCAGATTGGCCGCTTCATTGCCAAAGAGGTGGAGCCCCATGCCGCCGCCTGGGAAGAGCAGGGTTGTGTGCCGCGCGAGGTTCTGAAGCGCATGGGTGCTGCCGGCCTGTTTGGCCTGATGTACGAGGAAAAATACGGCGGCGCCGACAGCGACGCGATGACCAATCTGGTGTTTGCCGAGGCGCTGTCGCAGTCCACCTTTGCGGGTTTCATCATCACCGTGCTGGTGCACACCGACATGGCCAGCCCGCATTTGCACCATGCGGGCAATGCGGCGCAAAAAGAAAAGTATTTGAAGAAGGTGATTGCCGGTGAGCTGATCACCGCCGTCGGCATCACCGAGCCGGGCGCGGGCTCGGATGTGGCGGGCATACGCAGCACGGCCAAAAAGGACGGCGGCGACTGGGTGCTCAACGGCACCAAGATGTTCATCACCAACGGTGTCCACGCCGACCTGTATTTTGTGGCGGCCAAGACCGGGCCCGGCAAACGCGACATCTCGATGTTCATCGTCGAAAAGGGCACGCCCGGTTTCAGCGTCGGCCGGGCGCTCAAGAAAACCGGCTGGTTGTCCTCGGACACGGCCGAGCTGATTTTCGACAATGTGCGCATCCCCGGCTGGAATTTGCTGGGCGAGGAGGGCAAGGGTTTTTATTCGGTCATGAAAAACTTCCAGACCGAACGCATCGCCCTCGGTGCGATGGCGGTCGGCCATTGCCAGCAGGCGCTCAAGCTCACGCTGGACTACGTGCGCCAGCGCCAGGCTTTTGGCGGCCCGCTGTGGGACCAGCAGGTGATACGCCAGCGCCTGGCCATGCTGGATGCGAAAACACGTGCCGCACGCGCCTTCATGTACCACTGCGCCTGGCGCGTCACGCAAGGCCACGACATCGTGCAGGATGTGTCCATGCTGAAAGCCCTGACGGGCGAGCTGGTCAACGAAGTGGTGCAGACCTGCCAGCAGTTTCATGGCGGCATGGGTTACATGCGCGAAACCGCGATTGAACGCCTGTGGCGCGATGCCCGCGTGCTGGCCATAGGTGGCGGCGCCACCGAAGTGATGCTTGAAGAAGTGGCCAAGCGCTACTGAGGACAGAAAAAATGAATCATCTGCAACTGCTTTGTGAAGGCAGCGTGGCCACCGTCACTTTGAGTCGGCCCGAAGTCCGCAATGCCTTCAACGACGAAGTGATTGCCGAGCTGGCGGCCTGCTTCAGGGACCTGGGCGCGCGCGACGATGTGCGTTGCATCGTGCTGGCCGCCGAGGGCACGGCCTTCTGCGCCGGGGCCGACCTGAACTGGATGAAACGCATGGCGGACTACACCCATGCGGAAAACATCGCCGATGCGGGTGCGCTGGCCGAAATGTTGCGCGTGATGTATGCCTGTCCGAAACCGACGATCGCCAAGGTGCAGGGTGATGTGTATGCGGGCGGCACCGGCCTGGTCGCTGCCTGCGATATCGCGGTTTCGGTCGATACGGCCGGGTATTGCCTCAGCGAGGTCAAACTGGGCCTGATCCCGGCGACCATCAGCCCCTATGTGATTCGCGCCATGGGCGCCCGTGCGGCGCACCGTTACTTCCTGACGGCCGAACGTTTCAGCGCGGCGGAGGCCTTGCGTATCGGTTTTGTGCATGAGGTGGTGACGGCAGATGTACTTGATGCCAGGGTGGCGGAGCTGGCCAAAACGCTGGTCAGCGCCGGCCCGCAGGCGGTGCGCCTGTGCAAAAAGCTGGTGCAGGACGTGGCGGAACAAGCCATCACGCCTGAGCTGGTGCAAATGACGGTCCAAGCCATTGCCGACATCCGTGTCAGCGCCGAGGGGCGTGAAGGTGTGCAGTCTTTTCTGCAAAAGCGCAAGCCGGCCTGGCTGCCCACAGTCTGAAAGCGGCACAGCTGATGACTCTCCCAAAAATCCTGCTGCTCGCTGCGCTGCTGGCCAGTTCGCTGGGCCGGGTGTTGGCGCAGCAAGGCGACACCGACCCCTCGCTCAACGAGACCGTGGTGCAGATCCCCAAAAAAGGCCTGTTCACCGTCACGCTGGAAACCACGCTTTACAAGCCCGATGGCGAGGGCCCGTTCCCGGTGGCCGTGATCAACCATGGCAAGGCTTATGGCGATACACGTTTTCAGGGGCGTTATCGGCCGGCGACGGCGGCCCGTTATTTCCTGCAGCGCGGCTACGCGGTGGTGGTGCCCATGCGGCAGGGCTTCTCGAAATCCGGTGGCAGCTACATAGGCGGTGGATGTAATGTGGAGAGCAACGGCAAGGTGCAGGCCGAGGATGTCAAAGCCGTGCTGGATCATGTGGTCACCCAGGCCTGGGCCGACAAGGACCGCATCGTGGTGCTGGGCCAATCCCATGGCGGCTGGACCACGCTGGCTTTTGGCCCGTTGAACTACCCCGGGGTCAGGGGCCTGGTCAATTTTGCAGGGGGCTTGCGCCAGGAGGGCTGCAACAGCTGGCAGAAGGCCCTGGCTTCGGGCGCGGCCAGTTATGCCGCGCAGACCCGTTTGCCGTCCTTGTGGTTCTACGGGGACAACGACAGCTACTTCACGACAGAGACTTATCAGGCCATGTTTGAGCAATACACGGCGGCTGGCGGACAGGCCAGGCTGGTGGCTTTTGGCAACTTTGGCAGTGATGCGCACAGCATGTTCGGATCGCGCGCCGGGCAGCGGATCTGGCAGCCCGAAGTCTCACGCCTGCTGGCCTCCGTGGGTCTGCCGAGCGAAGCGGTGGGCGCCTTTGCAAAATACGGCGCAGCGGGATTGATGCCGGTGCCCGCCAGAACCGGGTTTGCCGCCATCGACGACGAAACCAAACTTCCCCATGTGCGCGACACCGGGCGGGCAGCCTACAAAACCTATTTGAGCAAATTTGTCCCGCGCGCTTTCGCCATAGGCACGGACGGCGCCTGGGGCTGGGCCGACGGCGGCGAAGACCCCTTGCGCCGCGCCGTGGACAACTGCCAGCGCAACAGCAAGGCGCAATGCAGGCTTTATTCGGTGGACGACTTCATCGTCTGGCACTGAGGAAAGCGATATGCAAGCCATGGACACCGCACAACTGATTGCCCTGGCCGGCGCGCTGGGCTGGGCCAGCGGCGTGCGGCTTTACCTCGTGGTCTTGCTGACCGGCCTGGCCGGTTTCATGGGCTGGATCCAGTTGCCGCAAGGGCTGCAGCTGCTGGCGCACCCGGTGCTGCTGGGTGCCAGTGGTTTCATGGTGTTCATCGAATTTTTTGCCGACAAGATCCCTGGCCTGGACTCGCTGTGGGATGTGGTGCACACCATGATCCGCATACCCGCCGGTGCGGCGCTGGCCGCTGCTGTGTTCGGCGCCGACAGCGGACTGATGGCGCTGCTGGCAGCGCTGATGGGCGGCACACTGGCGGCCACCAGCCATGTCGCCAAGGCCACGACACGCGCGGCCATCAACACTTCCCCCGAACCTTTCAGCAACGTGGGGGCTTCGCTGGTGGAAGACAGCCTGGTGCCGGCGGGGCTGTGGCTGGCGATTGCCCATCCCCTGGTGTTTGTGGTGGTGCTGGTTCTGGTGCTGATCCTCAGCGTCTGGCTGATCCGACTGTGCTGGCGCTTTTTGCGCCAGCTGTTTACCCGCGTGGCGCGCATCTTCAGCGGCAAAAGTGATACCGGGCCGCTTCCTGCTTTCACCCTGAAATCCCCTTTTTCAAAGAACGACTGACATGTTTAAAAAAATACTGATTGCAAATCGGGGAGAGATAGCTTGCCGAGTTGCTGCTACCGCCCGCCGCATGGCCATTCAAACCGTCGCTGTGTACTCAGACGCGGATGCCGGCGCCAAACATGTGAATGTCTGCGACGAGGCGGTTCACATCGGTGGCAGCGCACCCAAAGACAGTTATCTGCGCTGGGAAAAAATCATTGCGGCAGCCAAAGCCACCGGCGCCGAGGCGATTCACCCCGGCTACGGTTTTCTGAGTGAAAACGAAGAGTTTGCCCAGGCCTGCGGCGCTGCCGGCCTGGTTTTTATAGGCCCGTCGGCGTCGGCGATCAAGGCGATGGGACTCAAAGCCGAGTCCAAACAACTGATGGAGAAAGCCGGTGTGCCGCTGGTGCCCGGTTACCACGGCAGCGACCAGGACCCGGCGCTGCTCAAACGCGAAGCCGACCGCATCGGTTACCCGGTGCTGATCAAGGCCAGCGCCGGCGGCGGCGGCAAGGGCATGCGCGCCGTCGAGAAAAGCGAAGACTTTGAAGCCGCGCTGGCGTCCTGCAAGCGCGAAGCCATCAACAGCTTTGGCGACGACGCGGTACTGGTGGAAAAGTATGCGCAGCGCCCGCGCCACATCGAAATCCAGGTGTTCGGCGACACACATGGCAACTATGTGTATTTGTTTGAGCGCGACTGCTCGGTGCAGCGCCGGCATCAGAAAGTGCTGGAAGAAGCCCCGGCGCCAGGCATGACACCCGCCATGCGCCAGCAAATGGGCGAAGCGGCGGTGGCGGCGGCGCGTGCCGTCAACTACGTGGGCGCTGGCACGGTCGAGTTCATCGTTGAGCAGCGCGCAGATGGCAGCATGAATTTCTTCTTCATGGAGATGAACACTCGGCTGCAGGTGGAGCACCCGGTGACGGAAGCCATCACCGGCCTCGATCTGGTCGAGTGGCAGTTGCGCGTGGCCTCGGGCGAGAAGCTGCCGCTGGCACAGGAGCAGTTGCGCATCCATGGCCACGCGATCGAAGCGCGTATCTGCGCCGAAAGCCCGGACAACAATTTTTTGCCGGCCACCGGCACCTTGCAGGTTTACGGCTTGCCGCCTTCGGTGTCGTTTGAGCGCGGCCTGGTGCGGGTGGATGCCGGCGTGCGCGAGGGCGATGTGATCTCGCCGTTTTACGACTCGATGATTGCCAAACTGATTGTGCACGGGGACACGCGCGAGCAGGCGCTGGCGCGTCTGGACGAGGCGCTGGCGCAGGTGCACATCGTGGGCCTGAACACCAATGTGCAGTTTTTGCGCCATGTGGTGCAAAGCCGGTCCTTTGCCGAAGCCGATCTGGACACCGCGCTGATTCCGCGTGAACAGGCGGTACTTTTCAAGCAGGAAAAAATTGGCCTGCCCGCTGCCGTGGCTGCCGCAGTGGCCTTGACCCTGCTGGAGGAAAAAGAGCAGGAAACCAGCGACCCGTTCAGCAAGCGTGATGGCTGGCGCTCGCATGGCGTGGCGCTGCGGCGTTTTGAGTTCGAGTTTCACGGTGAGACCGCGCAGGCGCAATTGAGCTATCTGCATGATGGTGCGCTGCGTCTGCTGGCCGGCGGCAGCGAGGGCTTGCTGGTGTTTGCGCGCAGCGAAGGTGTGATCAGCGTCGGCTTCGGTGCCCAGCGCCTGACGGCCCGCATGTACAGACGCGGTGAGATGGTGCACATCTTTGCACGCCAGGGCGCGACGCAGATCACGGTGATCGACCAGCTGGCCCATGCGGGCGAAACACATGGCGAGGCCGGTCGCCTGACCGCGCCCATGCCGGGCAAGGTGGTGTCTTTTTCGGTCAAGGCCGGCGACAAGGTCGAAAAAGGCCAGGCGCTGGCGGTGATGGAAGCCATGAAGATGGAACACACGATTGCTGCGCCCGCCGACGGGGTGGTGCAGGAGGTTTTGTACGCTGCCGGGGACCAGGTGGCCGAAGGGGCCGAGCTGCTGAAGATGGCTTCCTGAACCGGGGCGCTGAAGGCGGCACAATCCGGGCATGAAAATCACGATTTGCTGCACAGGCACCAAGGCCCAACCCTGGCAGGAGGGTTTGAGCGCTGCCTTGCCGGCAGCCCGTGTTGAAGTCTGGGCCCCCGGTGCTGCGCCGGCGGACTATGCGGTGGTCTGGGCCCCGCCGCAGCAGTTTCTGGACGAACAGCCGCAGCTCAAGGCGCTGTTCAACATAGGCGCAGGTGTGGACGGGCTGATCTCGCTGCGCCTGCCTGCGCACGCGGTGGTGGTGCGGCTGGACGATGCCGGCATGTCGGTGCAGATGGCCGAATATGTGTGCCACGCGGTGATCCGGCATTTTCGGGAGCTCGACGGTTACGAGGCCGACGTGTTGCAGGGAAAGTGGTCTTACCGCAAACCCCATCTGCGGCCGGATTTTCCGGTTGGCATCATGGGCCTGGGGGTGCTGGGCCAGCGCGTCGCCAGGTCGCTGGCGCAATTCGACTTTGCGGTGCGGGGCTGGAGCCAGTCGGCCAAACAGATAGACGGCGTGGCGTGTTTTTCGGGACCATCGGGCCTGGACGATTTTCTGTCGGGCACCCGCATCCTGGTTTGCCTGCTGCCACTCACGCCGGACACCCAGGACATCATGAACCGGCAGACACTGTCACGGCTGCTGCCCGGCGGCTACATCATCAACGTGGCACGCGGTGGCCATCTGGTCGATGAGGACCTGATCGCGCTGCTCGACAGCGGCCATCTGGCCGGCGCGATGCTCGATGCGTTCCGCACCGAACCGCTGCCCGCTGAGCATCCGTTCTGGCGCCATCCCAGGGTCAGGGTGACGCCGCATACCTCGGCGCGTACCCTGCGGGAAGAAAGTATTGCCCAGATTGCCGGAAAAATCCGGTCTCTTCAAAACGGTTCCGCCCTATCCAGCCTTGCCGGTGTGGTTGACCTGAAAAAAGGATACTAGAAGCATGAATTTACCTACCCAAGTCAAAATTGTGGACGTCGGCCCGCGCGACGGCCTGCAAAATGAAAAGGCGCAAGTGCCTGCAGCCGTCAAGATCGAGCTTGTGCACCGCCTGCAGGACGCGGGCCTGACCGAGATCGAGGTCACGAGTTTTGTCTCGCCCAAATGGGTGCCGCAGATGGCGGACAACGCCGAGGTCATGGCGGGCATACAGCGCAAGCCCGGCGTGCGTTATTCGGTGCTGACGCCCAACATGAAGGGTTTTGAAGCGGCCGTGTTGTCAAAGCCCGACGAGATTGTGGTGTTTGCCGCAGCCAGCGAGGCCTTCAGCCAGCGCAACATCAATTGTTCGATTGAAGAAAGTATTGAACGCTTCCGTCCGGTTGCTGAGGCCGCGCTGGCGCAGGGCATTCGCGTGCGTGGTGCCATCTCTTGCGCCGTGGGCTGCCCTTACGAGGGTGAAGTGGCGCCGGAACGGGTCGAGATGGTCGCGCGCCTGCTCAAAGGCATAGGTGTGCAGCACATGGGTGTGGCCGACACGATTGGTGTGGGCACACCGCTCAAGGTGCAGCGCGCCATGGAAGCGGCGCTGCGGCACTACGACATCAACGATGTGTCGGGGCATTTCCACGACACCTACGGCCAGGCGCTGGGCAACACCCTGATCTGCCTCGAAATGGGTATCTGGAACTACGACACCTCGTCGGCCGGCCTGGGCGGTTGCCCCTATGCCAAGGGCGCCACCGGCAATGTGGCGACGGAAGACGTGGTGTACATGCTGCAGGGCATGGGCATAGACACCGGCATAAATCTGGACAAGCTGATTGATGCGGGCAAATTCATCAGTGACTTCCTCGAGCGCAAGCCCAATTCGCGCGCGGCCACGGCCTTGTTGAACAAAAGGCTCAACTGATGTGTGGTGCCGAGCTGGTGTCTTTGCCTGAAGGCGTGCAGCGCGTCGCCGCTGCATTGCAGGCCAGCGGCCATCCGCATGCACCCGTCATGCTGGAAGACGCGGCGCGCACCGCGCAGCAGGCGGCCGATGCACTGGGCGTGGCACTGGGGCAGATTGCCAAGAGCATTGTGTTTCGCCGCAAGTCGGATGACGCGGCGGTTCTGGTCATCACCGCCGGCGACCAGCGCGTGGATGAAAAAAAAGTGGAGGCCCTGATCTGTCCCGACGGAAAACGCCTGGGCCGCGCCGATGCAGCGTTTGTCAAGGAACGCACCGGCTTTTCCATCGGCGGCGTGTCGCCGCTGGCCCATGCCACGCCGCCGCTCACGCTGATCGACCGGAGCCTGTTTCGTTTTGCGCGGATATGGGCGGCTGCCGGGCATCCCCACGCGGTCTTCGAGCTCAGCCCGCAACAGCTTGAGCTACTCACCGGCGCGCCGGTGGTGGAGATTGCGGTGGACCCGGTGCAGGAGCGGGCGGACCTCCAGCACGCTATCAATCTGGTAGCTGCCCGTGCGCATGAAATAAGGGCTCAGACCGTTAATCTTCCTTCTCCGTGTATCTCGGTGTGCCGCATGGAGGCGGTCAGCGGCTGGTGCGAAGGCTGCTTTCGCACACGTGAGGAAATCGCCTCCTGGAGCCAGGCCAGCGACAGCGGCAAGCGTGCTGTCTGGACGCTGATCGAGCAGCGCATGGCGGCCTTGCAGCCATGAAACACATCACCTTCTACCTCGACTTCATCTCGCCCTACGCCTTTCTGGCTTTCGAGAAACTGCCCGAGGCGCTGCAGGGCATCAGTTACAGCGTGACTTACCAACCGCTGCTGTTTGCGGGCCTGCTCAAGCACCACGGCCAGCTCGGACCGGCAGAGATGGCCAGCAAGCGCGAGTGGACTTACCGGCAGGTGTTGTGGCTGGCGCAGCAGCAGGGCGTCGCGCTGCAGCTGCCCGCCAGCCACCCCTTTCATCCGCTGGCTTTGCTGCGTCTGGCGGTCGCCTGTGATGCGCGCGGCAATCCCAACCGTTATGTCTGCGAAACGATTTTCCGCCATGTCTGGCAGAGCGGGCTGGAGGCGGCGGACGAGCAGCGCACGGCCGCGCTCGCCACGCAACTGGCGCCGCAGCGCGACGTGCACAGTGCAGAGGTCAAGGCGCAGTTGAGCGCGCACAGCGACGAGGCGATCGCGCAGGGCGTGTTTGGCGTGCCGACCCTGGTGGTGGACGGCAAGCTTTTCTGGGGTCTGGATGCGCTGCCCATGCTGCGCGCTTATTTGCTCGGCGAGAGCTGGTTTGCCGGTGCGGACTGGGACGCGGCGAGTCACTTGCCTGCCGGCATCCAGCGCCAAAAGTAAGCATCCCCCGCTGCCGCGCAGCAAAACCGCGCGGATTCGTTCGGGTTATCCCTTGACTTGTCAGTGGCCGATAAGTTTCGCGCAAGCTCCTGTTGGTTTCACGTCAGAGCTGGGTCAGTGACTCCAAAAATAATCACTCAAGCCTTCATGTCGAGGGCCTTATTATTTTTGGAGACCTCCCATGACAACAGCAGTCGCCAACAGGCCGATGTCTGCCGAAGAGAAGAAAGTCATCTTCGCTTCGTCACTCGGTACTGTTTTTGAGTGGTACGACTTTTACCTCTACGGTTCGCTCGCAGCCATCATTGCCAAGCAGTTTTTCAGCGGACTCGATGCAGGCTCGGCCTTCATCTTCGCCCTGCTCGCTTTTGCAGCCGGTTTCATCGTGCGTCCTTTCGGCGCGCTGGTGTTTGGCCGCCTGGGCGACATGATTGGCCGCAAGTACACCTTCCTGATCACCATCCTGATCATGGGCCTGTCCACCTTCATCGTGGGCCTGCTGCCGAACTACGCCACCATTGGTGTGGCGGCGCCGGTGATCCTGATTGCGCTGCGCATGCTGCAAGGCCTGGCGCTGGGCGGTGAATATGGCGGTGCGGCGGTGTATGTGGCCGAACACGCGCCGCAGGGCAAACGCGGCGCTTACACCTCGTGGATTCAGACCACTGCGACGCTGGGCCTGTTCCTGTCGCTGATGGTGATTCTGGGTACACGTACCGCGATGGGTGAGGCGGCTTTTGCCGACTGGGGCTGGCGCATTCCCTTCCTGGTGTCGATTCTGCTGTTGGGCGTGTCGGTGTACATCCGCCTGAGCATGAACGAGTCACCTGCTTTCACCAAAATGAAGGCCGAGGGCAAAACTTCCAAGGCGCCGCTGTCCGAGTCTTTTGGCCAGTGGAAAAACCTGAAGATCGTCATCCTGGCGCTGATCGGCCTGACCGCCGGCCAGGCTGTGGTGTGGTATTCGGGCCAGTTCTACGCGCTGTTCTTCCTGACGCAAGCGCTCAAGGTGGACGGTCCTACCGCCAACATCTTTGTTGCTGTTTCGCTGCTGATCGGCACGCCGTTCTTCATCGTTTTCGGCGCGCTGTCGGACAAGATTGGCCGCAAGCCCATCATCATGGCCGGCTGCCTGCTGGCTGCGCTGACTTACTTCCCGGTGTTCACCGCCCTGACCAAAGCCGCCAACCCGGATCTGGCTGCGGCCCAGGCCAAAAACAAGGTGGTGGTGACGGCTGATGCGAATGAATGTTCGTTCCAGTTCAACCCGACCGGTACGGCCAAGTTCACCAGCTCCTGCGACATCGCCAAGCAGGTGCTGGCCGGTGCCTCGGTCAGTTATGACAATGCCCCCGGTGCTGTGGGTGCGCCTGCCAGCATCGCCATCGGCGATACGGTGATCACGGGTTATTCGGCCAAGGGCTTGCCTGCGGACGAAGCCAAGAAGAAGGACGCCGAGTTCAAGAAAGGCGTGGCCGATGCGCTGAAGGCCGCCGGTTATCCGTCCAAGGCTGACCCCGCCAAGGTGGACAAGGTCACGGTGATTGCCATCCTGACCTACCTGGTGTTGCTGGTGACCATGGTGTACGGCCCGATTGCCGCCATGCTGGTCGAGATGTTCCCGACACGTATCCGTTACACCTCGATGAGCCTGCCTTACCACATTGGCAACGGATGGTTTGGTGGCTTGTTGCCCACCACGGCGTTTGCCATCGTGGCCCAGACCGGCAATATGTACAACGGCCTGTGGTACCCCATCATCATTGCCGGCGCCACCGTCGTCATTGGCACCTTGTTCATCAAGGAAACCAAGGACGTGGACATTTACGCCAACGACTGAAGTGACATAAAAAGCAGGCGGTTCTGGAAGCAGACCAGGCCGCCCGGAGGAAGTTCGCAGGCTCCCCTTTGACCGGGAGCCTGTTTTTTTTTTGGAGAAACACCATGTGGAAAATTGCAGTTGGATTTGTCATTTTTGCAGCGCTCGCGCTGCTCATGCTGAGCAAGGGCGGCGACATCGATATGGGTGGCGAGAAACACGGCGCTGACGCGGTGCATGTGCCCGCGCCCGCCGCCAGCAGCGCCAAATAGGCCTCTTGCCCGCCATGCGCTACCTCAAGACGGAAGCCGGGCAGAAGGCGCTCAAAGACCGCTCCCTGCTGGCGCCGCGCCAGCGCTCTGCCTTCATCCTGTTCGACGGCAAACGGTCACTGGAAGAGGTGCTGGAGGCCACAGCGGGCCTGGGGGTGACAGGGCAAGAGCTGGTGCAGCTGGTGGAACTCGGGTTTCTCGAGCCCGATCCGCAATCGGTCCGGGATCAGGCGGACCAGGTGCAAGCTGCGGCGGCTGTGGTGACAGAACAGGAAAGCAGCGATGCCGCCCATGAGCGCTACAGGAAAGCCTATCCCCTGGCCGCACAGCTGACTGGCGCCCTGGGCCTGCGCGGCTTCAGGCTGAACCTGGCGGTTGAGGGCGCCGCCGACGTTGATGCCTTGCGCGCCTTGCTGCCCAGGATCAGGGATGCGCTTGGCGCGGACCAGTGCCGCGAGCTGGAGCAGGTGCTTAACGCTTGAACTTGCCGTCGGTGCCTATGATGGACAGATCGGCGAAATCCAGCCCGGTGTGGTCTTCGGTCGAGTAGTTCAGCTCCAGCCCGCCGAGGTCAAACTTGCGTATGCCTTCGAGTGCGGCCTGGATTTTTTCGCGGCTGGGCTTGGCGCCGGCGCGGCGCAGGCCCTCGACCAGCACTTTGGCGGCGGCGAAACCTTCGAGCATCGCCGGGCTGACTTCGCTCAGGCCTTTGGCTTTGCCCAGCTCCTGGGCTTCCTTGACCATGGGGTAGGCGATCGAGCGTTCATAGGGAAAAACCTGGGTCACGATGACGCCACGGCCGCTGTCGCCCAGGCTTTTGACAAAACCACCCGACGCGTTGTTGGAGAGTGTGACGATCTGGGCGGTGGAACCCGCTGCGCGAAAGGCTTTCAAACCGTCGACCACGGCCTGGCCGGATGCCACCATGAGCACGGCCTGGGCATTGGCCTGAAAAACCTTGGGTGCTATGGGCGAAAAATCGGGCTTGCTGCGGTCGAATTTCTCCAGCACGGCCGGCTGGAGTTTGGCGGTTGTCAGCCCCTTTTGCGCGCCGGCCACACCGTCGGCGCCGAAGCTGTCGTCCGCAAAAACAATCGCAATCCGGGTGATGCCCATGGAACTGAGGTGGGTGATGGCTTTTTCAGCCTCGCGCTGGTAAGTGGCGCGCACATTGAAAACATGTTTTTGAACCGGCTGGTGCAGCACCATGGCGCCGGTGGACGGGCCAATCAGTGGCACCCCGTGTTTGTCGAGCAGGGGAATGATGGCCTGGGTGTGCGGTGTACCGCGTGTCAGGAACATCGCAGCCACGCCCTTGTCTTCGATCAGGATGCGGGCGTTTTCTGCCGCCAGCTTGGGGTCAAACTTGTCGTCGAGCGACAGCAGCTCGATTTTTTGCCCGTTGACGCCGCCTTTGGCATTGGTGGCATCGATGTAGAGCTTGGCGCCTTCGGTGGTTTCCTTCACGCCGGCGCCTACTGCGCCCGTGAAGCCGGCCGTCTGGCCGATGAGGATTTGTGCCTGTGCAGCGTGACCCAGCACAGCCATGGCGAGCATGACGCACCACTTGCTTGGGATTTTCATGTTGTCTCCTTGAAGGCGTTCAGTTTACGCGCCGCTGCCTGGCCCGCAAGTGTGGAAACTACAGTTGGGACGCTGAATATGTGTCGAGGTGTGGCGCGGCCCCAGGGGCTTAACCCCACGCGCCGAAGTTGCAGGCCGGCTGTCTAGAATGTTTGACCTCAGCAGGAAAGCATTCACCCATGTCCCAGGGAACCATCCGCATTCGCGGCGCGCGCCAGCACAATCTCAAAAATATCGATCTTGATATCCGCACCGGTGAAATGACGGTGGTGACGGGCCCCAGCGGCTCCGGCAAGTCCTCGCTGGTGTTTGACACGCTGTTTGCCGAGGGCCAGCGCCGTTATGTCGAGACCTTCTCGGCTTACGCCAGGCAGTTCCTGGACCGCATGGACAAACCGGCGGTGGACAGGGTCGAGGGCGTGCCGCCCGCGATTGCGATTGACCAGACCAATCCGGTGCGCAGTTCACGCTCTACCGTGGGCACCATGACCGAGCTCAACGACCATTTGAAGTTGTTGTATGCCCGCGCGGCGCAATTGTTCGACAAAAAAACGGCGCAGGCGGTGCGTCATGACACCCCCGAGTCGATTTATGCCGAGCTGCTGGCGCGCACCGCCGGTAATGATGCCAGGGTGGTCATGACCTTCCCTGTGGAGCTGCCGGGCAATACCAGTGCAGAAGAAGTGACGCAATGGTTGTCGGCCAGCGGTTTTACGCGCGTGCATGCGCAGCGCGACGTTTCCACGCCGGCGGGCCCGCACAAACTGCTGGATGTGGTGGCGGACCGCTTCCGTGTGCAGACGGCCGAAAAGGCGCGTGTGATCGAGGCGATCGAGCTCGCGCTCAAACGCGGCGGCCGGCTCAACGTCTATGTGCAGCCGGCAGAAGAGGGCGCGGCTGAGCAGATGTGGCGTTTTTCCACCGGTCTGCACTGCCCCGACAGCGATCTGCGTTATGCCGACCCCACGCCTTCGCTGTTTTCCTTCAACTCCGCCATGGGCGCCTGCGAGACCTGCCGTGGTTTTGGCCGTGTCATCGGAGTCGACTACGGCCTGGTGATTCCCAATGACAAGCTGACCCTGCGCTCCGGCGCGATCAAGACCCTGCAAACCCCGGCCTGGGCCGAAAACCAGGACGACCTGATGCGCCACGCAGAATTGGCAGGCGTTCCGCGTGACACGCCCTGGTACAAGCTCACCCCCGAGCAGCAGCACTGGGTGATCCACGGCACGCCGGGCTATAAAAACGGCCAGTGGAAAAAGCAGTGGTACGGCATCAAGCGATTTTTTGCCTACCTGGAGACCAAGGCCTACAAGATGCACATCCGGGTGCTGCTGTCCAAGTACCGCAGCTACACCCCGTGTGAAAGCTGCGGCGGCGCACGCCTGAAACTCGATGCCCTGCTCTGGCGCCTCGGCTCGAAGGGGGACGCCGATGCGGCGCTGCCGCAGGGCCAGCGTTTCATGCCGGTTGGTGTGGACTGGTCCCGCGCCCAGCTCGAGGCCTTGCCCGGCCTGAGCCTGCATGACCTGATGCAGTTGCCGATAGACCGCCTGCGCGAGTTTTTCAACGGGCTGGCACCGGCGGCCTTGCAGGACGGCAGCGCACCCGATGCCGAGTTCAAGGCGCTCAAGTCGCTGTTCGAGGAAATCCACACCCGGCTCAAATACCTCAGCGATGTCGGTATTGGTTACCTGACGCTGGACCGGCAAAGCCGCACCCTGTCGGGCGGTGAGGTGCAGCGCATCAACCTCACCACTGCGCTCGGCACCTCGCTGGTCAACACGCTGTTTGTGCTCGATGAACCCTCCATCGGCCTGCACCCGCGTGACATGAACCGCATCACCCAGGCCATGCACCGGCTGCGCGATGCCGGCAACACGCTGGTGGTGGTCGAGCATGACCCGGCGGTGATGCTGGCCGCCGACCGCATGATAGACATGGGCCCGGGTCCGGGCGAGAAGGGCGGGCAGATTGTTTTTGACGGCACACCCGAGGACCTCAAACATGCCGACACCCTGACCGGCGCCTACCTCGGCGCGCGCAAGCAGGTCGGCATGGGTTTCAAGCGGCCCGTCAGCGACAACACGCCGCGCCTGATCCTGGAAGGCGCGCGCGACCACAACCTGAAAAACCTCACGGTGGAGTTTCCGCTGCAGCGCCTGGTCTGTGTGACCGGCGTCAGCGGCTCCGGCAAATCGACGCTGATGCAGGACATCCTGGCGCCGGCGCTGCTGCGCCAGTTCGGCAAGGCGACGGAAACCCCGGGCCAGCATGACCGGCTCATGGGCGCCGACTATTTGACCGATGTGGTGTTTGTGGACCAGTCGCCGATTGGCAAAACCGCGCGCTCCAACCCGGCCAGTTATGTCGGCGCCTGGGATGCGGTGCGCGAGCTGTTTGCGCAGGCGCCGCTGGCCCGGCAACGCAGCTACACCGCCACCAAGTTCAGCTTCAACAACGGCGACGGGCGCTGCCCGACCTGCGGTGGCTCAGGCTTTGAACATGTGGAGATGCAGTTTCTCAGCGACGTCTATTTGCGCTGCCCCGATTGCGACGGCAAACGTTACCGGCCCGAGATCCTGGAGGTCACGATTGAACGCAAGGCCATCGGCGACGTGTTGCCGCGCCTGATGAATGTGTCCGATGTGCTGGACCTGACGGTCAGTGAAGCCAGTCAGCTGTTTGCCCAGGACCGCGAGGTGATACGCGCGCTGCAGCCCATCGTGGATGTGGGGCTGGAATACGTGAAGCTGGGCCAGCCCGTGCCCACGCTGTCGGGCGGCGAGGCGCAACGCCTCAAGCTCGCCGGCTTTCTGGCCGGGGCATCGAAGACGGCGAGTGCCAGCCGCCAGCCGCTGGCTTTGAAAAACATCAACCGCGGCACGCTGTTCCTGTTTGACGAACCGACCACCGGCCTGCATTTTGACGACATCGCCAAGCTGATGCGCGCGCTGCGCAAGCTGCTGGACGTGGGCCACTCGCTGATCATCATCGAGCACAACCTCGACGTGATCCGTTCGGCCGACTGGCTGATAGACCTCGGTCCCGAAGGCGGTGAAGCCGGTGGCTGGCTGGTGGCCCAGGGCACACCCGAGACGCTGCGCGAACACCCGACGTCGCACACGGCGCTGGCGCTGCGTGAGTACGAGCAGGCCATGGGCAAGGTGCACGGCGTGGAAGAGGCACGTACCAAGGTCTGGAAAACCAGGCCGGCCTTTTCCAACCTGATCCAGATCGTCAATGCCAGGGAACACAACCTCAAGAGCCTGTCGGTGAATATTCCGCGCGGCCAGTTCAATGTGGTGACCGGCGTGTCGGGCTCCGGCAAATCGACACTGGCCTTTGACATCCTGTTCAACGAAGGGCAGCGGCGTTACCTCGAGTCGCTCAATGCCTATGCGCGCAGCATTGTGCAGCCGGCGGGCCGGCCCGAGGTCGATGCGGTCTACGGCATTCCGCCCACGGTGGCGATTGAGCAGCGGCTGTCGCGCGGCGGGCGCAAGTCCACCGTGGGCACCACGACGGAGGTCTGGCATTTCCTGCGCCTGCTTTACGTCAAGCTCGGCATCCAGCATTGCACCAAAGACGGCGCAGCCGTGATGCCGCAAAGCCCGGACAGCATTGCCGCGCAAATCCTCAAGGCCTGGCGCGGGCAGCACATCGGGGTGCTGGCGCCGCTGGTCATCAACCGCAAGGGGGTCTACACCGAACTGGCCGACTGGGCGCGGCCGCGCGGTTACACACATTTGCGCATAGACGGCGAGTTTTTGCCGACGACCAACTTCCCGCGCATAGACCGCTTCAAGGAACACACGGTGGAGTTGCCGATTGCCGACATTCACGTGACACCGGCCAACGAGGCCGCCCTGCGCCAGGCGCTGGCGACCGCGCTGCAACACGGCAAGGGTGTGGTGCATGTGCTGGCGCCGCTGGACGGCTTGCGCGGCGCCATGATGGCGGGCACATCGACACGGCAGATCGGCAAGCTGCAGGCCTCGTCCACGCAGCGCGCCTGCCCGGTGTGTGCCACCTCTTATGCCGAACTTGATCCGCGCCTGTTCAGCTACAACAGCAAACACGGCTGGTGCCCCGACTGTGTCGGCACCGGTGTCAAGCTGACCAGGGAGCAGCGCAAGGTGTTTGACGATTCGGTGCGCGACGATGACAACAAGGGCCGGGAGCAGAGTTTTGCCGAGCCGGAAGCCGAAGACGTGACGGACATGGCCTGCCCCGGCTGCCAGGGCTCACGCCTGAATGCGCAGGCGCGCGCGGTGAAGTTCGCCGGGGTCGGCATCGCCGACATCGCCGCGCTGTCGGTGACCGACGTGCGCGCCTGGGTCGAGCAGCTGGTACTGTCCGGGCGCGAGGCCGGTATTGCGCGCGATTTGATCCCCGAGATCAAAAGTCGGCTCGAATTCCTCGAAGACGTGGGCCTGGGCTATTTGACGCTGGACCGCGGCGCACCGACGCTGTCGGGCGGCGAGGCGCAGCGCATCCGGCTGGCCGCGCAGCTTGGCTCAAATCTGCAGGGCGTCTGTTATGTGCTGGACGAGCCGACGATTGGCCTGCACCCGCGCGACAACCAGATCCTGCTGCGCGCTTTAGGCAAGCTCAGTGAACGCGGCAACACGCTGGTGGTGGTCGAGCATGACGAAGACACAATACGCCGCGCCGACAACATCATCGACATCGGCCCCGGCGCCGGCAAACGCGGCGGCCAGCTGGTGGGCCAGGGCACGGCCGCACATCTGGCCACCTTGCCGGATTCCCTGACCGGACGTTATCTGGCCAGTCCGCTGATCCATCCCCTGCAACTGCGCCGCGAAACCCGCCGCGGCGCGGCACCTGCTGCCGTGACCGTTCCTGCGCTTGCCGCCGCCAAACCCGTGAGCAAGCAAAAGGCCGCTGCGCTCAAGGCCCTGGCCTTGAAGGCCGCTGCGGCCAGTGCCAGCGCGCTGCACAACGCCGCGCCCGCAGCCGCCGGACCTTTCACCTCCTGGCTGCAGGTGGTCAAGGCCGATCTGCACAACCTCAAGGATGTGTCGGTCGCCGTGCCGCTGTACCGGCTGGTGGCGGTGACCGGTGTGTCGGGCTCGGGCAAGTCCACGCTGGCGCGCGACGTGTTGCTGAGCAACGTACAGGCCGCTGTGTTGCAGCGCGCCACCAGGGCCGGGCGTGATGCTGATGACAGCGGCCAGACACCGGCGTGGACCGGTTGCGAACGGGTCGAGGGTTACCAGGTGGTGGACCGCGTGCTGGAGGTGGACCAGACACCGATAGGCAAGACGCCGCGCTCCTGCCCGGCCACCTACATCGGCTTCTGGGACACGGTGCGCAAATTGTTTGCCGACACGCTGGAGGCCAGGGCGCGCGGCTACAGCGCCGGGCGCTTCAGCTTCAACACCGGCGAGGGCCGCTGCCCGACCTGCGAGGGCGCGGGTGTGCGCACCATAGGCATGAGTTTTCTGCCGGACGTCAAAGTGCTGTGCGAAACCTGCCACGGCGCGCGTTTCAACCCCGAAACCCAGGCCGTGACCTGGCGCGGCAAAAACATCGGCGAGGTCTTGACCATGGAAGTGGATGAAGCCGTCGGTTTTTTTGCCTCCATGCCGGCGATTGCACATCCGCTGCAACTGCTCAAGGACGTTGGACTCGGTTACCTGACGCTGGGCCAGCCCTCGCCGACGCTGTCGGGTGGCGAGGCGCAGCGCATCAAGCTGGTGACCGAACTCTCCAAGGTGCGCGACGACATCACACGCCGCGGGCAGAAAGCGCCGCATACCCTGTATGTGCTGGACGAGCCGACTGTGGGCCTGCACATGGCCGACGTCGAAAAGTTGATCCATGTGTTGCACCGCCTGGTCAATGGCGGCCACAGCGTGGTGGTGATTGAGCACGACCTCGACGTGATTGCCGAGGCCGACTGGGTGATAGACCTCGGCCCTGACGGTGGCAACGCCGGCGGCCAGGTGGTGGCGGCGGCCCCGCCGGAACAGGTGGTGAAACTCGGGACTGCCACCGGCAAGGCGCTGGCGGCCGTGCTGGGAAGAAGGTGAACACCCCTGTAGTCGCTCACTGCGTGTAACGCCATCTCCCCTTGCAGGGGACGGCGCCTGCAGGCCGGCGGAGCCGGACCTGCGGCCCCCACTGGCACTCGTCCCATCAGCGCAATAGGGCCGATCTGGCTGAAAGCCTGGAAAAAACATGCAGCGGCGCGCTGAAAGGCAAAAGACCTGCAGTATCCAGGGGTTTACCCGCAACCAAGAGAAAATATTACTGACCAGTCATAAAATTACCGCATCGTGCAGGTCCTCCCGGTCTGCAGAAACTCCTGACTGAGCCCACCAGATGTCACGCCCTGCCCTGAACTACCTGTTTGTATGTGCACTTGCCCTGATGCTGGCGGCAGCCATACCAGCCACGGCGCAAACCCCCGCGGCAGCCACCGATGAGGTGGAACTGGCGCCGCATCCCTGGGTGGTTCCGTCACCGCGCTCGGCGGAAACCTATTTCACCAATCTCAAGGACGGTGTGACGCTGGAGTCGCCGTTTGTGGCGCGTTTTGGCCTGTCCATGCGCGGCCTGGTGCCGGCCGGCAAAACCGCCGGACGCGCCGGCCACCACCACCTGCTGGTGAATCAGGGCCTGCCGCTGGACTTCAAGAAACCGCTGCCGTTCACCGACCAGTACATCCACTTTGGCAAGGGCCAGATGGAAATGGTGGTGAATCTTCCGCCGGGCAGTTACGACCTGCGCCTGCTGCTGGCCGATCAGGGCCATATTCCCTACTTTGTGTACAGCAAGCCCCTGAAGGTGACGGTCAGCAAACAAAACAAGAATGTGACGCCGGCCAGCGTGCAGGGCCCGGCACGCGTGGAACTGCTGGCACCGGCTGACCGCGCGACCGTCAAGCCGCCCTTTCATGTGCAGTTTCATGCCAGCGGCTACAACGTTTCCCACGCCGCGCCCAAGGCCGCAGACACCGGGCATTTCCGCCTGACGCTGGAGCGCGCCGGCCGCAAGCCCGAAGTGCTGGCCTTCACCGGTGGGCAGACCGAAACCTGGCTCAATCCGCCGGCCGGCGACTACACGGTGCGGCTGGAGCTGGTCAGCAACACAGCCGGCAACAGTGTCATCAGTGCGGCCGGGCCCTCGGCGCTGTCGGTGGCGGCGCGTTAGGGTCTGAGCGCTTCCAGCAGGGCGTTCGCCACCTCGGCAAACCCGGCGCCGCGTTCACTTTCGGTGATGTAACGCGGCTTGTGGCTCAGCTGGGCTTCAAAGCGGCGGATATTGGCCACACCCACCGAATTCGGGAAGGCCGCAAACATCAGCTCGTCGTTGGTCGAGTCGCCGATGTAAACCCAGCGGGCCATCTCGCTGTCCAGGTCCCGGCCCAGCAATTCACGCACTATCCAGCGCGCGCCTTCGAGCTTGTTGTGTGCGCCAAACCAGCCGTTGATGTGGATGGAGCTCACGCTGGCATTCATGCCTTCGCTGCGCATGATGTGTAGCGCCTGGGCGATACCCTCGGGCGGCAGGTGCACAAACTCGCTGTGGTCGATGGCGATGTCGGTCTCGCGGCCCGGGCTGTCCTGTGACAACAAAGCGCCCGGCACCTCACGCAACACACGTTGGGCCACCTGCTGCATGCGGCTGTAGTTGGCCGCACGTGTTGCTGCATTCTGTTGATACAGTTTTGATAGCACACTGCGGGCGTCAACCAAGGGCTGCAGGCCTTTTTGATCAGCAAGCAGTGCGACCGCCCCGTTTTCCGCCACGATGGCATCCACCGGCCAGCTCAGCGCAAACGGCTCGCTCCAGCCCACCGGCCTGCCGGTGATGGGGATCACCTGCAGGCCCGCGGCTTTTATGTCTGCCAGCGCCTGCAGCGCGTCCGCCGTGATCGCGCCCTCGGTCGTCAGCGTGTCGTCGATGTCGGTGAAAACACCGGTGATGCGCCGGCGTTCGGCCAGCGGCCAGGCGCTCAGTGTCAGCATTTCAGGATGATGGGTTCGAGCGCATCGCCCTGCGGCAGGATGCGGCCTATGGCCACGGTTTTGTCGTAACCGAGTTGGCGCAGCGCGGCGATACAGGCCCCGGCCCGGGCGGCGGGCACGCTGGCCAGCAGGCCGCCGGCGGTTTGCGGGTCAAAAATCAGCGGGTAAACCGGGTGGCCGACGGCCTGCGCCTGATTGCGCAGCGCGCGGCGCAGGCGCACATTGGCCGGTTGCAGCGAGCTCAGGATGCCGGCCGCGCTGGTTTCCAGCGCGCCGTCCAGCAGCGGCAGCGCGGCCAGGTCCAGCTCGGCATCCACGCCGGAGGGCCGCGTCATCTCGACCAGGTGGCCCAGCAGGCCAAAACCGGTGAGGTCGGTGCAGGCGGTGGCGCCATGGGCTTGCAGGCACTCAGCGCCCAGGCGATTCGACTGGATCATCGATACCAGCGCTGCATCAATCCAGCGGCCCCGGGTTTTCAGCCGCGCGTGGGCCGCAAACAGCGTGCCGGTGCCAATCGGCTTGGTCAGCAGCAACACGTCGCCGGCGCGCATGCCGCCTTTTTTGAGCACCGTGTGCAGGTCTTCATCGACCAGGCCGTTGATCGCAAAACCCAGCGCCAGCTCCTTGCCCTCGCCGGTGTGACCGCCGACCAGCGCGCAGCCGGCTTCGTTGAGCACCTCCACCGCGCCTGTCATCATCTGGAACAACAGGTCTTCGACCTTGGCCTCCAGCCCGGGCGGCACGGTGGCAATCGCCGTGGCCGACTGGGCCTCGCCACCCATCGCAAAAATATCACCGAGCGCATGGTTGGCAGCGACCTTGCCGAACAGGTAGGGGTCGTCGATAAAGGCGCGGAAAAAATCAACCGAATGCACCATGGCCTTGCCCGGCGGCACACGCAGCACCGCTGCGTCGTCGGGTGCATGCAGGCCAATCAGCACGTCCTCGCGTTGTATCGGCTGCAGCGCGCCCAGGGCGCGCGACAACACGCTGGCACCGACCTTGGCGCCGCAGCCGCCGCAACGCATGGCAATCGCCGAAATCGCCTGCGCGGCTTCTTCGGGGTCCAGCTTGATGCGCGAGGGGGCGGCCTGCCGCATGCTGCTTTGATCCATGGGCGGGAAGGTGCGGAATTTCTCCATGAAACGCCGGTCAATCCAGTCTTTCCAGCGCCAGACCCACTCGCCCTGCCAGCTCAGCGCGCCGCGCGAAGCGACGGCAAAACGGTCGCCGGTGCTGATCAGCGCCAGCCAGTGGCGTTGTGGCCGGTAGCTCACCAGTGACTCGTCCAGCACCGAGCGCCGCAGGTTGGCGGCAAGCGGTTTGCCTTGGCGCACCGCAAACACGCCGGCCTTGGGCAGCGGTCGGCTGGTGAAGGCGGCAATGTCGCCGGCCGCAAACACGGCCGGATCGCTGATGCTTTGCAGGTGGTCGTTGACCTCGATGAAACCATCGGCGTCCAGCGCCAGCCCGGTCTCGCGCAACCAGGCGGCGCCGCCGGCCTGCGTGACCCAGACAATCTCGTCCATCTCCATCAGCCTGCCGTCGCGGGTCTGGAGACCGCGCTCAGACACCTGGCTCACTTCGCTGTTCAGGTGTAACACCACCTGGCGCTCGCTCAACACACGCTGGAAAGCCTGGCGCACCCGGGAGTTGTGCGTGGTCAAAATGTCCGCTGTGGCGCTGAACAAGTGAAAGGCCAGTTCATTCGGGTCGCGCCCCAGGGCGCGCAATTCGTTGCGCAGGCGGTGTTGCATGGTCAGCGTCAGCTCCACCCCGCCGGCCCCCGCACCGACGACGGCGATACGGGTTTTGCCGGGGTGACGCTGCACCCGGGCCAGCAAGGCCAGCCAGCGTTCATTGAACAGATGAATCGGCTTGACCGCCACCGCATGGCCGGCCGCGCCGGGCACCTGGCCGATTTGCGGGGCCGAGCCGATGTTGATCGACAACTTGTCATACGGCACAGGCGGGCGGTTCCGGCAAAAAACCTTGCCTGCGGCCCGGTCCAGGCCGACGACCTCGTCACGAAAAAAACGCGCGCCGGCAAAAGCCGCCAGCGTGTTCAGGTCGATGTGCACATCGTCATAGCTGTAGTGGCCCGCGATGTAACCCGGCAACATGCCCGAATAAGGGGTGTCGGTGTCGCGGCAGATCACTGTCAGGCGCACGCCGGGCAGCGGCTTCATGCCGAAACTTTTCAGCACGCCCACATGGCTGTGGCCGCCACCGACCAGCACGATGTCTCTGAGTACCGCTTGTTCCGGGGATTGCATGTCAGTGTGGGCCTGGTAGATCAAGGAGGGGGTTCGCGGGCGCCGGCAGCAGCTCGTGCACCAGCTCCAGCAGCGCGCTGCGTTCCGCACCGGGGTCAAAAAGAGGGGCACGCCGCGCGCATTGTGCGCCCAGTTGCGCCAGCAGGCCCTGTGGGCCGGGGCTATGCCGACAGCGTTGCAGCAGCGCCGCCAGCGCCGCCGCATCGCCCCAATCAAAATAACCCGCATAGTCCTGGCCCAGCATGCCGATGTTGCCGGCGATGCGGGAGGCGATCACCGGCGTGCCGCTGCGCACGGCTTCCATGATCACATGGGCGCCGCCTTCCATGCGGCTGCTGTGGACCAGCACATGGGCACGCTGGATGCGGCGGCGCGTGGCTTCGTGGGGCTGGCCGCCCAGCCAGCGGTAGTTCGGGCAGGCGGCGGCGGTGGCGCGGGCTTGCTGGCCCAGCGCGGCGTCCAGCCCCTCACCAATGTGGTCGATGAACAGCGCCGTCTCGCCGGCCAGCAGCCGCGCAGCCTCAAACAGGGTCTGCGGCGACTTTTCCTCGCGCAGATGCCCGACCATGAGGGCACGCAGAAAGCGCGGTGATTTGGCCAGCGCCTGGCGCGCTGTGCTGGACTGGAAGATCACGCGCGCTTTGGGCCGAAGCGGCGCGGGCAGGGCGTCGGGGCCCAGTTCCTGCAACACCACCAGGCGCTGTGCCAGCGCCAGCGACTGGCGCGCCGACTCGTTGTTGTGGATGTCGCGGTACAGGTCGGTGCCGGTCAGCACCACGGCCAGCCCTGCCGGGCCGCGTGTCGCCGCCCAGGCCGCAATCGACGCTGCCGAGCGCCGCGCATGCAGTGCCAGCAACACCTGGTCTTGTGCAGATGCCGCAGCGTCCGGCCACTCACGCACAATCCGCACCACATGGGGCGCCAGCATCTGCTGCCAGCGCCTGGCGGTTTGCCAGTTGCCATTGTTGGCCTCGGCCAGCGCCGGGCTGACAATCACAACGCAGGTACGCGGGGCGGGATCAGGCATCGTCAGCAATGTAGCAGGGCCTGCGGCGGGTTTGGCTTGTCGGGTTTAATACGGCTTGTTGTTTCCTACCGATTTTTCAGGAGTTATGCCATGAACCGTGTTTCGTTCTCCCTGGCTTTCAAGGCGCTGGCGGCCACTGCCGTGCTGGTTGTGGCCTCGGCGTCCCACGCCCAGGCTGTTTTTCGCGTCACCACCATTCCCGAGGAAGCCGCGACCGAGCAGATGCGCAAGTTCGGCCCCATCGTGAAATACCTGGAGCAAAAACTCGGCATGAAGGTCGAGTTCACACCGGTCAGCGACTACCCGGCTGCGGTCGAGACCCTGGTCAACAAAAATGTCGAAATGGCCTGGCTGGGCGGTTTTACCTTTGTGCAGGCGCAAAACCGCTCGGGCGGCAAAATTGTGCCGATTGCCCAGCGCGAGGAAGACACCAAATTCCAGTCGGTGTTTATTGCCAAAACCAACTCCGGCATCAAGACCCTGGCCGACCTCAAGGGCAAACAGGTCAGTTTTGGCTCGCAGTCCAGCACCTCCGGCCACCTGATGCCGCGCAGCTTTTTGCTGCAGGCCAATATCGACCCCGACAAGGACTTCAAACGGGTCGCCTACTCCGGCGCACATGACGCGACGATTGCCTCGGTGGTCAGCGGCAAGGTCGAAGCCGCAGCGCTGGACATCACGGTGTGGAACAAGTTCGTCAAGGAAAACCGGGTCGACACCAAGGAAGTCAATGTGTTCTACACCACGCCCGGGTACTTCAACTACAACTGGGCGGTCCATGCCGACATGCCGGCGGCCCTGCGCGAGAAGGTCACCCAGGCCCTGCTGGACATAGACCCGGCCACGGCCGCAGGCAAGGAAATCCTGGACCTGAACCGCGCCACACGTTACATCCCGACCAGGGCCGACAACTACAAGGGCATTGAAACCGCCGCCCGCAGTGCCGGTTTGCTCAAGTAGTTGCTATCAAATAAGTAGCTGCTTGCGCTCATGGAATAAGGGCTGGAGGCCGATTTTTATATGAATATCAGGCTGGACGGGGTGGCTGCGCGGCATCCGGCGGCAAAACCGGATGCGCCCGCAGCGCTGCGCGGCCTGTCGCTGTCGCTGTCCGCTGGTGAGCAGCTGGCCATCATTGGACCGTCAGGCGCCGGCAAAACCACGCTGCTGCATCTGCTGGCTTGTGCGCTGCCGCCGTCGGTGGGCAGTGTGCAACTGGGCGGGCGCAACCCCTGGCAACTGCCGCGGCGCCAGCTGCAGCTTTTGCGCGGCGCGCTTTTTCTGGCGCCGCAGGTGCCGCCGCTGCCACCGCGCCAGCGTGTGGTCACTGCGGTACTGGCGGGCCGGCTGCCGCAGATCGGCCTGTGGCAAAGCCTGCGCAGCCTGTTTTACCCGACGGCGATCAGCCAGGCCGATGCCGCACTCGCGCGTTTTGACCTCAGCGACAAACTGTTTGCCCGCGTGGACCGGCTGTCCGGCGGCGAGCGCCAGCGTGTGGGCCTGGCCCGCGCCCTGGTCACCGAAGCCAGCCTGCTGCTGGTTGATGAACCGCTGTCGGCGCTGGACCCGACGCGTGGCCAGCAGGCCATCACGTCGCTGACGCAGGCGGCGCGTGAGCGCGGCGCCACGCTGGTCTGCACCCTGCACCATGTCGAGATGGCGCTGCAGCACTTTCCGCGCATTATTGGCCTGCGCGACGGTGAGCTGGCCTTCGACCTGCCTGCCGCGCAGGTGACGCCCGAGCGCCTGCAGGCCCTGTATGCCCAGCACCTGCATGAGCTGACCGGCCCGGCGCGCGAGCCGCTGGACTTGCCGGCAGCGCCGGTGCTGCCCGCCGCCATGCATTGCCGCTGAACGGCTGAGCCAAGCGTGACCGCCGCCACCTTGCCGCCTCCGCGTGCCGAACGGCGCGACCCGGCCTGGCGTGGCCGCGTGGGCTGGGCGCTGCTCGCCTTGCTGCTTCTCTGGCCGGCGCTGGTGCTGACCGAGTTCAAACCCTGGGTGATGGTCGAAGCCGGCACGCTGTCGTCCACGCTGAAGTTTCTGGGCGATTTTTTTCCGCCCAAAATCGAAGCTGATTTTTTGTGGCTGGTGGCGCGCGAAACCTGGCGCACCGTCGCGATTGCCACCGCCGGCATGGCGCTGGCCCTGTTGCTGGCGCTGCCGCTGACGCTGCTGTCGGTGCGGGTTTTGTCGGTGTCGGCGCTGAGCGGGCGCATGGCCTGGTTGCCGGCCACACTGCGGCAGGTCGTGCGCTGGCTGTTGATTCTGCTGCGCAGCGTGCCCGAGCTGATCTGGGCGCTGGTGTTTGTGCGGGTGGTCGGGCTCGGCCCCACCGCCGGGGTGCTGGCGATTGCGCTGACCTACAGCGGCATGCTGGGCAAGGTGTATGGCGAAATCCTGGAAAGCGGCGACAGCCATGCCACCGTGTCCCTGCTGCGCAACGGCTCGGGGCGCCTGCAGGCCTTCTTTTATGGCTTGTTGCCGCAAAACGCGGCCGAACTGACCAGTTACAGCGTGTACCGCTGGGAATGCGCGATCCGTTCTTCCGCAGTGCTGGGTTTTGTCGGCGCCGGCGGCCTGGGCCAGCAAATGGACGCGTCCATGAAGATGTTCAACGGGTCTGAAGTCAGCACCATGCTGCTGGTTTTTATGGGCCTGGTCTGGCTGGCGGATCTGGCCAGCGCCTGGTTGCGCAAGGCCCTGGGCTGAAACCGCCATGGACGAGCTGCGCGCTTCCACCCCTGCCGCGAACGAGGTGTACCGCCTGCCGCCGCCGCTGTTCAGCGCGCGTTGCAAGGCCTGCTGGCTGGTGGCCGGGGCCATGCTGCTGGTGCTGCTGAGTTTCTGGTCGCTGGACCTGAAGTGGGCGCAGTTCCTCTCACTGGACGCCATGCGCAAGATGGGGCGTTTTATCGGCGAGCTGCTGCAGCCCACAGGCGAAGTCGCTTTTCTGAAAAAACTGCTGGGCGCCACGCTGGAGACCCTGGCCATGTCGGCCCTGGGCACGCTGATTGCGGCGGTTTTTGGCCTGTTGCTGGCCCTGCCCGCCAGCCGCACCCATGCCCAGGACAGTGCCCGCTTCAAGGGCCTGACACGGCTGCTGCTCAATGCCCTGCGCAGCATTCCCGAGCTGGTCTGGGCCGCCCTGTTGCTGATTGCCGCGGGCCTGGGGCCGCTGGCCGGCACGCTGGCGCTGGCGCTGCACACCACCGGCGTGCTTGGGCGGCTGTTTGCCGAGGCCATTGAAAACGTGCCGGACGGGCCGGGCGCGGCCCTGCGCCTGCGTGGCGTGGGCGAGGGCCGGGTGTTTTTGTATGCCAGCTTGCCGCAGGTGCTGCCGCAGCTTTTGAGTTACACCCTGTACCGCTGGGAAAACAACATCCGCGCCGCCGCCGTGCTCGGCGTCGTGGGTGCGGGCGGCCTGGGCCAGATGCTGGCTTTTCACATGGGGCTGTTCCAGATGCAGGAGACCAGTTCCATCCTGCTGGCCATGATGGGCCTGGTGGCGCTGGTGGATGCCTGCAGCTACCTGTCGCGGCGCGCCATGGCGCGCTGAGGGGGTATTGGCCCGGGTTTTGCCCGGACGCTGCGAGCCGGTTAGAATACGGCCTGTCCGAGGAGCGATGCAACCTGCCACACACTGACCCCGTCAGCTGGCGCGTGAGGCTCGGACACCAGGCCGCTTGCCGGCTCTGCTTCGAACCGCGCTCACCCACTGTGCTGTGAGGTGAGTTGACCCCAGCAGTGGTTTTTAAAAGCCTGTTTTGGAGTCATCATGAGCGCTGTTCTCAAACCTACCGCCGATTACGTTATTGCCGACCTCGCGCTTGCCGCCTGGGGCCGCAAAGAGCTGAAAATTGCCGAAACCGAAATGCCCGGCCTGATGGCCATTCGCGAAGAATTCGCGAAGGCGCAGCCGCTCAAGGGTGCGCGCATCACCGGCTCGCTGCACATGACCATCCAGACGGGTGTGCTGATAGAGACCCTGCAAGCCCTGGGTGCCGATGTGCGCTGGGCCTCGTGCAACATCTTCTCCACACAAGACCACGCTGCCGCCGCGATTGCCGCTGCCGGTACGCCGGTGTTTGCGATCAAGGGCGAGACCCTGGCCGACTACTGGGACTACACCCACCGCATTTTCGAGTTCACCGGCGCCAAAGGCACACCGGAAGAAGGCCCGAACATGATCCTGGACGACGGCGGCGATGCCACGCTGTTGATGCACCTGGGCACCAAGGCCGAGAAAGACGCCTCCCTGCTGTCCAAGCCGACCAGCGAAGAAGAGATTTGCCTGTTCAATTCGATCAAGGCCAAACTCGCCCAAGACCCGACCTGGTACAGCCGCCGCCTGAAAAACATCATCGGCGTGACCGAAGAAACCACCACCGGCGTGTTGCGCCTGAACGAGATGTCGGTCAAGGGCACGCTGGCCCTGCGCGCCATCAACGTCAATGATTCGGTGACCAAGTCCAAGTTCGACAACCTGTACGGTTGCCGCGAGTCGCTGGTTGACGCGATCAAACGCGCCACCGACGTGATGATTGCCGGCAAGGTGGCGCTGGTCGCCGGTTACGGCGACGTGGGCAAGGGCTCGGCCCAGGCACTGCGCGCGCTGTCCGCACAAGTGTGGGTGACCGAGATCGACCCGATCAACGCCCTGCAGGCCGCGATGGAAGGTTACAAGGTTGTGACCATGGAATACGCCGCTGACAAGTGCGACATCTTTGTGTCTGCCACCGGCAACAAAAACGTCATCACCTACGAACACATGGCGGCCATGAAAGACCAGGCCATCGTCTGCAACATCGGTCACTTCGACAACGAAATCGACGTCGCTGCACTCGAAAAATGCACCTGGGAAGAGATCAAGCCACAAGTTGACCACGTGATCTTCCCGGACGGCAAACGCATCATCCTGCTGGCCAAAGGCCGCCTCGTGAACCTCGGCTGCGGCACCGGCCACCCGAGTTTTGTGATGTCGTCGAGCTTCGCCAACCAGACCATTGCGCAGATCGAGCTGTTCACCAAACAGGCCGACTACGAAGTGGGCAAGGTTTACGTGTTGCCAAAACACCTGGACGAAAAAGTCGCACGCCTGCACCTGAAAAAGGTAGGCGCGATGCTGAGCGAACTCAGCGACGAGCAGGCGGCCTACATCGGTGTGTCCAAAGCTGGCCCGTACAAGGCAAATACGTACCGTTATTAATCAGGTTGGCGAACTGCTTGCGCGTTCGCCGTCTGGCATCTCACCGTTCGGGCTGAGCCTGTCGAAGCCCTTCGACAGGCTCAGGGCGAACGGTTTGCTTGCTTTGGCTGGTGGCCGTTCGCTACGCGCCAGTTAATTTCTCTGGAGATTCATGCGCGCTGACTTATTCCTCGTCGAACACGGCCATGCCGCCACCCGCTCCCAGGCCCAGCGCCTGATTGCGTCTGGCGTGCAGTGGCGCGTGGAGGCGGGCGGCGCCTGGAAAAAAGTCGCCAAAAACGGCGACGAAATATCCGAGCTGGCTGAGCTGCAGATTCTGGACACCACCGAAGCCAAGTACATCTCGCGCGGCGGGCTCAAGCTCGAAGGCGCACTTGCAACTACCGGCATCAAGGTGACCGGCCTGCGCTGCCTGGACATCGGCCAGTCCACCGGCGGTTTCACCGACTGCCTGCTGCAGCAGGGCGCGCTACAGGTGGTGGGTGTGGATGTGGGCCATGGCCAGTTGCACCCCAGCTTGCGTGCGGACCCGCGTGTGGTCTGTATCGAAGGTGTCAACGCGCGCTCCATGACTGCTATGGATTTGGTAGCTGGTCCCGCGCATGATGACGGGGCCGAAGCCGAATTTGATGATGAAGAATTCGGGCCTGAGGCGGACGAAGCTGTCGAGGCCAACTTTGACTTTTTGACCGGCGATTTGTCTTTTATCTCGCTGACCCTGGTGCTGCCCGCGGTGCTGCGCCTGCTCAAGCCCGGCGGTGATCTGTTGATGCTGGTCAAACCGCAGTTTGAATTGCAGCCCGGTCAGATCGGCAAGGGCGGCATTGTGCGCGATGCCGCCCATTTTGAGTTTGTAGAGCAGCGCCTGCGTGATGCCTGCACCGCGCTGGGCATGACGGTCAAAGCCTGGCTGCCCTCGCCGATTGAAGGTGGCGACGGCAACCGCGAGTTTTTTATCCACGCGGTCAAGGGCCAAAACAACGCCGGTGAAGACCAGCCGCTGCCGGCTGCACCGCCGCGCAAGGCCGCCAAACGCACACCGCGCAGCGAGCTGCGCGCCATGCAGGAAGCGCATGAGGACTCTGAAGAAGCCCATGCCGGCCAGCACGGCCCGGCGCGCGGCAAACGCCGCGACAAAGACGACTGAACAAGAAAGACTGGTGATGAATCTTCCGATCAGCTTTGAATTTTTTCCGCCCAAGACGCCTGAAGGTGCCGACAAGCTGCGCGCCACGCGCCAGGCCTTGTATGCGCTGAAGCCCGAGTTCTGCTCGGTGACTTTTGGCGCCGGTGGCTCCACCCAGGACGGCACTTTTGGCACCGTCGGAGAAATCCTGAAAGAAGGCGTGGCTGCGGCCTGCCACTTCTCCTGTGTCGGTGCGACCAAGGCCACGGTGCGCGAGCAACTGGCGACGCTGCAGGCCATGGGTGTGCAGCGCCTGGTGGCCTTGCGCGGCGACCTGCCCAGCGGTTACGGTGCGGGCGGAGAGTTTCATTACGCCAGCGACCTGGTGGCTTTTATCCGCGCTGAAACCGGCGATGCTTTCCACATCGAAGTGGCGGCTTACCCCGAGATTCATCCGCAGGCCAAATCGGCCGATGCCGACCTGCAGGCTTTTGCGACCAAGGTCAAAGCCGGCGCCAACTCGGCGATCACCCAGTATTTTTTCAACGCCGACGCCTACTTCCGTTTTGTGGATGACGCGCTGCAGCTCGGCGTGGAGGTGCCGGTGGTGCCGGGCATCATGCCTATCACCAGCTCGGCGCAACTGATGCGTTTTTCCGACGCCTGCGGCGCAGAAATTCCGCGCTGGATACGGCTGCGCCTGCTCGGTTACGGCGACGACATCGCCTCCATCAAAAGTTTCGGGCTTGATGTGATCACCGACCTGTGTGAGCAGTTGCAGGCGGCCGGTGTGCCGGGCATTCACTTCTACACCATGAACCAGGCCGGCGCGACGACTGAAATTTTGAAGCGGCTGTCGGAGTGAGTGTGGTGTTGATCCATTTACGCTGGTCGATCCCCGCAAGCGGGGCCCCTCGCCCCACGCTCCAATGTCTCACCATGAACCAGGCCGCTGCAACGACGGAGATTCTGAAGCGGCTGCAGCTAGCCTCCTGAGTTTGATTCGCCACGCCGCCATTCTCCGGGGCTGGTTCACCGCCAGCCTGCTGACACTGCTGTCGGCCTGCAGCACGCCGCCGTCCAGCCCGCCCACCGCGACGGCAACGATGCCGGGCGCTGCGGCGAAAGCACCGCCTGAAGCAGATACCTCACCCATCACACCACCCGATGTGTTGTCAGTCCTGCCGGCTGTGCAGGATGAGCCGGCGCTGCTCGCGGGCGAACAGGCCCGCGAGTTCGAGCAGGGCAAGGCCTCCTGGTACGGCCCGCGCTTCAATGGCAGGCGCACCGCCAGCGGCGAGCGTTACAACATGCATGCGCTGACCGCCGCGCACAAAACCCTGCCCTTTGGCACCGTGGTGCGTGTGCGCAGCCTGGTCAACGGCAAAGAGGTCGATGTGCGCATCACCGACCGCGGCCCCTTCAGCCGTGGCCGCGTGATTGACCTGAGCCGCGCCGCAGCCGAATCCATCGGCATGCTGGGGCTGGGTGTGAAAGACGTGTTGCTGCTGGTGCCGGACTCCACGCCAGCGGTGGCCGCGCCGCCGGCACCGGCTGCACGCCGGCGTGTGATCAGGCGGGCGCCGGCTGCACGCTGACCACCCCGGATTTGTGCATAAAATCGGGCTTATGACCATAGCCAGCGCACGTAAGCAGCTACTAAAAGCATAGCAATTTTTCTGCACACGACAGGTTTTGTCGTAAAAATGGGCATCCAATCCGGCTTCGCTGTCGAAATTCAGCCGCCTTCTTCGTCGTGTATTTGAGTGGCCTGAAAAGGCCTGTGTTCAAACCCAAGCCAAGGAAGATCCCATGACTGCCTCCAACTCCCCATCCACTGCCCCGGCCTCTGACCGCGAGCTGGTTCTGACGCGCCTGATAGACGCATCGCCCGAAAAAGTCTTCCAGGCCTGGACCGACCCCGCCCTGATGGTGCAGTGGTTCACGCCCAAACCCTGGGAAACCGTGCGCGCCGAGACCGATGTACGGCCCGGTGGCGCCAGCCTGATTGTGATGCGCGGGCCGGACGGCACAGAGTTTCCGAACCGCGGGGTGTACCTTGAAGTGGTGCCGAATAAACGCCTGGTATTTACCGATGCTTTCACCGACGCCTGGACGCCGTCGGAAAAACCCTTCATGACCGGCGTGTTGACCTTCGAAAACGAAGGCGGCAAAACGCGTTACACCGCCCGTGTGTTGCACTGGAATGTGGCCGACCGCGAGGCGCATGAAAAAATGGGTTTCCATGAAGGCTGGGGCAAGGCGACCGACCAGCTCGCCCAGTTGCTGGGTGCCCCCAAACACGCGCCCTGACACGGCCATTCTTGAGACACGCATGAAGCTGGAGGGCTTGATTCTGTGGCTGGCCGTTCTGCCATTCAGTGCGGCGGCGCAGGAGCGGCCGAATGGGCCGGTGGCACGCGGAAACCATTTCAACGACCCCTTCGTGCAGGTGAGCTCCGCCATGGCCGACTGCCCTGTGCCCCAGGGCCCGATGTTCACGCAGCAACAGGTGCGCGATGAAGCGCATGTGCGCGCCCAGCACGGCGGCAGTTGCTTCCGCTCAGGCCGCTGCCGGCTGCCCAACTCCTACCTCTATGACAAGGAGATCATCCCCCGCGTGCTCAGTTACCTGCAGCAGGACGGCCGGTTCAACAACACCAGCATCTGGGTGCTGGGGGAACGGCGGCTGGTGACGCTGATGGGTTGCGTTCAGTCCCAGGAGCAGTCCCGGGCGGCGGAACAAGCCGTTTTGCTGGTGGATGACGTCATGGGTGTGGTCAACCACCTGACTGTGGGCACGGCTGGCAAGCCGAAGTACAGCACGGTGCCGGCAGAGTTCAGGCCAGCGAGGTAGCGGCGGGCAGGAATGGCCGCCGCCTGAACTCAGGTCACGGCCGGCGGGTTTTGCAGCCCGTTTATGCGAAAGCTGAAGCCATGGCGCTCAAAATCCAGCGCATCGTAAAAGGCGTGCGCCTTTTCGCGCTTCAAGTTGGACGACAGCGCAAGCTTGTAGCAACCGCTTTCGGTCGCCAGCGCCATCGCATGGCGCATCATGGCCTTGCCTATGCCCTGGCCCTGCACGGCAGGGTCCACCGCCACATCTTCCACCACCGCCGATGGCGCGCCCAGGTGGCCGAGGTTGTCCATGATGAGCAGGGCAAAAGTGCCGACCACCTGCGTGCCCTGCAGCGCGACATAAAGTTTGTAGTTGGGGTAAGTGGCCATGCGCTCCCAGAGTCGCGTGGCGTCCGGCAGGGGGAGAACTTTTCCATCGTCGATAGAGGGCTGGGCGTAGAGGCGCAGTACCCCGGGCAGGTCAGCTTCGAGGGCAGGGCGGAAAGTGGGTTGGTGATTCATGCCTCGACTGTTCACAGGCAGTGTGTCGAAGAGATGACAATCCTGCGAGCGCGGGACAACGGTCGCGGCTCCGCTACCCGGTTAGCCACCACCACCAAAAGTTGAAAACGGAAAACAAACCAAAGAAACACCCTTGGGAAAGCGGACACCGAGAAGGACTCCAGCGAGTGTTGAGCCAAGCGCCCACCAACCCAGGGTAGCAAAAGAGACCGGCAGCTGACCCAGCGCAAGCCGGCCAAGTAGGCCGATCCAGAAGCAGCCCATGGCGCCGATGATGGCTCCCAGGATGCGATCACGCCGCGTGACCGGGGCGTGCCACCATCGGGAAAAGTTTTGAGACCTGTTTCGGAAAAACTCTTTAATCATTGAGCACCAGACGAGGGGTCGAGTGACGACTCTGCCGACGTGCCGGAGTACCACCGCGCGCCAGCCCCGGTGAACATCCAAAACAGGGCCACTATCTCCAGGATCGATATCAGCCAGCTGAGGGCCACCGTCCACCACGGGTCCAAGGCTTCCGACGGCATCCAAACGAACGCGGTGGTCGTAACAATTGTGAGGACCAGCAAAGTGATGCGCGCCCAGTTTTTTCGCTTTGCTGCAAAGATGATGAGCGCGGCGTACAAGGCAAACAGAACGATGACCGAAATCACGAGAAAAAAGCCAGTGTGCCCAGCCAAATCGAGGTCTGGGTCCATCAGGGTGAGCACGATATCGACCACGCCCAGAAGTTGCGCTGTCCAGAGCAGGGTAATGGCTTGACGTACTTGGGGTGGAATAGCTGGGTCGTTCATTTGTCATGCGTGGTTGCGGGAAGGTCCGTAGAGGTCAGGGCGGCGCGAGGTCTCCCATTTCCCGTTCCTAACCCTCGGCGTTTGGATTGCAAGATGGGAGACCTGACCTTGGACTCCCTTCTGGACTACCCACTGGACTCCCTCAAACTCAAGGGCGGCTGCCGGCTTGCCGGCAGGCATCCCTTGGAGCGGAATGGTAGATTTCTGTCAATCGTTGACATACTCTTCCATGCAGTTGTAGGCATGAAAATTCATGTCACCGCCTCCTCGCGCCCGCGTATAGCCCTTGAAGGACCTGCGCATCTCCACGAGGAATGATGCAGGATTCTTTTCGTTTAGTCTCCGCAGCTCTTCTTTGGTGTTCTGAATATTGAAAAGTCCGCCAATAGCGAGACCTGCGGCTCCAAGGGCCACAGTGGATGATGACGGGATGGACAACAACTGGCCGAAAATCAGTGGGGCAGGGAAACCCATTAGAGAAACACCAAACCAACCCTTTGCCTTGAGAATGTCGGCGCTTGCTTTGTATTGCTCTTGTGCACGAATTAGTTCTTTCGCCTTCTCGTGAATTACGCCAACTCTCACGTCCTGAGAGTCAAGCTTCGACAGTTCGGTGCGAAGCTCATTCATGCAAAAGCGAAACTGAGCGATCTCGGGTCGTCTCCTTTCGCGAAACTCAAGGATCTTTTCGGATGGGATTTCGGCAATATTTACGGGAACCAGTTCGCTAACGAGTAAGCCGAATAGGCCAAAGCTTTCTGATGCTTCATCCGTGCAACTGTCTTTCCCTATGTTGATGATGAAGTCGTCAACTTGACCGTTGACGCCGAAATAGCTCGTTCCAGTCCAGGCCCCCCAGTCTCCAGTAATTAGTGAGAGTTGATTTTTCTGCGCTATATCGCTCGCCATGTAGAGCATGAAGTTGGATGCAATCGCAGTCGGAACATACATCCAGTCATTTTCTGACTTAAAGCCGGCCTCCTTGAAGAGTTCGCGAACTCGCTCATCGGTCTTGTCGCTGTGCAGTCGGGATATTTGGTTCTCTTCTTCTGCATCGAAGGTAAGTGCAGCAGCATTCCAGTCTTCAATTTTCGAAAGAAACTCTTCTGAGGCCTTTTTGGAATAAGGTGCTGGATTGATCATCCTTCCAATCGCCCCCTCTTCCAGAAGAGGGTTTAGCTCCTCAGCGTCTTCTGGGATCACATTGTCTGGAACGATGCGATAAATATTGTCGTAAAACAACGCCATTGCCTTTGTCCAGGCTGCATTGTGGAGGCCGATGTGCGGGTAATAGAGTGCGTTTTGTTGCATGGCAGGAAGAAATCTAACGTCGGAGGCGATCCGCACACAACGGCAAGGCGCCGCGATGCGTACGATCACCGACACGCTTCGCGGCGCCTTGCCGTTGTGTGTCGGTCTCGACCGACCTGCTAGCCATCGACTTCCCACCCAAACCGTTGCAGTGATTGGACTTCGTTCTGGACCTGCGTTGCTGGAATTCGCACGGGTGCAAGAACGATCACCAACAAGTCGTCGACAACAACCGTACGTTCAACCTTCCAAGCATGCTCTGCCCCATGACCTTCAATATACATGCCGGGAACAAGAGGAACCCTCAGTTCTAATTTCTTCCTCAGACCGGCGCTTTCCTTCGGAAGCGAGAGCTCGTCCATCTCCTCGGATTCGACGGCCACTCGCAAGAGAGTTTTATGGGCGGGCGCTACGCCCTTCTCCCGCAACTGCAGAACCTGCCAGCCGACGGCCAAGACCAACAGTGCAAGAACGAAGGTCTCCATGGCGAGGGCTAACGTAATGAATAGAGCAACACTTGCTCGATAAACTGGCCCGTGCTCGATATCCTGGACCTGCCAAAAACGCACAAGTCTTTGGTCTTAAAACAGTATTCCATCTTTACCGCCACTCCCCAGCCAAATAAAAAAGCGTCAAACCCCGTAGCCGCGAGTTTAGGCGCTGCTGGGCACGTCGCGCATCCCCCATTTGGACGGGCCCTCTTTTCGGCCCAATCGCAAATCCCCTCCAGCCGCCAATGGCAAAACAAGCAAACCCTGATCTGCCTCATTGACTTCCTATAATTTCAGTAATTCCTGAAAACTCAGTAAACCCAGACATGAACCTCGCCCCCCTGACCCAGCGTTTTGTTTTGCATTTTGGTGAAATGGGCAGCCGCTGGGGCATCAACCGCACCGTGGGGCAGATTTACGCATTGCTGTATGTTTCGCCGCGCGCGCTCAATGCCGACGAGATTGGCGAGGCGCTGGCTTTTTCGCGCTCCAACGTCAGCATGGGGCTGAAAGAGTTGCAGTCCTGGAACCTGGTGCGGTTGCAGCACCTGCCCAACGACAGGCGCGAGTACTTTCAGGCGCCCGAAGATGTGTGGGCGATTTTCCGCACGCTGGCCGAAGAGCGGCGCAAGCGCGAGATTGATCCCACGCTGTCGATGTTGCGCGACGCGCTGATGGAGCAGCCGTCCAATGGTGATGACATCCACGCCCAGGCGCGCATGAAACAGATGCACGACCTGATTGAACTGATGACCGGCTGGCTGGCCGATGTGCAGAAGATGGATTCGGCGACCCTGATCAAACTCATGAAGATGGGCGCCAAAGTGCAGAAGCTGCTGGAGCTCACCGACAAGGTGGGCAGCACAGTCAAGGCCGGATTGACAGGGCGGGCCGCAGCGCCCAAAGTGGCCCCGCAACCCCTGCCGCTACCCGACAACAACCGGAGTTGATGATGGACGGTCTTGACGCATTCCTGCTGGCGCGCATCCAGTTTGCCGCCAACATCACGTTTCACATCCTGTTTCCCACCATCAGCATTTCGCTGGGCTGGGTGCTGCTGTTTTTCAAGATACGTTTTGTCAAGACCGGTCAGCAGCACTGGATGGACGCTTACCAGTTCTGGGTGAAAATTTTTGCGCTGACCTTTGCACTCGGTGTGGTCAGCGGCATCACCATGAGTTTCCAGTTTGGCACCAACTGGCCAGGCTACATGGAAAAGGTCGGCAACATTGCCGGGCCGCTGCTGGCTTATGAGGTGCTCACCGCGTTTTTCCTGGAAGCCACCATGCTGGGCGTGATGCTGTTTGCGCGTGAACGTGTCAGTGAGCGTATGCACACCACCGCCACCCTGCTGGTGGCCGGTGGCACCACGCTGTCGGCCTTCTGGATTCTGGCACTCAACTCCTGGATGCACACACCGGCGGGCTTTGAGATGATCAATGGTCAGGCGCATGTGACCAGCTGGCTTGAAGTGATTTTCAACCCGTCCTTTCCCTACCGGATGGTGCACATGCTGCTGGCCTCGGGCCTGACGGTGGCGTTTCTCGTGGCGGGTATTTCGGCCTACCGCTGGTTGCGCGACGACAAAACCGCTGAAGTGATGGCCAGCCTGAAGACCGGCATCTACCTGGCCGCGCTGCTGATTCCGCTGCAGATCATCGCCGGTGACTTGCACGGCCTGAACACGCTGGAGCACCAGCCCGCCAAACTCGCTGCGATGGAAGGCATCTGGAAAACCGAAAAGGGCGCGCCGGCCATTCTGTTTGCCCTGCCCGATGAAAAGGCGAAGGAGAACCGCTACGAAATAGCCATTCCGAAACTGGCTGCGCTTTACCTCACGCATTCACTCGATGGCGTCGTGAAGGGCCTGGACCAGTTTGAAGGCAAACACCCGCCCGTGGCGCCGGTGTTCTGGGCTTTTCGCATCATGGTCGGCGTGGGGCTGTTGATGCTGGCGGTCAGCTGGGCCACTGCCTGGCAGCTGGCTCCGTGGAAAAAAGGCACGGACCGCACGCTGCGGCCCTGGCATGCCAGGCTGCTGGTGGCCATGACTTTTGCCGGCTGGATTGCGCTGATTGCCGGCTGGTATGTCACCGAGATTGGCCGCCAGCCCTGGCTGGTGACCGGTGTGTTGACCTCGGCCGAGGCGGCCTCGCGGGTGGCGGCGCCGCGTATTGCGCTGACCCTGGCCCTCTACCTCACGCTGTATGCGGCGCTGATTGTGGCCTACATCTCGGTGCTGTTTTACCTGGCGCGCCACAAGAAACACGCCGACAAGCCTTTTGGCGACGACAACACCGCCGGCGACACCGAGAAAGAACTCAACGTCGTCAACTACCCGGAAAAAGAAGGAGGCGCCCATGCTTGAGCTTGCTCCCGACCTGTCGCAGGCCGCCGGCTGGATGCCGATTGTGTTTCTGGTGGTCATGGGGCTGGCGATGCTGGCCTATGTGATCCTCGATGGCTACGACCTCGGTGTCGGTGTATTGATGCGCCGCGCCAGCGACGAGGACAAGGACAGCATGATTGCCAGCATTGGCCCGTTCTGGGACGCCAATGAAACCTGGCTGGTGCTCGGTGTGGGCATCATGCTGACGGTGTTTCCGATGGCGCACGGCGTGATCCTCGGTGCCTTGTATCTGCCGGTGGCGTTCATGCTAATTGGCCTGACGCTGCGTGGTGTGGCGTTTGACTTCCGCGTGAAGGCAAGGGCCGCGCACAAGCCGCTGTGGAACCGTCTGTTTTACACCGGCTCGCTGCTCGCGAGCTGGTCCCAGGGCTACATGCTGGGTTCGCTGATCACCGGCTTCGCATCGACCTGGTGGGTCACGCTGTTCAATGCGGTGATAGGGCTGGCGCTGGTGGCGGCTTACTGCCTGCTCGGTGCGGGCTGGCTGATCATCAAGTCCGAAGGTGCGCTGCAACTGCAGGCGGTGCGCTGGGCGCGTGCCAGCCTGCTGTTCACCATGGCCGGCGTGGCAGCGATCTCGATTGCCACGCCGCTGGTCAGCCCGAGCATTTTTGCCAAGTGGTTTTCTTTTCCGAACATCGTGCTCTTGATTCCGATTCCGGCGGCAACAGCGGTGCTGTTTGCGGTGATTTACCGCAGCCTGCAGCGCTTGCCGGTACGCCTGGCCGAAGGCAATGAATACGGCGCCTGGGTGCCGTTTGGTGCGACCGTCGGTGTGTTTCTGCTGGCCTTTTACGGCCTCGCCTACAGCCTGTTTCCGTGGCTGGTGATAGACCGCATCACGATCTGGCAGGCCGCGACGGCACCGGCGGCCATGGGCGTGATTCTGGCCGGTGCGGCGGTGGTGCTGCCCATGATCATTGGTTACACCGTGTTTGCCTACCGCGTGTTCTGGGGCAAAAGCGCGGCGCTGAAGTATTAACGCTCGTCGTAACTGATGGACAGGCTGTCTGTCAGCGGCCTGGCCTGGCAGCTCAGTACAAAACCTTTTTTGATTTCCCAGTCTTCGAGGGTGAAGTTTTTTTCCATCGCCACCTGGCCTTCCAGCACCCTGGCGCGGCAGGTGCAGCAGACCCCCCCCTTGCAGCTGTAAGGCAGGTCCAGGCCTGCGGCCAGCGCCACGTCCAGCACCTTCTCATGCGCAAACATGCGCAGCGCATGTGCCTTGCCGTCGAGTTGCACCGACAGCTGGATGGGGCCGGGCACTGCGTTTTTCGCAGAGCCATTTTGGCCTCTAGCCCTTATTTCACCGGCGTCAGCAGCTCCTGATTTTATAGCGCCTGGGGTGTGTCCCTCGCTCAGGAAACGTTCTGCGTGAATTTTCGCCCTGGGCACACCGGCGGCCAGCAGGGCCTGTTCGCAGCCTTCAATCATGGCTTCGGGGCCGCAGACAAAGGTTTCGTCAATGCTGGAGGCCGGAATCAGGCTGCCGAGCAGCTCGCTGACCTTGGCCGCGTCAAGCCGGCCGTTGAACAGCGCGACATCCTGTGCCTGGCGCGACAGCAGATGGATCAGGCTCAGGCGCGCGGGGTAGCGGTCTTTGAGGTCCTGCAGCGCTTCGTTGAACAGGATGGAGCTGCTGCGCTGGTTGCCATACACCAGCGTGAAGCGGGAGTTGGGTTCGCTGGCCAGGGTGCTGGCGATGATGGACAGCAGCGGTGTGATGCCCGAGCCCGCTGCCCAGCCCACGCGGTGCAGCGCGCCGCTCAGGCGCGGCGTGAAGCGGCCATCGGGCGGCATGACGTCCAGCGTATCGCCAGCCTGCAAGTGGGTGGCCCAGTTGGAGAAAACACCGCCTTCCACCGGCTTGATGCCGACCTCTATCTCCTGCGCAGCACTGAGGTGCTGGGTGCTGCTGCAGATCGAATAACTGCGGCGCACCTGTTCGCCGTTGATTTGCGCCTTCAGCGTGAGGAACTGGCCTGGCGTGAAATGGTAGAGATCGCGCAGCGCCGGCGGGATGGCAAAACTGATGGCGACGGCGCCAGCGGCTTCGGGGCTGACGCGGCTGATGGTCAGCGGGTGAAAGTGGGGGACCGACATATGGCTTGTTCAGTAGGGTTTGAAGTAGTCAAACGGCTCCAGGCAAGCCAGGCACTTGTACAGTGCCTTGCAGGCGGTGGAGCCAAAGTGCGAGGTCTCGGTGGTGTTGAGTGAGCCGCATTGCGGACAGGCGACCGCATCCACCGCAGCCTTGCGGGCTGCGAAGCGGATCACCTGGTTGCTGGCCGGCAGGGTGGTGTGCGGCGGCGCAATGCCGTAGCTGCGCAGTTTTTCCTTGGTGGCGACGCTGATCCAGTCGGTGGTCCAGGCCGGTGCCAGCTGGGTGGTGATGCGCGCGCTGAGCTGCAGCTGCGCCAGCGCCGCGCGGATGTCGTCCTCAATCTGCCCCATGGCCGGGCAGCCGCTGTAGGTGGGCGTGATGATGATTTCCAGACCTGCATCGTCTTCGCGCACATCGCGCAGGATGCCGAGTTCGCGTATCGACACCACCGGAATTTCGGGATCCGGCACGGCGTCCAGCGCGTCCCAGACCTGCTGCACCCGGCTGGCGGCTTGCATGGTCACCACCACCACCCGCTTGCGGGGGGTGTTCCATTGAAGCCTCCTGAGGCTCGTGGTGAGCGCGAAGCGTTCACCATAGAGCCTGCGGGTGCGCACGCGCCAGGCTTTGCATGTCGGCCAGCAGCGGCGCCAGATGTTCGCTGTGCTGGCCGTTTTTGCCATGCGGCAGGGCGGCTTGAAGCAGGGGTGGGCGCGACAGGCCGGCTTCCTCCAGTGCGTCCTTGACCAGTTCGTCCCAGCGGGCGCGCAGCGCCGGCGCCGAACCGGCCCAGAACTCTGCGGTGTAAGGCATCAGCTGGTTCAGCGCCGCCTGCGTGCGCTGCTGCGACTCGGCCGTGCCGTCGCCCAGGCGAACCAGCCAGCCGCGCGAATGGCGGAAGTGGTAGGCCACTTCCTTGAGCGACTTGCCGGCAATGCCGGCCAGCTGCGCATCGCTGGACGCCTGCAGCGCCTCCCACTGCAGCAGCATGAAAGCGCTGTAGAGGAAATTGCGGACTATGGTCACCGCATAGTCGCGCTCCGAGGCGGCAGAAGCATGCGGCAGTTCGAGCAGCGTGAAGTTGCGAAAGTCCCCGGCATCGCGGAAGTAGGCCAGCGAATCCTCGGTGGCACCATGGCCACTCACGCAGGCAGCGTGCTGGTACAACATACGCGCCTGGCCAATCAGGTCCAGGCTCATGTTGGCCAGTGCGATGTCTTCTTCAAGCACCGGGCCCTTGCCGCACCATTCGGCATTGCGCTGGCCCAGCACCAGTGCGTTATCGGCCAGGTGCAGCAGCTCGTCCAGCGGCGCGCTGACAGGTGTTGCCAGTGCGGCCATCACATGTGGCCCACTTCATCGGGAATTTCGTAAAAAGTCGGGTGCCGGTAAATCTTGTCGGCCATGGGTTCAAAAAACGCGGCCTTGTCGTCGGGCTCGCTGGCGGTGATGCTGTTCGACGGCACGACCCAGATGCTCACGCCCTCCTGGCGCCGGGTGTAGACATCACGCGCCATCTGCAGCGCCTGCTGTGCATCGGCGGCATGTAGGCTGCCGCAGTGTTTGTGTTCCAGGCCTTGCTTGCTGCGCACAAACACTTCCCACAACGGCCAGTCGCGCCCTGCGGACGCGCTGGCCGCTGGCCCTTTCTGGCCCGACCCCTCCCCATCCCTCCCCTGCTCAGGGGAGGGCACAGGCTTGCCAGCGCCGGTAGTCATGCGGCCTCCTTCAACAAGCGGGCTTGCTGTTTGGCGGCGTAGGCCTGCGCGGCATCGCGCACCCACTGGCCGTCCTCGTGCGCTGCCACGCGGTTCGCCAGGCGTTCCTTGTTGCAGGGCCCGTTGCCGCCCACCACGGCCCAGAAATCGTCCCAGTCAATCGCGCCGTAATCGTGCTGCTGGCGTTCCTCGTTCCATTTCAGATCGGGATCCGGCAGGGTCACGCCCAGCACGGCGGCCTGCGGCACGGTCGCGTCGACAAATTTCTGGCGCAGGTCGTCGTTGGAAATGCGCTTGATGCCCCAGCGCATGCCTTGCGCGCCGTTGCTGCTGTCGGCATCGGGCGGGCCAAACATCGCCAGCACCGGCCACCACCAGCGGTTCACCGCGTCCTGCACCATGGCGCGTTGTTCGGCCGTACCCTGCATTTGCACCATCAGGCTTTCAAAGCCCTGGCGCTGGTGAAAACTTTCTTCCTTGCAGATGCGAATCATCGCGCGCGCGTACGGGCCGTAGGAGCAGCGGCAGATAGGCACCTGGTTCATGATGGCCGCGCCATCGACCAGCCAGCCGATCACGCCGACATCGGCCCATTGCAAGGTCGGGTAGTTGAAGATCGAGCTGTACTTGGCCTTGCCGCTGTGCAATGCGTCGAGCAGCGTGTCGCGTCCCACGCCCAGGGTTTCGGCGGCCGAATACAGGTAAAGGCCGTGGCCGCCTTCGTCCTGCACCTTGGCCAGCAAAATCGCCTTGCGCTTGAGCGAAGGCGCGCGCGAAATCCAGTCGCCCTCAGGCTGCATGCCTATGATTTCACTGTGCGCATGCTGGCTGATCTGGCGCACCAGGGTGCGGCGGTAAGCCTCGGGCATCCAGTCCTGCGGCTCTATCTTCTGGTCGGCGTCGATTTTTTCATCGAAGCGGGTTTGCAGCGCGTCCGGCGCTGCTGCGACCGAACTCAGTGCCGGCGCCGAAGCATCGGGCAGGTCCAGCGATTGGGTGTACATGTCTTGTCTCCTCTGCCAAACGGGCTTGTGGGCGCCGCTTCAGGCGCTGCCAAATGCCAGTATAGCAATTAACCGACCGGTCGGTCGGTTAATTGAAGCAGCCGGGAGAAAGGGCTTTTATGCCAGCCTGGCGAGGTCGGCCAGCAGGGCATGGGCCGAGGCGTAACGCTGCGCCGCTTCCTTGGCCATCAGCCGGTTCAGCAGGCCTTGCAGGTCCGCATGTGCAGCGGGCAGCGCGGGCGTTTCGGCGTGCAGGTGTTTGGCCAACAGCGACTCCAGCGAGTCGCCGACAAACGGGCGCCGGCCCGCCAGCATCTCGAAAAACATCACCCCCAGGCTGTACAGGTCAGACTGTGCCGTCACCGCCTTGCCGCTGACCTGCTCGGGGCTCATGTAATAAGGCGTGCCCACCACGTCACCGTAGCGGGTCTGGGTCAGGCCCAGGCTTTCGGCCTGCAGCATGGACTTGGCGATGCCGAAATCAGCCAGTGCCACGGAGCCATCGCTGCGCAGCATGACGTTTTCGGGCTTGATGTCGCGGTGCACAATGCCGTGGCCGTGGATGGCGGCCAGTGCCATGGCCAGTTGGCGCGCCACGGCCAGCGCACGTTCGCGTGTCAGGCCGGATTCCAGCAGCGCGCGCAGGTCGCCCCGCTCGAAATACTCCATCGCAATATAGGCGTGGTCGTCGCTGAAACCCTGGTCATGGATGGTGATCACATGCGGGTGCTTGATCTGGCTCAGCAGCGCGTATTCCTGGATAAAACGCACCAGATGTTCTGAGGCCTCCTTGCCGCTGGAGTCCAGCACCTTGAGCACGATGGGCAGGCCGTCGCTTTCGCGTTCGGCCAGATACACCTCGGTCATGCCGCCCGAGCCGATTTTCCGGGTGATGCGGTAACCCTTGAGGCGCACCGGCTCGGTACCGGCCTCAAAACGCAGGTCTTTCAGGGCGGCCAGCTTGGCTTGCAGCGCGTCTTTCACCGCGCGCGCGGTGATGTCTGAATTGGTCCTGACCGCAGCGCTGATTTCTGCGGCCCGCTCGGTCAGGCTGGCCATGCCGTGGATCTTGTCGTCGAGCTGGGTCTGCAGCCCGGTGATTTCCACCACCCCCAGCGTCAGTTGCTTGCCGGGCACGGCCAGCGCGTCGCGTGTACCGGTTTGAATACCCGGGCCGGCGCCCGCCAGCACCGCTTCGCTGGCCAGCACGGTCCAGCCGCGTTCGCGCGTGACCGCCTCCAGGCGTGCTGCCAGGCTCACGGTCTCGCCCACAGGCACCATGTCGCGGCTGCTGGCCGTGCCCATGGGACACAAGGTGATCAGGCCGCAGTGCAGACCCACACCGACTGCAAAATCAGGCAAACCGCGCCCCGGGAACCGCTGCACCAGCCAGGCCCGGAACTCGTGCGCCGCCAGGGCCATGGCCAGAGCTGCAGAAATGGCGCGGCGTGAGGCCGACAGCGGCGACTCGCTGAGTGTGTCGGCAAACACGGCCATGAGCCCGTCGCCGACAAACTTCAGGTGGCGCCCGCCGTTCTTCAGCACCGGCTGGCAGCTGCGCCCGGAGTATTCGGTCAGCAGCTGTGAAATCTCGCCGGCGTTGAGCTTCTCGGCCAGCGAGGTGAAGTTGCGGATGGTGGACACCAGCACCGTGGCTTCCAGCTCCTGCCGCGCAGCGTCCCCCGCGGGCGCTTCCACGCTGAAAGCATCACCCTTGTCGCCTCCCAGGTGGCCGGAAAAGGCGTCGCGCAGGCGCGCCTCCAGCGCGGCCAGCCCGGACGCAATGCGGCTTTCGACCAGCGCGCTTTTGCGCAGCAGGGCGTTGACCGACTCCAGCAGCTCGGTGCGTGTGAAGGGTTTGGACAGGTAGTCGTCGGCGCCTGTGGTCATGCCGCGGCGCATGCTGGCCCTGTCGTCCAGCGCGGTCAGCAGCAAAAACGGGGTGGGCGCCAGCGCCGCATCACCACGCACCGCAGCCAGCAGCTCAAAGCCGTCCATGCCGGGCATGTTCACGTCCGAGATGATCAGGTCCGGCGCGTGTCGCCTGGCCTGGGCCAGACCCGCGAGGCCGTCTGCGGCGGATGCGGTTTCAAAGCCTTCCAGGCTCAGGAGGCGCACGATGTTGCTGCGGATCGCGTCATCGTCCTCAACCACCAGAATCAGGTCCATGGCAACAACCGGCACTGGCTGAATCAGCCGCCGTGCTCCAGCGTGAAGCCCGCATTGCGATCCTGGCCCAGACGCGCCACCATCTGCGGCAACGCAGCCTGCAGTTCGGCCTTGAGGGTGTGCGGCGGGTTGATCACAAACATGCCGCTGGCCGGCAGGCCGGGACGCACCACCTCACCGGCTTCGTCCGTGGTCAGCTTGCTGGACTTGACCGTCAGTGTGGCGTTGAGCCAGCTGCGGCCGGCCTTGGTGGCCATGGTTTTGAGCTTGCGCGGCAGATCATGGGCCTCGGGACGCGGAATAACCGGGTACCAGACCACATAGGTGCCGGTGGCAAAACGCTTCACAGCGTCCGCCATGCAGGCCGCCACACGGGCGTAGTCGGTCTTGATTTCATAACTCGGGTCGCACAGCACCATGGCACGGCGCGCCGGGGGCGGCAAAAAGGTCTTGAGCACTTCAAAACCATCTTCGCGCGCCACGCTGACCTGCCGGCCCACGCCCAGCTGCGCGATGTTGCCGGTCAGCGACTTGAAATCGGTCGGGTGCAGCTCAAACAGCTTGAGCTTGTCGCGGCCGCTGAGAAACTTCTGCTCGATAAAGGGCGAGCCCGGGTAAATTTTCAGATGTGCCGCATCGCCGCTTTCTGCCAGCTGCGGATTCAGGCTGCGCAGCAGGTCCACATAGTCCTGCAAGGCCGGGGCGAGAGCCTCCTGCAACGCCGGTGTGGGGCCCGCCGGTTTGCGATGGCTGGTGCTTTTAGCAGCGGCGGGCGCAGAGGGTACGGGGTCTGCCGCTTTGTCTGGCCTGGAAAACAGGCGGAAAACGCCGTTTTGCGCCTCGCCGCTGGTTTCCGTGTAATCACCGTCCAGGCGGTAAAGCCCCGCGCCGGCATGGGTGTCGATCACGGTCAGCGCCGTGTCTTTCTGGGTCAAATACTTCATCAACGCAATCAGCGTGGTGTGCTTGAGCACATCGGCATGGTTGCCGGCATGGAAGGCGTGGCGGTAACTGAACATGGGGCTATGTTAACGGGCAGCGGTTTTTTGCCGGCAAAATGGGGTGCCAGAACGGGTTTGTTGCAGAAAATGCGCCGGAAAGCGCGTTTTCGGGCGCCTTTCCCGGCTCTGGCCTGCTGGGGATGGCGCGCCATCCCCCGATTTTGTATAATCGAGGGCTTCGCAGCGAATGGCTGGCCCCGCGGCGAAGCTTGAATCCCACCTAAGAGGTTTCCATCAGAGAAACACCGACCGTGGAAAAGGGCTGCTCAAACCAACTTTTGAAAAGTAAACCATGACAACTTTCAGCGCAAAACCCGCTGACGTGGTGCATGAGTGGTTTGTGATTGACGCGACCGACAAGGTCCTCGGACGAGTAGCCAGCGAAGTTGCTCTCCGTTTGCGCGGCAAACACAAGACCATTTATACGCCCCACGTCGATACCGGTGACTTCATTGTCATCATCAACGCAGCCCAGCTTCGTGTCACCGGCGCCAAGTCGACCGACAAGATCTATTACCGGCATTCGGGTTACCCCGGCGGTATCTCGGCGACCAACTTCCGTGACATGCAGTCCAAACATCCTGGCCGCGCGCTTGAAAAAGCTGTCAAGGGCATGTTGCCCAAAGGACCGCTCGGTTACGCCATGATCAAAAAACTCAAGGTGTACGGCGGTGCAGAGCACCCGCACACTGCCCAGCAGCCCAAAGTGCTTGAAATTGCAGCTTTATCGAACGGGGTGGCCAAATGATTGGTGATTGGAACAATGGCACCGGCCGTCGCAAATCCAGCGTCGCCCGCGTGTTCATCAAAAAAGGCACTGGCAAGATCACCGTCAACGACCGTGACATCCAGACCTTCTTCGGTCGCGAAACCTCGATCATGATCTGCAAGCAGCCGCTGCATCTGACCAACCATGTCGAAACCTTTGACATCATGGTCAACGTGCACGGTGGCGGTGAGTCCGGCCAGGCCGGTGCGATCCGCCACGGCATCACCCGCGCACTGATCGACTACGACACCACCCTCAAGCCGGTGCTGAGCCAGGCCGGGTTTGTGACGCGTGATGCGCGTGAAGTCGAGCGTAAAAAGGTCGGTTTCCGCTCGGCACGCCGCCGCAAGCAGTTCAGCAAGCGTTAATTCGTTTTACTGTTACCGACAAAGCCGCCCGGTTTGCGCCTGGCGGCTTTTTTCATGGCTGCGTGGCCTGGCGCTGCCCGATGCAAACCCTTACCGCGCTTTACCCGCCGGGCGCCGGTCTGGCCGCCGATCTGCGTGCACAATGCACCCTCCTGAAATAAAAACCGCAGGATCTGCCCTTTGAAGTTCCGCCTGTTTCGCCGCCGCCTGACCATCAGTTCCCCGCGCATGGCCATACGCAGTGCCTTGCCCTGGCCGCTGCGCTGGGCCATGGGCGCGGTGATGCTGGGTTTTTCTGCAGCCATCGCCTTGTGGACGTTTGAGATGGGGGTCAGCATCGCCGGGCTGGACCGGGATGCCAAGCTCGAGTTGACCAGGCTGCGCGAAGAGGTGGCAACGCTGCGTTCCGAGCGCGACAAGTCCCAGTCGGTGGCGAATATTTCCGGCAGCCTGCTGACTGCCGAAAAGGCCGCGCAGGAAAAAATGATGGCCCAGATCAAACAGCTGGAAGCTGACAACCGCCTGCTGCGCGATGATCTGGGGTTTTTTGAAAAACTGCTGCCTGCAGGCGGTGCGGAAACCGTTGCGATACGCGGCCTGCAGGCGGAAACCCTGTCTGCCATGCAGCTCAAGTGGCAGGTGCTGGTGATTCAACCCGTCAAGGACGCGCCGGTTTTCAACGGCAAACTGGAGTTGACGCTGGGCGGGACGCTGGCGGGCAAACCCTGGACGGCCGTGTTGCCTGCGGGCGGGCAGCCGCTGCAGTTCAAGCAATACCGCCGGATTGAAGGAGTGCTCGACCTGCCCCCCCTTGCCGTGGTAAAAACAGTCACGGCCAAAGTGATCGAAGGAACGGCCGTCCGTTCGGTGCAGACCCTCAAGCTCTGACCGTCGTCTCCCCACACAGGATTTGTCATGTTCGGTAAAAAATCGCAACCTCCCATCAAGAGCCTGATTGCCCAGGGCAGCTGTATTGAAGGCAACCTGAAGTTCACCGACGGCTTGCGCATTGACGGCGAAGTGATTGGTGACATACGTGCCAATGAAGGCAGCCCCAGCATTCTCGTGATCAGCGAGTCGGCCTGTGTGACCGGCCATATTTATGCCGACCACGTCATCATCAACGGCCGGGTCATGGGGCCGGTACACGCGGTTGAGCTGCTGGAACTGCAGCCCAAGGCGAAAATTCAGGGTGATGTGGCCTACAAAGCGCTTGAAATGCATCAGGGCGCCGTCATCTTTGGACAGTTGCGGCCAACCAACCACGAGGTGGGCGACAAGCCCCTTCTGAAGCTGGCGGCCAATAATGTTGAAAAAGCGCGGGAAGAGGCCACGAACAGTGGTTTCGCGCGTCTTCAGGACAAGTTCTAAATCAGCGTGCGCCTTGTGGTTGATCGAAGTGCTGTACGATGAACTGATTGATTGGCGAAGAACGGAGACCCCATGAGCGCAGTTGCTGAAAACATCCAGACCCAGATGCCCGACCCCTTTGTCTTTACCGACAGCGCGGCGGCCAAAGTAGCGGACCTGATTGCCGAAGAAGGCAACCCGGACCTGAAGCTGCGCGTGTTTGTCCAGGGTGGCGGGTGTTCCGGCTTTTCCTACGGCTTCACGTTTGACGAAATCACCAATGAAGACGACACCACCATGACCAAAAACGGTGTGTCGCTGCTGATCGATGCGATGAGTTACCAGTACCTGGTCGGCGCGGAAATTGACTACAAGGACGACCTCGAGGGCGCCCAGTTTGTCATCAAGAACCCCAATGCCACCAGCACCTGCGGTTGCGGCTCCAGCTTCTCGGCCTGACACTGGCCCGGCTTGCCCGCAAGCTCTCAAAAAAAGGACCCTCGGGTCCTTTTTTGCTTTTCGCCTGTCAATAACTTCAGCTTCTTGCCGAACGGGCAGCCCGGTAGAGGGCACCCAGCACACGCGGACCGCTGGCCCCGGTGACGGCAGGCAGGTTGCCGGGCCGTTGCTGGTGCCAGGCCTGTGCCAGCCAGGCAAAAGCCGCCGCTTCCACTTGCAGCGGTGGCAGACCGCGGACCGTGGTGGTCTGAACGCTTATCCCGGGCAGGGCGCTGGCCAGTTGCCGCATCAGCTCGGTGTTGAAGGCGCCGCCGCCACATACGAGCAGTTCCGTGCTGTGCGGCGCATGGTGCAGCAGCGCGCGCGCGCAGGCTTGCGCGGTGAGCGCGGTGAGTGTGGCCTGCACATCCTGCGGGCGGCATGTTTCAAAGCCCTGGAGCTGCGCGCTGAGCCAGCCGGGGTGAAACAGATCCCGCCCGGTACTTTTGGGCGGCGCCTTGGCAAAGTAGGGCTCAGCCAGCAAGGCGCTCAGCAAGCCGGGAAGCACCTGGCCCGATGCGGCCCATTCGCCTGAGGCATCGTAAGGCTGGCCGGTGTGTTGCAGGCACCAGAAGTCCATCAGGGCGTTGCCGGGCCCGCAGTCAAAACCTGTCACCTCCGCTGCTTGCGCCGTGCTGGCTGGCAACAGGCTCAGGTTGCTGATGCCGCCTATGTTCAGAACAGCCACAGCGTGATCGGGCTGGGCAAAAACGGCGTGGTGAAAAGCCGGCACCAGGGGCGCGCCCTGTCCACCAGCCGCCAGGTCTGCTGTGCGGAAGTCAGCGACCACATCCAGCCCGGTCAGCTCGGCCAGCAGTGCCGGGTTGTTTAGCTGCAAGGTGTAGCCGGCCGTGGCACCGCCGCCCAGCGGGTCAGCGGCAAACTCTTGCGGTCTATGGCGCACGGTCTGGCCGTGCGCCCCCATGGCGCGAATGTGGTCGGCAGTGATGCCTTGCAGACCGGCCTGCTCCAGCAGCGCCTTCACCACCTGCGCATACCGCAGCACCAGCTGGTTGGCAGCCAGCGCAGCGCGGTGTAACTCGTCGGGACCGGGGGTGTTGAGCGCCAGCAGCTGGGCCTGAAATGCGGGCGGGAAGGGGGTGGATGCAGACTGCAGGACCTGCGGAACGGAGCCCGAAAAATCCACCAGAACGCCATCTGCACCATCAAGCGAGGTGCCGGACATCAATCCGATGTAGTAGTCAGCCATGGCTTATTTTGCCGCATGGGGGCGGAGCCCCCGCCGAGGCCCGGCTACTCTGCGCGCAGCTGGTTGCTGTCTGCTGCCGCTTGCAGCTGTTGCTTCACACTGCCGGCCAGCTGGCGAAACTGCGCCAGTGCCGAAGCAGATACAGGCACGGTGTCGTTTTGTTTGGCAATCGTCATCGGGTCCTGGTGCTGGCCGTTGACGCGGAACTCGAAGTGCAGATGCGGGCCGGTGGCCCAGCCCGTGGAGCCCACGGCGCCCAGATCCTGGCCCTGGCTCACGTTTTGGCCCTGGCGCACGCCGATGCGGCTCAAATGGGCATAAACCGTGGTGTGGTTGTTGCGGTGTTTGACAAACACGACGTTGCCAAAGCCGTTTTGCACGCCGGCGAACTCGACCACGCCGTCGCCGACGCTGCGCACAGCGGTGCCGGTGGGTGCGGCATAGTCCACGCCCAGGTGGGCGCGCCAGGTCTGCAAAATCGGGTGAAAGCGCATCTTGAAGCCGCTGCTGACCCGCGAAAATTCCATCGGCGACGCCAGGTAGGCGCGGCGCAGGCTCTGGCCGTCCAGGGTGTAGTAGCCGCCTTTGGCCGCCGTGGCGCCGGCCGGCTGCTGCGTGGCCGCCGGGTCGCGGAACCACATCGCCTGCAGCGTTTTGCCGTTGTTGACAAATTCGGTGCTGAGCACCCTGCCGGTGCGCAGGGCCTCGCCGTCGGCTTCCAGGGTTTCGTAAACCACGCTGAAACGGTCGCCTTTGCGCAAGGCACGGTGAAAATCGATGTCGCCCGAGAAAATTTCTGCGACCTGCACGGCCACGGCATCCGGAATGCCGGCCTCGTCGGTGGCGGCAAACAGCGAAGTGCGGATGACGCCGCCCGCAAGCTGCGTAGAGCGGCTGTAGGCCGCGGTTTCCAGGCGCGAGGAAAAGCTGTTGTCGGCGGCGCGCTCGACCACCAGGCGCGTGAATTTTTCTTCATCGTCGGTGGCCCAGCGTACGCTGAGCTTGAGCAACTGGTTGCTGTCGGTCGCCTCGACCGTCACGGTTTTACCGGGCCGACCGAGCAGGGTCAGGCGGCCGTTCGCATCACTGCGCAAAAAAGCAGCCGCTGCGCCATCGTCGATATTCAGGCGTTTGAGCAGCGCGTCGGCGGTGTCGGTGCTGCGTGTGATTTCGCTGCGGAACAGCTTGAAGCGGAAGCTGCTCAGGGCGTCGGTCTGCGCTTCAGTGGGCAAGCTCTGGACGGCCTCCAGAACCTGACGAACCGGCAGCATGGCCGCGTCCGGCGCAAGAGGGGCGACGCCGAAAGCGGTGACGCCGGTGCCCAGTAACAGGGCAGCGAGGCTGCCGGTGACCCGTTTGGGGTGGCGGCGAAGGAGGCGGGTGACTGCTTGCAGTCCGTACACTAGATCGTTCTTGATCAAAACTGGCGTTCCCAACTTGGCTAGGCTTCAGGCGGCAGCAGCAGCCTGACAGCGAGGGATAAGGGGGATGACCGGCCAGCACAATCAGCAGGCGAGTCAACAACTTAGAATCGGTTTGCAATTTACAGGCCAGCTCTTGCCTGGCCCCGCAATGGCAGAACAGCGAGTATATCTGTCAGACAATTGCCCGACTTGTGAAAAACCCTTATGAATCAAGCGCTTGTTACAAATTTTCCGGTCACTGACCGTGTCAGGGAGGCCCTGGCGGTGTCCTTGCGCGGCTGTGAAGAGCTGATTCCCGAAGACGAATGGCTTAAAAAGCTGGCCCGCTCCGAGGCCACCGGCACGCCGCTGCGCATCAAATTGGGGCTGGACCCGACCGCGCCTGACATTCATGTCGGGCATACGGTGGTGTTGAACAAAATGCGTCAGTTGCAGGATCTGGGGCACACGGTGATCTTTTTGATCGGCGACTTCACCTCGCTGATTGGCGACCCGTCCGGGCGCAACACCACGCGGCCGCCGCTGACCCCCGAGCAGATCAAGACCAATGCCGAGACCTATTACCGGCAAGCCTCCATGGTGCTGGACCCGGCGCGCACCGAGATTCGCTACAACAGCGAATGGAGCGACCCCCTGGGCGCGCGCGGCATGATTGCCCTGGCCGCCAAATACAACGTGGCCCGCATGATGGAGCGCGACGATTTCAGCAAGCGCTTCAAGGCGGGTCAGTCCATCAGCGTGCATGAGTTTTTGTACCCGCTGATGCAGGGTTACGACTCGGTGGCCTTGAAAAGCGACCTGGAGCTGGGCGGCACCGATCAGAAGTTCAACCTGCTGGTGGGCCGGCATCTGCAGGCCGAATACGGCCAGGAGCCGCAGTGCATTTTGACCATGCCGCTGCTCGAAGGGCTGGACGGCGTGGAGAAGATGTCCAAGAGCAAGAACAACTACATCGGCATCTCGGAAGACGCCAACACCATGTTTGCCAAGGTGTTGTCGATCTCCGACGTGTTGATGTGGAAGTGGTACACCCTGCTGAGCTTCAGGAGCGAAGCCGATATTGCGGCGCTGAAGAAGGAAGTCGAGGGCGGGCGCAACCCAAAGGACGCCAAGGTGATGCTGGCCAAGGAGATCACCGCGCGCTTTCATTCAGCCGCCGCCGCCGATGCCGCCGAGCAGGACTTCATCAATCGCAGCAAGGGCGGCGTGCCCGACGAGATTCCTGAACTGAGCCTCAGCGGCGCCCCCCTGGGCATTGCCGCCCTGCTCAAGATGGCCGGTTTGGCCGCGTCCACGGGCGAAGGCAACCGCCTGATTGACGGCGGTGGTGTGCGCGTGGATTCCAGCGTGGTCAGCGACAACGCGCTCAAGTTGCCTGCCGGCGTGTATGTGGTGCAGGTCGGCAAGCGCAAATTTGCGCGCGTGACACTGGGCTGAGGGCCGCATTTTTTCAGCGGCTGCCTGCCTTTTCCAGCAGCTGCACCATCGCGCCGTAGCCGCGTAACCTGGCCAGTTGTAGCGGCGTGTTGCCCTGGCGGTCGGCCAGGCGCAGGTTGGCGCCCGCGTCTATCAGCGCTTTGAGTGTGGCCTGGTGCCGTTGGCCACCGTCGCCGAGCACCACCGCTTCAATCGCCGCTGTCCAGTGCAGATTGTTCACATGGTCCAGTGGTGCGCCTGCGGCGATCAGCTGGCGCACCACGCCGTCATGCCCCAGATGCGCAGCGGCAATCAGCGCGGTGCCGTCGTAGCGGCTGGTGACCTGTCTGCCACTGGCGCCCAGGGCCAGCAACAGCTTCAGCGTTTCCTCGTCATCGGCCACCGAGGCGATGGTGACCGCGTCATAACGGTCCTTGTCCAGCAGATCAAGGTTGGCACCGGCCTTTACCAGCGCGCGAATGGCGTTGCGCTGTCTGGCGAAGGTCGCCACATGTAGCGGTGTGCGGCCGTTACCGTCACGGGTATTGAGGTCGGCTTTGGCGGCAAGCTTTTCAATCTCCGTCGCCTTGCCTGTGTGTGCGGCTGCGTGCAGCCCCTGGTACTGTGCCACCTCCGCTGCGCTGGGCGCCACCTGGGCACCAGCCGGCGCCACGCCCAAGGCGCCTAAACCACAGGCGGCGGTGAGGAGGGTGTATTGCAGGTGCAGGTGAAAGCGATGGTTGTTCATGGCGTGATTCCTGATGGCGGATCTGCTGCCGGCCTCTGCGGCTTCGTTACATTTTGCGGTATCGGAGATGCACCGGGAAGATCATTCACAATGAGCCGATGAAATATCTGCAACTGCAATCCCTGAGCCCGCAACGCCTGCTCCAGGCCTCGGTGCTGGTGGCGCTGGTGACCATTGTGCTCAAGACCGGGGCCTGGTACATCACCGGCTCGGTCGGGCTGCTGGCCGATGCGATGGAATCTTTTGTGAACCTGGCCAGCGCGATCTTCGGGCTGGTCATGGTCACCATTGCGCAGCGCCCCGCGGATGAGGACCATCCCTATGGCCACCACAAGGCAGAATATTTCTCCTCGGGTTTTGAGGGGCTGCTGATTGTCGGCGCGGCACTGGCCATCATCTGGGCGGCGGGCCACCGCATGCTGGACCCGCAGCCCTTGCAGCAGGTGGGCTGGGGCCTGGGTTTGTCGGTCGTCAGCTCTGCACTGAACGGTTTGCTGGCCTGGGTGATGTTTGGTGTTGCCGCCAAAAACCGTTCGATTGCACTCGAAGCCGATGCCAGGCACCTGGTGACCGATGTCTGGACCTCGGCCGGTGTGGTGCTCGGCATAGGCGCGGTGGCGCTGACCGGCTGGCTGTGGCTGGACGCGCTGGTGGCCATCGGTGTGGCGCTCAACATCCTGTGGGAAGGATTCCGGTTGATGTGGCGTTCCTCCCAGGGCCTGATGGACGAGGCGCTGGAGCCTGAAGTGCTGGCCGACATCCACAAAACCCTGGCCGGTTTCGAACATGCCACCATCCGTTTTGACCACCTGAGCACGCGCCGCTCCGGTCAGCGGCGTTTTGTGGATTTGCACATGCACATGCCGGGCAGCTGGTCGCTGGGCCGGGCCGCGGCGCTGCGCACCAGCGTCGAACAAGCCCTCATGAGCGCCGTGCCCGGCCTGCGCGCCAGCATACAGCTGCTGCCGTCCGACGTCGAAGCCCATTTTGACGATGAGAGGGATTTGATTTGATCAGCGTGATCCAGCGGGTCAGCCAGGCCCGAGTGCTGGTCGGTGGTGAGGTGATCGGCGAGATAGGCACCGGCCTGCTGGTGCTGCTGTGTGCCGAGCGTGGCGACAGCGAGGTGCAGGCCGACAAGCTGCTGGCGAAAATCCTCAAGCTGCGCATATTTTCAGACGAGGCCGGCAAGATGAACCGCAGTGTGCAGGATGTCGCCGGCGGTTTGCTGGTCGTGAGCCAGTTCACGCTGGCGGCCGATGTGTCGGGCGGCAACCGGCCCAGCTTCACGGCTGCGGCGGCGCCTGAAGAAGGGCGTCGGCTTTACGACCATTTTGTGGCGCAGGCGCGGGCCCTGCATCCCGTCGTCCAGACCGGACAGTTTGCTGCCGACATGCAGGTGCAACTGGTCAACGACGGGCCGGTGACGATTCCGCTGCGCATCGACCCGCTATCAAAATGGTAGCTGCTTGCGCCCGTGAAACAAGGGCTGAGGCCGTTTTTTGTGCATGAGTCTGAGACTGCCCGGGGTTTGCCTGCGCTGCGGCCGCTACGGGCTATCATCGGCGGGCCATGGCAGCCCGACCACGAACCATTCGCTTCTGCACAGCCGGGGATGGAACCCGCATCGCGTACTCGCGAACCGGCCACGGCCCGCCGATTGTCAAATCCTGCATGTGGCTCAACGACATCGAATCCGAGGCCTCCAGTCCGGTGTGGGGGCCGTGGATTGCCCTGCTGAACGCCGGGCATGAACTCATTGGCCATGACCTCCGCGGCTGCGGGCTTTCCGACCGCATGGTGGAACACACCGCGCTGCCGGTCTGGGTGGGCGACATGGAGGCCGTGCTGCAAGCGGCGGCGCTGGACCGGGTGGTGATCGTCGGTTTGTCCCAGGGCGCTGCCGCCGCCATTGAATATGCGGCGCGGCATCCCGACAAAGTGGCCGGCCTGATCATTTGCGGTGGTTATACCCAGGGGCTGCTCAAGCGCGACGCCACCGACGCGGAGCGGGAACTGGGCGAGGCCCTGGCAAAAATGATGGAGTTTGGCTGGGGCAGCGACAACGCGGCCTTCCGCCAGGTGTTTTCGTCCCGGTTTTTTCCTGACGGCACGGCCGAGCAAATCCGCTGGCTCAATACGCAGATGAAAACCTGCACCACACCCGCCATGGCGGCCCGGATTCTGCGTGCGGCCTATGAGATCGATGTGTCTGCCGCGGCGCAAAAAGTCTTGTGTCCGACCCTGGTCCTGCATTCAACAAGGGATGCGGTTGTGCCCTTCGAGTCGGGCCGCCTGCTGGCCGGGCTTGTTCCCGGCGCGCGCTTCGTCCCCCTGGCGTCGTCTTCGCATGTGCCCATGGCCACCGAGCCGGCATGGCAGCTGTTGCACAGCGAGGTGACGGCCTTTCTGCAGGCGGTCCGGGCGACCCCTGTGCCGGGTGATCTGCCGGTTCTGGCCAGTCTGACCACGCGTGAGTTGCAGGTGCTGGAGCACATGGCCCGCGGCCGCGACAACGCCCACATTGCGCAGGCGCTGGGCCTGGCCAACAAGACCATCAGAAACCACGTCACCAGCCTGTTCGACAAGATGGGTGTCGCCACCAGGGCAGAAGCGATTGTCCAGGCCAGGGACGCCGGCCTGGGGCGAGGGTCATCGGGACTGGTGTCCCGGCCTGAATAACGCTGTCCGCGAAATTTCAGCCTGAGGCGGGACCGCTGCCTCTGGAACATCGCCGGGGCGTTTCGTAAGCTGTGGCCCAAGTGATCAGCCGCTTGAGGCCAAGTCAACCGGCTTGGGGGCCTGATCGCTGTTGCAGGAGACCCCCATGTATCTGAAATCCAGCGATGCCGACCTTCTGGTGACGTCCTTCGGCGCCGGCCCCAGAACCCTGCTGGCCCATGGGGGTTGGGTCGGCAGCGGCGAGTTGTGGGCGGCGCCTTTCGAAATTCTCAGCCAGTCCTGGCGCACCATCACTTACGACCACCGCGGTACCGGTGCAAGCCGGTGTGCCGCAGCAGACATCAGCTTTGAAGGTCTGGTTCAAGACCTGTTTCGGGTGCTGGATGCCCTGGAGGTGGAGAGCTGCGTGCTGGCGGCTGAATCGATGGGTGCACTCGTCGCCCTGGAGGCCGCCCTGCGCTGCCCGCAGCGCTTTTCCGGCCTGGTGATCGTCGGTGGCCGTTACACCGGCGAACGCACGCCGGCCCGCGACCACTTGATCGCAGGCTGCAAGGCCGATTTTGCGGCCACCATGGATGGCTTCGTCGAAGCCTGCGCGCCGGAGGCGGGGTGCGAGGCCGAGCGGGCCTGGGGCAAGCTGATTGTCAAACGCTCCAGTGCCAGCGCCGCCGTGCAGATGCTGGAATGTGTGGAGCAGGTCGATGTGGCATCGCGCCTGGGCGCGATCACGGTCCCGACGCTGGTCCTTCATGGCAGTCTCGACGTGATCTCACCGATGGCCTCCGCCGAAAAACTGGTGCAACTGATCCCACATGCGAAGCTGCGGGTGGCCTACGGCGCTGGCCACGTTCCGACCGTCACGCGCCCGCATTGGGTGGCTGAACAGATTCAGGAATTTTTCCGCTGAGGCAGGTGCCCGCGCTGCTGCGTGCGGGCGACCAGGCCGTCAACGGTAGGGGTTGCGAATCCCCAGGCCGGCGAGAATGGCAACCTCGCGCGCTTCCATGGCTTCGGCGTCCTCTGGACTGGTCTCATGGTCCCAGCCTTGCGCGTGCAGGGTGCCATGCACCAGCAGGTGGGCATAGTGGGCCTGCAGCGTTTTTTTATTCTCTCGCGCTTCCTGGGCGATCACCGGTGCACACAGCACCAGGTCGGCCGTGACCAGCGGCGCCCGTGTGTAGTCAAACGTCAGCACATTGGTGGCGTAGTCTTTTTGCCGGTAGCTGCGGTTCAGCGCCCGGCCTTCTTCGGTGTCCACGATACGCACGGTCAGCTCGGCATCGCTGTCCAGCGCATGGCGAATCCAGCGCGCCACGCTGTGGCGTGGCAGGGCCGCGCGATGGCGCCTGGCGTCCTGGATGGCGCCGAACTGCAGCGACAGGCTTAATTTCTTAAGAGCCATTTCGGCTTTTTGTCCTTGTGGGACGTGCGACGGGCGCTACCATATCAATAGCACCCGCGGTGCCGGCGGTTTTGCTGGTGTAGCCGTCGTAGGCGTCCACAATACGCGCCACCAGCGGATGCCGCACCACGTCGGCGCTGGTCAGCCGGGTGATCGCAATGCCTTTGACACGTTTGAGCACACGTTCGGCATCAATCAGGCCGCTGAGCTGGGTGCGCGGCAAATCAACCTGGCTCACGTCGCCGGTGATCACCGCCTTGGCGCCAAATCCGATACGTGTCAAAAACATCTTCATCTGCTCGGGCGTGGTGTTCTGCGCTTCGTCGAGGATCACAAACGCATGGTTCAGTGTGCGGCCGCGCATGAAGGCCAGCGGCGCAATTTCGATCTGCTGGCGCTCAAACGCCTTTTGCACACGCTCAAAACCCATCAGTTCGTACAGCGCGTCGTACAGCGGCCGCAGATAGGGGTCCACCTTCTGGTTCAGATCGCCGGGCAGAAAGCCCAGGCGTTCGCCGGCCTCGACCGCCGGTCGCGTCAGTACAATGCGCTGCACCGCGCTGCGCTCCAGCGCATCGACCGCGCAGGCCACGGCCAGGTAGGTTTTGCCGGTGCCGGCCGGGCCAATGCCGAAGGTGATGTCGTGGGTGGCGATGTTTTCCAGGTAGGCGCCCTGGTTCGTGGTGCGCGCCCGCAGGTCGGCGCGGCGGGTCGACAGCGCCATCGCGCCGTCCGGCGCCACACTGAGCGCGGTGTCACCGGCCAGCATCAGCTGCACCTGCTCTTCCGGGATGGGCCGCTGTGCCATTTCATACAGCGCCTGCAGCACTTCCAGCGCCTGCTGCGCCCGTCCCTTGGGCCCGTCAATCTTGAACTGCTCGAAGCGGTGCGCAATCGTCACCTGCAGCGCCGCCTCTATGGTGCGGATGTGCGAGTCCATGGGGCCGCAGAGGTGGCCCATGCGGGTGTTGTTGGGCGGCGTGAAGGTATGTCTGAGGATCAAAAGTAGGTTTTCCTTGAGGCAAGGCAATCAGATGGGTGATTGTCCCTCTATATTCAAGCCGGCGGTCAGCGGGCGCACTGATAAGATTTGCCCATGATTGGACGCATCACTGGCCTGCTGGCCGAAAAAAACCCGCCGGAGCTGCTGGTGGACTGCAATGGCGTCGGTTATGAGGTGCTGGTGCCCATGAGCACCTTTTACAACCTGCCGGTACTGGGCGAAAAAGTCAGCCTCCTGACCCATTTTGTGGTGCGCGAAGACGCGCAGCTGCTGTACGGTTTTGGCAGCGCCGGCGAACGCGCGGCCTTTCGCCAGCTGATCAAGATTTCCGGGGTCGGCCCGCGTACCGCGCTCAGCGTGCTCAGCGGCATGAGTGTGGATGAACTGGCTCAGGCCGTGACGCAGCAGGAAGCCGGCCGCATCATCAAGGTGCCGGGCATAGGCAAAAAAACCGCCGAACGTTTGCTGCTCGAATTGAAGGGCAAGCTGGGCGCCGACATGGGCATCACCGTCAGTCTGGCCGACGATGCGCAGTCCGACATTCTGCAGGCGCTGGTGGCGCTCGGTTACAGCGACCGTGACGCGGCGCTGGCGCTCAAAGCCCTGCCCAGGGACATTGGTGTCAGTGACGGCATCAAGCTGGCCCTGAAGGCGCTCGCCAAATGAGCATTCAAACCGACGACTTCGACATGTCCGGCGTGCCACCGGCCAGGCGCGTCATGTCTGCGGCGCCGGCCTCGCCCAACGAAGAAGCGATGGAACGCGCGCTGCGGCCCAAGCTGTTTGATGAGTATGTCGGCCAGTCCAAGGTGCGCGAGCAACTCGAAATTTTTATCGGTGCCGCCAAAAAACGCAGCGAGGCCATGGACCATGTGCTGCTGTTTGGCCCGCCCGGCCTGGGCAAAACCACGCTGTCCCACATCATTGCGCATGAACTCGGTGTGAACCTGCGCCAGACCTCGGGCCCGGTGCTGGAAAAACCGAAAGACCTGGCGGCCTTGCTGACCAACCTCGAAAAAAACGATGTGCTGTTCATCGACGAGATTCACCGCCTGAGCCCGGTGGTCGAGGAGATTTTGTATCCGGCGCTCGAGGACTACCAGATCGACATCATGATTGGTGAAGGCCCGGCGGCGCGCAGCATCAAGCTCGATTTGCAGCCCTTCACGCTGGTCGGCGCCACCACACGCGCCGGCATGTTGACGAACCCGCTGCGCGACCGTTTCGGCATCGTCGCGCGGCTGGAGTTTTACAGCGCCGACGAACTGGCCCGCATTGTGCGGCGCAGTGCGGGCCTGCTCAACGTGCCCATGGACGAAGACGGCGGTTTTGAGATTGCACGCCGCTCACGCGGCACACCGCGCATTGCCAACCGCCTGCTGCGCCGCGTGCGCGACTATGCCGAGGTCAAGGGCGCAGGCCACATCACGCTGGACATCGCCAACAAGGCGCTGGCCATGCTCGATGTTGATCCGCAGGGCTTTGACGTGATGGACCGCAAGCTGCTGGAGGCCGTGATCCACCGCTTTGACGGCGGGCCGGTGGGGTTGGACAACATTGCCGCCAGCATTGGCGAAGAGCGCGACACGATTGAAGACGTGATCGAGCCCTATCTGATCCAGCAGGGTTATCTGCAGCGCACACCGCGCGGCCGCATTGCGACGCTGGCGGCTTACCGTCATCTGGGTGTGACGCCACCCGGAACCGGTGCCGGTTTGTTTGAACCCGGAACCTGAACCGGCCATGAGCCTGGCGCACACACTCTCCCTGAAACGCGGCTGGATCGGGATGGGGGTCGCGGCCATGGTTGTGGTGGCAGCCGGCGTGGCCTGGTTTGTCCAGAAAACGCCCAAGGTCGATGTGCTGGAGCTGCGTTATGCGCCGCTGCTGCGGACCCTGCAGTTTTCTGCCCGCGTGGCGACACTGTCGCGTGTGGATGTGGGCAGCACCGTGACCGGGCGCGTTGCGCAGGTGCGGGTGCTCGAAGGTGCACAGGTGCGCCAGGGTGAGGTGCTGGTCCAGCTTGAAAGCGAGGAGCTGCGCGCCGCCGTGACGCAGGCGCTGGCTTCGGAGCGCCAGGCCCAGGCGCGGCTGGCGGGCTTGCGCAGTACCGGCCGGACCGCCTCCCAGGCCAGCCTCGCGCAGGCCGACTCGACGCTGAAGGCGGCCGAGGCCGAGCTGGCACGCACCCGGCAACTCGTGCAGCAGGGTTTTCTCAGCGAAGCGCGGCTCGATGAAGTCCGGCGCGCCGTCGAAGTGGCCCGTGCGCAGCAGGCCGGTGCCCGCGCACAGACCCAGGCCAACGCTGAGGCCGGGACCGATGTGGCGCAGGCCCAGGCCCAGCTGGCCCTGGCCAGCGGCGCCACGGCGGCGGCGCGCGCCCGCCTGGCGCAGGCGGCCGTGCTGGCACCGACCGATGCGCGGGTGTTGACACGCGATGTCGAGCCGGGGCAAATCGTGCAACCCGGCAAGGCCCTGATGAGCCTGGCGCTGGCTGGTCCCACGCAGCTCACGGCGCAGGTGGACGAGCGTTTCCTCGACCAGTTGCAGCCGGGGCAGAAGGCTGCCGTGGTGGCCGACGCTTTTGCCGACCAGCGTTTTTCTGCGCGCGTGTTGTCGATTGCCCCCGCGGTCGATGCCCAGCGCGGCGCGATCGAAGTCAAGTTCGCGCTCGAACAGCTGGCCCCGGCCTTTTTGCGCGAAGACATGACGCTTTCGGTCGAGGTCGAGACCGGCCGGCGCGAACGCGCCCTGGTGTTGCCGCTGAACGCCTTGCGCAGCCAGGCCTCGCCCACCAGCGTGACGGTGCTGGTCGCCGACGCGGGTCGTGCGCAGCAGCGCAAGTTGCGCCTGGGCCTGCGCACGCTGGACGCGGCCGAGGTGCTGGAGGGCCTGGCTGAAGGCGATGCCGTACTGCTGGGCAGCAACGTTCAGGCCGGCGCCCGGATTCGCGCGCGCGCCGTGACCTGGGCGCCGGGCCAGCCCGTCGCCAGGGCCGCAGCCACGTCCGACGCGGGCCCGGCCCTGAGCAACGCCATGGGGCGCTGAAACGGCTGCCACCGCATGATCCCCGGGCTCGGTTTTGAATGGCGGGTGGCGCTGCGTTTCCTGCGCGAGGGCCGCATGCAGACCGTGCTCATCATCGTTGGCGTAGCAGCTGGTGTGGCGGTCATTGCCTATATTTCGGCGCTGATCAGCGGCCTGCAGGGCAGCACCCTGACCAAGACCCTGGGCGCGCAGGCGCATATCAGCGTGCGTGCGCCTGACGATGTGGTCACGCCCGCCTGGCCTGCCGTGCCGGGCAGCACCGCGCTGACCGACACCCAGCCACGTGCACAGCGCCTGCGTTCGGTCGCCAACTGGCAGGCCCTGGTGCCGCTGCTGGAAACCATGCCGGGCATCGCCGGTGTGTCACCGATGGTGTCGGGCGCCGGCCTGGCGCTGCGCGGTGAAGCCACCCAGGCGATTGCGCTGATGGGTGTGGACCTGGACCGTTATGACCGCGTGGTCGGGCTGCGCAGCAAGGTGATCAGCGGCACTGCCCGGCTGTCGCCAGGCGAGGCGATTGTGGGCCGCGAGCTGGCGGCGGACCTGGGTGTGCGTGCCGGCGATCGCCTGACTGTGCAGACCGGTCTGGTCAGTGACTCGGTGCGTGTCACCGCGCTGGTGGATCTGGGTATCAAGGACCTGAACCGGCGCACCGTCATTGTGCCGCTGCGTGCGGCGCAAAACCTGCTGGGCCTGCCCGGCGGCGCCACCAGCCTGGACCTGACCGTGAAAGACGTCTGGTCGGCCCGGGAACTGGCCGGGGCCCTGCGCCAGCAGTTTCCCTACAAGATTGAAAGCTGGCAGGAGAGCAACGCGCAGCTGGTGTCTGCCCTCAACGCCCAGTCGGTCAGTACCGCGCTGATACGCGGGGTGGTGCTGGTGGTGGTGGTGCTGGGCATCGCCAGTGTGCTGGTGGTGTCTGTCGTGCAAAAGCGCCGCGAGATCGGCATCCTGCGTGCCATGGGTGCCACGCGCGGACAAATTCTGCGGCTTTTCCTGGTGCAGGGCGCGGTGGTGGGAGCGCTCGGTTCGGCGCTCGGCATTGCGCTGGCGGTGCTGATGATCTGGCTGTTCACGAAATTTGTACGCGGCTCCGACGGGCTGCCGCTGTTTGTGATTGGCCTGCCGCTGGCCACGGCCGTGCAGGTGGCGCTGATCGCCACCGTGTGTGGGGTGCTGGCCGCGGTGGCACCGGCGCGCCGCGCTGCGGCGCTGGACCCGGCCCAGGCGATACGGATGTGACGCCATGACGGCTGCCCCCGATACCCGCGCGCTGATCGAGATGGGCGAGGTCCGCAAGAGTTACAACCTCGGTTTGCCGAGCGAGACCGAAGTGTTGCACGGCGTGTCGCTGCAGGTGCAGCGCGGTGAATTCATTGCGCTGATCGGCCCCTCCGGCTCGGGCAAAAGCACGCTGCTCAACATCGTCGGCCTGCTCGAAGGCATGACGGCCGGCAGTTACCGGCTGCAGGGCCAGGAGGTGCACGGCCTGGACGACGCGGCCCTGACCCTGCTGCGGCGCAGCACCCTGGGTTTTGTGTTCCAGTTCCATCACCTGCTGCCGGCCTTCACGGCGCTGGAAAACGTCACGCTGCCCGCGCTGATGCGCGGCGGCCATGTCAGTGTCAAGCAGCGCGAGCATGCGCGCGCGCTGCTGGCCTCGGTCGGCCTGGCCAATGCCATGGACAAGCGGCCGGCTGAACTGTCGGGTGGCATGCAGCAGCGTGTGGCCATTGCCCGCGCGCTGGTGATGGAGCCGGCGCTGGTGCTGGCCGACGAACCGACGGGCAACCTCGACACGGCCTCGTCCGACGAGGTGTTTGTGCAGCTGCGGCGCATGCACCTTGAGCTTGGCACCACCTTTGTCGTGGTCACCCACGATCCGCGTCTGGCCGCGCGCTGCGACCGGCTGGTTGAGCTGATTGACGGGCGCATCGCGCGCGACGAGGCCATTGCCCACGCCGCAAGCTGAAGGCCGTCAGCCCCTGGGCGCCGACGGCCGCGCAAAACGCGCAATCAGGATTTGCGCGATGTAATAGGTGCTCAATATCCACAACTGCGCCAACGGCAGTGGCGTTGCAAACTTGTGGGTCGCCAGCAGCGAATCGCTGAGCATGAAAAATCCGGCGCCAATGGCCACCCAGACCGAGGCCTTGTCGCGCAGCACGGTGGCCCGCCCCATGGCCTGTGCGGCCATGAGCGCAATCACGACCACATAGGCGGCCACCGCAAAACGCAGGACTGGGTTGAGCCCTTCAAACAGGAAGGTGTACATCAGTGCGCCGACGCCCAGGGTGGCCGCCAGCGCGCGCCGGCTTGGCATCCAGACCTGGCCCTGCCTGAACACGGCGATGTAAAACAGGTGCGCCACCAGGAAAGACAGCAGGCCCGGGATGAAGAAACCGGGAAACATCAAAAAACAGTCGCCCGCGAGTGAAAAAACCAGCCCGGCCAATAAATAGCTATCAAAGCGGCCTGTGGCCCTGATGGGATGCGCGCGAAGAGCTACAAAAACAATAGCAAACAACAGGGCCAGCGGTTTGAACACGCGGTGCAGTTCCACCAGCCCCAGCGCGCCGGTGGCGGTGGCCAGCGCCGCCGCCTCGATCAGCAGCACCTCTGTCCAGCTGATGCGCCCCTGCAATGCCGCGCCCACGGCCCACAGACCGGCTGTCAGCACGCCGAGCCAGATGGCCGCTTGCACACCGGGCAGCGTGTCTGCATGCCAGAGAAAAAGTACCACGCCCAGCAACAGCACCACAAACTGCAGCGCGCCAAACCACATCATGCCGCGGCTGATCGGTGGGTGGTAACGCTGTACCGCGCTGATGTCAAAGGCCGGCCGGGGGAAACGCGCCACAAGATCCGGCGGGCGCCAGCCTGGTGGCTTGAACCAGACACGTATCTTGTCGCCCCAGTGGGCCGCATGCCACGAGTCTTTGGCCAGGGCCCAGTAGACCTCGGCGTTGGACCACAGCGGGTCCCAGCTGTTGAGCGGGCTGCGGGTGCCGTAAATACACTTCTCGTCCTCTTCGCGGAAGCTGCCAAACAGCCGGTCCCAGATGATGAAGACGCCGCCGTAGTTTTTGTCCAGGTAGGGGTCGTTGACGGCATGGTGCACCCGGTGGTTGGACGGCGAGCAGAACCAGCGGTCAAACCAGCCGAGTTTGGGCACATGTTCGGTATGTACCCAGAACTGGTAGAGCAGGTCCACCAGCACCACCACGCCGAAGACCAGCGGCGGTACGCCGGCAATCGCCATCGGCACATAAAAAATCCAGCCGAAGATGGCGCCGCTGCTGGTCTGGCGCAGCGCGGTCGACAGGTTGTAGTCCTGACTCTGGTGGTGCACCACATGCGCGGCCCAGAACAGGGCGCTTTCATGGCCGGCGCGGTGCAGCCAGTAATAACAGAAGTCGTAAAAAACCAGCGCGATCAGCCAGCCGTACCAGGTGGTCCAGAAAGCCTCATCCGGAAACAGTGCCACCGACGAATAAATGGCGGTGTAAATGCCGATGCGAAACAGTCGCGTGAACACCGCACTGATCTGGCTCAGCATGCCCAGGCTGATGCTGTTGACCGCGTCGTTCAGGCGGTAGGTGTTGCGGCCCTTCGCATAACCCCAGGCGAACTCAATCGCGATCAGGACAAAAAAAACCGGGGTGGCAAGAACAATGATCTGGCTGGGGCTCATGCCCGCATTGTGTCGCAGCGCAGGCCGGTGCGGCGCTGGCATCTACCCTGATGAAAATCGCGTTCCGCTGCCGTGCACCGTGGCCGTCATTCGACGGTCACGCTCTTTGCAGGATTGCGCGGCGTGTGGTGATCACATCACGTCGCCGCGCGACATGAGTGCTCCCCCAAACCAAAAACCTGGTGGCTACGCCATCCGGCGGCATTTATGCCGCCCCAAATCCGTCACTCTACAGTGACGGATTTGGCCAGGTTTCTTGGTTTGTGTGGCCGCATAACTTCGCTGCGCGAAGTAAGCGTCCCCCAAACCGCGCAGTGCGCCGTCGCGCACCGTGGCCGTCATTCGACGGTCACGCTCTTTGCAAGATTGCGCGGCTTGTCAACATCCGTTCCGCGGGCGAGTGCTGTGTGATAGGCCAGCAACTGCAGCGGCACCACATGCAGCAGCGGGCTTAACGCGCCGTAGTTCTCGGGCATGCGGATCACGTGAATACCTTCGCCGCTTTCAATTTTCGTGTCGGCATCCGCCAGTACGTACAACATGCCGCCGCGCGCGCGCACTTCCTGCATGTTGCTCTTGAGCTTTTCCAGCAGTGTGTCGTTGGGTGCCACGGTGACCACCGGCATGGCGCTGGTGACCAGCGCCAGCGGGCCATGCTTGAGTTCGCCGGCCGGGTAGGCCTCGGCGTGGATGTAGCTGATCTCCTTGAGCTTCAGGGCACCCTCCAGCGCAATCGGGTAGTGCAGGCCGCGCCCGAGAAACAGGGCGTTTTCCATCTTCGCAAAGTCTTCAGCCCAGCTGATGACTTGCGGTTCCAGCGCCAGCACCGCCTGCAGGGCGGCGGGCAGATGGCGCATGGCCTTGAGGTGGGCGGCCTCTTCCTCGTCGCTGAGCCGGCCCTTGTTTTGGGCCAGTGCCAGCGTCAGCAGAAACAGGCCGGCCAGCTGGGCCGTGAAAGCCTTGGTGGACGCCACGCCGATCTCGACACCCGCACGCGTGATGTAGGCGAGTTTGCATTCGCGCACCATGGCCGAGGTCGCCACGTTGCAGATGGTCAGTGTCTGCGTCATGCCCAGGCTTTGCGCATGGCGCAGGGCGGCCAGGGTGTCGGCGGTTTCGCCGCTTTGGGTGATGGTGACCACCAGCGTCCTGGGGTTGGGCACCGAGCTGCGGTAGCGGTACTCGCTGGCGACCTCGACCTGTGTCGGGATGCCTGCAATCGATTCCAGCCAGTACTTGGCGGTGCAGCCGCTGTAATAGCTGGTGCCGCAGGCCAGGATCAGCACCGAGTCGATGTCCTTGAAGACCCGGTAAGCGCCGTCGCCAAACAGTTCCGGAACAATGCCGTCCACGCCCTCCAGCGTGTCGGCGATGGCGCGCGGCTGCTCAAAAATTTCTTTCTGCATGTAGTGGCGGTAGGGGCCGAGCTCGGCCGCGCCGCTGTGTGCCTGCACGGTCTTGACCTCACGCTGAACCGCCTTGTGGTTGCGGTCAACAATCCAGTATTTGCCGAGCTGGATATCGACCAGGTCGCCCTCTTCGAGGTAGACGATCTGGTCGGTCACGCCGGCCAGTGCCATCGCGTCGCTGGCCAGAAAGCTTTCGCTGCCGTCTTTGCCCACGCCCAGAATCAGCGGTGAACCCGAGCGGGCGCCCACCACGCGGTGCGGTTCGTCCTTGCAGAAGGCGGCAATCGCGTAGGCGCCGTGCAGGCTGGCCGTCGCCGCCTTCAGTGCCTCGAACAGATCGCCGTCGTACAGGCTGTCCATCAGGTGCACGATGACCTCGGTGTCGGTCTGGCTGGCGAACACATAACCCTTGGCCTGCAAGGCGGCGCGCAGCTCTTCGTGGTTTTCAATGATGCCGTTGTGCACCAGTGCCACCTTGCCCGGTTTGTGCGCGGCGGCGCCAGGGCCGTGGCTGAAGTGCGGGTGTGCGTTGTGCACCGCCGGCGCGCCATGGGTGGCCCAGCGCGTGTGGGCAATACCGGTGCCGCTTTTGATGTGGTCGGCCTGGACCTGCTCGATCAGCTCGGCCACCCGGGAGGTGCTGCGCGCACGTTTGAGCCCCTGGTCATACACCGCCACACCACAGGAGTCATAACCCCGGTATTCCAGCCGCTGCAGGCCTTGCACCAGGATGGGAACAATATTCCGGGTCGAAACTGACGCCACAATGCCGCACATAAGCTGCTCCAGAGAAATGAATCAGCGGATGTTAGGGCTAAGATGTTTTTCTGAATCTCTATTATTTTTACAAATTCATAGAAAAATTTCATCATTCTTAATGTTTGTAATATTATTTCAATAATACTAAATTTATGGAATTAATGTGATCTCAGAGATTGACGAAATAGACATCAAACTGCTTGAAGTTTTGCAGGACGACGCCTCGCTGAGCAACCAGGCGCTGGCAGCCCGCGTGTTTATTTCGCCGCCCACCTGCTTGCGGCGTGTCAAGCGGCTGCGCGACGCCGGGCTGATAGAGCGCGAAATCGCAATTCTCAACCCCGACAAGCTGGCAGCCGCACTGGGTCATGGCCTGACGGCGCTGGTCGAGATCACGCTGGACCAGCAGGGCGCCGAATGGCAGCAAACATTCGAGTCCCGTGTGGCGCAGGACAGCGCGGTGCAACAGTGTTACCGGGTTTCGCCGGGGCCGGACTTTGTGCTGGTGGTGCATGTGGCCAGCATGCCGGCCTATCTGGCACTGGCGCAGCGCCTGTTTACCAGTGACGCCAACGTGCGGAATGTGAAGGCGTTTTTCAGCACCAAGCGCGTGAAGTTTGAGCCGAAAGTGCTGTTGGCCCATTAGATACAAGCGTAGGCAGCTACTGAATTTATAGCGTTCTTTTGCTTCATGCTGCGTCACGCTGCGCCTCGGGTCTGTTGTTGACAGTAGGACGGACTCCCCACTCCCACCCCTAACCCCTCCCTCGCCCCGTTGGGCGATGGAGGGGGACTTCATTTGGCCGCGTGTGCTGCGCTCGCGCGCAAACATGACGGTCTGTTGGGATTCCCGTCCTTGAAGCGCTGCGCGCTTCAAGGACTCCGGATGAATTCGGTATGCGGGAGTTTGTGTTTTGTCTTTTCCCCCCACCCGTCGGGCTGGGCCGAGGAGCGCAGGTCAAAGCGGATCAGGGCTCGCGATTGTCTGAGCGCAGCGAGTTCGAGCGAGACCCCGCTTTGACCGAGCACCGCAGGTTGCCTGGAGCGAAGCGGAAGGACCCAGACCATCGGGTCGCCTTCTCTTTGCTTACTTTCTCTTGGCGACGCAAGAGAAAGTGAGTCGCCCGCCGGGGCGAGACCCGGCTAGTAGGCACACTCCAACAGCACGGGTTATCCAACCTGGATCCCGGATCCAGTCCGGGATGACACGCGGGGGAGTCCATGAGTGAGTCGCCCGCCGGGGCAACCCCCTGCTTGCAGGCGAACTACAAACACCAGGAGCAAAGAGGGCTTCGACAGGCTCAGCCCGAACGGTGTGTGCGCGGACCCGCCGACAAGCCCCGGCCAGGCCCAGCTCA